>NZ_JACJSD010000099.1 GCF_014697615.1 Nostoc sp. FACHB-280 | reverse complement strand
CGCTTTTGCGCTGTTGTAAGGTTGCTGTCATGTCTTTATGATTGCTTTGGTTATGTATGTTTCAGGTGTTTTCACCTGTTGTTACATATCTTAATCAAGAATGTTGCAGTTTGTAAAGTATTCTGAGGAAAGATTTATTAAATCAAGTTATAAGTTAAATTTATACTCAAAATTTTTAGGGTGAGCGTTGAATAAATCTGTCGCTCACCCCAAAAGAGTTATTCTGAGATTGTGTAAGATTTTGCAAAATTAGCTGCGATCGCCCAACACCAATTTAGACAACCTACTTTGATGATTTGGCTGATTGTTGCTTTTTACGTGCTAACAACCCTAGTCCAAATACAGATAACCCCAAAACCGCACTTGGTTCTGGAACGGGACTAGCAGTGTATGTAACGCTTTGCAAGCTGTCTACCGTAATAAAATTCTCAGCGTTGACATTAAAAGCATTTACTACATATTGCAATCCCAAACCTTGGTTTGGGGGAATTTCGCCCGAAAAGGTAGTAAAAACAGCCGCCAAAGCATCATCAGCTTCAGTGTATGTCCGACCACCGAAGGTAGCATAAATTTTTAAGCCTTCACCCACTGTCACAAATTGGTCATCTGCGGCCGCGGCTTGGTTAAAGGAAAAATTACCAACCAGCGTTCTATCACTGTTAGAGAAGTCATATCGAATGATTGCCGCTTGGGCTGGTAAGGTTTCTCCAGCAGCAAAAATTAATACAGTTCCTACTGTCGCTGCTGCTAATTTTTTCAACATTATTTTTCTCTGAAATAGTAAAAGTTGATTTTTGGCAGCAGAGATGAAGTAATAACATCTCTGCAATTGAAAGCTTGACTAGGATAGAGAGGAAAGAGGCTAGGGAGTAGTATTTTCTATGCTCTAGACTCTTTAAGATGCTGGGCTTGTCAAAGCAGCTCTCATGGTTCGGAAGATATGGCTTTGGTCTACCACCCCACGAACACCAGGTGCAGAGTAAGTCGTTCCAGTGGTATCGGTAAACTGCACTGGTTGTCCTAAAAGTGTGGTCAGAGTAGAAGAGTAAGCACCTTGGTAGTAAACAGGTACAAGCCGACGACTGTGGCTACCCCAGAGGTACTTTTGTTGTGGGTCAGAACCCCAGAAGTAACCAGCTTCACGAGGATTGTTGCGGTTGTAAGTGATGTCTACAGCGTTATACTTCAAGCCTCTGGCTTGATTTGGGTTGGCGTTGGGAGTTAATCGAGAAGCAAAGTCATTATTGAGAGTCAAATAGTGGTCGTGGTCAGCAGTCACAATTAACAAATTTTTGCTCCAACCACCATTATTGTTAATCCAGTTAACTACTTCTTGAACTGCTCGGTCAAATTCATTCATGGTACCAAGCAGGTTATCCATATTATTGTCGTGAGCCGCCCAGTCAATATCGCCGCCCTCAACCATCAACCAAAAACCATCTCTGTCTTTACCCAGAACGGTGAGAGCGGCTTTGGTTAAATCAGCCAAGGTTGGGTTTTCGTTGATTTCTCTTTGAATAAAACTAGCATCAGTTTCACCAGGCGAGAGAGGACGAACGGTATCACGAATTGGATGCGAAACAAGCGCCCCATTTACGTTACGCAAGGAAAATGGACTAGTGCTAGGAAGAGCGACGCGGTTCCCATTGGCATCAGTAACAAAAGGATTGCCATTGGCATCAAGTTGAGGCACGCATTCATTGATAGAGCCAGGAATTAACTGACCAGATTGACAAGGCAGTGTGGCACTACCAGTGATAACAACAGAGCTATACAAAGAGAAGTTATCTAAACCTGTGGTGCGGTAATCACCTGTAGAGGAACTAGTAGGCAAGTTACCGTTTTGGCCACGCGCACCATACAGTCCAAATAATCTCCCACCTTGATTGGGGTCGATGTTAGCTGCTGTATTTACCAGTGTTTGAGTGGCATTTGGGCCACGCTCCAAAAAGGTGTAGCCGTATCTGTTGGTTGCAGGAGTGGGGTTATTTCTCAGATGCTCGTAGGTATCTTGTGTAATGTATTCGTAGGTATAGAGTGGCCCAACAGCAGTTCTATTTTGAAAGTCTAAGGGATGTCCACCACCTAACAAGACATTGGGTTTAAAGTTCAACAATGTTTGTTGCAAAATGCTGTCTTGGTTGCTGAGAGCAGGGTTGTAAACGCTGTCGTACTTGCTCCGCCGGTTGACGAAAGAAGCTGCCGCGGCAGGGGTGGCGTGGCTTACAGGTACGGAGGTAACAAGACCAGTAGCTTTGCCTTGTTGTTGGGCAATTTCTAAGATGGTGGTTAACTTCCGCTCGTAGATATCTACACCCAAAGCGTTGTTATAGCTCTTCACACCTGTATAGAGAGTAGTGGCAGTGTTAGCCGAGTCAGGATAACTCCACTTGATGTACTCTCTGTTGTAGCTACCAGGACTAGCAGGGGTGAGAGGAACCCAAGGAGCAGGGCCGCCTTGGCTGATGTCATAACCTGCTAAATTGCCGGGGTTTGTGGTGTTACCATCAAGGCGAGTGCCTGGGTTAAAAGGAGTGGGCATGAATGTGAACCCAGGACGAACGGGACTCGCACCAGTCAATGAGTTGGAGTTATCTAGAGCAGAGTTACCTGTTAAATGTATCTGATTGCTTGGGTTGGCTGGGGTGCTGCTTTGAATGGTTGTGCCGTAGGTTGTCACTAGCCCATAGCCAGTTAAGTTTTGAAAGCTCAATCCAGAGCCTTTACCACTGGTGTAGAAGGGTGCGCCTTTAGCTACTGCTGCGGCTCTTGCCATGTTCCAGCCCATACCATCACCAATCATGATGATGACGTTAATTCCGTTATCACCCTCAGCTAAAGCGGGTGCAGGATTAGCAAATGTCAGGAGGGTGCTAGAAAAAAGACAAGCCATAGCAAAGCCCAGCACTCGCCTGAACTTTTCTAAAAATAAAATCATTGCAGTGCGCCTTGTAAATTATTTGAGTAAGTTTTGGCAGTTAATTATTGATAAAAGTTGTGTTCCAGGTGTTCAGCTGCAAAAGGTGAGAGCAGCGTTTGTTCATTCGTTGGTGATTGATTCTCTGGGATTGGAACTTGGGTATAAACAGGTTTGAAGGCGATTTGTTGTTGGACTGGCATTTTCCAGGATAGTGCTACCGTGAAAACTAGGCCAGACAAAAAACAAGCTAATAAACGCCAATGCCTTTTAATTAAAGAAATCATCGAATCATCTCCTCTAGGGATGGAAACAAAATTTTCTCTGCTTGGACGCGATCGCTACATTCTTCGGCTGGTAAATTACACATACAACTAGTATTAGCAATGTCGGTAATTTGACCGCGCAAGCATTTCACACTCTGAATCACTAAATATGCTGCAAAAACAGCGATTAACGCCGCTACTAATAAACTGATGACTCCATCCGCCCATGTCCAATTCAGCCATATAACTGCGATCGCAGCTAACACCGCACCAACTGAACTAGCGACATCCGCCAAAAGATGAAGAAAAGCACCTCTGATATTCAGGTCTTGATGACTGCATCCATGTAAATATAAAGCATTAAAACTGTTAATTCCCAAGCCAATTAAAGCTGTTGCTAACATTGGTATACCGAGAATCTCCACATCTGGAGATTGCAGCCTCTCTAAAGCTTCTTTGACAATCCAGCCAGCAATACAAGCTAGACTAATCCCGTTTACTAAGGCTGCCAAAATATCTAATCGGTAACGTCCTAATATATTGTGCTTAGATATGGATTGAGATAGCCAGGAAGCCACTAGTGCTAAACCCAACGCTGCTACATCCGAGAGAATGTGTTCAGCATCTGCTAATAGAGACAGGCTGTGACTCCAAATTCCTGCACCCAATTCCACACAAAAAAATACACTGAGTAACACTAAGGCAGTCCACAAAGCCTGAAATTTCTGCTTTACCTGGCTTGATTGCATCGAATCTGACCTGATGTACGTACTGGAGTTTATCTCCAATAATAAGCTATCAGTCAGATGCTTCCCCGCTGAAAGCACCATTATGAGATACCTGAATACCTGTACATTCCCGCGTTCAATGTATCAGCCTTTAGGTTAACGATTGAGTAAATAAGGTTTAATAGCGGGTAAAAATCAGTAAAAACTTGGAATCTCTATGTAATAATGATAATCATTTTAATAATGATTTGTGTACAAGTACATATATAAATGAAGTGGCGATCGCTTCAAAATATCTGGAGCGATCGCCATCAGCTAAAAGTAGTATTTTTCAGATAGTAGTGAATATTTTCTACTCACAGTTAACTATCTGTAATACCTATCATCTCTTTCATAACGGTCATTTCTGTCATACCTACCATTTCGGTTATATCTATCATCTCTGTCATACCTGCCATTTCGGTTATATCTGTCGTCTCTGTCATACCTACCATTTCGGTTGTATCTATCGTCTCTGTCATACCTACCATTTCTGCCATTACCAACTGCAAACTCAGCGCGGCAACCATTTCGTACCCAGATCCGATTTCCTCGGTAGCCCCAATTGTCTCGACAACTAGCGTTAGATAATTGTCTAACAAACCTTACTCTACCTCTACCGGGAACAGAACAAGTATTTCTCTGATTATCTCGGCTAGAACAAGTTATAATCTCTTGGGCTGAAGCCGGGGTGGCAGCGCCTAAAAGTGTACCGATGCTAATACTAGCAGCCATGAAGGTAGCTGCAATTATGGGAAAACGTATAACCATATCAACTATTAGACTGATTCAGTAATTTTCAACAGGAACTATAGTAATTGTAGCGAAATAAATTAATAGGTAATTTTGCTATTAAAATTATCTGTAAATGTTCTTTACACTTATCAAGGGGAAGAATTCTGGAGTCGGAAGTTTGAATCCAGAAGCAAAAATCAAGATTTTCTTGGATAGAAATTTTAATACTTGAGCAGTAGTAGTTGTCGGCGCTAGATAACTACTACTTCTATATTTTAGATTCTTACCAATAATTAAATATTATTAACTACATTTAAGCAGAAACACTTTTTACGGAATTAATAGTTATCTTGAACCTGAGAGCCAAGTATATTTTTTTGCTGAGGTATTATAGCCTAATCAAAGTTAGGAGAAATATTAAAGAAGGTATTTTAAAAAACTGCGGCGCTAAATATAAGTAATACATGATTAACTTAGGAGTCTGCTATGGAACCGCTTGACTTGAAATGGATACGTAGCCAGTTTCCAGCACTAACACAAAAAATCAATAATCAACCTGCTATTTTTTTTGATGGGCCTGGTGGAACGCAAGTACCAGGAGCAGTATTAGATGCGATGAATGACTATCTGGTGAGGTCAAATGCTAATGCTCATGGGTATTTTGCCACCAGTGCGCGTACAGATGCTACTATTAACTCTGCTCGTGCAGCGATCGCAGATTTTCTCGGATGTGATAGTGATGAGGTGGTATTTGGTGCGAACATGACCACTCTCACCTTTAGTTTGAGTCGGGCGATTGGTCGAGAATTGCAGCCAGGTGATGAAATTATTGTCACACGGCTAGATCACTATGCCAATGTTTCTTCTTGGTATGCGTTAGAAGAACAAGGTGCAATTATCCGCGTTGTCGATATTAATGTTGATGACTGCACGTTAGATATGAATGAACTAGAACGGCTGATTAATTCCAAGACAAAATTAGTCGCCGTCAGTTATGCTTCCAACGCTGTGGGTACGATTAATGATATTGCGGCGATCGCAAATTTGGCTCATAGTGTTGGTGCTTGGGTATTTGTCGATGCAGTTCACTATGCACCCCACGCACCAATTAATGTACATGGTTTAGATTGTGACTTTTTAGCTTGTTCTGCTTATAAATTCTTTGGCCCCCACGTTGGCATTTTATACGGTAAACGAGAACATCTAGAACGCTTGCAACCATATAAAGTTAAACCTGCACCTGACGAAGTTCCTTCACGCTGGGAAACAGGAACTTTAAATCATGAAGGTTTGGCTGGGGTAGTTGCAGCAATTAATTATTTAACTAAACTTGGTTGTCATGTTTCACCTGCAATTGATAATGAACTAGTTGCAGCCTTAATTGCAGCTGACAAAGAAGGTTTACAAACCTTTAGTTGTCCCCGCTTTCTCAAATCATCAGAACCAGCAAACATCACATCGGCTTATCACAGTCGCCGTGCGGCCTTAGTTGCAGCCATGTCCGCTATTCAACAATACGAACGGGAACTGAGTCACAAATTAATTTCTGGACTCTTAGAAATTCCTGGGTTAAGCTGCTATGGCATCACCAATCCGAATCGTTTTGCTTGGCGGACACCAACAGTAGGCGTGCGACTAGCTAATAAAACGCCTGAAACTATTGCCCAAGCATTAGGCGATCGCGGTATTTTTACATGGCACGGTCATTTTTATGCTCTAGGTTTAATAGAGAGGTTAGGTGTAGAAAATAGTGGTGGTTTACTGCGAATTGGATTAGCACACTACAACACCATTGAAGAAATTCATCAGTTGTTGTATGTGTTACGAGAAATAGCAGAGCTTCCTGATGATTAATTTCTCTTTTTCAAGATGCGGGGTTATATTAACCCCGTGAGGTTTTATGGAAAGTCACCTAAAATATTACGATTTAGTATTACTCAATGGTTGGGTAATTGACCCCAGTCAATCATTGAATGGTCGTTTTGATATTGCTATCCGTGATGGTAAAATTGCCGCAATTACCAAACAGTTAAAAACTTATAAATCTCAGCTAACATTTGCAGCAGGTAATTATTTAATTTGTCCTGGGTTTATTGATCTGCACGTTCATGTGTATGAGTGGGTAACAACATTTGGTGTACCAGCCGATGATGTTGGAATTCATGCTGGCGTAACCACAATTGTTGACCAAGGTAGTAGTAGTCCGTTTACATTTACTGGCTTTAAATCAGAGATTGTTGAGAAATCACAAACAGATGTTCGTAGTTTTTTATTAGTTAACCATGCCATAGCCCAAACTATTGGTGACACAGTTTCCGGGTTAGAAAGTCCAGAAAAAATAGATATAGAAACCTTAATTAAAGTAGCGCAAGCCAATCCCGAAATTGTGCGGGGCTTTAAAGTCCATGCAGATTCCGGCTCAATATCACGCTGGGGAATGGACGTACTAAAATTAGCAAGAGAAGTAGGCGATCGCACTAATCTACCCTTATATGTTCACACCGGAGAATTGTTCCCGGTAGATGAAACTAATCGCCCAAACCCCAACAAGGTAGTAGAAAATGCACTGTCATACATGAAACCGGGAGACATTTTAGGTCACTGCTACAGTTGTCAACCAGATGGGTTACTGGGAACACGCACTCAAGTTCCAGAATGGTTGTATGCAGCAATTGAGCGCGGCATATTATTAGATTTAGGACATGGATTAAAATTCAGCTTTGAGACTGCGCGACGGATGATAGCGCAAGGTGTATTTCCTCACACCATTAGTAGTGACGCTCACGGCAATTTCAAGAGCCTGCACGATGATTCAACGCTGAATTATAGTTTGTGTGGCGGAATTTCTAAATTAATAGCCTTGGGACTAAATTTAACAGATGCGATCGCTGCTGTCACCATCAACCCAGCCCGTGTTTTAAAAGCTGATGCAGAAATTGGCACTTTAAAAGTTGGTTCCATTGCAGATATCACAATTCTCCAGTTAGTAGAAGGTGATTGTTTACTTTTTGACGCTTTAGGACAACCACTAAAAGCTAAACAAAGACTCATTCCCGTTGGGGTAGTGCGTTCAGGAAAGTTAATTCAACCTCATTGTCGCTTGTTACGAGACTTAGTTGCGATCGCCTAAATGTCTTCTATAATCCTGACTTTTTACCTATAATCTAACAAATTAAGCCTAGAATTATAATTCTAGGCTTAGGGCGTGTCATCAATTAAGCCAAATAATAGAAGCAACAAGATAAATTGCACCTAGAAAGTTGGTAGCGCGTTTATCATAGCGCGTCGCAATCCCTCGATATTGCTTGAGTTTGGCAAAAAAGTTT
>NZ_JACJSD010000098.1 GCF_014697615.1 Nostoc sp. FACHB-280 | reverse complement strand
ATTTAAGTCTGTGGGATAAGACTTTCGTGCCATAAGCAATTACGTAAATACACTGCATATCAGGTATTTTAATTCTTGCCGTCATCCCCTCCTACTCGCCTTTAGATTTACTTTATAAATAGCCTCTAAAGAGAATGTTGTAAAGAATAAAAATTTGTCAGTTATAGCTCAAAAAATTAACTTAAAATCAATAATTATCATTCCTAGTACAAGTAGCAGAGAACACATTACAGAACGAGTACTTGCTGATGTTCTAGAAGCTTTTATAGGCGCAATTTATTTAGATCAAGGACTAGATAAATGTACACACATTGTTTCTAAGTTATTAAATCTAGACAAAATTGATTATTTTAGTAATATAGACGAGGATAATATTATTTCTATGTTGCAGGAAAAGCTTGCTAGACTTAAATCTTCTCCTCCTAAGTATACTGATGTAGATAAATGCGGTTCTGAAGATAAACCCACATATACTATAAGAGCTACTTGTATTGTTAAAGGAAAAGAGTTAACAACTTATGGTGTTGGTAGTTCAAAAAAAGAAGCAAAGAAGAAAGCCGCAAACGAACTATATTTATTAGTTGCTGAAACAGAACAAATTTTGTAGATGCTATCGAAATGATACAAGGGAATTGTCTTTTCTTGTAGTCAAAATCTTTAACTAATAGTAAAACGCATAGGTCTTAAAATAAACACTATGCGTTTCTATTCAATCTAAAATAGTAGGAAAATTGATCGCCCTTCTAAAATTGCTTGCTATGCTATATTAGCAAACCTACAGCATTAGAAAATATCCCGTCATGTCCAATCAGACAAACTTAACTGATGCTCGTAATAACCTAGCCGAACTCTGCGATCAAGTAGTTGCAGATAGAGATGTAGTAATTATTAATCGCCAAGAAGGTGAAAGCGTGGCTTTAATTGCTGTTGATGAACTTAATAGTTTACTAGAAACATCTTATCTACTTCGCTCACCTAAAAATGCAGAACGACTATTAACTGCTTTAAAAAGAGCAAAAGCTAGAACTTTAAAACCTCAAAGTATTAACGAACTACGCGAGGAGTTGGGTATTGGCGAAGAAGAAGAATGAAACCCAACCTCAAGAACATAAAGCTAGAGATGCTGTGTTCCATCCAGAATTTCGAGAAGACCTTGTTTATTGGATTGAAACAAACCGGAAAACTGCGCTTCGTGCTTTTGATTTGATTGAATCGATTATGCGAGATCCTTTTTCAGGAATTGGCAAACCTGAACCATTAAAATACTTAGATTCAGATGCGTGGTCACGACGACTTACTCAAGAACATCGTATTGTTTATCTCGTAAGTGATGACCGGATTGATTTTCTCCAAGCTCGATATCACTACTAAGCATTAAAGGAATCTGTAAAACCATTTTGTCAATTTGGAAGCCTATACATATCTTTTAACTTCCAGTTATTTTTATTACATTTTCCTAACAAGCAATATTTCGATGGCAGAGTATTGCTAGTCTCTACAGCTTGACATAGCAAGGATTTTACGGTACTTAAGCAAGCCATTACCTGCAATTTACGGATGAATACTGATAAATAAAATTTAATTCTCATCAATTATTACAATACAAGCTTATTAGTAGAGCGATCCCGCAAAGGAAAATAGCTTACCTACTGATTAACCGTTGTATTTCCAATAACGAGGTATAAAAAGTTATCTAAAAAACTTAGTAGTTGCCGATCAAAAAAATCGGGGTAGGCATGATAAGGTTTAAATCCTATTGTTTCTTTTCGCGCTTTTCATCATGTATCTACACTATCTAGAAACCAAACACCTTGAAGAATTAGTCAAGGGCAGTAGTATAGATTTACACCTAGCGCAAATAAATTTTAAGTCTCTCCAAGGTGCGATCGCCTACGAATACCTGTTAATTTCCGAACTCCTGCCGCGCACGAACACTGGCATGGTAAAAAGCGGCTGGTTGCAGCGTTATAGTCATATCACCGCAGGCGGCTGGTGGTGTGGGGGGCTAGATCCGCTAAATAATTGGCAAGCAATGGAATGGGGATGCTTTAAGCCAAATCAACCCCGCATCAAGGATAATGGCAAACCAATCAAATATGAACATCCTCCCAGCACACCCACCAGAGTATTTTATTTGCGGGTGACGTTGGAAATCTGGCAAGAAACTGCACAGCGTTACAATCTCGACTTACCAGCAAATATCAGCGTTGAGGCTAACGGCGAAGCGGTGGGTTTTTGGCAATGGGTGATGGAACAGAACATCCCCGTGATTATCTGCGAAGGTGCGAAGAAGGCGGCTGCATTGTTATCACAGGGGTATGCTGCGATCGCAATTCCGGGAATTACTAGCGGTTATCGAGTCGTCAAAGATGGATTTGGTAAAGTTACCCGTCGTCAGCTAATTCCCGACTTAGCGTTGTTTGCGACTGCAAAACGCCACATATATATATGTTTTGATTTTGAAACTCAACCTAAGACTATAGCAGCAGTAAATAATGCGATCGCTCAACTTGGTTGCTTATTCCAAGAAAAAAATTGCTTAGTTAAAGTTATCGAACTACCAGGGCCAGAAAAAGGCGTTGATGAACTCATAGTTGCGAAAAATAGTAGTGCATTCGATAAAATTTATCGCCAAAGTGTTGATTTAGAAATTTACCTTGCACACACTAAACCACATACAGAATTAACCATTCCGGCTGCACTCACAATTAATCGTCCCTATTTAGGAGAAATAGCCTTTCCCAACTCAGGCTTAGTCGGAGTGAAATCAGCCAAAGGCACAGGTAAAACCACAGCTTTACAAAATATTGTTCAACAAGCCAAAACAAAAAATCAACCCATCTTATTAATTACCCACAGAATCCAACTCGGAAAATTTTTATGTGACAAAATTGGGATTCAATGGGGGTTAAACACTAATAATAATTTATTCTCTTACTTTGATAGCCAAACTACTGAGTCTTTGGGTTTATGTATTGACTCCATTTGGAAAATCAATACAGACAAATGGCAAGGCGGCATAGTTATCTTAGATGAGGTTGAGCAATTATTATGGCATTTATTAAATAGTGATACTTGTAAAAACAAACGCGTCAAAATCTTAAAAAATTTCCAAAAGTTAATCGCCACAGTTTTACAAACTGGCGGTTTAGTTATTGCCCAAGATGCCGATTTATCAGATGTATCTTTAGAGTATTTACAAGGTCTATCAGGAATTAAAATAACACCTTGGTTACTTGTCAATCAATGGCAACCCGCACGCGGTTGGGATATCACTTTTTATGATTCGCCCAACCCTACGCCTTTAATTCATCAACTAGAATTAGATTTATTAGCAGGTCGTAAATGCTACGTTACTACTGATAGTCGCTCTGGACGCTATAGCTGCGAAACAATTGAAAATTATCTCAAAGAACGGTTAGAAAAATTACGCTATCAATTTCCTAAAAGTTTAGTAATTAGTAGCAGAACTACAAATACACCTGACCATCCAGCCGTTGAATTTGTCGGCAATATTAACCAAAAAATTGGTGAATACGACACAATTTTCGTTACTCCCAGTCTAGGTACTGGTATTAGTATTGATGTTCAACATTTTGATAGAGTTTACGGCATATTTCAAGGCGTAATTCCCGATTCTGAAGCCAGACAAGCCTTAGCAAGAGTGAGAGATAATGTCCCGCGAATTGTTTGGTGTGCTAAACGAGGAATTGGTTTAATTGGTAGTGGTAGCACCAACTATCGTTTATTATCTGATTGGTATCAAGCTAATCAACAAGAAAACTTAGCTTTACTTAGTCCACTGCATAAAATAGATGTAGATTTGCCTTTGGTATATGACCCAATTCATTTACGAACTTGGGCGAAACTATCTGCAAGAGTCAATGCTTCTATTCGCCTTTACCGTCAATCGATGCAAGATGGATTAAGCACTGACGGACATCAAATTTGGCTGCGGAGTAATGCTGTTCACAATAATATTATCCGAGATTTGCGTTTAGCCTTTTTAGCAACAGACTCTAGTGATTTAGCAACACGCAAGCGATTAATTTTAGAAATTGTCAAAGTCCAGAGAGATTGGACAGATAAGCGGCAAAAAGCGAAAGATATTAAACGGCAAATGAAAGACATCAAGCTCAAAAATCAATTAGCTACTGCCAAGATTATTGCCGAAGCTCCAGATATAAATTATGTAGAATATCAACAGTTATCATCTAAAAATTCTCTCACAGATTTAGAGCGTCATCAAATACATAAATATACGCTCAAACAAAAATATGGTGTAGAAGTTACACCAGAACTCAAATTAAAAGATGACCAAGGCTATTACTCACAATTATTAATTCACTATTATTTAACCCACGAAAGTGATTATTTTCATGTTAGAGACCAACATGAATGGCAACAGCAATTACTGTTAGGGGAAGGTAAGGTTTTTTTACCAGACATCAAGACTTATACTGTCAAAGTTGAAGCAATGAAAGCTTTAGGAATGCTAGAGTTTCTTGAACCAAACAGGATTTTTATTGAAAATGACCCTGATTTACTGTGGTTGCAAGATGTGGTTTATCAGCACAGTCAACATATCAAACGTGTTTTAGGAATTAACCTAGTTAGGGAAGAAGCAATAACTTCACAAATTAAAATACTCAGCAAGTTACTTAAGTTATTGGGATTAAAGTTAAAAACTGTTAATAAAGGTTATCAAATAGACCCAGTAACTTTTTATGATGGCAGAGATAAAATATTTGCAGCTTGGTATAAACGTGATGAGTTGATGTTAGCTAATTTTAAAGGTGTACAATTAGAAATAAAGGATTTTTCTAATTGGAAGTTTGAGCCTGTTAAGCAGCAATCTGTATTAGCTAGTTTATCAACAAGATGAATTACACCACGCTGGATTGAGAATTACTGTTTGTGTCTGGATAATATAATAGTCCTATGTGAGTTGTGAAAAATATTCTTTTTAACGAACCGCAAAGGACGCAAAGGACACAAAGAAGGAGAAGAAAGAGAAGAGAAAGAATTTCATAAATGATTTGAGATTTTTCAGAAATCAAATATTATTACTTAATGCTATGACTGCATTTTGACCGCCAAAGCCAAAGCTAAAACATAATATATTTTGAATTGAGCTTTGTTGAGCAGTCATGACAAAATTTAAATCAAATTCTGGTTGCTGTAAGCCGACACAAGGGGGTAAAACTTGCTGCTGCAAAGCTTTGCAAGAAAAAGCAATTCCTAAAGCACCGGAAGCGCCTAGAGTGTGTCCTGTCGCGCCTTTGGTGGAACTGACTGCTACTGTTTGAGGAAATAACTGTTGGATGATTTTGCTTTCAATTTTGTCGTTTAACTGTGTAGCTGTACCGTGGGCGTGAATGTAATTTATCTCATTTGGGGTGAGATGGCTGCGTTCTAGACATTGTTTAATTGCAGCGATCGCACTTGTTCCACTTGGTTCAGGTTGATTGGTATGATAAGCATCGGCTGTTAAACCAAAACCCAAAATTTCACCATAAACTCTCGCTTGGCGTTGCTTGGCTAACTCTGCTGATTCTAAAACCAACACCGCTCCACCTTCACCCAAAACTAAACCTTCTCGCTGCACATCAAAAGGATAAGCACCAGTTTTGGCTAAAGCATTCATCTGCTGAAACCCGCAAATAGTTAGCGGTGTAATTGGCGCTTCGACTGCGCCAGCAATTACTCGTTTACATTGTCCAGTTTGAATTAACAAAGCAGCTTGGGAAATCGCCCAAATCCCCGTAGCACAAGCCGCCATTGGTGCAGAAACTATCCCAGTAGCCCCAATTTGTCTAGCAGCTGCGATCGCATTCATCTGGGGTAAAATATCTAACCAATCTTCCAATGCGTAATTGCTATCTTTGCCATTCATACCCCTAGCTAGAGATTCCCACGCACCTTGATAACTGCGACTCGAACCAATAACTACAGCACAGTCAGGTAATGGGGGACTCAAGTCCGCATCTTGTAACGCAGAAGCAACAACCATCTGAGTCAGCATTTTTAACTCAGATGGTTGTTTACCAATTAAGCCAAGAGGAACTGATTCAAGTTCTACAAATGGTTGGTGATATTGAATTCCTGATTTACCTGCTAACAAATTTTGCCAGCTATCCTCTAAACTTGTGCCTAAAGCAGAGATTAAACCAATACCAGTAACAACAACCTTAACCAATTTTCTGAGTCAGAAGCGGGATGAGGACAGTATAAAGTGTGAAGTCTGAAGTCTGAAGTGTGACGTAATACATTTTTGAACAAGATAACCCAGAGGTTAGGACTTAGGCATAAACACGAAAAATCTAGGGTTTGGGGGAGGGTGAAAGGGTATAGGGGTGTATGGGTGTAAATGTTCTCCCTCATAACCATATACCCTCACACCCTTTCACTCCTATACCCAATCTTCACAGACAATCTTTGTGCGTAAGCCAGATACTTCTATCGGCTAATATCTGGGTCTAAAACGATATATGAACCAGACTCATCAACGTGATAAGTCCAAGACTGACGACGCACTCGCACAATTACTTCCCAACCTTCGATGGGGTCAAATTGTTGGGTGCAGACTTCGCCAAAGTTAAATACACAACGATTACTAAAGGTTCTGCGCGTAGCTTGAGTAATTCTTAAATCATTCACATCTTCACCAGAACGCCGCGCCGCATCTCGTAATATTTTATCTGCGATCGCTCTTGGTAATTCATAGTTGTTATCTGAACCGGAATTACTAATATCTGGATCTAAAACTATTTGAGAACCAGATTCATTACTGTGATAAGTCCAAGACTGACGACGCACTTGCACAATTACTTCCCAACCTTCAATAGGATTATATTCTTCGGTACAGACTTCGCCAAAGTTGAACACACAACGATTACTAAAGGTTTTGCGGGTGGCTTGGGTAATTCTTAAATCATTCACATCTTCACCAGAACGCCGCGCTGCATCTCGTAGAATTTTATCTGCGATCGCTCTGGGTAATTGATAACTGTTATCTGAATTTGAGTCGTCAATTTGCGGATCTAAAACAATCCGTGAACCAGATTCATCAACATGATAAGTCCAAGATTGTCTCTCAACTCTAACCACCACTTCCCATCCTTGAATCGGGTTATATTCTCTAGTACAAACTTCCCCAAAATTAAATATGCAAGGATTACTAAAGGTTTTACGGGTAGCTTGAGTAATTCGTAAGTTGTTAATGCTGACACCAGAACGACGGGAAGCATCGCGTAAAATATTGTTAGCGATCGCTCTTGGTAATTGATAGCTGTTATCTGAACCTGAATCAGTACTATTGGGATCTAAAACAATTTGAGAACCAGAATCATTGCTGTGGTAAATCCAAGACTGTCCCTCAACGCTGACAATTACTTCCCATCCTTGAATCGGGTTATATTCCCTGGTACAAACTTCCCCAAAATTAAATATGCAGGGATTTCCAAAAGTTTTGCGCGTAGCTTGAGTAATTCTCACCTGATTGGTTGATACTCTACCACGCCGAGCCGCATCACGAATGATGATATTTGCAACTCCCCTTGGTAAGCGATTGGTACGATTCCGAAAATGGTCTGGTAAGCGTTGCGAAAGTTGTACCGACTCACCAAGCGGCGCAGCTTCCGCCAAATAATTACCCGCCAATCCCTGTCCAAAAGATAGCAAGCTAGTTAAAGCCAGAGTCAAAGCAACACCTCTAGGAAACTGACTGGCGCTTTTCATAATATGAGACGACTTTATATTGGATTTCATACCGTCATACCTGCGTAAGTAAAAATACTATTTTCCAAAGTCAAACGTCGAAAGGTTGGACTTTTGCGTAGCTATTGTAGGTGGGTTGACGGATGTTGCAGGTTGATTGTTGCTGATGTTGCTTGGTAATCTTCCGGTGCGCTTTCTTGTCTTACATAAAATTCACGACAATATATCAGGAATTACTGTAGCCTGTGTGTTGTAACTTGTAAAATTGCTTGCTTAAATTAACAACATCTTGAACAGTAAACACTTTGTCACATTCATGAACTGGGATTTTAATTTCCAATCTTTTCTGAATTTCTAGAACAAAATCAATAAAATCTTCTCCGTCAGCCCTCAAACCATGAATTAATTTGTCTGTTAACTGTGGCTTTGTTCCTGGAATACAAACGAAGAACTCTAAAAGCTCTAAAACAATCTTTTCAATATTTGATTCCTCTATATTAGACATAACATAAAGTAATATTTAATCATCATTGATTAATATAATTTATCCACAGGCGTAGCTTGGGTGTAGCGATAGCGAAACCCAACAAAATCTAAATGATGTTGGCTTCCATTCCTCCACCCAAGCTACATTTGTAACTACTTTAGTTAGCTATTTTTCCATCAGGCATTACTGCTTCTTTTAAATCTTGGGCTTTTTTCAATTCATAATCATCTACTTTCGCACTTCTCAAATTAGCCTTACTTAAGTTAGCTTTATCGAAGCTTACACCTGTTAGATTTGCACCATTAAGATTTGCACCGCTTAAATTAGCTTCACTCAAGTTAGTACTACTATAATTTGAGTCAGGACTTAAGTCTGTATCACTCAAATCAGCACCACTTAAATTAGCTTTATAAAACGTACCTGAAAATTTTGCACCACTCAATTTGACATCTTTTAGATTTGCACTTCTTAGATCGATACTCTTTAGTTCTGCTTTATTAAGTACAAGACCATTTAGATTAGCATTACTTAAATTTGCTTCGTTAAAAACCGTACCATTTAAGCTTGCATTACTCAAGTTAGCACCTTGAAGATTTGCTCTTTTGAGATTTGCTCTATCTAAATTAGCATTAGTCAAGTTATACCAATTCTCTATGAACCTGCATAGAATAAAGCTTGATGGAAAAGAGCTTCAAGGATGAAATCATAACTGGTCAAAGAGGATACTAATTCAGAAGATAATTGAGCTAATATCAATTGAACCCGTT
>NZ_JACJSD010000097.1 GCF_014697615.1 Nostoc sp. FACHB-280 | reverse complement strand
AACTGTCTTTGTGAGATCCCACCCTCTAAGTACGCATCAATTATTTTCTGCCGAAAGTCAAGTGAGTATGCTTTCATTTATATCTTCTCATAATCTATATCTTATCTAATTACTGTATCTCATTAGACTGGAAAACGCTATAAAGATTAAATGCAACCTCAAATAGAATTGGTATTAAATAATTTAAGTAATATAAAGTAAGTTTGTGTCGAGAAATACTTGTATAACTTACGCACAAAAACGAAAAATCAAGATTTTTGGCAAGGGTGTAGGGGTATAAGGATGTAAGGGTATAAGTGTTCAAAACCTTTACACCCTCAAACCCTTACACCCATTCTTAACAGAAAACCTTTGTGCGTAAATCCTGTATTAGTTTTGAGTTGCTGAACTGTCAGAACTTCTAATTCTGTGCGGGTAAACAACATAAAATAGATATTGCCATTTTTACGAGTGGTATCAGTGGTTAACAAGTTTCTCAGGCTCATGTAACCACTGATTTAAACATTCTAATCAGTTGTGTACGTCTGATAAAGGCTTCATTTACACTTCTAAACAATGCCGAATCCTAGAGGAACACCCGAAAACTTAAAACCATCACAACCCAAGGGTGAAGAACCGATGACCACATCTATTAGTTTTAGATGTACTGAGTTGATGAAGGAAGCGGTGAAGGCACAAGACGACCCCGCACAATTTTGCAGAGACGCAATCCAGGAAAAATTAGATAAACAGAAACAATTAGAATGAGGAATGAGCATTAATCGAGCATCTCCAATGAGTCATAAAATAATGCTCAAAGTATGCGCTCAAACACCGAAACTTATGCTTTTGAGCATTAGGTGAGCATTTTTAAGTAAAAATAGGCTGAAATTGTTGATTTTACGTCATTTATGCGAATCTCTTTAAACTGGCTGCGGGAACTAGTAGAAATTAAATTAAGCCCAGAAGAATTAGCTCATACCCTGACAATGGCTGGGTTTGAGGTAGAAGATATTGAAGACCGCCGCACTTGGGCAGATGGTGTGGTTTTGGGGAAAGTGCTGGAACGTCAACCCCACCCCAACGCTGATAAATTAAGTGTTTGTCAAGTAGATGTGGGTGCGGCTGAAACTTTAAATATTGTTTGCGGTGCAGCCAATGTCCGGGCTGATATTTATGTCCCAGTCGCCACCGTTGGCACTTATTTACCAAACATCGACTTAAAAATTAAACCTGCAAAACTGCGCGGTGTTCCATCTCATGGCATGATTTGTTCTTTAAAAGAACTGGGTTTGCCGAGTGATGTTGATGGAATTCACATTTTTACTGGGGAAAATCTCTTGGTGGGTAGTGATGTCCGGCCGTTGCTGGGTTTAGATGATGTGATTTTAGATGTGACTGCTACTGCTAACCGCGCTGATGCTTTAAGTATGGTAGGCATCGCGCGAGAAGTTGCCGCTTTAACTGGTGGTAAACTGAGTATTCCTGAACCTGGGGAAGTCACCGTCAATCAAAATCCAGGCAAATTAGGTTTAAAAGTTGCTGATACCCAAGCTTGCCCAGCTTACATTGGTACAGTCATTGAACAAATAAAAATTGCCCCCTCGCCGGACTGGTTGCAACAACGCCTGCGGGCTGCGGGTGTGCGTCCCATTAGTAATGTAGTGGATATTACTAACTATGTATTGTTGGAATGGGGACAACCACTCCACGCCTTTGACCAAGACCGTTTACAAGCTGTTGCTGGTAATGGCAATTTAACTATTGGTGTGCGTTTTGCCAATCAAGGAGAATCGCTGAAAACCTTGGATGGGCAAACTCGCAACCTCGCCACCCAAAATTTGTTAATCACCGCTAACGATAAACCTGTGGCTTTAGCGGGGGTGATGGGGGGAGAAGAAACGGAAGTTGATGAAGGTTCGCAAAATTTAGTTTTAGAAGCAGCTTTGTTTGATTCTGTGGCTATTCGCCGTTCCTCCCGTGGGGTGGGGTTACGCAGTGAAGCGTCGGGGAGATACGAACGGGGTGTGAACCGGGCAGAATTGGAAGTCGCCTGTCGTCGTGCTTTAGCTTTAATTAGCGAATTGGCTGGCGGTGTCATTGTACATCAAGAAATTGTTGATACTCGTCCCGACCCTGCAACTTGGAGTCGTTCGATTTCTCTGCGTTTAGATAGGGTGAATGAAATACTAGGCCCTACAGATTTAGGTGAAGATACAGGAGAATTACAAGCAAGCGATGTTGTCAGGATTTTGACAGCCTTGGGATGTCAGCTGACACCAACAGATGAGCGCACTTGGAATGTGGCTGTTCCGCCTTATCGTTACCGTGACTTAGAACGAGAAATTGATTTAATTGAGGAAATTGCTCGGCTCTACGGCTATGATAATTTCTGCGACACCTTGCCGGAAAAAGCTCAAGCAGGCTATTTACCCATAGACCAAGAGTTGTTGCGGAAATTGCGGGCGACTTTACGGGGGGAAGGTTTGACCGAATTAGTGCAGTATTCCTTAGTTAAACCAGGGGAAGACCGCCAGATAGTTTTAAGTAACCCTTTGTTTAGCGAATATTCGGCGTTACGTACTGATTTAATTGCTGGGTTGATTGATGCTTTTCAATACAATTTAGAACAAGGTAACGGTTCTCTGAATGGTTTTGAAATTGGGCGAATTTTCCAACAAGAAGAAGACGGTCTGCGCGAAGCTGATGCGATCGCTGGTATCTTAGGAGGAGACCGCAGCCTCGGCAAATGGTCAAAAGGTGGACGGGAACAGCCAATGACTTGGTTTGAAGCCAAAGGTATTCTCGAAAGCGTCTTTCAACAACTGGGTATCCAAGTAGAATATCAACCAGATTGTCGTGATGAGCGGTTGCATCCCGGACGCACCGCTTCTTTGTGGATAGGTGGAAACCGCCTGGGTGTATTTGGTCAACTGCACCCCCAACTGCGGCGAGAAAAAGATTTACCCGATTCTGTATATCTATTTCAGTTAGATTTAGATGTGCTGTTGGATGCCTTGGATCAAGATGAGATTTTGATTCCCACATTTAAGTCTTATTCTACATACCCAGCCAGCGATCGCGACATCGCCTTTTTCGCCCCGGTGAAAGTTTCTGTAGGCGAACTGGAAAAAGCGATTAACAAAGCTGGTAAAGGTTTGCTGGAATCTGTGGAAATCTTCGATGAATATCGTGGCGAAAACGTCCCTCAAGGACAACGCAGTTTAGCATTTCGTCTAGTATATCGGGCAAGCGATCGCACTCTCACCGATGCCGAAGTCGAACCTGTACACAACAAAGTTCGGGAAGCCTTGGTAGAAAAATTCGGCGTTAACCTCAGAAGCTAAAAATTAGTAGTGATGAGCCTTGAAGGAGGCAGAAGGCAGGAGGCAGGATACAAAGCCTCCTGCGGGAAGCTAACGCAATATAAAAATATTCTGCCCCCTCAAGAAAAATAGCCACTCTCACGAAAGTTCAGTGAAGTCTTAAACCCTTGAACATCATCTCGCAGGCGGAGTTAGGGATCAGTTTTCCTCCTGCCTCCTGCCTCTTAACTCCTGCCTTCATAGATGACTTTGTAATTTTGACCCGTTTTAGCTTAATATTCATTGTGAAATTTGTATTTTTAATTGATTAACTATGACCAAATATGTACTCTGGGGAACTTACTGCGACGACGTTTTAGAAAAACGCGCTCCTTACCGTCAAGCACATTTAGATGGTTTAGCCAAACAAAAAGAATCTGGTGTGTTAATTACCATCGGCCCCACCAAAGATATCACCAAGGTGTTTGGCATTTATGAAGCAGAAGACGAAGCTACTGTCCGCCAATTAATCGAAAATGACCCTTATTGGCAAAACGGTATTTGGACTGAATACTCTATCAAAGAATGGATTCAGGCTATTTAATTAGGTTGGGACAAATAAATTGAACTATTCAAGGGAACAGGAAAAAGAGAGTAGCGGAATGACACGGCTAAGATAATGCAACAGAGTTTGGATAAAATTAACCGCAGATAAACGCAGATGGACGCGGATAGAATTTTGGTTATTGCCCAAATTTAGCTGTGTCAGTCCACTAACTTTTTTCCAAATCAAATATGAGTCCTAGATGTTTGTCCAATTTGTTTACTCAACAAGACTCCTAACTCCCTTGTCTCCCTTGTCCCTAATTCATCCGATATTTGTTAATTGCAAGTCCCTGAAATCCAGTCATAAATTTTGCTATACATATTCATTTTTTGCTGTCAATGTGGCAGTTTATTTATTGTCCACCGCCGCTAGACAACCGATTTTTCTCTAATACCATTTCAC
Organism: Nostoc sp. FACHB-280; assembly: GCF_014697615.1. Taxonomy (GTDB): domain Bacteria; phylum Cyanobacteriota; class Cyanobacteriia; order Cyanobacteriales; family Nostocaceae; genus Nostoc_B. The sequence goes on along the minus strand of NZ_JACJSD010000097.1, from coordinate 4,934 downwards.
TTTAAAAATGATACGGATATGCAAGTAGCGCCTCGACTTCGCTCGGCGACCAGAAGCAGAGTTGCAGAGGAAGCGATTTCTATCAGTAATTTCGTGAAATGGTATAAGTAAAACAGTTGGGAAAACCGAACTGTGTAAACCCAAATCACGCCTGCGTGAAACTATTTGGCTGTCTGATTTGAAAGTTACAATTCCTAACTTTTAGTAGATGTCATGATATTTGTGTGTATGTCATTATCAATAATGTCTTAAACCGAGATAATATTGCTGTTGTCTAGAATAAAAAAGGGTTAGCGATCGCACTTAATATTGTGTTGTTCACCAATCGTTTGATTTTTTAAGAGGGTACTACCCATGCAAAACATCCTAAAACGTGCATTTTTACCTGGTTTGATGGCTGTTAGTTTAACCAGTGTGAGTTTAATTCCCACTCAACCTGCTAGTGCAGATGACCGAGTTATCCACAATGCAGCCATTGGTGCTGGTGCAAGTGCTATTACTGGAGCCTTGACAGGATGCGGTTCTGTATTAAACAACGCTATCACAGGTGCTGGAGCTGGTGCGGCGGTAAATGGTGCCAACGGTTTGAGAACCAGAAGAGCCAGAGCTAGAAATGGCCGGAGAATTGTCCAAGATGTCGGCGTAGGTGCAGTAGCTGGCGTGGCTACAGGAGCAATTACTGGTGGTTGCAGAACTACCTGGAAAAATGGTCTTAATGGTGCTGCTGCTGGTGCTGCTGTTCACTTCCTAGATCCCAGAAACAGAAAAAGAAGATAATTTATGATGGATAATTCGTAATTCCATCATTCAATACGGATTATCCATTGTGGATTATGCCAATGTAAACACTCACAACAATAAATAGTTGATTTTTAGGGGTGCTAACAACTGCACCCCTAATTTATTGCTTAAGTGCTTTTGCTTTCTATTTTTTGTCATAAATTGCTATACTTGCTGAACGAAAGTAGCCATCTGAAGTGAGATACAACTATTTCTCTGCCTTGTCTATCATGCCTTTGATTTTATTTTTAGTAACAGTATTTCAGGACAGATAGGACATTTAAGAACATCAATAAAAAGTATGGTAGACAGATAAGACATTTAAGACATTTAAGAGAATTAAAGAATATTAAAATTATAAATATAGCTCAAGTTTGCAAAAAAAATATGCCAAATTCTAGTAAGATATTTTAAATCAAGTAATTGTTATTAAAAATATTAATTAATCATTCAATTCAATTTCGGTCTTTGGGTGAAAATGTTTGCCGTAATATGAAATACCAAGTTGGTGGTAGTCTCCCTAGTGATGATCCAAGTTATGTGATTCGGAAAGCAGATGAACAGCTTTATACCAGCTTAAAAGCTGGCAACTTTTGTTATGTATTAAATTCCCGTCAAATGGGAAAATCATCTTTATTACATCGTACAAGTTATCATCTTACACAAGAAGGTTACAGTTGTATTTACTTGGATGTAACGCGCTTGGGCAGTGAAGATACAACAGCAGCACAATGGTATAAAGGAATTATTCTAAGTCTTTTTTATAACTTAAATTGCCAAGATAGATTTAATTTTAAAACTTGGTGGGAAACACAAAGTGGTCTTTCACCAGTTAAAAAGCTGCATCAATTCATCGAGGAAGCATTACTATCTACTCCAGAAAATCAATCTATTTTGATTTTTATTGATGAAATTGATAGTTTATTAAGTTTAAGTTTTTCAGTAAATGATTTTTTTGCTTGGATTCGTCATTGTTATAATCAACGATCGCACGATCGCAAATATCAACGTTTAGGCTTTGCGTTGTTTGGGGTGGCTAGTCCGGCGGATTTAATTACCGATAAGCGCCGAACACCTTTTAATATCGGGCAAGCAATTGAATTGGATGGTTTTACCTTAGAAGAAGCTAAACCTTTATTGCGTGGATTAGAAGGTGTAGTTAGTCAACCGCCAATAGTTTTACAAAAAATTCTAGAATGGACGAGTGGACAACCGTTTTTAACTCAAAAACTTTGTCAGTTAGTGGTGCAAATTGCCTCGGAAACCCCCAATGGCAAAATTGACTTACCTCAAGGTACCGAAGGGTATTGGGTAGAACAACTTGTTCAAAAGCAGATAATTCAACATTGGGAATCGAAAGACGAACCAGAACATCTTCGCACAATCCGCGATCGCCTGTTGTTTGATGAACAAAAAGCCGCACGGTTGTTAGGTCTTTATCAACAAGTATTGCAAACCGAAGCAGCACCAGCTAAAACTCCCGTAGCCTTGAATGATAGCCACGAACAAACAGAATTATTACTATCTGGTTTAGTCAAACGACAAAACGGCTATCTCAAAATAAAAAACCCGATTTATCACTCTGTGTTTAATCAGCAATGGGTGATACGACAGTTAGATAATTTACGGCCTTACTCGCAAATTTTTAATGCTTGGGTGCTATCTGGTTATCAAGATGAGTCGCGGTTATTGCGGGGACAAGCACTCAAAGACGCGCAAAATTGGGCGCAAGGCAAAAGTTTGAGCGACTTGGACTATCAATTTTTCGTAGCCAGCCAAGAATGTGAACGGCGAGAGGTACAAACCGCCTTAGAAGCTGCACGGGTGAAAGAAATAGAAGCAAGGTTGGCACAGGAAAAGAAAACAGCTTTATTACAGAGATATTTATTAATTGCAGTCTGTATTGGTTTATTTGTTTCTACTAGCTTGGGTATAGGGACTTTTATTTTGTACCGTCAGGCTAAACAAAGTGAAATGCAAGCCAAAAATAGCGAAATGCAGGCTTTAATATCCGCTTCCGAGGGAATGTTTGCCTCAAATCGCCGCTTGGATGCACTGATAGCAGCCATCAAAGCCAAACAAAAACTACGTAAACTCAGTTCCAACAAACCCAACATTGGAAGACAAGTTGATGCTGTATTAGAACAAGCAGTGTATGGTGCAGATGAATACAATCGTTTTTGGGGTCATACAGCAGCAGTTTTAGCAGTCGATGTCAGTCCTGATAGTTCTTTCATTGCCTCGGCCAGTGTTGATAAAACTGTCAAACTTTGGCGACGTGATGGTCAAGCAGTTGCAACCCTCAAAGGTCATACAGCCACAGTGAGATGTGTCAAATTTAGTCCTGATGGTCGGATACTGGCCTCGGCGAGTGAAGATGGTACCGTCAAACTGTGGACAACAACAGGCACTTTATTAAAAACACTCAAGGGTCATAATGCTTCTATTTGGGGAGTTGCCTTTAGTCCCGATGGTCAGACTATTGCTTCAGCTAGTTTCGACAGAACTATGAAACTCTGGAAGCGAGACGGTACATTACTCAAAACTTTTTCTGGTGAACGAGTCGGGTTTTGGGGAGTCGCCTTTAGTCCCGATAGTCAACTTGTAGCAGCCAGTAGCATAGATGGGATAGTCAAAATCTGGAAAAAAGCAGGTGCAAACTGGGAAAACGCCAAACTGCTGCAAACTCTCAAAGGTCATAGTACTTGGGTCATTGCTGTAGCTTTCAGTCCTGACGGTCAAATGATTGCTTCTGCTAGTGAAGATAAAACAGTCAAACTGTGGCGACGCAACTCTGAAGATCATACCTATCGCCTGGATAAAACTCTGCAAGGTCATAGTGCAGGTGTTTGGGGAGTAGCATTTAGTCCTGATGGTCAAACTGTTGCTTCTGCTAGTCTTGATAAAACAGTTAAACTTTGGAGTATTGATGGTACAGAACTCCGAACCCTTAAAGGCCACATCGCTTCTGTTTGGGGAGTAAGTTTTAGTCCTGATGGTAGTTTTATTGCTTCGGCGGGTGCAGAAAATGTTGTCAGACTTTGGCAGAGTGAAAACCCTTTTCAAAAGTCAGTTATTGCCCATAAATCGGGAATTTGGTCATTAAATATCACCTCAGACAGCGCCATCGTTGGGACGGCTGGTCACGACAACACCGCTAAACTATGGAGTCGTCAAGGTAAACTGCTGAAAACTTTTACTGAGTCTAAAGGGGCAATTTTTGAGATTTCCTTTAGTCGTGATGGTAAATTAATTGCCCTGCGTACCTATGGCGATAAAATCAAACTTCAGCAACCAGACGGCAAGTTAATTGCTACTTATCAAGATCCCCTTGGTAAACTTTTATCAGGTGTGTTGAGTCCTGATGGTAGAGCGATCGCTATGTCAAATGTTGATAAAATAGTGCAAATATGGCATCGTAATCAGCCTCAACCGCAGATTCTCAAAGGACATCAAGCAGAAGTTTGGCAAATGGCTTTTAGTCCAGACGGTCAAATGTTGGTGTCTGTCAGTGGTGATGGTACTGCTAAATTATGGACATTGGATGGTAAATTACACACAACCTTAGCAGGACATACAGCAGCAGTTTGGCGAGCCGCTTTTAGTCCAGACGGTAAAATGGTGGCAACTGGTAGTGGTGATAATACTGTTAAATTGTGGACAATTGACGGCAAGTTATTGCAAACATTCACAGGTCACACAGCAGCAATTTGGGGAGTTGCCTTTACTCCCGATGGCAAAATCCTAGCTTCGGGGAGTATCGATGCCACAATTAAACTTTGGAAATTGGATGGAACAGAAATCACAACCTTAAGAGGACATACCGCAGGTATTCGCAAAATCGCCATCAGCCGCGACGGCACTTTTTTAGCTTCTGGTGGTGATGATAATACGCTAATTTTATGGAATTTACCGCGCATTCTCCAATTAAATGCTCTGAATTATGCTTGCTCTTTGGTGCAGGATTATTTGCAAACTAACACAAAATTAGAACCGAGCGATCGCTCTTTGTGCAAGAGGTAGGGAGCTGAAGGGGTGACAGAGAAGTTATAAAGCAGACTGGATAAGAGTCATAGCCCGTAAACCTTGCTGAAAATAGGGTAGTTTATGGGGCTTGAGGCGCATCAATTCATCAGCTAAATCAGCCCAAAATT
>NZ_JACJSD010000096.1 GCF_014697615.1 Nostoc sp. FACHB-280 | reverse complement strand
TATTGTTCTCAAATGAATCGAATTGAGGAGGAATGGCATCAATTGAAGACTCATGAAATTGCTGGACAGATGTTTGATAATAATTATGATTTAGCGATGGCAATTATTGATGGCATTGAAGCCAGAAGCCTTAAGGATGGATATGCTCTTGAGCGTTTTATATTTAATTGCGCCTAGCTACTTAAACTCAACGTATAGCTCGTTGTCAAATAAACCCCACCAAAGAACGACAGTTTCACCAGCCAAGTCTGGTTCTACTTCATAAGCTATGCCTTCAATTGATACCCTGGTATCGGAACCAACTTTTCTACGTTGCGGTTCGCGGGCAAAGTTACAGAATCGCTCCCAACTGCACATTGAGCGTAAGTGGATGCCTAACTTATGATGGGAAACATTTCGCAAACTTTAAAAGCAAGCGTATATTTCCTTTGACGCGGATTTTGCGGGTCAGAATTGCCAGGAGCATGTTTCGTTCTTTTCGCAAAAAAGCAATCCAGGTTTTACTGTCCGCTTTGACGACCAGATCCGCTTCACCGACCAGACCATCATGAATTTCACAGGTTTGATTTGCGATACTGACTGTAAACTGGCGCACTTCCTGCCCTGTAAACGAAAAGTGGTAGACCACGTTAAGTCCTTTCGCTTGATTGAATTGAAAGACTAATGGTAAGCCAAACCGAAAGCCTTCAATGGAAAGGGGAACCAGGCTATTGCGAACGTGCTTGACCTGCTTGTGGGGAAACCGTTTAGCTGCATGGGCTTCGGCATCTGACCCAGGAATAACATAAACCGTTTCGACTTTATCTTGCAGTGGTTTAACAACCTCTTGAATAAATTCTTTGCGATCGTGCAAAAAGGGAGCCATCACATCTTCCCCCGCAGGGCAAGCCGCAAGACAGTAAGCCGCCTTGTAGTTGGCACCAAAGGACAGGCTTTGCCACATGGTCGCTGAGTCAGCTTCACCCACTTTGCGCTCATAGTCCTTTGCCGACTTACTTTCCGCCAGATTCTTTGCCCAGTCAGTAAAGCCGCCTAAAAATTCTCGGTAATTGTGGGTATAGCAAGCCGAAAAATTGAAGCTACCATCTGCACCGATCGCCCCCACAGGACAGGCAGCAACACAGAGTTTGCATTCTACACAGGGGTTGTAATCAATGGGATGGTTGTAATCCGTCACCTCCGCATCCATTAGGACTGTCCCTAGTAGAATGAAGTTGCCAAATTTCGGATGAATCACATTGCGATGAATCCCCATATGTCCTAATCCGGCAGCAACGGCGATCGGTTTATGGGAAACAACCCACACATTTTTCTTGGCATTCAGATAGTCCTGCGCCTCCATTGGAAAACCCATCGCTGGATTCACTGCTCGAATCCCCCGATTTTCCAGTTCCCGGACAATTCTGCGGGCGATCAGATTCACCTCTTCTCCCGTGTGGTGAAATTCCACATTAGCAACGGAGCGGGCAGGATTTCGCACATTATCCCGATTCATGCGGCAGATAAAACTAATCAAGCTTTTCGTCTGGGGAAATGCCTGCAAAATTTTAGCCCGCTCATCAGCAATTTCGGGCTGATCAATGCTCACAAAACCGACATCATCCGCCCCCAATTCCAGGCAGAATGAGCGTAGCCAATCGCGGTTGAGGGGAGATGAAATTGGAGTCGGAAAGCCTTGGTCTTGAGAATTTTGTAACTCTCTCAAACGCTTGACAGTAGGATGATCATCAAATTTTGGCATAGGACTAATCTTTTAGTTGACAGTATTAAATCTAGTGACTGACTAGGGCGTTGTAGCGAAGATACTCATTACCGAATTTGCAATGTGTTTTGATTAGTGCGTCATACTCTTCATCACACTTCCCATAATTCGCACCCGCGCCCAGCGGGGTAAAGGCACGAGTAAGTAGGTCAGTAGTTTTGTTAACAGTCCCGGCAAAACGAGAGACTTTCGACCCAATACATCCAACGTCCCCTGAGCCACCTCCCTGGGGTGCAGCATCTGTCCCATCTTCATTCCTGCACGTTCTGCAAAACCACTATTGGTTGGACCGGGCGCAGATGCAATCACATCCACACCCTTGGGTGCCAGTTCAACATTTAGTGCTTCAGCCAGAGTTTGCACATAGGCTTTAGTGGCTGCATAGTGGGCGGCAAAGGGTGTCCCCTGGAAACCCAAGATCGAACTTATGAGTACCATCCCGCCGCGCCCCTGATTTGCAAACCGTTGCCCAAAGTACCAGGAGAGTGCCAGGAGAGCGCGACAGTTCACGTTCAGCATTTCCATTTCCTGGTCTAATTGGGAATCGAGAAACGATCCTGATGTGCCAAAACCTGCCGCTGTCACCAGTAGTCCAACATCCAAATCCTGAGTGATGGTCGTGAGGGTATCGACTCCTGTTTCTGCCGCCAAATCCAGTCGCACCACCCGCGTATCAACCCCATACCGCTTGCTTAAATCGATCGCCAGTTGCTCCAAAACATCCTGACTGCGTGCCACTAAGACAAGATTCAACCCGGCTTCAGCCAATCGCAGTACCATCTCCTTACCGATCCCAGAGGATGCTCCCGTAACAACTGCCCAGGAACCATAGCGGGAATACAGCCGTTTTTGCCAATCATTCATACTGATACTGTCCATACATTTTTGCTCTTTTATATGTATATACATATTTTTCTCAAATTTTTTGAGCTTAACTCAAGTTTTTTACCTCAGATAACAGGGATAAAAGGGTTTGCCATTTCTGTTTGCCAAAGTGTTGCATGAGTTCCGCTTGCACCTGCTCCCAGATCGGAAGAGCCTGCTCCAAAATCGCCTGCCCCTCAACCGTTAACGACACCAACTTCATCCGCCGATCCTCACCAGGATTAATGGCAACTAATCCCCGTTTCTCTAGCAACTTGATGTTTCGAGTCACGGTCGTTTGGTCAGCAAATAATTCTTGAGCTAATTGCGTGATTGGCACAGTCTCAAGCAAGTGAACTGCCACCAGTAACGTCAATTGGTTTACCTCCAAACCAATCGGGCGTAAGGCGGCATCATACACTTGCGTCACAATTCGTGATGCTCGACGAATGTGCAATCCCATACAGGTTGCAGGTACTTGATTTGCGATCGCCAGTGGAGCTTTGGGAGAAATACTATCCATATAGTATGTATATACATACAATCTTCTCTTGTCAAGCGGTAGTCATTCTTAAGGATTTAGTGTCCTTGGAATCATAATCTGGGGTAGTGTTACGGAAGCTGCGGCCAGGGGCAAACGCGCACAGTTTAGTTTATAAATCTAGGGGCGGATATGAGTGAAACGATGGGGTGAAGTGTTACATAAGGCTTACATAATAAGCGTTTCAGGATTTTATGATATCTTGAAATAGCGATATGTAGGCGATCGCTTCAACCGTGTTTGGAGTTCCGCCTTTGCGTGGAGTCGGAACTTCACACTGTACTCATTTCCAACAATACTTTTAACACACCCCGACTTTGAGCCTCTGTAAAAGCGGCAATACCTTCTGTCAGTGGAAAATGGGCGTGAATTAAAGGTTTTACGTCCACTTTTTCTGCGGCTAATAATTCTAGTGCTGCGGGGAACGGGCCACAACGGGAACCAATGAGGGTGATTTCGTCTACCACCAAAGACGAAGCATCTAAACTCAAGTTGCCTGCATAGGTACTTTTCATGACTAGGGTACCACGGGGGCGTAAAGCGCGATGAGCGATCGCAAATCCTTCAGGATTACCAGTACAATCTACAGCAATATCAAAAGCTTTATCTGTAACTGCATCAACTAAACCAGTTTTAATTCCTCTAGCGGCTAAGTTCGCCAGTTTTTCAGGATGACGACCCACAACCAACAACTCACAGTTAGTTAACGCCAGTGTTTGTGCTACCAGTTGACCAAGTTTACCATCTCCCACCACTAACACACGGTCATCGGGACAAACAACCACTTGCTGTTGAATTTCTAAAGCCGCGGCTAGAGGCTCGGTAAAAGTTGCAACATCTGTAGGCACATTATCCGGTACAGGATGTAAGTTTTTTACGGGTAAACACAGATAATCTGCAAAAGCCCCGTGACGGTTCACAATACCCAATACTGTGCGATTTTCGCAGTGAGTCGGCTGTCCTCGAAGACAAAAGCGACAATGACCACAGGCGGCGTTAATTTCGCCTACGACCCTTTTATTAATTAAGTTCTCTGGGCCTTGTTCCACAAAACCGACAAATTCATGTCCCAAAATCCCAGTGTAAGGATAATAACCACGCTGCAACTCCAGGTCAGTATTACAAATTCCCGCCCGCAAAACACGTACCAAAGCTTCTCCTAATTGCGGTTCTGGAACTGGAATATCTGTGCGTAGTTGCAGTTGTTGGTTTTCAAGCCAGAGTCCTTTCATACTACTTCACTGGTAGAACTGTACTCACCGGTGATTAGTATAGCAGTCTTATTGGGGAAGGGGATGAGGGAGACAAGGAAGACAAGGGGGACAAGGGGGACAAGGAGGAGAGATATTTGGAAATATACCAATTCATACAATTACTAATACAAATCACTTCCTCTGCACCTCGGCTTCTGTTTGCCGAGCGGAGTCGAGGCGCTGATTGCATATCTGTATCATTTTTAAAGTGAAATGGTATTAGGTTTAGCTTGTGTGACTTTGTGTTTAACTCTGCATTGCCAAATTTTTCTCCACTTGAGCAAATTCAGTCCTTTCCTGAGAGAAATTAATTTCAAATTTACTTAACCAAATGATCAAATCTTCTGAATGAATGGCGATTTCACTGCCTAAAGTTTTGATATAAAGCAACCCATCACTAATAATTAAATCTCTGATAGGATACCAAGAATCACGATTTTGAATGAGTAAATCTAAAGGAATAGTACTTCTTAAAACCTGCTTACGATATTTCCACCAAGCACGCCATAACAATACAGATTGAGTACAGTGCATCTGGTATCCCTTCGGCACTTTGCAATATTGATAATGATAAAAACCGCGATTGTCTATATCACCTCTGATAAGATAACTATAATCTAATAATGTCTGATTTATCGATTCCCAATGAGATGAATTTGGCTGAACTAAAAACTCCAAAGCTGGATGATTTAAATTGGCTGTAGCAATTACACCTTGAGATTTTGCTGTTAGTTGATTAATTTTATAGACGGTTTGTGCTGTCAAAGCCGAGTTAGATAATAAAATATCTTTTTTTTGAATGCTTTTGTCTACGAACTCACGAATTAGCTCTAGATTGGATAACATACACCTATGGTTGATTACTGAGTCAGGTCTAGACTATGTAACTTATAAGTTTCACTAGGTATTCAACCCAATCAGGATTATTAAATAGGAATTACCCAAAAAAGTTGTTTGTTAAGAATGGGTATAAGGGTGTGAGGGTGTAGGGGTGTAATTATTCAAAATCCTTACACCCTATACCCATTCATTTGTGTGTAAGTCCTGTTCAAGCAAAAAAGCCTAAACCCAAAAGATGGGTCTAGGCTTGTTCTATCAGTGTTTTGATGAATGTTAAATTTTCAACTCTTTGAGAAATGGTTCAAAAACGATCGCCAATTCTGAACGGCTGAGAACTAAAGTAGGATAAGAGCGATCGCTATAATCTTCTCCTGCAATCAAAGGAAATGGCTCAGACTTGAGAGACTTCCAACTCCCACCAGCCGCTTGCACAATTACCCAAGCGCCGGCTAAGTCCCAAACTTTTGGTGTCGCTTCAATTCCACCCAACACTGCGCCAGTCGCAACGGTGAGAAAGTTATAACTCGCCACACCCAACATCCGAATTTTGCAAGGAAATTTTGGTTGAATAACGGCTGTACTGCGGGAACAAAGGTTAAAAAAGTGATGACTGCTGGGAGCATCCGCACTGGTATGTATGGGATGATTGTTGAGAAATGCGCCAGTGGGTGTGGCTAAACCAGATGTACCTTGCCAAAAGCCGTGAAAAGTTTGTCCTAATGGCGGTACATGGATATATCCAAAAACAGGCGTACCTTGATACAGCAAAGCCAAAGAAATCGACCAAATCGGAATACCACGGGTAAAATTAGTTGTCCCATCCAAAGGGTCAATTACCCAACACCATTCTGTCCCCGGAAAGGTCTTGTCAGATTCTTCGCTGAGAATACCATAACCAGCAAAATTAGCGGCGATCGCATCCCGAATTTCTTGATCTGCCCATTTATCGGCGCGTGTTACCAAACTACCATCAGCTTTTTGTAAAGCCTGCACCTGTCCAAAATCTTGCATTAGTTGTTTGCCCACCCTGGTAGTTGTAGTCTGGGCAAAATCAAGCACCGTTAACCAAAAATCATTCATTGCAATGCTAGGGAGTGAATTAATTAAGGAAAAAGTTAAAAGTAAAAAGGTAAAAGATTAGTTTTTTTACTTTTGCCTTTTTCCTTTTGCCTTACCTTAATATCCATACACCAAATTTTAATTAGTCTAGATCGCTTTCTAAGACAGATGCGATCGCTTGCTTGGTACTTGTTTGAAATTCTGTAATGTTGACGCGGTTGAGGAACCCAATTGAAAGTACCATTCCCACTGCTTCTAAGGCAAATACCAACCCATAAGCTAGTTCCAAACTGGGCAAAGTTCTGCGTCCGATATCCAAAAGTGTACCGCCAATCACCACAGCAAGACCCCTAGAAATTGACTGCGCCAGACCCCATGCACCAATAAACGTGCCGGCGGCTTCGGCTGCGGTTAAATCCAACATCAAGCTAATTGCTGCTGTAGTTAAGAAACCAGTCGCTAAACCAAACAACACCAACCCAAATTTTAAGAAAGCTACATTGGCTGTAAATCCCGAAATCCCCAACAATGCGGCACATAAAGCCACCAACATACAACCTAAACGGGCGCTGCGGCGTTTACCCAAACGTGGCACAATCAAAAATCCAGCCACCGCGTAAGCAACTAGCAAACCCATACCGTAATAAATATTTAATTTGGTGCTTTCCGCCAAGGGCATTTTAAACACCTGACCCGCATAAGGTTCTAAAATTGGGTCTTGCATAAACAAGCACAGCGTCATCACCACCAAAAAGGTGAAAAACAAACCTGTTTGGGGACTGGCGGTTAAGATTTTCCACGCTGCATTTAGGGTAATGCTGTCTTCGCGGTTTACCAATGTGGAACGGCTAGAATATTGGGAGTATTTTTTTTCCACGCCGAATGTAGATGCGATCGCCAATCCAAAGACAATTGCTGGCACAATTGTAAATAATCGGTTAATTGATGCCTGTAATGTTTCTGGGGTTGCTTCTGGGGTTAATTGCTTGAGCAAGCTAGAACTAATAATTGCGCCGACAATGATTCCCACCATCAGCATTGACCAAACCACACCCACCACTTTAGAACGGTTATCTTCTTCCGATACATCTACCAACAAAGCCGCGAAAGCCGTACCACTAGCGCAAATTGCCAAACCGTAAATTGCAAAAATTAAAGATAGCAGCGCAGTCCAGCCGATAGTGTCAGTTGTCCAAGTCCAGCCACCAGAAATACTCGCAGCATTATTTAACTGCCACATTACTTGTACCGCGAAAAAAGCAGCGATCGCAAATATCGCCGCCCCTACCCATACATAAGCTGTCCGGTGATAACCCCACAACGGTTTCGCATCAGATATCTGACCAAACCAAATCCGCGAAGGCGACACAAACGCAGGTAAAGCCAGCACCAACGCCACCAACGTCGCCGGAATCGCTATTTCTTGAATCATCACCCTGTTGAGTACTCCCAGAGTCAAAATCGACATCATACTCAACCCCATTTGAAACAAGCCAAGCCGAAACATAGTCGGTAAATTGACCCTTGGCACAACTGGGTATTTTGTTTCACTATCAAACACTTCACCGCTTGCCATAGTTAGTTTTCTGGATGGTTTATCAAAATAGTCTCTCTTTAATTAAAGATAAACTGTTCGATATTCCAAAAACCCAGCTATTTCGGGTGATGAATTTTTCGTTGTGCCGGTAGAGATGCTTTCAAGTTATAGAATTTCATCCACCAGAACCGTACCGCCTTCACAAAAATCTATGCCAAGATGATAATCTTCCAGCAAAGCAGTTCCAATGAGCGGACGACGACCCATTGCTAGTGCTGCAATATTACGCTCTACACCATTCCATATAATTGTTGCCAAATAAACATCAGTTTCCACACTGGAATTGTTAGCTAGGTTGGCGTTGATATTTATGAGGTAAGGCAAACCAAGAGTAGCAATTACAGAAGGCGGCAAAGTTAAGAACCCTTCAAACCCTGTATCAATAACGCATTCGATTTCTACACCTGAACCTTCTGGAGGAAGAATAATCAAACTCATTCTTGCCTGAAGTGCAACTACATTTCCATGTATCACTGTGCCGTCCTGAGCAATGTACCACCAACTGCATAAACGGCATCAAAACCAATTCTCTCTCCCCAAAGTGCTGCATTGGGTTGCTTGGATTTTAATCGCAGACTCGTTTCGACTAAATCATCACCGATTTCGTAATCTCCCGTTTCAACATTAATCGAGATAATTTTGCCAATGTTTTCTTGTGTTTCAACTTTGGCACGGATACTTTTTTCGTAGAGTTCCTTTCCACGTCGAGCGACTTCTTGGTTACTAAGTGTTGGGTGGGACATAAATAAATCCCTTGTTTAAGCGGCTAGATTCTTCACTTTATTGTAGGGCAATACCAGTAACCCTAGCGGAAAATTCCAGCTGCTAAGGTACCGCTATCAGGGTTTACACTTTGCTTTGTTTTACTCATCACTTTGTGTAGGCTCTGAGTACAGGGAAACCATCTCCCCACATCAAAAACTACGGTATTAAAAAATGATAAAACGAAAATTGCAACTTAAACTTACCAGAGATAACGTCCTGGGAATTGCCGTTCTAGTTATGGTCACGGGGACGCTCATACTTGCTTTTATAGACCCAACTGTGCGTCCATTTCTTTTCGACCTAACACAAATGGCTTTAGGCGCTTACTTAGGATTAAAAGCCGGAGATAAGTGAACTAAATAACTACATGATCGCATCTCGTACTTTTAGTTCAAGAGTTGCGATCCTTCTAATAGCGTACCTATTACCATTTAGACCAGAAGCTTGTTTACATTGATAGGACTTACGCAAAAAACCCCGGCTCTCCCAGAGTAGCTATGCTAGAATAGCATGAATAAAATCAGTATAATTCAATAGAATTAGCAGTAATTGGTGGCAAAAGCCCAAGTAGGGAAAGAGTTATACAAGCAATTGGCAATATAAACA
>NZ_JACJSD010000095.1 GCF_014697615.1 Nostoc sp. FACHB-280 | reverse complement strand
TAAAATTCAGGGCTTAGTTTTGTACACAGTTTATTAAATGCCAGCTATAAAATCTTTGCCAGCAGTTTTCTATACAATTAATCATCCCTGAATTGCTTAGTTAAAGATAGTCGGGAAACTACCCATTCTTTACCCATCTTTTTCTAGGTAGTCATTTAACAAAGTCTTAAGATTTGTAGATATCTTGACTCTGCAACCTTGTCTAAATCACTTATTCGCCATCCCTAACTTCGAGTTGATACATTCGCATTGAAGGATATTCGCCCATCATCCGCCAACAGTATGCTTCAGGTAATGGCGATACCCTAGAACCACAGCGATAAAGAAAAACTGGCTCACCCCGGCGCATTGCTTTCTTCAACATCTGCTCTAAACTCGGCTCTAGTTGATCTCCGTTGTACCAAATGATATGCGACTTGCCATAATACCCCGCATTCAGCAAGCTGGCAAACAGCCATTCCATAATCGGCTGAATCTGAACAAGCTCTAGTCCACTTCCCGTTTGCCCATAGCTTTCAATCGTCGGTTGGGATGGTTTGGGTTTTAAGAAATTCAAGATTTTCATAGTCATGGGCATCGCAACTATTCTTAAGATTCCCACTTCAATTGATGTGATTAACAACATTGGTTAGGTCAATTGCAAGGCTGATTTTGATTTTGTGTATCATGCCAAACCAAGGGTAGTTGTTCTATTTGAAACGTTTAGTGTAAAGTTCATAATCCTCAAAACGTAGCTTTACGCTCAGACTTGTCTCCTCAATCCTTCAATCAAAGGTGAAAATTATGACAGCAAAAGCAACCTATCAGTTTGCAGGTAAGACTATCTTAATTACTGGTGGTGCGGGCGATATTGCGAAGGCAACTGCACATCGTTTTGCCGCTCATGGTGCAGGTGTAGTGCTGTTAGATGTAAATGAACCCAAGATGGTAGATGTGGCTGAGGAGCTAAAAGATTACAACGTTCCTGTCGGCATCTTTCGCTGTGATGTGACATCTGCTGATGATGTTACCAAAACCTTTAGTGATGCTTTTGAGCAATTTAGGCGAATTGATTATGTATTCAATAATGCAGGTTATCAAGGACTTTTTGCTAAAACAGATGAATATCCATTAGATGACTTTCAAAAGGTGATCAACATTAACATTTTTGGTGTTTTCCACATTCTGAAGATGGCTGCACAGCACTTGCGTTCTGGCGGTGGAGGTGCGATCGTTAACATGGCTAGTTATGCAGGCGTAGTCGGGCCACCGAATATGTTAGCTTATGCTGCTTCCAAGTTTGCAGTGATTGGAATGACTCAGACAGCAGCCAAAGACTTAGCCCCTTACGGCATCCGGGTAAATGCTCTGTCTCCGGCGCTTATCGGCCCTGGTTATATGTGGACGAGGCAAACACAATTGCAAGCGGCTGTTGGTTCTCAGTACTTTGATGCTGACCCGGAGGTAGTTGAGCAACAGATGATTAATTCAGTGCCAATGCACCGCTTAGGAACTTTGGCCGAGGTCGCAAATGGAGTTGCATTTCTGATGAGTGATGAAGCAAGTTACATAACTGGCTTTAACTTGGAGCTTACTGGTGGTCAATAGCGATTTCCCTATAGTGAGCAAAAGTTAAATCGTTTCACACATCTCCTGCACCTGCTGACACTCCTGCGGGTAGCTAACAGGTTCAACCATCACCAGCCTGAATCAACATCACAACTGATGAGAATGAGTAGCTTTTCGTTTTGATGTTTCAACTAGCACAGAAATTACAAGTAAACTGAACCCGATTATTTTGATCAAAGCATTGGCTGCGTGTGCATACTCCCATTGGTTACGGTATCTTGTCCAGTTCGGTGGCACAGGATTGGTCAACCACGTTGCAAATTCCGCATTCATGGGCGCAACAAATATTATCCAACTCACAATAGCTAATACTAATGCAATCGCTGCGCCCAACGTCCAATAAAATGTTACGCCACGTTTACGGACGAGAAACGCTAACACAACTGCTGCAATCACCGAACCAATTTCAAAGGCTGCGCCAACTGAGCCAAAATAACGATAAACATTTTCAAACACTGTCACTCTCACCCAGAGTTGTTGGTCAAATTGCATCCGGCGCGGCAATTCCAACAAATGTGCTATGGACAAGCCCAGGCTAAATGAAGCCAGCATAATTGTAATAAATCGCCACAATCGCATCAGTGTCATTTAGCTGTGCCTCACAGTGATTGCTATCTGATTTCAACGTAAATAAAGATAAAATTTGATGCGCCTATCAAGTGGCAGAAAATCAGGCTCAGATTTAGTAGATTATTTCGTTTCCAGTTCGGACTCCAGCAAGCCCAACACTTTCTCCTCCAAATCCGTTAAATAAAACCGCTTCAGCTTCCCCAACGACTCCAAAAACCTCTGCACCGACTCCTCCAGTTCAGTAGAATACACCCGATTGATGCGATCGCATATCAGCTGCATCTGTTCGCATTCAACAGGCAAGTAATCATACGATTTGAGATGCTGTACCCCAACCGTCAATTCACCATCCCAAGTTTTCTCAGTACAGCTAAAATCGCTTACTTGACTGACAATTGCCAAACAGCCGCCCTACCCCTGAGTTCTGGATTATCCTTGGTTAAGATTTGACAGACCTCACCGACTTGGTAGGTGTTGAGGACTTTGGTACGCTCCATAATTTTTTGCACTGCATCTTTGACAACACGACCTGTAGGCACTTTACCACCAGCTTCTTCCACTGCCTGCTGCCACACTTCTTGCTGTTGTTGAGTTTCTAGCTTAGTGAGAGGTCGAACTTGTCCTTCTGCCGTCGGTAAAATGTCCACAATTTGTGGACATTTTTTGAAAAACACCCACACTAGTTAAATAAGCTACAATTTGCATTAAAGTCAAAAACAACAAATAATTGCATGATTTTCGGTGTCTCTCCGTCTCAGATTGAGAAATTAAATAGTGAGCAGCTTGTTGAACTACTGAAAAAATTACTACACGCCGAAGCACAACGCTCAGGTATAAGTTTAAGAGGAGTTTCAGTACCCCTTCAGATTACTGTTCCAGACGGAGGAGAGGATGCAAGAATTTCGTGGACTGGAGGTTTTGAACAAACAGATTATCTACCTTCTAGGTTTTGCATATTTCAAGCTAAAGCTACCGATCCAAAACCAGCAGGTTGGAAGAAAGAAGTTTGGACAAAAGATAGTTGGAAAAAAGGCAATAAACCAAAATTGAATGAAGCAGTTGAAAAGGCTATCACAGAAAATGGGTCTTACATAGGTTTTACTACTGCTGTGTTGATTAGCTCTAAGTATGATGACAGAATTAACGGCATCCAGCAGGGTATTCGAGAAGCTGGTGCTGATCCTAATCAATTAAAAGCTATTGAAATTTATGATGCAAATAAGATTTCTCATTGGGTATCACTATATCCTGCGATCGCAGTCTGGCTTAATGAAAAACAATCGGGGCTTAGTTTACAAGGCTTTCAAACAGTTGAAACATGGGGGCGCAAAGCTGAAATCATATCTATTTCACGAGTCGAAGACAAAGCAAGCCGTTTTTTTATTGGAAGCGAGAGTATTACTGATAACTCGCTTACTTTCGATAAAGTAAAAGAGCGGATTGCAGACTTCCTAGCTGATTCCCAAAAATCGATCAGAGTAATTGGCTCATCAGGTGTAGGAAAAACTCGGCTTGTATATGAGGTAGTGAGAGATGAAGCTACCACAGGGAAGATTGCATTAAGGACATCTACAATTTATTGTGATTTTAGGGACATTGGCAGTCAGATATTTCAAATAGCTCAGAGCATTGCTGAGTCCAAAAATTCTGCACTCATGATTGTAGATGAATGTCCACGCGATACTGCTGCTAAACTTTGTGAAATTGTCACGTCTCAAGGTAGCAACCTTAAAGTTATTACAATTGGTAATGATACCCAACGTATTGAAAAAGATAACTGCCTAAATATTTCTGTTACTCCTGCTGATGATGATCTTATTGAGGGGATTATTCGGCAAAGATACCCATATGCTGATTACTCAGATGTTAACTTTATTCAAAAGATAAGTGCTGGCTATCCACGTATTGCAGTATTAGCTACAAATAATTATTCAGAAGGATTACCAATCCTTAAATCTATTGAAGATGTCGTAGAACGCATTCTTACAGGTTGTGGCATAAATCGGCCCGAACAAATTCGAGCAATTGAGTGCCTTGCATTATTCAAACAGTTAGGTGCGGATGAAAACATCAGTGATGAAATTGATTTTGTTGCTGAAAATTTAGCCAGACAAACTGGTGATGAAATGTATGAACATTTAGCTTATGCAGCAAAACAAAATCTTCTAGATTATCGTAACTATTATTTTGCATTGCAACTTCAACCTATAGTTGCTTTCCTGGGTACAAGGCGATTAGACTTCCTCCGGGCGAAAACCATCATTAACTTTATAGAAAATGCACCTCCAACGCTACGCACATCTTTTTTAAGTCAATGGCGTTATTTTGATAGTTCAAAAACAGCTTTTACAGTTGCTCAAAGACTTTTAGCAATAGATAATTGGTGTGGTTCACTAGAAAAATTAAAAACCGATATTGGCTCTCAGTGTTTAAATGCCATAGTGCATATCGATCCTGACGGTGTTGCCAATGTAATCGATAAAATATATAGGAATTTATCCATAGATGACTTACAGAAAGCAGTAACGAGAGAACAGGATTTTGTGCAAGTTTTGGCAATACTTGTTTCTAGAAAAAGATATTTTTATACAGTTGCACCGCTACTTATGCGATTAGCTGTGGTCGAAAATAACGCTCAGTTCAAAAATGCTACTAATCGATTCAAGCAACTGTTTCAACTACGTCTAAGTGAAACTGAAGTTGAACCTTATGATAGATTTTTAGTTCTTGAACAAGGCATATTATCTGGCAATGAAAGAATTATATCTATTTGTATTGAAGCACTAGAAAATACACTTAAAATAAATTACTGGACTGGTTTAGGTATCTTTGGGGATATCGGGATTCAATCTCCCCTAAAAGAATGGATACCAAAAGTACAAGAGGAAGTGTTTGAATTTCATCGAAATGGCATTAAAAAGCTCAATTATATACGATCTCAACATCAAAAATTTGCAATTCGATGTGAAAATATTATTGCGAAAGCAATTCGCTCACTCCTTTGGGAAAATTTATTTAATGACCTTGAAGGTATTTTACATAAAATTACTAAAGAGAAGGAAATTTGGCTTGAAGGTATTAAGGGGGTTGGTGATTGGCTTTATTTCGATAGCACAAAAGCATCAGAAGAGTTTTCGCAAAAAGTAAGAAACCTTTACGAGCAGTTATTACCAACTAATCCAATTCAAAAAGCACTGCTCTATACTAAATTTTGGCACTCGCATATTCGCAATCCTGATATAAAATACGAACCAGGAAATAACTCTACTCACGATTTTGAATATTCTGCTAGAAAAGCTAGGGAAACTGCTGCTGAAATTGCAGTAGATAAAGAACTTACAAAGCGTGCTATTCAAACAATGATTAAGGAAGAACTGAATAATATCTTTCCGTTCACTCATGAATTAGCCATGAAATTAGAAGATCCAGTAGAGTCCTTTCAGTTTGCCGTTAACGAATTTGAAGTATCTCCTGAGAAAAAAGGGTTTAATTTTATACGTGGATTGCTGTCTGGTATTGATCTGAAAGATCCTAATGCTGCAAATGAGTGCATTGCTATCGCTCTTAAATCTAACTCTCTCAAGCATGAAAAAGTTAATATTTATAGATCGGTTGGTATTTCAGTTAAAAGATTAGACGAAATAGTTCAAAGTGTAAGAGAAAAAAGTATTTCTGCAACAGATTGTCGATTTTTTTCTTATGGGCAAGGACTAAACAGGCTTAACCCTGAAGACATCATTCCTTTAATTGATGAACTAACCAATAATCACGGTGCAGAAGGCTTGTGGTCATCTCTCGAAATTATTTCAATGTATCAAGCCAATAGAGACAAACTAAACATTGAAATTGCCAAACGAATTAAAGAAGTAATCGACTCTCAAGAACTTATTACTCATACAATTGCAATGACACAAGATGGATTTTTATTAGAGCAGATTATTTTACTAATTCAACAACACTATGGGATTGAAGATGACTTTGCAATCAGCATTATTAATCAAATCATAAACATATGTAAAACTTGTGACTATCGAATAGTAGATTCGCTAGATAATAATTTGCGAACTATTATTTGCTTGCTAGTTAAAGAAAAGCCGCTAATTTTGTGGCAAAAAATATCACAATTCTTTGAAATCGCAACTCCAATGGAGATGTATTGCTTAGAAGCTTTTATTGGGACTCCTAGACACTCTGTTGATGAAGAAATTCATAATAAACAAGGTTCATTGTTCGGTGTTCCTCATGATGAATGTGTAAAATGGGCTAAAATTAATCCAAAAATTCGTGCATCATTCTTGTGTGTATTTTATCCTCTTCTGGAAAAAGATGAAGCAGGCAATTATAGATGGCATTTAGCTATGCAAAATCTTACTTATGAGTTTGGGGCTTATGCAGAATTTCGTGTAGCCTTGGAAAACCGCTTTTGTCCTAAAATGTGGTTTGGATCTATAATTCCTTACCTTGAAGCATATTTAGTACCGTTACAAACATGGTTTCAACATCAAATCCCTGAAATATCTGTGTGGGCAAGAGAAGTATATACTTCACTAGAAAGACAAATAACTACAGAGTGTAATATTGAAGAATAAAGTTTATAGATAATATTTTTACTCCACGGAAAAAATATTATTTTGATTCTTAAGCAGAAATATTACATGAATCATTGGCAATCTTGCTACATTAATTGCTCATCTCTAGCTCTAACAAACTCAACAATTTTTCCTCTAACTGGGTCAAATAAGCCCGCCTCAGCTTCCCCAAAGACTCCAGAAACCTCTGCACCGACTCCTCCAACTCACTCGAATACACCCGATTGATGCGCTCGCATATCTGCTGCATCTGCTGACATTCATCAGGCTGATAGTTGAATGACTTCAAATACTGCACCCCTACCGTAAGTTTACAATCCCAAGTTTTTACAGTGCAACTGAATTCGCCAACATGAGTCACAAGACCCCAACAGCCGCCCTTGCCCCGCAAATCAGGATTATCCTTGACTAAAATTTGGCAAACTTCACCAATTTGGTAACTGTTGGGTACTTGGGTACTCTCCATTATCCTTTGCACGACATCTTTAACAATGCGTCCTGACGGCACTTTGCCCTTGGCTTCTTGCACTGCGGTCTGCCATGCTTCTTGCTGTTGTTGGGGTTCAAGCTTTGCCAGAGGGCGCACTTGTACTTCTGATGTGGGCAAAATTTGGGAACTAATAGTTCCCATTTCTTCTGCTTGTTCATTTTGGGAACTATTAGTTCCCATTTTTATATTGTCAACTATCACTGAACCAGCTATTAGATAGTTCACATGACGGTAAGTATAGCTAAACCTATCCTTACAGTATTCCTCAAATGTGCGATGAGTCGATCTGTACAATCTGCGATCGCGCAATTCCATCAATGCTTTGCCTGCCTCAAAAAATGCTCTTTCAACTCTGCGTTCAAGATGCAAGCGATCACTTTGCTCTTCTGGGGTAAGTTCAGGGACTTCAACGGTAGTAATCTCGATAGTTGCAGTGGCAGGATATTCTGAATCTAAGATTTGTTTCTGAGAATTGACTGATGAGATATCCTCAGCAGATTGAACAGAGGTGGATTTTTTACGCTTACGAGATAAGTTATTCATGAATCCACCTCTAAGCACTTATGCCGTTTTTCTTTCAAGTGGAAAAACTAACCCCACTGATTTCTTCTTAGTTGAAGACTTGGCATTTTGTTTGGTATTGTCTGCAACCTCAATATTAGGTTGTTCAGAACTTATGGCTTCTGGTTGCCCATCATTATCTGGTGTATATTCCAGTAAATCTCCAGGTAGGCAGCCTAACGCTTTACAAAAACGGTCAAAAGCATCCAATGTCAGAGAGGAGACCCTACCCTGTTCAATCTTCTGGATATTTTGAACGCTGTAACCCGTTATTCTCGCCAAGTCATTTTGGGATATTCCTCTTGCTTCTCTGACTTTTTTGAGCGTAATTAACACTGCCATATCCCTAACTCATACTCCTGATAGTATCACTACTAGTAGTTGTGGTGCTTGTTTTTGTGTATCTACTAGTAATATAAAAACCTAATAGATAACGATAAGTTGTATTACTAAGACTAATAGAAAAACTAGCAGTTGCATACTCTCTATTACTAGTAGTAGTGATACTATTAATAGTAGAAAAGCGAAAACAAAAAGCGACCGACTGAGCCTGACAAACTTCCGCGATCGCCTTTTGTCCCACATATTCATGGAGATTCCCATCATGCCACAGATCGCCCCCGCCCAGCAACCGCCCGTCCGTTGCGCCCTACCGCACCTCAAAAGAATTGCTGCCCCCGACGAACAAGCGATTACTCAAGACGAACTGAACAAGTATGTTGCGGAGCAAGCTGAAGCCATAGCTCCAGAAGAATTAACAGTAACAGAAATCAACCCCCACCATTTCGAGATTTTTGCTGGTAAACAATTAATCGCGTACATCAGCTACGACAGCAGTGAGTTCGTCACCCAGCCTTGGGTAGTGATGGTAAATGGTAACGAAATCTTCCGACACAACACCCAAGCTCGATGCTTCCGTTACATCGAATGGCATTACAAAGACGGGACACTACCGTTACCCTTACCCGCACCAGCACAGTTTCCAGAAGTCCCCACAATTACCGAAATCTCCTTCTACGACCAAGAGGCATTCGCAGGTGAGCAGTTGGTAGCCAGTGTGAGCTACGACCACGAGAATTACCAAGATTTGTACTGGTGTGTGCTGGTGAACAACAGCGAGATTTTTCGAGACACTACACCCCAAAGATGCCACAGTTACATTAAACAGCAGTACCAGCAAGGCACTTTACCAGTACAACAAGCATTTGAAGAACCATGCACCACAGGAAATGAAATCATGGTGCAGATTTTCAATGCTTGTGAACAGCACGGTTTGGAACTGCTGGATGACGGGATTTATACCAGTGATGGCGAGAAACTGGGCGAAATCGGGTTTACAGACGGTCACTGGTGGTTCATCCGGGCTGCTTCAGAAGGGCAGAAGGTAGCGTGTGAATCGGTGGATGAAGCCGTGCGAATGCTGTTGGTGGTTGAAGTTTTGGATTGGGATGAATTGTTAAACAGACCATTTGACCAACTCAGCCAACAGGAATGGCGGCTTTTGATGGAATTTGAGCCAGTGCAGGAATTAGTTGCAGTGTAAGGAAAGAGTGGGCTTTTATACCCACTAACTTTATCCAATGATTTACCAGTTCCAAATATAACCACCTGCAATTGGGGCAAGCCTCAGTAATTGTGTCCCAATTGCTCACCAATCCTCTTATCCATTAGCAAATTTATGCAACCCACCATCAGCATTCCAAGTGACTGGGATTACCCCAGATTCATATTCGGGCAGCGTACACAACAAGGCATAGTCATCGGTTTAGAGTACAAGCCTGCTGGAACACAGTTAGCACACGAGTACGGTAATTCTTGGCGTTATACGGTACTTCCTGATAAGCATTCAGATGAAGTTCGCCATTACTCTGATGACCAACTCCAAACGCTTTCTGTCGCAGAAATACAAGCACAATTACAAGCAGAGATTGACGAACATCAACAGCAAATCAAAGCACTGCAACAGCAGTTGGCAGTAATTGGAGGGTCAAACGATGGCTAAAGTTTTCGATCCTTACATTGAGAGAACTGCTGCTAGATTGCTGCGATCGCTGCGTGGTTCTGGTGGCTCTATGCCTTTGCATCGTGTTCAGTTTTCACAGACTATCATTCAGCATTTGTTGGACAAGAAACAGGCACAAATAAAAAACACCGGACATGGATTTGTACTGTCAGTTATTAAGCAGTTTTAGTTTCAGATAGAAGGAGCAAAATCAATGGATTTACCAGATTTAGAGACCATTTATAAAGTAAATCTTTAGACGGCTAGACGACGTAACATAATACGAGTCATAACGGCATATATAGCAGCTTCACTCATTTCAGGAAGACGTTCGTAATCCTTACTCAAACGATGGTAC
>NZ_JACJSD010000094.1 GCF_014697615.1 Nostoc sp. FACHB-280 | reverse complement strand
AGGCTTAGACCTTAGCCAACTGGGTAGACGGTGCTTGACGACCGTAGCGAGAGTAAGACTTTGGACACTACCAAAAGCTACTCTGTCCGCAGAATCTCAGTGTCTTTAGACCTGAGAGTGTCAAAAAACTTTCGCGTAGCGTTCTGACAAAGTTCTCTAAAATTCGGCAACACAGCTATAGAATCAAACTTTTAACCGCGAATTGCGAGTATTGGAATACTATACAATTGAGGCTTGTGTATGAAAATATGCTTGAGCAAACTATTTACAATAAATCTACGGGCGAAACTTAATCATTTTCACAACCAACACCAATCCGCCAAATTAAGCGCAACAGGGCAAATAGCGCCCGAACGGATTTGAAGATTGGGGAAAGTTTCAAGTTCTAGTTATTGAAAAGGTTTCGATGCTTGCTCGGCGTATTCTTCTATCAAAGAAGCATAATCTTCATAAGTAGGTAGAGTCTCAAAGCTATGAACCGCAGAAGTTATTGCCTATGTTAGCTTTTCTCTTGTCCAAGTTTCGATGAAAGGCGTGAACCATGACACATCATCCAGCATTGTCACCCGCAGGTTAACGAACTCATCCATTCCTTCGGGCCGAGTAAACATCCAACTCATACAGTGTGGGCAGAAGTAGTGGTGAGTCGCGCCATGTAATCCGCCAATAGTTGGTTGACCCTTCAGTACGGAGAACCCAATGCTTGGGATCGCAACGCTTAAAGAAAAAGCACTAGCGGTCATTCGCTGGCAACCTGTACAGTGGCAAGCCATCGTCAGCAGAGGTGGGGCATTTACCTGAAATCGTATTTGTCCGCAACGGCATCCACCTTCCCAAGGTAAATTCCAGTCGTTCATGACGTGCTACTCCGTTCTTTCTTTAGCTATAGCTTTAAAACACGCCCTAGCGCAACAGGCATTGCAACGGATACGGGAATATATTAAGTCTTTAACAACAACTTGAAATGCCTGAGAAGGGGTGTTCAAAAGCACAAACTTCAAAAATAACTAAAAAATTGGTGTTGTTAGATACACATGATATAGATGATGATACCATGCTATTGTTTGAACAATACGACAATCGAGTAGTACCAATTCAGGTCGTAGGTGATCCCCAATCTATTTTTGCGGCCGCTCAAACTGCTCCAGATGTTCAAATAGTGATCAATAATGCAGGAGTCTTTCAAGCTGGAACTCCCTTAGCTGAGAATGCGATCGCATCTCTGGAATTTCAGATGAACACAGAAGAATTATTGATCAGTCCTACCGTAAGCAGACAGGTCAAAACTCCATAACTCACACCATACATTCCACCTCATCGAGAGCCTCAGCCACCAACTGCCCAAATATTTGCGGTTGTGCCTCCTCAAACGCCACAAAATCAATTCGTAAGTCGCAGTTCGCAATTGAGGGTTGATTTGCCAATTCATCCCTTAACCACTTCTTAACAATCCTGTTCCGCTCATCATCAGCGTCAAGTTCTACCTTTAAGCAAAAATTAAATCTTTCTTAGAGGAGATATTAATGTTGGCATTGGATACTCAGTGATGCTTATAACGCGAATGTGATTCATTTCACCGTATTCTGGCTGCGTAGTTTTTTACTTATAAGCCTGAAGTCGAACCCTGCGTTACTTAATTTTCCATGTATCCAATCTTCAGGAGCATCTACTCTATGGAAGTGCTGCGGCTAGGCATACCATTTGTTAGACAGTTTTTGCTGACAATTTTAATAACCTCTATCTTCATTTTTTGCAGTCCATTACAAAAAGCCTGGGCTTACAATCCACCTGTTGGATTCAATGGCAGTACTACTGTGGCTGATATTAGCCAGCCGAGAGGTCACGGCACAATGGGACTAAAAGCAATAGATGTTTTACGTGGCGATGGATTGAGTACAATAGCTAACTTTTTTAACACCTATCGCCAGGAAATTCTCAATGGCGAATTGCAACCTGATACCTTTGGCACACCCTTTGCTGTTTCCGTACCAGGAGTTTACACAACTCCGCCATTACCTGGTAGTAGCTTTAGCCATTTCTATAATCCAGCTACAGGGAAAGGTCTGGTACTAGATTTTGGTAAGTACAATTTCGCTGTGGATGCCGCTCAGTTTGTTTCTCTGGGTTCTTGGGAATTATATACTCTGACGGGGCCACAACCTGGTTCAAATGATATGGCTGACTGGGCTTATGCTCAAGCAGTAGATGAAATGCGAAAAGGAAATACGGCTAAAGCTGTAACCTGGATGGGTTGGGTGTTGCATTATGTTCAAGATGTAACTGTTCCTCAACACGCCACAGACGAAGGAGCGCAGAAACCAGGTTCTATGCACACTGAATATGAAAATGCTGTTGATACTTATCTCAACAGTTTGCCTCATGCTACTCAAGGTGGAATTTATCGCAATGATTGGCGACCTGGGCAGTATATTGAAGAAGCAGCCCGACGTTCTACGCCGCTTTTGTCATTAGCCAAAAACTCAGCCACTTTCTATAACTCTGCTCAACAAATGGTGCCATTAGCAGAACAGTTAGGAGCAGGTTTGTTAAAGCGATTTTATGAGCTGTGGCAGAGTGAAAATTTTAGTGTAGTCATTTTAACGATTGAGCGGGTGAAGGCGATCAACACAAGTTGGGTTTGGTATTACGTAGATTATCCAGATCAGGCTGACTTCTATCCGAACATTACGATTGGTAATAGCACACTTGGCAGTAAAGCTTATGGTGGGTCTTCCATTGATGGAGGAGATGACGTGTATCCTAACAAATTACTGCCGTTTAGTTGGGTGTTTCCCAAATGGATCAATAATCGGATCGCAACTGTTCCATTCGATATCAAAATCTATGATGAAGATGGTGTGACTCAGGATGACTATGTGGATATTTCACCTAGCTCGTCTCGCCGCAATTTACTAATTAACTATAATGCTAACGGTCAGATTACAGGAGATGTTTCTGTATCTGGTACAGTAACTAAAACCAGCTTTAATGTTACAGGCGACAATACAAACACACGGGCGCAGGTGTGGATGAATCTGCAACGCTTTCCTTCTCTGTGAATTTTGACTTGGTTACAGTAGGTAAGACTTATGAATTTTGCAAATTTTCGCTCCTTAAGCAATGGGCTGTTTGTGTCTTTATGGCGGTCTCAAATTCGAGAGTACACCTTTTTAATACTGATAGTTGCAGGTTTTATTCTGGCGTTGGCAGGTTTTTTACTCCAGCCGGAACCCGTCAGTCGTCACTTGGTAGATGATGGCATTTTTGGGCGGATGATGAGTCGGATGTACGACTTGCTCAAAGATACTCTTTACGCCGATCACCATATTAATCTCAAACAGTGACAAGGACGCACTTGTGCGAATGGCACTAAGTTAAGCTGAAGGTTAGACAGTGTAAGGATTGCCGTGGGGCAGGGGTGCAGAGGGGGATTTCTATTTCTTTCATTCGTATGCCTAATCGCTTTTCTCTCTCCCCTGCTGCCTTAACGATTTCTCCTTTTCTTAGTGCCTTCCACACTTGTGCTAAGTGTTCACCCTGTCCCGATAACCACGGATATGAGCGATGCAGCAGGAATGGGTGAGCTTGCACAGCCACCTTCACTTGTGGCTGATGGGATCATAAAAGCTCTCAAAGCTGGGGATTTTCACGTCTTTCCTGACTCGGTGGCTAAACAAATGGGTGATGCTTATCAAAGCTTTGCAGAAAATGTTGTTGAGGTGTCATCAAATTAACTACATTGCAGGGTAATACTGATACTTCAATATTTAACATGACTGTGTTAATCTTGAAGAACTTAAATCTTATGTCGAAAAGCAAAATAGTCCTAACAATTAAAGAGGTTAGTTCTTTGCTACTGCTTCGCTAACGAACCCCCTTAATTCTCCATCACCGCCACACCATTATGGTTGGCGGGAGTACTCTTGTGAGAGTATAGATGATAAGAGCGATAATTGAATTGAGTTGATTGCAGATATCCAAACTCTGTCTTCGTAGCAAAATATAACAAGTAATGTAAACAGATATTTATATTTGTTAGTATAAAAATATCTGTTTGCGAATGCTGAAAGAATGTCCGAGTAAGGAACAGCAAGTATTAGATAAAAAAGTTTAGATTTTTTTTAGCTTAAGTACTGTCGTAAATCTACTGATGTTGCTAATATGCTTTTAAGTGCTGTTCCAAATAGTTGTATAAGTAACATACACATAATTAGTATCTTTGCAATGTCCCATTAAATGGCATTGTGAAAAGTTTATTTTATTAAGCATATTCTCTCTGCAATAAGATTGCAAAAATTTTTGCTGTTTGTAGCTATTTTCAAGATGTCAATCTTACAAACCGACTCAAAGTAACACAGTAATCTGCTTTAGCTTTGTTCGTTTAAGAATGTTTGTTTTTTTATTGGTATCTATGCTAAATAAAAAGTTCTTATACATATACAATTAACTAGAATTAAGCTGACTCATCCTTACTCTTATAAAAGTTAAAACTAATATTTAATACTACCTACTAACAAGACAAAAATTATGGTTAAATCCTAGATAAATTACTCCTATACGTAAGTATAATAAAAGCTTATACAAAATTTTTATAAGAGACTAAAAATGAAAAATCAAGCTAAAGAAATTAGGCTTTTATTTCTTAATTTATCAAATGAAAATAATAAATATCAAAAAGAACTTGAAGATACCTTGAGACATATACAGTCAATTCCTGAGATAGAAATTGAAGAAACTAATTCACTATTAACTGCTAAAGATAAATTAGTAAGTATAAATGCTTCTAATTTATTATGGGATATTTTTTTAGTATGGATTGATGATAATAATTCTCATATTTGGAATGATTTAGCTAACTTTAAATATGAGCATAAACATCTAGAGTATCTAGGTATTATTACTGTATTTAATTTCAACGAGCCTATTAATAAAAAAGCTCGTGATGCAATGTTAAAAGGTATATATGTATTTGCCTGTCCGTTCAATCCATCTGTTTTAGAAGCCTATATTCAATCGATAGGCTTAGAAATGAAGAATGCTAAATCGATTCTAAAGTTTAAAAAAGACTTTCTCCAGGATAAAGATTTTGACAAAATAGTAGAAAATCTTTTTCTTGAGTTGAATACAAATCCAATAATTGGATATGACAGAGCTACAATATCATTGATTGATAATAAAACAGGTGAAAGACATTTATTAAAGTATGATGCTTTTCATGTAAATCCAGATCGACAACTTCTCAAAATAATTAATGAAGATAGGTTGATCAAAAATGTAAATGAAAAAGGTGTAATTATTATAGATGATCTGAAACATTTGCGGGAAACTAATCCCAATAAATTATATGAATTAGGTTGGGAAGATAAAGATGCAACAAATGATATTAACTCTTGGGTTGGTTTAGCTGCGAAGCGCCAAGATAAAACTATAGCAATTATTACTTTGGATCACAAAACTCCTGGTCATTATGCGCGATATAAAGACAAACTGATCAAATTTCTTCAAGGTTATGGAGAAATTCTCGCAGATACGATTGTAGATTTTTTACAGGAAAGGAATGCCAGAGTAGTTAAAGAAATTACACGCGAGATTGGAGATGATCTTAAGAGCGAAGCTTTAATGCGCCAAATACTTATAAAGTTAAGAGATGAACTTAAATGTGATAATTGTACATACTTTAAGGTTTCTAGTCCTATTGATGTTAATGAAATTTTTCTTGAGGAATGGGTTGGAGCTAATGACTCAAATAATTTTGAAGAAGTGCCAAGAAGAATTAAAAGAATTTTTGAAAAGGGAAAGGGTATTGTCGGGTGTGTATTAAAAGACGGGAAGAGTAGAATTATTCCAAATGCACTGGAAAATGAAGAATTCCAACCAAATTTTCGCTTTCCTGGTAGTAATCTTTCAATGCTGGCAGTGCCTGTAATACCTTACATAGACGAAAATGATGTTAACCAATCTAACCGTATTATTGGTGTAATTAATTGTTATAAAAATAAGAAAGATCATTTTACTATTTATGATCGAGAGCTTGTAGAAACTGTTGCACAAAGCACTGCTACAGTTATTGAACGTACAATGACTTTAGAGTACTCAAATGATATCAGCAGTAAGATGAATGAGCTTGTACTCAATAAAAACAAGGCAAATTTACTGAAAAAGATTTGTGAACATGCGTTAAAAGTTACTAGTGCTAGAGCAGCAGTTATTCATCGTTTAGAGTATTCTATGACATTACCGAATGGTGAAGAAATTTATAGAGTAAAAGGTGAAACTTATACTTTCCCTGAAGATATTAAACAGCAATTTCCTCGCTTGGATGGAAGCGGTACTACAGATGTTGTAATTCAGGAAAAGAAAACAATGGAATTTTCTGAGAAATTTGAAAATTTCAAATATGTTTCCAAAGAGCTAAAAGATTTAGGAATAAAATATCAAATAGTTGTTCCTTTGATGATTAAGAATGAATTAGAGCAACAGCGTATTGTTGGGGCTTTATACCTGAATAAATATTCAGAAATTCCTTTTTCTGATGTTGAGAAATTTGCACTTGAATTGTTTGCAAATCAAGCTGCCAGCACGATTTATCATCAAGAGTTTTTGGCTGAAAAACTAACTTGGACGAAAGCGAATACAGACCTTGCTACAGCTATTGAAGCTATAGCTACAAGAAATGATCCAGATTTACTGCTAAAAGATATTGTACGTTACGCCTATTCGTTAGTAGATGCAAGTTTTAGTTATCTAGCTTTATTGAATGAGTATCAAAAATTTGATTACAAAGCTGCCTGGCCTGAATATATTTTGACTGAACTCAATCATCGTACTAAAAAAATCTTTAAAGATGAAAGTGATGAAAAGAAAATCAAAATAGGTATCACTAAACTTGCTGCCGAGAAAAAAGAAACTATTCTGATTGCTGATTTACAGGAAGAAAAAGCTAAAAATTCTGAATACTGGCAACAATACATTCAATTTAAAGAAGAAACTCGTTCAGAATTAGTTGTGCCTATTATAGTTATTGATAAAGTAATTGGTGTAATTAATCTTGAACATAAAGATCCTTATGCTTTTACGAATGTACATAAAGAGGTTATTGAACATTTTGCTAGACAAGTAGCAATTGCATTTCAAAAGAAGAGCCTTGTTGAATCTGTTAGTAATCAGAAAAATATATTAATTGGACTCCAACAATCATTACAAAATATTATTGAATCACATCCACAAAATATCTTGCAAAATGCAGTTTGGCTGACTAGAGAAGCTGTCGGTGCAACCGAAGTTATTGTTGTCCCAATTCAAAAGCAAAAGTGGAAATATGAAATTTTAATTAAAGATATTATTCCTCTCGATATTAGTAACAGTAAAAAAAATTTGATTAATGCTTTGGAAAAAGTATCTTTGCAAGTGTATAACGAACAAAAAAATATTTATTGTCCCAATATAAATTTTCCTATTAATAGAATTAATATAAATAATTACGAAAGAAGACAAGTAAATAACACAAGTATTTGCAGTGGATTATGTGTTCCTTTCTCCTCACGAGATGAAAAAATAGGGGTTATGTGGATAATATTTTCTAAATCATTTGAAGAAGAGTTGTCAGAAGAAGATAAAGCTATATATCAAGTGTATGCTAACCAAATAGCTTTAGCATATACTAGTGCCAAAAAATCTGAAGTTTTGAAACAAAAGCTATCTAAAAGTACATCTGAACTTACTGTCAATATTAACCATAACTACAAAGATGCTCGTAAACAAGCAAATATAAGTTTTGGAATCTCAATATGCACATCAATTGCTGGACTTATACTTATATTTTATGGAGTATCTAATTTAATAAGTAATAATAATAATCATAATAGTTCCCAAGCTTTAACTGGTGGAAGTGGTATTGCTACTTTTGTTGGTGTGTTGCTACAAGCAGTTACTGTGTTAGCATTTGACCGTGGGAAAGCTGCTAATGAACGTATGGATAGATATCATAAAGAATTGTATAATGTACGTCAATTAGAAATCTTACTTTCAGCGACAGAACAGCTTGATCCAGAGACTAGCCCAAAGATAAAACAGCAAATCATTCAAACTGCTACGAATAAGTGGATTGAATCAGTTAGCGAATCGAATTTAAATTACTCAAAATCTAAAGAAGGAAAATCACAGATCAAAAACGATTAACCTATACTTGCCACTGCCCCAAATATTCATTCTAAAGCAGTTTACCCACTTGAGAAAAAGGACAACCCGGTGTGATTGCGTTTCCCTCAACACAATCCTTTAACCCATCTGACTTTTCCCGTTAAGTCTCTTTTGCAAGCTGCCAACCTTCACTTTTGGGTTAGCAAAAACTCATAGGTTCTTTTCAGCACTGTTCCACTGTTAAAGATTTCTGACAGTGCTTTCCCAAATCTAAGGCAATTAGCAAACGTACAGTAAAACCACAAAGCAAAGTGCTTTCAGCCCCTAACAGTACTGTAAGAAGGTAAAGGCGTACATTCGAGAGCATGAGAACCATATAGTGAAGTGATCGCCAAGCTTAAACGTAACCTTTCACTGACCAATGTAGATTTAGCCTATTGGCAGTCAAATAAATGAATTTAGATGTACTTTAAAAATCTGGGATGAGGCAAATAAGGAGGAAATTTTTGAATGGAGAGATGGCATGACAGACAAAGAAATGGAAGTCGTGGTGATTTATCAACAGATAGAACCATCCACTGCCCCAAAAACACCTGAAGAATTAGGATGGCCAACAGGATTTTTTGAGCAGACTTACCGCAGTTGTCAAGACGATCCAATTGTTATTGATTCTGAAGGTGATTTTGAGGTGCGGGAAGAAATATTGTGAGGTATTTGTTAGATACAAATGTTTGCGCTCGTTATCTCAATGGTAGGTCGGTTGTAATTCGAGAGCGATTACGGTCAATTAATTTAATTCTACTAGCTCTCTAGTTAACTATTTTTCTTAAGAAATTAAAGATGTATTAAGGAATACAATGCCATCTCCTATTGAAATGTTTCTACTATTAGTTACAACTTTTTATCAGGCAATTGCCTGCTTAAGAGAAAATCGAGAACCTCTGCCAGGACAATTGATTGATGTGGGTGGATATCACTTGCATCTCTACACGGCTGGAAAGTCTAGCCCTACTGTGATTTTGGAACACAGTTTAGGCGGAATGGAAGGTTATTTACTCGTGCAAGAAATAGCTAAATTGACACGGGTTTGTATATATGATCGTGCTGGGTATGGATGGAGCAATCATAGTCCTCATCCTCGCACTAGTCAGCAAATTGTGACTGAGTTAGATACCCTTCTCACCCAAGCAGGAATTGCACCACCATATATTCTTGTGGGCAATTCTTTTGGTAGTTATAACGTGCGTTTATATGCTCATTATTTTCCTTCAAAAGTAGTAGGTATGGTACTTACTGATGGACTCCATGAAACAGATATGCTGAAAATGTCCATCTATTTACAAGCTTTGAAACTATTTTTTGTTTCTGGCTTTATTATGTCAATTTTTGGCTCAATCTTGGGCATTATCAGATTACTCAAATTGGTGGGTACATTTGAAATTATCAAGCCAGAATTAATGAAATTTCCGCCAGTAGCACTCTTTCCAATTAAGCGTTCTTTCTGCCGTCCCAAGCACTGGATTACCATGAGTCGGGAACTCTTAAACCTGAATAATAGTAGTCGTCAACTACAGTTAACCAGAAAATTTGCGGCATTGCCTATAGTTAGCATCAAAGCGCATACTTTTTTTCAACCTTCTGTTTGGACTATGCTTTTACCTATGAAAGCTGCCAATAATTTACGAGAGGAAATGCACAAGAAAATTCTCAATTTATCTACAGATTGTGTACAAATTGATGCTAAAAAAAGTGGTCATTTTGTTTGGATAGATCAACCAGAGTTAATCGTGAGTGCTATTAAGCTCATTTTAAAAAAGGTTGATAAATAAGCTATAAAACGAACAAGCGTATTCTTGTTGATGGGCAATATTTTACAAAGACCAAGAAACAGAGGTACTATGGGTTTCATGGGCATTTAATCATTAGTGTCACAGGAGTTATTAGTAGGTTTACCCTGACTCCGGCAAATGGCAGTGAACGAGAAGCACTTTGGGATTCTTCAACTAGCTAGGTGGAAATTAAAATTTGATAGTCTTTGGTCTAATGAGAGCGAACGCATAAATATGTCTGAGCAAGCTAATTCTTGGTCAGGGTTGTTGTCCGAATCCATCTAAATTTTGACTTTAGCGCAGTGTTTCACCATTTATTCATCCGCCATCCACAGCACCCAATCGGGAGCCTCAGCCACTAACTGCCCAAGCATCGCAGGCTCCGATTCCTCAAAAGCTACCATCACTCCTCAACGCTCGTCCGAAGAGAGGGCAGACAAGAACTCTTTGACAAAACAGCCTCTAAGATGTCTACTGATATCTGGACTATACTAATAA
>NZ_JACJSD010000093.1 GCF_014697615.1 Nostoc sp. FACHB-280 | reverse complement strand
GTACCATCGTTTGAGTAAGGATTACGAACGTCTTCCTGAAATGAGTGAAGCTGCTATATATGCCGTTATGACTCGTATTATGTTACGTCGTCTAGCCGTCTAAAGATTTACTTTATAAATGGTCTCTTAACTTGAGTGAACCATCCCGGGTCGCGTATTACACGAAACTGGCTTACTACTAGATACTCAGCAACGACAAAATCAAGTATTGAATTTTCAAAAAACTCCAGAACTTCGTATTCTGTGAGGTTTATCGCTTTTCTATATTCAGTTAAATCATTTGGGATAAAACCAAATTTAGTTTGAACCCATCGAGCTAAATCTTGATCATTCATAGTTTTGTTATCTAGCTTCAGCACCCAAAAGATAGTAAGAGCGTTTTTGCATATAAACGCTCTTACATCATAAATCAGGTTAGAGCTAACAGTTATCCGTAAAACTACGCTCCGACAGCTTCTTTGGCAGCGTATAGCACCTCAGCATTGATATCTTTGAAACCGCGATCGCGCGCGAATTTTTCAGTATTGCGCTTGACTTTACCGCGTACAAATCCAGGTATTTTATTTAATTCTGCTAAACCATCTTTTGTCCAATTCAAATCAGATTCGGCAGAAATACCTTTTGTAATTACTTCTTTAGTATCGTGTCCACCAAATATTTCTAATAAATGGTCTTCCATTCCTAAAGTGAAGGAATTGTAGATTAAATCTGTGATTTGATTTGTACCTTCGTAGCCTAAAAATGGTTTGTAACCAATGGGGAAGTTTTGGACGTGAATTGGTGCAGCAATTACACCGCAAGGAATATCTAAGCGTTTACCAACGTGACGTTCCATTTGCGTACCGAAAATGGCTGAGGGTTCGACCCGAGCGATCGCATCCCCAATTGCGCCATGATCATCAGTAATCAGTACTTCGTCGCAATATTCGCTTACTTGTTCGCGGAACCAGTCTGCATCATATTTGCAGTAAGTTCCTGCCCACACTACATGAATCCCCATTTCCCGTGAGAGAATTTTGGTAAGGGCGGCGGCGTGGGTATTGTCGCCAAATACTACAGCTTTTTTACCAGTCAAATTCTGACAGTCAATGGAACGGGAGAACCAAGCCGCTTGGGAAACATACAAGGTTTGCTCGTTGATATATTCTTCATAGTCAACATTCGCGCCTTGTTCGTTAATTACCTGTTGAATTTTGCGGATACAACGGGCAGTTTCTACCACACCCATCGGGGTAATATCTACGCAAGGTGTTCCGAATTCTGCTTGTAAGTAATTAGCTGTCATTACACCTAGTTCCCGGTAAGGAACTAAGTTAAACCAAGCCTTGGGTAAATTCTTTAATTCATGAACAGAAGCACCTTCGGGAATGACGGCGTTCACCTCAATTCCCAAATCACCCATGAGTTTTTTCAGTTCTGTACAGTCGTGGTTGTTATGAAAACCCAGGGTAGAAATACCGATGATGTTAACTGATGGCTTTTCAGTTTTGGTTGTAGGTAGTTCGCCTTTTTTGCGGGCTTTTTCGATATAGTATTGGACAATTTGATGTAAAGTGCGATCGCCTGCTTGCAATTCATTGACGCGATAATGATTCACATCCGCCAACATGACATCGCCTTTCGCTTCTAGCTGCGCCCGTTCGACGAAGTTTTGTAAGTCTTCTTGCAAAATGCTAGAGGTGCAAGTGGGAGTTAACACAATCAAATCGGGGTGTTCCTCTGCATCTTTGCGGGTAATATTATCAACCACCTTCTCTTGAGAACCGCGTGCTAGTACGTGGCGATCTACAACACTGGCTGTCACTGGGGTAAAGTCTCGCTCCCGTGAGAGCATAGAACGCATGACGTTAAAATAATCATCTCCGAGGGGGGCGTGCATAATCGCATGAACGTTTTTAAACGAACTAGCGATTCGCAAAGTGCCAATGTGGGCTGGGCCTGCATACATCCAGTAAGCCAATTTCATCAGGCATTCTCCCTTGTGAACAACATCAGAGGTGGACTATGATTGCGAAATTATTAGTCTTTGATTGTCCCAAAACTTGTAGCGTTGAATAAATAGGACTATTTACTTGTTGATTGATGTAGAAATCGCTGAAACCTATGTGATGATTAGAGTTTAGCTTTTAAGTTAAACAACATATATATTGTTTAAGGAAATAATTCTTAGTCTTATGCAAATCTTGTTAGCAAGATAAAGCCGATAGTTAATATTTATTCATAAACTCTGGGCAATTATTCTTAATATTTCTATACATATAGCAATACTAAATCATTTGTAAAATTATCTTTCTTCTTTGTATTCTTCTTCTTTGTGTCCTTTGCGTCCTTTGTGGTTCGTTTTTTCATAATTTTGCGTAAGTTCTATCTATTATTAATGCACTAGAAAATTTACTGCTGAGTAATTTTACATGAGTCATCAAAGCAAAACCTTTCAAACAGTTAATGAAGCTTATCAGTTTCTAGAAGAACTGGGAGCTTCACCAAAACTGATACTTCACGTTAAATTAGTTGGCGAAGCTGCTGATTTACTCATCTCAAAATTACATGAATTACAGGTGCAGTTTGATGAAAGTTTTTTGCGTTTGGGTGTAGTGTTTCATGATGCAGGTAAAATTATTCATCCAGAGGAATTGACAGCTAAAGGTAATAATCACGAAGCTGATGGTGAGACGTTACTCATCAACAATGGAGTTGATTCAAATCTGGCGCGTTGCTGTCGTTCTCATGCTCAATGGCAAACAATGGAATGTTCTTTTGAAGAGATATGTGTTGCCTTAAGCGATACACTTTGGAAAGGCAAGCGTAACAATCAATTAGAAGATTTATTTATGCAGATGTTAGTAGAAAGATGCCATAAAGAGTATTGGGAGATTTTTATAGAAATGGATTCTTGTTTTGAAAAAATTGCTTCTGATGGTCATTTACGACTATTGTGTAGTCAAGCAGTGTAAAAATAAAAATGTATTGGTTTATATCTTTCACGTCATTTGTGAAGAATTAGATCCCCGACTTCTTGAAGAAGTCGGGGATCTGCGGGTATCTGATAGCTATTCAGGTAAATTAATCACAGGATTACGGCTAAAGAAACCGCGTGGAAACAACTTGAAACCAACACGATGAACAGGCATGACAGGCCAATCTTCAGGACGGGGTACGTGTGTCATTCCCATTGTGTACCAAACTACAATGTCTTGATTTGTTAATGACTCATTATCAGAAATATATTTTGGTAAACCTTCTTTTGGTTGGCTTTGATTGGGATAATTACCACCTGCATAAAGTTCATCTGGTTTATATTTTGTTACCCAAAAATGATGTGTAGCAAATTCGGCTCGTTTGCGAATTTCTGCACCTTCGGTTGGGAAAAATATGGTGTTTCCAGTTGGCATTAACATATATGCAGTTCCCACACCGAGAGCATTCTTTTTATCTGTGCTGCTAATCATCCATTCTCGGTTATGTTTAGTATCAACATCACGGACGGCGGCTTTTTCTGTGGCTAATGCTGTGTTTTCGACTGCGATCGCATTTCCTATAGGATTTTTACCACTAATTGGTACAGAGTTAACATTCATCTCCATGACAGAATTTGCCTGTCCGTCTACATCCATGTCAAGGCGGTAATTAAAAAAGTGTTGATGGTTTACGCCAAAAATATTTTTAGCTAATAGCCGTCCATAGGAATTATCAAAAGATTCTGTTTCTAAATTTGTCCCTTGCGCTAGAACAATTCCGCTTAATTCGTTTTGAACTTCTAAAGTGCCATCTTGGTGAAAAATCCAATTCAGGCTGTAATCATAATTGTCAATTGTCGCCGTTATAGTTAACACTAACTCCCGATTACGGCGGACATCATTACGTTGAGTATCATAGCCGTAATGTTTCCAGAGGATACCATTATCACGCTCATAAATACCAACAACTCGCGGCATAGTGACAGGTTCGCCTTGTTCATTGGCAAATATCGCATCTAATAAAACTCCGTTGCTGGGGATATCTTTACCCAACTCCAGCGCATTAGCTAACACACCAAAGTTATATTCACCAACATCAAAAGCATTACGAAATGACCAAGTAGGATCAGGATCACCATAAGGTACTACCATTTCTGATAGGCTACCACGATATAAAACTCGTCGCAGATTTTCCCCATCTTGGTAATTTACTAAATACAACACTAAACCATCACGCGGGTGCATTAAATAGCGGAATTTCCAACCTTGCCAACTAATTTCATTTCCATTAATTTGGAAGGTTTTACCATAAGGCTGAAAAAATTTTAACGGTTTTGGTGGTGTGAGTAATTTACCCAAAGATTTCAGATCATAGTCCCAGTTTTCTTTAGAGAATGGTACGATGCCTCTATCTATTAGACTGACGACTTTACCTGTATTTAAATTAACTGTCGCTAGTACACCTTCAATGGGACTACCGTAATAATTCCAGTTATCGCCTCGATAATAAGATAATCCACGCACCAAGCGATCGCCTGTAGATTCTTCCTGTTTACTTAAGATTCCCGCCGCCCAACAACTAACTTTAACATCATCAAAATCTTTAATTTCCCTTCTTTGCATGGCTTTTTGCCATCGTTCATCAGCTTTAATAATTTGAGACGTTAACGCACATTCTGTATAACTTAAAGCTGGTTGAGCATTAGCTATTTCTTGCCAAGAATTGAGGGACTGCTTTTTTACGTCAACAATACCTTCGTAGGTTTTGTTTTGTAAACGTTCGTATACTACTAAAAAAGCTTGTCGTTGAACTTCTTGATTGGGTGTGAAATTTAAAACTTCCTGTTTATCAGGTTCTTTTAAAGCGACAATCGAAAAAATAGCCATATCGCTTAACGATTTTGCTTTTTTAACTACCTCAACGGCTGTGGTAATTTCTGTTTCTGTTAACGGCGTTAGAGGGTGCAAAATCTGCGGTTGTTGAGCAGAGACTTTACTTATTAGTCCAAAAAATATACTCAGGCAAATAATAATATTAATGGCTAAAACAGCAAACCGCAGTTTTTTCATCATCTGTAACTAGCAAACAAAGAACTTCTATTTATTCATTTCTCAGTATGAACTATATAAATCCGGTTTGATTGCTGAATGTATTTGTGTAGGCGCAAATATTAGTCTTATAGAAAACCGATAGATTTTGCGATCGGACAATTTATTTTAGTCCCCTTGCGGGGAATTAGTTGTTAGAAACCACAATATTTTTTGGTAGCAAACAACCACAGAAAATGTTTCAATCCCCGTGAGGAGAATTAGTGGTTAGAAACGTTGGAATGTGGATGATGAAATTAAAGACCTTATTTTGTTTCAATCCCCGTGAGGGGAATTAGTAGTTAGAAACTAAGTTAGAAATAACTAAAGATACTAGAGCATTTATATTTCAATCCCCGTGAGGGGAATTAGTGGTTAGAAACCGAGTATCATAGAGATGGTTATGATGCTTTTCAATTGTTTAAATTCCCGTGAGGGGAATTAGTGGTTAGAAACTGCACTGTACTGAAATGGATACAGAGCAAGGTTTTTGGGAAGCAATTTGACGAATCTCAAAAAAGGTCAATTTCAGCCGTCATAATTGCGACTAATTCTCAACTTACCAGATATATGAAACGCTGTAATTATTTTGTTGTCGAGGTTCTGGCGATTTTGACGAATCCCCAGGGTTTTTAGCCCCCGCTTTGATTTGTCAACCATCAAGTTAATACAAACATGATACAGTGACCAGTCAGGTTTGTCGAGTACTAATAGTAGGGTGTAGGAGTAGAAACAATTTTAGCTGTTTAAGCAATCAACACAAGTTGATCAGATTTTTCACCCCTACACCCCTACGGGGAAGTCAAAATTCAAAACTCAGAGAATTTTTGACTTTTAACTTTTGACTTTTGACTGGATTTCACCCATCTTTTTACGCAAATCCTGAACTATGCAGAAACTAAACGGCGTAAAGATTCAGCACGACGTTTAGCGGTGGAATTATTAGGAGCTAATTTGAGAGCTTCTTCGTAACTTTGTAGCGCCTGAGTATTTAATTTTTTGCGCTCATAGGCGTGACCGATGTTATTTAAAGCTACTACATAATCGGGTTTAATTTTCAAAGCTTCTTTGTATTGGCGAATTGCTAAGTCATATTGTTCTTGAGCAAAGTAAGCGTAACCAAGCCCATTATAAATAGGAGCAGTTGCTTCTTCCCCTTCTTCTTCAGCTGCTTTGAGAGCTTTTTGAAATAGCGCGATCGCTTGCACGTACAATTTTTTTTCAGAATAGATACAGGCTAACTCGTAATATTCCTGAGTTGTACCTTTTTCTTTCTCCAATTTTTTTCGCAGTTTGGAAAATGCACTTTCCAACCTGCGAGTTTTGAGAATTTGCCGAAAAACACTCACAACCGCGAATGTCAGAATTGCCACCACAATCGAGAGGTAAACAACAGCTAGATTATTATCCATCGCCTGCTAAGACAAATATTAAAACTACTTTCTCTATCTATTATCAATCTTAGAGAAGTTAAAAATTAAAAGTTAAAAGGCAAAGTACACATCTCTTTTAACTTTTACCTTTTGCATTTTGCCTTTTTAAGGTAATCCCCAATATTGGGCGCGTTCCTTTAGCCAACCTTTAACTGTGTAACGGGCGATCGCTTCATTTACATTACGTCGCAGTTCGTCATATTGTACACCCTTGGGCATCACCACAGATAAAGGTGCTGTCGATAGCTTGGTTGGTAGCAGTCGATATTGGGGAGATTGTTTGATCCAACCACTCAGAACACTTGCATCGGCGGCGAAGGCTGTGGCTGTATTATTTTCTAACTGTTCTTGCCCTTCTTGGTAAGAATTGACTCCCACTAACTCAGCCTTGGGGAGATAATAACGTACTTGAGCGATCGCATCAGAATTGTTGAGTACAGCTATTTTAAGGTTAGCCAAATCTTGAATTTCTTTAATAGCAGTATCTTTAGTAATCAAGTATGTGCCATCCAAGTAATAAGGCACACTGAAACTAACTAACCGGGAACGTGACTCAGTAGCTGTAACTCTGGCAATAGCAAAATCAACTTGATGCTTTAAGACTACAGATAAGCGATCGCGATTTGCTACAGGCTGTAATTTCACCGCCTCTGCTTTCCCTAGCAAATCTGCGGCTAAACGTTGCGCTAAATCAATTTCTAAGCCTTGAAGATTGCCGTTAGCGTCCCTAAATCCCAAGGGAGGCAAATTATCTTTAACGGCAATTTTAAAATAGCCCCGCCGTTGAATTTCTGGCATTTCTGCGGCAGATGCAGGTAAACCTGTGACTAATAATAAACAGCAGAAAATAACCAAAATTCCGGTAAATAACCCCAGATATAACCGATTCAAGGATAAAGAATAAAGGATAAAGGATGAAAAACGGACTTGTTGCTTGATTAATTTTTTCAGCAACGAGCCAACTTTGTGCAAACCCCTTGATTGATTTTGGGGGTAAGTTTCAACCTTCATACTTCATACTTCATCCTTCAAAGGTTATTCATCCGTTACCACCTTTATTTCGCTTGACTGGCTGCTAATTCAGCAATTTTGCCGAAGCTGGTAGGATCTAAAACTGCCAATTGTGCCAACATCTTGCGGTTGAGTTGGATATCAGCTTTTTTCAAGTTGCCAATCAACTGACTGTAGCTTAAACCATGTTGTCTAGAAGCCGCGTTAATCCGAGTAATCCACAAACGGCGGAAATCACGCTTGCGTTTTTTGCGATCGCGGTAGGCACTACGTAGTGCCTTCATTACTTGCTGGTTAGCAGTTCTAAACAGAGTTGAGTGGGAACCGCGAAAACCTTTAGCTAATTTGAGAATTTTATTGCGGCGTTTACGAGCTACGTTACCGCGTTTTACCCGTGTCATGTTCTAATTCCTAAAAAATTTACTCTACAAATAAGGAAGCATCAAGCGTACGTTTTCTTCGTCGCGCTCGTTGACGATGGCCATTTTGGACAATTTACGTTTTTTGTTAGTGGTTTTGTGTTCTAACAAGTGGTTTTTGAACGCTTTCCGGCGGACGATTTTACCGCTACCAGTAGCGCGGAACCGTTTTGCGGCTGCTTTACGGGTTTTTAATTTAGGCATTTGCTGGCTTTAATTTGACGATTCGACACAATCTATCATTATATACTATTCAATTTGCTGAAATGCCAAGATAGATTCAGAAATTGGGTAGAGAATAAGATCCCCGGCTTCTCTAAGAAGCCGGGGATCTGAAAGCATTGCAAGTTATTTATTGAGGAACTTTTAGGTTTTCTGCGCCTTGGGTAACTTTCGCAGAATCAATGCGATCGCCTTGTTGAATTTTGTTGACGACATCAAAGCCTTGGGTGACATAACCAAATACAGCGTAGTTACCATCCAAGAAACCCAAATCAGCCAAAGCAAAATAAAACTGCGAAGAAGCTGAATCTGGCATTTGCGATCGCGCCATTGCGATCGCACCTTGTTTATGGCTTAACTCTGGTACTGTAGTTACACCCGCCATTTCAAAGGTCTTACTGTAAATTGGTTTATCTGCACCTTTGGGTTTGATTTCTAAAGGTATGTAGCGTTCATTACCAGTTTTGGGGTCAATATAACCGCCTGTACCCAATCTACCAGCTGGAAATTTCGGGTCTTTGCCTTGAGGATCGCCACCTTGGACAACGAACGGTTGTGGTTCGCGCACTACTCGATGGAATGCTAACCCATCGTAAACGCCTTTTTGGACTAAATCGACAAAATTACCAGCAGTAATCGGCGCATTTGTGCCATCTACTTCGATAGTGATGGGCGAACCTTTCACCGTCACCACTACAGTAGCTTTACCTTCAAGTCTTGGTAAATTACTCATTCCGGGGATACTCTCACTTGTTGTTTCAGGTACAGGCGTTGCTTCAGCAGTTGTTGTATTACTAGTTTCGGTAGCTGTTTGTGTTGCAGAAGAAGTGCTAGAGCTAACTTGCTGTGTAGAACATCCTCCCAACATTAAAGCAGCGACCATCAAAAAGGTAACTAAAAATTTTGTAACTTTTAACCGCATTTTCAGGTACTGACTCAACCAGAGTATCTTAGCCTCTCAAGCGAATAAAGTTAAAAGGTAAAAGTAAAAGGTCAAAAGATTATTTTCTTTTAACTGCCCTT
Organism: Nostoc sp. FACHB-280; assembly: GCF_014697615.1. Classification (GTDB taxonomy): domain Bacteria; phylum Cyanobacteriota; class Cyanobacteriia; order Cyanobacteriales; family Nostocaceae; genus Nostoc_B. Next base: position 1,388 of record NZ_JACJSD010000093.1, on the reverse strand, counting down.
CGGACGAGGTAGAGGTCAGTGGTTCGGCTACTTCGGCTGCGCTCAGTACAAGTTCGCTCACCAACCAGACAGGAGGCAGAAGGGACAATTTTGAATAAAGAATAAAGACTTTTTGACTCACCCATTTGGGTTGAAGTCCGCCTCTAATCAGCCTCCTGCCTCCATTAACTTTTGCCTTTCTACTTTTTACTTAATTACAGTCCTTCTAGGGGAACTTGTAAAAAGCGGGCTAATTCTGCACCTTTAGTTTCTATTTCTGTCAAAGACAGGGGTTGACCAACTCTAGTTAAAGGAACATCGCGCCGTCCCTTAATTCTGAGGTAAACTGCACGCTTCGGATTTAAACCTTCTTTAATATCTAATCGTACAGATTGGACATCACGAATGCGGGCAGAAATTTCAATGCGGCGGTTTTTGCCAGGGAACCCCCAGCGAAAAATTTTAACGGTGTCAGTTTCGTGGTTAAACTCGTTGTAACCACCACCCACATCCAATAAAATCATCAGCCACAGGAATAAAGCTAAAAGTACACCCGCAGTACCATACAAGCCCATAACTAAACCTTGAGGTACAAACACTAATTGAGTTGGATCGGTGACTAATAGTAAATTGACTTGCAAATAACTAGATATACCAGCTAACAAAAAGCCTGTGGCTCCTAAAGTTACAACAGTTGCCCACCAGTAGTTACTCAACCGACGAGAACCGAGAACTTTTTGATGTAACACGCCCGAAGAAGCGCGATCGCCATTAGAATCGCCTTGGTTAATTGTTGTTGATACGGTCATGGAACTACTTTGTGAATGGTCAAGGGTCAAGGGTCAAGGGTGATTTTTCCCTTGCCATTAGTTATTCTCTCTCATTTCCACCCCTTCCTTGTCTCCTCTTCTCCCCCTTGCTCCCTGCACCTTGTCCTCTTCTCCCCACTTCCGTTAAACAATTGTGATATTTCTGAGAAAAGTTGTGTCAGATTGTAAAAATTCTGATATTCATTTATTTAATAGGTTTGTGATCAATAGTAGATTTCCCTGTGTAGTTCAGGCAAAAAACCGAACTAATGTGATAAGTTAAGGATCATTAAGTTACCACAAGCTAGGTTACTAGCCAATGGTACGTGTAATGGCATAACCCTGAGAAATGTCAACTTACTTAGAAGGCAAACTCTCAGAAACTCAGCCGCTTCAAGGCTGCTGGAATTGTCAAAAAAACGTTTATTCCTCAGAAGCGTTGAAATTTTTAGTAAAAAGAGGATTTTAGTCCGATGACCATCGCAGTTGGACGCGCCCCAAGTAGAAGAGGGTGGTTTGACGTACTAGACGACTGGTTAAAGCGCGATCGCTTCGTGTTTGTAGGTTGGTCAGGAATATTACTATTCCCCTGCGCCTTCC
>NZ_JACJSD010000092.1 GCF_014697615.1 Nostoc sp. FACHB-280 | reverse complement strand
GCAACAGGTTTTTGATTCTCTCCCACTGGTCATCTCGTAGTGCGTATCGGCGTGTCATCCTTTTTCTGTTATTTATGTTTTCTTCAACAGTTTTGATTCCAGTTTATCTAATTGATGACACACCCTAGCTGAGAATTAGTTTAATACTTGTATAGTAAACATTCTGTGGCAATAGCGCGATTGATGTGAATAACTAAGCTTTTACATTACTACATATAGTTAACTAAACTTAACAAAAAATATCAGTTTTGACTTAAAAGTTTTTTATAAAAATCATTCTTATAGATACAAAAAATGAGGCATTAAAGTATGCCTTGTTTAATCATTTATAATTATTAGCAATTATCAACCACATGAATATAAAAATTAGCAAGCTGAATATAAGTGAATGCAAGGCTTTCCAAACTTTTATACACATTATTTGGAAACTTAAATGCAGAATTAAGTGTATTATTTTCAACTAAAATAATACATAATTAGCCTGTAATTATTATTACTTATTTTAAAAACTTTTTTCTAGTAAAATTACTAGTTGCCAAGCAAGTATTACTTATATATTTTATTAATTATACAAAAAAATGAGAGATGATATGGTGCATAAATCTTTTGTAATAAAAATAATCTTTACATAATAGAAACTTGCCTGACTAATATTTCTATCATTAATAATGATAAAAATACTTTAAGTTGTTGGCTCACCACAGCTATGATTCATGATTCTAGGCATATCATCTGGTGTCGTATAAATTTAGAGTTTCCAGAAAATAATTGCACATCTAGATAAGTTTTTAGTGAATAAAATTCGTACTTATTTAAAATAAGCTGTACTAGGTGGACTAAGATTAATCTAATTATGAAGAACACTTGTTTAAATATTATCTATTGAAATGGTCAACAAAACTCGTAGAAAAAATCGTAAGGATGTCAATAAGCGTATAGATGAGGGATGCGGACAAGGTAGGGGAATTGATTACAAACCAGCAATTCATATAAGTGATTTTTCGTCTAAAGGTTCTTCTTTACAAAGTTTGGGTTGGAAAACTCGAAGAGAACATCACTTACTTAGCCAAATTGAAAGTGACTATTTCTACTTACTAGAATGGTCGCCTATTGTTATAGATATCCGAGAGCAGTTTCCTTTAGATATCAAAGAAACTTTGCTTATTGCCGAACAGTGCGGTTACAATCACCCAGTTAATCCTAATACTGGAGAACCTAATGTAATGACAACGGACTTCGTTATCACTATTCAGGGAACTGCCAATGTAGGAATTCTTGATCAAGCTAGGACTGTCAAACCGTCCGATAAATTGCAGGAAAAGCGGACTTTGGAAAAGTTAGAAATTGAACGTCGTTATTGGAAATCCAGAAATATTGATTGGGGTATAGTAACTGAGCAAGAAATTCCAAAGATATTAGTAAAAAATATAGGGCTATTGCATGACTGTTTCTTTATCGAAGACCTTTTGCCTCTGTCCGAAATATTGATTAGTCAAATTACAACTCTACTTACTAAAGGTGTCAGTGAAAAAAAAGTTTCACTGATAAATTTAACTTCTGAGTGTGATTACAAACTTGGTTTGGAACCTGGTAATAGCGTTAGGGTTGTTCGCCATCTTATTGCTAATCGCAAATGGTTAATTGATATGAGTGAACTATTAGAAACTCAATTCAGAACTGAATTAAAATTTTTGGTTAATCCTACTCTTAACTTTGATAAAGAGAGGAATTACGGATGAATCTGTATGAAAATATGCTTATTGAAATACAGGATAATTACGGACGTAGTTTATACATTATCAGACTGCTATTTATTGATTCATCAGGCACTGATGTGTTTACAATAGATATCAACAATAAAAAAGCTTTTCCTGTTTTGCAAAAAGTTAAAGAACTTGAAGATGCATTACTCGAAAAAAAAGCTTTTATTTTAGACAATGATCCCTACGCATATTTGTTTCGTTCTGAAGACTTAATTCCTGAAAGTCACCGTAATTTTAGAGAGAACGCATATAAAAAAATCGCTTTAATTGTTGAGAGTGGCTACTTAGCTTTCTTTCCTTCTGAGCGAGGTTTATTAGTTAAGCAGGCAATAGATCTGACAGGAAGTAATAAGCCAACAATTTACCAATTCTTACGATGGTACTGGCAAAGAGGACAAAAACCAAATGCGCTTTTGCCCAACTATGATAATTGTGGCGGGAAAGGTAAAAGACGGAGTAGCACTAAAAAATTGGGAGCTCCTAGTAAGGGAAATAAATTAAAAGGTAAACCGAGTGGCATTAATGTAAATGAGCAAATAGAGTTAATTATTGTTAAATGTGCAGAAATTTATCATGAAAAGAAGAGATTAAGTCTCAAAGACGCTCATCAGAAAATGCAGGAAAATTATTTCTCTTTTAAAGTCAAAGATAAAGATAATAATGAAATTCCTATTCTTCTACCTGAAGAACAATGCCCTACTTTGAGACAATTTTGTTACTGGTATTACAAATACCGAGACCTTAAAAAATCGCTGATAGCTCGTGAAGGCAAAAAACAATTTCATCTCCGTTATAGAGAGGTACTAGGTGATTCAAGCAATATAGCTCCTTTTCCAGGAGCACTTTGGCAAATTGACTCTACTATAGCTGATATTTACTTAGTTAGCTCTTTAGACAGAAGTCGCATAATTGGACGACCTGTTCTCTATTTAGTTGTAGATATATTTTCCCGGATGATTGTAGGTTTTAGCGTCGCTCTTGAGGGCCCAAGTTGGTTAGGAGCTTCTTTAGCTATTGAAAATGCAACTACAGATAAAGTAAAGTTCTGTCAAGAATTTAATATCCAAATTGAAACAGACAACTGGCCTTGCCATCATCTTTGTAAAGAATTGAAAACTGACCGTGGTAGTGAATACTTAAGCGATAATGCGAAGGCAGCAGTCAGAAATCTTAACATAGAAATATCACCTACACCAGCAAATAGACCTGATTGGAAGCCTATTGTAGAAAGAATGTTCCGGTTAATTAATGATGAGGTCATTCACTGGCAACCAGGGGCAGTTTGCAAACCCAAAGAAAGAGGTGAAAGAGATTATCGACTGGATGCTATTTATACTCTCGATGAGTTCCGGGTAATAATAATCCGCCTCATTCTTTACTACAACAATTTCTACTGCTTGACCCAGTACTCGATGACAAAATACATGATTCAAGATCATGTACAGCTTACTCCATGTGAATTGTGGGAGTGGGGAATTCGTAATTATGGCCGCCCTCGTATGGAAACGCCTGAGATTATTCGTTTAAATCTTTTACATAGAGGAAATGCTAGTGTTACTCGTCGTGGTATTTGTTTTAGAGTTCCTGAGCTTGATTTGCATGATCGTCTGCGTTACACCTGTGAGTCTGCCAACAGAGAACAATGGTTTATTAAGGCAGGTTTGAAAGGCAATTGGAAGGTTCCCATAGCTTATGACCCTCGAAAGCCACAGGTAATTTACTTGCTTCTTGATAGTGGCAAAAAAATGGAGGTTTGTGAACTGCTACCCGCTAGTCAAACTTTTTCAGACAATAGCCTGGAAGAAATTATGGATCATTTGGCAGAGCAGGAATTTATTAATCAGAAAACTAAACAAAAGCAAAGACAGGAAAAGGCTATCCTCAATACTCATTTAGAGCAATCTAAAAAAGATGCACAAGAGAAAACTGACCAAGCTCGTCAGGGTAAAAGTAAACAATCTCTAACTGAAGCAATACGAGCTAATAAACAATCTGAAAGAAATGACGAACGAAAGAAAAATGCTCGTATTCTAAGGAATGAACAGGCTGATGTATCAAGTAAATTGATTTCTTCCCAAGTTGATAATCAGCATCAAGAAAATGGTAGAAGCTATGTACCACAACCACAAGAAACTGAAATGTTAAATGAAATTATTGAGGAGTTTTTTGCAAATGAATAATTTTAACAATTATGAGCCTCCACTTCTATCATTTAGAGGAAAAGAAATTAATGCAATATATAGCGACCCTGAAATTCCTAAATATCGTGATAACCCCTTAATTGAAGCTTTACCAAAAATTATGACAAAATCAGAGGTTGCTAAGAGTCTGGCATATTTTCCTAAATACAGTGAAGATACAAGAAATGAACCAGATCATTTGCGCTATCATTATATTCAAAATACATTAGAATTCTTTATACCTCTTGGTATTCACCTTGATTTAGAGCAAAGAATTTCACGAATTATTAGAATAGGATACCAAGCAAGAAATCCTATAACACCAGGCTTTTGGTGTAACATTAAGCATTCACTCGATTTAATTGATTCTAAAGGATTTGTACCGAGGCATCCTCGCTCAACAGCAAAGAGTATGGTCATCATCGGTATTAGTGGTATTGGCAAAACTACAGCAATAGAAGAAAATTTATTGCTTTATCCACAAATCATTAATCATAGTAATTATCATGGCAAAAATTTTACTTTAAAGCAAATAGTTTGGTTGAAGCTTGATTGTCCTCACGATGGTTCAATTAAAGGACTGTGTAAAATGTTTTTCTTGGCAGTTGATGACATTTTAGGAACTAATTATCACGAGAGGTACGCCAAAGGAAGACATCAAACGGTAGATGACATGATTACTAATATGGCACGCGTAGCATCTATTCAATCATTAGGAATACTCGTAATTGACGAAATTCAAAACCTCAGTCGTCTAAAAAGCGGTGGCTCTCAAAAAATGCTCAGTTTTTTTGTACAACTAATTAACACAATCGGCTTGCCAGTGATTCTAGTAGGAACCTATAAAGCTTGGTCAGTTTTAAACAGTGAATTTCGTCAGATTCGTCGAGGTACAGGTCAGGGTGACATCGTTTGGGATTCTATGGCAGAAGATGATACTTGGCAAATTTTTGTAAAATCCCTTTGGCGATATCAATATGTGCGGAAAAATTGTCCTCTCACACCAGAATTGAGCCATACCCTTTATTACGAGTCTCAAGGTATTACTGACTTTGCCGTTAAGCTTTATATGCTGGCACAAGTGCGGGCAATTTCAAGTGGGAGAGAGATAATTACACCTTCAATCATCCAGTCAGTCGCTAAAGATTCTATTCGAACTGCAAGACAAATTTTGAATGCCTTGAAAGAGAAAAATCATCAAACTAAGCTAAGATTACTCATGGATTGTGAAGATGTTACGCCAATTGATATTGAATCTTTTATAGAAGAGACAAATTTATTAAAGGAGCATATTTCATGCAATGATAATTGTGATAATCAAATTGAAATAATGAACGCTGAAATGGATCAAATGCATGAAGTTGAGCCAGAAAAATCTTCATTAGAAAGACCTAATTTAGAAACAAAAATACCACAAAATAATATTTTCGGTAAGTCCAATACGAAAACCACTAAAATCTCAAAATCAAATAATATAAATTTAAAAGATACTCTGCCAGAAATAGTTACCAAAAAATCTTCAACAGGTATTTTGGCTTATGAAATTCTCAAGCAAGCAGGTTATATAAAATTTCCGACTGAATATGAATTACAGGAAATAGCAAAATGATTGGATGGTTTCCAGATCCTTATCCCGATGAACTATTTTATAGTGTTTGTGCGCGGTACTTTGAGCGAATGAGTTATAGCAATGAAATTTATGTTACTCAGGAACTTTTTGGGAAAAAACTTACTTCTTTAAATGTGTATTTAGCAAATAATTTAGATTACCTGATTAAACATTTACCATCAGGACATTGTTATAAAGCCGATTATTTAATTGATAATCATACTCTGTTACCTTTTTGCAGCCCTTTCTATGCACCATATATAATCAAAAAGATTAGAAAGGAAATAACACAAAATACCACAAAATTTACTTTCCACAAACCACGAATAACCTACAATGACTATTATTCTCCTGAATTATTAGAATTACTGCGTTGTGAGTTAGCAGAACAAACTAAAAATTGTTGGCTTATAGATATATTCATTTTTGACGGTAAAATAAGAAATCCTTTATATTACTTACTTTTAATTATTTTTCTAGGATATACTTCTAAAAGCTTCTTTAATATTTTTGATGGCAAAAGTAAATTTTTCAAAGAAAATAATGAATTATGTAGTAATCAATATTGTAGATATTTTCAAGACACAACATATCAAGAAAATCCAATTATTATTTCTAATAATGATGTTAATATAGCAGAGTGTTACTGCAATTCTTGTGAATTTATATATAAACCTTTAGAATTGTGTAATGTTAAAGACGATGTATTACCTGTGTCTAGCAGAAGAACAAAATATGGCTATTATTGGGAATTAGGATTAAAAACCCTTTGGAATAATCACTCTATTACTATTGCAGAAATCGCTGAGGAACTTGGTGTTAGGGAAGAGACAATTGAGAAACAAGCTATTTACTTAAAATTACCTTAGCTATTTGTGTTAACAACAAGTAAGTTAAAAAATTAATTTTTAATTTAAATTTGGTAGAGCCTTAGATATTATTAATAGTAGTAATACAGTAACAGAAACGGCTGATTAAGTTTTAAATATTCATCTTAAGCCAATAGATAAATTTCTTAATTTTATATATTTAGCGAATCCAATGCTTGGCTTTTTTCCTGAAGCATACCCAGATGAGTTGTTTTACAGTATTTGCGCTCGCTATCAAGAGCAAATGAATTATTCCAGCCAGATTGCAGTGGTACAAGATTTATTTCAAACAAAAAATGCAACTGCAATCTTTGACCTGCCCAGCAGACTACAAAAGCTAATTGCTGCTTTACCGTATGGACATTCTTACACAGTTGATCAATTTATAGATAATCACACTCTGCTACCCTTCTATAGCCCTTTTCTCCCATTAGAGCGACTCCAACTAATTCGGGAGGAGATGGCTGGGGATAATGGCTCGAAAATTCATACACGCTTGGGAATTGTGGCTGGATTTATTGAAATGCCTTATTACCTGCGTTTCTGTCCAGTGTGTATGGAAAATGATCAGAAGCATTTTGGTGAGTGTTACTGGCATCGTCTCCATCAATTATCAGGTGTTGAGGTATGTCCCACTCATGAAGTTTTTTTAGAAAAAAGTAGTGTACTAACTCACAATCGCAGACGCATCTCTGAATTCTTCCTCTTAGAGAAGAAAACCCAAACGGTATCTCCTCGTCCAGTAGACTCCTCAAATATGACTCACAAAATTTTGTTGAGGATTGCTAGGGATATAGAGTGGCTTCTAAATTATTGCCGTATTGTACCTGGCTTAGAAGCTTTGTATGAGAAATACCTCTGTTTAGTCAAGAATAATTTAAAATTAGTCACTTATAAAGGCAGAATTCGTATTCAAGAATTATTGAAAATATTTAAAAATTCCTATCCTGCCAAAATTTTAGATTTGCTTCAATGCCCGCTAGATGAAAAAATTCGTGACAATTGGCTGGCTCAGTTAGTGCGCTACCCTCAAAGGGTACATCATCCCTTAAGGCATCTACTATTAATTCAATTTTTTGGATACACAGTACAAGAATTTTTGGAACTACAACAGATATACAAACCCTTTGGGGATGCTCCCTGGCCATGCCTTAACCCTGTTTGCGAATCCTTCAAACAACCAAAGATAAACGAATGTCAAATTACATATAATCAGGAGAATTACAAACCATCTGCCACATTTTCTTGTACCTGTGGTTTTGTTTACTCCAGAACAGGTTCTGATAAATTACCAGAGGATCAGTTTCGATTCTCGAAAATCAAGGTTTACGGTTCTGCGTGGGAAGAGTCACTAAAAAACTTTTGGGAAGACCCGTTACTGACTCTCAAGGAAATCAGCGAACATCTAGGTGTCAGAGTCAAGACAGTGCTTCGTCAAGCAGATAGGTTAAATCTAACCTTTCCCCGCCCTAATACTATGGCAAGGGCAACTGAGCTATGTCCCTCACTTAAACGTCGTGTAATCTTGCCTACTCTTCCTCCAGCAAATATTTCAGAAGACTACCGCCAGCAGTGGTTGAATGTAATGGTAACAAATCCTGGTGCGGGAAGAACACAATTACGCAGCAAGATACCAGCAGCTTATGGTCATTTATACAAATATGACAGGGAATGGCTAAAGGAGCATTTGCCACCACTACAAACAAACAATGGTACTCCTGCTGTAGACTGGAATAGCCGAGATTTGGAAACAGTGGCAGCAGTCAAGGTAGTTGTACAGCAATTAAAGCAGGATGGTGAACGCCCAATTTGGATTACTAAAACAGCGATCGCTAATTTTCTCGATCATCCAGCAAGCGCTTGGGTTAAAAGACACCTTCAAAAACTACCGTTGACAAAAAAATTATTAGTTGAACTAGCAGAAACAAGAGAAGAGTTCGCGGTCAGAAGGGTATTATGGGCAGCAAATATGTTTCGCCAAGAAGATGTATGTCCCCAGAGATGGCAACTAGTACGTCGTGCAGGTCTAAATGCTAAAACCAGGGAATTGCCATTAGTCAAGGATGCCATTCACTCCGCTTTAGAGTCTTGTGCTAATTTGCTTTATTTTCAAAAAAGATGATTATTAAATTCGGATTTTGCTTATCTGATCAATAAGTGGGCGATAGATAGTATTGTCTAAATGTTCTGTATACCAATCTTGATAAGTTCCGTCCATTAAATGTTGTTCAATCAGCCGAGCTTCTTCTAGAAGAGTCCACAGGTTATGAGTTGCTCGGTTCCAAAAGCCCATACTTCCACCTGCCTGAAGACCAACAATACCATACATTTTGCAAGCTGGACATTGGCATTCTTCAAGTTGTTTAAACTCATCTTGACTAAGATTACGACCCTTCCATTTCCCCAATTGAGCAATTATTCGCTCCCCAGTTCCTGGCAATTGTATTATTCCACGAGCAGCCCGATTGCGCCACCCACTTGAGTCCACAGAATTAATTTCTAGTAATGCTGCTATATGCAAAGTTGCTGTACCACCTATGCCAAATACATGAAGTTTTTTATCTTTAAATTCTTCTCGAACGTGCTGAAGATTTTCTAAAATTTTTTGATAAGGTATGGCTTTTGGTGCGCGTAGTAAATTGGGGACAATACCACCTAATGCAATCCCTGCTTTTTGCCGTAATACTTTATTTTTCTTTATTGTTCTAACATACTCTTCTAAAAAATTACTAACGTGAATCACAGGAATAAAATGCTTATCTTTATAAGCAATATTCATTTTTGTTGTCAGAGTAAAGCATTCTTTTTGCTCAGACAATGACATTTTTGGAGTGGGTATAAAATCTTGGGGAATTGGACACCAGTCGGGTTTCGCACCTTGGACAAATTCTTCGTAATCTTTTGTTACTATTTCTCCACCGCGACTAATGAAGTAGAACGCTCCGTTATCAAGGTAAAGCTTTACTTCTTCTGGGATGCCAAGATATTTTCTAAGACCTTGCTCTATAACTTTACGTCGAAGTACAGGTCTTTGATGAAATTCGGCGTAGGATACCATAACTGCTTGCAATTGTGGAAGATAATAAGGAGAATTTTTATCCCACACGCGAGGTTTGATTCCTTTCAGACTGATGCCAGCAACAATTTGCATTAACAGGCGACCTGAGCAACTAAATGTAGTTTTGCATAGACTTATACATTACTAGCAATTTAGTATTTTTAGACTAGACAGGTTCTAACAGTTTGACTTTTGAGGCTTGATTGACTAACTCGATGGAATAACCATTTGAAAAAGCACAGGAGAAATCTTCTAGGTGCGACACTAAAATAATGCGTGCTAGTCGATGTTGTAATTCGTTAAGTTCTTGAATCATATCATCGCGCCCGTTTTTGTCCAAACTACCAAAGCCTTCATCGATGATGACTGACTCGATGTGGCGTGCGCCTTGCCCTGCATATTGACCGATCGCTAATGCTAAACTAACGGCAACTCTAAATCGCTGACTACCACTAATTTGGGCGATTGGTGTGGGATACGATCCAATTTCTTCGTTATATGCCACTAAATCAAGAGCTTTGCTGGATTCTCCACCGGATTCTTCCACTTCTCCACGTAATTCCAATCGCATTTTTCCGCGTGATAAACCGTCTAAAATTTCATTGGCAAGCTGCACAATAGCTTGTTCTGCATCACGTAACAATTTTAATTGCAGCCCTTGTTTCCCATTACCTAGCAATTCGCAAAGTGTTTTGTATAAGCTTTGGTTGCGTTCTGCATCAAGCTTTTGTCTTTCGATTTGCTGGTACAGCTTGCGTTTACTAATTAGTTCATTCAAGCTAATTTGAGCTTCTTGTCGGTTTTTATCAAAAATGTCTCGCTCGGATTTAGCAGTTGTAAGTTCTTGCTCAACTTCTTGAAAAGCACGTTTTGCCTCGTTAGGCAATTCTTCAATCCGGTTAGTTAAATTCCTAATTTGTTGCTGGAGAAAGGTTAATGATTCACTAGCAATATTTAATTGGCTTGATAATTTTTCGTAATCTGTTAGCGTTTCCTTTTCATTAGCTAACTCTTTTAGCTTTTTATCATCAAGGTTTGTTATTGATTCTTGCCACTGCAATGGTAAGCTTTCTAAATCAGATTTTAAGCGACGTTGAATTTCACTTTGAGAACCTCTTTGATCACCTAAATTGATTTCATACTGTCGTAATTTCTGTAACAAGTCATGAATATCTTTATCGATTTCTTTAACTTGATTAAGTGTCAGTGTTTGTTCTTCTTTGAGTGTTTTAAGTGTTGATTGCAGTTCATTTTGCAATTCTTGTAATGTATTTTTTTGGCTACGTGCTTCTTGAGCCTCAGATAGTGACAATTTTTCCTCAAGTTCCATGAACTGTTTACTATAAGTCTGTTGTTCGGTATTAAAGCGATGCCACTCAGAGAATTGATTACGTAGCTTGTTGAACTTTTGAGTATGAGTTTGTCGATTACCTAGCAGTTGATTTAGCTCTTCCAAATCTTCTTCTGTTGGGTAACTTGTATCAAGCCAGCCGAAATCATCGTTTATGACATATGGAGAAACATTTACCTGATAAGCATCTGGCAAGTTGCTAAATGCATTATTAATTTGTTCCGTATACTGTTTAGCATCTCGTTCTGCTTGAATCCGCTGACTTATATTTTCGGTAAAATTATTGTTAATAACTTTAAGTTTATTGTTTTTTCAACTAACTCATCTCGTCGCACCCAGAAATGAAACTGTTCTGAAGTAGATTCTTTTTGTGGCGGTGATGCCACTTTACCGATAATTCTGATACTAAGACTACTATAGGACTAGTATTTGATTTCTGAAAAAACTCCGTACATCTGAAGAGACATAAAATCAAAGGTAGTGTTTCGGATAAACCATTCAAACATCCACTTTAAATGAGAGAATGTTGGAATTAAAGCACA
>NZ_JACJSD010000091.1 GCF_014697615.1 Nostoc sp. FACHB-280 | reverse complement strand
ATCAATTGAAGACCTAGAATATTTATTACATCAACTCTTAAATGAAGGAGCGTTAATTATTAAATGGGGACGAAAACTCAAAAATAAAGGCGATACTATTATCACAATTTAAATGCACAAGAGCTTACTATTTTTCAATAAGGATAAAGAAGCAATCAAAAACTTGGGGGCGCTAAAATTTGGTCAATTAACACCAATTAATGTGACGCTCCAGAGCAATTTCACCACAACAATGGTCGTGAAAGTTGACCCCGCAACAGTTCAATATCCTGAAACTTGGGTGAAAGAAAATCAAGTGTTTGGTCAACAGACAGTCAATGAAGAACAACACAGAGCAATCGCAAAAACTGCACCGATGCTCTACAAAATAAAAGAGCGTCCCACCATGTTGTTTGCCACACCAGAAGATAAAATGTTGGGATTGACTCAACTTGTTTTGGATAATCACAAAGTTCAAGCAGTGACCAAGTGGCTGCACGAGAAAAACATTGCGATCGCCCAAGTGCCACCAGAAGATGTGCCACTGGAAACGAAAAAGGGACTAGCGGTATTTAATTTGGTAAATTCATCAATTCCTGAATCAACTTTTGAGTCCATGACTAAGAAGTTTGGACAAGTGATTGAGTCGCCGGAACAGTATCAAGCGAAAGTGCGATCGCTACCTGACCGTCCAAAGCATTTGAAACCGCCACAGCCAATCATGAGTACACAATCATGTCCGGCTGTAGCATCACTCCATACGTTACAACCACCACAGCCACAAACCAGTACAACTGAATCAAAAGTCGTATCCAGCCAACTAATCACAATAGAAGACTTACGCGCATGGTGGCAGACAGCTAATCATTTAGGCAAGCCTGAACCATATAAACAGAGAATCGCTGAAATTGCGTCCCAGTTCAAGGCTACGGGACAGCTATCACCTCAAGCAATGGAGGCAATGCAAAAAGACACAGTTAACCGAATCGCCCAGATTGCTCATAAATTAGCATCAAACTTGGGTCAGCGTGAAGAAGATGGTACTACTCGTGTCAATGGGAAAAACTATGATTTGTCCCTGAATTCTGAGCGTAAGGATTTAGCAATCGCTCACAAAAGCGGTGATGAAATTCTGCGTGTGCAATCTGGAAGAGTGCAAGTGAATAATTTAACGCCAGAGGTGTTAAGGGATTTTGAAACTGCCAGTAGTAAGCTTGATGAAGTTTTAGAGAGAAGTCAAAAACAGACAGCAGGAATGCAAAGATGATAAAAAAATAAGGTACTTTCTAGTAGCTTGCTTTTGCAAATTGTACCAACTAACTGTAGGCGTATTCGATAGCAGCCTGAAGTTGTTCGAGCGCCATCTTGTATTCCGAGGGCGAGTAATTGTAGAGGATAAAATCTACAATCAACTCACACAGTTTTCTTCTTGTTAAACTGCCTGCTGGGAAATTTATCAAGAACTCGAAATATTTGAGGACAAAAATGATATATGTTTCGTTGTCTGGGAAGTTGGACAACATTCTCTGAACATTCATCTGCATTTGCAGTTGTAGTTCGAGATCGGACATACGTGGAACTCCAGGAGAAGACTACATTGGTTATTAGCGAAGCTGGAGGATCTGCAATTAAAGTAATTATGAGTGTTCAATAACTCTCTTCATTCTTGACTCGTTGTTACAGCAGCATAAAGGCAGTGTATGTCATATAGATTTTGTGGTGCGATCGCTGTATGGCGAGTTAGAACCAAAAGCGTGGAAAGTAGTCAAAGGTAGAGTTCAATCAACGCTGACTCAAGGCAGAGAAAGCGGGAAATGGTCGCTAGTTCCAGGGAAACCAGGATACTACACCATAGATTTGAAACTGCTCAACTCTAAGCGCAAAGAAAGTTCTTCCAAGTCTAGCCAAACGAAAAGTAAACAACCACAGCCGCAAGTCAAAGAAGATACTAGCCCTGATGTTGCTTCCAAGCCTAGCCAAACAAAACCTCAAAAACCTAACCCTAATGCAAAAGCTAACCTCATTCCCATGCAAGGAGAGTTTGAAGGAAAATTTTTGATTGATGCGATTAGTTCATTGCTAGAACAAAATCCAAGGAGAGTTTTTGATATAGCTGAAGTAATCAACCAACTCTACGGTGAACTCCCGCAATCACAATTGCAAAAAGTCAGACCAGGAGTGCTGAATGAACTGTCACGGGGTTATCGCTCAGGCAGATTCTCTAGAGTGCCAGAAGAAAAAGGACTGTACATTTGGGATGCCAAATAGACTTGTCCGAAATATTAACTTAGAAAAAGAAAAATGGTAGGCAATATTTATCTCCTGCATAATTTGGGTATGATATTTCTGTGTTTCGCTATCTTGTGCCTTGTCCGGGTGAAAGATTTCCGCTAACCGCAAAAATGTGGAGCGAATTTTTTGCTGTGTTTCGGTTCTAGCCCCAGCCCCAAAGGAGGTAGTTTCTTGTGCTGGCCACTGTTGATTTTGATGGGGACTTTCGTCCGATTCGGTGGAGAAATCTTCTTCCGTAGATGAAAACTCTTTATTTGGCTCTTGCTGGAATTGCTCTGTATCGGATTTGATGCTGATAATTCCGGCAAATTGTAGTTGACGATAAACTGCTTGTATTTTCTTAAGAGTTTGTTTACCAAATTTTCGAGTAGCAAAGATAGTTTCAAACAAAGCATGAATTTCTTGGTCGAGTTGAGCCATTTTTTGGAAACTGGGGGTAGTTTGATGCACTACCTCTGTGGCTAAAGAACGCGCTCTTTCGACAAAGTTATGTAGTTCAGTCCGCTTTCTCTTAATCTGCTTGAGAATTGATTGGTGTTGTTTCTCTAAATATTCCAAGCGTAGATGTAATTCAGAAAGAGCCAGTCCAGTTGCAACAGTAGAAGGGGATGAAGATGTAGCAGTTCGTCGAGGCATAGAAGTTTTATAATTTTTTAGATAAAAGTATTTAGATCCCTAAATGATGATACATGAATACCTATTAATATTAATTTAAATTTGAGCGATCTAGTATTGCAATAAATCTGAAAAAGATGAATATTGAGAAATTATTAAAAATTATTTAGGGTAGCCAAAAATGAAAATTGCAGATTTATCAGTCCAAACTCTAGAAAAAATTAAGCTAGTTAGGTGGGATAGAATTATTGAAAAACATGAAGGCCCGGAAGATTGGGAATCGGTTTTGAAATATGAGGAGCCGGAATTCATCGAAATTGAAGGATGTTCCGTATTATTACCTGTGGATAAATTACATCATCCTAATATAAGTGTAATACGTTCTATATGGAGTGCAGATAATAATTCTGTAACACTTTTCATTTCCGATACGACCTATGAAGATGATCCTTTTTTTTCAGGATTTATGGCAGTGTGCGATCGCGTTAAAGGTGAAGAATTTTTCTTAGCAATTTTATACCATGAATGGTTCATTATTGAAAGAGCCAATGTTTTTGATTGAAGAGTAAAGCAATATAATCTTTTAATTTAAATTTATTTACTGACATTATTGAATACAATTTAAGCTGCTTGTACTCATGTTCTACCCTAATAATCTAGAAGCAAATACTCTTAATCCAAATGAGTTACAATTGCTACACAAACAACAGATTTCCAAGAGTAGTCCAGGCTCAATCCTGAAAGATTTCCAGATGTTGCTGGATTTTATTGGCACAAAAGGAATTGAGGTCAGCAAGACTCAAAATTTTCTACCAATGAGTTGTTTAGCAGAACTCAATAGTCATTTAACTCATCCAATTCAAGTTGAACTGAATCGTCCACAACAAAAAGCTTATCCCCATATTCATGGTTTGTATTTGTTATTGAGAGCATCAACCATATCTTATGTTGAACCTCAAGGAAAAAAATTCTTTCTTTATCTTGAACCTAATGTACTTTCTTCTTGGAACAAGTTAAATCCGACAGAACGTTATTTCAACCTTTTAGAAGCTTGGTGGATTTGGGGAAATGAAGAAATTTTAGGTGAAAAGGGATGGCGTAGTGGTTCTGAAAAAGCTTTGATGTTTTGGCATGAAATTGACTCGAATAAAAGTTTGATTCCAAAAACAGAACAGCAAAAATGGTATAGTTATTCCCCTGGACTTTACCAGATTGCTTTATTTTCAATGTTTGGACTGCTAGAAGTTGAAAGTGCTAAATCAAAAAAAGGTCAAGGGTGGCAGTTTACTAAACTAAAGAAAACTCCTTGGGGAAATGCTTTGATAAAATTAATCGAAAAAATTCTTTTTGAAGAATCCCAATCAGAGGTTGAGCAAGAGGAAGATGAAACAGAAGAATATCCGTTTGGGATTTGGCAACATCAATTACAAGTCTTTTTCCCCGAATGGCAGAACAATCTTGTAATTTCTGAACCACAAGAGCAGCAAGGAGTTTACATCTTTAAGGTGACATTAGGAAAAATTTGGCGACGTATTGCTATTCCCTGTGATTCTAATCTCTATGATTTAAGCAGCATAATTTTAGAGTCTGTGAGTTTTGATGATGACCATCTGCATGAATTTTCTTACAAGAGTCGGTATGGTTGGACAGTACGAGTAAGTCATCCTTATGCTCAAGAACCACCTTTTACAAATGAATTTTTAATTAAAGATTTATCGTTGTCTCTCAAAGTAGGTCAAACGATGACTTACTTGTTTGATTTTGGAGATGATTGGCGGTTTAATGTGCAATTAGAAAGTATTGACCCAGATAATGTGGAAATTAAGGAACCGACAATTATAGATAGTTATGGGACTGCACCTCAACAATATCCAAATTGGGAGGACGAAGATGAAGAATGGGAAGATGAAGATGGTGAATAAAATAACATTTGAGAATGATAAATTTTAAACAAATAGGGAGTTAGTTATGAAAGCATGGGTCAACGATCCACATTCGGGAGGAGTCAAAATTCCTGATAACGTCAAGCAAAGAACGAAACAACGAATATTAGCTTATGCTGAACAGCATTATTCAGGAAAATATATACGTATTGATGTAAGGTTTAAGGGATATTTCTGTTATATAGATGCTTACAAAGAGCCATTCATGCTAGATAATTATGACCCGTCATTATTTAAAGTAACGCGGGAAGAATATTTAGAAAGAGGTAGGAATACTCCAATTCACCTTTGTCGATTGCGTTACAAAGGCAATGAGGAAAAGTGGACAAAAGCTTTTTACACATACAGTAATGAAAAATATGAGCCTAGTGTATTTGATAATGGTACTTTTTATGGGACACCAGAAGAAGCCTTTAAAAGCTCGGCAATCTATTTAGAGTAGCTCATGTTTTGGAAAGCTTTTGATGCTGTATAATGCCTTTATTATTAAGATTTTTCAGCACCATAACTTGGTTTTCATTAACTGTACTACGTGATAGCTCAAAATATTCATAAATGAAAATTTTCAAGTCCGGTAAATGGAAACTCAAAGCCTTATTGATTCTGGTAGTCATCACTTTAAGTTTTCTCGGTAGCGATCCTGATGAACTTTTCACTTTTTTTCAATACAGGGATAAGTACTGTTCCCATGATGCAATTAAATCTCCCTACTGCAATTTAAGAGTCGTTCGCACCCTAGAGGGACATCCTACAGTTTCTGCAATTGCGCTCGGTGCGGACGGTCAAACTCTAGTCAGTGGCGGTCAAGATAAAACAATCAAAGTCTGGGAACTGCAAACAGGAAAGTTGAAAAAAACACTACGGAGTGATTCTGGTGCAATTAATGCTTTAGCAATCTCTCCTGATGGCAAAACTGTTGTCAGTGGTAGTGGTGATCGGCTAGTTCGCATCTGGGATATTACCTCAAATCAACCTCAAAAGATACTCACAGGTCATTCTGGTAATGTTACTCATGTTGATATTTCCTCTGATGGGAAGACTATTATTAGTCTCGATCGTGGTATATCTCCTGAGATCAAAGTCTGGGATCTCAAAACTCTTGAGCAAAAAGCAAGATTACCATATTCCCATTTCGATGACATTAGTCCAGATGGCAAAACAGTACTTTTGACTTTACCGAGTAGTAAACTTGTGGCGTGGGATACGGTAAGCAACCAGCAACAAGTCCTTCAAAATTTTTTTAACCCTTCGGACTTAGCACGCATTAGTTTAGATGGGCAGACACTAGTTAGTATCAAACGAGCAGGGAAACGCTCTTTCCATTTAGAAGTATTGGATTTAAAAACAGGAAGAGTCAAGGTAAATAATAGCTTTTCTCGTAAGATATTTAGCCCATCTGAGATTGCCATCAGCCGTAATGTTCTAATTGGTAAGAGTAAGAAGTGGCTGATAGTATGGAATCTGCAAACAGCCGAGCTAGAAGCAATTTTGGACAAACAGCAAATGAACCGTTTCGTTGTCAGTCCTGATGGCAAACTCTTAGCTGGAATTACAAGCAATTCAGATAATCGAAATATAAAAATTCAATTGTTACAGCGTCCATAAAAAGATGTGAAATATAACTTCCCTTACTCAATATATATAATATTAAAAATTTGTTTATGATACACCACGACGAAATACTCGACATCGTAAATGAAGAAGATCAGGTTATTGGGCAAAAGAAACGCTCCCAAATATATAGTCAAGGATTATGTTGCTTTAGAGTAGTTAATACTTTTGTGATTAATTCATTAGGTAAATTGTGGATACCTCGTCGTTCAGCTAAAAAAATAATTTTTCCTCTTTGCCTTGATGTGAGTATGGGAGGTCATGTTGAAAGCGGAGAAAGTTATGAAGATGCCCTGCAACGTGAACTGAAAGAAGAATTGAATTTAGAGCTAAAAAATGTTGACTTTAGATTATTAGGATATTTAAGACCACATCAGCATCAAGTATCTGCTTTTATGAAAGTTTATGAAATTAAATTGGATAATAATCCTGATTATAATAAAAATGATTTTGTTGAGAATTTTTGGTTATATCCTGATGACTTGATAACTTGGTTAAACAATGGTGAACCTGCAAAAAGTGATTTGATTAAACTTGTGCAGATGTTTTATTAATAATTTTGGTTTAGTTGGATGCTCATTTAAGAAATGCTTATTACTATAAAACTTTCATTGAAGCTAAACGCTTCTCTAGCTGACTTTGTATAACTGTGTAATCCATTGATTAATTTGGTAACGTTTATCGTCGGATATCCGGTCAATGGCTGCTTGAATAACTGGTTTTTTATAGATTTGGCATAAAGAAGAAATCATCTCAACGTCTTGGCAAGCTGATAAATACTCTGCTACTAATACTAAGTTTTCTTCTGTCAACCATTCCTGAATTTCATTCATTTCCTTTTCATAATTGACTTTCATTATTTTAAATCTGTCTTTCTCTTCATGAGATAATCTACTCCAAATAACTTTTTTTACGTGATCAGGACGATTAGACATGATTTTGGTTACATCTGTCCATTCTTGAGCATTGCGAATTTTATAAACTAAAGATTCTATGCTAGATTCAAATGTTTGTGGTGGGCAATCAAGCAATTCAGTAGCATAAATTAGCTCGGTTAAATTGACTTCAGGGCAATTTAAAAACCAGCTTCTAATTGTCGCACTATAAAAAATTAGTTTTTTTTCTTGATTTCTAAACTTACGCTTTTTAGCTTCAATAACTGAGGTTAATAAAGATGGGCGCACTTCGGGTGGAACTTCTTTAAACTCAATATCAGAGTCAGCAACAATTACCGCTTCGCCATCATTTTCTATAGCCGAGGATTCTTCTAAGACCCATTTAAAAGATTTAGCGCAATTGGGGCAATCTGCTTCATACTGGATGACAAATTCGGCTTTTTGACAATTAAAGTATTCTTTTGTGCGAATCAGGGCAGGCATTGGCTTGAAGACATGATGGCAGTGAGGACAACATCTCGTGCCTTGGGTATCAGGGTCACAAGATACTGGGTCAAGACTCCATTTTCGGTTGTCGCATGGACGACCTAGCCGATACCAGTTATCAGTCATGTCTAAGATAGTTGCATATTCTTTACCCGGTGCAGGACGCAAGACTCGGCCAATCATTTGCAGCCAGAGAGTAACACTGCTGGTTGGCCGCGCAATCACGGCGGCACTAGAGTCAGGACAATCAAATCCCTCAGTTAAAATTGCACAATTACTGATAACCTGTGTTTGACCGCTACGAAATCTATCTAAAATTTCTTTACGTTCAGTGTTGCTCGTTTCGCCATCAAGATGCTCACAAGTGATTCCATTCGCACAGAAAGCTTGTGTGATATCTTGAGAATGCTTGACGTTGACAGCAAAAATTACTGTCTTTTGACCAGCGCAAAAATTCTGCCACTGCTTCAATACCTCAAAAGGCTTGTAGTCAGAAGCAACTTCTTCCAATTCTTTACGCGTAAAGTCACGTTTTTGCGGAACTTTGTGTCGAGAATATTTAAAGCCAGCAATTAATTTGTAATCTGTCAAGTGGCCTAAAGCAATTAATTCCTTAGTAGAAATCGAGCTGATCAGGTGGTCAAAAACATCTCGCAATCCATAGCCGTCTTCACGTCTGGGTGTGGCAGTTAACCCTAAAATCAGTGCTTCTGGGTAAGCATCTAATAATTTGCGGTAACTGTTAGCACTAGAATGATGAGCTTCATCAATGATGACAAGCTGCGCCTTCGGGTAGGTTTCTCGTCGTGAAAGAGTTTGAATACTAGCTACTTGAATTAATGAATCATTCGGCTTGTATCCAGCTTTAATAATTCCTGGTTGTAATTTTGTCACCGCCGCTAGTTTCTCGGCCGCCTGGAGAATTAACTCTTCTCTATGAGCAACTACCAAGACACCATCACTTTGAGCAGTCATCTTAGATGCTACGGCGGCAAAGATAATTGTCTTGCCACCACCCGTGCTTAGTTGCAGTAGTACCTTTCTAATTCCACCATTCCAAGCCGCAAAAGTTTTGGAAACTAAATCTTGTTGGTAATCGCGCAGACTAAACATTCTTCGTTAATTGCTACAGTTTTTGTTGGACGTGCTGGTTTACACATTCTACCGATATTTAGTTTAGGAGGTTAGTTAGAAATGCGATCGCTCATTTCACATCAAAATTCATTTTTCAGAAGCTAAGATACAGAAAGGTAAGCATTTTTTAGGACTTATGAATTATAAAATTTTGTCAGCAATTTTAGCATTAACTACCTTTGGGATACTGGCTCCCGTAAAAGCTCAAGAGCAAATTAATGATGAATCACAGAAATTAACTCAAGTTCAAAATGCTTGTATTAACAACCAAGCAGAAACTTTACCTAATCCTTTTAGTGATTTACCAGCAAACCACTGGGCATTTAAAGCAGTCATGTCTATGCACTACTGTGGAGCATTTCGTCAAGCAACTCTACCTGCTTTATTTGAGAAAATTCGACGTAATCAAAGCCAACAACCAACAAATTCACAAGATTTTTTTCCAGCTACAAACAAGCGAAGAAACAGCATATTCATTAAGTAAGATAGTAACTTTTAGCCTTATGCCAGCAGTAAATCTAAATGCAAGAAATGAAGTAGTATTATTAACAAAATATTTGTGACTTTGCTTGGAGTTTATTTATGGAATAGTTGTTACTTTCGGCAATATGCTCGTATATCTTGGTGGAAATTGTACCTCCTGATAAACATTGCAGGCATTATTTAGCAGAACCTCCCAGGAGACTCCCGCCTATCCTGACAAGGAAAGCGGTGAGAGGAATGGGAGGTGAATTGTAAAACGTCCCATGAACACATTTTTGTGTTAACAAAAACAGTGATTGGGACAGTTAAACAATTCACAAATTCTCTACATGGTATAAGCATAACCATCTTTTTTGTGAATAGTTTTACAGTATTTATAAGAGATACCTTGGATTAATCCTTGTGCAGTTGAGATATTAAAACTACCTGTTGCACGAGTAGCAATTCTACCAATATAAGTACCAACCTTTTTACCTTTAGTAACAACAGTTTTTACAATATCTCCAGTTTGAAATCCAAAATGAAATTTAGTTCTAGAGCAATGTCGAATAGGAAAGCCATATTTATCGGTACGACATGATTGTCTTGTACCATGACCATTGGCTGTAATTAATAATGGTTTAACACCTTTGATTTTGAGAGTTGGTGTTGATGTCCCAACGCAACAAGCGTCGAGCCAGTGAGATTTACTTAACCCTTGTTGAGTTCTGTTGAATTTAGTTAACCCACCAGAACCAGTTTCTACGGGTAAGCCTGTAGATTTTAACGTTTCTAGTAGTGCAAATCGAGTTGTATTAACTGCTGCTGCATCTGCTAGTGGCTTTTTAGTTAATGCTAGGATTTTCTCTAATCTGGATTTGTCTTTTTTTAAGAAATCTCTGATATCTTGACTGCTTTTTTTGAGGTTACATTTCTCACAACTTAGTGTAAGATTTGTGATGGAATTTGACCCGCCCTTGCTTTTTGGATGGATGTGTTCAATTTGCAGTGGAGCATCTTTAATTCCACAGTAAGCACATTCTCTATTCCACTTTTCAAGTAGGTATTGTCGAGTCTCAAACCCAGCCAAAGTACCCTGTTGGTATTCTTTACCTTGAATATCAGGATGACGAATTAACTGCATATCAAACTTAACCAGTTCTTGACTAATGGCTGTGATTCGTGCAACTTTACATAATCTACTAACCCAAGTTTTGATATTCTCAATTCGACTTTGTAAGCTTGGTGCTAACCATCCTTGGGGTCTAGTTCTATTAAGAAACCTGGGTTGACGGTATCTAGTTTTTCTATTCCTCCTAGCTCTACGTAATTGCCTTCTTGAAGTTAAAGCATCCCGAATAGCAAACCCTCTGTGCTTTAATTCGGCAGCAAATACAACTTCACCACTTGCATCATTTACTATTGCTATACCTGTGTATTTTGCGCCAGGGTCTAGTTTTAATCTGAGTGACTGGACTGGTGCATCAAGATGTGATTCTTTGACGATAATTGTGAAAGGGAATCTTTTAAATACTGCTGCTTTGTGATTACGCAACAGTTGTCTTGCTTGTGCTGGATGAATTGGATTTAATGGTCTTTTTTCGCTATCAATTACAAACACTTTGCACATAATTGT
The DNA here is from genome assembly GCF_014697615.1 of Nostoc sp. FACHB-280. Classification (GTDB taxonomy): domain Bacteria; phylum Cyanobacteriota; class Cyanobacteriia; order Cyanobacteriales; family Nostocaceae; genus Nostoc_B. The sequence goes on along the minus strand of NZ_JACJSD010000091.1, from coordinate 795 downwards.
ACCTCCAATTTCTTGGGTAATGTGAGCCTGGACAATGATTTAAAGGCTTTTTACGTCAACAGCACTGGCTTAACCCAATTACACCTGTTTAACTGTTAACCTCAGAGCTACAAACTGGCTGCGTATTCGTAGGTGAGATAACCTTAAAATCGTAGTGAGTTAACACTTAGTCGGGTAAACTTTGGGCTTTAAAAGCCCCCACTGTAGCGGTACTCCGCTCAGTGGTGGGTAGTTTACGTAAAACCTAGAATCATCTTTGATAGGAAGACTTTTTTGTCTCAGCTTCCTAAATTCAGTATCGTCTAAACGCCAAAGTTCGTATTTAATATCTTGGCGTTGAAGTTGAACTCTTCTGCGTTCTTTAATTTGTCTAACTACTTGTTGCATAGAATTCATTTGCTCACTGTATAGTATTAATGTACTATACTAGTGTTTTAATTTCTAACTTTTCAAAGATGACAAATGAAAATCCGCAGACGGAATATGATTCGCCTTGGAAGCAGATACTACAACTGTATTTTCAAGACTTCATGCTGTTTTTCTTTCCCCAAGCTTATGAACAAATCGATTGGGAGCAAGAACCAGTTTTAATTACTGTGAGTTGTCTAATAGCACTTTAGTTGCAGTCCTGCTACCAACGCTCACGGTTATTTTGGGGTTTTATTCTTAGAGCTGATTCGTAAACAAAAGCTTAAGATGCCATTCGCTTGACCATCAGACGAATCAATGAGCCATAAATCATCGCTTCACTTAACTCTGTGTACAACTCGTAATCCTTACTCAAACGCCGAAATC
>NZ_JACJSD010000090.1 GCF_014697615.1 Nostoc sp. FACHB-280 | reverse complement strand
TCTATAAATTCTTGTAGTTCTATGATCGCGGCTTGTAGATGCTGACTTATCATTGTTCGCTGTTAGACAGATATCTTTCTCCGTATTATCTCGCAGTTTTTTTCAGAAATCAAATATGATTCCTATAGCTGATGTATTTGTATTTCCTGTGCTATTCGCTTGAACAGCGTTAGGTATAACTGTATGGGAGCCGTTCCCGTTAACATCAGGCTCTGTATTGGATACTGTATTAGTCATATTTAGCGTTTAATTTTATACTTTATAACTGGACTAAATGGTAAAAACGATTGGATAAGATACTCAATGGTTGGAAAAGCGAACCTAAACTTTCTTCGGCTCGGACGATTGGGTGTAGAGAAATAGCAGCACGTCCATAACTGCGCTCTCGACAACGGTATTCATATATAGTTCGGGATAATTGATCTACAAAATCCCAATTATGTCTGTGATACTTCTCAAACCAGCTTTGTGATGCTTCCACCCGCACTATTCCCGTGCTGGGAGTTCCACCACCCCGTCCAGAAAGGCGGATAAACCAAGATACAACTGATGGCCATCCTCTAGAAATAGTAAATACTGGTGTACGCTGACCAGTTTCCAACTGATAGAGAACCTGTATTCCTTTGATATGTAAGTAGTTTTGACGCTGGGTTTTAATCACACCGAAAACTGGTGATTCATCAATGTCAAAACCTCCCATCCTTATTCTTGGTTGCAGCCGCCCATCTATCACTGTTGGTTCACCACAACTATGGGAAATTGCGGTTTCTTCCAAGGTTTCCATTTCCGTATTTGAACGATTTTGAGTTCGCTTTCGCATGATTTCAAAATCGTATGAGGATGTCCCATTAGGAGGGCGAACTGGTAGTAAACGAAATCCATTGTCTTGTAAAGCAGCAGCAAAACTCTCCACTTCTGTCCAAGGAAAAAGGTCTACCGCCATCGATACCACACGTTCAACAACCTCAAATTCACGCCGACATTCTCCGTTTTCTACTCGCATACTGATACTGCCAATTTGAGAAAGGCGGATAGGAACCAACTGACCGCTAGGAGAACGTACCGAAGCTACTGTTTCTCCTACATCTTTACCATCAACAAAACGATTTGGTTTTTCGTGCCAGTTGCTAGGCTTCCAAGTGTGCGGGGTGCTTAAACTGATAGGTTCCCAATCAATTGCACGGGGTTTGACCTCATAATCTAAATCAACTCTTTCCGGTATTAGCTCTAAATCTTCGTCAGTTTGTTCTTCCAATAAAGGAAACTGTGCATCATATTGTTCGAGACGACAGCCACTATAGTTTTTAATAAAATCTAATCCCATTTATAAATAGATGCCTCCCATTGCTTAGTGCTTTCTAAACTAGAATTTAATAGTTTTTCTGGTAAATCTAAATCTTGTAATCTTCGTTCCATTGCTTTTTGGCTCACTAAAAATTCGCTAGATAATCGTTTTGCTAAAACTTTCCTAGTCTTTCCAAAACGACCATGAAACTTCTTAGCCAATGCGAAACAAGCCGAGGTTGGTATTAAAAGTTCAGCAGCAAATTGGTCAGCTTCTTCTTCCATTTCTTTCTCATCTATTCCCAGGTTATCCATCGCTGCTTTTATGCCATTTGTACAAGTAAATTGTGCAGTTGATTTTTCCTGTTCTTCTTGTATATCTTCCTCATCAACATCATCCTTTTCATTTTCCTTTTTAATATATAATCCCTCTGTTAAAATCAAAGGTTCAGTCAAACTACTAGTGTGATGATTTTGAAGCAAAGGAAGAAAGTGTAATAAATAATGCCCTAATTCGTGGGCGGCTGAAAATCTTCGGCGTGATATCGGTGCTAAATGTGGCTTTTTTTCTACTAAAATACAGCCGTAAAAATGGCTTTGATATTCTTGTAAATACAAGTATCCTGCTAGCTTTAAATTTTCGTTTTCATTATCGGTAAAAAGGAGTTTTTGTCCTGTTTCCACTTCTAAGAAGTCGGAAATACTTTGAATGGTCATATCTTTGATTTCTGCTACCCTGATTGGGTAAGCCTTAATCAGTTCATACAGAGGTACAACACCAGGTTTAAGATTTACTAACTCCAGTCCAGCTTCTTGATATGCCTGTTCTACAGCTTGAGAAATTGCCATCCGGCGATGTTCTAGTATCATCTATGTTTTATCAACCTCAGTATTGTTTTTGACTTTTTCTTCTAATGATTGAGGATTATTTGATGTAGATTTATATCTACTTTTTTGTTCGCGGGCAGCTGCTAATTGCGCCCTATTATGGCTACGTCCCATCGCTAAAGTTATTGCGGTATCTCGAAACATATCCAAGAATCGCTCACTTGTATTAATTCCTAATTTGACCACTAGTTGCCTAACAGCTTGAATACTGAGCTTGACTGGTACTGGTACAGAACTTTCAATTAATTTACTAATAATGTCTTTATCTGCTGACGGTACGCGATTGATATCTTGCAAACGCTTAACAACATCGCCAACTGTTAGTGGTTTCTCTTCTTCATCTTCAAAAATTAAAGGTTTTTCATCTTCTTGAAGATTTTCAAATGCGCTATGGAGATGCTTGTGAAGTAAATTTCTAATAATTTCTGCATCGGTAGCGATAGGCGTTAGCTGTTCTTCTTCTTGGTAGGCTAAATTAATTTCCGTAATAATTTGTTCTAATTTTGGGTCATCGCAAGCGGCATCAAGTATTTGAGCTACTACTTCCATGTCACCTTGGTCTAAAGCTTGCACATATAAATGGATAGCTTTTTCACGTGAGTAGGGCTGCTGATTTTGATTTTGTTTTTGCATCTTATCTGCCCTCCTCTGATGACTTATTAACTTGGGCATAAGCTTGACGCAACTGTGCGATCGCACGGTGCTTTTTAGTGTAAGCTGCCCCTTTTGTTGTACCTAACGCAGCAGCTAAAGATTCTCCATCTAAACCATCAACAAAAGCTAATTTAAGTACTTCTCGATGACCGTCATTTACCAATGACAGCAAATATTCCAGCATTTCAGGGTCAGACGAATTTGATGACTGGTATAGTATTCCTAATATTTCCTCTTCTGAAAGACTTTCTGAATTTTGTTGCTTTGTGCGAGCTAAGGGGAGTTCGGCAATAGGTGTAATTTTTAGATTTTGCTGGGTTTGCTGACGTTGCCATCGTAGTATCCTTTTGGCTGCAATACCCAATAACCAAGAACGAGCTGAACGATTGGGATCAAATTTTTGAGCTATTTTTAGTGCCGTCGCAACAGTTTCATGAAAAATTTCCCTGGCTACCGCTTCGGTAAAATTGCGATTGCTACTGTTGCCCAACTTATCACCCGACTCCCTTATCGCCCGAATCACATAAGCTTGAATTGTATTTTGAAGATATTGCCACTCTTGCTCAACTGCCTGACTTAGCAACTGCTGTTTGTGTCGCAACTCAGAGTTGTAGGGTAGGTCTACAGATTGCTCAACTTGTCGTTTCAATGTGACCTCCTCAACATTACCCCTGATATAGATATATGATTCCCAGCCAGGCGATAAATTATTAGAGTGGTAACGACAAAAATTACCGCACCATGCACATTCAATATCCTCCGAATATCGTTCCTAATATAGAATTGCCATTAGGTCGGTAAATTCTTACAGCTATCAAAAAAAATTTTTTGATGTTTTTAAAACAGCACTAGAACATAAGTATTAGTTCACACTCTTTTGACTACAATGCCCAACTGTGACAACAATCGCAGTGCTTCCTTGGTAGTAAAATCTCCAACTGATAATCCAGTGAGTTGGCTGACTAACCACTTCGGAGCTACACGATTATTACCAACGACAACATACCAAGATTGAAATCGAGTAAATTCCTGATTTCCTGCTTGCAACGCCTGGTAAGCAACATCAAGCACCTGTTGTGGAGTAAGTGTGACATTTATACCCCGAATTTGATTTTTTTTGTGGCATTTCAGAAATTTAGGCTGGTCACAGCTTATCTCTGGTGGCTTACCATATAACCAATCATGTAATTGGCTTAACTTTCCGCCCAAACTCCCAGAGGCGATTTCGATGTTCAAGTTAGCCGGGAATATATGTTGGTAGCCGTTTATTGCTGGAAGATAATCTCTACCAATGCAAATAAACATTTCTTGGTAGAGTCGGGCATTTGCAATATTTTTTAGCTCAGTGATGACCCCTAAGTGCAATTGCTGCGCTATTTTCGCCGTCATCCTGCGATCATAATTCGGTATCAATTGATTTTGCGAGATTAAACCGAACTCGGCTGACAGTATATATACGTCCATTGATGGCGGCTCTGAGATGCATTGTCTCAAAAAACGACGCAGCACAAAAAAACTAGGGCCATCATAGCGAATGATTGCTGGTAGCAAACCAGGATCTGAACGCTTGCGTTGCGAACAAGCAATAATTAATAACTTGTGGGGATGAGTAGTGTTTGTACATTCATGGCTCGAAAACAACATTCTCGTAAATCAAAAGGAGGCGATCGCATTTACATCATAGCTGAATGAGCATTTATACTTGTGTGACAGTAAAGAACTTTATTGTTTGTAACTCAGAGCAGCTTATGTAGCAGTTATCTTCTAGTAAAGAACTTTATGAGAAAATAGGCTACGGAAGAATAAGACTTTCACCCTTAGCCAGTAAATAACTTTATTGTCTGCGTACAATTCATCACAGAGCCATCAATTATTTATTCTTGATATTGATTTATACTTCATACGGAAGCAGTGATGGAGGCTAGGAAAATTTTTACTGAGGTAGATCATTTTCTCCTCTGCTAAGTGTATGGAAAATAAATTTTCATCTTGTAGAGTAAGACAGTGACAACTGCTGTTTACCAAAGTTCAACCAGCTAGAAGCTAGTTCCAGCCAAAATTTATGTATGGGAAACCAACTTAAATCTTAGAGAGTCTGGTTTCAAAATAGGTAACAGCACCAGCCCCTACCAGCCCGATCACCTATGCTAAAAGTTATGCACTCGGCCGCCGACTCAGCCACACCCAATTCTCAGTGGGAGGAGTTAATTAAGCTTCCAACCCCAGACACAGTTCAATGGGACAATATCAAAACTCAGTTGGACTTGGTACTGTTGGCGCTAGAAACCTTAACTGGGATTGGTTCTGAGGCTATGCTCTCGGCGGCAGTTAACCTAAATTTAGAGTCAAGAGTGCCAGACCGCGTAGCTTTATGGCGGCTACGGCAGTCAAATCCCCTACGCAAAGGTCAAGGAGGGCGAAAAAAGCTAGATGTAGAAGAAGCGCGATCGCTTGTTTTAATCATCTGCTATCTCGCCAAACAGCACCAAGAACTAATTCGTCGTGCTGTTGGGTTACTAGAGCAAATGGCGGAAAATAACCGGGAACCTCATCAGGCTGCTTTACTTGGAGATTACATTGATGCTTTTTGCAACACCTACCAAGAGCGAATGGAAGAGGATGACCAAATCTCAACGGAATTACTCACCCACCTAGCACTTAAATTGCTTGTAAACTTGTTGTTTTACAGCGCCCCTGGTGGACACCGCCGTCTCTGGCTCGCACTCATCGACCATTCCGCAAAATATTGAAAACGTCTCCTTTGCAGTTTCTGCCATGCCTGTATTAAATTCTGTCATTCGTCGCTACACACCCCCCACTTGCACACTCGAAGTATTGGCACAAAGTTCGCCTTTGTCCCGTTGGATGGGGAAAACTGTAATTAAGCAACTCAGCTTTGAGTTACGCATTGACGATCCACGACTACCAGAAGAACGCAGGGTTGTAATTCGGGGCGATCGCGACCAACTCGAAGCTTTATGTGATGCCGTCACCAGCTATGTGCAGCAATTCCTCCAACAGTCGCCAGAAAGTTTTTCGCTGGATTTTTCTGACTTTGCCGATGCAATTACAACATCTGATGATTCAGCCCCATCGGCTTTATCTACACAGACTTTAAAATCTTTCGCCTCAGATATCCCCAGAAGCAAAATCTATTTAGAACCGGGCAGTTCTTTAACTCACAAATTACATCTTGGTTCTTTGTCCGGTCAAGCCTCTAGCCCATTGGTGCAACTCAGTCTCTTGCAACTTTATGATTTAGCCTCAGCTTTGGATGAATACTCAGCTGATGTGATGGCGTTACCATCTCTGAATAATAATAATTCTGTTCTCCGCTTCCCAACTTGGGCCCCTGTAGCCGCAGTTTTAGTTTTAAGTGTTGGTTTGTTGCCAATTACTTTACAATACGCTAATTATTATCGGCAAAATCAGCCGACAACAGCCAACAAAACTACTTCCCAAGAGTCTGATGTGGCTTTAGCACCTGCACCATCAGCTAACTTGAGTACACCGTTACCTGGACTGGCATCTCCAGATAATTTACCCACACTACCACCCATCGATTCTACTCTGCCTCTGCCAACTTCTCGTTTGCCAGCGCAACCTGTCATCCCTCCTGGGGCGAGTATTTCTTCGGCTAACTCCGCCACCTCCCTCGGTGTACCATCAACATCTTCCAAAACTGGGCTGAATATACCCCAAGCAAGCATTAGCACCAAGAATAATCTCCCAAGTACCACATCAACAACAATCTCTGGTCAACAAATTGCGCTGAACCCTGCACCGTCCATTACTCAGGGTGAAATTAATTTACCTCAAAAGCGAAGTTTACCTCCACGTCTGTCTTCCGGGGCGGATAATTTATCATCTAGTAGTATCCCGTCAATTGTGCCGCCACCATTGGCAACTATACCCAATAACAACCGGGGCAATAATCTTTCTCCTGAGTACTCACCAACTAATCAGCAACTAGGAGAAAAAATCACTTCTTCTCTACCACCTTCAGCAGCAGATAATAATCCATTTGTTGATAGATTGGGTGATACTCCGCAAACTGCTACACCTCCTAATGTGGCTACTAACAGCACAATATTTGACACAACCCAAATAGCAGAAGCTAGAAGTTTCTTTCAGAAGCGTTGGCAACCACCTGCGGGATTAACACAAACATTAGAATACAGCTTGACTGTGGATGTGGATGGTTCTCTAGCAAGAATTTTACCTTTGAATAAACCAGCAAGAGAGTTTATTGATAATACAGGCATACCCGCAATTGGTAAGCCTTTTGTTTCTGGTAATAAATCTGGTCAAAATATCAGAATTCGAGTTGTGTTCAGTCCTGATGGTAAGGTACAAACATTTTCAGAATCTGAATAATTAAATTCCCCGACTTTATGCCATTTATCTAACTGGTACAAAACTATGTACCAGTTATTCTTTTATTTAGGGACTTTTTAGTTAACTTTTTACAGTCCAGTTATCAAAGTGGTTATTTTATTGTTGTAATTGACTATACCAATTAATAATATCGCTACTATAGCAGGTTACAGGGGACAGGTTACAGGGAACAGAATTAAAATTTATTTTCTGTCTAGTTTGTCTCATTTCCAAATATCCTAATTACCTTTGCTATTGCTAGAAGTTTTTGAATTTATCGGGCGGAAATATGCAGCAACTAAGTTCACAAAAAGATAGTACAGCTTGGATTATTCAAACATGGGCTGCTTTTATGCTTTCTGTTTCTATGACTAGCTTTGGGATTGTGAATTTGCCCGTGGATAACTGGGTAAAAGGCTTTATGGGTATGGGTTTAGCTTTTTCTGTTGGTTCAACTTTTACCTTGGCAAAAACAACCAGAGATTTGCATGAAGCTAAAAAATTAACAGCAAGAATTGATGAGGCGAAAGTGGAAAAATTATTATCACAACATGATTCTTTAAATTTCAAATAATTCCTCTTCTCTAGATGTAGATTTATTGAGAATTGAGAGAATGCTTTAAAAGTCCTCTCGTTGGTAGCAAGAAATTTTTGATCCCCCTAAATCCCCCTTAAAAAGGGGGACTTTGACGTATTCCCCCCTTTTTAAGGAGGGTTAGGGGGGATCAATGAATGCTAATAATCACAACTAAGCACTTTTCAAACAACTTCTGAGTGTTTGAGGCAAAAAGCGTGGTAATAAGTAGGTGGACATAATTATTTAGAAGACGCATTTCGACTCTCTTCGAGGCTAGTCGCTTAATGCTCAATCAGCGACTACTATATATAATCCAGAAGTCAGAATTGATGATTATCAGTTCTGACTTTTGAATTTTTATAGAACTTCTGCGCTAAGATATTGGCAAAATACTGGGTGTGACAAACTGGCGATCGCAGTTCATCCAAGAGTGAGATAGAGAAAAGTATTGTTGAAAAAATAAATTAAATAATTTATTTTTAGGATTACCTCAAACCTAAAATTAAAAAATAAATTATGTTTTCCCCTATTTCTTGCCATTTACCGCGCGTCACCATTGTTGGTGCTGGTAGAGTTGGTAGTACTCTCGCCCAACGCATTGCCGAGAAGAATTTAGCAGATGTGGTGTTACTCGATATTGTTGAGGGTATGCCGCAAGGTTTGGCACTGGATTTAATGGAAGCTAGAGGAATAGAACTGCATAACCGCCAGATTATCGGGACGAATAATTATGCTGATACGGCTAATTCTGAAATTGTGGTGATTACGGCTGGGCTACCGCGTAAACCGGGAATGAGTCGGGATGATTTGCTGAAAACTAATGCCAAGATTGTCGTCGAAGCCGCGAAAAATGCGATCGCACATTCGCCCAATGCAATTTTTATTATCGTCACCAACCCTTTAGACGTAATGACTTATTTAGCTTGGCAAGCCACAGGTTTACCACGCGATCGCATTATGGGTATGGCTGGTGTGCTAGACTCAGCCCGCTTTGAAACTTTCATTGCTTTAGAATTGGGTGTTTTACCTGCGGATGTGAAGGCGATGGTATTAGGAAGCCACGGCGATTTAATGGTTCCACTATCTCGTTATGCCACAGTTAACGGCATTCCCATTACAGAATTATTAGATGCAGCTACCATTGAAAGTTTAATAGCAAGAACCCGCAATGGTGGTGCAGAAATTGTTGAATTAATTCAAACAGGTGGCGCATTTTTTGCCCCTGCATCGGCGACAAGTATGATGGTTGAGTCAATCTTATTAAATCAATCGCGGCTGTTACCAATTGCGGCTTATTTAGAAGGTGAATATGGTTTAAAAGATGTGGTAATTGGTGTGCCTTGTCGCTTAGGCTGCGGTGGAATTGAAAGTATTTTGGAATTAAGTTTAAGTGAAAGTGAAATAGCAGCGTTGCATAATTCTGCTCAATCTGTGCGGAAAAATATCGAGCGATCGCAAGAAATTCTAGCAGTGAAGTAATAATTGAGTTTCTTCCATGATTACAGTTTAATAAATGTAATTTGATTGACATATATCCACCCGTCTCTATATTCATAGTGGCGTTTTTTATATTAGCTATTTTTCTGGAATATTCAGCAATTACGCGGTTATTTTTAACTGCTTAAATACATTAAAAATATAAAAGCATCAAATTTTAACAAGAACAAATCCACCTGATGAGCCTAGACTTCATACAATCTTGAATTTAGTTGATATTACTTTTTTATTTTTGAATTAGGAGATGAACCTATGCAGGAATTTGGTTTAACGCTCGAACAAACAAGGATTATGTTTAGTTATCAATATCACTTGGTATTAGCAGATATTGAATATGAGACGGATTATAATATCAAGTCATTAAAACGGCAATGGTTATCTCAGTGGAAGGAGTCTACAGAGCTTTTTTTGAAAAGTCAAATTAATGGAGAAAAGGATTTTGATTTTCATTTGATTACAAATTTTGACTTACTTACAACAAGTGCCAAAAATAATTTTAGTAACAAACAAAATTTATATGTGATGTTGTTAGAAGTCATTCTCTTTAAACCATATTATCCACTTGGCAATAGTAATGATGAAAAATTTAAGAATTTAAAAATAGCTGATGAAGATAAGCTTACGAATAAGTTAAAGTATTTTGCGAGAACATTAGATGTAGACTCATCCTTAGTTACACGTTTTAAATCTAACTATAACGAAGCGATTAAAGAAATTAAGGGTGGTTGGAATCCTTGGTTTATAGGTGTAATTGGGGCTGTTGCTCTAGCAATATTAGCAGCATTTTTTACACCAGCAATAGCAGCTTTACTAGCACCTATACTAGTGCCTGGTCTATCTGGTGCAGCAGCAGTATCAGCAGTTTTAGCTGCACTTGGAGGTGGTGCAATAGCAGCAGGTGGTTTAGGAATGGCTGGAGGTTTTGCAGTTATTGTAGGTGGTGGTGCAATTCTTGGTGCTAGTGCTGGTGTGGGTGTTGGTGCCTTATTTTCTCAATCTCCAGATGCTGCTCTGACACAAGCTGCAAAACTAGAAGTAGTCATGAAAGAGATTTTGCATACCCAACAAGATATTCGTAAAGCCCAAGAAATTATCAAAGAGCAAAGGCAAGCAATTCGTTCTCTTGAGGATCAACTTGACAAGCTGCTTTTGGATAAAGAAAAAAATAGTAAAAAGATAGACAATTTAAAACAAGCTATTGATTATTTGAAAAAGGCTTTAGAAAGAAATCAAGATTTATTAGCATCATATACCAAACTTACCAATGAGTATGTTATTAGCCCAATTTGCTCTAAATGTTTTCATTTAAATAAGAATTTTGAAGTAGGTAAACCAAGAAGTTGTAAAGCATTCACAAGAATACCAGATGAAATTTGGAAAGGTGATAATGACCATCAAAGACCTTATCCGAGTGATAAAGGAATTATATTTAAGAGTATCGATGAGCAATGATTTTTAATGTCATCCTATTTAGGAATTGAATTATATGTCATCTGTATTTGATTTTAATGATGAGCTAAAAACATCTGCTCAAGAATTGACAGATGCTCATTTGAAGATTAAAAAAATTCATCACATTCATGAGAAAGAGTCAGATGAATTGATGCACCTGGATGATGAAATTATTCAGATTGCAGAAAGCACAGGCATTAATTTAAAAGGAATAATTGAAACTACCGCAGAGGAATTGACTACTACATCCAGATTCCAATGGGATGATGATTTTTTCTTAAGCTATAATCCTCTGCTTGTTGACGCTAGGGTAAAAGAAGAGATTTATAGAAACCCAGAGATTCTCCCTCCATTATCCAATTTGGATTATGCAATAGTTGGTATAGCTGGTTTAGTTGCTACTCTTCTTGATTTTTTAGTTGTAAAAATACCCAATGATATCAACTATTTAGGAAGATATCAGCAAGACGGAAGCAGTTTTACAAAATGGTTAAAAACATTAGGAATTAATCAGGAAGGAAGACTAAATCAATTTCTTCAGTGGTGTGAAGATAATTGCAAAGTGTCTTATGACCAGAGTATTAATCCTAATATTCGAGGATTTAACCCCAGAAGTCATAGGTTATTGAGTCTTGGTCATGATCCATTATTTGGGCTTATATTTGGAACATTAGATATTCTTAATGGTAGTATGACTGCCTTTGATATCAACGGTAAACTACACATTGTAAAGACATTTGATCTACCTTTACAAGATAAAGTATTTGCTCCTTTAATTTGGTTGGGTCATATCATTTCTGATATGTGTACTAAGATGGGAGTTCCTATTCCTGGATGGGCATTTCTTCAAATCATGCAATTTGGTTCTTATAGTTCAAATACAAAAAATATTGCAGATATATCAAGGTGGATGTATTTAAATGGTTATGACTTAAGACACTTTCTTACAATGTCTAGTCCTGTAGCTGTTATTGAAATAATCATTAGAGGTTATTACTATCTTTCTTCTTTATATAGGCCAGAGCAAATACAACATCATTTACATAGCTCAATTGCAAATAAAGAGATTTATCAAATAAAATCTAACCTAAAACTGAATAAAATGCTGTTTTTAGCACATGCAATTTCATCTAGCGGAAACGCACTAAAGCTATTCACATATTCTGGTAATCCTCTAGCAATTAATTTACCTCAATGGATATTTTTTGTAAAAGAGAGCGTAAGTATTTTACAAGTAGCTAATAGAGATACAACTGTAGAAAAAATCATTCGTAATCGAGATATAGGAATCATATTTGATTTCTGAAAAAAACTGCGAGATAATACGGAGAAAGATATCTGTCTAACAGCGAACAATGATAAGTCAGCATCTACAAGCCGCGATCATAGAACTACAAGAATTTATAGA
>NZ_JACJSD010000009.1 GCF_014697615.1 Nostoc sp. FACHB-280 | reverse complement strand
ATTTAAGTCTGTGGGATAAGACTTTCGTGCCATAAGCAATTACGTAAATACACTGCATATCAGGTATTTTAATTCTTGCCGTCATCCCCTCCTACTCGCCTTTAGATTTACTTTATAAATAGCCTCTTAAAGCATTGGTTAACTAGTAAATATTTATATTTATAAACAAGCTATAAAAGAAATGTATGTGCTTTATAGTGCTAGTGCTATAAACTGACGCTTGATTGGATAAGTTGCCGAAAATCAGTAGAAAAAACTGTCTCTTCTATCTAGTAACTACTAACGCTCCCTAGGAAGAGACAGTTACAATTTAGCCCCAATAATCACTTAATCTTGAAATACCATGATATTACCAGAATAACAGGCTACCCAAACCTCTCTAGTTTGTGGGTCGTAAGTAATACCAATTGGGTTAGCACCAACATTCACCTTTTGTATGACTTTTAGATCATTCGTCCGAATTTTACTAATTGTATTGTCACTATAGTTAACAACATAAAGTCTTTGTCCATCCTCTGATAAAACCATACTACGTGGAGCGTTACCTGTAGAAACTTTATTGATTAACTTGCCTTGGGGCAATTGAATTTTAGCTATTTTTCCTTCTCCATTCAAAGAAGCATAGAGATATTTACCGGTTGGATCTATATTTAAATGTCTTGGTGCATTACCAATATTTTTCAGCCATTTGACTGAAAAGTTATTAAGGTCAACCTTCGCAATATCATAAGAACCCATAACCGCAACATAAGCCTGATTGGTAGCTGCATCTATTGCTATACCACGCGGATAAGGGCCAAGGGGAATTCTTTTAATTTCCTTATTTTGAGCAGTATCAACAACACTTAAATCCCAAGAACACCAGTTACTAACTAGTACTAAACCTTCATCATTAGCGGTCGCTACAAATTTTGGTACTGAACCAACTTGAACCACATGATCAATTTCTAACGAATCAGTGTTAATTCGATACAAAAAACTCTTATCTGTTTTCTGCTCAGGATTACATTTATCACTACCTGGATTGTTAAATCCAGGGCCATACATTTGGTAGTTAGAAATCCAGGCGTACTTCCCATCTTGGGAAAAACTCGCTTCCACAGGTGCGCCGCGATAATTACCTTTGAATTTGGAGTAACCAAATTTTGATAAATCAACTTTATCGGGAATGACTTTAACTAATTTATGCTCCCGATTGTAAACAGTGATTGTATGGTTGTACATCATGTTTTGGGCAAAAAATAGCCCATTACCTGAATGTACGACAGATTTTGGCGAAATCTTCCCAGCAATTGTTTTTTTGAGCGTCATTTTTTGAGAATGACTGGATGAATTTTTTTGAATATTATCTTTAGTTTCTAATTGCCAAGGTTGAGCGAAATCATATTCTGAAACAGCAGCCGCTAATACTTTTTCGTTATTTGCTTGTTCTTGTTGTGGTGGCTGATTTATAGGTTGAGTGGGTTCGCTGGCAAATTTGATGGAATTAGTTTTTGGTGCTGGTGCAGTTGGTTTTTTGATGGGAGTTTTGAGTTCTTTCGATTTATCTGGAACTATAGAGTTTTGATTTGTAGGTGTAGGTGATTTGCTCGATTCCGCTTTCATGACTGCTAATGTTTTCGGCCCAACAATTCCATCAGCAATGAGTCCATGTTCTTTTTGAAATTTCAGTACAGCTGCTTCTGTAGCTGCATCAAAAGACCCGGTAATTGATTGTTTGAGATATCCAGATGCTTGCAGTTGTTGTTGAATAGATTTTACGTCTGCACTAATATCACCTCTGCGTAACATAGAGGTATTAGGCTGCAACTTTGGCGAGTTGACTACAACAGGTTTGGCAGGTTGGGGCGGTGTAGTGGTTTTGATACTTGCACCAGATTCTAATACTGTTAAAGTTCGCTGATCAACAATTCCATTACTCACAAGTCCATGTGCTTTCTGAAATTGCATAACAGCAGCTTCTGTTGCAGCGTTAAAATCTCCGGTGACTGGTTGGTCAAAATATCCTGCTGCTTGTAATTTTCGCTGAATTGCCATCACTTCATAACTCAGATCACCTCTTTGTAAACTTACCTGAGAGCTTGTCTGAGAACTGGGGGGTGATGATTTTTTTTGAGTAGTTTTAGTGACCGCAGGTTTAGGTTTAACAACTGCTGGAGTAGCTATTCCCAAATCAGCTTCTAGTACAGCTAATGTCTGAGAACCAACAACTCCATCAGCTTTTAATCCGTGAGCTTTTTGAAATTTGATAACAGCCGCTTCGGTTACAGGGCCAAAATATCCAGTTACAGCTTGTTTAAAATATCCCGCTGCTTGCAGTTTTTGTTGTAGTGATGCTACTTGTGAATTTTTTTCGCCTTTTTTTAATGCTTGCGCTGGGTTACTCCAACCCAAAGAACTCAGACCAAAAGCACAGGAGAGAAGCAGCATAAACGCTCCACGCTTTTCTGGTACCCAGTTGAGTTCTGGATAGCACAAGTCAGAATCAGCAAGATTTCCTGATTCTGAATTTACAGAGGTTTCGTAGCTTTCAGCTAAATGCAGATAAGCAAGTGTATCCATAGTTAGAGAATACCAAGATTAAGTAAAATTTAAGACATTTTGTCGGCAGCGTAAATTGATCAACTTTATAAGATGCTCAGAGACTATTGAAATTTACTTACAATCAAGTATCATATAACACTTTTAATAACTTCGCTAATGCCAGCTTACGCAAGATGTAAGTTTGAGTGGTGACTGTTTGTGTACGTTGACCTCAAGGCCGCTAAACCCTAGATGCTCTCATTTGGAATTAGAGATGGTTAAATAGTTGATGGGTAAGCTTTTCAGCTATCCATACTATTGCCATTGTTGTGCCAATTGGGGTTATGAGGAGCAGACCTATGAGGTTACTAAAAACTTAACACTTTATACTGAGAAACGCTATAAAAAATGACTATAAATTTTTACACGGCTATAACGATTGTTAGCACCTAGCCCCAACGAATGGAATTCGCACACCAGTGAGGGAGTCGGCAAAGCCACTCAACGCACTGGTTCGGCTATAAAAACAAAGTCCGCCTAAGCGGACTAACCTAAAATCAAGGGTTTTGTCTTTGTAGCCACATTCGGAACAAGTTATGCTTTAACATGCTGTGATTTTATAAGGTCAGAGAGCGATCGCACTCACACTAAGTCATATATTTTACTAACAACCTCTAACGATATATGTTGCAAAATTTGGCGCTTCGTAACTCTTTAGGTATTAGTCTGGGTGCGGTAGCTGGCGCACTTTCGCGCTATTATCTCGGTTTGTGGTTGACTCAGCTTTTTGGACAAGCATTTCCTTACAGCACACTGATAATTAATGTCAGTGGCTGTTTTGTGATGGGTTTGTTTACGATGTTGGTGTTGGGGAGATTAATTGTAATTAGTCCGGAAATCCGACTATTAGTTACTACTGGTTTTTTAGGAGCTTATACTACTTTTTCTACTTATGAATTAGATGTAGTAAAGTTAATCGAAAAACAGAGTTTAGAAATGAGTTTAATTTACTGGCTAATTAGTCCTGTTTTATCACTGGTGGGTCTCTTATTAGGAAATAAGATAGGTGAAGTTATGCAAGGGAAGAAAGAAACGTAGCTTGACAAATTAATTCACAGTATTTTGGCTAATAAAATTCCTAATTCTATACTGAGAAATCCCAAAATTGGTGTACCAGACCAGTAAAGTAATGCGGCTTGATAATTTTTCGTGCGTAAGAGGTTAGAAGTGTCGAGAGCGTAAGTGGAAAATGTTGTATAAGAGCCTAAAAATCCGACTGCGATTAACAAAGATACGGTAGAAGAAATTGCAAACTTGGATACAAGGGTAGCAAAAAAGCCCATCAAAAAAGCACCTGATACATTAATAAACAAGGTGCCATAGGGAAAGGTTAGCCCAAACCAGCGCCCAAATAATATGGTTAAGTAATAGCGACTAAGCGCACCTGGGACGGCTCCAAGGATAATTGCTAAAGGAACATCAATAATCAAGTTCATATATTAAATGGAATAGTCGGAAAATATGCCGCAATGCAGAAGTCAGTTTTTTCTATATTTGCAGTACTAGGCTCGACTGATATTGTTTTGTTGAAACATATAAAATTTTTGAATTGATTTGTATCAATCTGAACCACTTAATCTCAGATAGAGATAATATTAAAGTATAAGAAAATGAGATCATCAAGTGAAAAATGTTCATCACTAGCATTAAGTTTTATTGCTGTGAGCATTGATCACACAAATAGCAAGATAGCTAGTTACGTTGAATATGTGGGGAGAGAAAGAGATATTTTGATAGCAGAAGGCAGGAGGTAGTGGTTCGACTACGCTCACCAACCAGGTAGGAGGAAAAGTCTGATTATTCCTGGCATTCAAGCTTTCAAATTTTCATAACATATCTGACTACCGCTTTAGATGCTGTGGCGAGGATGAATTTCCAGATATCTCTATTAATTTCATCAATCGAACTGTAAAAGTAAGTTTTCGCTGAACTAGCAATTTGCACTTTTCACCCTCTCGGCACAGCAGGGTGAAGACAATGGCAGCTATATGTCCCTCTCCACGGGAGCTTGAGATTATGACAAGTAAATTTCGCGATCGCAGTGATGCCGGCAAGATGTTAGCAAAAAAACTAACAGCATATACTAACCATCCAGATTTGTTAGTGTTGGGTTTGCCTCGTGGCGGTGTACCCGTAGCTTATGAAATCGCTACCAGCCTGAATGCACCACTAGATATATGTTTAGTCAGAAAGCTGGGTGTACCTAGTCATGAAGAACTAGCGATGGGTGCGATCGCTGCGGGTGGTGTGCGGGTGTTAAATTATGATGTCATCAATAATTTGGGTATAGATATTAGCACAATTGACAAAGTTGCAACCCAAGAATTGAGGGAATTACAACGACGCGATCGCGCTTATCGAGGTGAGCGTCCCCTCCCAAACATCAAAAATCGGACTGTCATTTTAGTAGATGATGGGATTGCGACAGGTTCAACTATGCGTGCTGCGATCGCCGTAGTTAAACAACAGCAACCCCAACGGCTAATTGTAGCTGTACCAATTGCTGCACCAATCACCTGCGAAGAGCTACAAGCTGAAGTTGATGAAATAGTTTGTTTAGTGATGCCAGAGTCATTGTATGCGATCGGTCTGTGGTATGAAGACTTTTCGCAAACAACTGATGCAGAAGTACGGCATTTACTAGCCAAACCTACAGTTATTAACAATGCAGATAAAACCTACGCCTAAAAACGCAAAATCAAAGGCTCAATCTACTTTTATTAATCATCAGGGTCAAGTTATGAATACTACATTACTACTTAACGTTGAAGAACAAATAGTCATTGTGGAACTCGCAAACATCAGGCTCAAAGGTGAATTGGTTATACCTGCTAATGCCGAAGGCCTGGTATTGTTTGCACATGGCAGTGCCAGTAGTCGCTACAGTACTCGCAACCATTATCTCGCCCATGTACTACGTCAGGAAGCGAAACTAGCAACTTTGTTAATAGACTTACTTACCAAAGAAGAAGAAGCCATAGACCAACGTACCAAACATTTTCACCGTGATATTGGCTTTCTTAGTAACCGCTTAGTTGCTGTCACTGACTGGTTGTTAGAAAATCCCTGCACTCGTCATCTTAAGGTTGGCTATTTTGGTGCAGATACAGGTGCGAGTGCGGCATTATTAGCTGCGGCTACACGTCCAATGGCTGTGCAAGCGGTTGTTTCTCGTAGTGGACAAACTGATTTAGTTAGTGAAGCTCTAGCTTGTGTACAAGCCCCGACTTTATTAATTGTTGGTGGTAATGACTTGCCCATCATCGCTATGAATGAAGATGCACTGGCAAATATTCCTGCATTCAACAAGCAATTAGAGGTTATTTCTGGCGCAACTCATCAGTTTGGTGAACCGGGAACTTTAGAAGAAGTAGCACAATTGGCAAGTCGATGGTTTAAACACTATCTCAAAGCATCTGATTCAGACGCAAGAGATTTACAAAGTATGTTGCTGAATTAACAGTTATCAGTTATCAGTTATCAGTTAAATTCCTGGTGAAACACCACACCAAACTGAACTTTATTGAATGATATGCTTCTTCATATCAATTTGGTAAGTAGTTTCACAAAATTAAATTCATTTGTGGAGGAGGGGAACGGGGAACAGCAAAAGAATGTGTGTAATTAATTCTGTATAATGACTTATTACATCATTGATGTAATGCTTCACGTTGTTAATGCGATGCCTCACGTTGTTAATCTGATGCTTTACATCATTAATGTGTTGCTTTGCATTGTTAATGTGATGCTTCACATTATTAATGTATAAGTATCTTGCCTACCTAAACAGCACAACAAGCAAGATACCTAACCGAGAAAACAATTAACAAGTAAGAATATCAGGTGTTACTAGTTAACTGTAGTTACGCACAGACTTTTTCCACATTCGGAAGTTGTTTAACGGCATTCCACCAAACTTGCAATTTGGGAGTTTGAGCAGTAATCGCTTCATACTCTGGAGTTTGAGAAAGGTAGATAAAAACAGGAATGAGGAAAAAATCGGCAATAGTTAGCTGGCTACCGAGTAGATAGGGGCTACCAACAGTTATCGATTCAATTGCTTGTATTGCTTTTTGTGCAGGTGCGATCGCATTTTGTATTTGCTCCTTATCTGGCTTACCACCGCGAATTGGTACAATTAGGCGTTGAATGACAATTTTACTGATCGCAGCCGGATAAAAATAGTTATCAATAATTGTGATAATCTGGCGCATCCGAGCTTGAAGCATCGGTTCTGATAGGCTGAACTGATTATTGGCAAAGACTGTATTCAGGTAGTCAGTAATTGCGGGAGTTTCATAAATTACTTCTCCATCTACTTCCAGTGTTGGCACTTTACCAAAAGGATTTTTGGCGAGGTACTCTGGCGACTGATTTTCACCTTTGAAGATATCAATGTCTTGAACGGTATAGTCTACACCTGTTTCCTCAAGCAACAATCGGACAGTGCGAACATAAGTACTCAGAGGAGTTCCGTAAACAGTAAGCTTTGCCATAATTTTGAGATTTTTGAGCCAAAATCCAATCAGGACAAAGATACTGTATCAACAAATGCGATCGCGGTGATGGTTGGAAATGAGACAAGAGCAACATTTATACCTGGATTTCTCTCTTGTGAGAAATCCAGGGGTGTGGGAGGGGTGGGAAGTGTGGGAGGATGGTGAAAAAATCTTTCCCCCCACACTCCCCACACTCCCCTCTCTCTCCACACCCGCTACCCATACGTGAGAAATTCGGGTTATAGGGGCGGGTTGAGATGATTAACGATGATCTGGGTAAACCCGCCCTGACAAATTAATAATTACTCAATAAATTCTGGTAGATCATTGGGAGCGCCACAAGCAGAAATATTCCCTGCAAAGTTGACATCTGCCATTAATTCTGGATGTTCTTGCTTGCGTTGATTAATTTGTTCGCGGGTGAGAACTTTGGATTTGTCAAAGCCTAGCTCAATTTCGGTGCGTAAACCTTTGTATTTAACCCGTTGGAGATTGTAGAAACTTTTGTTGAAAGTTGTTTTCACAAATGCTTTGAGACACCCTAAAAGATATTTACGCTTAAATGGGTCTTTCTCAAACCAGTATTCTATTGTTTTACGCATGTAAAATCTGGCATAGTTACGTAACACACCTTTGAGAACTTCTTCTCGTTCCATTGCCTCCGGCTTCATAATTGGAGTCACAAAGTTATACTGAGAATAATCCCGCACTTCTACGCGATCGCCTAATTCTTCAAATAACTCCGAAAATGGCCAAGGAGTAAACATATTCCAGTTCACCATATCGGCTTTCCAGTCCAAAGCCATCTGATAAGTTTGCTCAATGGTTTCTGGGGTTTCGTTCTCCAAGCCCATAATGAATTGAGCTTCTGCTACCATCCCATTTTGCCGCAGCAATTGAATCGCTCGTTTGTTTTGTTCAATTGTCGTTTCTTTGCGGAACAAATTTAACTTTAACTGTGCTGCTGCTTCTGTACCCAAAGAAACATGCACTAACCCAGCTTTACGGTAAAGTGGTAAATCATCTTCATCCCGCAAGATATCTGTCACTCTGGTATTAATTCCCCAATAAACGCCTAAATTGCGTTCGATTAATTCGTTACATAAAGCGATAAATTTGGGTTTATTAATTGTTGGTTCTTCATCTGCCAAAATGAAAAAACCTACTTGATGTTTTTTGACTAAAATTTCAATTTGATCGACAAATTGCTTGGGACTACTAGAACGGTACTTGCGCCAAAATTTCCATTGAGAACAAAAACGGCAAGTAAAGGGACAGCCTCTTGCATAGTTAGGCACTGCGACTCGCACATTTAGGGGAGTATAAATATATTTGCTCCAGTCCAATAAGCTCCAATCAGGGGTTAGGGTATCTAAATCTGCAATTGGTGGATGGGCTGGTGTAGCGACAACTTGTCCATTTTCTAAGAAAGCAATACCTAAAATATTGCGTCGCTCACTCTCGACTGTAGCATTAGCGATCGCTTTCACTAAATTAACTGTAATTTCCTCTCCTTCTCCTCTAATAATGTAATCCACCCAAGGAGCTTCATGGAGGACTTCATTATACATATAAGTAGGGTGAACTCCACCCATGATTGTTGTCGCTTCGGGACAAACTTCTTTAACTATCTTGAGTGTTGTTTGAGATTGATAAATCATTGGCGTGATTGCTGTTGCCAATACGATATCTGGCTGATGTTCAGCAACCATTTGTCTTAAGTTATCATCGGCAATATGGTCAGTCATTGCATCAATGAAACGAATATTCGTGAAGCCAGATGCTTTTAAAGCTCCACCAACATAAGGAACCCAACTTGGTGGCCAATTTCCGGCAATTTCCGCACCACCAGAATGGTAATTAGGTTGAATCATCAGTATCCGCATGTTCTACCTACCTTCTAATTTTTATCAGAAGAACAGACAATTTTACACTTGTAATTTTGTTAGCCTACTTCTAGCAAGTGAAAAATCACAGAAATATTTATCGTAAGAATTCAAAAGTCAGAATAGTTATAAGAGTCAGAAAAATTGTAATGAATCAATGTAGCAATTATGCTTCTTCACCTCTACCTTCTGACTTCTAGGTGCTGAATTCTTACTCTTTACCGATAATTTTCTGTTAATTAAAATCCAAACACTTGCTAAAACTTTGCAATTAAATTATTAAGAAAAACTTAAAGTTAACTAAAAGTTTTTGACTTTCAAATTTAACCGAAATCAGCTTTTATAACTATATAGTTATGGTTTTAAAGTACATAGCTAATTTTTCAAAACTTAATATTTAGAAATGAATAATAATTACAAAATGTATCCATCTGTGAGCCAATGCTTTATAAACAATACATAGGCACTTACGTATGATTTAGCTATAGCAATCCTAAGAGATACTTTTATCAAGTAAACCTTAAATTGTAGGGTGAATTATCGCAACGCTTAACACATCGATAAAGATGGTGCGTTACGGCTAATTATCACTGTCTTAAGTTCCGAAATCCCTGCATAGCCGTAACACACCCTACTGAATATTTGCTTATAGCAATCCTAAATGAATAAGAAACATCTCTCCCTTGTCTACCGTTTCTGCCTTGTCTCTTTTATTCACCTATCAAATAGGGCTGCTATATTACCTGGGACTTGTTAAATCAATATCAGCTTGACTTGAACTTGATTTGATTAGCTTCAAGATAAATAATTTGGTTTTTTAGCCCTTGGGCTTCAGTTGCGGTTAAACCTTTCCATTGCTGTTGGGCTTGTTTAACAGTGGGAACTGGTTTGAGGACACCTGCTAAATCTAAGATTTGTCCTGGTTTCACAACGACTTGATTTTCCGCAGTTCCCGCATCTAGATTAGGGGCTAAAACCACAAATACCCTTTGAGTATTACTTGAACCAACCCAGAAGGTGCGATCGCCTACAACACTTTGGACATTAATATTTTGAAACTGTACTGGTTTATTGACAAGTGTCTGTTTATTGGCATTGGTAATTACTAATACATCTGTAATTGGTTCAGTTTGAACAATGGTTGTTACTTGCGGATCAGGAGTGACAACTACAGTAGTGGTTGGTTCTGGGGTAGGAATGGCGGTGACGGTAACTGTAGCTTGTGGCGTAGGAACAACAACAACATCAGGTTGCTTTGGTTCAGAAGCACAGGCAGTCAGTCCACTGATTAATAAGATGATGAAAGTTAGTTTATTTTGCCAGAATTTTTTGCTGATAAAATTATCGTTTTTTTGCATAGTATTTGAACTGTACTTGTAATTATACATTTGACAATTATTTAATAGATATTTAGCTTATTTACTTATTAAGGTATATACCATTTGGAACTGATTAAATCTTAGTGATGAGATTTAATCAATGCTTGAAAAAGTAGTATTACCTTAATGTGATTACTTTAAATAATTAGGACAAAATTCCGCTTCTATCTAATGGAAGACTATAGGGTAGAATTAACTCTAGTATTTTTAGTTTGCTGGACACAATATGAGTGCTTGATGCACCTGTATAGCCTGATAGGGTGTTAGGCAAAAGCCATAACACACCCTACTTAAACGTTACTTGATAAATATTTAGATGATTACCAGGAATCTAAAATTTAACACTCACACAGGAATTTCAATTGTAAATTCTGTACCTTCACCCACAGTAGAGTTACAACTTAATTTCCCACCATGAGTTTCTTCCACAATTTGCCGAGAGATTGCCAGTCCCAATCCTGTTCCCTTACCTACAGCTTTGGTAGTAAATAAATGGTCAAAAACCTTTTGTTTGGTTTCTTCATTCATTCCCTTACCATTATCAGCAATGGAAATTCTAAGGTATTTATCTCCAATTGATGTGGTAATTTTAATCCAATTGGGGTTAGCTTTAACTTCATTAAAATTCTTACCAAAATTTGATTCTTCTAAAGCATCAATAGCATTTGCTAAGATGTTCATAAATACCTGATTTAATTGTCCAGGAAAGCATTCTATCTGGGGAATATTGCCATACTCAGTGATAACTTCTATGGCTGGACGTTGTTCATTAGCTTTTAGGCGATGTTTCAGAATTAAAATTGTACTATCAATGCCATCATGAATATTAAATAGAACTTTGTAATCTTTATCAATCCGAGAAAAAGTCCGAAGACTAGTACTGATATTTTGCAATCTCTCACATGCCATAACCATTGCATTAATCATTTTGGGTAAGTCTTCTAAAAGATAATCTAGCTCAATCTTTTCAGCATGATTTTGAATTTCCAAGCCTGGATGCTTGAGGATATCTTGATAAAGTTTTAAATGTTCAGTGAGGTCAAAGACATTAGGCTTGGTTTGTTGGAGGGTAGCAGAAATAAAACCAAGAGGATTATTCATTTCATGAGCTACTCCAGCAACTAAATTACCCAAGGCTGACATTTTTTCACTTTGAACAATTTGTAATTGTGCCTGTTGTAAATCGTGTAATGCTTGTTGAGCTTTTTGATAAAGTATGGCATTTTCTAATGATATTGCTGCTTGAGAAGAAAGTAAGTTAATTACTTGCAGGCGCTCGTTAGTAAATACTCCACTGGTGAGTTCATTTTCTAAATAGAAAATCCCAATTAAATTTCCTTGGTTAATAATTGGGGTGCATAATAGACTGTTTGGTTGATGTTCTAACATATATTCCCCAATCACTCCCGGAATATCTGTTTGACCATTATTTATCAAAACGGTTTCTTGGGTATTCTTGACATAATTGATGATTTTTTGAGGCAAAATTTGACAAATATCTAGTGTTTGTGGCTCCAGAATAGTTTGGATTTGGGTTTGGGAATTAGCTTGATGATTAATTGAGGTAATTGCTCTGACTTGCCAAATACCCGACTGTGGGAGTATCAATGCAACTTTTTTGGCACCGGAGTTTTCAAGGATAATGCGGGTAAGACTAGTGATGAGTTGATCTAACTCAATACTGCTAGAAATAGTTTGAGCAGCTTTGAGGACAGAAGTAAAATCTAGAACATCAGAAATCCTAGTGCTACCTGTAGTCGAAGTGTGAGTAGTCGAGGCAGTTATATGAAAACTAAGGGTTTCTGAAGGTTTGATAGTAATTTGTTGCTTTTGCAGAATTGGTTGCAGTAGTTGGGGATAATGTTTTTCTAGGTCGTCAATTTTGGCTTTGGCACCCCATTTTGCATAGCAATAATAAGCTTCCTGCATATAACCTGCGGCTACTTTTTGTTTGCCCCAGTTGAGGTAGAATTTAGCAGCAAGTTCGTTGGATAGTCCTTCTTCGTAGCCATAATCTTGCGCTTGCGCTTGAGTAATAGCTTGTTCGTAAAAATCGATCGCTTCAGCTTTTTGTCCCTTGAGTCGCGCTTTTTCGGCTTGGATGAGCAGACACTTGTGCAGGATATTGTTGGGACAGGCTTCTGCCCAGATATTTAAGCGTTCTTCTAAAGGAATTACTGCTTGTAAATACAACTGACGCTCTTGTTCTTCAGTGGCAATTTCCGCTAGTGATAGGTGCATTAAGGCTACATAAAACACGCTGGAAGGCACTTTGGCATGGCTGGAGATGGTGTTTTCAATGATGCTTAACTGAGGAATTAAAGCTGGGTATGCGGCTTTGTGGTCAAATAAATAGGCGTGACGAATTTTGACAGAATACAACCAAGCCAGATGATAAGCGGTATTGTGATATTTTTCTAAATACTCTGCTTCACTGAAATTGTCGTCATCAAAGTTGAAGGTGGTTTTGGTTAACCCCAGCAGTTGGCGAATTGGTTGAATAACTCCGACTCTCAAAGCATCGAGGTTTTCTAAACTTTTAATTTGCTGGAGAAAGTCTGCATGGGCTTGAGCGATCGCATATAATTCATTGAGGTTTTTACTGTATGTCAGGCGATCGGAACCACTTTGGATCATCATAAAGCCCACAGTCAGCCAGTTCCCAGCCTCCATACCATATTTATAAGCGTTGTCATAGTATGTATCGGCTTCCCGAATCGGACGACTCCAGCTTTGGACATCAGCAGCAAAGAGAAAATTAGTCATCCCTCGCACATCTGCATTATCGAACTGTTCGCAAAGCTGCACTGCCATTTTGCCAAACTGATAAGCTATGTCGAAGTCTTTGAGAACTGCGTTGGCAATTAAGGCATAGCCAGCATAGCTAAAGGGAGACATATCACTGTTACCATACTGCAACGATAAAGTGGTCATTTTAGCGAGTATAAGCAGTCCTAGCGTGGGTCTTCCATCCAGCCAAGCAGCGTAGAAGAGAATTTGTAGAATTCGCAGCATTTCTGCCATACTCGCATCTGTCATTTTCGGCAGAGCCAAAATGGATACGACACTCTGCTGTTCTAAAAATCTTTTGACTATGGCAATTTCTTCGTCTAGGCTTTTTTGAATTAGTTCTGGTGCTTGTGGAAGTTGCCAATTAAGTAATTGTAAGCTCTGACTTTGCAAAGCGATCGCTTCGGCATTACGTCCCTGAAGCTGATATTGAGTCATCTGGACGCGATAAATTACCGCTTTATCCAAGGCTGTTTGGGCGTAATTTAAAGCTTGCTCATACAAAACCTCGGCTTGGTCAAAATTACCGCATAAATAAGCTGTTTCTGAAGCATAACGGTGCAAACTGTACATTAATTCATAGTCAGTCTGCCAAGCGGTTGTCGGTAGTAAAGCAATCCCAGTCGTAAAATAACTGTAAGATGCTTGATAAGCTGCTGAAAGTTTAGCTTTTTGTCCGGCTTGCAGGTTTAAACGAGCTAATTGTTTTTTCTCTTCCTGTGTAGTAATTGTTGTTTGTCCCAGATTTAGTTGGTTGACTAAATCAAAAATTCGTTCTTGTTGTTCCTGCTGGGATAAACCTTGTAATAATAATTGACCTATGTGGAAATGGGTTTTTTGTTTTTGCGCTTCTGGGATGAGAGAATAGGCGGCTTGTTGGATGCGATCATGGAGAAATTTATAATTAGCGATGGGGCGATCGCTAGGAGTAAAATCTGTTTCATCGCTGCTATCTTGATAAAACTTATAAATCTCACTTTGCGGCAAAATCAAATCTGACTGTAAAGCCTTCCATAAACCAGCAGCCGCCTCTACTTCCGATTGTTCCGAAATAATTGCCAATGTTTGTAAATCAAACTGATTTCCAATACAAGCAGCCAGTTTTAATACCTGTTGAGTAGCTTCTGGTAATCTGCGTAATTGCAATACCATAAATTCTACAACATCAGAAATGAGTGTTTGCTGATTGATGTGGGAAATATCGCATTGCCAACATCGTTGTTCCCAGTTAAATTCAATTAGTCCATCTTGATGTAACGATTTCAAAAATTGAGTGCTAAAAAAAGGATTACCTTGTGTTTTGCGATAAATTAATTGCGAAAGAGATAATGCCAAATTCTCAGCACATTTTAATGTATCAGCTACAAGTTGATTCCATGTTTCTTGACTCAGAGGTTGCAAGGTAATAGTATTGATAATTGCCCCCGCTTTGCTAATTGCATTTGCTGTCAACTGCAAAGGATGAGCAATTGATACTTCATTATCTCGATAAGCACCAATTAATAATAAATATCCTAAATGAGCATCACACATTAATAATTCCATGAGTTGCAATGAAGCCAAATCCGCCCATTGCAAATCATCCAAAAACATCACTAAGGGATGCTCTGGACTGGCAAATACGCGCAGAAATTTCTGAAATAATAAATTAAAGCGATTTTGCGCCGCAGTTCCAGATAACTCTGCTACTGGTGGTTGTTCACCAATAATTTTAGCTAATTCGGGAATAACTTCAATAATTACCTGTCCATCTTCGCCTAATGCTTCTAGGATTTTAGTTTTCCATTGTTTTAATTGCGTGTCATTCTCGGCGAGTAATTGACTCATTAAATCGCGGAAAGATTGCACAAATGCCGAAAAGGGAATATTACGATTAAACTGGTCAAATTTTCCCTTAATAAAATATCCTCGTTGTTTGACAATCGGTTTATGTACTTCATTAATAACCGCAGTTTTACCAATTCCAGAAATACCAGCAACTAACATTAGTTCGGTTTTTCCGGCTGAGACTCTATCAAATGCTGCTAATATTGCGGCAACTTCTTGTTCGCGTCCGTATAATTTATCAGGGATAATGAATCTGTCGCAAATATCTCTTTGAGCAATCTCAAAATATTGAATTTCTTTGGTTGTTTCGAGTTGCTCTAAACATTTTTCTAAATCATATTTTAATCCCGAAGCACTTTGATATCTATCTTCAGCATTTTTCGCCATCAATTTGCTGATAATATCAGATAGAACTTTCGGTATTTCTTCCCTTATACCTCCTGCTTCCGGTTGGTGAGCGTAGCCGAACCAATGCCTTCTGCCTTCTAGACTTAGTGGCATTTTCGCAATGTGACAATGTACCAATTCCATCGGATCTGCTGATGAAAATGGTAATTCTCCTGTCAGCAATTCATAAAAAGTTACACCCAGGGAATAAAAATCTGTGCGGTAATCAATTACTCGATTCATTCTCCCTGTTTGTTCGGGTGATATATAAGCTAATGTTCCTTCTAAAACTTGCGGATTTTTGAGATATTGTGTTTCTCTTGGTAGTAAAGAGGCAATACTAAAGTCAATTAATTTAATTTGTTTGGTTTCGGGATTAATTAATATGTTGCTCGGTTTAATATCTTTATGAATGATATGTAAGCTTTGCCCGCCACAGGCATCGTGGTACAGTATGTCTAAGATATCGCACAGAGCGATCGCAATTTGTAAAAATTCTTTTAAAGATACTTGATGATGATGCTTGGCGAAATAATCTTGTAAAGATATTCCGCCAAAGTCTTCCATCACCAACATATAAGCATTTTGAAACGGTTCAAGACTGTAAGTTTGGATGATTCCAGGGTGATGAATATTTTTGGCAATGATGTATTGATTGCGAAATTGTATCAGTTCGCTAAAGCTGGGATAAGGATTTTTTAGCAGCTTAATAACAACAGATAATGAGTCAATCTCTCGAATAGCTCGATAAACTATTGTTCTCGACCCATGATAAAGTTCTTCGCTCAAGCAATATCCAGGAATTGTAAGCATACTAACTGTACAGACGCTTAAATATCAGCAGGCTTAGTATTCCCAAGCATATCAAAATATCTTACAACTGAAGAAAAAATTTACAATGACGTTACTTAGATAAAACTTCAAATACCCTGATTTAACTTGTATGTACATCAGCACATCAGTATGAGTTTTGTTTAAAAGCTACAATAGTATAACTTGGCGAGAATAAGCAGACCATCATCAATCCTGAAAACTCCGATTCTGCAAGAGTAAATATATTTAATAATTAGCTCTCTGCAATGAAAAAGCTTGTAAGTAGATACGTAAAGACCTTGGGGAAGTAAGGGATGATTCTTGTAAGTTAGGCATCTTTCCTACTCGTAAATATACAGGATAAGATAGATATTACTAACACAAAAATATCAAAATCATCCCACTTTTCTACAACAACAGAGTAAATATCACACGCTGATTTTCTACTTGCTGAAAGTATCTTTAATGTTATCAACAGTGCGCTCAATAACATTTTTAGTGTTATCTACAGCTTTCTCTGTCCGGGCTGCATCTTCCTCGGCTCTTTTCTCGATGGTGTTTCTATCTTGTTTGGCTTTGCGCTCAATAAAGTTACCGCTATTATCAGTGGCATCTTCAACTTTACTAGCATTTTTATTGGCGGTGCGTTTAACTTTATCTGCTGTATCTCGGATGAAATTTTTAGCACGTCCAGCATCTTCACGGGCTTTTTCTTGAACGCGATCGCCTGCGTCTGAAGATGCAATTAAGTTAACAGATTGAGCAGCCATCGCTGAATTATTGGTGAAAAATTCACCTTGCCAAATAAAAGCGATCGCAGATAAACAAAGAACTGTTGTAGCTATCCAACTACCTATAACAGAAAGCCGTTTATTTAACATAGAATACCTTCTCTTTGAGATTTAGCATCCTAAGATTTACTTGATTTTTCTAATGTGCCAAATCGTGCTAAAGACAGAGGTTTTCTCATCAAAAGTTATTAGATAAATTCGCTCTTTTAACAGAGTGACAACTTCTACCAAGGGCTGCTTTAGATGAGCTTGCTTCATCTACCTGTATTGAAGCTCCTCTGTATATGGTTTCTATGTCACAATCCTGTCAAAAGAGTTAGAGGAGTAGAAGTAAGGCTAATTCATTGTCAAAATATACTTGGAGTAGCAGTTTTTTCTAGTTTAATTTTTCTCTTCTTGCAATGAATTAGCCTGACCTTGTCTCCTACACCCTGCTTACTGAGCGCAGCGCCGCCCTGAGCCTGTCGTTCGCGTAGCGTCTCCGGTAGGAGAAGGGTCGAAGTACACCCCATGTCCACAAACAACTTTGCTGCACAAGTACCAAAGAACTCCTAACTACAAATTCAACCTTTCCAAAAACTGCTTACCACAATCTTTACAGAGATAGCGTTGCTTTCCGTGACGATGCCCATTTTTCGATAAGCGGGATGACTGACAATGAGGGCATATCATTACTTTCATTACTTGCTGCGGCAAAGTGTATGGTGTCAGATATGCAATTAACAATGTTTTGAGTTCGGCGTACAGGGCTTGACGTTTACTCTCCTCCTGTTTCAGCGCATTCAACAGCAAAGCGTTGTAAGTTCGATGCACCGTTTCAGATAGAAGTTCACTTTTTTCTACAGTTAAGTCTGGGTTCCAGTGGCGAAAAAAGGCAGCAAATTGTTGAATTAGTTGCTTATCAAAGGTTTCGTCAAATAATTTAAATAATTCTGGTGCGACAAAATATTGAATATAGACAACGCGAGGGATGGGGTCTGCAAAATATTGAGAGTAGACATCCACTGTAAACTCAATAAACTCAGATAATGACTGATGCTTGTCGGTTGACTGCATAATTTTGCTCAAAATTGCTGTCACCCGTTCCATGTGTATAGCTTCGAGTGCATGAAATATGGCGAGTTTATCGGGAAAAAACTGATACAGCGAACCAATGGCTGTTTCTGCTTTCGCCGCAATTTGATGAGTCGTCGCAGCTTCATAACCCACCTCTGCAAAAACTTCGGCTGCTGCTTTGAGGATTTTTTCAACCCTTTGCTGACTGCGTTTTTGCTTGGGTTGACGGCGCATCAGATCAGGTTTACTTATAGCCATAGTTCTTGACAAACATGAATAATCTGTCGTATTTTGAATAGAAATATGAAAGTTTTGTCACAATTTACTTTAAACCTTGGGAGATTATAGCGATCGCTATAGTCTCACATAACTTTAACGAGGAGGCTTTTATGGCAGTCGTTCTCCCTGGCGCACCCTGGTTAATTGCCCACCGTTCCATGCTGGGTATTAACAAGCCTTATAAAGTGACGCTGAATGGTCAAGATTATGTCCTCTGGCAAAATCAGCAAGGTGAAATTTTCGCCCTAGATAACATCTGTCCCCATCTGCAAGCACCTTTATCTGATGGCTGGATTTGTCAAGAAAGGAATACCATTGCCTGTCCCTTTCATGCCTTAGAATTTGATGGACAAGGAAGATTGCATCAGTCTGGTCAAATAGGCACTCAACCACTGCTCACGCCCCTAGAACTCATCATCAAAGATGACTGTATTTGGACTTATGCTGGTCATGTTCCAAAAATTCCTGTCCCAGACCTCATTTCAAAAGTGAGTGCAGGTATGAGTTTTGTCGGTGTCGCTGGGGAAAAAAGTATCCGTGGGACTTTTTTAGATAACTTGTTAATTAACTATGACTACAACCATCAAAGCGGCACACACCGAGACTTATTTGGTATTAAAGCTAATCGCGTGCCGATATTTGAACATGAAGGATATTGGGTGAAAGTTGTCCAAGAACTAGAGCGTGAGGATAGCACCTGGAATGATATCATCCGCAATCCTGTTGTTTTGACCGCACCTAAAACCTACACTGGCATTTTAGAATATGCGTTTCCCGCACTGATAACTTTCCGCACCTCTTTTTTACTAGGAGAAATTTTGCAGGTGCATATCTTATATCCCGAAACAGAAACTCACACTAAAACCTTTGTGTTGGTCTTCAGCAAACCCAAACACCCAATTTTGCTACCTTTATTGAGACGCTCAATGTTGAGTGCAGTCACAACTGTGGTTGAGCAAGATACACGCGCCATTGAAACATCCTATCCTCGTCAAACACCCAAAATTCGCCTACCAAAAGAGGAAATTATGTTTCATGCTCAAAAACTATACCAAGATTGGTAATATGGTAATCCGGTTTGATGTTTGAAATTATCTGTGCATCCCTACCCTTGACCGTTTTTGTTTACATATCTTTACACCAAATCTTGAAGGTAGTTAACAAATGAGGGAAACACGCTGGTCTTCTGTAGCTGATTTATAAGGAAACAGAGAAATTTCGCAAATTTTAACTTTAAAACGTGCCTATTACATTGTTTAAAGTTATGTAGCCTTTTACTTACTCTGGATAAGCCACTGCGGTAAACTATGCCTTGATTATGATTCTTTCGCAGAGAAGAGAACTCGAAAGGAGCCTTTTTTCAATGTCTCATACCGTAAAAATCTACGATACCTGTATTGGCTGCACTCAATGTGTTCGCGCCTGCCCCACTGACGTGCTAGAGATGGTACCCTGGGACGGCTGTAAAGCTGCTCAAATTGCCTCCTCTCCCCGCACAGAAGACTGCGTTGGCTGCAAACGTTGTGAAACTGCTTGTCCCACCGACTTTTTGAGCATCCGGGTTTATCTGGGCGCTGAAACAACTCGCAGCATGGGTCTCGCTTATTGATGCGGAATTTATTCTAAAATTTCTCATCAGACTCTCAATTAAGTGTCTCCATAGCAAGCTTTTTTAGCACTGTAGGGTGGGTTATGCCCACCTTACTAGGGTAAAACTTCAAAAATCATAAACATACCTTAGTGGCAGAAGGAGCAAGTTGCTCCTTTTTTTTTTGAGAACTTAGGTTCAGTTAAGGTGATGAACAAGATTTGGGGGATTCTCCCCCACGCCCCCGATTGGGGGACGGTTGCGTCCCCCAAGCCCCCTCCAAAATCATTTTTGCGTTTTCTGTGGAGTCATTATTTGTTATTTGTCGGTTTTGTTAACAGATATAAGAGGATGTTTGGAAAGGCGATTGGAAATCGCGGCTACACAGACGAAACCCACACTTCGACAAGCTCAGTGACCGCCTACGTGGGTTTGAAAACCTTGATTTTGTGTTAGTCCACGTAGGTGGACTTTGCTTGTGTAGTAGCGAATTCTATTCGCCCAATACTTTTCAAACATCCTCTAAAACCTTTTTGGGAATGATGTCTGGCTTCATGGAATTACTGCGGCGATCGCTATTTACTTTGGCTTTATTGCTACACCAGATTTATTAGAACTACGCACAGGACAAAGCAGCACTCGTAGTTAGGTATAAAACAGACTTGTAATGAGATTGAGTGGACTAGTTATTTAATTTTGGCTGAGTTTAATGTAATTTCTTCTCCTATACCCTTATACCCCTATACCCATACACCCCTTTTAACAACATCTATACTGGATTTAATAATCCTAATACCAAAATGGTGTGAGCAATGTGTGGAATCGTCGGGTATATCGGCACTCAAGCAGCAACAGAAATTTTACTGTCTGGACTGGAAAAACTAGAGTATAGAGGCTACGATTCTGCCGGAATCGCCACAATTTGGGAAGGGGAAGTTAATTGTGTTAGAGCAAAAGGAAAACTACATAACCTGCGTTCTAAACTCGAACAGCTAGAAAATCCGGCTCAAATTGGCATTGGTCATACTCGCTGGGCTACTCATGGTAAACCAGAAGAGTACAATGCTCATCCCCATTTGGATACAGCATTACGTATTGCGGTAGTTCAAAATGGCATTGTGGAAAATTACCGCGAGTTACGGGAAGATTTAAAACAAAAAGGACATGAGTTTCGTTCGGAAACTGATACAGAAGTAATTCCCCATCTGATTGCAGAATTATTAAAAAATCCGGCGTTAAATTTTTTAGATGCAGTGCGTCAAGCTGCTAATCAACTAGAAGGTGCATTTGCGATCGCAGCTATTTCGGCTGACTATCCTGATGAATTAATTGTAGTGCGCCAACAAGCACCATTAGTAATTGGATTTGGACAAGGTGAATTTTTCTGTGCTTCCGATACCCCGGCGATCGTTGCATATACCCGCGCCGTCTTACCCTTAGAAAATGGAGAAATTGCCCGCCTCACACCATTAGGCGTGGAGATTTACAACTTTGCTGGCGAGAGGTTGAAAAAACAACCCCGAATGCTCAACTTGAGTCCCACAATGGTTGAAAAGCAGGGATTCAAACACTTCATGCTCAAAGAAATTTACGAGCAACCAGGAGTGGTAAGAGCTAACTTAGAAGCATATTTTCATAATTCCAGTGATGCGTCTGTGTCGCCTATTCACCTCGGCTTATCTGAATCACTTTACGCAGATTTAGAACAAATTCATATCGTCGCCTGTGGTACAAGTTGGCACGCAGCCTTAGTTGGCAAACACTTATTAGAACAATTAGCAGAAATTCCCACCCAAGTACACTACGCTTCGGAATATCGCTATGCACCATCACCACTAACACCAAATACCTTAATTATTGGTGTTACCCAATCTGGTGAAACTGCTGATACTTTGGCAGCTTTAGCAATGGAAAAAGAACGCCGCCAAGGTCAAGAGGCGAAATATCAAGCGCGACTTTTAGGGATTACCAACCGCCCAGAAAGTAGCCTTGGCCACATGGTTCCTAATATTATTAGTACCTTAGCAGGGATAGAAATTGGCGTAGCAGCGACAAAAACATTTATTGCCCAATTGATGGCGTTTTATGCTTTAGCCTTAGATTTAGCTGCCCGTCGTCAAACAATTCCCAAAGAAACTATAGAGCAAATTATTAACGGACTGCGACAAATTCCTCAAGAAATTGAAGAAACATTGGCAAGCCAAGAACGTTTAACCGAACATTTAGCCCACGAATTTGCTGATACTCAAGATTTCATCTTTTTGGGTAGAGGAATTAACTTCCCCATTGCCTTAGAAGGGGCTTTGAAATTAAAAGAAATTAGCTATATTCACGCCGAAGGTTATCCGGCTGGAGAAATGAAACACGGCCCCATTGCATTATTAGATGCGAAAGTTCCGGTGGTGGCGATCGCAGTTCCAGGTAGTGTGTATGAAAAGGTAATTTCTAACGCCCAAGAAGCCAAAGCCAGAGATTCGCGGTTAATTGGTGTGACTCCTGTAAAAGATGGCGAAGCAGCAGAAATATTTAACGACTTGCTCCCGGTTTCATCAGTCGATGAATTACTATCGCCCATTCTTACAGTTGTACCTCTGCAACTATTGGCTTATCACATCGCCGCCCGTCGCGGTTTAGATGTTGACCAGCCTCGGAATTTAGCAAAATCAGTGACTGTGGAATAAATTTATTGTGGTTTTCTTGAAGTAATATTTGTAGAGTAGATGAAATAATTTCTAGGTGTGATTATCATATCACATCTAGAAATGGGTAGTAGTGCATAGTAATGATTTAGCTTCTGAGATGCTCATTGTAGTGGTGAACAAAATACAAAATTGCTTGAGTTGTATTTAGTACATAGTACATAGCTTTTGTCTTGAACCAGACTTCCTGATTCTATGATTACTATGCACTACTAACAACAGGAACATATCAAACAACAACTGCCTCTGCGATCGCACCTTGCATTCTCCCCATTGCATCAATCAAACTTTGCAATTGTTGGTCTGCTTTCATCACAGCTAAACCGCGTACTGTGACTTTACCAGGAGAGTAAACAAAGCGCGTTTTTAAATGTTCTGGTAAGTTGGCTGCAAGTAAATTCCAAGCAGGTTCTTCCATTGGTGTTTCTAAAATTACGTGTTGTTTATTTTCTGGTTTAATCCGGCTAAATCCTAATTTTTTCGCTACTTGTTTTAGTTCCATGACGCGCAAAAGTTGATTGGCGGGAACGGGTAAAGTACCATAGCGATCGCTCCATTCTGCTGCAATCTGCGTGAGTTCTTCTTTTGATTTCGCCGCCGCTACTGCACGGTACGCACTCATCTTTTGATCAATATCGGGAATATAATCGGCTGGAATGAATGCAGTGAGGTTAAGGTCAATTTGCGTATCATCAACTTGGGGTATTTCTTGACCGCGAATTTCTCGAATCGCCTCTTCTAACATTTCCATGTACAAATCAAAACCGATCGCATCCATTTGACCAGATTGTTCTGCACCTAGCAAGTTACCCACGCCCCTGATTTCCATATCGCGCATCGCCAATTGATAGCCGGAACCGAGTTGGGTAAATTCTTGTATTGCCCGTAACCTTTGCCGTGCCGCATCAGATAGTGTGCGCTGCTTGGGATAAAATAACCAAGCATGGGCTTGAATACCTGCACGTCCCACACGACCGCGCAATTGGTATAGTTGCGATAATCCAAAACGGTGCGCGTCTTCAATTAAGATGGTGTTAACGCGGGGAATATCTAATCCAGATTCAATAATTGTTGTACATACCAAGATGTCTGCTTCACCATTGCTGAAGGTGAGCATGGTTGATTCTAACTCGCTTTCGTCCATCTGACCGTGAGCGATCGCAAATCTACCACCCGGTATCATCTCGCGCAATTTGGCGGTTGTTTCTTCAATTCCTTCAACTCGCGGGACAACATAAAACACTTGTCCGCCTCGGTCTAGTTCTTGGCGAATTGCACTGCGGACTGTTTCGGGATTCAACGGTGAAAGGTGAGTTTGAATTGGTCGTCGGGTTGGGGGTGGTGTGGTAATCAAACTCATCTCGCGTATCCCCGATAAGGACATATACAAGGTACGGGGAATGGGTGTGGCGGAAAGCGTCAACACGTCAACCTGAGTTTTCAAAGATTTGATTTTCTCTTTTTGATTTACCCCAAATCTTTGTTCTTCATCCACCACCAACAAACCTAAGTCGCGGAATGATACGCCTTTACCTAAAAGTTGGTGTGTACCCACAACGATATCTAACTCACCCGTTGCTAATCGCTTTTGAATATTGCGGCGTTCTTCAGCAGTACGGAAGCGGTTGAGTAAGCCGACATTCACAGGGTAAGGGGCAAAGCGTTCTTTGAGAGTGTGGTAGTGTTGCTGGGTAAGGATGGTAGTTGGTGCTAAGAGTGCGACTTGTTTACCAGCAGTCACAGCTTTGAAAATAGCGCGGATTGCAACTTCGGTTTTACCAAAACCAACGTCACCACAGACTAACCGATCCATTGGCCGATCGCTTTCCATGTCCCGTTTGACATCTTGGACGGCTTTTAACTGGTCAGTAGTAGGTTGATAGGGGAAAGAATCTTCCATTTCCTCTTGCCAAGGCATATCGTGAGGAAAGGCAAAACCTTGTTGTTGCGATCGCGCGGCATATAATTTCAGCAAGTCTACCGCTAATTTCTTGATGGCTTTACGGACGCGGTTCTTGGTATTGTCCCAAGCCTTCCCAGTCATTTTGTGTAGTTCTGGGGCTTTATCGCCTGTGGCGCGGAACCTTGATAAAGAACCAACTTGGTCAGCCGCCACCCGCAACAAGCCATCAGCATACTGTACGACGATGTAATCGCGGGTTTCATCGTTAATCGTCAAACTTTCCAGCTTGACGAATTTACCAATCCCGTGGCTTCTGTGAACTACATAATCTCCCGGACGCAATTTATTAGGGTCAACTTGCTTAGAAGCAGCCTTACGACGCTTGCGGATATATCCTGGCGTGGCGAGGGAATGCTGACCATAAAATTCGCGGTCGGTGACAATAACTAAACGGAAAGTTGGCAGAATAAACCCTTCCAGTTCCGCCAAACCAGAGTATTTTAAGGCGACAGGGGTATGGTTAATTTGCAGCTTTTCAATCGCTTGGTAGTCGCGCGGGTTGGGGATAAACTGCGCCGGACAGTCATGTTCTTGGAGTAAGGAGACAGAACGGGAAGGTTGGGCAGAAATTAGCCAGATGGAAAAATTGCGATCGCGTTCTTGTCGTAATGTTTCCGCCAACTTACCAAACTGATGCGGTGTCACAGGTACAGACCGACTAGCTAAATTAATCCCGTTGTTTTCCTCGGCGATTTCCGATAAATAAACAGTGGGAAATTGCGTCAGTTCCGCCAGACAATCATCAAAAGACCGATGAATTTTCGGCAATTGCAGAGAACCTAAATCTAATTCCCCAGTTCCCAGCGACCATTGTTCTTCGGCATTTTCCACCCAGCGATCGCTATGGGCGTGACACTGTTCTGGTTCGTCAATGGCAATTAAAGTATTTTCAGGCAGATAATCTAAAACCGACGCTGGTTTATCAAAAGCTAGACCCAAAAATCTGCGACTTCCTTCTAAAACTCCCGATTCTTCCGTTGCAAGTTCTGATTCATTCTTTAACTCAGCACTCAGCACTTGGAACTCAGCATTATCTTTGAGTGAGTCCAAAATTATGGGAGTGAAACTAGTCGGTGTCAGCACAACCTGAGCTATTTTGTCAAGTGCAGAACGCTGGGTTGACGGGTCAAATTCTCTGATTTGCTCAATTTCGTCGCCAAACCATTCCAAGCGCACAGGCAATTCTGACGAGACGGGGAAAACATCGACAATATCACCTCGACGGCTCCATTGACCTTCTGTTTCTACCAAAGGTACTCGCTCATAACCCAAGGTAGTAATTTTGGTACTGAAAGTATTCAGGTCAAATTCCATCCCTTTAGTCAAAGTCAGGCTTAGAGGTGTAAAAGCCTCTGGCGGCGGCAAATGGGGCTGTAACGCTCCCGTCGTAGCAACCACCGCTATAGTTTTATTTTGACCGTTTACTGTTGACTGACCCTTCACCAAATCCGCCAAAACCTGCATTTGTCCCCAGGTCATTTCCGTTTCGGGGTCAAACGGTTCGTAAGGGGATGCTTCGGAAGTGGGGTAGAAATGTACTGTTGACCAGCCCATCGCCTCTAATTGAGCGTAGGCGCGTCCGGCTTCTTCTAGGGTGGCACAGACGACAAATAAATTCCTTCCTGAATTTTGTGCTAATGCCGATGCTACCAAACCCTTGGGTAGACGGGGAATACCATTTAAGCGTAAATCTTGTTGCCGATTGAGCTTAGAAAGTAGTTCTGTGGTGAGTGGCGATCGCGCCAAGGCACGCACAATCGAAGAAAATGCCATAAGTTCTACTAGAGGTGGAAGTCTTCAGTGATAAGAAAATCTATAGGTAGTTTATGTTCACTATTTTAAATGGGTTTACACTCCACTTATTACTTCTGTGGAAGAATGAGGAAGTATGAAATATGAAGTATAAAGTATGAAGTATATGCCTATAGTCAGAGAATTTAGACATTTTCCCAGGTTAAATTCTGCGATTAGTAGTACTTTAACCTTCTACCTCCGAGTCTAGATTTTATTCTTGAGTCTTTTGCCTTTTTTGGTGAAAGCACACATCTCAGAACTTTAATAACGTTTAATACTAGATACTAGGGGTTAAGCATAGTTCGCTCCCTATTGCGGCAAATCCAAACATGTCCTCTATCACTTCTGAAATTTTAATCATTTTGGTACTAATTATTGCCAACGGGATCTTCTCGATGTCGGAGATGGCTGTTGTCTCAGCGCGGAAGGTCAGGCTTCAGCAGCTTGCTAATCAAGGAGATGCTAACGCCAGAGCAGCATTGAAACTAGCAGAGTCTCCCAATAACTTCTTATCTACCGTTCAAGTCGGAATTTCCTTGATTGGTATCCTGACTGGTGCTTTTGGGGGAGCGACAATTGCTAATCGTCTGGCAGTATATGTAAAACTGATCCCCTTGTTAGCTCCTTACAGCGAACCAATATCTTTTGGGATAGTCGTTTTAATTATTACGTATTTATCTTTGATCATCGGGGAATTAGTGCCGAAGCGTTTGGCATTAAACAACCCAGAGAGAATTGCAGCGTTTGTGGCGATACCAATGCGGGCTTTAGCAGCTATAGCTTCCCCAGCAGTGCATTTATTGAGTGCTTCTACAGAATTGGTATTACGAATTTTAGGGATCACTCCTTCAGAAGAACCGCAGGTAACTGAAGAAGAAATTAAAATCTTGATTGAACAAGGTACAGAAGCGGGAACCTTTGAAGAAGCAGAACAAGATATGGTAGAACGGGTGTTTCGTTTAGGCGATCGCCCCGTCAGTTCTTTTATGACACCCCGCCCTGATATCATCTGGCTAGACTTAGAAGACACCGCCGAAGAAAACCGTCAAAAAATGACTGAAAATGGTTATTCCCGGTATCCAGTTTGTCAGGGAGGACTTGATAATGTCTTGGGGATCATCCCTGTCACCGATTTACTCGCTCGCAGTTTTCGGAATGAAGCTTTAGATTTAACAGTGGGTTTGCGTCAACCTGTATTTGTCCCCGAAAGCACCCGTGGCTTAAAAGTGTTGGAGTTATTTAAGCAAACTATCACCCACATGGCCATTGTCGTAGATGAATACGGCGTAATTCAAGGATTAGTCACCCTTAACGACATCATGAGCGAAATCGTCGGTGATGTTCCCGCAGATCCCGGAGAAGATGAACCCCAAGCAGTGCAACGCGAAGATGGTTCCTGGCTACTAGATGGAATGTTACCCGTAGACGAATTTTTTGAACTATTTGAGATGGAAGAATGGGAATCTGACGAACGCGGTAGCTATCAAACCTTGGGAGGCTTTGTCATTACCCATTTAGGCCGCATCCCCGCCGCCGCCGATCATTTTGAATGGGAAGGGATGCGAATCGAAGTTATGGATATGGATGGTAATCGAGTCGATAAAGTGCTAGTTGTCCCGATGATTGATAAAGCAGAGGTGAAGAAAGAATCTGAGTAGAGGTTAGTGGCTAGAGGTTACAGGTTACAGGTTACAGGTTATAGGTTACAGGTTAAGTTGTTACATTAGTTCCTAGCCTCTAGTCTCCAGCCCCTAACCTCTAACTTCTAAGATTGAGATAATCGCTTCACTTCTTCACCGCCTAACATTTCATGGGCTTTTGCCAAAATTTGGGGAATTTTCTGGGCTTGGGGACTCAAGGTAAGACATTGGCGTAAATCTAATTCGTGGAGTTTATCTGCTTTGTTTCCTGGAAACCAATGACTAGCATTACCCATGAGGTTGTAACGAGTTTTGGCATAGTCTATCAAATCGTAAGCATGGGCTAAATTCCATAACCACAAAATCATTGGGATATTGATACCGCCGGGAGTGTGTTCCCAAGTGGGTAAGTTGAGATGCCAAGTTTTTACCCAATCTTCGCCGAGAGTAGCGATTGCTTCTTCTTCTAGTCTCGCTAAAATTGGCGGTAAAATTTCGCAAGATTCATCTAATAACGCTAATGTCTTTAAGTGTTCATCGAAATCTTGGGGTTTGGCTGCACCTAAACTCAAGGTATGCACCTGCGAATGACTCAGACAAAACAAGTCATTAAACACCATCGGACTCAACGGCGCACAAAGATTCACTAATTTTTGTGGTGGTTTATATAACTTTCCACCTTTATCAGAAGGACTAATAATAAACACACCCATATCCAGGCGAGTAGCAGCTAAAATAGCAGGCCAATTCCATTGATTAATGTAGTACCAATGCAGATTTACATAATCAAATTGATTGGTATTAATTGCCTGCACAATTAAATCTGTAGCACCGTGGGTAGAAAAACCAATAAATCTGACTTTACCCTCAGCTTGTAATTGTCTGGCAACATCCAAACAACCACCAGGACGAATACCATAGTCTAGTAACTCAGTATTATTTATTCCATGCAAACTAAACAAGTCTACATAATCTAACTGAAGATACTGGAGTGATTTTTCAAATGTTTTGCGAAATTCTTTGGCATCAGCTACAGGTGAAACTTTAGTTTGGACAATTAATTGTTCTCGCGGAAACTTGGGCAGAATTTTACCCAATTGCATTTCGGAGCTACCATAACCACGAGCAGTTTCAATATGATTAATACCGAGTTCGATTGCTCTGTGAATTGTGGCTTCGAGATTTTTCTGGTTATCTGAAGGAATATCTGGCCAAGCAACATCTTGCCATTTGAACTGATATCTCATGCCGCCGCAAGAAAACACCGGCATCTGTAATTCTGTGCGTCCAAATCTTCTGTATAGCATTAGTGGATTGTGGATTTTTGGTATCAAGTCTCAGTTAAGCGATCGCTATATCTATTTTTAAGTCCTGACACTGGTAATATCCATCGAGCCATAAAATTAGTCAGGTGTTTGGTTGTCAGATAGCGAAGTGTTTTCAGTCCCACAAGACTAATTACCACATCCTGCCCACTACTAGCAAGTGATTTTCAACTCAAAAACATCCCATTATTTAGGGACAAGGGAGACAAGGAAGACAAGGAAGACATGGGGGATAATACTTTTCTTTGGTCAATAAATTAGATAATTTATTTTTTGGATTAACTGTTTTATTTCTAACTATCTACTTCTACGCAAGAAATTAGACCAACATATCTCAAGGATTTGTTAGTCTAAATCTTTAAAAACCAACTATTTCAGCAATTGCTTATTGTTCTATCTAATTACGGTATTTGCACCCAGTTTCTATCTGCTATTATGCAACTTTATTACAGATGAATCACACATCAATTAATATCTTTCGTAGTGACCAGGAACCCAACGCCGACCGCGTGGTGTTCTTTCCCAGTGTGCTGGAATCCATCTCTGACGAACAACTTTGCGGACAACAGGTTTACGTACAACAACAGTTCTGTGGTTATCACGTCTGATAATCACTGGTGCTGCTGATGCTTGGGTTTGCACAGCAAATATTGAAAGTGGTAACGCTACTAAAGCTCCAGCAAGAATACGTTTTATCATCATCTTGATATCTCCTGAAGTTTCTTTTGGTTGAGTTATCTACAGCCTTATTGAAAAATTTGTAAATTACACCCATAATCAAAGTATTTATACTGTTAATTTAGGTATAAACTATTTTTCAAATCTCAATAAGATTGCTGATTAACTTTCATATTTAGTTTAGAAAACTCCGCAGAAATTCGGATGTGAAAAAAGTCGTGATTATAAGGTGACTAAAGTCATAAACAAATACGGATTCAGTTAAGAAAGTTTTCCTGTAGAGATGAGTGAACAGTAAAAGATAAAAAATGATTTACAAACATCTTTCTCCCTTGTCTCTTCCGTTCCTATATCCAAATCGCCATCACTCAAAAAAATACGGGGATAAGCCTAAGCCTATCCCCATTTTTCAGATATCAGAAATTAGCATTTACGAAGTCGCATTTTGTAACTCAGCAGTGCGTACTGATAGCTGTTGTGTTTGAGTACCTCTTTGGATTTTTACTTGTAAGGCTTGACCAAGGTTGCTATTTTCCACAAAGTTTTGCAGCTGTTCAGCATTGGTAATAGCTTGGCCATCTATTTGCAGGATGACATCACCACGGCGAATACCAGCTTTAGCGGCTGGGGAATTGGGGACAACTCGCATCACTAAAACTCCATTCACTTCTGGAATTTCAAATGTAGAGTTGGGGTCACTGTTATTTTGTTTCGCTAATTCTGGGGTTAATGTGACCATCTGCACACCTAAATAGGGGTGAGCAACTTTACCATCTCTTTCCAGTTGTGTGGCGATCGCTTTAGCTTTATCAATGGGAATCGCAAAACCAATACCCATCGCATCAGCACGAATCGCAGTGTTAATCCCAATCACTTCGCCACGTTCATTCAACAACGGCCCACCAGAGTTACCAGGGTTAATGGCTGCGTCAGTTTGAATGAAGTCTAGGCGTTTATCCGAAATTCCCACTTGGGCGCTAGAACGCTTGAGGGTGCTGACAATACCTAAAGTCACTGTGTTATCAAAACCTAAAGGATTACCAACTGCGATCGCCCAGTCTCCCACTTGTACAGCATTAGAAGAACCTAAAGGTGCAACGGGTAAATCTTTCCCAGCGTTAATTTTGACAACCGCTAAATCTGTCACTTCGTCAATACCTTGAACTTTGCCATCAAAGGTACGACCATCCTTGAGGCGGACTGTAACTCTATCGGCTTTATCTACAACGTGGGCATTAGTTAAAATCAAACCACTTTTATCAATAATGAATCCCGAACCTAAACCACGCATCTGTTCTGGTGGTAATTGTTGAGAATAAGCATCACCAAAAAACTGCCGGAAAAATGGGTCTTCCAAAAATGGGTCAACACGACGGCGCGTAATTGTACGTTCCGTGTCAATTCTCACCACTGCTTGTCCGACGCGA
Source organism: Nostoc sp. FACHB-280 (assembly GCF_014697615.1). GTDB lineage: Bacteria > Cyanobacteriota > Cyanobacteriia > Cyanobacteriales > Nostocaceae > Nostoc_B. Next base: position 169,380 of record NZ_JACJSD010000009.1, on the reverse strand, counting down.
TTCACCGCCGCAGTCACAAAACTACTATTACCGATAGCAGCAGTCGCTGGTGATTGTTTTTGGGCTATCAGTTCTGGTGTATCACCAACCTTCACTGAACTGGGTGCAGGTTCCGCTTGGGAAGGTAACACCCGCAAAGTGCTAACTGTGAGCAAAACTCCCAAAAATATGGCGAAAATATGGGTACTAAGTCTACGTATAGAAAGGGTTATTTTGGACAATCGCATAATCACAACCTAAATTTAACAAGCCGAATTTTTGCTTAGTCGTGACAAATCTATCTAAAGTTATTTTTACAGCTAGGATGAAATTCCTGTGTACTAACTTTATTGTTACTGCTTTAGATACTCCATACGGGTGCTAAAGCATGGTATAGGCTACCTGTAATTTAAATTAATTGAAAATTTCCCTTGAAAGCTATTACGGAGATTTACCCTATAGAGGTTCGGATATCACCAGGATTTACGCACAAAGATTGTCTGTGGAAGTTGGGTATTGGATGATTGCATATTGCTGCTATCGGTTCTAATTCCGTCACTCAGACAGTCAACTCTGGATTGACAAAGCTTTCAGGCATCAGTCAGCGATAATAGTTAGTAATTCTTTGGTCGGAGTAATTTTGTGATGACTGAACTACTGGAAAAAGTAATCGCCCAACTAAAAGCTCTACCAGCTGACGAACAAGATGCGATCGCGGTTCGTCTTTTAGCTGAAATGGAAGATGAACGCAAATAGAAAGCTCAGTTTGAATCTACGACAGATGCTCAGTGGGAGCGAATAGCTGACATGGTACGACAGGAAATTGCTGCTGGAGATATCACCCCTTTAGATGAGGTTTTTCCCTCTGAGTCTGAGTTATGCAATCTGGCGCTCAGATCCCTATCACAATAGTCTTCAGTTCAAACAAGTTAGCCAACGTCAACCAATTTATTCAGCTCGCGTAAGTTTAGACTATCGAGTCCTCGGTTTGTTGGAAGATAATCACATTTATTGGTTTTGGATTGGCACACATACAGAGTATGAAGAGTTACTTCATCGGTTATAGCACCCACCATCAACTTCATAGGAAAGTTACCGAGGTTGACGAAAATTTTTCTAACTACAATTTCCTACTGCGATCGCTCCTCAGAGTAAATAGAAATAACACCTACTCACCCCTCTAGGCTAGGATCTTAGTACTGCCAGTGCTTTAATACCATGAATGGATCAAACCGATTAAAGTCCGAATCCTTGTCTATCTCTCAGTCAACCGAACAAATCCACTCCCATGATATAGATCATCATGAGCATGGAGAGTCCCATCATTCTCATGTTCATAGTGAAGAGTCTTTACGCAAAATTGTCAATCGGTTGTCACGCATAGAAGGACATATTCGCGGTATTAAAACAATGGTGCAACAAAGCAGTCCCTGTCCGGATGTATTATTGCAGATTGCCGCAGTTCGGGGCGCGTTAGATCGAGTTGCCCGCATTGTCTTAGATGAACACTTAACTGAGTGTATTGCCAGAGCAGCCAAAGACGGCAATATAGATGTTGAAATTGAGCAATTAAAAGCAGCTTTAGATCGATTTATGCCTTAATCTGTCTTTCGCCGTTAGTCAGGTTGGGAAAAAACTGAAATTTCAAGCTTGTTACAAATCTCAATATATTCTGACTGCCAAGAATTTTCTGTCAGCGAAAATTAATAACTCAATAAAAATTCATCTTTTTGGGTTCAAGTATATATCTTGGGACTGACGCAGGAAGACGGAAAATCAAGGGTTTTGGGAAGAGTGTCAGGGCAAAATCAAGTCAAAAGTCAGAGAATGTTTGACTTTGAACTTTTAACTTTTGACTTCCCTATAGAAGTCTACTTATTCAAAACCCTTACATCCCACACCTTTTCACCCTGAAACCCCATCATTAGTGAGTGAATTACAGCCGTAAGTCTTGCCGTAGTGCTGCAATTAACAAGCATAACTGCGGTTATTTTTTAAGAAATGATTAATATATGCGGCTGTGCAAGTTTTCGTGGTGTACGTTAGCGCATATATTTTGCAACAGTTTATACTTCAATTCTTACCGAATAATTTTTCGGGTATTTAGCTATGGACTTACATCAGCATCTTTAAACAAGACTTGCTGGTTATGAATTACATAACTAAATTTACAGTATGAACTATAAGTGTCTGCTGAATTATGCTTGAAGGCCGTTGCAGTGAAGCTTTACAACTTCTTTAAGGCAGATAAAACAACCGTTACAAGAGGTTAATTTCACTACGATGGGATTTTTTGTATTAACTATATGGAAGACAAATGTCAGAAAACGTTGACTTTTGCAACATTTCTTTAGATAATTTGAGGGTATGTAGCGTCAAAATGAAATTAGTTCCGTATAGCAAAATACAAAACCCTAGCTACAAGTCTAATCTCTGTCATGTTTGTTTCCCATGATAAGTGGGAATACTATCTACGTATAAATGTGTGAGAACAAATCATGAGTGTGAATACGGTGCCCTCTATCAATTACTACTCTCTAGATGTAATCCAAGACGAAGCACGCCGACTGGTGCAGAAGGGGATGGTTAGCCGACAACAGCCAATATATACACTCTGCCAATATATCCCTGCAAGAGAGTGGGTGTGCGTTGAATGTGAGTTGGAAAAATGCGATTTTCTATTGCGCGATCGCATTGGCGACCTCATTGGTCGTGAACAATGGGACAATGACTAATCAGTCTATGATTTCGGATTTTGGATTGGGAGTATATTTTTTAGATGTTTAACTTGGACACAGAAAAGTCTACCGCCCACTTCACTGAAGCTATAGCTATAGTCTCTAGTTTTTTACTACAAATATTCCCTGATCCAGAGTCTTCTATTATTTTTCTTGGCAAATAAAGATTGCAGAACAATTAAAGTTTGATTTAAACAACTTTTCTCAGCAGCATTGACGAAATCATAGCCTAGAGTGAATTTATCAAGAAAAGTTGTTGCGTAAATCCACTTCCAAGACTGTGAATATTTTATTCAAATTAACTTACCGGGGCGGTGTTTTATATCTAACTGCTCCGGTAGTTTTTTTTGAGAGACGGAGTTTAACTTAGAGACAAGGAAGACAAGGAGGAGAGGGGAGACAAGGGAGAGATGTTTGTGAATCATTGAGAATTACTCTGTCACCTGTCACCTGTCACCTGTCACCTGTCACGAGTAGGAAGTAGAGAAAAATATTCTACGGTTTTTACATAGATGTTTTGATATATGAAAAATCGCCAGAACAAGATATTACGTACAAAGCTCATCAAAGCAGCTCACGAATAACCGTAAAGTTTTTGTTACATACTTATAAACTTTACCACCAAGCTAGATTTTTACCTCGATATAATTACTGGTTTTTTTAGCTTTACTAACTTTGGTGGTAGTACCCCGTTTGACTAAAAACGGAGATAGAAGAATATTATTCACAGCTTTTTCTTCAAATAAGTCAAGCAACATTGTCATAGCCAATTCGCCCATTTCTACCATACGTTGACTGACTGTTGTGAGTGGTGGTGTGATGTAACTGGCAAGGGCAATATTATCAAATCCCACAAGGCTCAAGTCTTGCGGGACGGAAATACCTAGTTCTTTACAAGCCAAAAGAGCGCCAACGGCAACCATATCGTTGTAACAAAAAATGCCAGTTACGCCAGCCGCTACTAATTGAGGTAGGAGTTGTTTCCCGATATCAAAATCGCTGATTGTTTGACTGTCTCGCTGGGGAATGGCTACCCAATCTTGATTTGACGGTAACTCTGCTTGAGATAGCGCCAGGTGATATCCTTCTAGGCGTTGTTGGTCTGCTTTGCTACCGTCACCTACTCCTAAATAGCCAATCCGAGTGTGTCCTAAATCTAGGAGATGTTCTACAGCTACACAGCCACCGAAGCGATCATCGATGGCGACGGAGTGAAAGGTTTCGTTGTGATCTTCCGTATCGATGTTAATCAGAACTGTTGGAACAGTCAGTTGGGTTAACTGCTTGTTGTGGTTTTTGCCAATGCGGGAGTCCGCGACTAAAATTCCATCGACTCGGCGGTAGTGAAAATTTTCAATAGCGGCTATTTCTTGCTCAAAATCTCCATGTGACGCATTTAACAACACATTTAAGCCAGCAAGTCTCGCAACTTGTTCAATTCCCTCTACCAGTTCGCCAAAAAAGGGATCAGCGATGGATGTGACAATTACCCCAACGGTATAAGTTCGCTGATTTTGTAAACTTTGAGCGATCGCATTTGGTACATAGTTCATTTCCTGCGCCAGTCTTTTGATTTCTTCCCGCACCTTAGAACTAATCAACGGACTGTCTCGTAAAGCGCGTGAAACCGTGGAATGAGAAACACCTGCTTTGCGAGCAATATCTTCAATGGAAATCTTTCGTTTACTCATGTTCAGCACTATCCTAAGCAACTTAAATAAAATTAACACAAATTTTATGCACAGGTGTGCAAGAATAAAAGACATCAGAAATGCACACCTGTGCATAACATCAGTTTAAACATTAAGAAAATCAGATTTAACAACATTTTCTCCCAAAAGAACCTGTTGCTGAAATTTGAATAAATGCTTGAAGTCTTGAGATTACAGGATTTTCACCAATAGTTACTTAATGCTGAAAGCCTTCAGAACAATATCAGGGATCAATCTAAAATTCATCTAAAAATGTTTGCCGACTTAAGTAAATTTTTTTCACACACAGACTCAACTTTTAGCAAAATCGAAAACAATGACAAATTTTTCAAGTTAAGTCTGAGTAAATATCTATCGTTAGGAGAAAGCAGAAAACAAAAGGCAGAAGGCAAAATTAAAAGATGATTTTAGCTTAGTTAATATTTCTACACATATTTCCGGTTTTACCAGCTTTTTTAAGAGGATGTGGATGAATGTGAAAAAACAGGCGATGGCAGCGACCTTATTAAGTATTGTCAGTGGTACTTTGGTCAGCTGTAGTAATATTTCTCCCAATGGCAACACAGCCATTGACACTGAGGTCAAGAATGTTACTGATATAAATACTCAGTCCAGCGTAGGCGATCGCAATACTAAATTACGATCTGTTGGTGTGACGTTGGGCGATTTAAGTAATCCTTTCTTTGTGGTCATGGCCAAAGGCGCGGAGAAAGAAGCGAAAAAAATTGGTGGTAATGATGTCAGAGTCACCGTTGTTTCTAGCGGATATGACCTAAACCAGCAATTTAATCAAATTGAAAACTTCGTGGCGGCGAATACTGACATTATTATTTTGAATGCGGCTGACAGTAAAGGTATCAGACCAGCAGTTGAGCAAGCCAGAAAAGAAGGCAAGATTGTGATTGCGGTAGACACAGGCGTAGACGCAGAGGTAGATGCTACCGTTACCACCAATAACTTGCAAGCAGGAGAAATTAGTTGTCAATATATTGCCGATCGCCTAAAAGGTAAAGGTAATGTCGTTATAGTCAACGGGCCGCCAGTAGCTTCTGTAATTCAGCGAGTTGATGGCTGCTTAAAAGTTTTAGCCAAATATCCCGATATCAAAATCCTTTCTAAAGACCAGAACGCCGAAGGTAGCCGGGATGGAGGACTGAGAGTTATGAGTGACTTGCTAGTAACTTTCCCCAAAATTGATGCTGTTTTTGCCATCAACGACCCCAGTGGCGTGGGAGTAGATTTAGCCGCCAACCAAGCCAAACGCAAAGAATTTTTCATAGTGGGAGTGGATGGTGCGCCAGAAGCAATTGAAGCGATCGCTGCTAACGATAGCTTATATGCTGCTACCGCCACTCAAAATCCTAGAGGGATGACTGCAACAGCAGTGCAAGTTGGCAACGATATTTTAAACGGCAAAAAACCCACATCACCGGACATTTTGATTCCTGCCAAGTTGATTACGAAAGAGAACGTTAGTACTTCTACTGGCTGGTAGAAGAGGCAGGGGACAAGGGAGACAAGGGAGACAAGGGGGAGAAATATTAACTCAGCACGTACACTTCGACTTCTCCTGTCGGAGACGCTGCGCGAACGCTCAGTGTACAACACTCAGCACTCAGTACTCTCAACTCAGCACTTAATAATCATGACAACAAATATTGAAACTGATTTTCTGCCGGCGGCGACTGCCAACCCTGTACTAGAAATGCAGGGGATTGCGAAACGATTTCATGGTGTTCCGGCTTTGCAAGGTGTAAATTTGACCATTTATCCCGGAGAAGTTCATGCCTTGATGGGTGAAAATGGGGCAGGTAAAAGCACATTAATGAAAATTCTTGCTGGGGCTTACATTGCGGATGAAGGGGAGATTCACATTAATGGTCAACCGGTGAAAATTACCGACCCAGGAACAGCCAGACAAGCGGGTATTAATCTGATTTATCAAGAATTGAACGTCGCACCCAACTTAAGCGTTACCGAAAACATATTTATGGGGAGTGAGTTGCAAAAGGGTCAGTTTTTAGACCGCAAAACGATGGAACTCGAAGCCCAGCAGGTGCTAGATAGTTTGGGAGCGACTTTTACACCACAAACTATTGTGGGTACATTAGCGATCGCGGAACAACAGCAAGTCGAAATTGCCAGGGCGCTGAAAGATAACAGCCGGATTTTGGTGATGGATGAGCCAACAGCCGCCTTATCTGACCGCGAGACGGAACGCTTATTTGAAGTAATTCGCAAACTCCGCAACGATGGCATTGCCATTATTTATATCAGTCATCGGATGGAAGAAATCTATGCGTTGGCTGACCGCATTAGTGTGTTGCGTGATGGTCAATATATTGGCAGTCTGACTCGTGATGAAATTTCGCCCCAGCGATTGGTACAGATGATGGTCGGTCGTTCCATGCAGGACTTTTACGAACATCAACGACAAAAGAATCCTGGTGCAGTAATGCTGGAAGTTAGAAATATTACTGACGGACGCAAAATTCAGCCAACGAGTTTTCAACTGCGGGCTGGTGAAATTTTGGGACTTTCTGGGTTAGTAGGTGCAGGACGGACAGAGGTATCGCGGTTAATTTTTGGTGCCGATCGCAAAGCTAGTGGTGAAGTATTCCTGAATGGCAAGAAATTAGAGATTAATTCGCCCAGTGATGCGATCGCCGCAGGTATTGGCTACGTCCCCGAAGACCGCAAAGACCAAGGTTTATTTCTGGAAATGAGTTCCCGAAAGAATATTGGACTGAATAGACTCAAGCAAGATGCCAACCTTGGCATTGTCAACTGGGGTTCAGTTAATAAGATTGCCACAGAAGCCGTCGAAAACTTCCATATCCGACTAGCTAACTTAGAAATTCGCGCCGTGGATTTATCTGGAGGGAATCAGCAAAAACTCCTGCTGGCGCGGTGGTTAGCCATTAATCCCAGAGTATTAATGCTAGATGAACCAACACGCGGCGTAGATATTGGGGCGAAAAGCGAAATTTACAGAATTATTAGTGACTTAGCCGCCCAAGGAGTCGCAATTTTGATGGTTTCTAGCGAATTGCCAGAAATTGTGGGGATGAGCGATCGCGTTTTAGTTATGCGTGAAGGAAAGTTAGTCGGTGAACTCGACGACAGCCCAGGCAAAGAAATCACCCAAGAAAACATTATGCACTATGCAACTGGAGCATCGGAGGTAACAGCATCATGAGTCAAACCTTAAGACCTGTCAACAATAGACCTAGCCAAAATTCCGCAGCCAGTCGCCGTAAATCCATCAACAACTTTTTGCAAGTTGCTGGTATTTTACCGATTCTTGTCATTATCTGTATTTTATTTTCCCTGCTAAGTCCCAACTTTTTCACAGCAGGTAACGCCGTCAATATCTTACGTCAGGCATCTATTAATATAGTGCTGGCCACAGGAATGACATTTGTGATTCTTACTGGCGGGATTGACCTTTCCGTCGGTTCTATCTTGGCTGTGTCTGCCGTAGTTGCAGTGTTAGTCTCTCTCATTCCGGTCTTGGGTTGGTTAGCTGTTCCGGCTGCTTTACTGACAGGATTATGTTTGGGTTTACTCAACGGTGCATTAATCACCTATTTGGATGTTCCGCCATTTATTGTCACCTTGGGTTCATTAACAGCCTTACGAGGTGCTGCTTATTTGGTAGCCAATGGCACAACAGTTATTAACCGCAACATCAACTTTGCTTGGATAGGTAATAGCTACGTCGGCCCCTTACCTTGGTTAGTTATCCTCGCCTTATTAATTGTGGCTGTGAGTTGGTTTGTCCTGAGACAGACAGTTTTGGGTGTCCAAATATACGCTGTTGGTGGTAACGAACGAGCCGCCAGATTAACAGGTATTAAAGTCAATCGGGTGTTGTTGTTTGTGTATGGCGTAAGTGGGTTGCTGGCAGGTTTAGCCGGAGTAATGAGTGCTAGTCGCCTGTACAGTGCCACAGGGATGTTAGGACAAGGTTATGAACTAGATGCGATCGCTGCCGTCATCCTTGGTGGAACCAGCTTCACAGGCGGTATCGGTACAATTGGCGGCACACTCTTGGGTGCATTAATTATTGCAGTCCTCAACAACGGTTTGACCCTATTAAATATGTCTTACTTCTGGCAACTCGTTGTAAAAGGCTTAGTAATAATTGCCGCAGTCATGATTGATAGACTCCGCAGACGTTCCCGACGTTAGGCACGAGTGCAAAGGTGCAGGGCGAAGAATAGTCAGCACTATCAACTATCCTTCTCCTCTCTGCGCCTCCGCATCTGGGCTTGAATAACTCATCATCTTATTCCCAAACACCAAATACAACCATGACATCTACCACAACTCGTCGTAAATCCAACACCTTCTATGTCATTTTAATTGCCGGTGCTGCTGCCCTCGGTGGCTTTTTGTTCGGGTTTGATACCGCCGTGATTAACGGTGCAGTGGCAGCTTTATCTACAGCTTTTAACGCCAATAGTGTACTAACTGGCCTTGCCGTATCCCTGGCATTGTTAGGCTCGGCGATCGGAGCCTTTTATGCTGGCAAAATTGCCGACCGATATGGCCGAGTCAAAGCAATGGTGGTAGCTTCAGTTTTCTTTACCATCAGTGCTGTTGGTTCCGGGATTGCCTTTGGCATTTGGGATTTTATCTTTTGGCGGGTATTGGGTGGGTTGGCTGTTGGTGCAGCCAGTGTCATTGCCCCGGCTTACATTGCTGAATGTTCCCCTAGTAATTTGCGAGGCAGATTGGGATCTCTGCAACAACTAGCAATTGTCGTGGGAATTTTCATCGCCCTGCTATGTGACTACTTTATAGCAGTATCAGCAGGTTCAGCCGAGTCACCGTTTTTGTTTGGGATAGACGCTTGGCGGTGGATGTTTTGGACGGAAATTCCGCCGGCGGTGTTGTATGGTATGGCTGCTTTAATGATTCCTGAATCACCCCGCTATTTAGTAGCCCAAGGACGAGAACCAGAAGCTGCCAATGTGCTGCATAAAATTATCGGGGGTAACGTCCTCGCCAAAATCGAGGAAATTCGCCAAACAGTAATGCGAGAACGGGAACCACAATTTTCTGACCTTTTACGCCGGAGTGGTGGACTTCTCCCCATAGTTTGGGTGGGTATTGGTATATCTTTACTTCAACAATTCGTCGGTATTAACGTCATTTTTTACTACAGTAGTGTTTTATGGCGGGCTGTGGGCTTTTCCGAAAAAGATTCCCTCTCAATTACAGTAATTACAGGTGCAGTAAATATTATTACTACATTAGTAGCGATCGCCTTCGTTGATAAATTTGGTCGCAAGCCCTTGTTAATTCTAGGGTCAATCGGTATGACCATTACCTTGGGAACAATGGCATCGATTTTCGGCACTGCGCCATTAGATGCTGCTGGCAACCCAAATCTCAATGGTAGTTCAGGTCTTGTCGCGCTTTTAGCTGCCAACCTCTATGTATTTTGTTTCGGTTTCTCCTGGGGGCCAGTCACCTGGGTACTCTTAGGCGAAATGTTTAATAATAAAATTCGCGCCGCAGCACTTTCCGTTGCCGCCGCGATGCAGTGGGTAGCTAATTTCGCTGTTTCCACATCATTTCCTCCCATTCTGCAATATTTCGGCTTGGGCGCAGCCTACGGACTTTATACAACTGCGGCCGCCATCTCATTATTTTTCGTACTATTTTTTATCAAGGAAACCAAAGGTATGGAATTAGAAGATATGTAATTACGCCAGGGAATAGGGAACAGTTTTCAGATTCTCTATTCCCTCCATACCCGAATTTCTCACGTATGGGTGGCGGGTGTGGAGAGAGAGGGGAGTGTGGGGGGAAAGATTTCTTCACCATCCTCCCACACTTCCCACCCCTCCCACCACCCTGGATTTCTCACAAGAGAGAAATCCAGGCATAGCGGTTCTCACTCCAGCCAGAATAATTAACCGCAGATAAAAGCTTTCACATCAATAACCTGTGCTGTTATTGCAGACATATAAATCAGTGAGAAATTAATAGAAAGTGGAGTTTTTAAGTCCAGAGAATCCATCGATTTACACAAAAACTCTGTGAAACTCTCTTTCCTCCGAGTCCTCTGCGCCTCTGTGGTTCGTTCAATTTGTCTCCTTCCTGCCATATCAGTCGAAACCTCTCAAGCTCAAACACAGCCAGAGGTTTCTAATTCGCCATGCAGATTTTTACTCCACAATACGCCATGTTGAAACATCCTTTGTACAGTTTTCTGCTTTTACTTTTAGCCTCTCCAACTGTCTTGGCAGAAACTATAGATAATACTCATACACTGCAAGAACAAGTCACCTCAGTGTCTCAATTTTCTGATGTACAGCCAACAGATTGGGCATTTACAGCCTTGCAGTCATTAGTAGAACGTTACGGTTGTATCGCAGGTTATCCGAATTATACTTATCGCGGTAATCGTGCCTTAACGCGGTACGAATTTGCTGTCGGTTTAAATGCTTGCTTAGACCATATCAATGAGTTAATTGCCACATCTACTAGTGAACTAGTTAACAAAGAAGACTTAGCGGTATTGCAAAAGTTACAGACAGACTTTGCCACCGAATTAAACACCTTACGAGGTCGGATAGATAATTTAGAAGCGCGGACAAACACTTTAGAACAACAGCAATTTTCTACGACCACCAGATTAAATGCTCAAATTATTACGGCTGTGAGCGATACCTTTGGCAATAAAGTAGGTGGTACAAAAGATGAAACTAACCCATTCTTAGCAACTCGCGGTCGTTTGAATTTAGAAAGTAGTTTTACAGGCAAAGATTTACTGCGAGTCCGGTTAGAGTTTGGTAACTTTGCGAATAACAATGGTTCTAGCCAAGTTGCTGCTGCCACAGGTACAGGGATGACACGCTTGAACTTTGATTTTGATAGTAACAATACGCTGTTTGTACCCCATGTTCGTTATTACTTCCCGGTGAGTGATTCGCTCTCTTTTGTAGTTGGCCCTACAGGTATTGGTTATACGGACATTTCCACTACGGTTACACCTCCAACAATTGCTGATGATGGTAATGGAGTACTTTCACTGTTTGGATCATATAGCCCTATATTCCGCAGAGGTGGTGGTGGGGCAGCTGCTAACTGGAATATTACTCAAGACTTGGTGCTGACTTTGGGCTATTTAGCCAGCAGTCCGAATACATCAACCGAGAAAAACGGCTTATTTGATGGCGGTTACAATGCCCTGGCACATTTAGCTTATTACGGTCAAAAAGGTGCTGTGGGTGTAGCTTACTCTCATGGTTATAGCCCTGGTGGAGTAGTTGATCTCACAGGTGGGACGGGAAGTGTTTTAGCAACTTCTCCGTTTGGGAATAGTATTACCACTGCTAACAGTATTGTGGGAATGCAAGGATACTATCGCTTTTCCCCAAATTTCCAGGTACATGCTTGGGGTGGATATATTTGGGCGACTGCCAAAAACTCTGGTTTCAGCGATATTTCTAATGGGCGGGGTAGTACAGATTCTTTGTTTGTCAATAGTGGCGACAATGCTAATGCCTGGTTTGGGGCAATTGGAATGTCATTTCCTGATGTGGGGGGTAAGGGTAATCTCCCAGGAATCATTTTTGGTTTACCACCGCGAGTTGCTTACAGTGATGTCCGTCAAGAAGGAGATAATTCTTACCACATCGAAGCATTTTATCGCTGGCGACTGAACAATAATATATCGGTGACTCCTGGTTTTTGGATGATTCTCAACCCAGAGAACAACCGCAATAATGATACTCAATATGTCGGGGTTGTTCGTACAACCTTTGATTTTTGAACTCAATCATGAACAAACATCTCTCTTTTGAAAGTGCTTAGTGCTGAGTTGAAAGTGCTGAGTAAATATACTAGTCGCTCTTTCAGACTTGGCAAAGAAATAAGTTTCATCAAACTACCTTATCTTCCTTGTCTCCCTTATCCCCGTTGTCTCCCTTGTCTTCCTTGTATTCCTTGTCCCCCTTGTCCCCCTTGTCTCCCACTTAGTTATTGTTAATAGTATCATCTGTAATAGGTAGGGAAATTATAAACTCTGTTCCCTCTCCTAAAACGGAATTAACTGCAATTTTACCCCCATGTTTTTCTTCGACAATTTGACGGGCGATCGCTAGTCCTAAGCCTGTACCTTTGCCGACTTCTTTGGTGGTAAATAAATAATCAAATATTTGGGATTTGATATCTTCACTCATGCCTTGACCATTATCAGCAATGGAGATTTGAACATGATTATTTTCAATGGCAGTTTTAACAATAATTTTGTAAGGATTTATTTTAATTTCTTCAAAAGTACGCCCAATGCTTGACTCATCTAAAGCATCGATCGCATTGGCAATGATATTCATAAATACCTGATTGAGTTGCCCAGGAAAACACGGGATTGGTTGTAAATTATCGTAATCTGTCACCACGATAATTTCTGGACGTTTTTCATTGGCTTTGAGGCGATGTTTGAGAATTAAAATTGTACTATCAATGCCTTCATTAATATTAAATAGCACTTTATAATTTTGATCTGCACGGGAGAAAGTTCTTAAACTAGTGCTAATACTTTTTAATCTCCCACAAGCCACCACCATTGCATCAAGGATTTTTGGCAAGTCTTCTAGACTATACTCTAAGTCAATTTCTGTGGCATGAGTGAGAATTTCATCTTCAGGATTGGGGAGGGCTTTCTGATAGAGTTGGAGGTGTGTGGTGATATCCGTAAACATCGGTTTAGTTTGTTCGAGACTAGCCGAAATAAAACCGAGAGGATTGTTCATTTCATGAGCCACACCTGCAACTAAATTACCCAGTGCAGACATTTTTTCTTGTTGCACCATTTGTAGTTGAGTTTGTTTGAGTTCGTTAAGAGCTTGTTGGAGTTCCAGTGATTTTTGCTCAATTGCAGCTTCAGCTTGTTTGCGATCGCTAATATCTCGAATAATGGTAGACAGATATTCAACTTCATCGGCAGCATTTTTATGAGCAATCACAACCTGAGAAACTGGAATTTCCTTACCATTTATGTCTAAGATGGCTGACTCACCACTCCAAGTTCCCTGACGGATAGCGGTTGGTACGGCGACGCTCTGCATATATTGCATTGCTTGAGGTGGTGTCAGGCTAGAAATATGTAATTTTGCGTTACTATCTTTCAATTGCCAAACTCTCTGCCCAGCAGGATTAATGTAAATATTATTGCCATTTGCATCAGTAATACCAACAATATCTGGGGTAGCATTCACAATTGCTAGTAGTTGTTGTTGCTCTTGTTCTGCACGTTTGCGATCGCTAATATCAATCACAATCCCATCCCATACCATCTCACCATCTTCGCTAATTTCTGGTCGAGAAACAGCTTTTACCCATTTGACATTTCCATTAGGTGTAATAATCCGCCATTCGTGTCGAAAGGTAGTGAGATTTTGTCCTGACTCCATAGTGGCGCGAAACAACTCAGCTTGATCATCAGGATGTTCAAAATCACGCAGACTATATTTTCCTGACATTAAATCTTCAGCCGTCACTTCGTAAAGAGTTTGGCATCCAGAACTCACATAAGATATTGAAGATGAACCATCGGCTTGAATCCGAATTTGATAAATTAATCCGGGAATATTATCTGCCAGTTTCTGAAAGCGGTTTTCACTCAAGCGTAATTTTTCCAGCGATTCTTCTAACTGGTGGGCATAAATTTGCGAATCTTCATAAAGTCGAGCATTTTCTAGAGAAATCGCGGCTTGGGTACAAAGAAAATTGAGAATCAAGACGCGATCGCTAGTAAACACATTACTGGTTGAGCGATTCTTTAAATACAAAATTCCAATTAAATTACCTTGATTGAGAATCGGTAAGCACAACAGACTTTTTGGTTGTCGTTGAAGTAAATATTCATCAATTACAGGTAGATCAGTTTGCAGTTCATTAACTACCACAATTTCTTGGGTATTTTTCACATATTGAATAAATTTGACAGGTAAATTGGGATTGTTCTCTAAAGGTTCACAAAAAAGTTCGGTGTTATCTAGTGTCGCAATTGCTCTTACCTGCCATTCGCCTTGACTATCAGGCAAAATTAAAGCGCAGCGATCGCCCCCAGAATGTTGCAAAATAATCTGAGTCAGTTTTTGCAACAGTTCATCAAGTTGAATTGTGCCGGAAATAGCTTGAGAAGCTTTGAGAATCGCCCCAAAATCCAACGCTACATTGATGTTGCTACTAGAAGAACGAGTTTGTTCTTTGGAACTATGAATCGAAATTTGAGGATTAACTTGTGTGGAGAGAGTTTCCAGCACATTCAGCGATTGTACTTTCTGCTGGAGAATAGGTTGCAGTAATTGAGGGTAGCAATTTTCTAAATCCTGGGTTTTGGCTTGGCTACCCCAACGAGCGTAACAGTAGTATGCCTCCTGCATATAACCTGCGGCTACTTTCTCTTTGCCCCAGTTCAAGTAAAATTTAGCCGCCAGTTCATTGCTGAGTGCTTCTTCTTGTAAATAACCGTGGGTTTTTGCGGCTGCAATAGCTAAATCATAATGTGCCATTGCATCATAATTTTGACCCAAAACCCGCAATTTTTCTGCTGCTACAAGTTGCCAGCGATGTTGATGATTAAAGGGGGCTAAATTTGCCCAGTTTTGGAGTTTTTCTTGATGACTATTGACTTGCTCAATAATTCTTGATTGTTGTTCAGTGTCTGCCGTTTCATACTGCATTAAATGAATTAAAGCATCATAGAAAAACCAAACAACGATTGTTAAACTGCCACTACTAGCATCACTATATTGTTCTGCTAAAGCTGTTTGTTGTAGAGCTAGTTCATCTTTTCCAAACAAGTAACAGAGAAATGCTTGATACATATAAACATAGAATAAACCCAATCGGTCACTCAAAACTTGCAAACTGGGTAAAACTTGGCTGACATCAAACACTGTGCCTTGTAAAAAATAGGGAACTTCTCCATTCCCCAACAAGTTGAGAATTGTTTGTTGACAACACTCATAATATTTTAACTGTGCCTCTTGCTTGATCTGACTGATTACTTGGCGATAAAGCTGCATTTCTTCTGCCAACTCAGTTAATTCTCTACCACTCCAATAGCAGTAATTTGCGTATACTAATAAGTTCAACGCTACACATTCCCAGTCTCCTGTTTCTAAACCAATCTGATAACCTGCCAACAAAGATGGCATAATATTTTGCAGAGGTTCTTTCCAGTGGTGAATAAAACTGTTAGTAATAAAGTAAGCTCTACTTTTAAAAGCAGTAATCTGATATTGTTCTAATAACTTTAATGAAAGTTGTCCAAATTCATAGCCAGCATGAATATCTTCCATAAGACCACAGAGAATTAATCCGTAGTCTGCATAGGAAAAAATGGCAATAGATGAATTACCAAACTGGATAGACATCTGCACTTGTTTGAAGGTGATGAGTGGTAATAGTGCAGGTTTAGCAGCGTAAACAGAAGACACCAGTTTAGTCATGATTTGCATCGCTGCTAGTTGATAGGGATCGTTCATTACAGGCAAATCCAGCAAACTTAAGGGTGTGCGTTCTTGCCATAATTGCCTTGTATATTCGGCTGCTGCACTAATATCTGCCATAGTTGGCTGTTCGGGAAATTCCACACCCAGTAATTTCAACACCTGTAATGCAGTCTCTACCACTTCAGCAAATTTGCTTTGAGAACGCAATGCTATCATGCGGGTTTCATGGACTTTAATAGTGTCGAGCAAAGAAGTCGCAGATTGCAATATAATGTCACCCCAGACTGCCAACTTATCAAAGTCGGTACTTAGACAAGCAGCTTCGAGACGCTGGTGATGCAGATTTAGAGTTAGTTCGTAGTTTGTTATCCAAGTATCAGCAGGGAGTAAATCAATTCCTAGGTTAAAGTAATTGATGGCTGCATTATAGGCGATCGCACTTTTAGCTTTGCATCCCGCCATGAAATTTAGTTGGGCTAACTTTAGTTTTTCATCAGGCTGGGTAATTAAATCAATGCCTTTATTCAGGTGATTGATAATTTCAAATATATGTTTATCTAGTTGAGTTTCTGGTGTATTGGCGTACAGTAATTTACCAATTGCCAAATGTGTGGATTGTCGTTGATCGGCTGCAATTAGTTTATAGGCGGCTTGTTGAATGCGATCGTGCAGAAAGCGATAAGTCAAATTCACAGAATTATCATCAATACTTTTCTGGGAATCAGTTTGTGCTTCATTCTCTGTCTGAAATAATTTGTAAGTTTGGCTAGTGGGTAGAATCAAGCCTTCTTGTAAAGCTTTCCATAGTGCTGTTGCCACATTAGTAACAGATTGCTGAGAAACTATTGCTAAGGTTCTTAAGTCAAAAGAGTTACCAATACAAGCAGCCAACTGTAAAATATTTTGTGTTTCTTGAGGTAATTTCTGCAATTGTTGAGCGACAAATTCCACTACATCATCAGTTAGAGATAGCGCCTGAATTTGTATAATATCGCATTCCCAATAACCTTCCTGATGGTTAAATGTAATTTCCCCATCTTCATATAATTTCTTGAGAAACTGGGTAATAAAAAAGGGATTACCTCTGGTTTTGCGCTCAATTAATTCTGTAAGGGGTTGCGATTGCTCTGTAGGACAACGTAAAGTATCAGCTATTAACCGATTTACATTTTGAGCAGCTAGAGGATTAAGGGTAATAGTATTAACGGTCTTACCAGCTTTCTTTAGTTCCTCCACCATCAACATTAACGGGTGCGCTGGTGACACTTCATTATCTCGATAAGCACCCAACAACAGCAGATAGTTTTCATCCTCCATTAACAGTTTAATTAATTGCAAAGAAGCCAAATCTGCCCACTGTAAATCATCCAAAAACATTACTAAAGGATGCTCTGATGTAGTGAAGATAGCAATAAATTTTTGAAACAAGACATTAAACCGATTTTGTGCCTCAGTTACTGATAGTTCTGGTGCTGGTGGTTGTTTACCAATCAATCGTTCTAGTTCAGGAATTACCTCAACTAAAACTTGCCCATTTTCCCCGACAATCTCTAAAATTCGGCTCTGCCACTTCACCAATTTGGCATCTGATTCTGATAATAATTGCCCCATCAAATCGCGCAAAGCCTGAACAAAGGCAGAGAAAGGTATATTCCGGTTAAATTGGTCAAATTTACCTTTGATAAAGTAACCTTTTTGACGGGTAATTGGCTTGTGAATTTCGTTAATTACAGCCGTTTTGCCAATTCCAGAAAATCCCGCCACCAACATCATTTCTGATGTGCCACTAGCCACCCGTTCAAATGCTTGTAATAAGGTGCTGACTTCTGCTTCTCTACCATATAATTTTTCGGGGATGAGGAAGCGATCGTACACATCCCGCTCACCAATTTTAAAATATCTAATTTTGCCTGTATCTTGCAGTTGTGTTAAACAAAGTTCTAAATCATACTTTAATCCCAAAGCACTTTGATATCTATCCTCGGCATTTTTCGCCATTAATTTCAGCACAATCTCTGTCAGTACTAGAGGAATTTCTGCCCTGTATTCTATTCCTGTTGGCATTTTTGCTAAATGACAATGTACCAACTCCATTGGATCATCGCTATTAAATGGCAATTCTCCTGTTAATAGTTCATAAAATGTCACACCCAGCGAGTAATAATCACTGCGGTAATCTATTCCTCGGTTCATTCTCCCTGTTTGTTCAGGAGAGATATAAGCTAAAGTTCCTTCTAAAATATTAGGATTTTTAATTTCTGAAGTTTCTTTTGGTAAGAGGGAAGCAATACTAAAATCAATTAATTGAACTTGTTTGGTTTGGGGATGAATTAAAATATTGGCTGGTTTGATGTCTTTATGAATCACGCGATTTTGATGTAATTCATAGAGACTGACACTTAATTGAATACCAATCCTCAAAAATTCTGTTAGAGAGAGGGTATTGCTTTGAATATAGTCCCGTAAAGATATTTCTCCGGTATCTGCCATCACGAGAATATAACCGTTGTTATATGTTTCTAAAGATAATGGCTGAATAATACCAGTAATGTTGAGATTTTTGCTAATGGTGTATTGATTGCGAAGTTTGAGTAATTCTTGAAAGGTAGGATATTCTGAGGTTAATAGCTTGATGACAACTGGCAGTTGATCTAATTCGCGGATAGCCCGATATACAATTGTTCTGGAGCCTGCGTACAGCTGCAAGCCAATTTTATATCCGGGAATGATGGGGGCTTTAAATGTCGCCATCTAAACGTACCTCATAGCACAAGTTGGTTTTTGCTTTTGATCAACAAGCAGTGCAGAACTTGTCTGGACTTTGTTAGTATTCCCACCAACTAGATATTGATTAACGGTACGCACAGAGATGATTTACATACAAAAGATAGTTTCAAAAGTCCAGGTTTGGGTTAAGGGGTCTAGGTGAACAAAAACCCTTACACCCCTAAACCCTTAAACCCTCATCCCAATTGAAAACATTAACCAGGAGGCCAAGCCATTGCTCTGCCGCCTAGAATATGCAAATGTAAATGGAAGACAGTTTGACCAGCATCAGCATCGGTATTGATGACAACGCGATAACCATTGGTTAAACCAGCTTCGGCGGCTACACGCTTGGCTGTTAATAATAGATGTCCTAACAAAGCTGCATCTTCAGTTTCGGCCTCAGCTAATTTCGCTATGGGTTTTTTGGGAATTACGAGGATATGAACTGGCGCTTGGGGATTAACATCTGTAAATGCTAAAGCTAAATCATCCTCATAAACGATATTGGCCGGAATTTCCCGCCGAATAATCTTACTAAAAATTGTGTCTTGATTGGTCATTGGTGATTGCGTGATTTGTCATTTGCCAATTGTTAATGATAAGACGGACGCATGACTAATGACTAAGGATTAAGATAATGCTTGCTAGAGTCTGGAGTGCATCAATTGTTGGCATCGATGCTGTAAAAGTAGGAGTAGAAGTTGATGTCTCAGGCGGACTGCCAAGTATTATTGTTTTAGGCTTGCCAGATAGCGCGGTGCAGGAATCGAAAGAAAGGGTGAAGGCGACTTTAAAAAATGCTGGTTTTGCCTTTCCCATGCGGAAAATTGTGATTAATCTGACTCCCGCAGATTTACGTAAGGAAGGCCCTTGTTTTGATTTACCGATTAGTGTGGGAATTTTAGCGGCTTCTGAGCAAATGAATGCTGATTTATTGGGAGATTATTTATTTTTGGGTGAGGTTTCCCTGGACGGGAGTTTGCGCCCTGTGGCTGGGGTTTTACCTATTGCTGCGACTGCCCAAAAAATGGGAATTGCCGGTTTAGTTGTGCCTGCTGATAATGCCCAAGAGGCGGCTGTAGTAGAAGGATTAGCTGTTTATGGTTGTAAAAGTATATCGGAGGTGGTGGATTTATTAAATAATCCTGGACGTTATCAACCTGTGCAGATCAATAATGTGGCAGATATGGTACAAGTACCTTATACGATCGCTGATCTGCACGATGTTAAAGGGCAAGCTCATGGACGACGGGCTTTAGAAATTGCGGCGGCTGGCGGGCATAACCTTATATTTGTCGGCCCCCCAGGTAGTGGTAAAACAATGTTAGCCAGACGCTTGTCAGGAATTTTGCCACCGTTAGAATTTTCGGAAGCCTTGGAAGTTACCCGGATTCACTCTGTCGCTGGCTTATTGAAAAATCGTGGTTCTTTAGTGCGAGATCGGCCTTTTCGCAGTCCCCACCATTCCGCTTCCGGCCCTTCTTTGGTGGGTGGTGGAAGTTTTCCCCGTCCTGGGGAAATCTCTTTATCTCACAGAGGGATTCTTTTTTTGGATGAACTCACCGAGTTTAAACGGGATGTTTTAGAATTTTTGCGTCAGCCTTTAGAAGATGGTTTTGTGACTATTTCCCGCACAAGACAATCTGTTGTTTTTCCCGCACAATTTACTTTAGTGGCGAGTACCAATCCTTGTCCTTGCGGTTACTACGGCGACACGATTCAACAGTGTACCTGTTCGCCCAGGCAACGAGAACAATATTGGGCGAAACTTTCTGGGCCGTTGATGGATAGAATTGATTTGCAAGTAGCAGTGAATCGCTTAAAACCAGAGGAAATTACCCAACAACCCACAGGAGAATCATCAAAGTCTGTCAGGGAAAGAGTACAACAAGCACGCGATCGCAGTATTAACCGCTTTCAAACCGAAACAAGTCTGCGGTGTAATGCTCAAATGCAAAGCCGACATCTGCAACAATGGTGTAAGTTAGATGATGCCAGTCGTTCTTTATTAGAAGCTGCCATCAATAAATTAGGTTTATCCGCTAGGGCAAGCGATCGCATTCTCAAAGTTGCCCGCACCATCGCAGATTTAGCCGGAGATGATGATTTACAAGCCCATCATGTCGCCGAAGCCATTCAATATCGCACCATCGATAGAATGCTGTAAGAAGGCAGGGGGACAAAGGCAGGAGGCAGGAGGGGAGGGAATTGCCATTTATAGCGGTAGCCAGAGATGTTAGGACAATTTCAAAGCTTGAATGCTAAGAATAGTAAGACTCTTCATTCTGCCTCCTGCCCCCTGCCTCCTGCCTTTTTTTATGTCTTCAGGAAGCTGCACAAACCTCTTGAGGAAGATGTCACAATTTCACAAATCATTATCAAATATATCAAGGGAGAAAGCGATATCCTCCAGCAAGGAGACTAGGTAAATGAATTTTTCAGCAATTGTGGGGCTGTTTCAAGAAACTTTTCAGGAATGGAGTGAAGATAAAGCTTCACGGTTAGCAGCAGCATTAGCTTATTACACAATTTTTTCCATCGCACCGTTGCTGATTATTGTAATTGCGATCGCTGGTGCAGTGTTTGGTGAAGATGCTGCCAGAGGTGAAATTGTCCGGCAAATTCAAGGTTTAGTCGGGCCAGATGGAGCCGAGTTTATCGAAATTGCCATCAGAAATGCTAGTCAACCAAAAACAGGTGCGATCGCATCAGTTATTAGTATTTTACTTTTACTTTTAGGTGCAACAGGTTTATTTACAGAATTACAAGATGCCCTGAATACAATTTGGGAAGTTAAACCGAAACCTGGACGTGGCGTAAAAAATGTTGTGCGTCAGCGTGCTTTATCTTTTGCCATGATTTTAGGTGTTGGTTTTTTACTCCTCGTCACACTTGTAATTAGTACAGTTTTAACAGCAATAGTTGGTTATTTTAGTAGTTTACTTCCTGGTGTAGATTTTATTTGGCAATTCCTTAACTTTATACTGTCTTTTGTGATTACTACACTCCTATTTGGACTCATTTTCAAAGTTTTACCTGATGTCAAAATTACTTGGAATGATGTTTTGATAGGCGCTGTGATTACATCTTTATTATTTTCTTTAGGCAGATATTTATTAGGGCAATATCTCGGTAATAGTAGTTTTGGTTCTACTTATGGTGCTGCTGGTTCTTTAGTAGTTATTCTTGCCTGGGTTTATTATGCTGCTCAAATTCTATTTTTTGGCGCAGAATTTACCCAAGTTTATGCTAGAAGATACGGCAGTGGGATTCGCCCCACACGTCATGCCATCCCCATGAATCAGAATGGTCAATCTAAGCGAATGAATAGCGATCGCAAATAAGTTATTTTCACAAAAGCAAAGACATTAATATGGATAAATGGTTATATATTGATTGGCAAGCAATTTTCGTTCCTAGTATTAGTATTTTAGAATTATTTATTCGGGGTTCTCTAGTTTACCTAGCGTTATTTGCTGTTTTACGCTTTCTTCCGAGTCGGCAAATGGGAACTCTAGGAATCACCGATTTATTAGTAGTGGTCTTATTTGCCGAAGCAGCCCAAAATGCAATGGCAAGTCACTACACATCAATTACCGAAGGTGGTATTTTAGTAGGCACAGTAATTTTTTGGAGTTATTTTCTTAACTGGTTGGGCTATAAATTGCCCAAGTTCCAGCGTTTTCTCAATCCTCCACCTCTACTGTTGGTGAAAAATGGACAAATGATTTCCCGACATTTAGACAAAGCCTTGATTACAGAAGATGAGTTGATGAGTAAATTACGTCAGCAAGGTGTAGAATTTTTAACTGAGGTGAAGTTTGCTTATATGGAATCTGATGGTGGTATTAGTATTATCACATCAGCCACTAACGATTAACAGCAAAGGAGATAATCACAACAATGCAAATTCAGCAATTATTTAATAACCGAGTGGGTGTAATTGCAACAATGCACCACAAAGAAAAAGTAATTGCTCCCTTAATAGAACAAGAATTAAATCTTAAAACGATTGTGCCATCTAATTTTAACACTGATGATTTTGGCACATTTACTAGAGAAATTAAACGCCCTGGAACTCAAATCGCAGCCGCTAAGTTAAAAGCAGAAACAGCCTTAAAATTAACAGGTGAAACTATAGCGATCGCCAGTGAAGGTAGTTTTGTCCCTCATCCAATGGTACCTTATATTTATTCTAACCGCGAAGTCGTACTTTTATTAGATAAAGAAAACGAAATAGAAATTATTGGGGAAGAATTTTCTATAGAAACTAACTTTAATCATCAAACAGTTGCAAGTCTCCAAGAAGCAGAAAATTTTGCTCAAAAAATTGGTTTTCCTGAACATGGTCTGGTCGTCTCTTGGGAAGATAAGGCGAATAATTGCCGCGAAATATTTAAAGGTATTATTACAGCAGCAAAACTCCAAGAAACCATCACAATCGCCCTCAATAATTCTGTTAATGGTCAGGTGAATTTAGAAACAGATATGCGGGCGCTGTATAACCCAACCCGAATGAACAATATTGAAAAAGCAACATTAAATTTACTAACCAAAATTAAAAGCCTATGTCCCCAATGTTCAGCACCCGGTTTTGCTATAACCGAAAAAATCGCCGGACTTCCATGTGAAATGTGTTCTATGCCCACTAGTTTGACACTTTCTGTAATTTATCAATGCCAAAAATGTGGGTTTAAACAAGAAAAATCATTTCCTCATGGTAAAGAATTTGCAGACCCAGCCCAATGTATGTACTGTAATCCTTAATAATCTATGGAGTAGGAAGTAGAAAAGAGTATGATTTAGTAACTTTATAACCTGTAACCTATCACCTGTAACCTCTAACCTCCTATAAAAAAAATCTCTCGTTACCAAAAAGCAACGAGAAGATTAAAAGTTGTAGTTCGTCAGGTGATCGGAATAGTATCTTATTTAGTACTTATTTTAGGTATATTTATTCCTCCATTAGATAGAGAAATAATCTAGCTGATTGCTAATGTATGTATATACTGACACTGCTAGGAATTGCATACTTTTGGATTAAATAAGCCCCAGTGCTATAAAACAGCAAAAGGGCAGACGGTATGGTGTGAGGAGCAAACTGTTTGTTTACTTAGATATTAAATTAGCAACGAGATGTGACAGTGTTATCACATTGATGTGAAAATTATGCGATCGCCTATAATTCTAGCTACGACTAAAAAACATTGCCGCCAAGATAATTAATCCCAAAAGCGCCAAGGGAACCCAAAGATTAGGCACATCAGACCAACTCATACAGCAGCCTCTCATATACGGAAAACCCACAATGACATTACAAGAAACAGTCATTTGGCTACAAGAACGTACCACTTTAGGAATTCTCTCATCGGCGGCGTTGAATGCGATCGCCCAAGTTTTAGAATTGCAAACGATACCTCAAGGTAGTTACTTAGTCAACGCAGGTACTCCGCCAGCCGCACTCTACATCCTCAAAGATGGGCAAATTGAAAGCGATACCAGTAATAAAAATAACTTTGCTTGTGGCTTTCTACCAGGGGCAGTTATTAACCTGCGACAACTACTATTAGATGAATTAACACCATCGACAATTATTTCCCTCACAGAATGCCATGTCTGGGTAATTCCTGCGGCTGAGTTTCGTGCTTTAGCCAGCCAATATCCCGAAATTACCCAAGCATTATCTCGCTCTTTAGCCCAAGAATTAGCCCAAGTTACATCAGCTTTAACTTACGCACAAGAACGTTCTGTGGCTTTACGTCCTTATTTAGTCACAAAAGCCCAACGGGGTATTGTGGGGACGAGTCGCTATGCAGTCCGGTTGCGGGAACAAATACGAGAAGCCGCATCTGACCGCAAGTCCACAGAAATCTTTGGCGAACCAGGGTTAGAAAAAGATAATATTGCCGCTTTGATTCACTACGGTTCGCCTCAACGCCGCGAACCCATGATTAAAATTAATTGTGGCATTCTCCAAACAAGTGGTGTCGATTTATTCGGCAGGGCTGGCGGTAGACCAGGGCTTTTAGAATGGCTGGGGGAAGGCACTTTAGTACTCAATAATATTCAAGAACTGCCCCCAGAATTATTACCCGCAATGGTGCAATTCATCAAAACAGGTACTTACACCCCAGTAAGTCGTGATGGTGAAATAGCAACTGCACCCCGCACCAGTGCAGCGCGAATTTTGATTGTTTCGGAAAAAACTGAATCTAAAATCGAACGTTGTGTTGGTCGTGTCATTAAAGTCCCGCCATTGCGGGTGCGGAAGGCTGATATTAAAGCCCAGGTAGAATATTACACTAGCCTGTATGTGCGATCGCGTGGACTGGCGAAACCGCATATTACCCCAGAAGCTTTACGCCGCTTGCAGTCCTATGATTTTCCTGGCAATCTCAAGGAATTGAAAAATTTAGTAGAACGGGCAATTGTTCAAGCCGGAGAAAGACAGGAATTAACCGAAGAAATTTTTTGGTCAGCCCAAACCAAGAAAAAAGAATTTCGCGTCAACTTATTAAATACTTATTCTGGGTTGCGAAAATTTCTCCGCAGTGACTGGTGGCCTGACAAAATCAACTATGGCTTTACGGTGATTGCTTTTCCGATCATTATTATGATCTTATTTTTGGGGCCGCAAACCCGCGATCGCAATTTTGCTTTAAATTTATTTTGGGCTTGGTGGTGGCCTTTCTTTTTACTAATTTTTCCCTTTCTTGGTCGCGTCTGGTGTGCCGTTTGCCCCTTCATGATTTACGGCGAAATTACTCAAAAATTATCTCTGTGGTTATTCCCTCGCCAACTCAAACGCTGGCCGCGAGAAACTGCCGAAAAATGGGGTGGATGGTTTTTATTTGGCTTATTTACCTTAATCTTCCTGTGGGAAGAACTCTGGCATTTAGAAAATACAGCTTACCTATCTGCCTGTTTGCTGTTATTAATTACAGCCGGGGCAATGATTTTCTCCGCCATATTTGAACGGCGGTTTTGGTGTCGCTATCTCTGTCCTATTGGTGGGATGAATGGTTTATTTGCCAAACTTTCCATGACAGAACTACGCGCACAACAAGGCATTTGTTCAGCAACCTGTACTACTTATCAATGTTACAAAGGCGGGCCGCAAAAAGGCGAAGGGATGGAAACCAATGGCTGTCCTTTATATTCCCATCCCGCCCAGCTAGAAGATAACCGAGATTGTGTTTTGTGTATGACTTGTTTAAAAGCCTGTCCCCATCGTTCTGTTGAGTTTAACTTACGTCCCCCTGGAATTGAATTGTGGACGACTCATGCACCACGCCAGTATGAAGTGGCATTATTGTTTTTACTTTTGGGTGGTGTATATCTGCATCGTTTACCAGAATTGCAATCATGGTTGGGACTGCATCTAGATTTAAATCAATTTTGGCAGCATTTAGGTTTATCGTTATTTGCTTTAATTTTCCCTGTGGCTGTGGCTGGGGCTGCTTATTTTGTCATACAACTATTCAATTTTCAACGCAAGCCGAAATCATTCAAGGAACTTGCATACGGCTACTTACCCTTGGTGTTGGGAGGCAACTTAGCCCACTATCTGCACTTGGGTTTGGCAGAAGGTGGAAAAATTTTACCTGTAACCTTAGCAACTTTTGGGTTAAATAGCGAACATTTGCCTGTAATGATAGCACATCCAGCAGTTATCAGCTTTTTGCAAGGTTTTACTTTAATTATTTCTACCTTGTTAACCATAGTACTCACCCAAAAAATAGCACGCCAACCACTGCGATCGCTCTTATGGCAACATCTCGCAACTATTGGATTTGCAGCTAGTATGTGGGTGTTAATCGTCTTGTAACTGGATTTACTTTATACATTCAACACGTAAATTTTACAATCCTCTTGTGAATTCAAAGATTGGGTAAATTTTGTAAGGGAAGTTCATTACTAGTGCAATTTTTGTTTATATTATCACTCAGTATGAAAGTAGCCAAATTTTAAGATACCCTGATTAACTTCAAATCTTTATGGTGTCACTACCAACTTTTCCTTCTCACACAGGCGGTTACACTGTGGATGCGTTAGCTTTTACTGATAAATATTCAGCCGCTAATGTTGTCTCACAGCCTTTACACCAATCAACCTCCAGCCTGACAAAAAGATTCATTGACATTTTAGGGGCTATTGTGGGACTCATCATTACAGCGATGTTGACAATTCCCATAGCAATTATTACCAAAATTACTAATCCCGGCCCGATATTTTATTCGCAAATTCGCTGTGGAATTAATGGTAAACCTTTCCGTATCTGGAAATTTCGGTCGATGGTAGTAAATGCTGAACAAATTAAGCATCTAGTAAAAAATCAAGCCCAAGGCCACATTTTTAAAGCTGTTGACGACCCTCGTATTACTCCCGTTGGTAAATTCTTGCGTCGTACCAGCTTAGATGAATTTCCCCAGTTTTGGAATGTGCTGAAGGGCGAAATGAGTTTAGTTGGCACACGTCCCCCTACACCCGATGAAGTCATCCACTATGCACCCCACCACTGGGAAAGGTTACGGGTTAAGCCAGGAATGACAGGAGAATGGCAAGTTAATGGTCGTTCTACTATTAAAGATTTTGAAACTATCGTCAAAATGGATGTTGATTATCAGCGCAAGTGGTCGATAGTTTATGACTTGATGTTGATATTTAAAACCATCTGGGTGGTATTGAGTAAAAGTGGCGCTTGTTAGGCAAATTAACCTTTCACACCACTACCAGTTTCAGTTGGGACAATGTAGCGTTGTAAAAATATAAATAATATTAGTACTGGGGCGATGGAAATTATCGAACCAGCAGCTACCAAGCGCCAGTCCAAAGAAAAAGTACCAGCTAATTTTGCTACTCCCAAAGGGAGGGTGTAGAGTTTTTCGTCTTGAATGACAATTAACGGCCAAAGAAAATCACTCCAAGACCCAATAAATACGAAAATTGCCAGTGTAACTAATGCTGGACTAACTGCTGGCAACATAATATGCCACCACAAACCTAACTCAGAACTACCATCCATCCGCGCCGCTTCTTCGATTTCTTTCGGCACACCCATAAAAGCTTGTCGCAGTAAAAAAATGCCAAAAGCCGAAGCCAAACTCGGAAAAATCATCCCCCAATAAGTATTTACTAAGCCTAATTGGACTGTCAAAATATACAGGGGAATCATCACAATCTGAAAGGGAATCATGATTGTCGAGACGATCGCAATAAATATCCAGTCTCGCCCCGGAAATGATAATCTGGCTAAAGGGTAAGCGGCTAAAGAACAAAATAGTAAATTCAACCCAACAGTCAGTGCAGAAACCAACGTACTGTTGTATAAATATTGGGCAAATGGTAAAGATTGCCACACCTTAGCAAAGTTACCCAGCGTCGGTTGACTGGGAAGTAACTGTGGTGGCGATTGTAAAATATTTTCTGTTGGTGATTTTAACGCAGTGCTAATTAACCAGAGTAAGGGAAATAGCGTGATAAGTGCGATCGCTCCTAATAAACTATAGGTAATCAAAATTTGCCAGCGCGAGTTTTTTAGTTGTAGCTTCATAAAATTTTCCTTACCTCTTGATAATTTAGGCTATTTAAGCCCCTCTCCGCGTCGGAGAGGGGTTGGGGAGAGAAGTGTATTTTAAGGATAAATAAGGAATTTAGTTTCTGTCGCAATCGCCTGTAACGGTTTATCCCAAGTTTCTACAGGTAGTTGCGGCAAGTAAGCAAAATCAAATACTATACCTACAGTTGGTTTATTTGCCCATTCAGGAGAACTGAGTAAGCGGTCATAATATCCGCCGCCATAGCCCAAGCGATATCCGCGAGAATCGCAAGCTACACTAGGCACAAGAATTAAATCGACTTCACTAGAATTGATGGTTGGTGCATCGAGATGAGGTTCGCTAATACCATAGCTGTTAATTTGCAGCGAGTCTCCAGGTTGCCAAACATGCCAAGATAGAGAATTACCAACGCAGCGCGGAAATCCCCATTGATATTGAGTATTTGCAAATAAGGGACTTAAATCAGGTTCTTGACGAAAGCTAAAATAAGCGAGTATTGTCTTTGCTTTATCATGGTGAATCAAAGTTTGTAATGTTGTACAGATGCGATCGCTTTTTTCTCTCCATTCTGCAATAGACATCAATTGCCGTTTTTTCAGCAGTGTACGACGTAACTTAACTTTATCTAATTGAATATCAACTTCATACATAGAAAGTTCTTTTAACAAATAAATACTGCTGCCACATTACAAAGTTTCAATACTTGTAAAAACAGAATGAAACTTTCTAAAACAAATTGATTAATGTGCTTGTTGGCGTTCACGCTTTTTCCTAGCTTTAGCTCCTGCGCCCTCAATAGCTTCTTTAATGGCAGCTTCTTTTTCATTAACTGAGGTATATGTAGCAAGGTATTCAACAACTTCTATGTAACCATTTCTTGCAGCATAGGAAATGGGTTTATTTTCATAAGAGTCGATAACATTTGTGTTTGCTCCAGCTTTTACTAGTAACTCTACAGCTTTCAAATGACCACGACTCGCAGCTTCAAATAAAGGAGTCCAACCATCTTCATGAACGAAATTAACATTAGCTCCTGCATTAATCAAAATAGATATGATTTCAGGACTTCCATTAGCGGCTGCTAAATGTAAAGGGGAAGATACACTAATAGAGTTAGCACTTACTCCACTACTCACTAGAAGAGAAACAACAGTTATTTTATTCAGGTGAGCCGCTAATTCTAATGGAGTCATACCCCACTTGTCATCATTCGATTCGAGAGCCATACCTGAGTTCACTATTAGTTTAATCTGTTGAATATCATCGGATTCTATCAATTGATGCAGCGTAAGATACTTTCGTTCTGGAAATTTGGACAACTGGGATTTCCTCTCACATAAATTATGAAATAAAATACCCGACTTTTCAAAAAAGTCGGGTATCTGAACTTCTGCATTACAAAGCCTATAAATATCCTATGCAGCGTTTTGACGATACCAATCAATGGTATTTTTCAGCCCTTCCCTAAAGCCTACTTGTGCAGTAAAGCCAAAGGCTTGCTTGGCGCGTTCTGTATCTAAACATCTGCGGGGTTGACCATTGGGTTTGTCGGTTTCCCAAACAATTTCGCCGTCAAACTCCATCAATTCGCAAATCAAGGTAATCAAATCACGAATGGAAATCTCATAACCAGTACCTAAGTTAACTGGTTCTGATTCATGGTAGTGCTGAGTCCCCATGACAATTCCCCGTGCTGCATCTTCAGAATACAGAAACTCGCGGGTAGGACTACCATCACCCCAAACAGGGAGTTGTTTATCTCCCTTGATTTGGGCTTCGTGGACTTTGCGAATTAAAGCGGGAATTACGTGAGAACTTCTGGGGTCAAAGTTATCTTCTGGCCCATATAAGTTTACAGGTAAAAGATAAATCCCATTGAAACCGTATTGTTGGCGGTAAGATTGCAACTGAACCAATAACGCCTTCTTCGCCACACCGTAGGGTGCGTTAGTTTCTTCGGGGTAGCCATTCCAAATGTCATCTTCTTTAAATGGCACTGGTGTAAATTTAGGGTAGGCACAAATTGTACCTACACAAACGAATTTTTCTACGCCAGCTTGGTAGGCAGCATGAATTAGCTGGGTTCCCATAATTAAGTTGTCGTAGAATAATTCTGCGGGCTTTTCGCGGTTGAGACCAATCCCACCAACGTGAGCCGCTAGGTGGATAATGATATCTTGTTGGTCAACTGCACGTTGACAGTTTTCCCAAACACGGATGTCACATTCACGCGATCGCGGTATTGTTATTTTTGCCTCATCAGCCCCAGCCTTACACAGCTGATCTATTACCTGACGACCGAGGAATCCCGCCCCACCTGTGACGAGAATCCTTTTGTTTTTCAGTTCTAAGGCGGTCATATTTTTATTATCCTCTGCGGTGTAAATCAGAAGTGGAGAGCGCCCAATTCTTGCCGAATAGTAGCAATATCTACAGGTACTTTTGAACCATTGCCATTAGGTGAAGTCTGACCCAAGGCTTGTAAATCTGCTTCCACCATGAGAGCGACTAATCCTTCAAAGGTAACAGAAGGTTCCCAACCTAACTTTTGTTTTGCCTTTGTAGGATCACCAATTAATAAGTCTACCTCTGCGGGGCGTAGGTAGCGATCGTCAAACTCTACGTAATCTTGCCAATTCAAATTGACATAACCAAAAGCTAACTCTAAAAATTCTCTGACTGAGTGAGTTTCCCCAGTCGCAATTACATAATCATCTGGTTGCTCTTGTTGCAACATCAACCACATAGCCCGCACATAATCTTTTGCGTAACCCCAATCTCGTTTCGCATCAAGATTACCCATATACAAGTTTTTCTGCTTACCAGCTACAATTCTCGCTACTGCTCTGGTAATTTTGCGGGTAACAAATGTTTCACCACGTCGGGGTGATTCGTGGTTAAACAAAATCCCGTTACAAGCAAACAAGTTATAAGATTCGCGGTAGTTTACTGTTTGCCAGTGTGCGTAAACTTTTGCACAAGCATAAGGACTCCGGGGATAAAATGGTGTGGTTTCGCTTTGTGGTACGGCTTGGACTAAACCATACATTTCGGAAGAACCAGCTTGATAGAAACGTACTTCTGTACCAGTGCGTCGCTGATAATCTCGAATCGCTTCTAATAGACGCAGAGTACCCATACCCACTGCATCAACGGTATACTCTGGTGAATCAAAGCTCACCCGAACATGAGATTGTGCGCCTAGATTATATATTTCGGTTGGCTGAACTTCTTCTAAAATTCGCCGCAGCGTTGTACCATCTGTCAAGTCACCGTAGTGAAGTAATAACCGCACGCCCTCTTTGTGGGGATCTTCGTAGATGTGATCAATGCGGTCTGTGTTGAAGGTCGAAGTCCGACGAATAATTCCATGAACTTCATAACCTTGCTCTAACAAAAATTCACTCAGATATGAACCATCTTGACCGGTAATACCAGTGATCAACGCTCGCTTAGTTTGCACCATGCTCAATTATCCCTTGTTATTTTTGATCTATAGAGTTTCAGTCCAACTGATACAACCTAGCAGCAAATGGCTAAATTGCCTAATGGGAAACTTACGGGTCTTAATTGATAGCAGAATTTTGCCGTAAACAAATATACTTAATTAAGAATTCCTTAACAAGTCGAACTTGAGTAGGTTAACTCAATGAATGGATGGAATTTCTGAGATGTTGCGTAATTTTTACAAAAACTTTATATAATCTTGACTTTTGTTAAGTAGAAATTAATTAAAAATTTAGAGAGATTTCTTTATTAGGTATCAATAAAAATATTAAAGCCAAAGACTGAATCAATGGTTAACTAGGGGCAGTAAATTCCCTGTAATAATTCAGTAGTCAGGATTCAGAAGTCAGAATTTAAAAGCGATTCAGTATACTTAGTGGAGAATAATTTGACTGAATTTTTCCATATTCTGACCCCTGAATTCTGATAATACACCCACGACTAATGTTAATTTTGAATCAATAAGCTCCGTTATTTTTAGGCATAATCACCACATTAATCGTTTTCAGTATTATCCACAAGTCAAGCCAGAAATTTCTAAATTTGACGTAGTGTAGGTCTATTTGCACTCTTCTGGGGTAAGGTATATCATTACGCCCAGAAACTTGCCATAATCCTGTAATTCCTGGTCGAATTGTTAATACTTGTCCTATATGATGACCGTATTTTGGTAATTCTTCAGCTACCAGGGGGCGCGGCCCAACAACGCTCATATCTCCTTTTAAAACATTCCAAAACTGAGGAAATTCGTCCAAGCTGGTAATGCGGAGAAATTTACCGATTGTGGTAATTCTTGGGTCATGTTTCAGCTTAAAACTACTTTCAAATTCATGCCGCAATTCGGGTGATGTTTCCATCATTTGCACAAGTATTTCGTCGGCATTGCTCACCATTGTGCGGAATTTAATACAATTGAAGCGCCTGTAGTTTTTACCTACCCGTTCTTGGACGTAAAAAATGGGGCCTTCTGAGCTGCAAGCAATCAGCAAGGCCAAAATTAAGTAAAGGGGAAAAAACAAAATCAGTACTGAGAGCGAAAACCCGATGTCGAATAGTCGCTTAACAAACTCTCCGTTTAAAGCCTGAGCAGACAGCGCCTGGGGTTTTACCCTAGGTGTCTTGGTTTTTTTGCTACGTTTTAAGAAAGTACGCCTAGACGAGCTAGCGTCTTGCCGTAGGCTTCGCTTGCCGGAGAGGAGTGAGCTCTGGGCAGTCATCATACTCCTTAATAATCCACACCACACATAGTCCCAATCTTAAAGCCAAAATGAGGTGCTTCTGGAGGGAAGTTCCAAAAGCATACACAATTTCAGTACACAAATTTCAACCATTACGCTAAGTATGGTCTGGTTTTGTGGCACTGGTTGATGAAATCTAGATAACGCTGTGCAAAAATTTGCGGTGAAAACTGTTTGCTGTGCGATCGCAAATACTCAGGATTGATGACATTGCGATACACTTCAAATTGTTCTACTGCTGCTGTTAAGGCCGCTACTGTTTGCTCTGGAAAAAAGATCCCAGTTCCTTGCTCTTTGTGCGATCGCACATCCTGGACTGTTTCTAATGCACCTCCAGCCCCATAAGCAATTACTGGTGTACCACAAGCTTGTGCTTCTACTAAGGCGATGCCAAAATCCTCACAAGCGGCATAGACAAATGCTCTGGCTTGCGCCATGTATTTTTTGACTACATCATCAGGCTGCCACCCCAGTATTTTGATATTGGGTTTGGCTATTTGGCGAATTTTTTCCATTTCTGAACCTGTACCAATTATGACCAATGGTAACTGCAATTTATTGAAAGCTTGGACAATTAAAGATACTTGCTTATAGCTAACTAAACGGGAAACAGTCAAGTAAAAATTTTCTTTTTGGAGAAAAAGCGGAAATGCCTCCACATTTACAGGTGGATAAATAACTTTGGCCTCTCGTCGATAACAACGCCAAATTCGTCTAGCTGTATGCTGGGAATTGGCAATAAAGTAATCAACACGATTGGCACTTAAGACATCCCACTGGCGTAGCTGATGTAGTAGATACTTGGTTAGCCACCCTGGTAAACCACTGCCAAGTTTACTTTGCCGCAGATAATCAAAAGTCAAATCCCAAGCATAACGCATAGGACTGTGACAGTAGCAGATATGCAACTGATCAGGGGTAGTTAAAACTCCTTTTGCTACAGCATGAGAAGAAGACAAAATTACGTCATATTGCCGCAAATCCAGTTGTTCAATCGCTAAGGGCAACAAAGGCAAGTATTTTTGCACTCCGTTACGCGCTAAGGGAAAATGCTGAAGAAACGTTGTACCAATTTGGCGTTTGTACAAGTAACTTTCAGGATTGCTGGATTCAAAGTCAATCAACGCATATAAATCGGCATTAACATGATTCAGAATTTCTTGTACGACTAATTCTGAACCACCGGTGGCTTTGGGTGTTAACCACTCATGAACCAGAGCATATTTCAAGGGCACAGTTAACTTGAGTAGATGGAAAATATAGTCAGACAAATTGTGAGGAAGCGCCCCAGATTTAACCCCAGACGGAATTCTGCCGCAAGTGGTTCCAGAGGGATACAGCAACCTGATAACCTCTAAGGGGGAGTAGGGAGTGGGGAGTTAGGGACTAGGGGCTAGGGGCTAGGGATTTATATCAAAGATATTTAAGTAATCTGATATATCTAATCCTCTAGCCTCTAACCCCTAACCTCTAGCTTCTAGCCTCTAACCCCTAGCCTCTCATTACATATAAAAGGGGAATTGATGCGAATTTTAATTATGGGTGGCACTAGGTTCATTGGTGTTTACCTAACTGAAATACTTTTAAAGCAAGGGCATGAGGTGGTACTGTTCAATCGTGGCAACCGTCCGGTACCATCCAAAGTAGGACAGATTATAGGCGATCGCACGGATGCAGCCCAACTGAAAGAAAAGTTGTCACAAGAGAATTTTGACATCATTTTCGACAATAATGGTCGAGAATTAAGTGATACTCAGCCATTGGCAGAAATTTTCCAAGGACGAGTGCAGCAGTTTGTTTACATGAGTTCGGCAGGGGTTTATCTGAAATCTGACCAATTACCCCATGTGGAAGGCGATGCTATTGACCCCAAGAGTCGCCATAAGGGTAAATACGAAACGGAAGCTTACTTGGCAGAAAAAGGCTTACCCTTTACTTCGATTCGCCCAACGTACATCTACGGGCCGAGTAATTACAACGATTTAGAAAGCTGGTTTTTTGATAGAATTGTGCGCGATCGCCCAATACCAATTCCGGGTAATGGTTTACATATTACCCAGTTTGGTCATGTAAAAGATTTGGCAACGGCGATGTCTTTGGTGATTGGCAATCAAAAAGCGATTGGGCAGATTTATAATATTTCAGGCGATCGCTTTGTGACTTTTAATGGTTTAGCCCGTGCTTGTGCTGTAGCTGCTGGTAAATCACCTGATGCAATTAAAATAGTTCACTACGACCCGAAAAAGTTTGATTTTGGCAAGCGTAAAGCTTTCCCGATGCGCCTTCAACATTTCTTCGCATCAGTACAAAAAGCCCAAACAGAATTAAATTGGCAACCAGAATATGATTTAATTTCTGGGTTAACAGATTCTTTGAAAAATGATTATCTAGCCAATGGACGGGATCAGAAGGAAATAGATTTCTCTGTGGATGAAGAAATTTTACAAGCCGTATAAATTTTTATAGCTGATTTGGGTCAATTCCCAATTCTCTTAGCTTTGCCGCTAATTTCTCAACCTTTGTAGCTAATTTCTCAACCTGTTGGCTTTCCTGCTCCACGGGAGTAGGAATCCAATTTCCATCTGCATCATACCAGCGTAACCAGAATCGCTCAATTCCTTGATAAGAGCCTTGCCAAAGTCCTAAACCCAACTGTAAACTCGGCATCCAAATTCTTGGCGTAGTTAAATTCATTTCGCTGTAGCGCCCTGCAATTATTTGGAAAGCTTGTAATTTATCAGTGTAGCGGTCAAAGACAATATAGTAAGGAACTCGCAAAATTCTTTCGTAAACTTCCCATTTTGTAGGCGGTTGGTTAACCTCTCTTAGAGTTTGTCCCAAATCTTCTTTTTCTGTCCCTAGAGATAGTAATTCAACTACAACAAAAGGTGCAATACCTTCTTGCCAAATCACATAACTTAAACGTAAATCTTTTTGTTCGTAGAGACGAGAACCACCTACAACCGCAAACCAATCTGGGCGCTTGTACCATAGTGGATGCTGAGTGTCATAGTAGAGGTTTAAATCACTAGCAGTAAATACCTCGTCTGTTCGATAGTTGGGTGGAGAAAATGTCTCGCGTAGCAGTTGGAGTTGGAAAATATGAAATTCGTCAGGCAAGCCAGGTTCCTTGGGATCTTCGCTAGGAAGATCATACATTGTAGGTAGAGATTCTTTCGCAGGTCGAGGCGGGTCTGTTTGATACATAAGGAACATCCAGATGATAAGCTAATTATTGGTTTTTGCTCGTGTTAGCTTAAATTATTCGATTATTTTTTGAATTTTATTATAGATTAAATTGTATGCAGACAGTATTAGTAACAGGTGGAGCCGGATTTATTGGTGCTAATTTTATTCTTTTAGCTCGGCAAAATAATTGGTTTAATATAATTAATTTAGATAAATTAACTTACGCTAGTAATTTAGAAAATTTAGCCCAACTCCAAGCTGACCCAAATTACCATTTTGTGCAAGGAGATATTGGTAACGTTGAACTAGTGAGTTATTTACTAGATAAATATCAACCAAATGCAATTATTAACTTTGCTGCCGAAACTCATGTTGACCGTTCTATATTTAGCCCCCAAACATTTATTCAAACTAATGTAGTCGGTACATTTAATTTATTGGAAGCAACTCGTTTTTATTGGCAAAAGTTATCACCGCAAAATCAGCAGCAATTTCGGTTTCTACACGTTTCTACAGATGAAGTATACGGCTCATTAAGCACACAAGACCCAGCCTTTCGAGAAGATACTCCTTATGCACCTAATAGTCCTTATGCAGCATCTAAAGCTGCATCTGATCATTTTGTCCGAGCTTACTATCACACCTACGGTTTACCTAATTTAACTACCAATTGTTCTAATAACTATGGGCCGCGTCAATTTCCCGAAAAGTTAATTCCTTTGACTATTCTGAATGCTTTAGATGGTAAGCCTTTACCTATATATGGTGATGGGCAGAATATTCGAGATTGGCTTTATGTGATTGACCATTGTGAAGCTATCTATCTGGTTTTGCAAAAGGGGACAATTGGTGAAACTTATAATATTGGAGGACTAAATGAACAAACAAATTTAACAGTAGTAGAAAAAATTTGTACCATTCTTGATGAATTAGTGCCGAAATCTGATTTGCGACATTCATCTTTGATGACTTTTGTTCCAGACCGCCCAGGACATGATAGAAGATATGCAATCGATTGCGATAAAATTTTTAGTGAATTAGGTTGGCAACCAAAAGAAAATTTTGATAGTGGATTACTAAAAACAGTGCAATGGTATTTAGATAATTCTAATTGGGTCAATCAAGTACGTTCAGGTGCTTACCAGAATTGGTTACAACAAAACTACGAAAATCGCCAAGCCAAATGAAAGGTTTAACTTTAGCTGGGAGCTAAGGAAATCAATGGCAAAGTAAGTAAAGTTGCAAAGAGATTTACAAGGTTAAATTATCTGATATGAATACGAGGTTGCGAGATACTTTCCACCTCTTTGCGTTAACTTTGCTTATACCTCAGCCTTTGCTGGTAAAAGATAAATTAACCCCGATATTAAAGTCAATGCTACAGAAACCCAAAAGGCGATTAATGCAGGAGTTTGCCATTCTGATGATAAAGGTGCAATCAAAAATGCGATCGCTACTATTTGACTTACAGTCTTAAGCTTACCCCAAATATTTGCCCCCGAAATTTTTGTTTGGTTAACTCGCCAACCTGCGATCGCTAATTCTCGCGCTAAAATCAAAAACACTCCCCACGCTGGCACTTTCCCTAATTCAATCAACACCATCAACGGTGCAAGTACCAAAAATTTATCTACCAAAGGATCTAAAAATTTACCCAAATCACTAATTTGGTTGAGTTTTCGCGCCAAATAGCCATCTAACCAGTCTGTCAGCGCCGCCACAAGAAAAATCGCCAAACATATCCATCTAGCTTGGGCTGTTGGGTTGTACAAACCATAAAGCAAAAATGGGACACCGAGAAGGCGAGAAAAAGTAATCCAATTAGGTAGAGTCATGATGTAGGTTGAGGAATTATTTATAACTTTAACCAACCAAATAATTGCCCCAATGTCAAATTTAAATCACTGACTAAATCGAGAACTGGCAATATATCTTCTTCGTTATCTAAATATATAATTTGCTGGTGTGGCGGATAAACTAAAACACAATTTTCTTCTGGATCAATTAACCAACCTAAGCTAGTACCATGATTTAAACAATGTAAAATGTTTTTGGTAACTTTGGTGCTACTTTTTTGTTCAGGAGAGATAATTTCAATTGTCCAATCTGGGTATGTATTAAAAACATTGGCGATATTGCCTTTTTCATCTACAGGAATCCGATTCCAAGCAAATACCGCGACATCTGGAACAGTGGAACGTCCGCCAAAAGTACAACGTAATTCTGGAAAAGCTAGGGCAATTTTTTTGGGTTCTGTTACATGATTAATCGCAGTTGCTAATTCACCTTGAAGTCTACTATGTTTACCTTGTGGCATAGGTTTTTGAATAATTTCACCATCGATATATTCACTTGCTGGTTTAGTTTCTGGTAATTGTAAAAATTCCTCTAAAGAGAGTCGGCGAGTTGGTGTTTTAATCATAATATTTACCTGTGCGTGTTTAAACTTAGGTTAACTTAAATAAATTGATTTGAGTTTGGAAGATTGTACATAGTAAAAAGGGCGTGAGTGCCATTTACGTGGCATGATCTGTATTTCGAGATCATCCAGACAATACTATGACTGACAATATAAATTTTCGCATTGAGCGCGACTCAATGGGCGATCGCCAAATTCCTAGTAATGTTTATTACGGCATCCAAACTCTACGGGCTACAGAAAATTTCCCAATCAGTGGTTTAAAGCCCTTACATACTTACGTAGATGCTTGCTTACTCATTAAAAAAGCTACTGCAATTGTCAACGGTGAATTAGACTGCATTTCCCCAGAGATTAGTCAAGCAATTGTTAAAGCCACCGATGAAATCTTGGCTGGACAATTACGCGACCAATTTGTGGTAGATGTTTATCAAGCTGGTGCGGGAACTTCCCACCACATGAATGTTAACGAAGTCTTGGCAAATCGGGCGTTAGAAATTCTCGGTGACGAAAAAGGTAATTACAAAAAAGTTAATCCTAACGACCATGTAAACTATGGGCAGTCTACCAATGATGTCATCCCGACAGCAATTCGCATTGGTGGTTTATTAGCACTGACTCATACATTACACCCAGCTTTAGAAAAAGCGATCGCCGCCTTAGAAAGCAAAGGGGTAGAATTTCAAGATATCGTCAAATCTGGCAGAACCCACATGCAAGACGCTGTACCTGTGCGTTTGGGTGATACTTTTGCAGCTTGGGCGCAAATTCTCACAGATCATCAAAACCGCATCTACACCGCTTCTGGAGATTTGATGGTGCTGGGTTTGGGTGGTAGTGCGTCGGGTACGGGGATGAATACCCATCCTTTATATCGCGCCCGTGTGGTGGAAGTTCTTTCAGAATTACTGAATATGCCTTTAGAACCTGCGCCGCAGTTAATGGCAGCAATGCAAAGTATGGCACCATTTGTCAGTGTTTCTGGGGCTTTACGCAACTTAGCCCAGGATTTAGTCAAAATATCCCACGATTTGCGGTTGATGGACTCCGGCCCGAAAACTGGTTTAAAAGAAATTCAACTTCCCCCAGTCCAACCAGGTTCCTCAATTATGCCAGGAAAATATAACCCAGTCATGGCAGAGATGACATCAATGGTGTGTTTCCAAGTGATGGGATACGATAGTGCGATCGCTCTTGCCGCCCAAGCGGGACAATTAGAATTGAATGTGATGATGCCGTTAATTGCCTATAACTTGATTCACAGCATCGAAATTCTCGGTAATACCATCGCCGTGCTGACAGAACGCTGCATTCAAAATATTACTGCCAACAGGGAACGCTGTTTAGCCTACGCCGAAGGTAGTTTAGCTTTAGTCACCGCACTCAACACTCATATTGGCTATCTCAATGCTGCGGAAGTCGCCAAAGAATCATTAGCAACTGGTAAATCCTTGCGACAGATTGTTTTAGAAAAAGGGCTAATGACAGAAGCGGAATTAGCTGAAGTGCTAAATCTAGAACAGATGAGTAGCATTGTACCCTTGAAGACAGAATCTTAAAGTAATGAGAAGCGATCGCTTGATATTGCAGATATTTATCCAAGGGCGATCGCTTTTAACATGATATGAATATTCGGAGTTCAGAGGGGTTCTACTTTGTGTTGTTCAGATATCTGTCTGATTCAAGTATTAAATGCGTAGACGTAATGTTAACTTGGGTCGCTTAGACGCTTTGTATAATCACTAATTTGGTTGTTGCTATTACTTAATAATTCATCTAAGCTTAAGCTCCATAAACTAATTCTATTCTCAGAATTAGCTACAGCGATCGCACTTTTATCATTCTGTGAGCTAAAAATACAAGCAGCACTAACTGAAGAGTTATTATTTCCTTCAATACTCTTTAGTAACCTTCCATCAGCAGTATTCCAAAGTGTTATAGTTTGATGTTCGCTAATTGACGCAACAATATTACTATCAGAAATAAAACCAATACTCATCACCTTTTTGTCAAAATTTCCTAGAGGTGTTTGCTTATAAATATTATTATTATTAGCCTTCCAAATTTCTATTTGGTGAGTTTTATTAGCTGTCATATTAGCTGTGGCAATTAGTCCACCATCATGACTAAAACTAACATAATAAGCATAATTTTCATACTCTCTATGGGCAAGTGATTCACCGTTAAGATCCCATAGCTTTATAGTCTTGTCAGCACTAGCTGTAGCAATCATTGTTCCTTGAGGGCTGAAAGTGAGCATATTGACTTGCTCAGTATGCTTTGCTAAAACTCTATTTTCATCATCATCAATATTCCAAAGTATTACCGTTCCATCAACATAGCCTATTGCAATCTCTGTTCCTTCTGGATTAAAGTTGATGCTCCTGACAAGGCTGTTATATTCTGAAAAGCTTTCTTGCTTCTTGCCTTTAAAATTCCAAATTTTTACTTCATTTTGACTAGCTGTAGCAATAATGTCTCGTTTTGGGTTTATTTTAAGATCAATACTGTTATCGTTAACTGGAAAGCTACTTAGCAGTTCACTATTACGCTGCCAAAGTTTGACAGTTCCATCTGCACTAGCTGTAACAATTGTCTCACCATCCAAGCTAAAATCAATCTTGAAAATTTCACTAGAATGTCCATTAAATTTTCTAGTACAATCCCAAATTTTTATAGTTCCATCAAGACTACCAGAAACAAGAGTTTTGCTATCAGCACTAAAACTAACTTTTGTGACGCTTTTTTTATTTCCCTTAAAAATTATTTTAAAATTACAATTTTTGTCCCAGAGAGTAATCAGACCATCTTCGCTGGCTGCGGCGACTGTTTCACCATCTGGGCTGAACGTAACATAATTAAATTTTTCTATGTGATATTGTTTATTTATCATTGATGTAACATTTCCATTACGCTTCCAAAACCTAACATAGTTATCCCAGCCACATGAAATTAGAGTTTTGCTATCACTTCCAAAACTTACTGCTGAAACTTCGTGAGAATGCTCTTTAGGAATGCCCTTTAGCTCTTTTTTTTCTAATAAATCCCAAAGTTTTATAGTGTGGTCTTTACTAGCAGAAGCAATCAGCTTACCGTCTGGACTAAACGCCACATTGATCACACCATCTTCATGACCACTAAAAATATTTAACAAAGTTCCATTTCGGTTCCAAAGCCTGACGGTTTTATCTTGACTTGCAGAAGCAATTATTTGACTGTCTGGGCTGAAGCTAACACCAATCACCCGATGACTATGGCCTTGTAGAGTTTTATCTAGTATCCACTGGGTAGTAGCGTCTGTGGTTTTTTTCCAAAGTTTAATGGTTTTATCCCGACTTGCAGAGGCAAGCATTTCGCCATCGGGGCTAAAACTGACATCCATCACCTCATCTTCATGTCCATTTAAAGTTTGTAACAAATCCCCATTAATGCTCCACAGCTTGACAGTTTTGTCATCACTAGAAGAAGCAATTATTTGACTATCGGGACTAAAGCTTACCCCTGAGATACAATCTTTGTGTCCCTGAAAACTATTCTTTTCTGCAATTTCGTTAAATATTTGCCCAAAAGTTATTAGAAAATGCAATTTTATATCTGCACTAATTTTACTATCGGGTGATTTTTGCAGTATTTTTCCTACCTCTATCAGTTTAGTTAATGCTTCCAGATTATTGTTATTGCTTAAATCGTTCCGTGAGTTAGCAATTGCAGCAGCAACCTCCTTTTCTAAATTAACTTGCGTTAGATGTCTTTCACGTTCTTGGTTTTCTTGTTCCTGAACCAGTTGTCGATTGCGATCATCAATACTAGCTTTAATAAACTCATTAATATAGGGTTCTAATTCTCCAAAAGCTTTTTCTTTCTGTAACTCTAA
Source organism: Nostoc sp. FACHB-280 (assembly GCF_014697615.1). Lineage (GTDB taxonomy): Bacteria > Cyanobacteriota > Cyanobacteriia > Cyanobacteriales > Nostocaceae > Nostoc_B. The sequence goes on along the minus strand of NZ_JACJSD010000009.1, from coordinate 126,912 downwards.
AACTCTTTCTAATTTAAAGCCACGCCATAATTCACTAACTGCTTTTTTTTGATCAGGTTTAAATTTTTGCCAAATAGTCGCCGATTCTTTTAATTGTCTTTCTAAAATAATCTGTTCTTCATGTTTTGTGATCCAATCCTGCAAACGTGACCAAGAATCAATCAAAGCTTCATGAGCAATTTCTACCGTGTCTTTTTGACGACCACTAATTAATAAACGATGGTCATTAATTAGCTCATTAACAATTGTTGCTAAAGCTTCATCTTCACTGATAAATTTAGACTTATTTTCCCGTTTACTAACTCTCTTTCCATCCCCTGTAATGGTGATTAACTTAATAAAAATATCTTCAACTGCTTTCCCTTGTCCTTGTGATTCAAATAGTTTATATATTTTCTCCGCTTGCTGTTGTAATGCACCCCCAACACGCCCTAAATTTTTATAGGTTTCTTTATTGAGAAATCTATCAGATAAATTATGTTTTTGCCACAATAAATCAAGCGTATATTGCAACAGAGGCAAAGACCGAGATTTGCCACGAAAATCATTAATAATTTCTTCAATCAATTCCTTATCAACGTTTACTCCATGAGTCGCAGCCGGATTCCTTATGACTAACTTCAATTCTCTATCTGTCATTTCTGTTATAAAACGTATATTACCTTCAATTGCCTTTTGGAACTCTGGAAAAGGAGTGAGATGATCTAAAAAGTCTGTTCGCATTGCCAAAATAATTTTCAGGTAATTATCTTGTCCTTCTGACTGTAAATTAATTAAAGAATTTAAGTTGTTAATAAAAAGTATCCGCTCATTTTCATCAGTCGTTTGGCTAAATATTTCTTCAAATTGATCAATAAAAATTATCCAAGAATCATTTTTGCCATATCTTAATTTTTCAATAATACTAGACGAATTTAATTTGAGGTTGTCAACCGTTTTAATAATTTTTTTGATTTCAGATTTATTATAAAATTTTAATTGTTTAGGAACGGATGTTTGTAATTCATCAAAAAAAGCGTCAAATGGATCATCGCCAGGAACAAAACTAAGTTCAGCAAATAGTTTGGTTTTCTGAGAAAATTTAGGAATAATTCCTGCTTTTACTAAGGAAGATTTACCACTACCTGATGCCCCCAATAGGAAAATTAAATTATTATTTTCTAAGTGTTCTAATAACTCAATGATGAGCTTTTTTCTACCATAAAATCGATTAGAATCATTAGCAGTAAATGACTCTAACCCTAGATAGGGAGAATTTTCATCGATAGTGTCAGATACTTTCTCTTCTTCCGGATCATCACCATAAAATATGTTTGTTTGTCTATTGTTATCACCTACTTGAAATGCCGTTGATTGCGTGACTTGTATACTATTTGTTTGACCAATATTAGAAGTGTTCATAGGGTAAGTGGCTCTTCTAAATTTGCCTTTTTATCACTGAATATAATGGATAAATCTGTGAATAAGGTTGAAACTTTTACTAGACAATAACAACAGTCGTTAGTATTAACGTTTGAGCCTTAGTTTTAAAATTAAGGCGGTAAATGTCTGTAAGTGTTGATGTACAAGCCAATTTCTGGCCTTTAAATAAAATTTCAGCACCACACCTACGGAAAATTACAAAGTTTAAGGTTATTCCCACAACATAGGTGCTTTTCAAGCGACCATCAAAAGTATAAGAAGATTGCTTGATTAATTGAAGTCAAAGTTCACACCTTACTCACAGATATTAAATATTAATTGATATTAACTTTAGGCATTGTGTTGTACGTTGTTATCCCCAACTTGAAATTGCCTACTGCCTTGTACATTAACTTCATATTTACCAGTTGAACCTCCTTCAGGATTTTCTTTTTTCATGATTTCCCTAATTTCCTCTGCTTTTTTTAAAACGTCATCATTTTTATCAACACCAGCTTTGATAATTTTGTCTTTTAAAAAACGTTCTATTTCCTGAATTTCTTCTGGTTTTGCATCGACCATTCCTTGTGCAAAGGGATCACCTGCAAACTGATTCTTAATCAACGTCTTTAAACCTTCATAGGCATCCTTCACGGCTGTTCCTGCTGTATCTTTAGCAGCAGCAGTAGCCCCAGCAGCTAAAGCAGTGAGAATAAGTGTAATTGGTTCCACGATTTTTAACTCCTGAAATTTAGAAAGTGAACTTCTGACTGTGAATTTGCTTGATGAGAAAGTACTTTTTGAATGAATACTTTTGGTCTGTTGATGTTGCGATCACTTAATTGGAGAGCGATCGCAAACAATTACGCTATGATTCCTACAAGGTAATTTGTGAGAGTCTACCGAAGCCAAGGAAGCCCTTTTGCTATTTTCCATACTTCGGGCAGACTCTCTGCCGCATACTTCGCAGCCTTACCAGCTTCCGCCGGAGGAAGCTCATCAAGCTTTGTTGCTACCTCTGATGACAAATTCGCCACCACCTGTGTACCTTTAAGTTTAGGTAATTGAGGAAAATATCTTCTTGCAGCTTCTTTGATGATATTAGAAGCTTCAACCATCTCTGCGTATAGCTTCTCGTCTATCACCTTTCCACTGTTACTAAACTTCTCAATAGCAGCATTAAGTACATTCCTATCTTGCGTGTTACCCGTAGGATGTTTTCCTACATAATCTATAACTCGTGGTATGTATTCAGGAGGTAGCCCAGTCATTGCCATTGCCATATCCCACTGAGTATCGTACATTTTGGTAAGGATGGCTGAAGTTTGAGCGGGCAGATCCCCTGTATTGGCCGATCTTTGAGAGTCTGAGACAAGTTGAGTAACCTTTGTATCGTATTCTCTGATTTGTGATAGGTATGGTTTTTCACCAATACCTAACGCTACAGGTTTATAATCACAAGTCCACTTTGTGCCTGTACCCTGATTCAGCTTAGATGTTATTACTCCAAAAGTATTACTGGTCTTGTCATAAAAAGAAACATCATAGACCGTTTTCTTTTCCTGAGCATTCAAACTGACTCCCCACTTGTTACTATAAGTGTCATAAAGTACTCTTGCGCTACAGGGTTGAATGTTTGCATAATTATTTGGCTCATTGGCGTTAGGTCTATACAGTTGTACCAATGCGATAAAAGGGGTATTATTGACAATAATCAGTTTCCCTTTTTGTTCTTTTATTACTTCAGGTTGAGCTTCAGATTGGGTATTTTGGACAAACTGTAGCTTGCTATCTTGCGGTACAGCCTCAGCTTTTAAATTAGATGAAGATAGGGTGTTGCTTATACTACTTAAGAGGTATGGTTTTGCTTGACCTTCTTTGTGTACACTATTTGAGGTAATCTGATTTTTTTGATTTAAAAAGTCAGTTGATACTAAAGCCTTAACTTGGGGTACGCTAACCGTCGCTATTGATAATCCAGCAATCAAAGCAGAAACTTTTACAGATTTCATGGTTATTTTTTTGTTAAAGGTTGAAGTGCGATCGCTATTCCAGCACATAATTGCAGTGATTTAGCAATGTTCCTGATTAAGTGAATATACTGAGCATAAAAAATAAGTCCAACATTGTCCCTAGCGAAATGTTGGGTTTTAAACCTGTCAAAATGTGAGGTCAACAAGCCGCAAACTACAGCCTAACAATCCCCCGCTTCAGAGCGGTGACTAGGGCTTGAGTGCGATCGCTCACTTTTAATTTGCCGAAAATATTATTAATATGAAACCTGACGGTACTCTCAGCAATATTCAGGATGCTGCTAATTTGCTGGTTATTCTTCCCCTTGGCAATTAGGCGCAGCACTTCCAACTCGCGATCGCTCAATTCTTCGTTGCTCATCCGTTCGGCTAACTTGGCCGCTATACTTGGCGGAATGTACTTTTCACCTCTATGAACGGTGCGAATAGCATCTAAGAGTTCCTTTGGCTTATTTCTTTTGAGGAGATAGCCTTTTGCGCCAGCCCGCAATCCACGATAGATATCTTCGTCACCATCATAAGCAGTCAACACAATGATCCGCGCTTGTGGGAACTTAGCACAAATGGTAGCGATCACATCAGCACCTCCCTTCTTTGGCATTTGCAAATCCATCAAAGTTATGTCAGGCTGATGTTGCTGAAAAAGCCGTATGGCTTCTCGTCCGTCGCCAGCATAGCCGACTACTGTCATATCTAGCTCAAGTTCGAGAAATGTTGTTAAAGCTTGCCCTAAGATTGGATGATCGTCTGCAATCAAAATGCTAATAACATTAGATTGGCTCATGCTAGTTTAGTTTGGGTTTGGTGAGACAGTATTTGTAGCTAAATTAAATGATTGCCTTTACGGAGTTTGCCGCAGACAAGCCGAAGAATCTAAAACTAGATTTGGATAAAATTTGCTATCCAAGGGAACTACGATATATATCTAGAAAACACAATAAATTTATGCAAATTACAACTAAGTTTTATCTTGACTAGTAAAAACAGAAAAATCAAGCTAATTTCCACATTTTCAGACGATGAAAGTGATAAATGCTGATTTTAAGCTTCCTGTGGAGAAAATTTAATATCATGTAATGTGTTATTCAATATTCATACCTATTCCATTTTCAACGCAATTATTTACCTATGCAGACATACAAACCATCAGTTAGCTTAATCAGGGCGACATCTTACGACAATGAAGCTTTACGGGAATCCCTAACCACTGTGCTAGAACCACTGGGGGGAATCGCAGCTTTTGTCAAACCAGGACAAAAGGTATTACTCAAGCCGAATCTTCTCACAGGCGCACGTCCTACCAAAGAATGCACTACTCGTCCAGAACTGGTTTACGAAGTTGCCAAAATGGTTATCGAAGCTGGTGGTCAACCATTTTTGGGGGATAGTCCGGCTTTTGGAAGTGCGAAGGGAGTCGCTATTGCTAATGGTTATCAATCTTTTATCCAAGAACTCAATCTTCCCATCGTCGAATTTCATGGACAGCGTTACCACACAGTCAGCGAAAATTTCAACCACCTGCTACTGTGTAAAGAGGCAATGGAAGCCGATGTAGTGATTAATCTGCCCAAAGTTAAATCTCACATGCAATTAACTGTAACCTTGGGTGTGAAAAATTTGTTTGGTTGTGTTCCCGGTAAAATGAAGGCTTGGTGGCACATGGAAGCCGGGAAAGATGCTAACCGGTTTGGTGAGATGTTAGTAGAAACGGCTAAAGCAATCAACCCTGATTTAACTATTTTAGATGGCATTATTGGTCATGAAGGTAATGGCCCTAGTGGTGGCGAACCTCGGAATTTAGGAATTTTAGCCGCCGCATCGGATGTGTTTGCTTTAGATAGGGCGATGGTAGAAATTCTCAATGTTTCACCCCAGCAAGTTCCGACTGTTGCGGCTTCCCAAAGGTTGGGGGTTTGTCCCGAACTAGATGAAATTGAATTTCCGCTGTTACATCCTGATTTATTACAAATCTCAGATTGGCGCTTACCTGATAAGTTAATGCCAATAGATTTTGCTATGCCCCGTGTGATCAAATCTACGTTTAAACATCTTTACATTCGATTTATCAAAGAACCGATGAATACATATAGCAGAGGATAGTTTAAATAGGCAATTTTCGAGAATTATTAACTGCAAAGTCAGCTACAGCAATCACTAAGTTGAGAGATTAAGCTTTAATTACCCTCCGATTGCTTAACCAGACAACCGCCATTATCTATTGGCGGTTTTTTATGTCGGCAATTTGTCATGAAACTTTAATTATTTGTTAACAAATAGATCCCTGACTTCTGGGAAAAGTCGGGGATCTAAAACTTTATTCTCAAGGTATTTTTACTCTACCTATGTATAGATTGACAAACCCAAATTAATGTTACATAACACTAGTATGGTGAATTAACAAGGCGGCTTTTTGTGCGCTCAATGAATATGTCTATCCTGATTCGGAGCGTTTGTTATCGAATCATTTACTAATGATGCGATTGCTGTTGAGGCTGAGTTTGATAATAAAAAGTATCAAAGTATTCAGTGAGATTTCGGTAGACATTGCTTATGGGTAAAATTATCTAAACCTGTGAAACCAGCCTATCTAGAGTATTTTCAGATGTTATAATCTCAACAATTGTTTTAAGATAAGTTATCAATTTATATCGGCACAAAATAAAAAATGTAGTTTTTGATGCAATTTATTAACCTGTGCTTAACCCAAAGTTGGCAAATCTTTGCAAGGAATCGTAACATATTATTCACTTAGATAATTCCGAAATGTTTTTCTGTAACTTTGTATCAATCTTGTCGGAGATAAAATTGTTGTTATGACACCTACCAAACTGGTTGACTTTTTTGACTGCTACACAGTAGTCAGTAAAAAATCGTTAAAATAGCATCAAGACTCTCTCCGAGAGAGAAAAATTATCAAGTGAGTTGAAGAATTTCAAATTTGTATGGATTCAAATAGTCAGTCTGCAAACACTACCGATACATATTCCCATCGTTTGGCAGACTTTGTGGGAACCGCGATCGCACTGTTAACCTTAACCCTACCTCTATTTGTCATCGCCCATTATTCCTCTAATGATGTAGTCCCAAATAATCAACAATCCCTGACATATCAACTACAAAAACCCTCAGAATAATTTCCAGTCCCCGTTAGTTAATGATATGAGAATTCAGGAGTCAGAAGAATAGTTTCTCTAACCAGCCTTGAGAACTAAATTCTGTAATAATCTGCTACAGCATTGAGAAAAAGCGTCACTAAAAAAACTAGTGGCGCTTTTTATCTGCAAAACTGAGCTATAAACCAGGAAAATTAAGAGTTTAGGAAAATATTTAGGTGAAACTTCTGAGTGAAGGCGATCGCATTCCCCAAAAAAGGATAAAGTCAAGCGGAGGTTATATATCTGAAGTTGGGGTTTAATTTGGCATTATTCTCTCCTATGGCCAATGAAAGCTGCTTTTTAGATAGCTAAATTGAGAACGTGAATCAGCTAAAAGTTTTTACTGACTGTAACAGTCAAAAACTATAGTTCATAACCAGGAGCAATATTATGTCAGATACAAGTAAACGTGGCTTTGCTTCTATGGATGAAGATAAGCAACGCGAAATCGCCAGCAAAGGTGGACACGCTGCTCACGAAAAAGGTACAGCTCACGAATTTACTTCTGAAGAAGCCCGTGAAGCTGGACGTAAAGGAGGCGAAACCGTCAGCAAAGATAGAGAACACATGGCTGAAATTGGTCGTGAAGGTGGAAAACAATCTCACGGTGGTGGTCGCAAAAAACAAAAAGATGATGCTGGCGATATCGAAGATTCTGACGATACCGAATCAAAAGGTACTCAAGGTGGTAGCAAAGAGCAACATGCTGAAGCTGGTCGCCAAAGTCACAAGAACACCAAGAAAGATAAATAGTCAGGACTTATCTTTGTCGAGATAGGTGTAGGAGTTTTTCATATCTATACGGGACTTAAGTCCAAAGGTTATCTGTTAAGAAGACGGTAATGGTGTAGGTATGTAAAGGTTTTGAACACCTATACCCCTTTACCGTTCCTTAAACCCTTGATTTTCCGGCTCACTGCGTAAGTCTGATTATATTTTTACAGCCTCCATTGTTGTAGAGACGTTGTATACAACGTCTCTACTATGACAACGGCTAAGTTCTAAAATGTACCGGCATTCATTCCGCCATCAACTTGTAGCATTACACCATTCACAAAAGAGGCGGCGGGGGAACACAAAAAGACCGCAACGTTAGCAAATTCTTCTGGTGTCCCCATTCTTCCTAAAGGCACAGATGTATTAATACTGGCGATTTCTTCGGCTTTAGTTTTGCCACTTTTAACTACACGAGCGTTGAGTAATTCTTCTACTCGTTCTGTATATGTCCAACCAGGTAAAATGCTGTTGACACGAATTTGCTCACTGCCTAATTCTTGGCTTAAAGTTTTAGTTAAACCAATGACTGCCAAGCGAATCGAATTAGACAAGACAAGATTTTTGACTGGTTGTTTTGTAGAAGATGAAGTAATAGTCAGAATTGCTGGTGCAGTAGATTGGCGTAAGTAAGGCAAAGCCGATTTGACTAACTGCACTGCACTCAGCAGATTTAAGTTAATTGCATTTTCCCACGCTGTAATATCAGTATCATCAAATGTGCCGGGGGGTGGCCCACCTGCATTGGTGACGAGAATATCTAAGCCGCCAAATTTCTCGACAGTAGCATTAATCACCCGTTCTATATCTGCTGGTTGGGTAACATCTGCACGTAAAGCCAAAACTTCTGTACCTGTTTCCGCCTCAATTTCAGCAGCAGCTTTTTCTATAATTTCACTCCGCGCACAAATGACAATTTTTGCACCTTCACGGGCAAATTGCCGTGCTGTAGCTTTACCTAGACCTTTACTAGCTGCTGTCACTAAGGCTATTTTGCCATGTAGATGCAAATCCATAAGCTTTGTTGTGTAATGATCCAAACATAATTCAGGAGCCAGAATTCAGAATTTACTAGATTTATTCTGACTTCTGAATTCTTGATTATCGTAACTGAAAACCGAGATTATTTAAGGCTTCACGCAGGCGATCGCGTCCTCTTAAAGATTCTACTGTGGCAATACGCTCAGAGGAATGTTGTGACCAATCACCAGCAACGTTCATCTGTTGTTCAGTATAAAACTGTTTGATGATGTCGTTGTAGTGGGCGATCGCTTCATCTTGTTCAGCTAATTTATAAGTTTCTCGATGCAATACGGCTGATTGTGGTAGACGCGGTTTGATTGCGGCATTTACTTCGGGGTTAGGATAACCCACACATAACCCAAATACTGCATATACAGAGGAAGGTAAGTTGAGGATGCGTGCTACTTCTTCTGGGCGGTTGCGAATCCCACCGATGTATACTGTTCCCAAGCCTAGAGATTCAGCTGCGATCGTGGCGTTTTGGGCGGCTAAGGTAGCATCAACGGTTGCCATAACAAACATCTCTAAATAGTCTAAAGCTTCATGGTTGATACCGCGACTGTCGGCAACGTAACTCAGCCGTGCCAAGTCTGCTAACCAAACCAAAAATAGTGGTGCTTGTCGAATATGTGCTTGATTACCCGCTAGTTTTGATAGTTCTTCTTTGCGCTGGGAATCTTCAACTGCTACTACACTCCAGGTTTGCAGATTAGAAGATGTCGATGCAGACTGCGCGGCTGTCACTAAAATCTCTAATGTTCCTGGTGGTAGAGAATCACTGAGATAAGAACGGATGGAACGGTGAGACAGTAATGTTGTCAGTGATTCATTCCAATCAATTTGGGAATTAAAAGGAAGTTCACCATAGCGCGAGTGTAATAGTTCTGTAGGATTGCTCATAGATAATGACAGAGTATAGAATTGCGGTTTTTGTTAAATCCAGAATTGAAGAAGAGTATATTCCATGATGAATTTTGGCTTCCCAACTCTGGATTCTTAATTATTACGTCTTGGGTGAAAAGGCCGCGTATTGTTCTTTGGTTAAGAGTGCATCTCTGACATTCACCTGTTTAGGAATCAACTTTAGTTGATAATAGGTATCGGCAACTCCTTGTTGTAAATTGATGAGATTTTCATCAATCGGCACTACACCAAAACTACGCCTACTAGTTGCTTTTTTCATGGTTTCTAAATCAATACCCAACACAGGTGCAAGAGTTTGAGCAACTTCATCTCGATTTTGTGCTGACCATTCTTCTAGTTTTTGAATCTCTTCCAGAATTGCTTTCACACTTTGGGGATTTTCGGTAACAAACTTACGGCTCCCGATATAATATCCCCCTTGTTTATTAATGCCTGTACCATCAACAAGTACACGCGCATTCGTGGCTTTTTGGGCTGCTGCATAAAACGGATCCCAAATTACCCAAGCATCAACACTACCTTTGACAAAAGCTGCCCGTGCATCTGCTGGTGGTAAATATTTTGGCTCAATTTCACTATATTTTACGCCACCTTTTTCCAGAGCTTGAACTAGTAATAAATGGGCGCTAGAACCTTTTTGAAAAGCAATTTTTTTACCTTTCAGGTCGCTCAATTGCTTAATTTGAGAATTTTCTGGGACAAGAATTGCTGAACCTGCTGGACTAGGTGCAATACCAGCCACATAAGTCAATGCGGCACCTGCGGCTTGGGCAAAGATTGGTGGTGATTCACCGACATGACCAAAGTCAATACTACCGACATTCATCGCTTCTAGTAGTTGTGGCCCGGCGGGAAATTCAATCCATTCTACAGATTTTCCTTCTGGTGCAAATCGCTTTTCTAATACTCCTTTAGCCTTGAGCAAAATGAGTGATTTTTGATAGCCAAATCTAATTACTTTAGCTTCTTGAGGTGCTGAATTACTAACTGGACTGGCGCTAGTATTAGAAGTACTAACATTCGATGGTGATGAGCAAGCGGCAAACAACAAACTCAAACAAAGACCTGTAATGAAAGCTCCTGCTATGGGTAAAGGTGCAGTATAAAAGCGAAATCCAGGAGATTTTTGTAAGGGCAGATTGAGAAATTTAATTAGCGATCGCCACCTAGCAATTAAGTGGCGAAATATCAAGCTAGTCATGAGAATATTTCTCCAAACCTTTTTAAATACTATAAATCTATAGAGTTACAGTTGTATACTATTAATTCAGGGGAAGTTGACACGATAATCAGGAGTGATCACTTGCAAATCTCCCCTGTTTTCTGTTAACGATAACCGCGCTTGCCAAGGTAGCTCATCTCCATCCCCACTTTTTTGTGTTTGGTAACAACCGTGCTGAGTTGGAGTTTAAAGCCGAGTTGTTCTAGTTGGATTTGCGATAAAGACTCTTTCAAAATAATTGTGAAGGGATATCGTTGAAAGACAGTCGCTTTACCTTGAGATAATAATGCTCTGGCATGGCTGATACGTACCGGAGATAGCGGTTGTTGATTGGCATCAAGAATTAAAACTTTAGTCATAAGTCAAAAAATACTGTTAGTTCCACTGATTAAGCGATCGCATTTGCTGATTTCACCTCTGAACTATCAAAATTGCGATCGCATCTATACTTTTACTCTTCATAAGAAAGATGAGAGCCTAGAGGTGAACTCCAGCACTCTCCTATAATTACCGCCCATTTAGCTGTGATATCGTGTCCTTAAACATCGGTTTATCGAGCGACTTACCGTTGTTTAGAGTACAAACAAAACTTAACACAGACAAATTAAAAAAGCAAGCTAATTGCTGGAGCTTTTTGACAGATAAGTTTTTATCAAACAGAATTCAGGAGTCAGAATTCAGGAATCAGAATTTACCTGAGTTTAAAACTCACGCTCAATCAGTGGTTGGACTGAATCTCCCACTGGTTGATTTTGACTGCTAAATTCTGCAACTTTTTCCAAACTCATACTCAGAACCAAGTTATATAAACTTTTGTAACTGAGAAATCTGGATAACTTTCTGGTAGAATCTACGGTAAGTAGACAGATTTATCGTATTTTGTAGAAGAGGTATAGTACTATTACTCGATAACGCTGTAATTTATCGGTTGTCGTAGAGAGGTTGTGTACAAAACTCTCTACAAGATTTATGGAATGCAGTTTCTCATATAATTGGTAGCAAAAATAGGCTTAAATAAAAGCCATTTATCTTGATATGTATGACATTTATTTTGTGATTTGTATAGTTAAAACATTGTGAAAATAATATGCTTGTTCATATTTTAGTTATTAGATAAATATACAAACATCGAGAGTTGACAGAATTCAGTATTTAATCATTAAATTAGAAAATTGAGCATCTCGAAAAAGTAAATTATTTAATTGATCAATCACACAGAAATATGCGTTATAACCAACTAGGTGAAAGTGACCTCAAAGTTTCGGAAATTTGCCTTGGTACAATGACTTACGGACGGCAAAATAGTATTGCAGAAGCTCACCAACAGCTAGACTATGCTATTGCTAACGGGGTTAATTTTATTGATGCTGCGGAAATGTACCCAGTACCACCGCAAGAGGCTACTTATGGTTTTACAGAAACATACATTGGTGAATGGTTGAAACACCAGCAGCGAGATAAAGTTATAGTAGCAACTAAAATTGCTGGCCCTGGACGTGGCTTTAAATGGTTACGTGGCGGAGCAGATGCCATTGAGCGCGATAATATTAAACAAGCTGTAGATGATAGCTTAAAAAGATTACAAACAGACTATATTGACCTTTATCAAATTCACTGGCCAGACCGCTATGTGCCACGTTTCGGACAGACAATTTTCGACCCTACCCAAGCAAAACCATCTGTGCCGATAGTCGAACAACTAGAAGCTTTTGCTGATATTATTCAAGCTGGAAAAATTCGTTATCTTGGTTTGAGTAATGAAACCCCTTGGGGGGTTGTGCAGTTTAGTAATGCTGCGAAACAATTAGGATTACCCAAAGTTATTTCCATCCAAAATGCTTATAACTTACTCAACCGAGTATTTGATGGTGCTTTGGCTGAAGCAGTTTATTACGAAAACATTGGTTTATTAGCTTACAGTCCTTTAGCCTTTGGTTTTTTAACTGGTAAATATCTCAACGGCAAACCAGAAAATACCAGAATCACCCTATTTGAAAACTTTGGTCAACGCTATCTCAAACCAAAAGTCACCGAAGCAGTTGCAGCTTATGTAGAACTAGCCAAACGTCATCAACTTAGCCCTGCACAATTAGCTTTAGCATTTGTGCGGAGTCGTTGGTTCGTAACTAGCACAATTATTGGTGCAACAACCTTAGAACAACTCCAAGAAAACATAGATAGTGCGAATGTAGTTCTCAGTAAAGAGATTTTGGCAGAGTTGGATGAAATTAATATTCAACATCCCAACCCAGCACCTTAAAAGTTTTTCGTTCTGCTAATTGAACTCCAACATTTAGAGATTTCCCAGGTAGAAAATGACTCTCGCCAAAACGTTTGTTGAACAAAATACTATCCGTCGTCGAGGTACTGGCTTAAAAGCTTACAATCCTGAGAAAGTTTTTAAAGGGTATACACTCTTTACACCTTTGACGGGTAATGGAGAAGTATATCTTTTGGACTTGCAAGGGGAAGTGGTACATCAATGGAATCTGCCTTATCCGCCAGGGTTATATGGTTATCTCTTACCGAATGGCAATTTGTTCTATAACGGTAAGACACCGGAGATTCCCCCGCGCTTTCCTTTGTGGTCGGCGTTTAAAGGTGGTGTGGTTTTAGAAGTAGACCCCAAAGGCAAGATCATCTGGGAATATCAGCATCCAGATCATCATCATGATGGGCGAAAACTCCGCAATGGCAATGTAATTTTATTAGCTATTGAAAAAATACCCCAATCTCTAGTTCCTCACATCAAAGGCGGTATCGCCGGCACAGAAGCCGATGGTGATATCTATGCTGATGTACTTTACGAAGTCACTTCTAAAGGCGAGATTGTTTGGACTTGGCACGCTTACGAACATCTCGACCCAGAGAAATTTTTTATTACTCCCCAAGACCAACGACATGAATGGACTCACGGTAATACTGTCGGGGAACTGGCTGATGGCAATATTATCGTGAGCTTTCGTAATATTTCTACCGTTGCTATTATCGATCGCCAAACCGGAAATATTATCTGGACGTTGGGGGATAATGTACTAGCACAGCAGCATTTTCCTAACGAATTACCTAACGGCAACATCTTGATTTTTGATAATGGCGCACATCGTCGTCATACAGCACTAAATTTTTCCCGTGTGATTGAAGTGAACCGCCAAACTCAAGAAATCGTTTGGGAGTATACCGATAGTCCACCACATAACTTCTTTAGTTCCTACATATCAGGAGCGCAACGCCTTGCGAATGGTAATACTTTGATTACCGAAGGTGCTTATGGGCGCATCTTTGAGGTGACTGGAGAAGGGGAACTAGTTTGGGAATACGTCAACCCCCATTTTGCGACTCGTAATGTCCCTGGCGAAAAGTCGTTGGTGGCTCGTGGGGAACAGAATTCAGTCTTCCGCGCCTTCCGTTACGCACCTGAAGAAGTGCCTTGGCTGTAAAGAAGGGAGGAGGAAGAAGGCAGGAGACAGGAGGGAAAAAAGTTGAATACTTCTGTCTCTGTCTAATTAACAGATTTGGGATGAACTATCTCAAAGCCGACTACAAATTCCGATTCACAAAGGAACGTAAACATGGCTGAAGTTAAAATATATAGCGCCGTCGTTTGTCCTTTTGCTCACCGTTCTCGCTTGGTATTGCAAGAAAAGGGAATCGACTTTGATTTGATTGAAATTGACTTGCAGAATAAGCCAACGGGATTTACAGATATTTCTCCTTATGGCAAAGTACCAGCTTTGGTACATGGCGATCACCGCGTTTGGGAATCTGCTGTCATTAACGAATATCTGGATGAAGTATTTCCTAATCCGCCATTGTTACCCAACAATGCCATAGATAAAGCTCAAGCTCGCATCTGGATTGATTTTGCTAACACTAGATTCGTTCCAGCTTTTTCTAGCCTCTTGCGGAGTCCAGATATTCAAAAACAAGAAGAAGCGAAAAAAGAACTCTACAAACATTTAGAATTCATTGAAAACGAAGCATTTGGAAAGTTGTCGAAAGACGGCCCCTATTGGTTTGGTGAATCCATTAGTTTGGTAGATTTTACCTTCTTTCCTTGGTTTGAGCGTTGGGCTGCACTCAAGAAATATCGTGATTTTCCCCTACCAGCCGAATTCACCCGTCTGAAACAGTGGAAACATGCTCTCAAAGAAAGAGATTCTGTAAAAGCGATCGCTAATCCCAAGGAATTTTACATAGAGCGTTATGCTAGATTTGCTACACCTGTTGCTGTCTAGTCTGGCAATTATAACTTGCTGAATTAAGCAAGGAATCTGTGAGGTAGTATGTCTACCTCACAGATTATATTGTCTTGAATTCTCTATTAAACTTCCAAACGCTACCGGAAGGTTAATCTAAAATACCGGATAAACCTATTGATACTTCCCCGCCTGATAAACCTCTGGTAATCTCCACCAAGGAACATGAGGATATTCGTGATGTTCTTTATGATAACCAAAATGGTAGCAAGTAATAAATGACCAAAACACAGGTAAATGTGTACTGCGTGTACAGTGTAAACTTGTGTAGCCTTCTGCGAGTCTTCTATGAGGGAGAAATGTGCCGAAATAAAATAGTTGAATTGAACTAAAAATAGATGGTATACACCAGAATAAAATTAAATTAGCTTCAGGTATATTACAGATATATCTCAGAAAAATATATACCAATATAAATCTCAAATGTTGTCGCCAATTCCAATATGATTTAATGAAGTTAAAATACCAAGCGAAAAAATTTTGCTGCTGCTGATCGTAAAAATCTGGGTCATCTTTAGTAGCCGGATAGCGGTGATGTGACCAGTGTTTTTGGAGTAGCTCTTGATAAGAAAATAATGCGTACAAAAACACACATATTCTACCTACCCAATTATTAACTTTGGGATTCTGAGGAAAAACTACACCGTGCATAGCATCATGAGCAGTAATAAATAATCCCGTATATAGAAATGTCTGCCAAAGTATCGCTATAGCTATTAAGGGAATTGGGGTTTTATAAATATTGAGTAAAAAAAATAATGTGATACTTATTACCCACAAGCCTAAAATCAGACTAGCAATGAAAATACCTGGAGATGTTTTTGCTTCTGCATTAATAGCAAAATCTGGTTTTGGTGATTGTGATGATAATAAATCTATCTGAGTCATCCGCAAATCCTGGATTTGTTAATTTATATCTATTGTATAAGGATTTATTTGTTGATTTTTTTTATTTTAATCTTTGCTCTAATTGTTGTATATTTTAATATCTGAGATAAATGATCTCTCATCTATCTTGAGTTTCAATAAATATACTGTACTAAAGTTAGATATCGATAATATACCTTATGTATTACCCAATACCTATGATATCTGAACAACAGAGACAAGGTAGACAACGAAAAGATGTTTGTCAGTTATTGAGGATTGCTATAGGTAGCTAAGAATTGAGTTGTTAAACCTCATAAATTTCTAATGGTAATTTATCTGGGTCTTGAAAAAAGGTAAATTTTTTACCCGTAATTTCATCAATCCTAATATTTTCTGTTTCTATATTGTGTGATTTTAAATAATCTACAGTTTCTTCTATATTTTCCACAGCAAAGGCTAAATGTCTTAAACCACAAGCTTCAGGATTACTGAATCTTTGGGGAGGGTGGGGAAAAGAAAATAATTCTATCTGAGTATGTTCGTTAACACGTAAATCTAGTTTATAAGAGTTTCTGGTAGATCGGAATGTTTCTTGAATAATGGCAAAGCCGAGAATATCGACATAAAATCTTTTTGAGCGTTCATAGTTAGAACAAATTATTGCTATATGATGTATACCGAGAGTTTTCATAAAATAAATTATGTAAATATAGGCGATCGCACTTTATTGAACATCCAAAAATTTGTGCGGTTAGATGTCTGTATTAGTATAGGATAAGTTGATTTGTTTTTCTAGATTGTCTTGGTCTTGGTTTGTTTGAGACTCAATAAATTCTTCAATATTATTTTGAATAGTTTGGCAAATTTTATCTAATGGTAAATCATTATGATCGTAACCAAAGGGATTTTCAATCTCTACGCCAATTTCTTCAATACCAAACAAAGCAAAACTGACAATAGCCACAAATACACCTGTCCACCAACCCAAGTCTTTAACAAAATGAAAAGGCAAAATTAAACAATAGATGAGTACTAATTGATTGAGATGAATCACATAAGCTGGGGGAATTGGGGTTTTTAAAATCCGTTCGCAGCCGCCGACATTATCCATCAAGTTATTCATGAGAGTATGAATACTAGCTAATTGATAATTTGTTAACAGACCGCGTTTATATTCTTGCTGTAAGTAATTTCCTAAGAGGCGGGAAATTTCTAAAGGCATGTTTTGAATATTTTGCAAATTGCTATATTGAGTAGGAGAAACCCAAGGTTTTAATTCTTCACTGGCTGGTTCATAACGAAGATATAATTTTTTAGCGATCGCAAATGCTGGTAATAAACGTAAAGCGGATATTTTGCGTTCTCTGTCGTCAGGTTCAACTTCGTCCACTGCAACCCAAATTTTCCAAGCTAAATTACGAACAGTGTTAACTGTACTACCCCAAAGTTTTCTCCCTTCCCAAAATCGTTCATAAGCTGTATTAGTCCGAAAAACTAACAATAAACCCAAAACAATGCTAGGAATTACACCACCTAACATTGGTTCAGAAACTGGTAATTGCCGAGAGTAAAGAAAAGAAATCAAAAATCCAAATGCACCACAAAAAAGAGAACGTTCTAATACTCCAGGAATTACAGAACCTTGAAATCTCAGTATCTCTTTAATCCAATTTTTTTTAAGGGGGCTTTGAGTTTTTTTGACCATAAATAGTTATTGAATTTTCAAATTAATCAGCTTATTATCTTACAGGCATCCAGCCATTTTTGGTGCATACTCCTGCTTCACTTCTGGGCGGAATGCACCAATAATTCTGACCATCAAATATGAGATTTTCTTGAATATAATTCAACTCAGAAATTGGTCTCCATTCTTGTTCGCCAGCCTCATCATAATATCGATACTGTTCTCCTTTGACTTCTAGACCTTGATCAGTTCCGCCAAGTACATAAAACCCTGGTTTAATTGGCGCAGATGTAGTTGCGATTAAAGCTGATTCGCAAACCGTTTCATCACCTTTACAACCTTTGGCGATTTGTCCATTAGCTGCGAGGCTGTAAATTTTATCATCTTTAAAAAGTAATCCTAAACCACTGCCATCTTGCAAGATGATGGGATTGGAGAATTTGCCTTGGTATTGAATGGAACTTTCAAAGGTACCCTGAAGTTTAACTATAGTAGTGCCATCAGGTGCGATCGCAATTGATTGACCTGTGCCACTGCCTCCGAGAAAATTAAATAAGCGAGTCCCGATAAATGGTGGTTTTTCTAGACGAGAAGACTGTGAAGTTTGTTGATTGGCATTTTTCTCAATTGACCAATGCCAAACGACTCGTTCTGTATTAGTGCGGTCAGCGATGGTGGCTGAAATCCACAATAGTTCTCCGGCTTGGTTGGTAAACTCAAATCGACAAGCACCAACACCTGTCCCGGAACAGTCTTTCACCTCTGTATATCCGAAATCATATAATTCTTTCACTGAACTATCTTGAAGATTAGGCGCATCTCCTTGTAGATTTGGTTGCCAACCTTGTTGAAGCACTCGTTCTCGTGCTTTTTGGTATGGCATACCCGCTTGGAGATTCAGCTTGGAGACGGAATTGTTAGTGTGAGGAAGCTGGGCTTGATGTGTGGCGGTGGGAGGATTTACGCTTTTGCTTGGCTGCACATTGGAAGTAGCAAAACTTGTATATCCATTTGCGATCGCTCCTACTAAAATTGTCACAAGAGTACCTGCGATCGTATAACCACACAATTTCATGTTTTTCTCCTCAGTGATACTTGCCAGCGATAAAATCAATAATTTAAGTACAGTACAAGTTATATTTTGATGAATAATTATTTATCGCACAATAATTTATCTGATGCCAGAAGCAAACTAGTACAACAAGGCAAAAGTAAAAAGGCAAAAGTAAAAAGAAAGAATAACGATACCACAAGCTTTTTAGCAATTTCTTATGGTCTGTTTATTTCCGCAGACCTGTACTAGTAGACTCACACAGCTAATTTATTGCAATCATCGAAATTCCATCCGCGTCCATCTGCGTTTATCTGCGGTTAATTATTCTTGCTTGTACTTCACTAGAATTAGAAACGCTATATCAAATTTCACGCAAAAGATAAGACAAATAGCCTGCGTTGGCTAGGCAGGCTTTGTTTATCTATCCCTAGACTTTTAGTCTGAGGGCTTTAAGTTACTGATATTTAGTCATACAACCAAGTATTAGCCGCAAAATCATCTTTTGTTTCTGCTGGCATATCAGGAAGTTTTTCGGGGGCGCGGTGAGATTTTCTGTAATCAATTTGGTGATAATTGTCTTTTTTCTGAGGAACAATACTCGCCTTTGGTTGTTGTAGGGCTTTATTTTCTTCGATAAGTTTAGAATTGGCTTCTGCAAGTTGAAGTACAGTGGTTTTTGCTTCTTCTAATTCTTTGGTTAGGCGTTCTACAGAGGCTTGCTGTTCTGATAAAGAGGTTTTCTGTTCTGATAAAGCTGATTTTAATTCTTTAATTTGTTGTTGCAGAGCTTTTTCTGTGTCCTGATTTTTTTCTAAAGTTGTTTTTAAGTCTTTAATAGTAGCTTCTAAGTCTGCTTTGGTAGGAATATTACGTTTAGCAGATGTGGATTCATTGACTTCTGCATCTGCGGCTGTTGTTGATTCTACAACTTCCACAGCCGGAACTTCGATTGCACCTTCGTCTACTGCACTATTGGGTGTTAATTTTTGTGCTTCTGCTTGAATTAAGTCAGAAAGATTTTGTTTCCTAGCCATTATTTTCTCCAATCACGCTGTAATTCATCAGCCACGCGGCGATAGTCTGATTCCGCCTCCCAAGCATTTTTGCCCCGCCATTGATTGATTGCGACACCCTCTAATGCGGCTCTTTCGTGGGCTTTATAGGTACGGACAAAGCCTTTACAAACGGGGATACCTAGCTTCACGAGAGAGTTTTGTGCTTCCATTGCTTCACCAATACTCCGCGCATCGACTTTAGTCAAGAGTACACGATGGGGAACTCCTGTGGGGACGACGGCTGATTTTACTGTTTCAATCAAAACAGCTAAATCCATTGCGGATGGGGGTGTAGGTAAAAGTATATAATCTGCGATCGCTACTACTGTTGCCAAGGCTTCAGAGTGCAAAGCTGGAGGCGTATCCACCACTACTAAATCGTAACCTTTTACTTTGCGTAAATGGCCTAGTAGCTGTGGATCTGTTTCTTGCGATAAATCAAACCCCATTCCTTGATCATTGCGTCCAAACCACCAACTAGCAGAACCTTGAATATCTGCATCTACCAACAGCACTTTTTTTCGTTTAGAAAATTGTGCAGCTAAATTGATTGAGGTAGTCGTTTTGCCGACTCCTCCTTTACCGTTGAGGATAGCGACGATTTTTGGCACTGCTTCTACGATTTGAGATTTTGGATTGGAGATGGCTTGAGGTGTCGCATTTTTTGCAAATTGCTATGGCTTTCTATCCCGCCATACAAAAATATACCGCTTTCTGTGACCCGCAGCACAAGGAAAAATCGCCAAAATAAAAATAGTCAAGTAAGGATTTAGGAGTCACAATTCAAGAGTCAGAATTTAGGCAAAGTTTTTTCAACTAATTGATTAATCAGGCTAAATCGCTTGTAAATTCTGACTTCTGGCTTCTGATTTCTGAATTATTACAGATTTATGATAAATTCTTACGAGATTTTATGACATTAACTAACAGCTTGCCTGATGGGCCAAAAATACCGTACTGGCTGCGAATGATTAAGTTGATCTTTCGACCGATAGATTATGTCGAAGACTTTGCCAAGGTTTACGGTGATAACTTCACAGTTTGGAGTAAGGGGGAAAATCAACTTGTTTATTTTAGTCATCCCCAAGCACTAGAGCAGATTTTTACTAATGATGCCAGTCATTTTGAGGCTGGCAGAGGTAATCAAGTTTTAAGATTTTTGCTTGGTGATCATTCCTTGATATTACTAGATGGCGATCGCCACCAACGCCAACGCCAATTGCTCACACCGCCTTTTCATGGTGAGCGAATGCGGGCTTACGGTCAAAATATCCGCAACATCACCCAAGAAGTTAGCCATGAATGGGTAATGGGTAAACCCTTTAATATCCGCGCCTCTATGCAAGAAATCACCTTGCGCGTCATTTTGCGAGTGGTGTTTGGTGTGGATGAAGGGCCGATGTTTCAACAACTGCGTCAATTACTCACTTCTACCTTAGACATTATGAGTTCACCTTTGATGTCTAGTGCTTTCTTCTTTCGGTTTCTGCAACAAGACTGGGGTGAATGGAGTCCTTGGGGAAAAATTGTCCGCCAACTCCAACAAATTGATCAACTCATTTATGCACTCATTCAAGAACGACGGGCTGAAACTGGGCAGAATCGACAAGATATCCTCAGTTTACTGATTTCAGCACGTTATGACGATGGTCAACCAATGTCAGATGTCGAATTACGCGATGAATTAATGACAATGCTGCTTGCTGGACATGAAACCACAGCTTCCGCATTAACTTGGGCATTTTACTGGCTTGACCGTTTACCAGAAGTCCGCGAAAAATTACTCCAAGAATTGTCTACTTTGGGAACTAACCCGGAACCAAGTGAAATTGCCAAATTGCCTTATTTAACAGCCGTTTGCCAAGAAACCTTACGAATATATCCAATTGTAATCACTGCTTTCTTTCGGGTGTTAAAATCGCCAATTGAAATTATGGGCTACAAATTACCCGCAGGTACAAGAGTTTTGCCTAGTATTTATTTAGCCCACCATCGCCCAGAAGTTTACCCACAGCCAAACCAATTCAACCCAGAACGCTTTTTAGAAAGACAATTTTCCCCTTATGAATATTTACCCTTTGGTGGCGGAAATCGTCGGTGTATTGGTTTAGCCTTTGCTCAGTATGAAATGAAAATTGCCCTCGCCACAATTTTGTCGCAGTTCCAAGTCTCTTTACTAAATAAACGCCCAGTGCGTCCCGTGCGTCGTGGTTTAACTTTAGCCTCACCCGCCGGAATGCAGATGGTAGCCACAAAACAAGTGCTGAGTGCTGAGTAATGTACACTTCGACTTCGCTCAGTGTACGTGCTTATTGAGCATTGAGCGAAGTCGAAATGCTCAATAAGCTGACTTAATTACAATTATTTATGTCCCTCTACATTATTTCTCAGGAATTTTACTAGAAAGGCTGTGAATTTCTGCTTGCAAGTTAGCTCTGGCAGTTGCTTCGGCCACCTCAAACATTAGAGGTGTAAAATATATACGCTGTCTTTGCAAAAATTTTTCTAAGACTTGTTTGCGCCCTTGAATATATTCTGTTTCTGTTACCCAAGCGTATTCTTGACGAATGGCGTGAGCATATTTTTGATAATCAACAGAGTCAGCAGCTAAAATTGCCAAATCAGCATCTAATAAAATTTGGCTATCAATATCGTCACTAGCTGCTTGATGATGTTTAGTGTTGAGAATGAGACGCTGAACAGTTGTGATTTGATTTAGCGGAATTGCCAAATAAGTTAACACCTGTCCAGCATATTCAGCACTTTTAGCTTCGTTATCTGGCGCTTGAGAATCATAAACCACATCATGAAACCAAGCCGCAAGCTGTACAACAGGCAAATTTTGAGCATAAGCTTGCAAAGCTTGAATGTTATACAACACATCATCAATATGTTGCAGTGTATGGTAATAACGCCCAGAGGTATTATATGCGTCAACTATTTGAGTAAAAGTTGTGGCTATTTTATCTTGGTCAACGCCAAAAAATTCCAGTGTGTGTTGCCAGTGATGAAATAATTTATGTGTTTCCGCCACTCCCCACTTCCTACTCCCTAGTTTCAGTTATAGTCGTAGTCATATAGGCTAGGACAGTATCGATTACTCAAAGCATTGAAATTACTAGGTTTTGACTCAGCACTCAGCACTTTGCTAGAACTGAGAAAACAGTGCTTCCCAGTTAATTACAGCAGGTCTAGTTCCTTGATTGATGATGTCAAAAGCTTTATTGGTGGTAGATGGTACAAAAATTGATTCTACACAAGCGGCGGCAACATCGATACGGCTGGCATCTCCTGATAAGGTGTCGCCTTGACCTAACACTACGCCCAACTTACCATTAGTGGTGGCTTTGAGGAGAGTATTCAAGTCATAGGAAGTGAAAGGCCCGTCAATTAAACGACCGGGGCGGATGATAGTGTATGGTAAACCAGAATTAGCGATCGCAGCCTCACCTTTTTGTTTAGCATCCAATACACCAAAAGCATTCAGCACACTAAAGGGAAATTTATCCTTGCGGTGAACACCACAAGAAGACACAAACACAAATCGTTGCAAATTTTGAGGTGCAGCCGCTACTAAGTTACTCACCCCTTCTGCATCTACCTTAGCCGGCGTATTTTTCGCCTTAGCTTCCCGATATTCAGAGTCCAGAAAAATTTGTCCCCATTCTAAGAAATTTGGTTGAGGGTCAAAGTCCCATCTTGCTGAAGGAAAGGCAGTCGTGCCAGTACAACAAATAATGTGAGTAATATTCGGCATCGCTGCTGGTAATGTGTCAGCCTCCCGAATATCTCCTACAGCAATTTCTACTTTGTTATCAAACATTTTTTCGGCTTTTGCCGCATTTCGTGTCAGGACGCGCACCTTGACATTCTTCTCTAACAGCTTACCCACGACTAACTGCCCAACTCCACCAGTAGCACCAACAACTAGCACCAAATCTTCAGCACTCATAACTTTCTCTAGGATGGTCTATTCCTAATCTACTCAAAATCTAGACCAGTCTGTTTGTTTCCAAAGGGAGATATTCTTTTTAGATTGACACAGTGATCAGCAAAATAAAAGGTTTGAGGGAGGGTGAAGGGGTATAGGGGTGTATGTGTCCAAAACTCTTACACCCCACACCCTTTAACCCTTACACCCAGTCTCCGCAGAAAATTTTTGTGCGTAAGTCCTGCCTTATACTCAACCTCTGACACTCAAAAGCCCAGCCATAATGGCCGGGCTTTTGAGAAAGGCAGTGGGGCTATATTCCCCAAATTTACATATAGAGTTTCTGTATAAATCGCTGTACTGATAGGTAATACCACTACACCAAGATGAATTCCGGAAACCGAGGAAAAATTTTTTGGGAATTTGTCTAACTATTTTGAACTTACGCACACAGTTTCTCTGTAGAAACTGGGTGAAAGGGTGTAAGGGTATGGGGTGTAAGGATTTTGGATAAATCCTTATTTTTTAATTACGACTTGCGAATTGCGAATTGGTATACGTCCTATATTTTGGACAATATTCATGCACAACTAACAACCCCAGCCTTTAGGATTTAAATGGAGAGTCTAGTTTTAGCAACGGATGAACAATACATTGGGTAGCTGGGAAGAATGGGTAACAGTCTTGGGTTATGTAGCGTTTACAGTGTTTATCATTGGTTGCGTGTTTGCCACCCAGAGAAAATAACACTGAGACAAGTCAGGGTTTTTTGAAAAAGTTACAGATGAACTGGCCAGGGTCTTGATTTTCCCAGGGTACAACCGTCCCATCTGACTCAATTTTGACTTTTTGACGGCAGTTATATACTTCCAGGGGTCTTTTCTTACCATCTACGCTGAGAACTGCCCGATACTCCCAATAATTTTTGGCGCTGCGGTTAATACTGAGAATGCAAATCTGATGACCATTGTAATTACGGCATACAGCAGCATAAGCGGGGTAAATGTAGAAATTTGAGAGTATGAGTAGCAATATCAGGGCAGAATATTTCATCTGGCGCAATTTCTGGAAAATCAACTCTCTTCGTTTGAGGCGCTGCAATGTCATATCTCTAACAAGCGTTAGCACAACAACTGTTAGTAGGCATTTTAGCGGCGATCGCACCTTCATTAGCGCCAAACCATTAATTATTTGCTAATTTTTGCCGTTTATGTGCAATAAGCTTAGATAGTCCCTATCATTTGAGTTATGAAGTGAACTTAAACATCTGCAAAACCAGCCTAGATCCCATGCTATTCTTAACTTGTTTTGCTGCAACCAGATACGGAGGTTTAATTCACCAGCCTTCTCAAATCAAATGGATTAGTCTGGCTGCACTATATTATTAATGTGGCAATGGAGGGTGTATTTTTTTCTCATTAAAAAATAAATAAATTATTATAATTCTGTCTAGGTTAATAAATAAAGTAAATAACAATTAGTGTTTGTTAAAATAACAGTGGCATAAGTAGAAGTTTATTGTAAATAGTATATTTAGGAAAATATAGATTGCTTAAAAGCAAGGTTATAGGCTTTTAAGCCGTAAATTAGTATCAAATAAAAACAAGGAACAGCGCATGAAATTTGGAATTGATATCGGACATAACTCTCCACCAGATACAGGTGCTAGAGGCATCAAAATAGAAGATAATTTAACATTAGAAGTTGGTACTAAAGTTATAGAGAAACTCAAAGCCTTGGGACATGAAGTTATATCCTGTAAGCCAGATCGGCCTAGTTCCTCGGTAAAAGATTCACTTTCTCAAAGAGTAAATAAAGCCAATGCTAACCGAGTAGATGTTTTTGTATCTATACATTTTAATTCATTTAACGGTCAAGCCAACGGTACAGAAGTTTTTGCGGGTAGTGAAACAAGTAGAAAAATAGCAAAGCCTGTACTAGATGAAATTGTCAAATTAGGATTTTTTAATCGCGGTGTTAAAAGTGGTTCGCACTTATTTGTAATTAGAAATACTAATATGCCTGCGATTTTAGTTGAAGGTTGCTTTATCGACTCGCAAAAAGATGTGAATCTCTATAACGGGGAAGCAATGGCTAACGCTATTGTCAAAGGTTTAACTGGTAAAGTACCAACTACTCCTGTTCCGCCTGTACCAGATGAAGAACAGAATGTTGATACGACAACTCTTCGATTACAAAAAGCTTTAAATCGGTTAAAAATTACCGATAAAAATGGTAAAGCTTTGGTAGAAGATAATGTATTGGGCGAAATCACGAGTTCTGCTGTAGAAAACTTCCAAAAAATTGTCGGAATAGCCCCATCAGGTGTGGCTAATACATCTACATGGAATGCAATTAATTTGATTTTGGCTAAACGCATCATCCGCCCAAACCATGCTGGTGGAACAGTTGTGAGATATCTACAATACCGTGTCGGTGTAGAAGCTGATGGGATTTACGGGCCACAAACAGAAGCAGCAATTAAGAAATATCAGCAGCAAAATGGTTTAACTGCTGATGGAATTATTGGGCCAAATACTTGGCAAAAATTAATTGGCTAATAATTAGCAATAAAGACAGGCAAAATAAAAGTTTTATTTTGCCTGCTGGCATTAGCCACGATTTTTTTCTAATAGCAGCATCATAATTAAACTTAACAAAATCTGTTGTTCTTCGCGATCGCTAACTTGATCAACAGCTTTAATCATAAATTTCCGCGACAAGAAAGTCGGAATTTTCTCTAACCGCATTACCACCGTACCATCCGCCCGACTCACCAAATAGACAGGGTTAAACACAAAACCCGTAAACATACCTAAAACAGGAATTTCTGCAAATAAAGCATCTGCAACCTTCACCCAAGGATTTTTCTCTTGGATAGTTAAATAAGTATTTTCGCCATCAAAAATGTCATAACGCGCCCGCCAAATAGATTTTAAACCCCGACGTTTGACTGCACCGATAGTTGTCCCGTTAGTGTCGCTAAATTCATAACGAGCCGAGAAATCAATAATGCGATCGGCTTTGATGTAGTATAGGGGGTTAGTTTGTTCAGCATCAGCAAAAACTGTTATAGCTTCTTTGAGCTTAAAAAGTTTCTGTTTAACGTAAAAAACTAAATTACCCTGAGCGTTAACAATAGAAATTTGCGGTGCTAATGCCCAAAATTTAAATGTAAGTTCCAAAGGATACTGCATAATTCAGTAGAAGCAACAAGGTTGATGGCTCTATTAATCCCAAAAGCCCTAAATAACCCATATTTTCGTAACTAATATATACAAATTGAGACATTACTTTATTTAAAAGGTTTGACAGCCTCCAAACCCAGACAGTAATACTCAGTCTAATCATTCACAATAGGATAAGCTATGAGTCAATATCGTTTTAAACGCTCATTTGCTGAAAACACAGATATTAGTGAACAGTTATTTAACTTACTAGAACTTGTGTTTCCTGGTATTAGGGATGGAGCAGAACAAATTCAGCGATTAGGTGTATCTTGGGAAAGTGCTTCCACTCCATTTATCAAGTTTCAGAACGATATAGCAATTAGTCATGTAGGAGTATTGGAAATTCCAATGCAAATCATGAGTCAGACTCTGACAGTCGGAGGAATTCATGCTGTTGCTACCCATCCAGAATTTCAAAGACGCGGCTATTACCGTGAAGTAATGACAGAGGTATTAAAATATTGCGACCAATTATATAAAACTCTTGTCTTAACTACATCCAACCCAGAAATTTACACGCCCTTTGGTTTTCGCATTATTCCAGAATACTTATTTCAAACCAAGTGTAAGTTACAAGCTGGCAGCAACGGCTTTCGAGTGTTAGATATTGCTGATCATCAAGATTTAGAATTATTGCACAGATTGTTAGAAGTGCGATCGCCTGTTTCTCACATCGTTGGAATTTTTAACGAAAAACCCTTATTCTGCTTTAACGAAGGTGGCAGAAGTTTATATTATGCAGCCGATTTAGATTTAATTAGCTGTATGAGCAGAGAAAACCAGCAATTGCATATTTTTGATTTAGTTGCACCACAAATCTATCCCTTAACAGAAATTCTGGCACGCATCCCCTACAGCATTGAAGAAGTGTTCATCTACTTTAGTCCAGAATTGCTAGATATAGAACAGATTGAAGCTTTTCCCCATAAACTAGACGATGGCGTGCTGATGGTTCGAGGCGAGTTTGCGGCTGAAGGACAGAAGTTTATGCTCCCACGTTCGGGACGTTGTTAATAATCTTAGATAGGGGAAATTTTGCAAAAATCTGCCAAGAGGCTGCATAAAAAAATCTAGGTCAACCTATTGAGTTAGTGAAGGGGTTAAACCCAAGCAACAAACACGAAAATATTAGGAGACCAGATTATGAAATTCAGCCATATCACCAGTTCTTTATTGACTGCTACTGCACTTTTGACCACGACATTTCCTGCTTTTGCTGGCCCCTTTGATGTTAGACCATCTGGAATATTCCGCCCCACTGATGTGGTTCCTGGGGCTGTCGGTAATGTGAATAAATCTACACCCAGCACACCCAGCAACCCAGTAGGTAATAGTGAAATTCAAGGCTTAGGCGACCATCAGTCTTGGGTTGACCACAACACTCTCGCCAATGACCCCCGCGCTTTGTGTAGTGATGTTGGCTTAGGTAACAACACCCGCACGAGTTCCAGCAAAATTGCTTTAGCAACTTCTACTAGCACTCGTTCCAGTTCTTCTCGTAGTCATAATGATGGCGGTGGCGGAGGTGTCAGCATTTTGGGAATTGGCGTTAGCGGTAGTGGTGCGAGTCAAGGTAGTCAAAATAATAGTGAATCTCGTGATAGTCGCACCAACCGCAACGAAGAAAATAGCAGTAGTTCTTCAACTGTGGTTCAAGGTAAAAATTGCGATGCTTTTGTTAACGCTGCTGCGGCTAGAGATATTAACTACCAAGACAACTTAACCCGCCGCTATGAAATTAAAACAGGTCGTCGCGGACAACAAGTGAACCAACTACTGCAAGATAAATAATGCCATTTTCAATATTAGCTTGGACAAGATGTCTAAGCTACAAGAAATATAAAAATAATTAATCTGAAAAAGCCAAGGTTAACGCCTTGGCAATTTTTAGTTATGGGCAACTAAACTATTAATAATTATTTTTGCAATACAATACATTAACAAGATTAATATTATAAGTAATTTAGCTGAGATCATAAAAAATAACTTTTTAAACTAGATGTAATAAATAGACCCAAGCAAATAAGTATAATTAATATTTGCGCTAGATAAAAATATTGTTAGAAAGTAATTACATTTACCTTTGTGAGATTAGTTTTTATCTAGCTAATGGAAAAATTTTTTACACACAATTTTTTAGCACCCAATCTTTACGCCGTTTTAGTCACACCATTCAATACAAAAGGTGAATTAGACGAAATAAGTTTAGAGAAGTTAGTTGAGTTTTATATTCAAAAACAAGTACATGGACTGGCAATCTTAACTGTCTTGGGAGAAGAATCTAAATTAACAACTCAAGAGCGTTTACGTGTAGCAGAAGTTGTCTTACGGCAAGTAAAAAATCGTGTGCCTGTAGTGGTAGGAGTAGGTGGCAAAGCCGATTCAGCCGCAAATTTTGGTGTTAAAATGTCTGAATTAGGTGCTAAGGGTTTGTTGGTTGTACCTCCTAAATTTTCTGATATTCAAAAGGTAAAAAAACACTATCAGGAAATTGGTATTACTACTCAAATGCCGTTAGTAGTTTTAGATTATCCGCCCTTAACAGGAAAATTATCTGTGAATTTTCTCGAAACTTTGGTAGAGGAAGTAGAGCAAGTACAGGCGATTAAATTAGAAGAGGAACCAACATTTGAGAAAATTAGGCTATTACGTAATAGTTTAGGCGATCGCTTGGGGATTTTTGGCGGACTAGGCGGTATAAACTGCTTACCAGAACTACAAGCCGGTAGCCACGGGTTGATGACAGGTTATGCTTACCCAGAACATTTACTGACAATTATGGAGTATTTTCGTAGGGGTAAATTAGTAGAAGCTACTCAAGAGTATGAGCGTTATTTACCTTTACTACAATACGAATATCAAGGCGGATTAGCAGTGAGGAAA
The DNA here is from genome assembly GCF_014697615.1 of Nostoc sp. FACHB-280. Lineage (GTDB taxonomy): Bacteria > Cyanobacteriota > Cyanobacteriia > Cyanobacteriales > Nostocaceae > Nostoc_B. The sequence goes on along the minus strand of NZ_JACJSD010000009.1, from coordinate 97,414 downwards.
GCTATTTTAAAACATCGAGAGATAATTTTTTGTGCCAAAATTCGTAGCTATGGTATTAATGAATGCTCCAGTCGAGGCATTGAAAACAACGTAAATATATGTAATTCTAAAAATCAGTAAAAACACTCTCAATATCTCAAATTAGCCAGTGTTAACAATGTAATTGCTCAACATTTTTTGGGTGAAAATGATATTTTTTCATCATTTGCCCAAATAAATAATTAAAAATTAGCAATGGTTAATAACAAAAGCACCACTGTAAATCTTTACAATCACACTGCATCCGAGTGGGTGAGACAACAGCCCCTTTCTCTTTCAGACTTTACCGCACGTCCTATTGTGTTAGAAATGTGCGAACCTATTCATCAACTGCAAGTGCTGGATTTAGGCTGTGGTGAAGGTTACTGTACACGAGAGTTAAGCCGACGGGGAGCAGCGCAAGTATATGGGTTAGATGTTTCCCAAAAGATGATTGAAGCAGCACGCTTGCAAGAATTAGAAAATCCTTTAGGGATTAAATATGAAATTGGATGTGCAACAAATCTCCAACAGTTTGGTAATGAGGAATTTGATTTAGTTGTTGCCGTTTTTTTATTTAACTATTTAACAATTGCTCAAACTCAGGAATGTATGAAAGAAATTGCACGCATACTACGTCCTGGTGGTCGATTTATCTTCAGCATTCCTCATCCTTGTTTTCCATATATGCGTGAGCCAGAATATCCTTTTTATTTTCAAGTTGAGGGGAAAGGTTACTTTAGCAAAAGAGATCAGCTATTTCCTGGCCAAATTTGGAAACGTGATGATTCTTGGCTCAATGTACAACTGATTCACAAAACTCTAGAAGATTACTTTCATTGTTTGCAGATTGCGAGTTTTACGACAATGCCATCTCTTAAAGAGTTACGTGTCACTCCTGAGCATATTGCATTAGATGAATCTTTCTTTAGCCCCTTGCTAGATTTCCCACTGCATTTAGCAATTCAAGTATCAAAATAAACTTTTATGTTGCATTTACCAAAACACTCTTTTCAGGGATTAACAGTTAATCATCCTTTATGGAATCATCAGTTTTTAAGGCGATGTCGTACTGAGAATTTATCTCTGGAAAGCATTCAAATTTTAGCTGTGCAGATGTATAAATTTTCTAAAGAATTTAACCGAATTTTAGCTAAAATTTTATCTTGCTGTCATGATGAAGCTGCTCAGATAGTAATTTTAGAAAACTTATTTGATGAAATGGGACAAGGCGATTTAAGTCAGTCTCATCCAGAATTGTTTCGGCGATTTACTAGAGCTATTGGTATTGATGACCATACTCTAACTGCCTTACCTACCACACCCGAAACTCAAGCTTTAATTGAAACTTACTTGAGAATTCCGGCTCAATATGGCTACTTAGCTGCTTTGGGTGCGGTTTGTTACGCTTCCGAAGGAATTGTTAGCTCTTTGTATACACAACTATATAGAGGAATAGTTGACTCTACACCTTTACCGAAAGAGTCTTTGATATTTTTTGAACTTCATATTGATGTGGATGATAGTCATGCAGCAAAACTCGCAGCAGTCATAGAACCTTATCTCAATATGAATAATGATGATATTGCTTTTGCTATCCAATTAGCTATTCTCGAAGCAATGGAAGCTCGCTACCAATTTTTTAACGGCATTGAGCGTCAAATTTACTCCCCTGTGTTGTGTTAGAGGGGGACAAGGGAGACAAGGAAGACAAGGGTGATGATCTGAAATTGATATGAACGAGAGCCTATTCTTATTCTGCTTTCTGGCTTCTGCTGTAGTTTTAACTACTTTTTTGGTTTTTTAAATAGTTCTAAATAAGCGGCAACGTAACTATAATGCTGTTACATCTTTGTTAAGAAAAGTTACAACGCTCTTAACACAAGGAAATATTATTATGGTTGCCGCAGGTGAGAAGAATACCAAACATCAGGTAGTAATTGTAGGTGGTGGCTTTGGGGGATTATATACAGCAAAATATTTGGCTAACGCTAATGTAAACGTTACTCTCATTGATAAACGGAACTTCCATTTATTTCAGCCACTGTTATATCAAGTTGCTACAGGTACGCTATCACCCGGTGATATTTCCTCACCATTACGAGCTGTGTTCAGCAAAAGTAAAAATACTCAGGTATTGTTAGGAGAAGTCAGCGATATTGACCCAAAAACCCAAAAAGTGATGATGGGTAATCAGGTAATACCCTATGACACTTTAATTGTGGCGACAGGTGCAAACCATTCTTATTTTGGTAAAGAACACTGGAAAGACTTGGCTCCTGGCTTAAAAACTGTGGAAGATGCTATCGAAATGCGCCGCCGAATATTTGGTGCATTTGAAGCCGCCGAAAAAGAAACTGATCCTGAAAAGCGTAGTGCTTGGTTGACTTTTGTGATTGTGGGTGGTGGCCCTACAGGTGTAGAATTGGCAGGTGCGATCGCTGAGTTGGCATACAAAACTCTCAAAGAAGACTTCCGCAGTATCGATACATCCGAAACCAAAATTTTACTATTGCAAGGTGGCGATCGCATTCTCCCCCACATTTCACCAGATTTGTCAGAAGAAGCAACAGCATCCTTGAGAAAGTTAGGTGTGGTGATTAACACTAAAACCAGAGTCACCGACATTGAAAATGACATTGTTACTTTCAAGCAAAACGGTGAAATTAGCTCTATTCACTCCAAAACTATTTTATGGGCGGCTGGTGTGAAAGGTTCGACAATGGGGGCAATTTTAGCAGAACGTACAGATGTAGAACTTGATCATGCTGGACGTGTAGTTGTAGAACCAGACTTGACTGTTAGAGATTACAAAAACATTTTCGTGATTGGAGATTTAGCTAACTTTTCCCATCAAGATAGTAAACCCTTACCTGGTGTTGCACCAGTCGCCAAACAACAAGGAGAATATGTCGCTAAACTGATTAGACGACGCTTGAGAAATTCGACTTTGCCACAATTCCACTACAACGATGTTGGTAGTTTGGCAATGATTGGGCAGAATTTAGCTGTTGTCGATTTAGGTTTCCTGCAACTGACAGGTTTCCCAGCTTGGGTATTTTGGCTCATAATTCACATCTATTTCTTAATTGAGTTTGACACTAAATTACTCGTAGTCTTCCAGTGGGCTTGGAACTATATCACTCGAAATCGTCGCTCTAGATTAATTACAGGCCGAGAAGCGTTTACAGAACCGCAAACACCTGTTAACAATAGCAATCGTTTACTAGATGCTTAAGTCGGGTTTGCTGAACAAGTTCTTTGGTAGGAGTAGGGAATAAGGAACACTTCGACAAGCTCAGTGCATCGCGGGGAACGATGAACAGGAAGAGAATTTGTGTAATTAATTCTGTGTAGTATGGCAGTCAAAGTATAGGTTAGGACATTTAAAAGCACGAATGCTAGTTATAGTAAGACTTTTACCTCCGGTTGATGAGCGACTTGCCTTGAGCGAAGCCGAAAGGAGCCGAACCACTACCTCCTGCCCGGTTGGTGAGCGAACTTGTACTGAGCGCAGCCGAAGTAGCCGAACCACTGCCTTCTGCTATACTCATTAGCTTTCGTTGTTGAGTTCTTGAATCACCCGTGAAAACTCTTGGGTGAGAAAGTCGGAACCAGTTGCAGTATAAACTTCTTGCAACTGTTGATAAAACCATAAAGTTCTTTCTCTACCCGCCTTAAACTCTTGCCAAATGCCGTTACCATGTTGGCGTAAATCCGCTAATAATGACCTAGCATTGTGTAGTTTATCGGCTAAAGATACCAATCGAATTGAAGGTGAAGCACAACGCAGATTTTCTAAATACTTTTGTTTACGTTCTTCCCAAGGTGGTTTGGGGTATGTGTCAGATTCTGTGCAACCATCGACTATGGTAACGACTGTATCACCGAAACGCTGGCGGATTTCTTCACGGGTGGATTTTCCGCCTTGGTCTTCGATACTATCATGTAGTAGAGCTGCGATCGCCTCTGCTTCGGTTCCGCCTGCTTCTAAAACCAGTGCTGCAACACTTAGTAAATGACTGATATAAGGAACACCACTAATTTTGCGAGTTTGATTCGTATGCAGACGAGTTGCATACACTAATGCTGATTCAAAATTGGCGGTTAACTGTACTTTATTCATAATTCATCTTGATGATAAAGCTGAAATTCTTGAGCGACATCAGCCGCAATACTTTGTCTTAATTCGTAAGGAAATATAACCTCACATTTCGGTCGCCATGCACGCAGACGCATCATCACGTTATTATCTCGATTTTTAGCATCTTGATATCTAATAAATACTTGATAATAAGCATCTGCTGGTGAACGATTGGCAAGGATTTTCAATAAAGCTTTTTGTTGTTGGGGTTGTGTAACTTTTTGTTTGATTAAATTTTGTGCTTGCTGGTAAGAAATCGCTTGAAATGTTTCATGACGTTCTGTACCTTTAACATAGCGATCGCCAAACTCTCTATCAAACCGTAATAACATCAATTGTGCAGGTAAATAGAAATCAAACCCCCAAGCCTTAGACATTTCTAAAGCCACATAATCGGGTGTGGGTAAAGTATGTCTTTGATAATCTTGTCGTAAATTTGCTGGAATTTGGGCGTGATCCCAGCTTAAAGGGTGCATTTTTTGAATATGGTCAAGGCGAAAGTTATACCATTGATTCTGAACATCAGGACTTTCACCATAAGCGCATAAATAAACTGCCCTTTGAATATAGTAAATACAGACTGGATAAACAATACAATCAATTTTACTTCCTGCCTTGGCACTGTTATAAGTTAGTTTGATTGGTGGGACTAAGGTTTTTGTCCATAACTCTCTTAACTGATGTTGCCAATCATCAACAGCATCTAAGTTACTGCGGGGTGTAATATAATCTAACTTGAGAAAAAATCTTTGAACTCCGTTAATTTTTTGCGAGTGATTTTCGGCAAATCCTACCAAATCTTCGTGCAGAAAATTCAATTCATAATTATTGTCCGCTTTGGCTAACATTGGACGCGATGGAAATTCACTGACACGATAATATTTATCATTTTGATAAATTAGCCAATTCAAACTAACTAAAGTTTGTAAATCGCCATGCAGAGAACGACGAGTTACAGCAAATAATCTTTGCTGTAGAACTTTATCTAATTTAGGTTTTGTAATATCAGTATGTGCGATGATTGATTCCTGCCACTGGTGAGCAACAATTCCAGTATTTTCATTAAATAACCATTGGGCTGTTGTTTTCGCACAAGCACAACGAGAGTCATGTAAATGGGGAATTTCTTCGCCTTTAGTGTGGGTAGGACTAAAAAAAGCATCCCGCCACTCTGCATAAGTAAAACCATCATTTAACATTAACCGTTCTTGATGACCACCGTATAAAGAACGCAACCACACCCACAAGCGAATTGTCCGCAATAGTTTCTGCTTGAGTGAACCCCTAGCTAACCATTGCAGTAAATCAACTTGGGGTAAATCTTGAAATACCAATTCAGACACTAAGTTAATCTCAACAAATAACTTTCCTTAAGATACAGCCTATTGGAAGACAACTTTTCCAACGGCGTGTATGATATATCCAGCAAATCAAGGCAACGCTAATGTCTACCTACAAAATTGAAATTAAAGAAGATTTATTAAGAGTTAGTTTTGGCGAACCAGCCCAAAATGATCAGATTGTACGTGATGCAGCCGCCAGATTAGAAGAGATGTCTGCATCAGGAGAACTAGCCGGAGGACAGTTACTCAAAATTAACGGGCCGATTTCTATCCCTGTAGCATTTGTTTTAGCACATAAACTGGCTCACATATACGGAGCAGTTGCTTTCTACGATCCTAAGTTAGGTAAATATGTGATTTGTATCACACATAATCCAGCGTATAAATTAGGAGACTTAATAGATTGATATTTGAGGAAGATAAAAGTCAAAAGGCAAAAGGTAAAAGGCAAAAGAATAAATTCTTTAAAAGAAAAATTAACAGAAGATTTTCTTTTGACTTTTTAAATAGAGGGGTTTTATCCCAAATCTGCAATCATGTGTACCTACCAGATAAAGTTACAGGGTGATATCCTCAAAGTAGGATTTGGCAATACACGCGCAACAGGCGATCGCATAGTCCGGGATGTAGCAGCAAAATTAGATGAGATGATAACTACAGGAGAATTACCCGGTGGTAGTCTTATCAAAATCAATGGCCGAATTTCCGTATTAGTTAGTCAGGTATTAGCCGATAAATTAGGGAAAATATATGATTCTATAGCTTTATTAGATCCCAAAATCGGTGAACCAGGAATAGATAGATATGTCGTCACCATTAGCCGAAATTCTAACTATCAAGTCGGTGATATTTTAGATGTCGTGCGAGAATCTCACCAAACTAACTTGAAAGTTGTCTTGTGTGGTTTTGCGAATACCGGAAAGACTTGCTTTCGGGAAGGATTAAAACAAGCACTATTGCAGATTCCCGACGCACCAGAATCATACTTTATTTCCGGCTGTCCCGATGGCGATGGTTCATGGTACAGCGAAACCTCCAGACGTGATCCTGATTTAGCCGCAGAGTTGAAAGCACGATACAAAGCCGGATTTAGCCCAGAGTTCGCCAAACTTAAGGCGCAGGAAGTCCGAGGTGTGAATACTCCTATATTCGTCTTTGATATTGGCGGAAGAATCTCCGACGAGAATCGCTTGATTATGAAAGAAGCCACCCATGCAGTGATTTTAGTCAAAGATGAATCAGAGATTGCGCCTTGGGTGAAGTTTTGTGACGAGTTGAAGTTAGAAGTTATTGCGATAATTTTCAGCGACTTTTTTGGGAATACTGATGTGGTTGAGTCAGAATCGCCAATTGTACGTGGTAGTGTTCATAGATTACAGCGAGGTGAAGATGTATCGCAGCGCCCAGTGATTCAGGCTTTGGCGCGGTTGTTGGTAGGGTTGAATACAAAGGAGTAATTGCAGGAGTACGTACAGATGGAAAAACTAGAGATGCAGAATCATAATTCTATTACAACTGCGATCGCTTGGTGTTTGGCTTGGGGTGATGAGCGTGAACCTAAACATAGCTTAGAAGTGTTGCGCCAAATGCGTGGAGCCTTGAATCAAGGAATAGAAGTCCCGGAAGAAGTTCAGGCTTTAGTGAAGCAAGCGCAGGAACTACAAGGAATTGATAAAAATTACTTTCCACAAACTCTTGAGGAGTTACAAACCAAATACACTGATTTGTGGAATCAGAATACTCCAATCGGTTTAGTTTATGGTGGTGCGACTAAGATTAAACAATATGTGTTTGAGTCAGCCAAAATTCAAGAAATTCGTGGTGCATCTGGTTTATTAGATAGAATCAACATCATTGATTTACCTGCTTTTTTTGGTCAGAAATATAATCCTGATAAAAATCAACCTAATTTGTATACTGCTCAGTATAATGAAATACAAAATTGGCTGAATAAAAATTTTCCTGGAGAACATAAATTATCTGATGCGCTAATTCCAGAGTTAATTATCTATTCTACAGGTGGTAATATCCTAGCTTTTTGTCCTGCTGCTTATGTCGATGAGTTAGCTAATGCGATTGAAAAACGCTACACCGAAGAAACGTTAACAGCTAATTCTTGCGCAGTAGGTGATAAATTTAGATTGTTGGAACTGCGGTTTGGTTTGTTACACGATCCAATTGAAAGTACATTATGGTTAGATTGGTATCATCGAGAATTTAATCAGCCATTAGTTCAAGCTTATTTTGGTTATCCTAGTAATGAATCAGAGAGAATAGAAGCATTTAAAAGACGTAAGAGTTTTAACGAATTAACTACGAAATTAAATATTTTGTTTAATCAGCGTCGTAGTGGGAATGATACAGCTAATCGTCCTAGTCGCCGCTATCCACCGATGTTTGAAACCCATCCTTACCTAATGCGTGATGGTAGCGATCGCCGTTCTGCTATCATGCGAGTAGATCAACTACCAAGGGAAACCAATTTTTCAGAAGCATCAGTACGTAAGTATTTAGTAGGCGACAGAGCAAAAGATAGTTTAAGCCATAATCCTCGTTGGTATGATGAGTCTGGGCTAACTTGGCAAAGAGGAGTTATTGAAAGCTGGGTAAATAGATTTAAATTATTTTTAGATCAAAATCCAAGTTTAAAAGCCAAATACTACGATAATACCATAAATAAACGAATAGAAATTGCTGAAACCTTAACCCAAGTATCTAACGCCAGTAGTGGTTATATCGCCTATATTTACGCCGATGGTAATAATATGGGTGGTTATATCCAACAAATTCTGACACCAAAAAAATATCAAGAATTTAGTCAAGATGTGGCTTTAGCAACCGAATATGCAGTTTACCAAGCATTAGCTGAAAACTTACATCCTCATAAACTACGTAACTTAAATGATGACGAATCAAATTTAAAGAATGGTGAATTTATTCATCCTTTTGAAATACTTACCATTGGTGGTGATGATATTTTATTGATTGTTCCTGCAAATAAAGCTTTAGAAATATCTCAGATGATAGGCGAGAGATTTGAAAAAATCCTATTGCAAGAGATTCAAATTAATGAAAATCAGTCAGACAATGGAGAAACTAAAAAAATAACTGGTGATTATCGCCTAAATCACACCAAACCATTTGAACCGCAAAAATATCAACGTTATAAACCATTAACAGCAAAACGTTCTGACTGTGAACTAAGTACATCAATTGGTGTATTAATTACGGCTGTAAACACACACATATATTACGCCAGAAATTTAGTAGAGCAATTATTGAAATCGGCTAAAGAACGCACTAAAAAATTACAAAAAGCTGGATATTGTGGGGGAACAGTTGATTTTTTAACTCTCAAATCAGTTACAATGATTTCATCCAATGTTAAAGATTTTCGTGAACAAGCATTAACTAAAAATATCCCCCCAAAATTAAAATTCTACGCCGCACCATACACTTTACATGAATTAGGAGGATTAATCACCTCTATTTCAGCCTTGAAAAAGGCTAAATTTCCCAAATCACAACTTTATCAAATTCGCAGTTTATTAGAACGGGGTAAACACACAGCTATTCTTAACTATCGCTATTTTCGAGTAAGACTAAAACAAGGTAAAGAAGCATTACTCAGAGATTTTGAAGAGGCTTGGTGTCTACCTAAAGATAAAGAAAATAACGGTAATTTAGCTCCTTGGATGTATGATAACGGCAGACTTGATCCGAAACATCCTGAAGATCCATTTTATGAAACGATTTGGCGAGATATGGTAGATGTCTACGATTTTGTAGAAGTACCAGAAAATGAAACATCAGAAGTTGCATCGGTGGGGTTTGAGTCATGATTAAACTACAAGAATTATCCAACTCATTGCAAACTTACCCCATTACAGCAGTCATTGATACGGCTTTATGTATTGGTGCTGGTGGTTCTTCTGGTTCTCTAGCAGATAAACCAATTGTTCGTAACGCTGAAGATAATTTACTAATTCCAGGTTCTCAACTTAAAGGGCGTTTGCGCCATGAGTGCGAAAAAATTGCTAGGGGTTTAAAGTGGCCTATTTGCTATTCTCCCAATCCTCAAACTATGTGTCCCCAAAGAGCAGGTTTAACAGAGAATTTTGCTAGGACAGAATATAAAATATCAGAATCAGAAGAAGATAAACATCATCATTGTTTAATTTGTCAAATTTTTGGCAATCCTGTTTTACCTTCCCGCATCATTTTAGATGACCTAATTTGTGAAGAAGAACCAGATAATTTACCAGAAGTTATACGTCCTGGTGTAACTATCAACCGCCGTTGCCGGACTGCTGAAGAAGACAAACTTTATTTTTTAGAAACATCACCAGTAAATATTCAACTGAAGTTTACAGGTAATATTTATTTATCGAATGCGCCTAGTTATGCAGCACCATTAATTTTAGCTGGATTGCGCCATATTAATGCTTTAGGTGGTAGTAAATCAGCAGGTTTAGGTTGGCTACATTGGGAATTACCTACTTTACCTGTAGAACAAGCTGCGTGGGATTTTCTGGCTAAAGGATTTGAAAACAATGAAGAAAATTAATCTAGAAATTAAAGCACTGTCTCCTTTAGCAATTGGTAGACAAAAACCAGGTGGAAATGTGAGTGAAGTTGAACAATATATTCCTGGTTCTGTGATTCGCGGTGCAGTTGCTAGTCAAATACTCAAGCGAACTAATCAATCAATTAGTGATGATGATGATTTTCATCAATTATTTCTAGGAGATAAGCCAGCAATTTTTCAAAATGCCTACCCAGGAATTATCACTATTTATGGTGATTGTGTTTTTAAACCTAATGTACAAGTATTACCTGCTACTGTACTGAGTTCTAAGAGTAAATCTGGATTTAAGACAGGTGACTCCGAAAAGAATGGTGTTTTTGATACTTTAATAGACCGTTTTTGTGCTGAAAAGTATGCTCAAATATATGATCCAAATTGCCCGACAGAACATTCAACTTATGGAAGAAGAGTTGATAATTTTAGCGGTTTTTATAGTGAACATGATGATGATTACTACACCCCTTCTGCAAATGATCGTCTATTAACTAGAGTAGGTATTAATCGCCGCCGTGCAACTTCTGAAGAAAGGGTACTATATAGTATTGCGGTTTTAAATGAATCTCAAGAAAATAAACAAAGACCTGTCACATATACAGGTCTAGTTTTAGTAAATGATGATTTAGCTGTACCTTTACAACATTTTATTCAAAATCATCAGGATGATTTACGTTTAGGTGGTGCAGGTTCACGAGGCTTAGGTAAGGTAAAAATTACAGCAAAAGCACCTACTGATATTAAATCAACAGTAATTCAACGAATAGATAATTTTAATCAAAAATTAGGTCAACGCTGGAGTGAATGGGGCAAAATATTTGGTAATCCTTTAGAGATATTGCCAGAAAATCGTACTTATTTCACTCTAGATTTACAAGCAGATGCAATATTAACTGAAAAATGGCAGCGTACAACGGTAATTTCTCCAGAAATGCTACAGCAGTATACTGGTGTAAGTGATTTATCTTTACATATTCACGCTGCTTACAGTAGCTATGATTATCGTTCAGGGTGGAATTCTGCCTTGGGTTTAATGAAAGATGTAGAGTTAGTGACAAATAAAGGAAGCGTCTATTTATTCAGTACAGAAAATAAGAATCTCTGGCTACAAGCTTGGGAAGATTTAGAGGTTTACGGAATAGGCGATCGCACCTGCGAAGGCTTCGGACAAGTCCAAATTTGCAATGAATTTCATTTGATCTTCAGAGAGGAGGCTGTTTAGTCATGGCGGAACTAGATAATTTATTAAAAGAACAACTGGCTTTAAGAGTTGATAAATGTATCAGTAACCAAATGGATGAAGTTATCGAGAAAATTAAAGATTTATCAGATAAATTCGCCATAGCAAATAAAGATAAAAAATCTCCTTTCAGAAATGTCCTGGCTGTTGCTGTTGATTCGAGTTCTTCAATTGAAATTATTAAAAATTACATTCGTTACCAAGTAGGAAGGAGTGGTTCAAGCCCCATTTGGACAACACCACATGGTAAAGATATATTTGCTAAATCTCTAGTAAATGCACTAGATGACCTAGAAAAAAATGCACAATCTATCTTAACAGAATTGAGGAGAAATCTTCCTAAAGGTCATGGTTTGGAAGCACATTTAAATGACATTGATAATCAAACTCAACTACGCAAAAATGTTCATATTAAACTTGTGCAACTGTTTTTAGGATATTTAGCTAGAGAACATACAGCCTCAGTCGGTGAAATGAATTTACAAAAATAAAACATTTATCAAATTTTTAGGAGTGTTTAAAGATGTACCGCTTTGTTGTATCAACTGTTGGCACAAGTTTACTCTCTAACCAAATTCGCCCGAAAGATCCAAAAAGTTGGAAGGGACTACTTGATAAAACTGCCAACTGGACAGAGGAGAGAATTAAACAACATGAGCCGGAAGTGATTAATATTCTTCTAGACCTAAAAAACAGAGCTGAAGAAAAGTTAAATAGCGGCAATATTTTAGAAATTAAAGAAGCTAGTGCTGAACTAAATGGTATCTATAGCTTATATAAAGATAACGTTGATAATGCTAAGTTAGATACTCACTGGTTGATTACAACTGAAACATATCAAGGACAAACAACAGCAAAAATAATTAAAGATTTTTTACACAAGCAAGTCAATTTTATTGAAATATATACCCCTGATCAGCTTTCTACAGAAGATACAGCAAACTTTAAACAAGGAATAGACGACCTAATTGATTGGCTTTCTAAAAGATATGAAGAGTCTCAGAAAGATGGTTATTTTATCTACTTTAATTTAGTTGGCGGGTTTAAGGCAATTCAAGGATATATGAATACTATTGGTATGTTCTATGCCGATAAAATTATATATGTGTTTGAAGGTGAATCATCTAAGTTAATTACTATTCCACGTTTACCTATTACTCTAGATTATGAGCGAGTTAAAAAGCATAAAGTTACCTTAGCATTATTAAATGCTGGAGCTAGTTTTTTCCCTAAACAAATTGAGGATGAAAATATTGAAGAATCATTATTCACTGAAATTGATGGAAAAGTAACTATTTCTAATTGGGGACTATTAATTTGGAATCAGTGCAAAATAAATTTGCTCTCAGAAGATTTATTAATTTTTCCAAAACTTTATTATGAAGATAGCTTTAGGAGTGATTATAACCGAATAAGAGATAAAAAAGAAAAATTACAACTCCAAGAAGACCTTGCGAAAGTATCAAATTTACTCAACCAATCAAATGGTAATACTAGTGTATTAAAAGAACATCCAGGTTTTAGATATGATAAATATACGAATAGGAATGATGATGTTGCACATTTTCGAGTTACTCAAGGCTTACGAATAAGTTGTATTTCGATTAATGAAATACTAAAACTTCGCCGCTACGGAAAAGAACCCGAAGTAAATAAAAATCCCTAAAAATACAAATACTCAAGTAATAAGCTATGTTTGACACCTTCAAAAATCGCCTAGAAATTATAGGCGTACTGAAAACAAAAACAGCATTACGTATCAGCGCAGGTCGTTCGAGTGAACCGATAGGCTCAGATTTACCTGTAATTAAAGATAGTTTGGGTAATCCATTAATCCCAGGATCTAGCTTTAAAGGCGCAATGCGATCGCGCCTAGAAAGCTTCCTCCGAGGTATTGTAGGTAATAATCGCAAATTAGTAGCCAACCCCGCCATTGAGGAAGAATGGTCAATTACTTCTCAGGAAATAAAGCAGTTAAAAGATAGTTGCGAAGATGATGAGACTTTGACTAAGGAACTCATCAAGCAAACAGATATAACTTCTCTCCTCTTTGGTTCACCTTGGATAGCAAGCAAATTCCAAGTCAGAGATTTAACAGTAGTCCCTGATACTTGGTTTGGACAATATCAAGAGAGAGACGGTGTAGCTATCGACAGAGATACCGAAACCGCCGCAGACGGGAAACTCTACGACTTTCAAGTAGTTCCAGCAGGGACGCAGTTTCAATTTAAAGCGGTGGTAGAAAACGCCGAGGAATATGAACTAGGACTGTTGATGATTGGGTTACACCAGTTTGAGACGGAACAAATACCACTAGGTGGAGGGCGATCGCGTGGCTTGGGTGTCGTTAAACTAGATATTGAGAAAATGTATTGGCTTGATGTTGAAAATGACCCAGAAAAATTATTAACTTACTTACAAGAATTAGTAAATAGTAATCTAGGTGATAAACTACCAAGCTATCAAGATGTAAACGAGTCGAAAAAGCAAGCTTGGACGCAATCACTAATCAATCATTTAAGAGAAAATAAAGCTAATACTCTCACTACCGAAGTAACCCAAAATTCTTGAAGAGGTAAATATGGCTTTTAGTAATTTCAAAACCATTGGTGAAGTTCTCAAAGCATTTCAAGTCACTTACACCGAAGCAAATTTTATTAGTGAACTGGCTTTTACTATTTCTGACTATTTCCGCGAAGATTTAGAACTGATGATGCGGGATGCGGTTGTCGATAACTCAGAGTTTGCTATTTGCGAAAATCTAATTTATCCGGTTATCAAAGAAGTCTGGAAAACCTACCGCCATCATTTTATTCTCTGGAGTCATCAATCATTAAATTATAATGAGAAACTATCAGGATTTCCTGAATATATTTTAGCTAAACGTTCTCCATTAGGTAAAGTTGTCTTTGATAAACCATATTTTATCTTAGTTGAAGCTAAACAAGACAACTTTGAGACAGGTTGGGCGCAATGTCTAGCAGAAATGATTGCGGCTCAACGATTAAATGGAGAATATCAAGTAGTAATTTATGGCATTGTTTCTAATGGTGCAACATGGCAGTTTGGTAAATTAGAAGGAGAAAAATTTACTAGAAATATCACGCCTTACACTATATACGAACTAGATAAATTATTTGCTGCTGTTAATTTCATATTCCAACAGTGTGAAGTACAGCTAAATAATTTAGTAGCTGCTTAATCTTTATTATCAAATAAATCCAGTCATGCACAAAAGATTTGTTAATCACTGCACAATCGATTTAACCATCATACCTGATGGGCCGATTTTAATTAAGTCAGGAAAAGAAGGAGCAGACCCCACAAAACCTGATATGGAATTTGTCGAAACCTATCACGCTGGGGGACGTTCAATTTATTTACCAGGAAGCAGTTTAAAAGGAGCAATTCGCGCTCATGCAGAACGCATAGTGAGGACTGTAGGGAGAGATAGACGCGATACTAGTTCTAGTTTACCTTGGGCAAATGACCCATTAAATGATAAATATGACTATCTCAATAATGTGACTTCAACCAGCGATATTTATAAACTTTCTTGTTTTACAGATCAAATGTTTGGTAATACTGTGATCGCTAGTCGTGTCAGAATTGAAGATGCTCACCCAGATAGTTCACAGCCTCTGAGAATTGAGGAACGTAATGGTGTAGCAATTGATAGAGTCTTTGGTTCTGTTGCAGTGGGGCCGTTTAATTATCAAGTGTGTACGGCTGGGGAATTTAAAACTAAAATTCACATCAAAAATTTTACCTTAGCGCAACTAGGTTTAATTGGCTTAGTCTTGCGAGATTTAAATGATGGTTGGTTTGGTTTAGGCTTTGCCAAATCTCGCGGATTGGGTACTGTGAAAGTGAAATTAAATCAAGCTGTTTTACAGTATCCTGGTTGTATTTTATCAGAAGATGAACAAGAAATTCACGCTTTGGGTAGTGAGCAGAAATGGAGTAAGACTTTTCTTTTAGGTGTAGGGGAATTTTTACAGATTGAAGACGCAAAATTATATGGTTTTGCTAAACCAGACTATCAAGATACACCAGTCGCCGCGCAAGCAATGGATTTAGGTTTTGGTGTCCAACTTGTTTGGCAAGAAGGAACAGTTAACGATTTATTTGAAAGATGTGTTAGGTCTTGGAGTCAGTTACTAGCGGGTGCTAAATGAGTAATTTTGTAGGTTTTAAAGAAGCTGTATCAGTCACTAAGTTGCTAGAATTAATTAATAAATTTCCTACTAAATCTAGTTATTACTTCTTACGTTGGACTCATGCAGTTAGCGGCATAAGAAAGGAACAGCCAAAAAAAACAGAGTTCCCTATGCTTGAGGGACAAATGTTTAGTCACGATTTTGAATTACGTTGGAAGTATAAGCCGCAAAATAATTATGAAGTGCTGCTATTAAGCATTAATGGCAATCATCCAGATTTTGAGTTATTGGGTGAAGATTGGTTAGTACAAGAACACAATGCTTATATATATCCTGCCACAGAAACCAGATTTCCTAAAGGCTTCAAAACTCAAAATGTAGATGTAAAACAGCGATATTTCATTGATAAAAAAACCGCAACTGTACATTTTGTTGCACTTACCACTAACAAATAAACATGAGTAGAACTCCTTACCAACCCCCAAGAAAACCTAATTCAGCAGGTTCATCTAACCCAGAACTAGCACCAAAGCCTTATGAATTCGTATCTTTCCCGTCAGAACGGCCTAATTTACAGCGTCCGGTGGGACATCATAAATATTTGAGCGATCGCCTACATGGTACACTCTACCTTACCCTGAAAGTACAAACATCTCTGCACATATCAACAGGGATAGTTGCAATGGGTAGCGACATCGGGAATAACCGCATCCCCCTAATTAAAACAATGGTGCAGGGTGTTGACCAAAAACTATCAATTCAAGGTAGTTCTCTCAAAGGCTGCATTCGGTCTGTATATGAAGCGGTTACTAATAGTACATTAGCAGTTGTTACTTCTAAATACAAAAGGGATAATAAATATCCTAATGAACGTTTACCTTGTAATGATAAAGAAAACCTGTGTCCCGCTAGTCGTGTATTTGGTGCGTTAAATTGGCAAGGTCTGTTAGATTTTAATGATGCCAAGTGTGAAAGCATCGGCTTTACTACTGGATTTATGCCATCCTTATATCGTCCCCGACCAGACCAAAGTAGGGCATACTTTATTAGAGGTAAAGCCGCAGGACGTAAGTTTTATTACCATACCATCAAAGCCATTGATAAAGGACAAAATTCTGGTATTCCCGTCCAACAAGCGGGGAGAGAATATACTTTTAAAACGCAATTACATTTCAAGAATTTACTCCCAGAAGAACTAGGAACTTTATTAATTGTATTAGGACAAGATTCTAAATATCCCTTAGCTTTAAAAGTCGGTGGTGGTAAGCCTATTGGGATGGGAACAATGACAGTAACTATCGATAAAATCAAACAGCCACAAAGTTTAAAACAGCGTTATTCATCCTATGAAATTAGCGAAGCCGATGAACTCACGGGCGAGAAATTAGCACAATTTAAACAGAAACATATACAAGCTGCTCACTCGCGTTTAGTTCAAAAACAACAACTCGAAGAATTAACAAACGTGCTACGCTACCCCACCGACCGCGAACCACCATCAGGGATGTATTAATCATGACTATATCAGATGCACAGTGGGAAATTGCTCATGCGATCGCTCTTACTCTAGTAAAAGATAATACTGATGTCAATGAGGTAGGAAAAGCCGTTGCTTATCTGCGTGGTTACATTCATCAACCAGATGCAACTTCCAGGTTTTTCAAATATCTCAAAACCTTGGTAAGCAATGGTAGGCAAATAGGACACAGTAAAAAAACAACAGACTATTACATTAGTATCGATAAAGCCTGTAGTGATTATCTCAAAAGTATTAATGATGCTCACACCATCCTGCAAATTTTAGGCTGGGTATCTCGCCTCATGCGTTATTACAAAGATGCTGGCGTTCCCATTGGTGAAATTGCTACACCCACCGCACCACCTCCAGAGTCAGCGCGTCAGGCGGAAATTTTACAGGCTATTAGTAATCAAAATTTTGTGGTTGGTCAAATCATAGAAGCTCTAGTTACTGCCATTAAAGGTAATAAGGTAACTTACGAAATTCTAGAAACTACTCAAAAGCTGACTGAAAAAGAGCCTAAAAGAGCATTATTACTCAGTGAAGGACAAAAAGTTAAGGTCGAGATTTTAGACCTTAAAGAAGATGGAAGTATCAAAAAAATCAAATGTATTGACTGAAAAATTATCTAT
This sequence comes from Nostoc sp. FACHB-280, assembly GCF_014697615.1. Lineage (GTDB taxonomy): Bacteria > Cyanobacteriota > Cyanobacteriia > Cyanobacteriales > Nostocaceae > Nostoc_B. The sequence goes on along the minus strand of NZ_JACJSD010000009.1, from coordinate 79,776 downwards.
TTCTTTATGGTTATTTTCAGTGTGATGGGTCTAACATAGGATTTATACCCAGAAAATCCTGTTGGTATGTCAGTTTTAATACTTTGTCAGGAGAATTTTAGTTTATGTATAGGCAGAAACATTTGCTTTTACCAGAATCAACTCTTCAAGCCTCAGATAGAGCGACTGAATCAACTATTCAAGCACCAGCCAGAGCGTATTTGAAAACCAGAGAGGTAATCATGAAGATATACTCCTTAGATGGTCAACATTCTACTCCCTACAATGACCAATTAGAAAATAATTTACGCGCATCGGTTTTCCATCCGCAGTTTAAGGAAGACCTCCAATATTGGGAAAAAGTATCACCCAAAAAATTGAATCGTATCCGTCAGCTAATAAAGGCTATCATACTTGATCCATTTAAAGGTAAGGGAAATCCAAAACCTCTTAAATATCAAGGCTCGAACGTTTGGTCACGCGAAATAGATAAGAAGCACCGTCTGGTATATCTTGTGGGTGCTGAACAGATTGATTTTCTTCAGGCTCGATTTCATTACGATGATAAATAAAGGTAGAAGCTAATGGTGTAGCTGTACAACCTTGTGTATATTTTGTTCTCCTAGAGTGAATGAAAGTTTTGCTCTGGGAGATGCTCTCAAAAGATTAGTGGTTCTACAGTGTCTTTTGATTATGATTACTGTAGAAGAGAGCATTACATCATTAGGAAATTTGAACCATGTCAACCCAAATCGTTTACACCTACAAAGAAGCTCAAGCTCAACTTGATGAACTTTGCCATAATGTTATTCAGAGTAGAGAGATCGTTCTCATCGAGAGAGAAGACGGTGAAAATGTTGCTCTCATTGCAGCTGATGAATTAAGTAGCATGAAAGAAACTATACATTTACTTAGTTCCCGTGCTAATGCTAGTCGTTTATATGATGCACTAGAGCAAGCTAAAGCAAAAGTAATTAAGCCTCAAACAATTAATGAATTGTTTGAGGAACTAGGAATTGATGCGAACGATGAAGATGAAATAGATGAATGAGGATATAAATTCAGAGAAATATCATTATTCCTGATTAGATTACTACTGGCTTGACTTTTGCCCAACATTCCACTAATGTATCAACTAACTAGAGAAATTAGTGTTTCTAATAAAAAAATTATTTATCAAATTACCCCGAAAGGGGATTGAAACACAGCTCTAGTATGGTGATTGAACAGTTGCTTCTGTTTTCACCACTTCCCCGCAAGGGGACTTAATCAAAGAATGAATTTAGAAAAAGACCTCAGTGTTTTTGAGTCTGCGATTTCTGAATTAGAAACCCAGGAGGATATTCAAGTATCTACACTCTCTCGTTGTATTAAAGCTTTGGGTGGAAAATTAAAAATAGTGGCTCATTTCTCCAATGAAGAGATAACCTTAACTGAGTTCGATTAATGCTAATTGATGATAAGATTTATCCCCTTTTGGGGATGGAATTGCTTAGAATATTGAACATCAATTAAGTATCCTATAGCAATGCCACGAGCAGCTACAACCACGAAGCGTCAGCCAAAAGCCAAGTCTGCGTCTACGTCTTCAGTTCCTACATGGGCGGATGAGACTGAATTAGTGGGTTTGGTGTTTGATTTGGAAGCAACTGTTTCTGCTTCGCTTTACTCACACTATACGATTGGGCTTCATGCCTGGTTTCTGGATCAGGTGCGACAAGTTGATCCTGAGTTATCAGCTTATCTCCATGATGGCGAGTCGGAAAAACCTTTCAATATTTCGGCGCTAGAAGGTCAATTGTTACCGAGTGGGAAGCAACTGAAGTTAGTCGCTAATCAAGTTTATCATTGGCAAATTAATGCACTGTCGCCAAAGGTAGCATTGTTTCTCAAGCAGTGGTTGACTTTTTTACCTCCAACTATGGAGTTGAGTGGGACACCTTTAGCAATTAAACAGGTTAATATTGCTCATCCACCCACGACTTATGCACAATTGCTCAAATCTTCAAATCATCAATCTGTTGTTAATCTGAGTTTTGTTTCACCCACCAGTTTTCGTCGCAAAGGTCATCATTTCCCGCTACCAGTACCCGAAAATCTGTTTCATAGCTACTTGCGGCGATGGAATGATTTTTCTGGGATATCTGTAGAAACAGAGGCTTTTTTGAAATGGGTTGATGAAAGTGTGATTATTCATCAACACCGCTTGGAATCGATGAAAGTTGCAGCCGGAAAACAAGGTTCTGTTACAGGGTTTACAGGGGCGATTTCTTTGGGTTTGAGTAAAGCGGGGTTAGCAAATACTGAATTTACGCAGTTATTTTATGCTTTGGTGAGGCTTGCGCCTTACTGCGGTACAGGACATAAAACTACTTTTGGGTTAGGACAAACACGCTTGGAGTGGGTAGAACAAAACTCAGCTACAACGGCGCAGTTGTTAACCAATATGTTGGCAGAACGAATTGAAGAACTGACGGAATTATTTACTGCCCAACGCAAACGTAAGGGGGGCGATCGCACTGATAAAATTGCTTCTACATGGGCAACTATCTTAGCGCGTCGAGAAATGGGAGAATCATTACAGGCGATCGCAGATGATTTACAAATGCGCCCGGAAACGGTGAAAACCTATGTCAAGTTAGCGCGGAGAGCTATTAAGCAGCAAGGGGAGTAATATTGTGTCCGGTCAATGACTTATGATTAAAGGAGCAGAGAGAGTAGCACCTCGACTTCTCCTGTCGGAGACGCTGCGCGAACGCTCGGTGAGCGGGAACAGAGGAGAGGGTTTTAACGTTTCTGCAAAGATTTCCGGCATTATAACTAATTAAGCTAAATATTATTAGTTGTTTAATCAGCAATGTTATAACGTTGTCTCACATTGTGAATGTAGCAAGTCCAATGTGAATGTGTTCTTTCACATTCTAAATGCGTTGTTTTACATTGTTAATGCGTCGCCTCACATTGTGAATGTATCAAGTCAAATTGTGAATGTGTCGCTTCACATTGTGAATGCAGCAAGTTGTATTTATTAATTTATTTTACTGGCGTGGCAATTTTCAAAGACCTGTGTGTATGTGGTAGAAGTATAAGCTACTGTGTACACACAAATATTAATGTGGTGTATTTGCGATCGCGGGTTAAATCCAGTTCATCAGGTGATAGGGAGTTGTGGCTTTAGGTTGTAGTTGCTGATGGCTTTACGCCTCATAACTGTGTTGTTTATTTTAGTGGCCTTCTCGAATTTTGCTGATGACAGGTAGCGCGATCGCACTGCAACTATTTGAGCTTTGCTACATTATTACTAAACGTTCATATAGCCACCATCAACAACTAAATCTGCCGCAGTCATGTAAGAAGACTCATCACTAGCCAAAAACACTACCGCCGCCGCAATTTCTTCTGGTTTACCAAAGCGTTCTAAAGGTACGGTTTGCTTAATATAATTACCAAAATTTTCCAGTGCTTCTGGTGATAAGCCCATTTTGGTTTGAAAATCAGTAGGTATTAAACCAGGACTAATAGCATTTACCCTAATTTGGCGCGATCCTAATTCTGCCGCTAAATTGCGAGCCAAGGAACGCACAGCCGCTTTTGTTGCACAATAAATACTGCCCATCGCCATACCCTTTTCATTGACAGATGAAGCATTTAAAATCACACTAGCGCCGGGGTTTAGTAAACTAGAAAGCTTTTGTACAGTGAAAAACACACCTTTAACGTTGACATCAAATTGATTGTCATACAAAGTTTCGTCTATTGCTTCTAAAGCGGCAAAAAATCCGATACCAGCGTTAGCGAATAAAATATCAAGACTGCCAAATTCTGATTTGACTCTTGCTGCTAAATTATCAAGTTGAGAAAGCGATCGCACATCTGCTAATACTGGAATTACCTGAGAATTGAGTGCTTGGGCTGCGGTGTGTAAACGTTGTTCATCTTGCCCAGTAATAATTACTCGCGCACCTTCCGCAACAAACTGTTTTGCCGTCTCAAAACCAATACCTGATGTACCCCCGGTAATCACAGCAGTTTTGTTATGCAAGCGTGCCATTTACAATGCCTCCTGGTAGATAGGAATTAAAAATCAAGGGTTTAGGAAGGGTGAAGGGGTGTGGGGAGTGTGGGGAGTGTGGGGGGAAAGATTTCTTCACCATCCTCCCACACCCTTATACCCTCACACCCATTCTTTGTGCATAAGTCTTGTGGAAAAACAATTGCTTGACCTTAACATTAATGTCAAGGTTTAACGTGAGATCAGTTGTCAATGAATTCACTCTCATGGTTTACCCACAGCATTTCACCAAATTCACAAAAGAACACGCCGATATCTTAGCAGCCTTGGTTTGTGGACTGTTGTTATTTCTCGGATGGTTCGCTTTACATCTGGGTTGGTTGGGATGGGCAATGCTGTTGTTACCTGCTGCTTATATCATTGGTGGTTACGAAAGCGCCCGTGAGGGAATCACTACATTAATTAAAGAAAAAGAGCTAGATGTAGATTTGCTGATGATTGTGGCGGCTGTTGGTGCGGCTGGTTTGGGTTTATGGCGTAGAGAATATCACTTAATCATTGATGGCGCAATTTTAATTCTTATCTTTGCCATCAGTGGCGCGTTAGAAGGCTATGCAATGGGGCGCACCGAAAGGAGTATTCGCAGTTTGATGAGTTTGACACCAGATACAGCCAGGGTTTTGCATCAGGGAGATGAACAGATGCTACCCATTAGTCAATTAAAGGTGGGGGATGAAATTATTGTCAAACCCGGAGAGTTAATTCCCACCGATGGGATAATTTTGTCTGGTTACAGCACGATTAATCAAGCAGCGATTACTGGGGAATCTTTACCTGTAGAAAAAACAGTCGGCGAGGAAGTGTTTGCGGGGACACTTAATGGTTATGGGGCGCTGAAGTTGCAAGTTCACAAACCTGCTGCGAGTAATTTGATTCAACGAGTGATTAAGTTAGTCGCCGAAGCCCAAGAAACTGCGCCACCTTCCCAAGAGTTTATCGAAAAATTTGAACGGGGATATGCCAAGGTAATTGTGATGGCTGGCATATTGCTGGCAATTTTACCGCCGTTTATTTGGGCTTGGGATTGGGAAACGACGATTTATCGCGCTTTGACTTTTTTAGTGGTGGCTTCTCCTTGTGCTTTGATGGCAGCAATTATGCCAGCATTATTATCAGGCATTGCCAATGGCGCGAAACAAGGTATTTTATTCAAAAATGGCGCACAGTTAGAGAATATGGGTAAAGTCCGGGCGATCGCTTTTGATAAAACTGGTACTTTAACTACAGGACAAGTGCAAGTATCTCAGGTAATGCCCACTGAGGCATATACTCAAGCAGACGTGTTAAAAGTAGCAGCCGCTTTAGAAGCATCTTCCGAACACCCCATAGCCAAAGCCATTGTCCAAGCAGCGAATGATTTAAATTGGCAACGGGGTACTGATGTGCAAGCAATACCAGGACAGGGGATTTTGGGAATGCTTGACAATCAAAAAATTACCCTGGGCAATGCTGCTTTTATTCAGCAATATGTCACACAGCTACCCAATAAATTACAAGATTTGGCGCATAGTTGGGAATCTGAGGGTAGAACTGTAGTTTGGGTTGCCCAAAATGCGGAAGTTATCGGCGCGATCGCGATTGCAGATATGATTAGACCAGAAGCTGCTGCTACCATTCGCCATCTGCGTCAGTTGGGAGTAGAAGAAATTGTCATGATGACAGGCGATAACCAGCGTACAGCCCAAAGTGTCGCTCAAACCATAGGTATCACTCAAATTTACGCCCAACTCCTACCAGAAGATAAACTCAATCTTATCCGCAGCTTGCAGAAACAGTACGAAACTGTAGCAATGGTGGGAGATGGAATTAATGATGCACCTGCTTTAGCCCAAGCATCTGTAGGAATAGCAATGGGTAGTGCGGGTAGCGATGTCGCCTTGGAAACGGCAGATATTGTTTTAATTGCAGACAGACTCGAAAAAATAGTTGTAGCAATGGAACTCGGCAGGCGATCGCAATTTATTATTAAACAAAACATCGCCTTTGCACTGACATCCATTATTTTGTTAATGTTGGCTAACTTTCTGGGGAATATTAACCTACCCATCGGTGTCATTGGCCATGAAGGTTCAACAGTCTTGGTTACTCTTAATGGTTTGCGCTTGCTAAGGAGATTTTAAGAGGATGTTTGAAAAAGCGTAGATTAATTTGAGGAACGAAACCCAACAAAGTCTTGATTATGTTGGGTTTCGCTATCGTTCTGCTCAACTTTTTACTTTTGCCTTGTTGTACTAGCCTCTAGCCCCTAACCTCTCTCCCCTTGAAAGCTGTATCAATTATTCCTAATCACACCTTGCTTAATCAAAAACGTTTTAATAGTTGCATAAATTTGTCTTTTTTGCGCTTTACTAAAACCTCCATGTTCTGCACCTTTCACAGTAAATAATTGATTAACAGTTCCAGCTTGACGTAATGCTTGATGTAGTCTCACTGCATGACTATAAGGCACAAAATTATCTTTTTCACCATGTATCGTTAGAATTGGTGGAAGATTTGGACGCACAAAATTAATTGGAGAAACGCTTTTTGCAATTTCTATTTCTCGCGGAGAATTGCGATTACCAAACCATTGTACAGCAAAATATTTTTGATTACGTCCAATTAACAAATCATTGACATCAGTAATTCCTGACCAATTAACTATAGCAGCAACTTTGGTTGGTTTGCTTTCGGGGCAGTTTTGATTAAATTTTGTCACATCAGGCATCATTCCCGTAGTTAATGATAAATGTCCACCTGCGGAAAAGCCAGTTAAGACAATTTTCTTGGTATCAAAGTTATATTTTGAGGCGTTATTAACTACCCAATTTAAAGCACATACAGTATCTTCCACTGCGGCTGGTGCTAATGCTACCTTGGCTAATCTATATTCAATGTTAACTACAGAAAATCCCCAATCAAAATAAGGTTTAAAAAATAATTCATCTTCTTTTTCACCTTTAATCCAACCTCCGCCATGAATTACCATTAATGTAGGACGTAAGCCAGATTTTTTATTTTTATAAACATCAAGAGTTAATTTAGTTTCATTTACTTTTTCATAAACAATGTTGCGTTCTAAATTATAAACTTGGCGTTGATTTACCTGTGCAAGCTGATTAGCAAAGACTTGCCCACTATTCAAAATTATAATAGCGAGAGTAACAATAGCCGCAATGAGATAAAACTGACGATGTGATTTGGTTTTAAGTATCATAAGACTAATTAACTTGAGGTGATATTTTTAGGAATAATTAACCGCAGATGGACGCGGATGGACGCAGATAAATTTTTACCTCAGCAGACTATAAAGAGCTATAGCATTCCTAAATAATTTAAAAACCTCTATCTCCCTTGTTTCCCTGAAGTCTCTTATTCATATCAATTATTTTTTCGGCGGAGTTGCAGGTTTTGGTTTTGGTTTTAAGACACCTTCATCTATCATTCTCTTTTTGAGAATTTCAATCATAATTTTAGCGCCATGTTCAGTTGGATGTAAGCCATCGTTATACCTAACTCTTGCTTTTCTCCCTGTACTGTCAGCAGCTATAGGTGAAAATTTACCGTTGACAGCAAAGGTATTCCAATAATCAACAAATTCAATTTTAGGGTGGACTGCTGATACCTTCTGATAAATCCGATTAAAAATTGGAAAGAACTTATTATATCTAGACACATTAGATATTGGATGACCTATCCAGTAAACTTTTTTGACAGGATATTCATCGAGTAATTTTGCATATCTTTCTACACGTTCCTCATAAGCTTTTTCCCACTCTGGTGTTAACTCTGCATACAACTTTTTGTTAGCATCTAAAATATTCTGGTCATCATTACCACCAAAAATCACTACCATCACATCAGGGTTATTTTGTTGAATCAGTTCGCGTGTGCGGGAGTACCAATCATAAAAATCGATACGATTTAAGCCTGTGGAAATTTTATAAAAAACTTTAATACTTTCCAAGCCGTAATCGGATTTTTTAACATCATTCTCAAATGCAACTCCCAAAAAACTCATAATCGAATCACCCAGCAATAAGAAACGTTTTGCTGGTTCTGCTTGCTTGATAGGTGGACTAGTAACTGATGGGGTTGGAATAGTAGTTTCAGGTTTTTTTTGAATCTGAGGTTCAGGTTTTATAGGAACTTCTGTAGCTTGTGCTGTGGCTTGAGATTTTCCATCAATTTCTTTGATACTATCCCAAAAATCAGATTCAACTTTACTAAATCCTTCTAATTCAACTTGTTGGGCTACTTGTTTAACTTCAGTAGGTGCGATGGGACTAGAACCTAAACTTTTCAGAAAGATAGGTTCATTAAGCATAATCAGACTGTAAGTGACTAAACCGCAAATAGATAAAAACTTTAAGTCTTTCATAATATTATAAATCTCAAAATATTTCAAGAATTAGAAGCCAAAATAAACGAATGGTGGTACGGTATTCGGCCCTAATCTAAACACAATATAAAGTAGAGTAGATGTAAGTATGGCTTGAACAATAAAATTACGCTTGGCTAAGATATTTTGTAAATAAATACTAATTTTATCTCCATGAAAATTCATCATAAATATGATGGCGAAGGTTATATATAACTGCCAAAGATTAAATTGCGATCGCACCTCCAAATTAGATGAGAAATTCACCATCTGCTGTAAAAATTTCAGTGCAGTTTCCCAGTTAGAGGTATTGAAAAATATCCAACATAAAGTTACATAGCTAAAAGTCAAAGCACAAGCAAATATTGGCTTAAATATATATACAGCTTGTTGAAAATAAAATCGGCACCAATTTAGCCAAACTTGCGTTTGACTCCTCTGTGAAAAAACAATAATATGGCTGCTAGTTAAAGACTGATAAGATTGCTTTTTGGTTTGAAAGTTTTTCATCAAATCTTTCACAAGGTGAGTAAAAACCAAACCAATTCCATGTAAAAACCCCCAAATCAAGAAATTCACTCCTGCACCATGCCAAAAACCACCAATTACCATCGTAATTAGTAAATTAAAATGTTTCCTCAAATTCCCCTTACGGCTTCCTCCCAAGGAAATATATAAATAATCCCGCAACCATTCTGAGAGACTAATGTGCCATCTGCGCCAAAACTCCTGCAAACTTTGAGCGCAATAAGGCATATTAAAATTAAGAACTGGCGGAAATCCTAACAAGCTAGAAATAGCATTTGCTAAATCAGAATAACCACTAAAATCAACATATATATAGCAAGAATAAGCTAGTGCAGCTAAAATTAAATCGAAACTTGAGTATTGTTCTGGTAGTTGAAACGGTACTTTGATAAAGTTAAATAAAAAACTCGATAAAGTGTATTTCTTAAACAATCCAGAAATTATCAAAATAATGACTCTTTCTATCTGATAATTATATTTCTTCTCGCTGTTTAACTGTTGATAAAATTCCGTTGCTCTAGCTATTGGCCCTGACGCAATTTGCGGAAAGTAAGTAATGTAAACTGCATAATCTAAAAACTTGGGACAAGCAAGTTGATTTTTATAGCAGTCAATCAAATGAGCAATAACTCGGAATGTATAAAAGGAAATCCCAACGGGAATTAAAACTTGTAAAATTGGAATTTCGCTGGAAATTTTGAATGTATTTAAGACTTCTTGTAAAGAATCAATGAAAAAATTATAATATTTAAAAAAGCCCAGGTATATCAAGTTGATAACTATACCAAAGACCAGAAAAAAGCGTCTATTTTTATCTGTGCTGATTCCTTCAAGTATTAGAAAGTTAGTTATAACATTGGCACTTAACAATTCTAGGAAATGCCAGCCAAAGAAAGCATAAAAAATTACATTAACAATTAACAGAAAATATTTGTAAGCCAGAACGTGAGATTTTAAAAAACTGGCACAAGCAAATGTACCTATAAAGAATAGGAAAAAATCGTATGTAGGGAATAACACTGATAGTTTTAGGATGCAGATGTGTGTGAATAAGTAAGTATATTGTGGTTGAGATTAGTAAATTTTGTCTTCGGTGTATTCACTCGTTCCAAAGTCAATGCTTAAATAAATAAACGATACTTGTGAGTGAATATACTAAAACCAATGTTGAGCAGAATTAATCGCCAAACACACAAAATTTCTCTGAGTTTAATGCTACTGTTTCTGGGGATGCACATTGGTATTACTCAACAAGCAGTTACAGCCCAAACTTCAGCTTCCCCTACATCTACAACAAAATCAGTCTGCCCTGCCCAATTAGGCACACTGATAGATACTACTATTAATCGTCCCTTGTTTAGTCGCGCCCGTTGGGGAATTTTAGTAAAAAATTTAGTTTCTAGTCAAACTCTTTATAACCGTGATGGTGAGAAATATTTTATTCCTGCTTCTAATACTAAGTTGTTAACTACAGCAGCAGCACTAAAACAATTAGGTGCAGATTTTCGCATTCGTACTTCTGTTTATCAAGATGCTGATGGTAGTTTGCGTGTTGTTGGTAGGGGAGATCCGAGTTTAAAAAATGCTCAATTAACAGAATTAGCCAAGCAATTACGCCAACAGGGAATTACTCAAATTACTAATTTAATTGCTGATGATAGTTATTTTCAAGGAGATATTGTAAATCCGAGTTGGCAATGGGAAGATGTGCAAGCTGATTATGGCGCACCAGTTAACAGTTTAATTTTAAATGAAAATGCTGCCGTGTTAACTTTGTTGCCACAAACAGTAGGCAACCCATTACAAATTAAATGGGCTGATCCTACAGAAGCATATCAATGGCGAGTCGAAAATAATTCTGTAACTGTGCAGAAAGATGAACCAGGATTAGTAGAAATTAAGCGTGATTTAAAAGGGGCGGTGCTGTATTTGCAAGGACAATTACCTGTGAATGCTGCACCAGTAGTTAGTGCGATCGCAGTTTTTGATCCTACACAAAATTTCTTACGTAAATTTCGCCAAAGTTTAGCAGCAAACGGAATTTCTGTGCAGCAAACATCTATTGCTAATGGTGGTGATAATGAACGAGAAGTTGCTGCAATTGAATCTCCGCCTTTGTCTGATTTATTAACTGAAACTAATGTTAATAGTAATAATTTATTTGCCGAGGCTTTATTAAGAACTTTAGCCCATAAACAACAATTAACCAAAAATCAAAATACTGCCGATGTTGGTTTGAAAATTATGCAAGAAACCTTAACTCAATTTGGAGTTAACCCCAACAGTTATAGCGTATTTGATGGTTCTGGTTTATCGCGGAAAAATTTAATTAGTCCAGAAGCTTTGGTACAATTGTTAGAAGCGATCGCAGTATCCCCAGAAGCTAAAGTTTTTCGTGCTACTTTACCTGTAGCTGGGGTGAGTGGTAGTTTACAAAATCGCTTTCGCAACACATCAGCAGAGGGAATTGTGCAAGCTAAAACAGGTACTTTAAGAGGAGTAGTTGCTTTATCAGGATATATAGATTCACCACAATATGAACCGTTAGTTTTTAGCATTATCGTGAATCAATCTGACCAACCAGCCAGTACAATTCGCCAAGCTGTTGATGAGATTGTTGTCCTATTAACACAGTTACGTCGTAATTGTTAGCTCTACGTAAACGGCAATGTGCTATGGTAATGAAATAGAAAGTTGGCAAAACAATTATTTCAGTCATCTTTCTATAACATAAACCTCAAGATTCATATACCAATTAGCTATCACTTTAGATGTGATAGCTTTTTATATCTTTTGAATAAAAATAACCGCAGATAGACGCAGATGAAATATTGATTAAATAACATTAGTGTGATTTTGGCTAAATCTAATTTCTAGATTTGTGCTATCTGTGGCAATGATTTCAGTCGCTTCTTGTAAAAGTTGTTTTTGTTCTTGTTGGAGTGCTTCTAACCGAGAGGAAATTTCAGCTAATCTTTGCTGTTTATCTGGATAAAGAGTTTGAATGGTATTTGTATTATCTCTTGGTTGATGATGGCTGATTTTATTCCAAGTAAAACCAGTAAGTTTAGCTATACTAATAAAAATAAATTTAATTAAAGCCTGTAATAATTTTAATGGTGCTTGTAATAGAGAAAAACTGGCTGTTGTAAATAAGCGAATAATTGCATTCACCAGACCAAAAAGAATCGCCAGACTCAAGAGGATAATTACTATACTAATAATCGGGTGATTTGCAGCCCAATTAAGTGCGTGTAGTAAGCGCAACATTGTGGGATGTTGTGTGAGCCAGTCGTTAATGGAAGAGGCGATCGCACGTTCCACTGCATCTGATGTTGTATTCTTAAATTGGTCAGCAGTTTGCAAACCTTGACCAATAGAAGATTTAGCTTGTTCTAAGGTTGTTGTAGCTGTTTCTTGCCAAGACTCGCCAACTTGTTGCAGAGAATTATTCACAGAGTTAACCCCTTGGTTGACAACATTTTTCATACTTTGCCAACTTTGAGACACTCCTGACGGCAAACTGAGATTTATTTCAGGTGTCATATACAATCTCACCGAGGTTGAAATCAAACCTGCAACCCATCTTTAGGACAATTTGAGGGAATTCTGACTGAAGCCAAACTTTGGTTAGGTAAGACTTCCCAATCATAGCTGCGTAAAAGATGGGCAGCAACAATCTTCATTTCCATTTTGGCAAACGCCACCCCAATACTCTCAACATCGTAATTGCAATTTATTCATGAGATGAGCGATCGCACCAAATATGATTAAGTATAGCCATCCTCAATCATTCGATTTCAACAAGATAGCCGACTTCTAGCAGAAGTCGGCTATCTGAAAAGTAATAACTATGACTCCACTATGCAATCACAGTAAAATCAGTACTGCTCAGAGTTGGTCGATTAGACAGTTGCGCTATTTGAACTTTCGCCACACTACCAATACCATCTTGATCAAAGAATAGTTTACCTGTGTTTCTGTCGTAGATAAAGCGATCGCTGGCTGTAGCAGCACTTGAACCCAAACGGAATAAACTAGGCTCTAGTATACCTAGTGCTTGGTTAAACCCAAACTCTGACTGCGAAATTACAAAGCTATCAACGCCCGATACAAAATCAGTGATAATATCGGCATTTCCCGCCCCATTATTGAGATAGAAACCATCTCTACCATTGCCACCAGTCAGAATATCTCGACCTAAGCCACCTATGAGGATATCATTACCACCATTACCAAGCAGCATATCGTCACCCGCACCACCATTCACGGTGTCATTGCCATCTCCACCAGTCAGAATATCATTGCCATTCTCGCCATAGAGACTGTCATTACCAGCGCCACCATCTGTCATGTCATTGCCATCTCCACCATAGATGACATCGTTATTACCTAAACCGCTAATAATATCGTTACCCCCCAAACCTCGGATAACATCAACTCTGCTAGTTCCCAAAAGTATATTACTGCCGTTAGTGCCGTTAATCTGATTACTACCAAGGGTAACAGTCAGATTAACTGTAGCGGTGGTAGTTAAATTGCCATCGCTAACGGTGTAAGTAAAACTGTCAGTCCCAGTAAAGCCAATTTCCGGTGTGTAAGTAAAGGTGTTGTCGTTATTTCTGACTAAAGTACCTGTTGTGGGATTGGTAAAGCTGTTGATAGTCAGGGGATTGCTATCTGGGTCGCTATCATTAGCTAAGACATTAATAATGACTGGTTGAATGTCAGTGGTGGTGGCGCTGTCATTATTCGCAATTGGTGTTTCGTTGACGTTATTGACAGCTAAGGAGAAATTAGTAGTAGCATCGGGAGTATTACCAACTGTCGGATCATCAACAGCCACCGTTACACTGTAGTTAGAACGGGTTTCAAAATCTAAGTTAGTGTTAGCCCGCAGATACAATACAGAATTATCGATTTCAAATAAACTCGCATCTGCACCAGTCAAACTCAGGTTATTTGTGCCTCGTCCATCATCAGTAATGGCGATGTCTGCAACTTTGATGCGGTTGGTGGTATTTGTATTTTCGTTGATGCTGGTAACAGTATTATTAAATATCACCGCCGTTGGTGGTTGGTTGGCTGGTGGTAAATTGAACCTGGCAATTACAGGATCATGGTCGCTAACTTGATCAAAAAACTCTGAGTTGATATGAACTACATCATAGCCATCTAAGTTATTCACCAAGTTCTGACTTGCCAAAATATGGTCAAGTACCTGGGCGTTACCTTGAAAGTTATAGGTGTAACGCTCGTTTGCAGGTAGAGTTTCAATTAAAGAAGTCAGTCCCGCACTTTCTAATGTGGTGAGAGGATTAGAAAACTCAAAATCATTCAAGTCACCCAGCACAACCACATTCGCATTCGGGTCAATTGCCAAAATCTCTTGCACAAAGTTTCTGACAATTGTGGCTTGTTGCTGGCGTTGCGATTCACTGCTGAGGACTGGCGGTTGATTTGGCCCGAATAAAGGTTGGTCGCCACCTTTAGAGTTAAAGTGATTGCCAATGAGATAAACACTTTGACCGTTAAAGACAAATTCACCAACTAAAGGTTTACGGCTGCTGTTGAAAGCGGGGTTTGTCGGGTCAATTAACCCAGGACTAGTAGAAAGGGTAGGAGTACCATCAGCATTAGTAACGGAAATGTTCGTAGTGGAACCACCACCAGGACGGTCAACAAAGCTGACGCGATTGGGGTTAAACAAGAAGCCGACACGAATATTACCCCCAGGTTCACCACCGTTGGTATCATCCACTGGGTTAATTTGACGATATTCGTAGGTAGGGCCGCCAGCTTGGGCGATCGCATTTATTAATGTCTGAAAAGTTACACTGGCATCAACTACACTGTCATTTGTCGCCCCGTTATTATCCTGAATTTCTTCTAGAGAGATAATGTCAGGCGATCGCAAGTTATTCACAATTCGGTTAGCCAAGTTATTAAACTGGGTTTCACCATCACCCGGATCAAGATTTTCCACGTTGAAAGTTGCAACCGTCAATTGATCAGCAGTGCCTGTTAAGTTTGTAACTTCTCTTTGCAGAGTAGATGGCTGTACTACCGTCGGTGCAGATGAAACTAGGACTTCATAATTGTTGAAATCATAGCTAACCACACCTGTAATTGTACTGAGTTGAGCGCCGACATTTACATCAGGTAATGTCACTGTGCCATTGATTAAATCATCAATCTGAATCCGTTCTGGGTTACTGTCGGTGGCTGTAATCAAGCTACCACCGCGCTCAGTCCGGCTTGTGGCATTAACTCCATTGTCAGCCAGTACCCAGATTTCCTCAGAAGTACTAAAGTTGGCAGTGGGAGAGGTCGCCACGGGATTATTAATTTGAATCAACATCCCTTCTACACTTTCGTAGAAATCAATACCTTCATTTACAGGGTCGAAATCTCCACTGGTTTCTACATTACCGCTAGTAGCAAAGTCATCGTTGATTACCTGGGTGGGAATCGTCCGTCCGCCATTGCCCAGTATTGTTGGAGTAATAGTTGTAGTTGGTGCATCCGTCCAAGCACTCACACTCAGGCTTTGTACACTGTTATTATTGCCAATTTGAGTAATAGTCAGGTTGTTAGAGCTACCACCAGGACGAAACTCTGATACCGTACCACTAACTAAAACCGCTTCGCCAACTGTGCGGGCGCTGAGAAGAGTAGAAGTAGTCCCGGTGAAGATAAAAATCCCTTCAGAAGTTGCATCATTGTTATCGGGATTTGGGTCTTGGATGTAGAAACCGTTAGAAGCGATCGCTGTAACAATCCCGGCGACATTCACCACACCTTGGCCATTGAGGGGTGAAATATGTGCAGTGCCTTGAATATCATGAATACGAATTGCCCCAGGCGCAACATCATTATCAGCAATTGTTACGGTGGCTGTGGCAGTTGCACCTAAATCATAATCCGCAGTGTCTACAAGTGTCAGAGTAACTGTTTCATTCCCTTCCAGCAGCGAATCATCCACGGGTGTGATTGTGATATCCACAAAGGACTGTCCAACAGGGATGACAACACTACCCGTCAAGTTTGGTGTGTAGTCTGTCTGATTTGCACCACCCCCAACCGTGTAATTAACAGTCAGCGCATTAGTTGTATCGCCTGTGCGGGTGATGCGGAAAGTTCCGGGGTCGGCTGCTGCTTCGGCGGCGGTTGCATCTGTAGCTGCGATCGCCACTGTGGGAACCGCAGGCGGTGTAACCCCAGTAGAAAGCGAAAAATCATCAATTCCCAAACCATCATCTGAACCAGAGGCGTTAAAATCCACCCAACGGAACCAAAAGGTGCCTCCACTAGGGATATTTAGCCCTGTAATACTTGCGGTGATTTGGCTGCTATTAGTATTTCCATCTAATGCTCCTGCGGTTCCAGTAGTTACAGGGGAACTGAAATCTAAACTATCAACATCTACCCAAGTTCCTGTATTTAAAGATGTTGCATCCAGACTGTACTGAAAATCCAAGCGATCAGCCCTACCAGTTGCACCCAAACGCCATTGTTCACCTCTATAGGACAGATTCAATGTTGTAATTGTGCTACCTGTTGTATTTGTAAAGTTTGCGCCGATTGTAGGAGTTATCGTACCTGAAAGCAAGCTTCCAAAAGCTCTCTCACTAGAACCTGTCGCGCCAAAACTATATGTATCCCCTGCGTTATTAGAGCCAGTACCAGCCGTGTACTGTCCGTTGACATTTGCACTGGTTCCAGTTTCTAACAATGCCCAACCATTAGGAAGTACACTACTATTCCCAGAAGATGCCAAAGTATCAAAGTTCTCAGAATAAGAGCCATTAAATTGAATCGACATTATTATTTTTCCTCAGATGTATAGCTCATGAAATTTAGAGCGATCGCCAGATGTGCTTCGCTCGTAAACATAGAATTACGCTTCAATCAAGCAGTCCCGATAAAACAAGTTCTATGCGACTGCATTGAGTGTTTTTGTATATACAGCAAATTAAGTAGAGACTAATTTTTCTGTGTAAATCGTCCCCGAAAATTTACTTAATCAAGGTTAAGGAAATACTAGGAACAGGTAAATTTAGAGAATATTTCAGGACTTACGCAATAACTCTCTCAAACTCTTATAACTTTGTGTCCTACCCTTCGGGAAGCCACTTCGTGTCTATGCGTCCTTTGCGGTTCGTTTTTTCATACTTTTGCGTAAGTCCTATTTTTATAAAAAAGCAAAAAGCAAGTGAGTTATGCTCACCTGCTTTCTTTACTGTTTGGATATTTTATCAAGCTGCTCAGTTGTAGTTAGGTCGGTGGAAATAAACCAAACTTATGAAAAGTCCGACAATAACATCACTGACCACGACTAACCGGATCTACCCCAGCAAAAGTTAAGAAATCAGTCATCCGAAAATCTTGAGGTTTACCAGTTTTAGTGGGTAAAGTCGGCACCCAAGACGGATTTACATTGAGATAAGAATTTGGGTCAACCTGAAGCAGACCGATAATTACCTCACCAACAATCCGACCGCCAACTTGGCCTAGATGCAAGCCTTTTTCTTTCAGTTCAGCTTCTTTGAGGATGTAGTACCAAAGCGGTGTGGAAGTATCGAAGGTAGGGTAAATACTCCGCAGTTCTGCCAAGTCGTACTTACTGAGTACAGGTACACCCATCCTCTGGGCAATGCTTTGACCAGATGGTAGTAACCAAGTCAGGTGTCGGAGCAGGTTACGTTGGATAAGTGAAGTCGGAGGAGTACCTGAACCAATAGTCTGAAGTGGCAAGTTAAACAGTGGGCTAGAAATTTTCGTATCGATTAATTTATTCGGTCTGACTTGATTATCTCCAAAGTCGAAAAATGTCTGCCAGCCAATAAAGCGTCGTGCTGCTCTTGCTCGACCACGGAGGTCATCTGGATCAGGTTTTCCCTCTTGAGAAGGATCAAAAATGAATGCAAAGAATGGCTTGCCATTGTCTCCAGCTAAGTTAGCTCGGTAGGAAGGCCGGATCATACTGTGACCGATACGATAACCAATTTGAAACTCAACCGGGATAAATCCTCTATTTGGCAAGGGATTATAAAATTTACGCCCATTTTTTAATATGTCATTTACCATATCTTGACCAACTACCAGGGGCAAAAATTCATGGAGGATTGTCCATTGGTAGTGCCATGTGGTCAATTGACGAGCCTGACGAAAAACATCATCGTTCGAGGTATTAGGAGACTGGGATCTAACCAAATCCACCAGATGGTTGTGGAAGCTATAGAACGCAGTTACCAATCCACTGATAATAAGATGCTGATCGCCGCGTGGGTCGGCAATAATCGCTCGATTGTTTGCGTCTCTCGGTAAATCCTCAAACAAGCCGCCACTTTCAAGTTTCAGCTTAATTGGATCTTTAGGGTCGTAGAGATTTGGCGAACCTATCGGCCCAGAACCGTAGATATTATCAAGGTCAAAGGCTGCGGTTCGAGAGTTTGTGGCGGAGACTGGAGGTGTTACTTGGCCTAGTCGAGATGTCGTATCAAAGGTAATGTCAAGATCCAAAAACTGGGACATAAAGGTTGTACCAGCTGTATGGGTGGGGTTGTTGGGATTGTTAACGTTGAGAGTAGGATCAGTGATCAGGGCTATTGGCCCTGCGGCTAAATTGTCTTTAGCATCTAAGATACCCCCTGGTTTACCCATTTCCATCAGAGCATTTTTAACAATTGGGCTGGGTGGTGCAAAGGGTGGTAGATTACGAAACATCCGGCCGAATCTACTGGGTAGAGTTGCATCAACAGACTGTGCTTTCACTTCTCGGTCAAGAAAACCACCCACGATCACACCGATAGAAAAAATAGCAGTAATAGCGATCGCTAACACAGAAAGGATTTTCTTTTTCAAGAGTGCTTTATCTTTTGAGCCTTTAACTTTTGGGCTATTCATAATTTTCATTAGGACTATTTAACAAACAACCAAGTATGTGCAGTTATAAAATATGCACAAAACTGACTCTATCTATTTACGTCAGCCACAGTCCTTGTAAAACACAGAATTAATCTCGGATTTTACTTTTAAAAATAAGGGAAAACACAAAAATAATAAAAACCTCAAGGCAATGCTAAACCTTTATCTTTGCAAGCTAACCTACCTTCTTCCTGTATTAAATTTGCCAATTAAAATCTATAACAACAGCAAACTTACAGGACAGTGGTAATTATTTTTACAGAGAAAATAGAGGTTTTTATTAGCTTATTTAAAAATTACAGAAAGTAATAAATGAACAAATCTCATTAATTAAAATCAGATTGTAATATCTACCACTGCCACGGTCACATTTATTCATAAGCTTAGTCAACTCAGTTTTATTTAATGACTCCAAATCACGTAAATTTTATGAACCCTGATAAATGATTAAATAGAGGCAATTAAACATCAAATACAATACTTAAAGATTAAATTTGATATTTATCTTTTTAAGGTCAAACATCATAATATTATATTGATGTGCAATCCTCGTGTAGAGGTTGTGTATATTTCGTGTAGAGAATCCTGACTAAATTTTCAACGCTGCTAATGAGATGAGTATCATGATGACTATTTCAAGCGATATCCTAGTCCATGAACAGTTTCAATGAAGTTTTCTGCTGCACCTAACGCCTTCAGCTTTTGTCGAATGCACCGAATATGGGATCTGATTGTTTCTTCAACAGGAGATTCATCAACTGACCAAACTTGTTCAATAATGCTAGAACGACTTAGTACTCGTCTACCATGAGCCACCAGTAATTCTAAAATTGCATATTCTTTGAGAGTTAATGATAGGGGATAGCCATCATAAGTAGCTTCATAGGTGCTAGGATTTAGGTACAATTTTTCCCATAACAGACTCATTGTGCTGCTGGAAGTACCTCGTCTAAGTAATGCACGAATTCTAGCCATTAACTCTTCTAAATCAAATGGTTTGGCTACATAATCATCTGCGCCAGCATCTAACCCAGCAATCTTGTCAGCTACGGTGTCACGGGCTGTTAACATTAACACTGGTATAGTCGCATTACGATGTGCAGCATTGTTGATGCCGACAGTTCGTAACTGGTGACAAAACTTAATTCCATCTAGCTTAGGCAAG
This sequence comes from Nostoc sp. FACHB-280, assembly GCF_014697615.1. Lineage (GTDB taxonomy): Bacteria > Cyanobacteriota > Cyanobacteriia > Cyanobacteriales > Nostocaceae > Nostoc_B. The sequence continues at coordinate 59,742 of NZ_JACJSD010000009.1, read as the reverse complement.
GTTATATCCAGAACTATCAAATCATATTTCATAGATTGTGTAGAGTTCCAAGCTGCTTCTCCATCTTTAGCAATATCCACCACATATTGCCGTCTGTTGAGTGCTTCTGCTAGTACTTCTGCGAGTTGAATATCATCTTCAACTACTAAAATCCGCATATTTGATCTTTTATTGAGTAACAGGCAAATATATCAGCAATGCCTTAAATTTATCATGTATAAGTAAATATTGTTTAACTCAATTTATGACTCAGCAATTGATCAAATGGACTTTCCCCGGAAAATGGATTATGGGAGGTTTTGGTTTAACTCTGTTGCTGATGGTAATTATCTGTTTTGTTTCGTTAAAGAACACAGATGAAATCAAATCTGGAGCTAACAGGGTGCAGCAGACATATCAAACTCTCAATGCTTTGACAAATTTCTATGGCGCAATGACCGCCGCAGAATCAGCTAGACGAGGATATATTTTTTTAGGTAGTAGTCAAGATTTGCAGCGTTATTATCATGCAACGGCAGATATGCGCTCTCAACTGCAAATATTACAAAAACAAATACATGAGTCTGGTAGTCAAGAAAAACGATTGGTCAGTTTAAATTTATTAGTCAATCAGAGATTATCTCTGTTAGAGCAATCTATAGAACTTTACCAAAAAGATGAAAAAGCATTTTCGGTACAAAATAATATTACTGTTAGTAGTGTTCAGATTCGCGAAAAAATCTTACAGGTCATTGCAGAAATTAAAGCAGAAGAACAAACTCATCTCCAAGATTCATTAGAGCAATCAAAACAAAGTATTTATTTCCGAGTTTTTATAGAAATTTTTACAACATTTTTAATTTTAATCATAATTCTTGGTTTATGTATAATTCTGGAAAAGCAATGGATTAAACGTGAGCGAATTAGAGACTTAGAATTTTCTTTAGCTCAAGAAAAGAAAATAGGTGATTTAAAGATTCAATTATTTTCTATGATTTCTCATGAATTTCGGACACCCTTAAGTATAATTTTACTTTCATCACAGTTATTAAATGAAAGTCTCGAAAATTTAGTAGATGAACAGCATTTAAAGAATATTTTTCGTATTCAATCTTCTGCTAAAATCATGAATCATATATTAACGGATATATTAATTTTAACGCGAGCCGAAGCAGGACAGTTAGATTTTAAATTACAAGTAATAAATTTAGAAAATTTTTGTTTGAATTTAGTAGAAGATTTACAGCTTTTTGCTACAAAAGCAAATATGATCAGATTTCAAAAAATTGGTTCTATTTTTAAAGCTAATATTGATGAGAAGCTTTTGTATTCTATTCTCAGTAATTTGTTATTAAATGCCATTAAATATTCAAATAATGCAACCGCAATTTATTTAATATTAAAATGTGAAGCGGAACTGATCACTTTTCAAGTTATTGATCAAGGAATTGGTATTCCATTAGCAGAGCAACATAAAATATATCAGCCTTTTTACCGATGCCAAAATGTTGAAAATATTGCTGGAACAGGATTAGGGTTAGCAGTTGTCAAAAAATGTGTAGAGCTACATCAAGGAGAAATTATCGTAGAAAGTCAAGTAGGTACAGGTACGACATTTACGATTATGATTCCTCAAGAAAACACATAAGGATGCAAGATTGTGAAGGTATACTCCTAGCTTGAAAGTCACCGAAGTTTGCTCAACGCGGGGAACCCGCGCACGCAACTTCTCGCTGAGTACTGAGTAAAAATCTTAGTACAGGACTTACGCAAAAATTAATTAATTCTGTGTGAGTAGTTATTAAACCGCAAAGGGCGCAAAGGACACAAAGTGATATTTGCTAACAAAACCATTGTTCTCACGGGTGCATCGGCTGGAATTGGCCGAACGCTGGCAATTTCGTTAGCCCAGCAGGGTGCAAATTTAGTTTTGGCTGCTCGCAATCAAGAAGGATTAGAACAAACGCTGAGTGCTTGTACAAATTATCCTGCGGAGGTGATTGCAGTCCCGACAGATGTCACTCAACCAGAAGCTTGTCAGCAGTTGATGGAAAAAGCGATCGCTAAGTTTGGAAAGATTGATATCTTAATCAACAATGCCGGCATTGGAATGCTGACTTGCTTTGATGAAGTGACTGATCTTTCAATTTTTGAACGGGTAATGCAGGTTAACTATCTGGGTGCGGTCTACTGTACTCATTATGCCCTGCCCTACCTGAAAGCCAGTCGAGGACTATTGGTGGCAATTTCTTCAATTTGCGGCAAAACAGGTGTACCCACTCGTACAGGTTACGTTGCTAGTAAACATGCTATGCAAGGTTTCTTTGACACATTGCGGATGGAACTGCACCAAACAGGAGTAGATGTAGTGGTTATTTCGCCGGGTTTTGTCGCCACAGATATTCGCCAACGAGCCTTGGGCGCAGATGGAAAACCATTAGGTAAAAGTCCGCGTGATGAAAGCCAAGGCAATATGTCGGTGGAAGAGTGTGTGCGTCAAATTATCTGGGCAATGGAGCGCCGTAAACGAGAACATATCATGACTTTGAAGGGTAAGATACTGCCTTGGGCAAAGCTAATTGTGCCAGGATTGGTTGATCGTATTACTGCTGCTACCATTCGCAAGACAACTGCCACTTAAAAGTGATGAGTAATGAGTTATACCATTTCACGAAATTACTGACAGAAATCGCTTCCTCTGCAACTCTGCTTCTGGTCGCCGAGCGAAGTCGAGGCGCTACTTGCATATCCGTATCATTTTTAAAGTGAAATTGTATTAGGAGTAATGTATGTTTTAGATTCGACCGTTTCTTGTCGCCAGAAGGTTTCCACCGTTTAAGCTCCTCAAATACAATTTCCTAATTCCTATCTTGAACAGTCAGGTTAAGTCTCTGGTTATTAAAGGAGCTAAGGCTAAAGTCTGTGCAGGGTCAGCTAACAAAAAGCGATCGCATATCTGAAAAAGTTCAACTTCGGTCTGCGCTTGTCGCATTAGTCGCAGGAAATTACCTTGGCTGTCAACACTGAGAGCAATGTAGTTGAGAAATAGTTTGAGGTAGCCGACACGCGCTCTTTCTGGAATATTGGGTGCTTCTGGAGTTTGGTATAAAAGGTCAATGTAGTGGCGTACTTCTGTTAAAGGAACAGGCGTAATTGGCTCAGAGCGCAATGCTTGGCGAATTTGATGAAAAATCCAGGGATTACCAATTGCCCAACGGCCTACCATCACACCAACCGCACCTGTTTGCTCAAGTACCGAGATTGCTTGTGCTGCCGAGTATATATTTCCGTTAGCCAAGACGGGACAATTGACGTGTCTAACCGCTTGGGCAATCAAAGCGTAATTTACCCTGCCTTGGTATCTATCTTTTACCGTGCGACCATGTAAACTCAACAAATCAATGCTGTGGCGATTGATGATATCGAGAATTTGGAAAAAAGTATCGCTATTTTCAAAGCCCAAGCGCATTTTGACACTTAAAGGTCGGTCATTAACTGCTTGTCTGAGTTCCGCCAAAATGCGATCTACTTTTTCTGGCACCAGTAGTAATCCACCTCCAGCTTGTTTACGGTAGATTCTCGGTGCGGGACAACCCATGTTTAAGTCAACTCCAGCGATATTGTAACCACAGAGTTCCTTTGCTGTTCGGACTAAATCAGGAATGCTTTCGCCAATCATTTGAGCAAAAACAGGGCGACCAGTATCATTTTCTGTAATAGATGCCAGAATCTTGGGATTCAGCCGAGATGTTTCATTGACGCGAAAATATTCAGTGAAGAAGTAGTCAGGGTTGCCGTAATGAGCAATGACCTTCATAAACTTGAGATTTGTCACATCTTGCATAGGTGCAAGGGCAGTGAGAGGTAAATCTGAGTGGAGGGATTGGGGAAGCGATACCTGGAACATATATTAAGTAGGGCTTGCTGAAAATCCTAAGATTTATGTAAGAACTCTCTCGAACTCTTACAGCGTTTTTCATCCCAATCAGGTACATTCATCTAGTCTTGCAGAGACGCAGAGATTATTTGATCTGCGTCTATCTGCGGTTGATTAACTATCAAACAAACCTAAGTCTGTCACTGCACCAAGGCTGCTGGAAGATACCAACTTGGCATACTTGGCCAATACGCCTTTAGTGTAACGAGGTGGGCGGGGTTGCCAATTAGCACGGCGGCGGGCTAATTCTTCATCAGAAATATTCAACTGTAAGAGCCGTGATGGTGCATCAATGGTGATGCTATCACCTTCTTCGACTAAGGCGATCGCTCCACCCACAGCTGCTTCTGGTGCAACGTGACCAACTACCATCCCATAAGTACCGCCGGAGAAACGCCCATCGGTAATTAATCCGACAGCATCACCCAAGCCAGCACCAATAATTGCGGAGGTAGGAGCCAACATTTCCCGCATTCCTGGCCCGCCTTTGGGGCCTTCGTAACGAATCACAATCACGTCACCAGCTTTAATTTTGCCTGCCAGAATCGCGTCTAAGCAAGATTCTTCTGATTCAAAAACTCTAGCTGGGCCGGTAATGACTGGTTTTTTCACCCCGGTAATTTTCGCCACAGCACCTTCTGTAGCCAAATTACCTTTGAGAACCGCCAAGTGACCTTGAGCATACATCGGCTTATCCCAAGGACGAATCACATCTTGGTCTGGACTAGGTTCATTCGGCACATCGGCAAGCACTTCGGCAATGGTTTGACCAGTAATGGTAATACAGTCACCATGCAACAAATCATGTACCAGCAGCATTTTCATGACTTGAGGAATACCGCCAGCTTTGTGTAAATCTGTAGCGACGTATTTACCACTTGGTTTTAAATCGCACAATACAGGTACTCGACCACGGATAGTTTCAAAGTCGTCGATGGTTAATTCCACACCAGCCGCGCGGGCGATCGCCAGAAAATGCAATACTGCATTAGTGGAACCGCCAACTGCCATAATTACCGCAATAGCATTTTCTATAGATTTACGGGTGATAATTTGGCGTGGTAATAATTGCTTGCGAATTGCTTCGACTAACACCAACGCAGATTTTTCCGTACTGTCGGCTTTTTCGGCATCTTCGGCTGCCATTGTGGAAGAATAAGGTAAACTCATCCCCATTGCTTCAAATGCCGAAGACATGGTGTTAGCTGTGTACATCCCGCCACAGGAACCCGCACCCGGACAAGCATTTTGTTCAACGGCTGTTAGTTCAGCTTCGTCAATTTTGCCAGCACTGTATTGTCCCACCGCTTCAAAGGAACTGACTACAGTTAAATCACGACCGTTGTAATGTCCGGGTTTGATTGTACCACCGTAGACAAAAATCGCGGGAATATTCATCCGCGCGATCGCCAGCATTGCTCCTGGCATATTTTTATCACAACCACCAATTGCCAATACGCCATCCATGCTTTGTCCAGTACAAGCAGTTTCAATGGAATCGGCAATCACTTCTCTTGACACGAGGGAATATTTCATCCCCTCTGTTCCCATCGAAATGCCATCACTGATGGTAATTGTTCCGAAAATTTGCGGCATAGCTCCAGCACTTTTAATACCAGCTTCTGCCCTTTGTGCCAATTTGTTTATCCCCATATTGCAAGGGGTAATAGTGCTGTAACCATTGGCAATACCGACAATTGCTTTGTTAAAATCGGCATCTTCAAACCCAACAGCCCGGAGCATCGCTCGATTTGGCGATCGCTGTACACCCTGTGTTACAACCCGGCTTCTCAAATTATCCGACATCTTTCTTCCTTTGACTTTATCGCTTGTATTGCGATCGTATTATCTGATTTTCTCATGCCAACGCAGCACACAAGAGTATTAACCTCAGTGTTGATCATTTATTTATTGCCGAATTTTCACCACAGTGTTTTGTCAAGGTTTTATTACCAGATATGTTGGTAATAACGGCCAACCCTGGTAGGATTGCTCATAGTATTATTACCAAATATATTGGTAAATAGCCTCTGTGGTTGGTAATATACGCCTGCATCAACCTTACACCAACTAAACGATTCAGCATGTTTCTAACTCGAAGAAGAGGTTTGATCACCTGGATAACTGCGGCGATTACCAGCTTGGTTTTAGTAATTGGCTTACCCCTGCTCAATCAAACAACCGAAAAGGCACAGGCGGCAGTTACCTTACGAGTTTTTGCCGCAGTTAGTTTATCAGAAGTAATACCAGAAATTGAAAGTAGCTTTATTGCTGCTAACCCCAGTTTGGGAGTCACTTTTGTCAATACTTTTGATTCTTCTGGTGCGTTACTCAATCAAATAAATCTACCAGCTAACCAGTCAGCAGGCATCCCAGACATTTTTATTTCGGCGGCGACAACCCAAATGAATAGCCTGCAAGCAGCAGGACAATTGGCTTCAGGTTGGCCTGTGACTGTTGCAACTAACCGTCTAGTCTTAATTAGACCAAATACGCCGACTGCTCCGGCACCAAGTCCCACCATTTCTAATTTTGATCAATTAACAAATGGTTCTGGAAGAACAGGTAGAAGAGGTATTGCAATCGGAGATCCCGCAACTGTACCCGCAGGAGCCTATGCTCAACAAGTTCTTCAAAGTACCCTGAGTGGTTGTGGTGGAGGTACTTATAACACACTCCTAAATAGCACGACTGCCAACAAGTTAGTTTTCGCCAGCAATGTACGTAACGTCTTAGCAGCAGTACAGAATAGAACCCTGAATGGCAACACAATTGATGCAGGCATAGTTTACACCACAGACCAAGCTATTTCTAATAGCACAGCCTTTATCGCTACTGCGCCACAAAACTGCCACAACGCCATTGTCTATCCAGCAGCTGTACTCAATAGAACGGCAAACTCATCAGCAGCAACTAGTTTTGCCAACTATTTATCCAGTAGTACAGCGAGAACTAGGTTTATTAACCGTAAATTTGGTGTTCCCTAACCCAGAACTCATCAGGGTATATCTGCGATCGCATATTTTGTAAATCTCGTTTTTTGGAATTTTTGGAGTTAAAATCTGATGAAATCAGCGAAAAATTTGGGAATTATCTTTCTTGGTATGACTAGCGCCATTGTAATTACTGGTGCTTACATTCCGCGAGCGCAAGCAGCTAGAGTGAATCTCGTCCAGAATGGAGATTTTGAAATAGACCCACTAGTCAACCCAGACTATGATCCTACTGTACCTAATCCTTTTATTACCGGATGGACTAATGGTAGTGTGACGGACATTGGTACTTATTCGGTTCGCTTGTCAAACTATCCCAACCCTCTGACTAATGGTCTACGCAGCGTTGAGTTTAACTACACTGCGCCTGGAACATTGGGTTCACTTTCACAAACTCTCGCTACCAAAAAGAATAAAGAGTACCAACTCAGTTTTTATCTAGCCTCTGTAGAAGAAGCACCTCGTTTGGATAATATCTTTCAAGTATTTGCAGGTGGACAGAAATTGTTAGAACTAACTAACCTCACTCTAGATATTGATCCCCTACAAAATTTCAAAAAATACACGCTGAATTTCATTGCCCAATCCACCGCTACAGAGTTAAAGTTTTCCGGCCGTACTGGACATGACTGGTTAAACTTAGATGATGTAAGTGTTTACCGAGTCAGTAATGGTAATTCACAAGGTTCTGGAAATCAGGCGGTACCTGAACCAACAACTATTGGTGGTATCGTCCTTGCTGGGTTGGTAGGTAGTTGGTTGAAGCGTAAAAAAGCTGAGAGTTGTTAGTTTTAGGTAGGGTGAAGGGGTATAGGTGTATAAGGGTGTAAGTGTTTAAAACCCTTATACCCTTGATTCCTAAACCTTATGCTGTCAAACTATTGCTGGCTGTGGCTGTGATTATCTTACGTATTTGGGCATCAGTTAAATTTTTATTTGCACTGAGCATCAAGGCTACTACCCCAGCAACATGAGGAGTAGCCATAGATGTACCGTTCCACGAAACATACTTATTACCAGGAAGTGTGGAATAAACTCCAACACCAGGGGCTGTCACATAGCTCAGTAGTTCAGTACCGGCGCGATTAGAAAAATCTGCTGTCGTCCCATATTGATCAACTGCTCCCACAGCCAATCCCCAAGCTTGAGCATAGCTGGCCGGATAGTATGGTGTAGAAGCACCAGCATTTCCCGCCGCCATCACAACGATCGCACCTTTACTGCTGGCATATTCAACAGCTAATTGTATATCAGTGTTTGGCTGCTCCTTGCCAATACTGACGTTAATTACATTAGCGCCATTATCCACCGCATAACGAATACCATTGGCGATCGCACTATCAGAGCCGGAACCATTATCGCTCAACACTTTCACTGGCATAATTTTGGCATTATAGGCAATGCCAGTGACACCAAAGCTATTGTTTACTCCGGCGATTGTACCTGCAACATGAGTACCATGACCATTCTTATCTAGGGTGTTGTTGTTGTTGCTAACAAAGTTCCAACCATAAACATCATCAATATAGCCGTTGCCATCATCATCTTTATTGTTACCTGCTATTTCTTTGGTGTTTTTCCAGATATTAGAATTTAAATCTCGATGGTTGCGGTCAACACCACTATCTACAACTGCAACAGTAATTCCTGCACCGGTATATCCTTTAGCCCAAACTTCTGGTGCTTTGATCAGGTCTGCACCCCAATTGAGTCCTCCCAAGTCAGGGACATCTCCAAAGGTTGTCTGACCTATAGCTTGAGCTAAAGCTGCGGCTGCATTAATCAAGCCATAACCATTAATTGAACTAAAACTATTCTGGAGCGCGATCGCTTTAGCAACAATATTATTATTTTCATTAGTTTCAACTACATTGTTGTTAGCATCTGCTTTGTACAACAAATAATAACTACCTGCGGCGGCATTCTTCTCAATACTAAAAGTGACTGTTCTGGAACTGTAAGCACCTGGATTTAGACTAGCAATTTCATCAGAGCCTAAATACAAATCATCATCACTCACACTTGTATCGTGAGATAAGTAAAACAAAGTGTAGCTAGAAAAAGCATTCTCCGAGCCTTGGTTTTTGATTTGATAGTTAATGTTGAGCGTACTACCAGCAGCTACCGAATTTGGAGCCACTGTATTTTGTACTATTAGGTCTGGTGGAGTAGAAACTTGGGTTGTTTGATTATTTAACGTGGTTGTATTAGAGCTAGTACTAATAGTTATGGGAAGAGATGTGTGTGCTATTGATATATGATTTGTTGCTAAACTCAAGCTCAATGGATGATGAGATTTATTAATTAAGCTGGAAATAATATTGATATTTTTTTGTTCAGAAACCATAGGGGATATTTTCACAGAATAAATTGCTGCTAACTTAAAAGTTGGGAGTAGCCAAATTTTAAGTGATTAAAGAAGTTAGGATTCAGGAGTGATGCCATAAGCTTTGAAAAGAGAAGTAGCCTATTCATCTCCTCTTCCCTTCCAATTGAATAAGTTAATTTTTGGAAGTCCTTGAATTCAAGATTCCCAGATATTACCATAAAAGTTGGTAGCAAAACTATGTGGTTGGTATTAATAGAACTACAAGGCGGAATTTCAAATAAAAGTAAAGCAGGATAAACCGAATTTTTAGAGATTTTTCTAATTTTCTGTAAAAAAATATGAAGACAGATAAGACATTTAAGCCACAAGTTAAGAACTGTCATCAGACAGATAAGACAGTTAATTTCTCTTTGTAGTTTTTTATACTATTTTTAGTCAGAAAGCATTATAAATATTATTTTGTCAATTCGTATTAATAGTAAAAATAAATACAAATTTTTCTGTTTACAAATTTAGTAAATTGTCAGAATATAGCCAAAATAATCACAATGTAATAAACAACAGTTTTGTAAAAAAACATCTGTTGTTTGCAACTTTATTAATTACTGTTTGAGTAAAGCTGGATGAGTATATTATCAGTGATAAATATACAATTATTAGGGAAACAAATCGGATATTAAACTGATTTCAGTATTTTTGAACCTTAGAAAAATAGTTGTCATGTTTTTCAATTGTTTACCTGACTTTGGGGCTGTTAAACATAATAAAATATGGCAATAATTTTTCGAGTAAGTATTTAAAAAACTCCCTAACTGAACTCAAGCTAGTAGTTTGGAATCAACCTAATATTTGTCAAAGATTCAGATATGAGTACAATACCAGACCAAACCAGAGAAGCACGCGATCGCGTTATTGAATCTGCCAATCGATTAGGCGTTCAACTCAACGAGGAAGAATTAGACCGTTGGATGAAGTCAATCACTGAGGCTACAGGTGACAGCGATATTGTCGTTGATCACGAAACTGGTGTCTTTGGTCACAAAGTCACCATGTTAGATTTTGATCCCAAAGATGTAGAACGGTTTCGGGCGATCGGCAAAATTGTCGAATTTGACGACATTCCCGGTGTTGTAGAAACAGCGTTGGCGCTTTCTGGTTCAGCAGCACAATCAAAAGTACAAACTCATCCTGGTGATTGTGACTACTTTGAGCGAGTGAATATTATTGCTCCTACTAAAAGCGCAGCTTGTGAAATTCTCGCCCGAATTATGCGAGAGAAAGCTATCAGCAGCTTATCTGGCCCTAATTACCAATTAATTGAACTGAAATTTGGTAGCTATTCGCAAGATATCATTCGTGGTAATAACACCTATCATCACGGTTCACCAATCACATGGCTTCCTGAAGAAGTAGTAGCTGGCGAAATTCAAGCAACTGATCTTCAGGGAAATCCCCTCGTGATTACTTGGGATTCTGTCGCCCAAGAACCTGGTTGGTGCAAGCTAGATTGGGTAGTTGCTGATCAAGTACGCGGTCAATTAGCAAACGCCAGCAACGTCTTAGATGTCACTTGGGAAGCTCCTGATGGTACGATCACACCTTTAGATGGCTATCTTGATGGTTATTTCCAAGAAGTTTATTTAGACGCTCAATCGGCTCCTATCTTTTCTAAACTGGTGAAGCAAGTCTCCGCAGATGTGTTGGATGACTATGTAGCACGGTTACAAAAGGAAGTACAGAAATATCTCAAAGATGACCACCTTAACTACGGTAAAGCAGCTAAACGCCTGTACAATATTTTTCGGCTAAATGGTCAGTATGAAGAAGCTGCCTTTTTGCGTGAACTGTTTGATGAACCAGCCGCATTACTGTATCAAGTCCACTCATTGGTAGTTACAGTCCAAGAAGCCACAGAAAAAAGCTCTGTCTTTGATATCGAAAGCATTCTCGATCAGACAGACGAACTAATTATGTCAGTGATTAAAGTCTTAGAAGGAGAAGCAGAATTAGAGATTGTGCGTCATCTGCTGCGTTTATATCGCTGTATCAGTCGTCAGAAGCCAGGTGTTCCTCTAGGGCCACAGGTAGAAGCAGCCCAAGCGGAAGTAATGAAGATTGTCAATAATTTCTTCTATGAAAAAATGGCAGGATTTTCCACCATTAAAGCTTATATTGATGGTCTAAAAACTTGATCTTGTTTGTTCATAAATACAGACTACTTAGTCTAATGTTTACGCTGTAGGTTGTTTTGCAGGAGATTGCAAAACAACTTGCCTTGTTGAATAGCATCCTCTAGGGCGATATGGCTTAAGGGAGATTCTTCTAACCATTCAGATGGGAAGTTTTCTTTACCGGAGTCAGTATAATTTTTTTGCAAAAATGCCATTGCGTAGGAACGGATATCGAGTGCTGAATGTTTAAAGGGACTCTCACCGACAAATTTCAGCAAATACCAATAAACAAACATAAAATCGTAGGCTGCGGGATAGGCAACGAAGATGGGTTTGCCGGGTAATGCTTTTAGCCAAGTATAATATGCTTGCATCACTGATGCTGGTGGTTGAGGGTTGATTCGGCAGGCTTCCCAAGCCTCTGGCTGTTTTGACCACCATTTCATAGTTTTGGGATGTCCTGCTGCGCCTGGTAAGGTTTCCAGGTTTGCCGAAAAGGTGGCAATTAATTGTTTATCGGCGGTATAAGCTGCTGATCCAATACTGAGCATGGAATGAGGCCCCGGAATTGGGCCATCTGCTTCTATATCTGTGCTGACGTAGATTTCAATTGTCACCTTTTTTACTGCTCGTTCAACCCAACAAATTGAGTAATAATCTGATTTTAGGCTTTATTTATGGCAAATCTTCTACACATTGATTCTAGTCCTCGTGGTGAACGTTCTATTTCGCGATCGCTCTCTTATGAGTTCGTGACATCTTGGAAAAATTCTCACCCTAGTGATACCGTTACCTACCGCGATTTGGGTCATTATCCTGTTCCCCATGTAGATGAATCATGGATAGCAGCAGCTTTTACACCACCTGATGCACGCACACCCGAACTAGTGGAGGCGATTCAGCTTTCGGATAGTTTAATTGATGAGTTCTTGGCTGCCGATCGCTATGTTTTTGGTATACCAATGTATAACTTGAATATTCCTTCTACTTTTAAAGCTTATATTGACCAAATTGTGCGTGTCGGTCGTACCTTTGGAATTGATGCGAACGGCTATAAAGGTTTAGTTGATAGCAGCAAAAAAGTGTTAATTATCACCTCTCGCGGCGGGACTTTTCCCCCAGGTACACCCTTTGCAGCTTATGACCATCAAGAACCTTATCTCCGCACTATTTTGGGTTTTATTGGTCTAACTGATGTCACATTTATCCATGCTGACAGCCTCAACTTAGGTGATGATGCTCGTCAACAATCATTAGCAGCTGCTAAAGAAGCGATCGCACAGATTGTAACTAGTTGGTAAAGTTGTAAGTTTTATCAAAATAGAATTCAGGAGTCAGGAGTCAGGATTCAGCATAAATTCTGTACGCAACCGCGAATCAATAAACGGTGAATTACTACACTCAATCTCAATGAGTGAAAGAGAAAGACCTGACACTCATTGATTCTGACTCCTAAATTCTTCTTCAACTAAATGTTAAATCTGGTTCTTTACAAAAGTTAAATAAGGCTGATTCAGATTCTGATTCATCTTCAAATACAGCAGATATGTACCATTCACAAGGTGAATCATTGGTATATTCAGCCCAATAGATTGTTGTGGTTTCACCTGATGGAATTCCATCATCGCTCAAGGTGAATGGTAGCCACTCATCTTCATCAAGAGACACCCACAACTCTGTAATGGCTAGGTCGGTTTCATTGGTAACGGTAAAAGTAAATTGATCTGACATAGATAACCTTTCAGAGATAACTAAATTGTCAGTCACCGATTATACTCGCTATTTTTCTACTACTCGTCCATTTAAATACCATAATCCTTGCAGAGACTGAATTTTAAGGTTTTTAGCTCAATTTTTATCGAAAAAAAGAGGATTAAAAATTTTACCTAAATTAATTATTTACACAGGGTAGAATGTCCGCTTCAACGGCACTCTGTTGCGTCATATAAACTACACCTATCCCAAGGTAGACATTAATTTGAATTTTAAGCTAAAGTTGTAATGAGTTTGCTTTAGCGAGGAAGATGATGAATTAGCCCTCAACAAGCTGTAAACACTGCGGTTAGACAGTGATAGTTATTGAGCGATCGCTAACCACAACACAGTTAGAAAGAAAAAGCATCATATAATATTTTTTTATATCAAAAAACAAAAATAAACCTGGAAATCACAATTTTCCTGAATACTTAGCGAAATCTAATATGGAAAAACCAACGATAGCTAAAAAACCAATTCGTTCTCTAGAAGATGCGCTAGATCGGTGTCAAACGCTGGGTATGCGCGTTAGTCGCCAGCGCCGTTTTATTTTAGAACTGCTATGGCAAGCAAATGAGCATCTATCTGCAAGAGAAATTTATGATCGCCTCAACCAAGAAGGCAAAGACATTGGTCATACCTCTGTATATCAAAACCTAGAAGCCTTATCCAGTCAAGGCATTATTGAATGTATCGAACACTGTGATGGTCGCTTATATGGCAATATTAGCGATGCTCACAGCCATATCAATTGTCTCGATACTAATCAAATTTTGGATGTACATATAGAATTGCCAGAAGAACTTTTGCGTCAAGTTGAACAACAAACGGGCGTAAAAATTACAGAATATAGTATTAACTTTTATGGCTATCGTCATCCATCCGAAGATGTGTAGGGATATGGAATTAAAAACCAACTGAAGAGGGTAAAAGTTAAAAGTTAAAATTGAGCTTTCCTAGCTTGGGCTGGTGATCATTATTCTTTTGAATCCTTTTGCCTTTTAACTTTTTCCTTTTTACTTCTTAACATCAATCATAATCGCTGGGATTCACACTAAATACAGTTTCATCTTCCACATCATCATCATCATCATCGTATAAATCAACAGAAGCAATTGACTCTCCTTGTGAGTCATCAATTGTGCCGATGTTGGTATTGCTTAACCAAGCTGCTGTTTGGTCGTCGCTGTCTGTGACATTTGCCACAGATGTCTGTGATAGTAATTTTTTTAGGGTGTAGAACTGTTCTAAAGAAAATACAGCACCGTTCATCGTGGCAATTTCTCGGTCAGCATCAGTCAGGATGGCATCAAATAAGCAGGCATTGGTAAGATTGACATTTTCTAGATTGATGCTGCTAAGATTAGCACCAGTCAAGTTGGCACCAGTCAAATTGGCATTAGTTAAATTGGCATTGGTTAAGTTGGCATAACTTAAATTGGCATTGGTTAAGTTGGCATAACTTAAATTGGCATTGGTTAAGTTGGCATAACTTAAATTGGCATTAGTTAAATTTGTCTGCTCCAGATTGGCTTTAACTAACATTACTTGTAGCAAGGATGCACTAGAGAGATTGAGTTTAGTTAAAGATTGGGGGAGAATGCGTCTGAGCCAAACAGAATTAGATAAAATTGCGGCTTTACCCATTAGCATTGTCAAAACTTCTGGGTAGAATTCTGCGACATTTTGCGGATTACCACAAGGAGAAAAAGCAACTTTGGTAACTCGATAACCAGCAGATAATAGTAAAAATACATTTATGCCTACACTGGCATTAATTTGCTCAACATTGATGGGATTGCCGATTGTGTGAAAATAATTCCACGCTTGATGGGCTATTCCTTCATTCAACCAACGACCTTGACAATAACCACGCCAAAACAATTCTAGACGTTGTAATAATAAATCTAAAGAGAAATCACTTTGAGGCTGGTGGAGTAAAGTTTCAATTACCAGTTGCTTAATTTCTGTAGTGAGGACACCATAACCAAGTGTTTTATATAAATTTTGAGCAACACTCTGAAGTGAATCAAGTGTGAAAACTAATGTTCCGTAGTCATCTTTTTGCTGCTGTGTCAGAATTTTTAGTTGATGAGCAATTGCTTCTGCACAGAGATATTCGCCTAATTTGGGGTGAGAAAATTCTGTAACCAGGGAGTGGGAAGTTTTGAAGTAGAAAGCTGGTAAAGTCTGGGCAGGGGAAGTTTCTGTGAGATGAATTTGATAGCGATCGCTGTGTAGAATTTGGAGAGCGATCGCCTGCATTTGGTTTAATAAATCTTGGGGATGACAACCAGATAGTAAATTAGCGATCGCTTCTTGTGTACGATGAATGTGAGCCGAACCGGAACGCAACAGCATGGTTTTAATTCCCCCAGTCACCGGATAGCCTAATAACCAACGACTCAGGCGACGAAAAATTTCCCAAACCACTTTAGTAGTACTAGGTGATTGCGCTAATTGCCAAATTTCATCACCTATGAGTGCATCACGATGTAAAACACCTAGCAAATACAGCAACAATGGTTGGCGCACCAAAGCCGAAAGTTCGGGAAACTTGGAGTTACTCACAAATAACCCAGATTGCTTTAAGAAGGTAAAGAAATTTTGAGCAATGGGTAATGATTGTAACATTGCCCATTGTTGAAACCATTGTTTTAATTGTTCTTGTTCTAATGGTTGAATAATAATTTGTGGTAACTGCGACAATATATCTGGCTCAATTTCTTCTAAAGCATTTTTGCGACTAGTTAAAATAATCTTATGTTTACCTTGAGCTTGCAATGCTATTAACTGCTGAATAAAAATTGTTTTAGCTCTGGTTCCTAAATTAGCAGCAGGTAATTCATCCAAACCATCAAGCAGTAACAAACATCGCGGATGTTCTTGTTCTAACCAATTATTTAAATTAGTTTGAGCATTCAAAGCGAAACCAGAATTTAGAGTTTCTGCTAAAGTTTGACCATATTTAATATCCCGCAGCCGAATAATCACCGGCATCCAATTGGGATAAAGTTCTCTGGCTACTTCTGCTGCCCAAATTTGGCAGAAACTGGTTTTACCATATCCTGGTTCGGCAGCAATCACAGCGATAGTTTCACGATTTGCCAACTGTTCTTGCGCCCATTTTTTAATATCAACAGATGGATTATTGGTATTTGCTATTAAACCTTTAAGAGTAATATAAATATCCTTGAGGGCAAAAGATTCTATAAATAAAGGTTGGCTGAGATTTTGCAGTAAAATTCCCCGATAATTTTCTCGACATAAATCAATTTTGTCTCCTACAGATGAATTTTTAGCTGCACCTAAATTACCTAATTCTGAAGGAGCAATATTACTTGTAGAACCTAATTGGAAAAATTTTTGTAATTGTGCCAGTTGTGGGGCATTTTCCGCCACAACTTTTAGTAAGTATCCACTAAGAGAATGAGTTAAACGCTGGGTTAACAATTTTGCTTCTAAATCTTCTGCGCCGTTAGCAATTAACCAAGCAACAGTGGCGTTATTCATTTGCTGCACTAATAAAGAATCTGCCACTACAGCCAAGGCTTGTTCTGCTTGGGTATCAGTTAATTTTCCCTGAGTTAAAGTTTTTAATAATCCTTGGAGTTGCACATCTTGCAAACTCAGTTTGCCAATGATTTCCTGTAAAATTTCTCCTTGACTGGAAATCAAAGCTCGATTCAACCAAGGTTTTTGTAAGCGGACTTCTTGTTGAATGATCTGATCTAAAGCATAGAGATAAGCAATGTGAAACGCCAACCATGTGCCTTCGTTACGTTTTAAAGCTTTTTTTTCACTGAGACTACGCAACAGGCTTTCTGTTAACCGCGCAATCAGCTTGATATCTTGCCAAACAGAACCCAAAGGTAGTTCTAAAACCTCTGCTAAAGTACAGACATCAAGTGGTGCAAGGCTTTTAACTTCCATATCTTGGACAATGCGGTAGGCTACACCCGCCAATTGACCAAGGGAAAATTCTCGAATTTGACTAATTTCAATCTGGCGTTCTGCCAACCATTGCCTGATACTGAGGTTCATTTAATTACACAACTAAGACTCCGCCTATGCCATTATGATTCATTTATTGGGTGACGAAAACAGGTAACAATAAGTAGGAATACCCCTTGCATCTCAGCCAATGATGAGCGATCGCCCTCTCAAATTATTATTAGTTGACCAAGATCCGATTTTTCGCTTAGGACTGCGGGTAACTTTAGAAGCAATGCTGAATTTGCAAGTTGTTGCAGAGGTAGAAACAGAGACAGCAGCTTTGCAAAGCCTAGCAGAACTTACCCATCAAGACCCAGGCTCAGTAAATTTAGTGGTTTTGGAATTGGGAAGCGATCGCAAAGCGACTCCTTTGGAGTTTCGCTCTGTTGAGAGTCAGTTGCAAGGTTTAGAATTTTGTCGCCTGCTAAAAACTTCCTACCCCAACTTACCGATTTTACTGTTGAGTGCTGTTCAAAACCGAGAAATTCTGGCGGCTGTTAGGGCTGTTGGGGTGAATGGCTATCTCCCTAAAGGTACTCCTGCATCTGAAATTATTGCTGTGATCTCAGAAGTCGCTTCTGGTGGTTTCCATTGGGTATTAGATACCAATCCACCTTCGCCTCCCATCCCGTCGCCTCCCCGAATACCTTGGCTGCGGCTGTGGCAAAATCAGTGTTTATCGGGAATCAATTATGTTAGTGCTTCTCTAGCAACAGTTACAGTCAAACTACAAACCCCAGGCTTACCAATACTAGACCGGGCTGTGCTGGCGGGACAACGGCGAGAACTGTTAGCAGCGCGTTGGTTACTCCATCACTTGTTAATTTCCCCCCCAGAACAATCACCGTTGATTTCTCCAACCGAAGATTTAGCAGTAATTTCCTCAGCTAGTAGTGTAATTGTCCCTACAGATGTGGAAACACCCCTAACTTTGCTCCCAGAAATTAACCCAAGTGCTTTGCAATTTGACTTATTTTCAGCTTGTATAAATAAATTACAGTTTTCTTTAGAAAATGTTGCAGATGTGCCTTTAGAAATTGATATTCTCCGGGAAGATAAGAAACGGGAATTACTTTATTTGATATTACAGAAGTTAGCTAAACAGATTGAAGATTTACGCGCTTCTCAAATCACCATTGAGCAGTTAGAGGGATTTAAAGATACTATTTTATTTGATTTATGGCAAGCCACAGTTACAGATTTTTTTGGTAAATTTTCCCAAGTGCCAATCGGTGGGCAGAATATTGAAGTTGTCAAGGTATTATTGCAAAATCCCAGAATTATTCAAACTGATATTTTCAATAAAATTCCCTTTGTCGTAGAGTTACTTTCTTATTTGCTGTTTCAAACAGATTTACAGATTGATAATCAGGCTTATCTAGCTGATAGTAACGATGCTAAAGCTCAGGCATTAATGATTTTAGAAAATTTGTTGATTCAAGTTGGCAATGGGGTATTACAACCACTGTTAAATTATTTAGCAGATGTAGAAGCAATTAAGAAAAACTTTTATACTCGCAAGTTAATTTCAACGCGGGAAATTGAACGGTTTAGAAATGACTTGTCTTGGAAATACCGTTTAAATAATTATGTAAATGAAGCTAAGGCGATTTTTGAAAGCCGCTATGAGTTATTTGTGTTAGCACCAAGGGGAATTGCAAAAACATCAGTTTACGCGCCGCGCAATGCAGAATTAGCCAAGCTTGCAGGTGTGCCGTTATTTGTGACGCTAGGACTAGAATTTTGGGATGCGATCGCTCCCCGCCTACAATCGCTATTATCTTTTTTAGGCAGTGGGATTGTTTTCGTTTTAACCCAAGTCATTGGTCGTGGTTTAGGTTTAATTGCTCGCGGTATTCTTCAAGGTATTGGTAGTGTGTCGTTCTCAGAAAAAAATTTCAACCGCAACAGCGAAAGACAAAAGTAAATTTTGGCTTATTTGAGCTTTGCTCCCCGAATTATCAGCCGCAGCCACAGCCATCCTAACCCACTACCAATAAAATAATAGGGGAAATCTACCCAAGTGAAAGCTGTACCTATTAACATTCTTCCCCACCAAAATGAACGCATCCAATTTAAAAAAGGTGGATGCCATAATTGCATAAATTCTAACAAGCAAGTAATGACCAATACCCATAACGGAATTTGCCAAACTGACTTGCGAGTCGGAATAAATAGAAATGCCAGCAAGCACCAAAATATCTCATAAAAAATCCCTCCTACCTCTTGGTTTAACCACCCAACAGAATAGCGATAGTGACTGTATAAAAGTCCAATAGGGAGAATAATAGTCAGAGAAAGAATAGTGCGCCAGCGAATGTTTATCAGTGATAACATTGAGCATTTCCGAAATATAGGGGGGACAAGGTAGACAAGGGGGACAAGGTAGAGAGATATAACAGTTGAAGTATAGGTGAGTAAATTTAAAAGGCACACATACTAGGCATGGTCAGAATTTTATCTCCTGCCTTCTGCCTCCTTCAACAATCATTGAGGATGGCGATATTTTGTTTGAGCTAAAAGTGCTGTCCCGTAAGCAGCTTCGGTGTAACCTGAGGCAACAACAGGTACTTTTAAATGTCGTTGACGAATAGCAGTCCAAGTAGAATTTGCTGCACCACCACCTGCTGTATATACTCGTTGTACTGGATTTGCGCCCAAGCTTTGTAATAGTTCATATCCCCTGGCTTCTATTCGCGCAATACTTTCTAGTAAACCGTGTAAAAATTCTTTTGGTATTTCTGGGCGTGGTGTAAGTCGTGGCGGTAATTTGGGGTCATTAATTGGAAAGCGATCGCCTGGTTGCAACAAGGGATAATAATCTAAGTTGCTGACTTTGGCTGGATCAATTTCCCGACTCAAATTTTCTAACTCTGCATTCGTAAAAAATTCCCGCAACACAGCACCACCCGTATTAGACGCACCGCCAGTCAACCACAAATCACCAAACCGATGACTGTAAATTCCATATCTGGCATCTTCTATCCGAGTATGGCTTAATAATTTCAGTACTAAGGTTGAACCCAGAGATGTCACAGCTTCTCCTGGTAATTCTGCACCACTGGCAATAAAGGCGGCAATACTATCAGTTGTACCCGCACATACTAAGCAATCACGGCGAAAACGAAATTTCATCGCAATATCTGGGCGAATTTCGGCGATGGGTGTCCCTGGTGCTAACACTTGCGGTAACTGAATCGGTATTGCTAGTTGGTTTAACCATTCTGGATATTCCAAGGCTTCCACGTCATAGCCTAGCTTTAAAGCATTATGGTAATCACTAATACCCAATTGTCCATGCAATAGAAAGGCTAACCAATCGGCTTGATGCACAAAATATCGGGCTTCTGCAAAAAATGTTTGCTGTGACATCCACAGAAGTTTGGCAAGACTGGAAGTAGCACTTAATACTGTATGATTAGGTGGTGCAACTTTCCTTAGCTGCTCTAGTACCACTGCCCCCCGCGCGTCATTGTAAAGTAAAGGGACATCTACAGGCTTACCAGCCCCATCACAAAGCAGAACAGTAGAGGAAGTCCCATTAATAGCGATCGCTTTGATTTGTTGGCGCAATGGCTCAGGAATATCGGCTAACAAACTCCATAAAGCCCGACTCCAATGGTCAGCATCCTTCTTCTGCCAAGGATAGCGCACCTCTGTTTGTACATTGCCTTGGTCATCAATTACCACAGCCCTTGCACCAGAGGTTCCATAATCAATCCCTAAATACAAATCCATATTTTTATAAATTTTTATAATGAAAGATAACTATAGACTACTGATTCACCAGGGCTATTGTTGCATCTTGTAACAAGATATTCCCCAAAATCGGCAAAACAAGGAAAAGTAGTAAACGAACTGTCGAAAATCGATTTAAGTTTAGGAGGTTTTCAACAATGACCATCTCAGATACCCAAGTTTATATTGCTCTAGTTGTGGCGCTAATTCCAGGCGTTTTGGCTTGGCGTTTAGCGACAGAACTTTACAAGTAAGCCCTTGCTCTGAATTTCTTAAGCAGAGCTTCACAGTAAGTGCCACACCCTTACACAACAATCAGGCGTTGCTTGGTTGTTGTGTTTGTTTTTAAGTAGGAAACAGGTTATAGGTTACAGGTTACAGGGAAAATTCAATAGGAACCTGACAGATAAATCAGTTTGTCTAAGTTGCACGCATCACGAGTTATCAAATAATGTAGGCGATCGCACAAAAAAATTTACTTCGCAAATTAACAGCAAATCGTTCTTGTGGAGAGAAGAACATCTGCCAAAAGTCAGAGGTTTTTGAGATTACACGCAGCAGACTGTTAGTCATACCAAGTTGCAATTGCTTAAGGCAACTGGAAATACAGATCGATTCGTTGGGGGTAAAAACGATGGTTAAGCTGTCTAACCCCGCTCTCCACGAAGAACCCCGTTATCAGCCAGCAGCGATTATTCCGCTCAAGCAAGAGCAATCTTTGCTTGATTGGTTAGCGAGTACTGGACGATTAGAACCTTACGTATTTGTGGAACACTATTACGAAGATGAAGAAGACGACGCGGAAGAAGTGGTAGAGCAGTATGAATATGAAACAGGGGAAATAGACCATTTAGAGGAGTGAAATTCGCTACCAACAACGTAAACTGCTGTTGATGTAGCAGAATTTAGGAGTCAGAAGTCAGAATGACAATAGACTATCTATCTAGTTTTGATAACTAACTTGTGTACTTCACTCACTCTTTGCCATCTTTTGCAAAAGTAAAAGATGGCAAATTTACCCATCTTCAAGTAATTTTCAAATCTAATGATTAAGGACAATACCAGTGGCTCCAGATTGATTTCTGAAGTTAAACAATGTCTGCTGTTAGCTGTTCCACTAGTAGCAGCACAAATAGCCCAATCAGCAACAGGTTTTGTCGATACAGTGATGATGGGTTGGTTAGGCAGTCAGACGATCGCATCTGGAGGTTTGGGTGCGGCAATATTTACCTTTTGTTTGCTTGTGATTACAGGTATGATTTCTGCTGTCAGCCCCCTAGTGGCGAAAGCATACGGAGCCGGTAAGCCTGAACAAGTTGGTCAGATTGTGCGACAAGGCTTAGGGATATCTCTGCTATTAGGTATACCAATTACAGTCTTACTTTGGCATGGTAGTACTTTGCTGGTGCTGTTAGGGCAGGATGTGAATGCAGCTGCACTAGCACAAACTTATTTAAGAGCGATCGCTTGGGGTTTTATCCCAGCATTAGGTTTTGCTGTGCTAAAAGGCTTTCTGTCTGCCATTTCCCAACCGCAGTTAGTAATGGTAACTGTTGTCTTGGGTACGCTGCTCAATATTACCGCTAACTATGTTTTAATGTTTGGCAAATTAGGACTACCCGCCCTGGGACTAGCTGGTATTGGTTGGGCTAGTGCTTTGTCACTGTGGAGTATGTTTATTACTCTGGCTATTTATATATTTAGTCAACGTCGCTTTGCAGTTTACAAAATTTTTCAGTCTTCACCTATTTCCAAACTCAGCCAACAAAATCGCCGCATTTTTTGGGAAATTTTTCAGGTTGGCTTACCCATTGGCGGATTAGTTGCTGTAGAAGCTGGATTGTTTACTGTTGTGACGTTTATTATCGGCCAATTGGGAACAGCTGCGCTCGCTGCCCATCAAATTGCTTTGCAAACCGCTTCTATGTCATTTCAGATGGTTTTGGGTATTTCTCTGGCAACAACAGTACGTGTTGGGCAATTAGCTGGGGAGGAAGACTTGCAAAATGTCCGTTTGGCTGGATATGTAGGCATTGCCTTGGGAGGTTTGTCTATGGCGATCGCTGGTGTAATATTTTGGTTATTTCCCAAATTGATTGTTTCGCTTTACCTAGACATCAACAATCCCAACAATCAAAATGTAGTCAATTTAGCAATAAAATTACTGGCAGTAGCAGCATTTTTTCAAATTGCTGATGGCATCCAAGCAACCGCATCTGGAGCATTACGTGGTTTAAAAGATACTCGCATCCCAATGTTAATTGGGGTTTTTGCTTACTGGTGTGTTGGTTTATTAACTGGTTATGCACTGGGAGTTTGGTTTGGTTATGGAACTATTGGCCTATGGTGGGGATTAGCCATAGGTTTAGCTAGTGCGGCTATAGTTTTGAGTTGGCGATTTCGGATCATGTCATCTAAGTGGGAAAAGAGAGTCTAGAGACTAGAGAAGAAAGTTTTTTCTGTGACCAATGGGCATAAATAAACCAACCATAAGAAATTGCTAAAAAGCTTGTGGTATCACTATTGTTTCTTTTTCCTTTTGATCTTTTACTTTTGCCTTTTTGTACTAGTCTCTTGACTTAACTGATTTCTAAATCACTTAATGTTAAAGTAAACGTTGTCCATCCCTGATTGCTGGTGACTTGAATGCTACCTTGCAGTTGTGCTACTAACTTCTGCACAATTGCTAAACCTAAGCCTGTACCACCTTGGTTCCAAATATCTGCATCAGGAAAGCGGTAAAATTTTTCAAAAATTCTGGGTAATTCATCGGCGGGGATTTCGGCTGAGTTCCTAACGGTAACAATCATTTTGGCTGGAATTTCAGCAGTTTCATGGCTGACACTCAACACAATTTCACCACCAGCAGGTGTATACTTACAAGCATTATTTAGCAATTCTACTAAGATACGTTCTAAGCTAGGACGGTCAGAAAATAGTGCAGGTAAATTTTCCGGTAGATAAAGTTGCAAGGTTTGTTGATGTTCTTGAGTGCGGATTTGAAATGGTTCAATCAGCCAAGGTAGCCACTGTTGTAAAACTAATAAATCAGGAGCTAACAGCAGATTTGATGAGTTTTCCAGGCGTTGTAACTCTAATAAGTCGTTTATCAGTTCCATTTCCCGATCGCACTCTGCTTCTAAAATGTCCAGAAAGTAATGCTGTTCTTGAACAGCTGTTGCTATCTGTAACATTTGAATCATACTTTTCATGTGGTAAAGCGGCGATCGCAATTCATGAGAAACTAAATTTAAAAAGTCATTTTTGAATTGATTGAGTTGCTCCCATTGGGCGACAAGTTGCTCTTGCTGCATTTGTTTTTGTCGCGCAGCCATCGCTTGTAATCTTTCGGTCACATCCCGAAACACTAACACCGCACCGATGAGATTATTTTGGTCATCTTTGATGGGTGCGGCGCTGGGATCAATTGGTGTTTCGGTACCGTTTTGAGCAATTAAAATAGTTGTGGTGAAAAAAGGTGCGATCGCCTCTGATTCTAGAACTGTTTTGATCGGATTTTCTAAAGGTTCTCTAGTATTGATATCAATAATTTTAAATACTTCTGCTATATTTTTAGTGATCGCTTCTGCCTGTGTCCACCCTGTCAACTTTTCTGCTACCGGATTCATAAAGGTGATCAGTTGATTGCGATCGCTAGATATCACCCCATCACTAATACTATTGAGTAATGTCGCTAACCATTTTTGGTTAGTTTTCAATTGTTTCTCTAATTTATGTTTTGTTAGTGCAATTTCAATATTTGTTTTTAGTTCTCTTTCTTTAAAAGGTTTGAGTAAATAACCAAAAGGTTCGGTTATTTTGGCTCTTTCTAATGTATCTTCATCTGCATAAGCAGTTAAATAAATTATCGGAATATCTAAACATTTATGAATTTCTGCCGCTGCTTGTATACCATCCATTTGCCCTTTTAAACGGATATCCATAAGTACTAAGTCAGGGCTAAATTCCATAGCTTTCTTAATCGCCTCTTGACCAGAAGACGCAATTCCAGCCACTGTATAGCCAAATCTCCTCAGTCTATTTTGTAAATCCTTCGCAACAATAGATTCGTCTTCAACAACTAAAATATTCGCGTCCGTCATGTATGTGTATTATAAAATAAATTACCAAGCATAGATAAATCAAATATCTCAAACAGCAATTATAAGGTAATCAAAATCTTCCTATGTATTCAGAACCCAGAATCTAGAAGTCATCATCATTCTGAATTCTAACTCCTAACTCATGATGTCAATTCACGAAATTACTGATACAAATCTCTTCCTCTGCTCCTCTGCCCCCTCTGCTTGCCTATTTGTATCATTCTTAAAGTGAAATAGTATGACTCCTGATAAATCTTATTACCACCTCCGATATCCTTATACTGTTAAATAATATTTCCTTTAATTTATGTTAAAGGAAATGTTATTTGAAATTCTACACCAGTCTGACTGTTAATCTTAATTGTTCCGGAAATTTGTTGAGTTAAAGCCTCAACCAACTGCCAACCTAACGATGCTGTATTTTGAAAATTAAAGTTAGGTGGTAATCCGACACCATTATCACTAACAAAAATAGTAAATTTCTGGTCTAAATCTTCTGTAATTCCTACACAAATCTCTCCGATTCTACCATTAGGAAACCCGTATTTTAAGGAGTTAGATACAAGTTCATTCACAATTAAACCACAGGGAATTGCCAAATCTAAACCGAGTAAAACCTGATATTTAACATGGAATTGTAAAGAAATTGCCCCTGCATTAATTGCGTAACAGCTAAATAAACTGGCAACTAAATCTTGAATATACTCACCAAAATCAATGCGAGCCAAGTCGGGAGATTGATACATTTTTTCATGTACCAACGCCATTGATTCAATCCGCTGCTGACTTTTTTGAAATATGTATATATCTTCTTTATCTTTAATATAATCAGATTGCAAATTCAGCAAACTAGAGATGACTTGTAAATTATTTTTGACTCGATGGTAAATTTCTTTGAGTAGAACTTCTTTTTCGAGTAATGATGCTTGAATTTGGGCTTGAGATTGTTTGCGATCGCTAATATCTTCAATCACAGCAATAAAATACTTTGGCTCTCCTGAAGTATGATGTGTTAACGAAACAGTAAAGTTAATCCAGATGACAGCACCATCTTTACGAAAATAACGTTTTTCGATTGTATATGTTTGAATATTGCCTAACAATATTTCATCAATACATTTCAAAGACTCTCTTAAATCATCTGGGTGAGTAATTTCTTGAAAAGTACGTAATTCTAATTCCTCTGATGTATAACCAACAATATCGCAAAGCCTTTGGTTGACTAATAACCATCTGCCATCTAAACCTACATGAGCAATCCCAACGGCTGCTTGATGAAATGCCGTCCGAAATCGCTCTTCACTATCTCTTAATGCCGTTTCTATCTGTTGACGCTTAGTAATTTCTGCCTCTAATGACTGATTAATTCTTGTTAACTCTGCTGTGCGTTCTGCTACTTTAATTTCTAGTTGTGTGAGTAGTCTACTTAAAGTTTCTTCAGCTTGCTTACGTTCAGTAATATCTGTATGTGACCCTACCATACGGACTACATTATCATTTTCATCCCACAAGGCTTGACCCCGATCTAATATCCATTTATACGTCCCATTTTTACAAAGAACACGAAATTCTTTAGCATAAAATGGTGTCACTTTCGCAAAATGCTCTTGAACTGCTTTGACAACAGCATCTAAATCATCTGGGTGAATCCTTGTCCAAATTTCTTGCAAATGATTTTTAATTTCATCATCTTCATAACCAAGCATTTCTTTCCAACGAGAAGAGAAAAATACTTGATTTGTTTTAATATTCCAATCCCAAATCCCATCATTATTGCCACGCAAAGCTAATTGCCAACGTTCTTCACTTTCTCGGAGTACTTCTTCTGTGCGTTTGCGTTCAGCAATTTCTGTGGCTAGTTGAGAGTTTGCAGCTTCTAGTTGTGCATGACTAGGTAAAGCTAGTGCTTGAGGTATTAACGGTACAAGTTGTACAGATGTAGTGATTGAGATTAAAGCTGTGATGGCTTTAATTAAACCTGATAACCAGTAAGTTGGATACCAAAGTGTCAAAACATCCATAACATGAGTTGTACCGCAAGCAATGATAAATGCACCAAACATTAAAAATATCCAGTCAAACGGCAAATCTTTGCGTTTGCGGACGAAATACACCAGCATGAATGGAATTGAATAATAAGCTATTGCAGTTAGTGAGTCGGAAAGAACGTGCAACCACACTAATCCCGGTTTCCACAGATAGCAATGTCCGTGGGGAATAAACTGGTTAGGAAAAAAAAATTATCTAAAAATGCCATCCTCAAAACCTATTGATTGTCAAAGCTTTTACTGGAGGGTCATGATTGTGGAAGAGTTTTGTTGCTTCTCAGTGTGCAGACACTCCTCAAGTACTTGTATCCTTCATACTGCATAATAATTAGCTTTTTAACTAAGTTATGTAATAAATATTGATTGATATCAAGTTATCTCAAAAACGAGTTGCTTGTTACCGTAAATTTTCTGAAATAAGTTTATATTGTATAACAAATATAACTTCTTTTGATAACTCTTTTCTTGATGAGTTATCTTATGAGCAGTTACCCTAGATTTTCATAGAAATGTTAGGTTTAATGGGAGAATAAAAGCAAAATGAAGCGTTTTTGGACTGGAATTATCGTAT
The DNA here is from genome assembly GCF_014697615.1 of Nostoc sp. FACHB-280. Taxonomy (GTDB): domain Bacteria; phylum Cyanobacteriota; class Cyanobacteriia; order Cyanobacteriales; family Nostocaceae; genus Nostoc_B. The sequence continues at coordinate 32,122 of NZ_JACJSD010000009.1, read as the reverse complement.
TAACTAGCCTATTAATCGTATCTGGTTGCTCATCGGTTAAAAAATCTGACAAAACGCAGGTATCTGGGAGTGAACCACATCAAACTGATCATCAGCATAATATGTCGAGTGAACATCAGGGTCACTCAATGGAACATACTAGTGATGGTGCGAAGACAAACATCACTACCCAAGCAAAACTAACTACGCCAAAAAATTTGATACCAAATCAGCCTGTTAATTTAGTAATTAATATTCAAGATACTGACGGTAAATCCATAAACAAGTTTGATACTTTTCAAGAAAAACTCATGCACTTAATTATCGTGCGCGAGGATTTAGCCACTTATGATCATATTCATCCTACTTATAAAGGTAATGGACGTTTTGAAGTGAGTGCTAATTTTTCCACTCCTGGTAACTATAGTTTGTTTAGTGACTATAAACCATCTGGACAAAATGAAGCATTGTCATTAATGCAAATTAAAATTCCTGGTTCAATCCCCTTACCAAAAAGTTTAGAAAAGTTTGAAAAAACTAAAGTTATATCTAATGTTAAAGTTAATCTTGATGTTGCCAATCAAAATATCCAGGCTGGTAAAGAAGTTACCTTAAATTTTGATATCAAAGATACGGCAAATAATCAGCCAATTAAGGGTTTAGAGACTTATTTAGGCGAAAGAGGACATTTAGTGATTTTGAAAAGTTCATCACCCTTGACAGTTGCTGATTATATCCATGCCCATGCTCACAAAAATAGTCCAGATGGACAGATAAAATTCGTCACCAACTTTCCTCAACCTGGAACATATAAACTGTGGATGCAATTTCAGCGTAATGGTAAAGTTAGCACAGCCGATTTTTGGGTAAATGTAGTGTAAGTTTTGCGATCGCCTATTATAGTGTTACTAGTGGCATCATTGGCAGTAAACATCAGGCGATCGCTTTTATGTTTATCTAATATAAATTGTACATCTATCTAAAAGTAGATTTTGATAATTATTGAAAATAGCTGAACATGATATTAAATTGTTGCATGAGGGTTGCAATTAAGTATTAATCAGTTTATTGTGTTTGATTAAATCACGTAAATTTGTACTGTTTGTTGAGAAAAGCGGGTAAAAAAAGTAGTAGGGAGAATAAATATAATGTTCATCCTACTATCTTATTACTCTCTATTCAGACTTAATCTTGCAGTATTTCAATTCAAAAAAAGTGATAAAACCGTGTTGCAAAAGTGTGCTGTGTAATTGAATGTACAAGAAACTATAAGGGCTTGCTGGCATGAGACTATCTGAGCTAGATCCACTCATACCGCTAAATGATTTAAGAGAAGAACTCTTGAAGTTACCAAAAGGCTACTTGTTTTACGAAGAAGAATTGGTAAATTTTTTATCTCGCAGAAGATGGCCTGAGAGCGATCGCCGCATTGACCGTACAACTTTTTGGCGCTGGCGAAACGATAACGGAATTGAACGTCAAAAAGTATTTAGTCGATTGGATTTGCTCAAACTCTGTCGCATCTGTGACCACTACCGTGTAGATGGAACTCGTAGTGAGTATTTATCAATTATGAAACAAAAAAAAGAGTTAGCATTGAACAGATGAAAATCAATCTTTAATACTAAAGCACAACAAACCCGATTTTCTGCCTAAATCGGGTTTTATTTTTAGTTAAGAATTTAGACCAAACTAGAGAAAGTAATTACTAATTTAAAATAGTCTGATACCAATTCTGCATGAAGATGCACTGAATTAAAGAACGAACCACAAAGGGCGCAAAGAACACAAAGAAGGAAGAGATATGAAGATTAAATGCAGACTCACATAGAATTGGTATGACATCTATCGCTAGTTAGACAATATATGAAAATATGATAAAGTAAATCATCCTATAAGCATGAGGTTTGTATTTAATTTTTTATAGAGAATAAAATAAAACTCATCTACTTATCCACGTTGAAAGTGTCACTATGTTCACCATTGGTGATTATGTGCTGAATCAACAAACAGGTCATCTAGGAAAAGTGATTGGTTACGGACAGCAGACTATGAATCATAATATGCAAACCGTAACTCTCAAGGTATTAGTAGCTGAGACTGCTAATTCTCAAAGACGAGAGTTTGTCTTTGAGGATCAAGTTTCAGCATGGGTAAAATGGTCAACTGAAACTTATCAGTTCAGGAGTGCTGAGTTGAAAGTGCTTTACACTGAGCAACGTCGAAGTGTGAGTGCTGAGTGAAACCCCATAAATAAAGTTAGGGATTGAAATTAGGAATTTAAACGGTGTGCGTTGAGTGCAATTAATTTTACATTTTACTCATCACTTAAATCACGAATGAATAATTAGTTTACCTAGATAACCAAAGGCTCAATATTATGGTGCGGGATGTAATTTTCTGCCTCCAAGAAGCGGCTACTGAAATAATACTAAAACCCTCTTCCAAATCTAAAAAACTAAGCGAATGCTTGATTGCACCTCCTTGTGGTTGTGCGAATCCAGGTGAAGAAATTAAGTGTGAAGATTGCCCTTATCTTGAGGCTTGTTTATCTAGTATTAAGCTAGAAGATAAGTGTTGATTGCTATACACATATCTTTCACTAAGCACTACAATAAACTCGCAGAATTAACATCTAAAAATAAAGTTGCCTGTGATTGATGACGGAGAATTGATGCAGGACAATCGGTGCTGATTGTTTGTTTTAATATCTGTTTTACTATCTGGGCTTTGCGTTTTTCTGGTGCTAGGCAGATAATTTTTTTGGTTGTACAAATTAATGGCAGAGTGACAGTAAAAGCATATTGTGGCACACTGTCGATATTGGGAAAATGACCAGTATTTACTTGTTGTTGGCGATTGATTATATCTAATTTCACCAACTTGACACTATAAGGATCATGAAAATTAGCGACATCAGGATCATTAAAAGCTAAATGTCCATTTTCGCCAATACCTAAACAACATAAATCGATTGGCTGTGCTTGGAGTAATTGCGTGTAGCGATCGCATTCAGCCACAGGCTCTAATGTATCACCTTCTATATAATGAAATTGCTGCGGAGTTAGTTTATTTTCTACCCGTTCTCGCAGATAACGTCGAAAACTCGCAGGATGATCAGCCGTAATGCCTAAATATTCATCTAAATGAAATAAAGTAATTCTTGACCAATCTACACCACCCAACCTAATTAACGCATCTAGAAATTTGAGTTGCGAATTACCTGTTGCTAATAAAACAGCAGCTTTACCCTGTTTGTCTAAGATATCCTTTAAATATTTGTTGGTAATCTGTGCAACATCCTCAGCCATTTCTGCTTCAGAATTGTAAACTTGCACTTGTAAATCATCAACACGAAAAAAGTTTTTGGCAGCAACCATTTTGAAGTATGAAGTGTGAAGTGTGAAGTCTAGTAGGGTGTGTTACAGCAATCTGAGGATTTAAGCGTCACACAAAGTAGAAGTTTGCCTTAACACGCCACCACCTACCAACAAGATAACTGTTAAAACATCCTTTCAGCAGTGCGTCACCCTACTTAATTATATGAACTTCTTCTTTTCATACTTCACACTTTTCAGGTAAACTGTGTAAATAAAGTTAATATTTGTTTACACTTAAGAAATTATGCTGGCAGCAGTTCTCTTTGACTTGGATGGCACTATTGTCAATACTGATCCGATACATTACCAAGCTTGGCAGCAAATGTTGGCAGACTACAACATTGATATAGATGAAAAATTTTACCAATCTCGGATTAGTGGACGTTTGAATCCAGAAATTGTCAAAGATATTTTGCCGCAATTATCAGCAGCAGAAGGGCAGAAATTTGCTGACGATAAAGAAGCATTGTTTCGTGAATTAGCTTCCCATTTGCAACCGTTGAGTGGATTTGCTGAACTCATAGCTTGGACAGAAACACATCAGCTAAAACGGGCATTAGTTACCAATGCACCTCGGTTGAATGTAGAATTTGTGCTTGAGGTTTTAGGGATTAAAGAAGCTTTTCATGCAGTGATTTTGGCAGAAGATTGCACCGCAGGTAAACCTGATCCTACACCTTATCAAGTGGCTTTAAACAAATTAAAGATTAACGCAGAGAAAGCGATCGCCCTGGAAGATTCTCCTTCGGGTATTCGTGCGGCTGTTGCGGCTGGGATTCCTACCATTGGTATCGCCTCCACCCACGATCCACAAAATCTGCAAACAGTCGGCGCGTTTATGGCAATTCCCGATTTTACCGATTTGCAGTTGTGGACGTTTTTAAATTCTTCGACTGAACCAGATTTGATTAAATATTAGTCAGTAGTTGCAAGTGCTGAGAAAAAATACTAGTCTCTAGCCTCTACTGCACTTGTTCGCTGCTGAGGTGGGCGATCGCTTGTTTGATCCAATCTTCCACATAAGCATCTTTGGGTAGCCCAATGTCTTCACTCACAACGTGTAAGGCGTGGCTAACTTCGTGGGCTGTGTAACCCAAGGCGAACAAAGTCATCTGCACTTCTTCTAAAATCCCTGGTGCTGGGCCGCCTGTAGCGACGAAGAACCCGGCTGATTTGCGCCATTCAATCAATTTACTTTTCAGTTCTAAACAGATGCGTTCTGCGGTTTTTTTGCCCACACCAGGGGCTTGAATTAAGATTTGGGTGTTACCTGCGATGATGGCTTGGACTAAATCTGGTAATTCCAAGGTGTCTAGGAGGGCGATCGCCAAAGCTGCACCAATACCGCTAACTGTTAGCAAGTGGCGAAATAAATCCCGTTCTGCTGGTGAAGCAAAGCCATACAGTAAAGGTACTTCCTCCCGAATTTGGTAATGAGTGAAAATTTGCACCACTCCTCCCGATTCTGGTAACTGCTGTGCTAACCTTTGGGGAACTTGCAAATCATAACCAATACCATTGACTTCGATCGTCAAAATGACGCGATTACCGCCAATTGTCTGAACACCCGCAACAAGACCTTTGAGATAGCTAATCATAAGAATCCACAATATTACAAAACTTTTAGAATTCCCTCAACACAAGGGTTTTGTGCTAATTACCGATAGCCAGTCGGATGTTTAGTATGCCATTGAGCATTACTAAATATGATTCCCCCTTTATTGCCCACAGCGAACAATGCAATATCATTACCTGAATCACTTCAGACAACTGTTTTTTCTGCTGCAAATTGCTATCTTTGCCGAAGAAACTCCATTGCCTGACCCTGAACGCTGAAAAACGGTACAATGTCGAGGTCAAAACCGTTGTAAGAGATTAACTTTATATTTAAAGCATACTTTCAGGATTTTGTCTCAATCTGTGGTAAAATTTTATCTGCAAATTCCGATTTTAAGAGAAAAATTATCTGACACAGACCTTGTTGGGGTTGTGCGATCGCTGCAATCAGGAAATTGATTTGTGACTCTACTGGACTGACAAGAAGAAAATTAACCGCAGATGGACGCGGATGAACGCCGATTAATTTCGGTAGTCTACTACTTATATATAGGACTAGATAACGAACCACATAGACGCGAACGACTAGAAGTCGCGGCTACAAGAACAAAGCCTGCCTTCACAGGCTATTTGCATATACTAATCCGCGTTCAGCTTTGCTGTTGCCACAGGCTAGGCGGACTAACATCAAATCAAGGTTTGGAACCCGCGCAGGCGGTCATTGAGCTTGCCGAAATGTGGTCACTGAGCTTGTCGAAGTGCGGGTTTTATCTGTGTAGCCGCGACTTCAGTCGTTTGGTGCAAGATATGAATCTACTTTGTCTACCTTGTCCCCCTTGTCTTCTTTGTCTCCCTTATCTCCCCAAACAGGCTGACTTTTCCAAAGTTCAGACAAGGAAGTTTAATTAACCTTTTGCTAGGCATTTCTTAACCTAGCTGGGATAGCGTGAAGCACTGAATCTCACAGTTATTTCATAGCGCGATCGCCCAAGCTGTAAAGTGCATCTTTGCGGTTTATATTTTCATGGCAAATTTGCAATCGCCTGTTCACAAACTCACGAATTTTTAGTGAGTAAAAGTGGAAATCGCTTCTCTGAATCCTGATTTATCCATACCCAAAAATATGCAAGCTGGTAAAACTATCACCAATGTAGAATTTCTAGGACAACAGATTTTTGCTACAGGTTTTATTCCTTCTGGTGTAGCAGGAATTGTTAATGGTACGCCAACTCCAGTAGGTGGTTTATCTGGTCTTGCTTACGATGCTGCTAATAATCGTTACTATGCCATTTCGGACGATCGCTCCCAAATTGGCCCTGCCCGCTTTTATACTTTCACTGGTAATCCTGCTACTAATAATGTGACTTTTACTAATGTCACTCCCCTCAGAGATACCAATGGTAATTTCTTTGCGGCGTTGAGTTTAGACCCAGAAGATATTGTATTAACTAACAACAATACAGTTTTCATTTCTTCGGAAGGAGAAGTCAATATTAATGCTGGTCGGGTAACAAATCCGTTTGTCAGGGAATTTTCTCTGACTACAGGTCAGGAATTGCGATCGCTAACTATCCCGACTAAATTCTTACCAGTGGTTCAAGATACTAACAGCGATGGTTTGATTAATCCAGGTGATACTCAAACCTCTGGTGTCAGAAATAACTTGGCTTTGGAAAGTCTCACCATTACCCCAGACCAAACAACTTTATTCACCGCCACCGAAAATGCTTTATTCCAAGATGGGGCTGTGGCTTCTTTGACTACGGGTACACCTTCGCGCATCCTGCAATATGATTTGGTTACAGGACAGCCAACAAAAGAATACTTGTATGTCACTGACTCAGTAGCAGAAACACCAGTACCAAATACTGCATTTGGCACCAATGGCTTAGTAGATTTACTAGCTATTGATAATCGCGGGACAATCCTCGCTGTAGAACGTTCTTTTTCTACGGGCGTTCCGGGTACAGGTAATACAATCAAAATCTACGAAATCTCTCTCCAAGGTGCAACTGATATCAGCAGCATTGACTCACTCAGTAGTTTGAGTTCTGAACAATTAGCTGCAATTCAACCAGCCCAAAAACGCTTACTGTTGAATTTGAATGATTTAGATTTACCCACTGGCTTAGATAACATCGAAGGGATAGAGTTTGGCCCCACCTTACCAGATGGTCGTCAATCAATTGTTCTGGTGAGTGACAACAACTTCAGCGCCACTCAGTTTACCCAAATTCTAACTTTGGGTGCAGATTTAATTCCCACCGTTGCACCAACTGTCGAAACCAGCCCCGCTTTATTGGATGATGATATTCAAAATGCCGATGCAGATGACCCAGCTATTTATGTCAACGCCACCAATTCCGCCGACAGCTTGGTATTGACCTCGGTAAAAAATGGCGGGTTGCGGGTTTACAACTTGTCTGGGGAATTGTTGCAAACCTTCAATCCTTGTGATATTCGCTACAACAATATTGATTTGCAATATGGCTTTAAGTTGGGGAATCAAACCATTGATATTGCTGTAGCCAGCGATCGCGAAAATGATAAACTAGCAATCTTCCAAATTAATCCCAACCCCACAACCCCCGGTGAATATTTAGAAGACATCACCGATAGCAGTCTTGGTACTATTTTCCAAGCAGCACCTTTTGAACCGCCTTATTCATCCGACGAACGCAGTGCTTACGGTTTAGCCTTATACCGCAGCCCCCAAAGCAATAATTACTATGCCTTTGTTAGCCGTCGGGAAACTGGAGACGTTGCCCAGTTAAAATTAATAGACAAAGGTAATGGTCAAATTGGTGCAGAACTAGTCAGGGAATTTACCATTCCTACCACAGAAGGGCGATCGCCGCAAACCGAAGGGATGGTAGTTGACCAAGAAACAGGTTATCTCTACATCGGTCAGGAAGATGTCGGTATCTGGAAATTTGACGCAGAACCCTACGGAAGCAGTACAGGTACACTGATTGATCGCGTCCGAGATTTGGGTGGTAGTAATCTCAGCGATGATGTTGAAGGATTAACAATTTACTATGGTAGCGATGGTCAAGGCTATCTTTTAGCTTCTAGCCAAGGCGATAACACCTTTGTGGCTTACAACCGTGCAGGTAATAACGAGTATATAGGTAGCTTTGCTGTCGGTAACAACGGGTCAATTGATAGTGTGCAGGAGTCTGACGGTGCAGATGTGATCAATGTACCTTTAGGCGCTAACTTTCCATCAGGCGTGTTTATCACCCAAGACGGTTCTAATGATCCCGCCGTACTTGTAGAAGATGATGGGGAAATTGAAAACATCAGCAGTAACTTTAAGTTTGTTCCTTGGCAAAACATCGCCAACGCTTTCCCAGAGGCTTTAACCATCGATACCACAGGTTACGATCCTCGCAATCCTGATACTTCCCAGTTTGTCCCCAGAGTCACCCTCAAAGGCTTTGCTTCACTTCCTGCTGATACCTTTGCTGAGGGGCCAAGGTCTGGTAGTGCAATCACAGGAAATACCAACGGTCGAAATGTCCCCTTCGCCGCCCAACCAATACAAGGGTTCAGTGGTGTGCAGAGGGCTGATGATAATTCCTTCTATTTCCTCTCTGACAACGGTTTTGGTAGTCAAAATAATAGCGCCGATTATCTACTGCGGATTTATCGTGCTGATCCGAGTTTCCGGGGTGCAGAACCAGGCGGTAACGGAAGCGTCAATATTTTGAACTTTATTCAGCTATCTGACCCAGATAATAAAGTTCCTTTCCAGATTGTGAATGAAAACACCAGCGATCGCCTATTAACTGGTGCAGATTTTGATATCGAATCTTTCGTGATTGCGGAAGATGGTACTTTCTGGATTGGTGATGAGTTTGGCCCTTACTTACTGCACTTTGATGCAACTGGCAAACTTTTAGATGCACCAATTCCCACACCCAACATTACCAATCTCAACACCCTCAACGGTCAAACACCGATTGTGATTGGACACCGAGGCGCAAGTGGTGAACTACCAGAACACACCCTTGGTTCTTATATGTTGGCGATTCAAAGAGGTGCAGACTTCATTGAACCGGACTTAGTGGTGACAAAAGATGGTGTGTTGATTGCCCGTCACGAACCGAATATTATTAACACTACCAACGTTTTAGATCATCCTGAATTTGCCGATCGCCTTAGAACTAAAATTGTAGATGGCATCGCGGAGGAAGGTTTCTTTGTTGAAGACTTCACCCTCGCAGAAATTAAAACCCTCCGCGCCAGAATTCAGCCAAGTTTCCGTACTCAAGCCTTTAACGACTTGTACGAAATTCCTACTTTGCAAGAAATCATTGATTTAGTGAAGCGGGTAGAAGCAGATACAGGTAAGAAAATCGGCATTTATCCTGAAACTAAGCACCCCACCTACTTTGCATCCGTCGGGACAAAACTCGATGGTACACCAATCAATCAAGATATCAGTCAAAAGTTAGTAGACCTCTTAGTTGAGAATGATTTTACTGACCCCACTCGCGTATTTATTCAATCTTTCGAGGTCGGTAATCTCCGCCAACTCAATGATGTGATTTTACCTGCGGCTGGTATTGACTTGCCGTTAATTCAGTTGTTGGATGCAGGTGATATTAATCTTGATGGTTCGCTAAATGAAATCAGACCTTTTGACTTTCAAGTTAATGGTGACACTCGCACCTACGGCGATTTAAGAACACCCGAAGGTTTGCGAGAAATTGCCACCTACGCTGAAGGAATCGGCCCTTGGAAGCGGATGATTGTTTCGGTTCGCGGTGTGGATGCTAACGGCGATGGTCAAGCCGATGATGTCAACGGTGATGGATTAGTTAACGACGCAGACAAAACCTTAACTACACCAACCTCTTTGGTAGGCGATGCCCATAATGCAGGCTTGTTAGTCCATCCTTATACCTTCCGTAACGAAGGGCGTTATCTTGCATCCGACTACAACGGTGATCCTCAAGCAGAGTTTCGCCAGTTTATTAATTTGGGTGTAGATGGTTATTTTACAGATTTTCCTGGGACTGGTGATTTTGTCCGTGACCAGTTGACCGGACAGTTTGTCCGATCGCCTCAAAACCCCGATGTCCGCAATCTACGGGAGTTTAATACTTTAAGTGGTGATGCACCATTAGTTATTGGACATCGTGGCGCGAGTGGTGAAAGACCAGAACATACTTTAGAAGCATACAGACTAGCGATCGCTCAAGGTGCAGATTTCATCGAACCTGACTTAGTAGCGACCAAAGATGGACGTTTAATCGCCCGTCACGAAAATGCTTTGGCAATTCTCAACAATGATGGTTCAGTTAATCTAACTGACACTAGCACCGATATTTACCTGCGTCCTGAGTTTGCTGACCGACTGACGACCAAAGTTATCGATGGTAGAACTATCAGAGGTTGGTTTACCGAAGACCTCACCTTAGCAGAAATCAAAACTCTGAATGCGATTGAACGCTTACCGGGCTTGCGCGGAACCAGATTTAACAATGATGGGTTGAAAGTTCCTACCCTGGAAGAAATCATTGATTTGGTACAGCAAGTAGAAGCCGAAACTGGGCGGAAAATCGGCATTTATCCCGAAACCAAACACCCGACTTACTTTGCTGTTGAAGGTAGACGCATTGACGGTACACCCATCAATACCAGTCTGGGACAATTGCTGGTAAATGTTTTAGTTGCGGAAAACTTTACTGATCCCGACAGAGTATTTATTCAATCCTTTGAGGTGGGTAATCTGCGGGAATTGAAACAAAATATCTTACCCACCGCCAGAATTAATATCCCCTTAATTCAGTTAATTGGGGGCGCGACAGGTCAACCTTACGACTTCCAATTTAATGGTGATACTCGCACCTACGGCGACTTAATTAGACCGACAGGACTAGCGGCGATCGCCACTTACGCAGTCGGGATTGGGCCTAACAAACGCTTGATTATCCCCGCTACAACGGTAGACCGTAACGGTGATCGTCAAGCTGATGACCTCGATGGTGATGGTTTAATTACCGATGCAGATAGAGTCTTGGCTACTCCCACAACTTTAGTCCAAGATGCCCACGCCGCAGGTTTGCAGGTACATCCTTATACCTTCCGCAATGAAAGCGTGTTCTTAGCATCCGATTACAACGGCGACCCACTGGCAGAATACAGACAATTCATCGATTTGGGTGTAGATGCTTACTTTACCGATTTCCCCGGTGTCGGTGATTTAGTCCGCGACCAATTTGTTGGACAGCCAGCCGTTGCTAACCTTGGTGGTTCTAGAGGTTTTGAAGGTTTAGCCATCAGTCCCGACAGACAAACTCTGTACCCATTATTAGAAGGTACTGTGGCTGGCGACCCTGCTGGTTCACTGCGGATTTATAAATTTGATGTCGCCTCAGAACAATATCAAGGTTTGGTTGGTTATTACCGTTTGGATAACCCCAGTTATGCCATTGGTGATTTCACCGTCATCAACGAAAATGAATATCTGGTAATTGAACGGGATGGTCTGCAAGGTAGCGCCGCCCAATTCAAGAAAATATTCAAAGTAGACTTCTCAAAACGCGATGCTAATGGCTTTGTCGAAAAACAAGAAGTCGCAGATTTGCTGAATATTCAAGACCCCAATGACTTGAATCGAGACGGTAGCACAAAATTTACCTTCCCCTTCGTTACCATTGAAGATGTGTTGGTATTGGATGCGAACACCATCTTGGTCGCCAACGATAATAATTATCCCTTCTCCCAAGGTAGACCAGGAGACATCGACAACAACGAAATTATTCTCCTGCATCTAGACAAGCCCCTGAATTTAACTACTGGTGTGATTAGTGTTACAAGCACTACTCCCAATGCCACAGAAGGAAATTCCACCCCAGCAACCTTCCGCATTTCTCGTGCTGGTAATACCAATACAGCTTTAACCTTCAAATATACTGTTGGTGGAACTGCCACTAACGGTAGTGATTACGACAGCCTCACAGGTACAGCCACCATCGCGGCTGGTAGTTCCTACGTCGATATTGCCGTTAAACCAATTGATGACAACTTGGTAGAAAGCAATGAAACAGTAACTTTGACGTTAGTGGATGGTAACAACTACGACCTTGCCAGAACTAACACCACCGCAACTGTTACTATTGCCGATAGCGATCGCCCTCTCGCCCAAATTCCCAACAGTGATATATTCACAATCAAGGGTAGTGGTGCCAAAACCCGACTGCAAGTAGACCTCACCAGACGCAGTACTAGCCGTACCAATGAAATCGGTGTGTTTACTGTAGATGATGCCGCAGGTAGAATCAACGGTATCGCCCCAGGCGAAGCAGGTTACACTGAAGCCGCTTTAGAAAGGGCTAGAACCATCTTCTCGGCGGTGAATCGTGGCTTAAATAATGCCGATGTTTCGAGATTACTAGAATTTGATTCAGGCGACCAACTCAGATTCTATGTAGTCAGAAGCGGTACTAGTGATGATGTCCGCGCTGGTAATATCCCTAGCAACAGCGTTATCTTCGCTAATCCCAACACCCAAAGAATCACCAACTTAGGTAACGATACATTCTCCCTCGCTTGGGAATTTCAACCAGGAAATGGTCAGCCTTTCCAAGATTTAGTAGTCAATATCCAATCGACCGACACAGTTTTACCAATTGGTACAGCTTTGCAAGGTCAATCACAAGCCGAACTCATTGACTTGCGTAACGTTACAGAATTGGTCACTGCTGATTTTGTCGTTAGCAAAGATGCAGGCTATAGAAACTACGCCAGTTTCTACCGAGTCAGCGATGTGAATGGTGGTATTGACCTCAACGGAGATGGTCAAGCAGATATCTTACCCGGACAAGCTGGTTATACTGAAGCAGCTGTCCGCAACCGTGTTTCAGGTATTGACCTAACAGCTAACCGTGGAACAGCAACCTACTCTGCAACCCTGCAAGGAGGTTATATCTATGCACCATTTATTATTGCCAATGGCACACCAGAAGCAGTTTTAGATAGCAACCCCAGAAATCCGGCGGTTTACTTCCCATTCTTAGGTGCTAACACCAGACAAACAGACCAAATTGCTTTGTTAGGTAGTAATATCTTTGGCTTTGAAGATTTGCCAAGAGGAGGCGATCGCGATTTCAACGATTTAATCGTCCGCGTTGAATTAAACATCGCCTAATTATCTTCTCTAGCAATTAGATTCTTCATCAGAGATAAACAATAGCGATTAGCCCTACTTTTTAGGTAGGGCTAATTTATTTTTATAAACATTTTTGCGCGTATATACTGAATTTGAGCTAGTTTTTGTATAGTTAGTTAATAAATGCTATAAAATACTTTTACGATAATTTACTTATGCCTAATATTCTTAACTCAGCCGAAATTATCCTACCTGAGAATATCAAATTCAAACTTGAGTCTTTAGATAGTGTAAATCTAGCTAAATCAAGCTCAGAAATTAATTTCGATGACAATCATAATTTAGATTTAGATTTAGATAAAGCCTTTAACCTTCATAGTCCAGTGCCATACATGAATGTGGCACTTGATACTATAATTAATGCCATCTTTGGCAGTCATAAAATTAGTATATTCACGCCAAAATATACAGTATCTCAAAATAGGCAAGAAATAGAACTCAAGGTTAAAGGCTTACTAAATAAACAAAAAATAGAAGTACTTTTTGGCGATAAAACCACATTAAAATATAAATTACCTAAAAATTTTAGCTTTAAGTTTTTAACAAATACAATACCTATTATCACCGATTTAAACCTTGGTAATACAGAGATAATCATAACTGATAATAGCTATTATTTTACTCATCCCAAGTTAGGCAGTATCAACTTAAACCCAGGATTAAATTTTATTGGCGACATTGATTTAAATAATTTACCTGGAAATTTTAGTAACTTTATTTGTGGAAATTTAGGCATGGCTGGCTTCACAGCCATAATTAGCTTTAATCCTATGGGACAAGTAAGTTTAATAGGTAATATTCCTGGCAATGTTCAATTATTGTGTCAGCAACAACTTAAAGCTACTTTTAATAACTTACTCATCAATTTAAATATTGGAACTGATTTAGAACCGAATTTTGGACTAATAGGAAACCTAATTCTTGAAGGCTACGATACCACCCAAGAACAAGAACCGAAACTATTGCTATCAGGTAGTCTATCGTTAGAACCAGAATCTTTAACAGCATTCTTCAGCCAGCAAAGCGAAAAACCTTGGTGTAATCCTTACGGTTTAGTTGGAACTGAACTTCGCAATATCCGATTTCAAGGAGGCGGAACATATTTACCTCCTTATTTTGATAATTTTGGTTTCATTGGTGATTTGAAATGGGACAAGACTGATTTGGAAGTTGCATTTCTCATGGATACTAATGATCCTGAAAGATTAGCGTTAATTTTAAATCCCAAGCAAGCAGTTAGTCTAATAGAGTTATGGCGTGGGCCAGTCACATCTTTTATTACCAAGCAAGTAGGTTATTCAATTGATTTAGTTAATCAAGCTTTAGGCTTTTTAGAAAACCTACTCAACTTAAACATTGAACCACTAGATAGAGATGGAGACGGCATACTTAACCCCTTAATTAAGTATGTACCTTTCCCAACAACCATTGCAGCACAACCAATATCAGAAGGTTTAGAAATTAATGGCAAAGTTAATGCTTGGGGTTATGCAGCAATTTTAAGTTTGCAAGGGGATAAAGCTTTTAAGCATATTGAGGGTTCATTAAAAGTCCCAGAAATCGATTTAGAGTTTCTGAAAATTAAAGGTACAGATGATGATACTTTAGATTTATCTCTCAAGGTAACTCCCGATGAACAGTATCTTCAGGGAGATGGTTATGTAGAAATGTTGGGCAAAGAAATCGCCAATGTGGAGTTTAAAATTACGCCTGAACAAGCAATATTTAAGAACTTTGATATCAGTTTGGCTAATCTATTGAGTATTGATGTTGATGCCTTAAGTATTGATAGAAAATCTGGTAAAGGCAGTGGCTTCGGCACAGTTTCGATTTTGGGTAATACTTTAGCAAGTATTACATTTGATGTCAGCAAAGATAATATTAATTTAAACAATGTCCAGCTAGGTTTAGTCGGATTTTTAAATTTAATTATTCCCCAACTTACAGTTGATTTTATCAATCAAAGCGCCACAGGTACAGCAAATATTTTTGCTTTTAACCAATCTTTGGGTAACGGCACATTATCATTTGATCAACAAAACATCGAAATTAATAATGCAGCGATTAATTTAGGGAATATCTTGAATATCAATGTGCCGAAATTTCAACTTGATTTAATTAATAGAAAACTGCTTGGTACTGGTGATATAACTATTTTAGGTAAAAAATTTACTGCATCAGGTATCAGCCTCAGTGAACGGGGTTTACAAGCTAGGAGTAATTTGAATTTTGGGATATTAGCTTTTGAAGGTGCTACAGTTACACTGTTTAAAGGCATCAATAATTCTCTGAATAATTCTGCCAGTATTGCTGGAAATCTGAAGTTTTTAGGTTATACCTTTGCAGATATCAATGCCAGCGTTAATAGTGAGCAATTAGTTACATCTGGTAGCTTCAATTTTGCTGGTATTTTTCTCCTCAAAGGCATAAACAATCAAAGATACGCCACAGTAACACTTCACAAAGCGAAAAACGTAAGGTCAAATTCTGTTAAAGTTATGGGTAGCTTTTATTTATTGGGTCAAGAGTTGACTTCTCTGACGATTAGTGATTATCACGAAACTCTGAAAATTTTAGGGATAAAAGTTATTAGTAATAATAGCCGTAAAAAGTAATGTTCAGCGAATTCAAACAATTTATTGCAAATAATACTCATGATTTATCGCTAAATTTATCCAGAGGATTCATCTGGACTGTGTGGTTAGTTTATGTTGGTTATTTATTATTAAGCGATATTCCGCCAGGAGAATCACTGCTGCATGTCACACCCAAAACATTAGCAGAAATATTCAATTTGAGTATGAATTTTTGGTTGGTATTACCAATTATTTTCCCCAGTGAAGCACCAATTAGCAATCCTGCACTAGAGGGATTATTCAATATTGTGGTGACTTGGGGATTATTATTTTGGGGTTTTGTAATTGATGGCCGCAATCAGCGATTTTCCATAATTACTTTCTTAATTGGTACCGCATTACTCACCAATGTCTTTTTTCTTCCTTGGTTGGGTTTGCGTCAAGCAAATCCACAAGTACCAAAAAATGCTTTAACATTTGTCGAAAAAGTAGGCGAAAGCCGAGTTTTACCTTCGGTTTTGGCTGGGGTTTTTGTGGTTTCGTTGAGTTGGGCTGTATTAGCCCGTCCTGAGTACGGTGATATTACAACCCGTTGGCAAGGTTTATTAGATTTATTGTTGAGCGATCGCCTAGCATATTCTTTTGTGGTAGATATGTTAGTATTCTGGTTATTTCAGTCGTGGCTAGTGAAAGATGATATGGCGCGTCGTCAATGGGATAACGACAAAATACTCTGGCTAGTCCGCTTAATACCATTTTGGGGACTGATTATATATTTGTGGCTACGCCCGTCACTAAAACTCGAAGAATAGAATAATAGTTACAGCAGAATTCAGGAGTTAGAAGTCAGAATGAAAATATATCTACATAGCATTGATAACTCAATTGTGTACTTCATTCACTTGAAATTTGCTGTAGCCTCAACCATAAGCTGTTAAGCATTTAATTTTTTATATTGAGGCCGCAGGGAGTAGGGAAAAAGAGAGGGTTTCTAGCTTTTCTTCCCATAAAAATGCTGCAATTCAAATGAATAGCATATTGACCATGAATCTTTACTTGTAAGACATCCGAGCTAAAGTACTTAAAACGTATCGTTTACATTCTTCTTTATCAACAAAAATTTGTAATAATTTATTCACTTTAGTCATTTCAAACAACATTTGAACCTGATCACTAATGGAGCAGACAAATAATTTAGCATTAGCATTACTGACCATCTGCATTGCTGACACTAAATAACCTAAGCCAGAACTATCTATAAACTTAATTCCTTGCATATCAATCAATATAATGTTAGTGCCGTTGTTTATCAGGGCGCTAATTTCATTATGTAATTGATTGCCGCTAATTTTATCTAAAATCCCTGCTGGTTCGAGTACTGTTAGCCGAAGTTTGCCGTTCATAAATGAGTTACCTTTTTTTGAGAAGTTCAAGTTACTTAGAAGAAGTGACAGCCTGAGCAATTACCAGTTATATGATGTATATTTTCTATAATTTTCATGGAAAATATACTATCGATGCCTAACTAAAATTTGGCTAATTAAACTGTAGTTATTTTTTTGATACTAGCTGTAGCTCCAGCCAGTATTTTATAGGAGGCATATTCCTATATATTTCGTAAGGACTCTTGCCTTCATAGAAACAATGTTGATATTGCTCTGAATTAATTGCAATCTCTATAAATATCTAATGCAAGTAATTCGGTCAAAGCAATTAACTTTAGAAGTCCTGAAAAAATTAATTGTATTGGAGTTACTTTTTTCTGGGTAAATACTTTATACCGCAATTAGCTGTTTAACGTCGATGTTCGAGAATGGTTTTTGCTAACTCTTTATCAACGAAGTAGCAAACAGCACAGAATTACACCAAACAGAAGGGTTTTTAAATTAATAGTATAATTTTTTACAAAAATTAAGGTGAAATTACACAGGTAGTATCTATAATTTTTCAGAAAATTATGTGCAATCCAGTATTTATGAAATTAGATTGTTTGTAACAATTAAAACTATAAATAAAAATCTATGGATTTGATGAACAAACTATTTCATCAGTTAATCAAAAAAATTATATCTGATTCCAGAATGATTGATAAATTAAGGTTTTACCCGACAAAGATGATCATGAAAGTTCAACCACTACGTTAGCAAGAGGATGTTTATCTGCTTTAATAGGTAAAGTAATGATAAATTCTGTTCCTTGACCTAATACAGAGTTGAGATGAATTGAACCGCCATGTTTTTCTGTAATAATTTGATGGCTGATGGACAATCCTAAACCTGTACCTTTACCTACAGGTTTGGTTGTGAAAAATGGGTCAAATAAACGAGATTGGATATTTTCTGAAATCCCAACGCCATTATCGGCAATGATAATTTGGATTTGGTTTTGTTTGGTTGTGAGGGTCTGAATCAGAATTTGATTTGGTTTAGCTGTAATTTCTTGTAAGCCGAGATTTCGACTCCTTTCTTCTAAAGCATCGATCGCATTGACAATCACATTGATAAATACTTGGTTAATTTCTCTAGCGCAGCATTCTACTAACGGTAGTTCACCATATTCTTTGATAATTTCGATCGCTGGACGATGAGCTTGAGCTTGCAGTCGATATTGCAACATGACTAATGTATTATCGATGCCTTCATGGAGATTTACAGCTTTATATTCTGATTCATCCAAACGAGAGAAGTTACGTAAAGATAAAACCATTTGTCGAATGCGCTCAGAACCTGTGTGCATAGATTTGAGAATATTCGGTAAATCTTCTTTCACAAAGTTAAAATCTAGATTTTCGATTTCTGCATTTAAAGCTTCTGGCGGATGAGGATAGTGGTCTTGATAGGCATCTACTATATGTAATAAGTCATTGGTATATTGCTGAATGTAATTTAAGTTGCCATGTATAAAGGTAATGGGGTTATTGATTTCGTGGGCAATGCCGGCGACTAATTGCCCTAAAGCTGACATTTTTTCACTTTGTACCATTTGTGTTTGGGTACGATGTAACTCTTTTAAGGTTGTTTGCAGCTGCTCATTTTTGTGGTTGAGTTCTTGGGTGCGTTCTTTGACCCTATCTTCTAGTTGTGCGTACAATCGAGCATTTTCTAACGAGATGGCGGCTTGAGAAATTAATAACTGTAAAATTTCTAGGCGATCGCGGGTAAATGCTCCTATTGTTAAGTTATTTTCTAAATATAAAATGCCAATCAATTTGCCTTGATTCAAAATTGGCGCACAAAGCACACTCTTGGGCGAATTTTGCAATATATAAGGATCTGCCGCTAAGGTTTGTTCTGTAACTGCATTCTCAATCACCGCTAAAGCCAGGGAATTTTTCACCTGATTAATTAGACTCAGGGGTACTGTTTGATGATCATTACAGGGAAGAGAACACAAAATGCAACTGGGTTGTTCGAGTTGATAAAGTGCTTCAATAAACCAGGAATTACCTTTTGGCATTAGTAATGCACATTTATCAGCACCCGCGTTTTGGAGTATGACTTCTAGTAAAGTCGAAAGTAATTTTTCTAACTCAATTTCACTAGATAGCGATTGCGAAACTTTGACAATGCTGGCTAAATCTAGATTGGTTGAAAGATTACTTTTACTGAAACTGGAACTATCAACTTTCTCTGAGGAGGTGGAAATAATTGTTTCTGTTGCGTTGAAAGAGCTTTGCTGTTTATGCAGAATTGTAACTAGTAGTAAGGGGTAGCGATTTTCTAAATCTATGACTTTGGCTTTTGCACCCCAACGGGTATAACAGTAATATGCTTCCAGCATATAGGCTTGAGCGATTTTTATTCTACCCCAACCAAGATAAAATTTGGCAGCTAGTTCATTCGCTAAGGCTTCTTCGTTGAGAAATTTGTTATCTTTAGCAAGAGTAATGGCGCGATCATAATGTTCCATTGCTGCTAATTTTTGACCGCGAACTCGACATTTTTCGGCTTCCACTAAATGCCACTTATGTAAATAATTCAATGGGGCAGATTCCGCCCACTGATGCAGAGTTGTTTGATGAACTTCTACCTCACTGAGAATTTGCTCTGGTTCTGATTGTGTGGAAATAATTGCTAGATGGGTGAGGGCTGCATAAAAATGGAAAACTGGAAAATGAATTAGCCCTGATAATGCCATTAAATAGGGTTTGACTTGAGTAATGTAGTCGAGCGCATTGGCATAATTACCATAAGAGTAGGCCAGTAAAAGTTTGTAAACATAAACAAAGGCGATTCCTGAAAGATCATTATCCTGTTTGTGCTTTGGCAACATTACTGTTTCATCATATATCTTGCCAATTAAACAATCTGGCTGACTGACGGTTTCTTTCAATTGCTCGACGGTTTGCTGCATCATGTCCAAATAAACACGCGCGGAATCTTGCTTAACTTGAGCCAGAACAGCATTAGAAGTAGGAAATTCTAGGGTCAAGGTGTTAAGGTCTACGCCAACAAACAGTGCTGTAAAAGTATAAATTACTATGCTATAGCCCACATAGAGAAAATCACCAGTTTCCATACCAGTTCTCTGGGCTTCCTTTAATATGGAAAAGGTTGTTAAAAATTGCTGTTGGCGATGTTGAATAAAACAAGCAAACAGTGTAACAGTACAGGATTGCCAGCTTTGAGCATTTAATTTATCTAATAGGGAGAGTGCTAATTTCCCGAACTTATAACCAGTTTCAACTTCACCGAAAAAGGCACACAGTACCAAACCCTGAGTTACGTATCCTACCGTTGAGGCAGGTGCATTACCAAACTCTAGCGACAACCGCACCATCGTTGCACCCAACAAAGGCAGTAAACTGGGATTTCCCAGAAACACTGGTGCAAACAACATTCCTAACAGTTGCATTGCAGCTTGGGCTGTGGGTTCACTCATCAAGGGTAGGTTAATCAGTTCGGCAATTTCTCTGTTGTTGAGTTGTTGGTTTACCTCTGCTAAAGCTTTGCCAATGTGAACCTCATCCAATTCGCTGGGGAATTCAATTCCCAATTGTTTTAAAGCCTCTCTACCAACTGCGATCGCTGCTAACATTTGACTTTGAGAAGTTTGGGCAGCGATTTGAATTTCATAAATTTTTACTTTGTCAAGGATAGTTGTGGCTTGTTGCAATACCAAGGCCGCAAACTTTTCCATCCCGGCAAAATCACCATTTAAATAACTGGCTTCGGTTGCTGCTGTATGTATTTCTAAGGCTAATTCATATTGTGTTTGCCAGCAGTCAGATTCCAAAAGTGCGATCGCAGTGTTTAAATAGGCAATCGCAGCAGCATAAGCTGTGGCAGTTTTTGCTTTAGCACCGGCTTTTAAGTTCAGTTGGGCGAGGATTTGGCGATCGCTCTTTTGGCTAATTAATGCCTGACCTTGATTCAAATGCCCAACAATATCAAACAATTTCTCTTCTTGCTCATCTTCTGAAAATTGTTGCTGAAGTAATTTACCAATCTGCCAGTGAGTTGCTTGTTTTTGATTGTCAGGAATCAGAGAATAAGCTGCTTGTTGTACACGGTCATGTAAAAATTTATAGGCAACTATTATTTGTGTTTCTTCATTTGTCTGTTCTTCACTGTTTTCTAATGCCAAATTTACATTACTTGCATCAATATCTAAACCCACCTTACCCCAAGTGTCTCTATTAACTAATGACTCTTGTTGATAAAATTTATAAACATCATTAATCGGTAAAATTAACCCTTCTTTTAAGGCTGCCCACAAAGCAGTAGCCGTTTCAACTTCTGATTGTTCCGAAACAATTGCTAAAGTCTCTAAATCAAACTGATTCCCAATACAAGCTGCTAATTTTAATACTTGTTGAGTCGATAATGGAAGTTTTCGCAGTTGCGAACTCATGAACTTGACAACATCTTCTGTCAAAGATTGAGTTGTAATTTGCGTAATATCACATTGCCAGCAGCCTAAGTTCGCGTCAAATTTTATTAAGGCATCTTGATGTAAAGCCTTGATAAATTGTGTAGTAAAAAATGGATTACCTTTAGTTTTATGATATATTAAATGAGAAAGATTTATGACTAAATCTACAGGACATCTGAGAGTATCAGCTACTAATTGATTAATATGATCTTGATCCAATGCAGCTAAAGTAATTGTATTAATGAGTACTTTCGTTGTTTGGATATCATTTAAAGTTAATATTAAGGGATGACCTGGGTTAACTTCGTTATCTCGGTAAGCACCAATTAACAAAAGATGATTTGTATCAGCCATTAATATTTGCATTAACTTTAATGATGCTGAATCTGCCCATTGCAAATCATCTAAAAATATGACTAAAGGATGTTCTGCACTGGTAAAAACTTTGGTAAATTTTTGAAATAATAAATTAAAGCGGTTTTGGGCTGCTGTTCCGAATAATTCTATGGCGGGTGGCTGTTCACCGATAATACTGGCTAATTCGGGGATAACTTCAATAATTACTTGTCCATTTTCGCCAACGGCGGCTAATATTTGGCTTTTCCATTGCTGTATTTGTGCATCAGTTTCAGTTAACAATTGTCCCATCAAATCTCGGAACGCTTGCACAAACGCACTAAACGGGATATCCCGTTGAAATTGGTCATATTTACCCTTAATAAAATAACCACGTTGGCGCACAATTGGTTTATGAACTTCGTTGACAACTGCGGTTTTGCCAATACCAGAAAAACCAGCAACCAATACCATTTCTGTTGCGCCATTACTAACTCTATCAAAGGCTTGCAACAAAGTTTCTACTTCTGCTTTTCTGCCATAGAGTTTATCAGGAATAATAAAGCGATCGCATACATCTTGTTGAGCAATTTCAAAGCTTTGAATTTTTCCAGTAGAATTTAGCTGATTTAAACAATTTTCTAAATCGAATTTTAGTCCTAATGCACTTTGATATCTATCTTCGGCATTTTTCGCTATCAGTTTGTTAACAATTTCGGCAAGTAAATTTGGTATTTGGGGATTAATGTGATTGAGTAAAGGCGCTTTTTTGGCAATGTGAAAATGTACCAACTCCATTGGATCATTTGATTGAAATGGTAAATCGCCTGTGAGCAATTCGTAAAAAGTAATCCCTAAAGAATAAAAATCAGTTCGGTAATCAATTCCCCGGTTCATTCTCCCTGTTTGTTCTGGTGAGATATAACCTAGTGTCCCTTCTAAAACACTGGGATTCAGGATAGTATGAGTTTCTCGTGGTAATAAAGATGCAATACTAAAATCGATTAATTTAACTTGCTGAGTTTCAGGATTAATTAATATATTGCTGGGTTTAATATCTTTATGAATAATAGATTCTCGATAAAGTATATCTAAACAATTGCATAGTGCGATCGCTATCTGTAAAAATTCCTTCAGAAATCCTACACTTATCCCACCTTCAGACTCCTGACTTTTAGTTCGCCATTCCCGCAGCGAAATTCCCCCAAAATCTTCCATGACTAACGCATAGCTATTCTCATAATTTTCCAGACTGTAAGTTTGAATAATTCCGGGATAGTTGAGATTTTTAGCAATAGTATACTGATTGCGAAACTGTACCAGTTCATTAAAGCTTGGATAAGGGTTCTTCAGCACTTTTAGGATTGTCGATAATGAATCAATCTCTCGGATAGCGCGGTAAACCAAAGTTTTAGAACCGTTGTAAATTTCTTTACCCAATTTATAACCGGGGATTCTCAGCATAGTATCAAATTGATATAAATACTAGGCTTAGTATTCCCATCTACACAAAAAATTTTATCATTAAGGCAAAAATTGCTACTTCCACACTATAGAGATTGACTAGCAGTAAACAAGTGGAACCATCAAACTTTATTAGCCAACACAATTATTCTCCAATGCAGATATCGTTGTCAGAATGCCAAAAATCTTTAATTTCATTCAAATCTGAATAATGATCGTCAATTAATTTGCTACTAGCTTTGTCCTCAAGTTAATCAATTTTACTAGTTGCGGTAATTGTTGTATGAATAACAACGAACCTAAAATACAGATTACACCACCTAAAATCAAAGTATTAGGAGCTTTTAAATAATTGGCGAGAGTTCCAGCGAGGAGATTACCAAAAGGAGCCATACCCATAAAACACATAGCATAAAAACTCATCACCCTGCCCCGTTTACTATCCTCGACAATAAATTGCAGCAATGTATTACTTGCAGCTACCTGGAGTGTAGAACTCCAGCCAACTAAAACCAAAGCTAACTGAGAAATCCAGAAGACTTGAGAGATAGAGAAACAAATAAATCCAACCCCCATAATCGCCGGACAAAAGGCAATTAAACGTTCTAAACCTACAATATTTTGGCGAAAACTCAGATAAACACAAGCAAACACCGAACCCATAGCAGCTGCGGCTGTGAGAAAACCCAAGGTTTCTGAACCCCCGTGCAGAACCTCGACTGCAAAGATAGGTAGAAGTGTTGTATATGACATACCCACTAAACTAGCCGTTGCCAATAACAGCAGGATGGAACGCACAGGTAAGAAATGATAAGCATATTGAAACCCTTCTTGCAACTTTCGCCAAGGATCGCTTGTCTGTATTTCCACTGTGCGGGGTGTAATTTGCATTGCTGCG
Organism: Nostoc sp. FACHB-280; assembly: GCF_014697615.1. GTDB lineage: Bacteria > Cyanobacteriota > Cyanobacteriia > Cyanobacteriales > Nostocaceae > Nostoc_B. The sequence goes on along the minus strand of NZ_JACJSD010000009.1, from coordinate 7,876 downwards.
ATTGCCCAAATAGCCACAATATAGCTGAGACTATCGTATAAAAAGCAGTAGCCTGCGCCAAACTTAGCAATCAAAATACCACCAAGAGCAGGGCCAATTAATCGCGCACCATTGAGAAAGGCTGCATTGAGCGCGATCGCATTTGCCATCAGTTCTCGACTCACCATATCACTAACAAATGCGTGACGCACCGGCACATCTAAGCCTTTGAGCAAACCTAATAATGTACTCAAGGTTAGCAATGTCCAAAAATTAGCCAAACCTAAAAATGTGATGACAGTCAAAATTACAGATACAGAAATCCCGGCAATCTGAAATAACAATAACAAGCGATGGCGGTTGTAGCGATCGGCTAAAATCCCGGAAATTGGAGCTAAGGCAAATACTGGTAATTGTCCAAAAAAGCCTGCTATTCCTAACAGTAAAGCCGAATCGGTTAATTGATAAACCAACCAAAGCACCGCTACCTGCGTCATGAAATTGCCCGTCATCGACAAAGCTTGTCCGGCAAAATAGAGGCGATAATTACGCGATCGCAACGCAGGCAAATCAAGATTTAATTTAAATAAAGATAATAATTTCATGTATAAGATTTCACAACTTCTAAACTCTTTAATTCTCTGCGCCCCTCTATGTTGAAGTTGAAAGTGCTGAGTCCTGAGTCCTGAGTCCTGAGTAAGCATAGTACTCGCTCTTTCATGCTTGGCTATGAAATAAGTTTCATCGGGACTGCGCTTAAAAAAGGAAGAAATCAAGCAACAGCCTCATTCCTTCCTCAATCTTCAACACTTACACTGTGGCTAATTCCCGTTGTGCAACTATCGACTCAGGCTTGACCCAAATCTGATCTAACCCACCACTCAACAGACGATATTGTTGGTTGGGGTCTTGTTGAGGGTAATCCATCCGCTTGTGCATCCCTCTGGTTTCTTGGCGTTGCAAACCACTGTTGTACATCCAACGTGCAGTGGCTACCATCGCTGCGGCTTCCCGCGATCGCACAATTTGACTATCATCTGGTGTGTGGCTATGGCGGATTTCTTGCCAGAGATTATCCAGTCTTTCTAAAGATTCACCTAATACAGATTCGCTGCGGAAGAGATTGCGGTCGTAGGGGAAAACTTCTGCTTGGGTTGCGGCGATCGCTTCTTCAGCAGAGAATTGATGATCACCACCGCCACGTAACCCGGCTGCACCCACGCCCTGAACACTGCGCTGGTTAGCTTTTTCACCCAAACTCAGGGCATAGTTAGCCGCAGACTGTCCCGACCAATAGCCAGAAGACATCGCCCAAGCTGCATTATGGCTACCACCACCTGTAAAACCACCGCAGATTAATTCTCTAGTAGCCGCATCCCCCGCCGCATAAAGTCCGTTAACTGAGGTAGCGCAGGTATGGTCAGTAATCCGAATCCCGCCAGTACCGCGTACAGTTCCTTCTAAACGCAAAGTGATCGGGAATCTTTGTGTAAATGGGTCTATCCCAGCGCGATCGAATACTACAAAGAAGTTAGGCTGAGAAGCTCGCATCCAGGCTTTGGTGGCTTCATCCATATTTTGGTCGAGACGTGCATACACAGGTTGAGTCAGCAAAGTCTTAGCAATCACAGAACGACCGCGTTTAGAACCTGCACCTTCAATCACTGTGCCATCTTCATAGGTGAAAGAAGCCCAATCATAATATCGAGTCTTCGTCACCGAAGAAAACGCCGGCGAAATCGCATAGGCATTGGAAAATTCCATCCCAGAGAAATCAGCCCCGGCTTCAGCAGCCATTAAATAACCGTCTCCTGTCAAAACATTACAACCCAGAGCCTTACTCAAGAAGGCACAGCCACCAGTTGCAATCACAACGGCTCCGGCTTTCACTGTCCAGTGTTCCCCGGTTTGTCGATTAATCCCCTTAGCACCAGCGACCGCGCCTTCTGCATCCACCAATAACTCTAAAGCGGGGCTATGGTCTAAAATTTTCACCCCTGCTTGCTTAATCTTTCTCCGCATAAACCGCATATACTCTGGGCCTTGCAAAGAGCGACGAATAACTTTTCCTTCTGCATCCACACTAAAACGATAGCCTTCGTCAGCCAGAGAATTAATGTTGTCATAGGTACGGTCTAATACCCGCTTCATCCACTGCCGATCTGCTAAAAAACCTCCCATCGCTTCCCGACTGGCCATTGCGGCTTCTCGTTGTTCGGGATCTGGTGGTATATACCATACGCCATTTCCAGATGCGGCGGCTGCACCACTTGTACCGCAGTAACCTTTATCTACTAACACAACTTTTGCGCCACTGGTGGCTGCACTCCACGCCGCCCAAGTTCCAGACGGGCCGCCACCAATAATCAAAACATCCGCGTCTTGATGAGTAGAACTATTCATGAAATTTACTCCTTGAAAAGTAAGAAATGGGGAAGGGCAATCTTCCCCAGATAATGAGCGAGGCTAAGTTACATAAATAACTAGCCAAGTTCATCTAGGCATAATTTCTAGAAGACCTGAAAAGTTAGCTCTCCAAGTCTTACATAGGCTTCATTAAAATACTAATTATTGACCGATTTAACGTAGTTAATTTAGCAGTATTGCATTGCCATTCAAAAAATTCAAGTACTTAGTATATGTAAAGCAAATATTTAGCTATCCTAAGTAATGCCGGGAATGTAGGCTTTACTGCGCTACTTGATTTTTTTCAAACTATGTGAAATGATACTTAACACAGCAAAGTACGGTAACTCGATAAACTTACTGTACTAACTCCTCTACCGGCAATTCTGATTTAACTTGCTATTGCTTAGTTAGTTTAATCAGAAGCCATTCCATGCCTAGGGTTTAACTGCCCTTCGGGCAAGGCAGAGGGCAGAAGACAGGAGGCAGAAGGGAAAATTTTGAATTAAGAATAAAGCCTTTTTGACTCGCCTATTTGGGTTTAAATCCTCCTCTAATCAGCCTCCTGCCTCCTGCCTTTCAACTCCTGCCTCCATACCTATGAGGAATTTTCCTCTCAGTTGAATTGAACAGTTACCTCAAAAAAGTGAGTTTGGAGAATTTTGTATGGCAGCTATAGCGTTGAGCGTATCTACCGTTAAACCTTTGGGCGATCGCGTGTTTCTCAAAATTAGTGAGTCCGAAGAAAAGACTGCGGGTGGTATTCTTCTGCCTGATAGTGCTAAAGAAAAACCGCAGGTGGGTGAAATTGTCGCCGTCGGCCCTGGTAAACGCAACGATAACGGAACCTATCAAACTATTGATATTAAAATTGGCGATAAAGTGCTGTTCTCTAAGTACGCTGGCACTGATATCAAGCTAGGCATAGAAGAGTATGTCCTGTTGTCAGAAAAGGACATTTTGGCAATTGTGTCATAGGCTGTCATTATTACCCGAATGGCACGCTTGTAAAGCACGAATCAATCTGGCTGGATGAGAGGGTGTAAGGGTATAGGGCGGTAAGACAAAGAATGAAATTCAAGTATCTGACCTACAAACGTAACACTCTTCCCCTACACCCCACACCCGACACCCTTACACCCAGTCTCCACAGACAATCTTTGTGCGTAAGTCCTACAAATCATCAACCTACACAATCTAAAAAGGACTGAAATTACTATGGCTAAACGCATCATTTACAACGAAAATGCTCGTCGTGCCTTGGAAAGAGGTATTGATATTCTGGCAGAAGCGGTAGCAGTTACCCTCGGCCCCAAAGGTCGTAACGTTGTTTTAGAAAAGAAGTTTGGCGCACCTCAAATTGTTAATGATGGAGTTACCATCGCTAAAGAAATTGAATTAGAAGATCATGTCGAAAACACTGGTGTATCTCTAATTCGTCAAGCTGCTTCTAAAACTAACGATGCAGCAGGAGACGGCACAACCACAGCAACAGTATTAGCTCACGCCATCGTCAAAGAAGGCTTGCGAAACGTTGCGGCTGGTGCAAATGCCATTCAACTCAAGCGTGGTATTGACAAAGCTACAGGGTTTTTAGTCGATAAGATTAAAGAACACGCGCGTCCTGTGGAAGATTCCAAAGCGATCGCTCAGGTTGCAGCGATTTCTGCTGGTAATGATGAAGTCGTCGGTGCTTTAATTGCCGAAGCCTTAGATAAAGTTGGTCGTGAAGGCGTAGTATCTCTAGAAGAAGGTAAATCAGTCACCACCGAACTGGAAGTCACAGAAGGTTTAAACTTCGACAAGGGTTATATTTCTCCCTATTTTGCGACTGATGCAGAACGGCTAGAAGCAGTCCTAGATGAGCCTTTCTTGTTGTTAACTGATAAGAAAATCACATTAGTACAAGACCTAGTACCAGTTCTAGAACAAGTCGCACGTCAAGGCAGACCCTTAGTAATTATTGCCGAAGATATTGAAAAAGAAGCTCTCGCAACCTTAGTGGTCAACCGTTTGCGGGGTGTGTTGAATGTTGCGGCTGTCAAAGCACCTGGATTTGGCGATCGCCGTAAAGCTATCCTCGAAGATATTGCTATTCTCACAGGTGGACAATTGATTACCGAAGATGCTGGTTTGAGACTTGATGCTACCAAGCTCGACCAACTCGGTAAAGCCCGCCGCATCACCATCACCAAAGACAGCACCACCCTCGTAGCAGAAGGTAACGAGCAAGCTGTCAAGGCAAGAGTAGAACAAATCCGCCGCCAAATCGAAGAAACTGAGTCTTCTTATGACAAAGAAAAACTCCAAGAACGTCTGGCGAAATTAGCTGGTGGGGTTGCAGTCGTGAAAGTCGGTGCAGCCACAGAAACCGAACTCAAAGACCGCAAACTACGCCTAGAAGATGCCATCAACGCTACCAGAGCAGCTGTTGAAGAAGGTATTGTTCCTGGTGGTGGTACAACCCTGGCGCATTTGGCTCCTGAGTTGGAAACCTGGGCGAAGGCTAACTTAGTAGATGAAGAATTAATTGGTGCGTTAATTGTCTCTCGCGCTTTGGCTGCACCTCTCAAACGAATTGCGGAAAATGCCGGACAAAATGGTGCGGTGATTGCAGAACGAGTCAAAGAGAAAGAATTCAATGTCGGTTACGATGCAACGACTGGCGAATTCGTTGATTTGTTTGTGGCTGGAATTGTTGACCCTGCTAAGGTGACACGTTCCGCCATCCAAAATGCTGCGTCAATTGCAGGTATGGTGTTGACTACCGAAGCCATTGTAGTTGACAAACCAGAACCAAAAGATGCTGCTCCTGCTGCTCCTGGTGGCGGCTTAGGCGGTGGCGACTTTGATTATTAATAGATAGGCGATCGCCTCTTTATATTTTCCCCAACTAGTTGATTGTAATGGTCATTTGTTTTGTGTTAGGACAAATGACCATTTACATTTTTATCAACCTAAATCAGATGTCTCTGCACTTACTAATTCGCCATAGCTGAATTTTTCATCCCAAGGCGCAGCTTTACTAATCTGCTCCCATATAGGACTATACAAAGCTTCATGCAATTCCCTTGCTAGTTCCACTAAACCCGTGTAACCTGCATAAGCGTGATGACGTTCATGATTAATATCTAAAAAAGGAATCTGTGCTTTAAGTGCTGTATATTTATTACCGGCTCCAGTAATCAGAACATCAGCTTTTGTTTGGTGTAATGCCTTTAATAATGCTTGGGGAGTTGTGTCCGACAAAACAATTCCATCTTCACCAAGATAATGTTTAATTTTTACTTTCTCCTCGTCTGTTGTTTTGCCATCTGTAGCCGCAATAACTTCCATTCCCAAGTCTTTAGCTGCTAAAATCAACGACCAACTTTTTACGCCGCCAGTAGAAAGAATAATCCGCTTACCTTTTAAATCAGCAAGATATGGAGTTAAAGCAATATCCAAAGCAGCAGTTTCTTGAGCAATCAAATCTTCTGTTCGTTTTTGCAACTCATGAGCTACAAGACTATCTTCTAAAGATAAACTCAATTTTGCTACAATATTCCGCAAGCAATTATTTAAGTTGGTTACGCCATAAAAAGATTCTTCAATATATGGAATCCCGTAACTTTCTTGCATCGTTTGTGCCATTTGAATAGCTACATTTGAGCAAAGCACAACATTTAATTTGGCACGATGAGCATAACAAACTTCCTGATAACGAGCATCCCCTGTAATTTTGGCAAGAACGCGAATCCCTAGTTTTTGGAATAATGGTAAAATATTCCAAGTTTCACCAGCGACATTATAATCACCAACAATATTAATATCTAATGGTGTCGTAAATTCTGGCTCTGCTGTACCGATAACATAATTCAATAAAGTTTCGTTACCGATGCGATTTCCCAAGTTCTTGCTACCAAGAAATCCAGGTGCATTCACATAAATAACCGGAATATTAATTTGTTGTGTAGCTATTTTACAAACGCTATCAATATCGTCCCCAATCAAAGCTGTCAGACAAGTAGCATAAACAAAAATAGCCGCAGGATGATAGTGTTGAGCAACATACAAAATAGCTTTGTACAGTTTCTTTTCTCCACCAAAAACGATATTACCCTCACTAAAATCAGTAGTAAAAGCAGTTTGGTAGAGTTGTGATCCTGATGAGAGGCTACCATGAGTCGCCCAAGGATTATGAGTACAAGAAACAGCACCATGTACTAAATGAACAGCATCAGTAATAGCTCCGGTAGAAACCATTGCTCCATCAAAAGGGCAGTTTCCTTGAGTTGAACCTGGTTGTGGTGGTTTTGAGCAGGTGAGTTTTTTCTTACCTTTGAGTGTTTTTTGATTAGCTTTACAAGCTGTTTCTTGAGTAGTTTTCATGGTTCCCTCATTCTGACTAGGAATATAAAACAGCCAAGATTGAGAAATTAGGATTATGATTCTCTTTTTTTCTTAGCTGTAGGACTAATATTTGATTTCTGAACTGTACGTAGTGGCGTGGCAAGGCTAAAATAGGGCATAAAAATAACTCTTGTGGTGTGGGCATCCTGCCCGCACCGGACGGGCTAGAAGCCCATCCCACAAGAAATTTATCATGCAACATTTAAGGCTTGCCGCGCCAGTAGGATGTGTTAGCGACAGCGTAACGCATCTACTACAAAGTTCGCAGTAATCAAATTTTTTCGGAAATCAAATAGGATGCCTAGGCTACACATCTTTATAGATGTTATTAAGCACAGTTGAACAGCAATAATTGGTAGTAAAAAGACAACACTTTACTTACAGATAAAACAGGTAATTTTTCTGACGCATCCTGTATCTTTATTAAGACTGCTTAGAAGATTTTCCTATTCTACAAGTTACATCTTTGCTCCTCACTGACAACAGATGTAACTTACTCAAATAGAAAATACTATCAGGCTTAAAAAATATTAGTTTTACTAAATATTAGTATAGCTAATAATTCTGCGGAAAATTATTTTCTTGATATTTTTAAAGCAAAATTTAATTTGTAAAAATCAATAGTTTTTCGATATCTACTTACTTCAATAAGCCAGAGAGATTTTTATTAACGAATGGTTGAGAAGAACTTTTTTATTAAGTATTTAAACTTAATTAAGTCTACATTTTGGCTGATTATTAACTTTTTAAAACAATTTATACAAGTATTTTTCCTAAACTTAATAAAAATTCAAATCTTCGTTATTATCGCCTTAATATCTATATATCACTAAATCTATCGATTAACCGTATTATAGTGTAAAATTTTTTTGCAATCTGAAAATATATACAATTTCAACTATGATTCTTAGCCACCATCCTGGGTCAATTGTCGGCTGGGAGAGATTTGCGGCTCCAACAGATTTTGCTCTTATACCAATTCTCTATGAACCTGCATAGAATAAAGCTTGATGGAAAAGAGCTTCAAGGATGAAATCATAACTGGTCAAAGAGGATACTAATTCAGAAGATAATTGAGCTAATATCAATTGAACCCGTT
>NZ_JACJSD010000089.1 GCF_014697615.1 Nostoc sp. FACHB-280 | reverse complement strand
TCTATAAATTCTTGTAGTTCTATGATCGCGGCTTGTAGATGCTGACTTATCATTGTTCGCTGTTAGACAGATATCTTTCTCCGTATTATCTCGCAGTTTTTTTCAGAAATCAAATATGATTCCTATAGTTACTTGATAAATAAATATAATCTAGAGCTAGATAAAGCTTTTCAAAAAACTTTTAAAATAGAATTGCCAGAAGTTATAAATACAAATCATCATATATTAATTGTTGCTTCTGAAATAGATAGTAGCTCTGAAAGAATTATTAATTATTTATCAGACAGTCATGGTGTTAGTATTAATGCGGTAACTTTTCAGTACTTCCGTAGTGAAGATGGTACAGAATTACTAGCAAGGGTATTTTTAATTGAACCAAATCAGGTAGAAGAGAATACACAGCGACAAAATAATTCTAAAAGACAGCCGAATTTATCTTATGCAGAGCTTGAAGAAATTGCTAAGAGACATGGTTTAGAAAAAATATATTTTGAACTTTATACTAATTTAGTAGATAAATATTTTACAGTTGTTTCAACAACAAGAAGTTCATTAAGCTTGAAAAAAGGTAGCAAAACTATATTTACTTTAATTCCTGTAGAAAGTAGTGCTGGAAAAGGTCTAAAGTTCCGTATATATACGACAAGATTCGCAGAATGTATAGGCATAAATATAGAAGAGATAATAGGTTTATTACCTACATCAAAATATGCTTGGGAAAATTATCCTGGTGCTACACTTGATTGGTCTGGACATGAAGGATTCTTCTATAGCTTAGATGAAGTAAATCAATTTATTACAGGATTAAATAAATTAACTCAAAAATAACTTGATTTTAAATATCAAAACTCACACCTTCATAAATCAAATCAATTCCACAGCTAAAATCAACACTTTCGATAATGATATCTTCACCAATAGTATAGGGAGAGTATAGCCACATTCTGCCCTCTCCGCGACGATAAAATTCTACGCTGATTTTTTCCGATTCCACTAAGATATATTCTTGTAAACTTGGCATATTACGATAAAAAGCAAACTTTTCGCCTCTATCTTTTGCTTCTGTCCCAGGAGAAAGAACTTCTACAATTATCTTTGGATATTGGATAAATTTGCGAGCATTTAAATCTCGTGAATCACAACTGACTACGACATCAGGATAGTAGTATGGACTGTTAAGATTTACCTGTACCTTGACATCGGCAACGTTGATGCGACAACCTCTAGCACGTAAATGAGGATACAATGCTCGGTAGATGTTCAAGGCAATATCATTGTGAAGAATTGTACCGCCAGTCATGGCAAAAACTTCGCCATTAACGTATTCATAGCGGTAGTCTTGTAGAGGTTCCCAATCGAGATATTGCTCGATGCTCATTTTTTGAGGTTGAGGGTTGGCAATCATAACATCATGACCAAAATAAATCGCATTCAATCCCTGCTACCAATCCTATCACCGCTAATTGCAATTACCTCTGCCCTGATGGTTGGTGCTATTCTCATCATCTTTGCAGGCGCAAATCCTATCACCGCATACACAGCCTTATTTCAAGAGTCACTTGCCAATTACTTTGGTTTTGGTAACACCCTCACCAAAATGACACCGCTATTATTTACCAGTTTAGGAGTGTTAGTTGCATTAAAGGCTGGTCAATTTAATATCGGTGGTGAAGGACAAATTTATCTGGGTGCGTTGGGAAGTGCTTTAATTGGTCTATATGTGCAAAAATTACCCGGAATTATTCACATTCCCTTGGCTTTGTGCGCCGGATTTATTTTTGGTGCAGTTTGGGGATGGATACCCGGTTATTTGAAAGCTGTGCGGGGAGTGAATGAAGTTATTACAACTTTGCTGCTGAATTATATTGCGGTGAATTTGGTTAGCTATTTGGTACAAAATCCTTTAAAAGCACCAGCCGCACCTAGTCCTTATTCACCTTTAATTGCCAAGTCTGCCCAGTTACCAATTATTTTACCGGGGAGTCTTGCCCATGCGGGAATTATCTTGGCGTTAATAGCAGCAATTATATTATGGGTTTTGTTAGGGCGATCGCCTCTAGGATACCAAATCACCGCCGTAGGATTAAACCCGATTGCTGCTCGTTATGCGGGTATGTCGGTGGAACGCACCATTATGTTAGTTATGGCGTTAGCTGGTGGTTTAGCTGGGTTAGCAGGTGCAACTGAAGTGATGGGGTTAAAATATCGCTTATTTGAACAAGTTTCTCCTGGTTATGGTTTTGATGCGATCGCGATCGCTTTCTTGAGTCGCGGTAATATTGGCGGTGTAGTGCTAACTTCTTTATTTTTCGCCGCCTTGCGTAGTGGCGCAAATGTGATGCAACGTAGCGCCGGAGTTCCAGTTACTGTAGTTTATGCTATTCAAGGTTTGACTGTATTATTTATTGCTATTAGTCTGGCTGTGGAAACAAGAGTCAGAGTTATGGAGAGGTTACAGGTTACAGGTGATAGGTTACAGGGTTAAAAGACTTTTATGTAGCGGTAGTCAGATATGTTAGGACAATTTTAAAGCTTGAAGCCAGGGCTAGTAAGACTTTTTCTCCTGCCTTCTGCTATAAATTTTCAAGTCTGCATAGTCGTTAATTATTTAATGAATAACCTCAACTTCTTCTCTGATTACCTAGTCGCCAGTTTACACCTCGCTGTCCCTCTAGCTTTTGCATCTTTAGGCGGATTATATTCGGAACGTTCGGGGGTGTTAAATATTGCCTTAGAAGGAATGTTGCTGACTGGGGCTTTTACTAGTGCAGTGGCAACTTTCTACACTGAGAATGTTTGGGCGGGTGTGCTTGCGGCTATTATAGCTGGGGGTGTGGTGGGTTTACTCCACGCTTTTTTATGTGTCACGTTAAAAGTTGATCAGTTAGTGTCGGGGTTAGCAATTAATTTAGTGGCTGGTGGGTTAACTGCGTTTTTCGCGCGGTTGGTGTTTAGTGGTGCTAGTACCCAAAGATTACCAGGAATTACACCTCTCATCATTCCAGGTTTGGCAAATATCCCGGTGTTGGGCGTGTTATTGTTTCAGCAAGATATTCTTGTCTATTTACTATTATTTTTAATTGCTATTAGTGTATATGTTTTATTTCATACCAGCTTTGGTTTAACTTTGCGGGCGGTGGGGGAATATCCCCAAGCGGCGGTGACGGCTGGGATATCAGTTGCAATGGTGCGTTACTGTGCGGTAGTGCTGGGTGGTTGTTTGGCGAGTTTAGGCGGTGCATATTTAGCCTTAGTGCAGATTCGATTTTTTACTGAAGGGATGAGTGCAGGTAGAGGTTTTATTGCGATCGCTGCTTTAATTTTTGGTAGATGGCATCCTATAGGTAGTGCTTTGGCTTGTTTATTGTTTGGTGCGACGGAAGCTTTACAGTTACGTATCCAGGCTTTGGGTGCGAATATTCCTTACCAGTTTCTAGTTATGTTACCTTATGCGATCGCTTTATTTGCATTGTTGGGATTAGCTGGTAAAGCTACACCACCAAAGGCTTTAGGCGTTAATTATTTTCCCGAAAATCACCAAGGACAATAAATTCTATAACAGTGGTTAGAAAATTTGATACTTATTACAGTTGCATATCACCCTAGAAAAAATGTAGACTTTTAATCATGATGTTTGCTTGATATTGCCCCTAGCTTGCCATTGTCTACCCTTAACTTCAGCATAGACAATCAACCTAGTGAGTCATACACGAGCTAGTCCATTTCGAGCCGCATATAGCCCCGTAAAGAGAACCTCGTCAACCGTCAAATATTTACGAAAGAACATAACCTCACTATTGATGAGGTCGTGTTCACCGTGAAAATGCAAAATTTCGGGTAGGTAGTCTTTAATTTAAAGGTGACTTGTTGTTTATGAAAGGACAGCCACTAATATTAGTTGTAGAAGAAAATATCTACAATTTAGAACGCTTAAATTATCATCTCAAATCATCACATTATTCTTGTATTTGTGCCAAACAAGGAATCAAAGCCTTGATACTCACACAAACACATCAACCTGATTTAATTATCTTAGATATGATGATTTCTGATATTACTAGTGGTCAGGTGATTGCTCATATCAAACAAGATAAAAAAACTGCTAACATTCCAATTATTGCAGTTATCCCTTGGTACCTGGAAAAAAACTCTGAACGCCTCTTTTTAACAGGTACAGATGCTTATCTGACAAAACCCTATAATTTCCATAAACTAGATACAGTGTTATCTGGTCATTTCACTCAGCTAAATTCTTCAAATTTGCTTTAGGGATAGACTCAGGATTTCGCACTTCTGGTAACTGTTGTAAAAATACAATGATCGCAGTTCTGCCTGTGGCTAGATTTGTATTAGTCATCAAGTCTATTATTGGCTTGCCAATAAGTTCTTCTAGTAAATTTTGTAGTTGAGTTTTAATAGTTTTATCTAAAGATAAGCGGATTTGTTCAGCTAAATTTTCATACCCACCAGATATTAATTTTAACTCAACAAGAGAAGCTGATTTCTCTAAGGAAATCACCAATTCTGTATCAAAAAAATGACATACAACTTGGCTAGGGCGATGCCCTATTTGTTCATAATAGAAAGCACTAATTCTCTGTGCAATTTCTCTTTCAAGTTGTCCAATAGTAGGGTATGACATTTGCAAAGAACTATCTGTATACAAACAACTTAAGATTTTGTTGGTTTTCTAAATAGTTATTGACACATAAAAAATAGTAAGTATCAAAATACCCAAGGTATACAGAAATTTAACTACTACAGACACACAATAATAAATAAGCTGATTGGTTGTTCTCTGCCGCAAGATATATTTAGGGAGGATCAAAACATGGGAATAGTCAGCCCATAAGGAAGTAAAAATCCTAGTTATTTTGTGCCGAATAAGCGATCGCCTGCGTCACCCAAACCTGGAATAATATAACCATGTTCATCTAAATACTCATCAATAGCAGCAGTGTAAACCTGTACATCAGGATGAACGGTGCAGAAATGTTGTAACCCTTCTGGGGCTGCTAATAAGCAAACAAACTTCATTGATAACGGGTTAGTGGATTTTAGCCTGTCTACAGCTGCAACAGCAGAATTTCCCGTGGCTAACATTGGGTCAACAATAATCATGTCCCGTTGTTCAACATCGTGGGGAACTTTGAAATAATATTCAATCGGAATTAAGGTTTTAGGGTCGCGGTATAAACCAATATGACCAACTCTGGCTGATGGCATTAACTCCAACATACCATCTAAAATCCCCTGTCCTGCCCGCATGATAGACACTAACACCAGCTTTTTATCTGGTGCAAGCACAGGCGCATTCATTGGGGCGAGGGGTGTTTTAATCTCTTCGTATTTTAAAGGTAAATTGCGCGTTACTTCATACCCTAACAACAGACTAATTTCTTTGAGGAGATTGCGAAATTTTGTCGTGCTAGTTTCAGCCTTCCGCATCAAAGTTAGTTTATGTTGAATTAATGGATGGTCGATAACGGTGACTTGATTTTGCATTTTAGTTATTAGTTATTGGTCATTGGTCATTAGTTATTTCCACAAAAGACAAAGGACGAATGACTAATGACTATTAAAATACTGTCCCATCGCTGTTGATTTGGATAGGGGGTTGACCGCCTTTTCTGAGTTCTGCGGCAATTTTGCGTCCGGCTGTCCAGGTTCCGCCTTGGAGAATTTTTACTAAAGGGAGTTCTGTAACACTCATTCCTAACTTTTCGCGGATGGTAGCGGCAATTTCATCTAATAAAATTACAGTTAAAGCCCGCCATTCAATGATTAATTCGGAATCAACAGAATGAGATGAATGCAAAATATTTGGGTCTTTCAGCTTAATTAATCCTAAATCAAGACATAAGCCACCATTCCGATATTCTGGTAATCCAGTGAGTTCATCTAAATCAGTAATAGTTAAACCTAGTTCTTGTAATGGTTCTAATAAAGAATATGTCAACCATTGGGAAAGTTTGTGAAATGGTACTAACCCATCATCACTAACAGCAGAATGTTGCCAAACATCACCAAGATTAACACCAGCAATGGTTAATCTTCCCGGCCAAATATCACTCAACCCTTCAAGTACAGCACTGAATACTGTTGTTGCTGCTAACTGCCCATTTTGGGATTTACTCACAAGATAATTCACTAAATTACCTGGGCGCGGGTTTTCTTCGCCAAACAAATGAGGGAAAGCAATTACGACTCGCCCCAATCTCTGTAATAATTGCGATCGCCCACTAATTCCCACCAATGAATTTTCTACACTAACCTGAAACCCTGTTGCTAATTCTGCCTCAGTTAACCTGAGTAATTTCAAAGCATCCACTTGCGGCGAACCTGAAAGCGAAAACGCCCCTTCACAAAACATATCGAAACTAGCGATAGCCAACCCTTCAGAACGTCCCAAACTCAAGCCCGTTGACTGTTCACGATAACGCCAACTTTCTCCCGCCCCCGCATCTAACAACACACTCACAATTGCCAAATCAAACTTCGCAATGGCTTGTTGTAAAGGCGTTAGTCTCGCTAACAAATTATCTAACTTTGCTAAACGCGGTATACCCTGCGCCTCAAAATGTCGCCACCGACTATGAAAGGGAATATTTAAATTGGGATACTTACCCCGCATCACCTCAATAACATAATCTGCCACTTGTCCCAACTGCGACAAATCACAAGTAAAGTAACGCGACTTCCCCTCATTCACCAGCGCCAAAATTTTCCCACACCTTTCTCTTATCGCCCTGGGCGAACGAAGATACTCAATTTTTTCCACCCTTCACCCCTGTAATGCCATAAATTCTGAGGGGTTACGAGATCCCCGACTTCTTTTGAGAAGTCGGGGATCTGAACACTCTCACGCCTTAAAATTAACGGACGGGCTAGAAGCCCAGCCCACAAGAAAGTCATAATGCAACGCCACTTTTCAGACTTCAGACTTCAGATTTCACAATTCCAAATAACGTCCCTTCACTTCCGCCAAACCATCCGTATCTAATACATCCCCCGTAGTGTAATAACCCGCAGCCTTCTTCGCTTCAATTTCCACCCGCGCATCTTGGGGAATCAAATCTTCCGGTATCGCAATGCGTTCAACAATTTCAATTCCAGACTGAGTAATAGCGTTGAATTTCATATTACTCATCGACACCATGCGGTCAATGCGGGTAATTCCCAGCCAATGTAACACATCGGGCATGAGTTCTTGAAAGCGCATATCTTGAACACCAGCGACGCACTCTGTCCGGGCAAAATAGGCATCAGCGCGATCGCCTCCTTCCTGACGCTTCCGGGCGTTGTATACTAAGAACTTCGTCACCTCGCCCAAAGCCCGGCCTTCTTTGCGACAGTAGACAATAATTCCCGCCCCACCTTCCTGGGCAGTTTGGACACATACTTCAATGCCGTGGACTAAATAAGGGCGACAGGTACAAATATCTGAACCAAAGACATCAGAACCATTACACTCATCATGTACCCGCACAGCCACAGGTTTATTCGGGTCGGTAATTGCGGTGATATCCCCCACAATATATACAGTTAAACCCCCAATGGGCGGTAAAAATACTTCTAAATCAGAACGTGTTACTAGTTCGGGGAACATCCCCCCAGTTTGTTCAAACAAGGCGCGGCGTAAATCGCCTTCAGTAATACCAAAGCGTTTAGCAACTCCAGGTAAATACCACACTGGTTCAATGGCTGCTTTCGTCACCACCAAGTCACCACCAGCTTTCATGATTTGCCCATCCACCTGCAAGCGTCCTTTCGCCACCGCCTCTTGCAGTTCTGGCATATTGATATGTGCCTTGGTGATGGCAATTGTCGGGCGGATATCGTAACCCTGCTGTAAATAAGCAGAAAAAACTTCTGGTGCGATCGCTCCCAAGGGATCAAGTGAGACAATTTTATCAGGGTCAGCCCAGCTAGGATGGGGGCCGATCTGCTCAATTGGGGAAGTATTGGTTAAATCAGCACGGTGGTCTGTTTGTAAAGCGCCACTCGCCACCGCTAAAGCTCGATAAATCGCGTATCCGCCCGAATGAGTCCCAATTACATTGCGATGGCCTTGGTTCGTCAACGTTGCAATTACCGGGCCGCGTTCCATTGGTTCACTTCCGCCCCAGTTAATAGGTATTGGCTTGGGGCCGAAACGACTTGGATGTGATGTTAAAACAATATGCCGGGAAACACTATTTGGCTTTGGCATAGTCATAAAATTTTAGATTTTAGATTTGAGATTTTGGATTTGCCCCACAGTTAAATTAGGGCTGGAGAATGCTAAAGTTGGGATTTTTGCTTGATGTCAGAGAAAAATCTATATTCTAGAGGATTTAAGAACTAAATTAAGTCGGTGAGAAAAAAGCAAACTATGTTAAGAAAGGCAAAATTAAGCTAAATCCTCCTGCCTCCTTAACGTAATGTTTTTATGACTTATTAGTAACTCAGTATTTGTCAAGTATCTTGAGTAAGTTTTCTGTTTTTGATGTGCGGTTTCTGAATGATTAATTATTTACAACTCTATTATGTAGAGTTTCGTATTTGTCAGTATTGGTTAATACAATTACTAACATAAAATTTGCTGTTTATTCATAGTAATGTAGAAAAAATTTAAAGATGGCATTAAATGTCACTGAGGAGATAATTTTGTGCGAAAGTTATTAATAAGGTAAAAACACTAATCTCGAAATCTCTCAAATTCATGGATTCTTTATCTATTAATTCTTTACTTGAAGATTTGAAGAACCCTAATGCTTCTGTCCGGGAAAAAGCAACCAAGAAACTGTGGCGGATCTGGTTTCAGCAAAAGGGAATTCATGGTCTGGAAAAAATCGACAAAAGCCAAAAACTGCTAGATGCAGGTAAAACCACGGAAGCGGAATCACTGTTGACTAAACTTATCCAAGAACAGCCTGATTTTGCCGAAGCTTGGAATCGCCGTGCTTTTCTGTACTACAGTCTCGGTAAATATAAAGAATCTCTGGCAGACTGTCAGATGGTGATTCAAATCAACCCAGTGCATTTTGGCGCACTGCATGGTATGGGTTTATGCTATGCAGCTATTGGTCAGTATGTGGATGCAATTAAAGCCTTTAAACGTGCTTTAGCAATTCAACCTTATTCTTTAGTCAATCAAAAACTGATTTTAGAATGTACACTCAGACTCAGTTAAAACATCAGTCTGATTACATTCTTTGGTCTTATGAATCCGTTACCACCCACAACAACAGTGATTCATCGCTTTAGTCGCCGCCAGTTTATTCAGTATGGTTCCATCTGTATGGGTAGCGGCTTGCTTGCTGCTTGCACCAACAGTAACCAACCAGCTAATTCAAGTTCACAGTTAGATAAAGTCAGCTTTGGGACAAACTGGTATGCACAAGCAGAACATGGCGGATTTTACCAAGCGATCGCAACTGGTATTTACCAAAAGCATGGTCTAGATGTCACCATTAAAATGGGTGGCCCACAAGTACCAAGCGGCACTCAGTTGTTAGTCGGGGGTGCAGTTGACTTTTTTATGGGGTATGGCATCGATGCCATTAACGCCATTGCCCAAGGAATCCCCAAAATTACCGTCGCGGCCATCTTCCAAAAAGACCCGCAATGTCTGATATCCCATCCCAACCCAGCAATTCAAAGCCTTGCCGACCTCAAAGGCAAACCAATTTATATCTCAGCAGCAGCAAACGTCACATATTGGCCAGTACTGAAAGTCAAGTATGGTTTTACCGACGACCAAAAACGCCCCTACAACTTTAATCCCGCCCCCTTCCTGGCAGATAAAACCTCAGCACAGCAAGGTTACATCACCTCAGAACCCTACGCCATTGAAAAACAAGGCGGGTTTAAACCAACAGTCTTTTTACTAGCAGATTACGGTTACACTACCTACGCCACAACCATTGAAACCAAAAAAGAACTAGTAGAAAAAAAACCCGATTTAGTCCAGCGATTTGTTGACGCTTCGATTAAAGGTTGGTACAGCTACCTGGAAAATCCCCAACCCGGAAACCAACTCATCAAAAAAGATAACCCCGAAATGACCGATGACCAACTAGCATACGGCATTCAAAAACTCAAAGAATATGGGATTATTACTTCTGGGACTGCCGAAAAGCAAGGTGTTGGGGCAATGAGTGAGGAACGCTGGAAGGCACTCTACGATAGTCTGGTAACGGCTGGAGTTTACAAACCCAATGTTAACTACAAAGATGCCTTCACCTTGCAATTCGTCAATAAAGGCATAGAGTATTACAGCAGGTGATAGGTTACAGGTTACAGGTTACAGGTGATAGGTTATGGGACTTCCGCAAGAACCCTCTCAAACTCTTATAACTTTGCGTCCTACCCTGCGGGAAGCCGCTATCGCGTCTATGCGTCCTTTGCGGTTCGTTCACAAGAATGAATAATCATCCGACGATTACACTAAGTCACATCAGTAAGGTCTACGCTAACGGCACTGTTGCCTTACAAGACCTAAACTTAGCAATTCCCGAAGCGCAATTTATCAGCTTAGTAGGTGCTTCGGGATGCGGTAAAAGTACAGTATTGCGATTAATAGCCGGATTAGGTAAAGTTAGTTCCGGTAACATCAATTGGGGCATACCTCAAGCAGCGCGAAAATTAGCCTTTGTCTTTCAAGATGCCGCCCTGATGCCCTGGGCAACAGTCAGAGAAAACATCCGCCTACCGCTAAAATTGGCGGGAGTACCCAAGCAAGATGCCCAAAATTTAGTCCAGCAAGCCTTAGCATTAGTCGGACTGACAAATTTTGCCGATAGTTATCCCCGCCAATTATCTGGGGGAATGAAAATGCGTGTTTCCATAGCTAGGGCGTTAGTGACTCAACCCAACATTCTATTAATGGATGAACCCTTTGGGGCTTTAGATGAAATTACCCGCAGTCGGCTGAACAGCGATTTATTAGATTTGTGGCAGAAATATCACTGGACTGTGGTGTTTGTCACTCATAATATTTACGAGGCGGTGTATTTATCGAATCGCGTCTTAGTGATGGGTACAAATCCTGGGCGGGTGGTGGCAGATATCGAAATTGATGTGCCTTATCCCCGTGATGAAGAGTTTCGGACATCATTGCTATATAACGAATATTGCCGCAAGGTTTCCCGTTGTTTAGCGGAAGCTATAAATTAAGGTGGTCATTTGTCCATTGACATTTGTCATTGGTAAGGTTTTTAGACATATTTATGTTTCATAACCTAGTTTTGCTGATTCCCGTGACTTACATAATTAACGATGAAGATTTTTGATAAGAAGACACAAAGTAAGTTGATTTCTGCTGAGGCTTTAGCACCTGTTGTAGTTGGGGTGTTAGTGTTACTGTTGTGGGATATTTTGGTACGAGTCACTAATTTACCGCCTTATATTTTGCCTGGGCCGTTATTAGTATTGCAAACACTAATTGCCGATTGGAATGAGTTATTTTCTTCGTTATTAATTACGTTACAAATTACGGTGGTGGCTTTTATTGCGGCTGTGGTTTCTGGCTTATTAATGGCGATTTTATTTACCCAAAGTAAGTGGATAGAAAAAAGTTTATTTCCCTATACCGTCATTTTACAGACAACGCCGATAGTAGCGATCGCACCCCTGATCATCCTCTGGTTCAAAAACAACACCTTCGCCGCCCTTGTAGTCTGTGCTTGGATAGTTGCATTTTTCCCCATCGTCTCTAACACTACTCTGGGACTCAACAGCGTTGACCGCAACTTACTCAACCTCTTTCAACTCTACAAAGCTTCACGCTGGCAAACTCTTTGGTATCTGCGTTTACCCAGTGCTATGCCTTATTTCTTAGGCGGGTTAAAAATTAGCGGTGGTTTAGCCTTAATAGGTGCTGTCGTCGCAGAATTTGTCGCCGGGACTGGTGGGGCAAAATCCGGCATTGCCTACCGTATCCTGATTTCTAGCTATAACCTGCAAATTCCGCGAATGTTTGCCGCCTTATTTCTCACCACTGGCTTGGGTGTATTAATATTTGTCAGCCTCAGTTATCTATCAGATTTTATATTAAGTAAATGGCACGAAAGCGCCGTGAAATATGAAAATTAGTATATACAGTAGTCTTAATTTAAAGACAAGGGAGACAAGGGAGAGAGATATTTATAAGCCTTGAGAATTGCGATCGCTTTTACTAGTCTGCTAATGTACAAACTCATCTGCGTCCATCGGCGTTTAATTACTCTTGTTTTTTTCATTAGCGATTTCTTGTTTAATTTCCTCCCAAGCAATCAGAGTATTATTTTCAACATTACTCTTTGCAGCATAATAGGCTTGTAAATCATTTTCTTCTGCTTCATCTTCGATTTTTTGCAATAGAGCGTAAATCTCATCTAGAGTACTATCATAAGCTTGATGCAAAAGTACATTGATTGCTTTGATTAATTGTTCACGTTCTTGTTCAGTTTTCATTTTCATATTTAGTTGCTCACAACAATGATGCTAACTTAATTGGCTCTCCCAGAGTAGCTATGCTAGAATAGCATGAATAAAATCAGTATAATTCAATAGAATTAGCAGTAATTGGTGGCAAAAGCCCAAGTAGGGAAAGAGTTATACAAGCAATTGGCAATATAAACA
>NZ_JACJSD010000088.1 GCF_014697615.1 Nostoc sp. FACHB-280 | reverse complement strand
CTTGTACCACTTTTGGAAAACAATATCAAAGCTTGATTCTGAAGCTGACAGCGATTGGGTTCTCTCCATTTGGTACAAGAGGGTTAAAGGTAAGGGTGGCTGTTGGTGCATAGTGGTTGCCGCCCATAAGTTTAGTTGCAGTGTGAGAACTTGGAATAGCGAAATGACTGTTGGGGTGCAGCATTTGAAGTCATTCAATTATTTGCCTGCTGAATGTCATACCAAGTTGCAGGAGATATACGCTCGCATTCGTAAGATACAAGAAAATAGTCAGTTGGAAGCAACAGCCGAAGCAGTATTGAAATGTTTAGGGGAGTTGAAGCGACCGTATTTAACCCAAATGGAAGAAAAGTTATTGAGTTTGATTGAGCAGGAATATAGGGTTATGGCTCAGTAATTTATATTGAGGAAGCAATCAACTTAAGTTTGAATTGCTATGACTTCAAAGGCTGTTCTGGCATACCTATTAATCGCTGGCTACTTTGTCATGGAAAGGCTGTTAAGACAGGTAGATAAAGGTCTTAGTCTTCAAGCTGGGGAATTTGATCGAGGCAGTTCAAAAGTAATTTGGATTAGTGGTCTACTGGGTATTGTTTTGATTGTGTTTGCTCCAATATTGAATGCTAATCAAATTGGAGATTGGGATAATGGATATTTTGGTTGGTTGGGGTTGCTGATCATGCTTAGTGGGCTTGTGTTGCGGTACTGGGCTGCTAAAACACTTGGTGAATTTTATACAAGGACATTGCAAACCAGTGAGCAGCAGCAGATTATTCAGCAAGCTCCATACAACATCATTCGGCATCCTGGTTATTTAGGTACATTCTTGATGGAAATTGGAGCTTGTTTAGCGATCGCTAATTGGATAATCTTGATAGTGATTGCAGTTACGGGAGTGTTAGTGCGTGGCTACCGCATCCAGATAGAAGAAGAAATGTTAAAAACTGTATTTAGTGAACAATACACCCTTTACTCTCAGAAAACCTGGAGGTTGATTCCCTTTATATACTGACGCTATTATCTGCATAGAATTAGATTGAAGGGATTTACCCAGATGCCAAAAAAGAGCCAGAGCAAATCTAAGGGCAATGCCCCAGCACAAAACTCTATTGGTTCACGCATCTTGGAAGCACTTACCGAAGATGAAATTTCCCAACTACTCGATGAATTATTTATTGTTTTATCCGACGAACAGCAAGTCACTGCATTTGCTCAACTGCAAGCAGATACCCAGGAAACTTTAATTCAAATCCTCACGCCACCTCAAACAGTAGAACAGGCAAAAACAAGCAAAGTACAACCAACTTCTTTGGCAAAGTTAGCTCAAACTTGGTCGGAATTATGGAGAGAATGGAATCAAATTATTTGGCAAGCATCGCAGGAGGAAGGGAAATATATAGTCCAAGAAGTACGCTGGGAAGAACCTTATTTTGATGATTATACTTTTGTGGAAGATTTAGAAACCGTTGCACAAAAGATGAAGCCATTAGTAAAAACAGCTTTTGAGAATGGCTTTAGTCATGATGATGGTTTTGCAAACAGTTTGTTGTCAGCAGAAAGTGAAATCGCTGATGGTATACCCGACTGGATGGAAATTGCTAACGGGATTCATTTGGAAGAAGCGACAACAAGCTGCTTATTAGAGTGGGAATGGTTGTTGGTGCAGTCACAAGGACAAGATGGGTTCACATTCGCTCAAAAAATTAGGGAATGGTCAGAAGAATTCACAGATACCAGTTTAAATGATGATGCTGTCATCGATTTCTTCTCTAATTTACCTGACGTTCAAAAACAAATAATTTTAGACGGGATGACAGCCAATAGAGAAAGTGAAGAGTGGAAGTCGGAACTGGAAAACACTTACTCCTATTGGCACATAATTTATATGGAATTGATGCAGCAATTTGCCACACCAGAGATATATTTGAACAATCTCCGGGCGACTATTTCCCAGGAATGGCAAAATGGTTTACCTGTGATTGAGGATATGTTGGGTAAACAGGAATATCGAGAAAGTCTGATAGTGATTCAAGAGACTTTAGATGCGTTATTAAAAAATAAACAAGATAAAAATCCTTGGACACCAGAAAATTCGCTGCTATTTGTGACATTGGGTGGATTTTCTTACGAGCCTGGAAATGGTGAAAAGCAAAAAACCTTACTTCGCTATTACCAGCAAGCTGTTCGAGAATTGGGAGAAATCGAACGGGTAAATGCTTTGTCAATTCAACAGATTACTTTTGAATGTTGTTACGATTGGTCGAGTATGTTCAAAGCTTTTGCTGAGATACCAGTAAGTAAAAATACTCAGCAAGCTTTATTTACATCTTGGCGTGAATCGATAATTAAACGTGTTACACCATACAGATATTCAGGTTTATATACAAAAGCAAAACCTGTAGATACTTGGTGGTTGCATTGGTTACTCGATAGTATTACGACTAAAGAAAAAGGACATACTTGGTTTAGGCAACAAATCATCGAGTGGTTAGAAAATTTACCTGGAGAGCAGACGCAACTAGGCGAGGAATATAGTGCTTTGCATTTGCTAACAAAAGATTTGACCGAGATCAAGTATCAGGGAAAATGCCCCTATCCTAAGTTTTATGAAGTTGTAATTTTACCAAACCAACTATCGACAAGGGATGATATTTCGAGGAGAAAGTATCTCGAAGAATATGCGCCACCTGATTTGTGGGAAAAGGTGATGGCTTACTGGCAAGCAAATTTACACAACTTTATACCCAAACCGGACTCGTCCCAAAGCTCGGACTATACGAAAAATGCACAATGGATGTCTGCCTTAAAAGAGTTAGCACCGCAGAATTATGATAATTTGTTGTCCCAATGGAAAGTCCAGCACAAGCGACGACCTAATCTGTGGAAGGCGATGAGAGAGTTGGGATTGATGTAAAATCACCAGATAACGGGAGCAAATAAAATTACTGTATTTGAGGAAAACCTCGTCCAGCAATCATCGATGTTCCCGCAGTTGAAGTCCCAGAACTAACCGAGGATGAACAACGCGATCTCCTGCATCTCGAACGCAGAGTTGAAAGAGCATTTTTTGAGGCGGGTAAAGCATTGATGGAATTGCGCGATCGTCGGTTGTACAGATCCACTCACCGGGCGTTTGAGGAATATTGTAAGGACAGGTTTGGCTACACTCATCGGCGAGTGAATTATCTTATAGCTGGTTCTGTAGTATTTGATAATATAGCGACGGGAACAAATTGTTCCCAAAATGAGGAAGTAGATGAAACGGGAACAAATTGTTCCCAAAATGAGGAAGTGAACAAAACTCGACCTAACCGCTCACGAATCCTGCCGACTAACGAAGGGCAAGTGCGCCCTCTTGCAAAACTAGAACCCCAGCAGCAGGTTGAAGTGTGGCAACGGGCAGTGCAGAAGGCTGGCGGTAAAGTTCCCAGTGCCAGAATCGTAACTGATGTGGTGCAAAAAATTATGGAACGTACCAAAGTCCCCAACAGTTACCAAGTTGGGGAGGTATGCCAAATTCTAGCAAAGGAGAATCCAGACCTCAGAGGCAAAGGTGGCTGTTGGGGCATTGTCACTCATATTGGTGAGTTTAGCTGTACCGTGAGAACTTGGGATGGCGAATGTACTGTTGGGGTGCAGCATTTGAAGTCATACAATTACTTACCTGCTGAATGCCAACAGATGCAGCAGATTTGCGATCGCATCAGCAGAATATATTCTGATTCTCTAGAGGAGACAGTCAAAAATCTGTTGCAGTTGCTGGGGAAGTTGAACCGTCCTTATCTCACGGCGGTGGAAGAGAAGTTGCTGAGTGTTCTGGAGATGGAGATTCCAGACTAATGCAAAAATAAGTTGGACTAATCTATGGTGATAGGGGTGTAATTTTGGTACTGATTATCAAAGAAAGAGCAACACTAGAACAAGTTGAACAAATGCTGCAAACTTTGGGAATCTATATCAAAATAGCAGTAGATATAGAAAGAGGGATGTTAGCAGGGGGAGGAGAAAAACACGCCTATTGTGAAGCGGCATTACTTGAAGATGGTAGTAAACAGCGAGATATCTGGGGTGCTGACTGGACTCCCTTTAACCAATCAATCGCCTATGAATCGATTATTAACATACGTCCTAGCCAAAATAATCGCTCAATGGTAATTCAAAACTCAGAGATTCGAGAACGTGTTAAGCAAATCGCTCAGGAGTTAATAGGTGGATATGAACCAGAAATTAGATGAAAAGCAAGCACGGTTTCAAGGCGAAAATACATCAAATCGTTTAGGTCATATCGCGTCAAATTTAGCTAGGTTAAGAACATTTTGTAACATTGCTTACCCGCAAGCAGTTGAAAGTGTGGCAGATGAAACTATATGTTTTATTGAATGGACAGCAGCAGAAATTGAACCAGAATATGCCGAAGAATTGGTGAACATTCAAGTTCAACTATCTAGGTGGAAATTAAAATTTGATAGTCTTTGGGCTGACGAGAGCGAACGCAAAAATATGTCTGAGCAAGCTAGTGCTTGGTCAGAGCGAGTATTAGATATGTCAGGTTTATTGTCCCAATCTGCCTAAATTTGCTATTACTTGCATCCAAAATGGTAGGATTTCACCAAAAATGTAAGATTGCGCGATCCGGTTTATAATCGCAGACATAGCTGATGCGCCAAATATTACCAAGACTCACAGAGCGCGATCGCACCCTCAAGTCATCAAAGTATGTTCCCAAGCGGTTGCTGAAGCGCGTTCAGCAGATGGAGCGAGAGAAGGCAGGGGTTAGAGAGATTTTGGGGGTGTTGGGGGTGGTAATCGGCTAGACGAATATGGCGGGTGCGGGAAGAGTGCGATCGCATTTCACGGGTGTATTCGAGTGGACTGGAGGAGTCGGTGCAGAGGTTTTTGGAGTCCTTGGGGAAGCTGAGGCGGGTTTATTTGACCCAGTTGGAAGAGAAAGTGTTGAGCTTGTTGGAATTGGAAACTGGCGGCTGATGCGAGAATTACCAACAAGCTTATTATCACTACGAGTTTTGGAGCGAAGGCGATTGCTTGGTTAAGTCATCGAAATATATCCCCAAGCGTTTACTGAGGCACGTTCAGCACATGGAGCGAGAGAGCGAGAGAAGGCAGGGGATAGGGTGATTTTGGGGGTGTTGGGTGTGGTAAAATAATGAAAAGGAGAGAATTACCATCAGTGATATTGTCCACTTTCTGTTAATTGTTGATTTAAAATCATATCTTCATAGCGAATAATAAGTTTTTAATATCTAAATTTATCCTGTGATTTACATTCAATATTTATCTAAGAGAATTAGTTTTATGCTAGATATTTGAATTGCTTACTAATTCTTATTATTAATTAAGATGCGTTCGCCTTGAATCGATTTATTTTGTTTATCTTTTTGTCAAGTTTTGCACTTATACAGATGACTTTGAAATCCTGATTAATTCTTGTTAGGAAATAAGGTGCGTCTTCCCTGACCAGAATCCACTTCTCGAATATCAATACCTGTTAACTGCTTCAAACCCAGCAAGTACGCTACTACGAAAATCGCTGCACACAAACTTAACCAAATAGCTATAAACCATCCACACAAGAGTCCGTAGTCAATAGTTTAAACAATTGTGTCCTTGATAGTGCGATCGGCAAGATATACAGTGGTACTATCAAATGACAAAATCAACTCTCGACTTTAAAGCCTACCTCCTCTGAAGATATCGGAGGAACTCTGCATCAACCAAATAAAAAAAGGAGTGCCGAAAAGAGCTGTAATAATGCCAATGGGTACTTCTTCTGGAGCGACGATGATACGTGCAATCACATCTGCCCAAATTATGAAAATTCCTCCAAGTAGCAGACTCAGAGGTAAGACGCGGCGATGATCTGAGCCAACTAAAAACCGGACGCTGTGAGGAATCATTAGCCCCACAAAGCCAATTACACCACTTACAGCAACTATCACACCTGTTAAAAATGAGGTGACGAAGAATAGTTGCTTGCGGAAACTATCAGTATCAACTCCGAGAGTCCGGGCTGTTTCTTCACCAATCAAGAGTGCATTAAGCGATCGCGTCTGAAATAACAAATAACCGATCCCGACTAATAAAGCGAGTACTGGCAAGATTAAATCTGACCATTTTGTGCCGGAAAGTCCCCCTAATAACCAAAACAATACTCTTTGTGTAGCTTCACCACTACCAGCTTTCAAAGCCAAAAAACTAGTCATCGCTTCAAACATATACGAGACTGCTACACCAACTAAAATTAAGCGTGTGGGAAATAGTTTTCCTTGTTGTCTGGCTAATAAAAACACCAAAATAAACGCTACCAGCGCACCCAAGAACGCCCCAAGAGACAACGCATACACACCAAACATGGAAAAAATACCCAGCAAAATCACTAAAACAGCACCCACTGATGCGCCAGAGGAAATACCAAAAATAAAGGGATCAGCTAGGGGATTACTTACCAATGCTTGCATAATCACACCCACCACTGATAGCCCAGCACCCACAAAAAAAGCCAACAACACACGCGGAAAACGAATCAGCCAGATAATTTGAACTTGTGCCGGAGTCCAATCGCCTGTAACATTTGGCAAGATTTGTGATAAAGCTATCTGCCATACCTGAAAAGGGGAAATAGGTACAGGGCCAATCATCACAGCTAAAGTTATAGAAAGTAACAACATCACAACCATTGCGATCATTAGCAGTTTGTAACGTTGCTGTTGGTCTTTTCTCAGATGCTTTAGTACTGAATTAATCATTTAGTAATTAGTCATAAGTTATGGCACTTTTCTCATTTTGCAATTTTGAATCTGATTACTTGAATTTATCTGGATAAAAGGCTTGAGCAAGTTGCTTCACTCCCTGAGCAATTCTGACTCCTGAAGTGCTGTAACTGTAGTCAATCACAACAAATTTATTGTTTTGGACTGCGGCAATTTTGCTATATGCAGGGTTACTTTCAAACAGTTGTCGCTGTTGTTGAGCAGGTGACCAACTAGCTTCGCTGAGAATAATTATCTCTGGATTGCGGTTAATTACATCTTCCCAATTAACTGTAATGTAAGTGCCATTTCCTTGTTCTTGAAATATATTCTGACCACCAGCCGACTTTAAAATCAAATTTGGTATACTATCAACGGTAATAGTATAAGGTGGACTTTCACTGGCATACCAAAAAACACGCTTGGGTGGATTTATCTTGCCAAGTTGCTTGTGTGTGTTTTCTAAGTCTTTTTGTATGGATGCAATTAATTTAGTAGCGCGATCGCTTACGCCAAAAATCTTACCAATATCCTGAATTTCACTATAAATATTCTCTAACAATCCTCGTTTGCGCGGACAAACTTCGATAGCACCTTCGGCTAAATATGAATTAATGCCCAAATTCAGTAAGTCTTTGCGTCCACTGGTTGTATTTTTACCAAAAGCTCCGGGAAAGGAAGCATAGACAAAATCTGGTTCTGCACCTAACAAAACTTCTTGTGAAGGATAATTCTTTGCAATTACCGGGACTTGGGCGTAGGATTTTTGGTATTCTGGCAGAATGCGATCGTCTAAATAAGCTGTACCCACCATGTGCGCTTCTAAACCTAACGCCAACATAATCTCAGTCGCTGGTTGGTTGAGAGTCACAACCCGTTTTGGTGGTTGTTTATAAGTAATACTAATACCACAGTTCTCAATTGTAACAGGATTAAAGCTAGAAGCTGTTACTTGTTTGCTATTAGTATTTTGTACCTGCATCTGACAAGCTGTCAGCACTACCAACAAACAAGTTACCAGCATAAAAATATAGTGATGTTTTTTCATCACCAAACTTCCTTAAAAGTCAAACGACACTGTTCCTTGAACCGTAAACGGTGCTGCGGGATAAATAAAGAAACCATCTAAAGTATAATATCTGACATTGGAAATATTTTTGAAATTCAACCCAATTTT
Organism: Nostoc sp. FACHB-280; assembly: GCF_014697615.1. GTDB lineage: Bacteria > Cyanobacteriota > Cyanobacteriia > Cyanobacteriales > Nostocaceae > Nostoc_B. The sequence goes on along the minus strand of NZ_JACJSD010000088.1, from coordinate 4,982 downwards.
ATAGTTATCACGACGATAGAAAACTGCTGCGTCAGCTCTGACATAAGAAGGTAATGTCAAAGTACTAGGTAATCTAGTTGCTTGTTCTCCTACAAAAGCTAACCCTAATCCAAATCCTAAACCTTCTAAATCGCCCCTTTGAAACTGATAAGTTGTCCACAGACTAGCACTATTTTCCGGTACACCATACAATCTACTACCAACAGGAATGCTTTCATCTTCTGTGACGATAGCATCTGTATAAGCATAGTTAGCAATAATATTCCAACCCGGTAAAATTTGTCCTGTGATATCTAATTCCACCCCTCGACTTCTTTGTTCACCTGTAGCTACACTGAATCTTTGAGGATCAACGGGATCAGGAGTCAACACATTTTGCCGTGTAATTTGATAAAGTGCTAACGTTGCCGACAGACGGTCTTTAATTAAATCCTGCTTGATTCCGACTTCAAATTGCTCACCAATTTCTGGCTCAAATGGCTGATTGGTGCGGCTAGTAGCCGTAAAGTTAGGCGCAAACGAATTTGACCAATTAAAATAAAGGGCAGTGGTTTCACTGGGCTGATAAACAATCCCAACTCGTGGTGAAAATTGCGAACTTGATTCTTCATTTAGAACTGTATTCTCTACACGGTCTCTATTAAATAATTCATTCAAATCCCAACGTCCACCCGCTAAAATTTTTAAGTTAGGCAGAAGTTCGATTAAATCCTGCACATAAATTCCTAGATTATCCGAGCCATATTCTCTACCAAAATTTGGCGATGATGGAATCGCAAATCTTGCACCATACTGCGGATTAAAAATATCAAGTGTGCTAATATCTGCTGCATTAAAAAAATCAAAGCGAAATTTATATCTTGCTAGTTCTACACCAAATAGTAGATTATGACGTAAAAATCCCGTTTTAAATTTACCAGAAATTTCATTTTGCAGCGTTGTATTTTCATTTCCTTCCTCTGATCTAGCAGGACTACGATCAATAGTTCTGCGGTCATCTTCTAAAGCAAATGGAAATGTTGACTCGCTATCCAAATTTGACCTGACTAAGTTAAAGCCTTGGCGAAGTTTCCAGTTATCACTAAATTCATGCTCAAAATTATAAGTAAATGAAATAGTGTTATTATTACTTTCACTAAAATCAGGTTCACCGAGAAATCTACCTCTGGGAATAGTTAAAAACTCAGGTTCTGGTAAAAATCCATAATTAAAGTTGAAATTATAATTTTGATATTCAAATTCAAGACCTAGATGCGTGCGTGGGCCAATATTCCAAGTGATTGCAGGTGCAATTAAAAAACTATCATTTCTACTAAAATCACGGAAACTATCAGCATTTTCATAGGCAACATTCAAGCGATACAGCAGTGATTTATCTGCCGTAAGTGGCCCAGTTACATCAATCGTTGGGCGGAAAAAGTTGTAACTCCCATAAGTAACATTGGCGTTATAGTAAGGTTCTGTTAGAGGCTTTTTTGTAATCGTATTGACAACACCGCCTGGAAGTTTGGAAGTATATTGACCACCACCGCCATAAAGAACTGAAGCTGGTCCTTTGAGAATTTCAAATCGCTCGACGTTAGCGACATCACGCGGTGTTTCATAGCCAAAATCTTGAAAGCCGTTGCGTAAGTTGCCAAAATTTGTCGTAAAACCACGAATCCGAAACCCTACTGTGGGTAGAGAACCATAACCCGGTTCCTGTTGGACACCCGATACATTATCAGCTAAATCGTTGAGTCTAAATACACCTCTGTCTTCAATTACTTGACGGGGGATGACTTGAATTGATAGAGGTAAGTCGCGTAGCGGGGCTTCTATTTTAGTACCAGTGGAGGCGGTGGGGACGTTATATCTATCTTGCTCACCCGTCACTACCAGTTCAATTGGTTCTTGATTCTCAGCCGATGGTTGAGTTGGTGGTGTTTCGCTACTAGGCTCGGATGTATTTGGTGGTTGTGGTGGCTGCGATTGTGATGTGGGGGATGTAATTGGTGTGACGACAAAAATTAAACCTTCATCACTGTCGTCTAACTCGATTTTTGGGACATCCGCTTTACCTATTACTGTGATTCTGATAGTATTTGCATCTACGTTAGTCACTGTTACTTCTGTAATTCCTGCAACTGGATTTTCTTGACGAAAGAAACTGTTACCTGTTAATTGCAGTTGAGCATTAGGAATATCTACAATGAAGTTATTTCCCGCACTTTTGTTAGTAATTTGTAACTTATCAGATGTGGGAGTTTTTAAGATGATTTCCAAACCGCTAGAAGTTTGGGTGAGATTTACTGCTGTTATGGAGATAATTTCTGACTGCTGTGCTAACCAGTCTTTGATAGTGTTGTGGGGACGCTGAAAATCGCTGAGTTTGGGAATATCTTTGATGACTATTTCCTCTGCATTGACAGGAGAAGCAACAGAAATTGTTGCAGCAGAAATTAGCCACAAATAAATTGATAAATGATGTTTTTTCACCCTACTTCCTCGCACCACTGATAGCTAATAACACTAATTTTCCAGTAACGCTTTTACATCGCTACTGCTACGTTTGCTTTGGCACAGATATTATTTGTGACAATAATTTCAACTGCGTACTTATGTCAAAAGACAAAGTGTCAAACTAGATCAACCGGAAACTTAAATGAATCTTCACCACAATATGTCTCACTAGAGGATAAATTAGCTTTTTATCTTTCTTGTTTCTTTGTGAGACTAACATCATCATGAATTGCGTCTGGTAATTGCGCTTCTAGTAATCGTAGAGGTAGATATAAATAGCCGCCAACTACCATTAAGATCATTAGTATAGCGATCGCCACAAATAATAAAGCTATACCATGTCCTTTACCCACACCAATAATTTGTCCCAAACTTCCCGCCAAGGGGCCATCAACCGCCAGTAATGTCTCAAAAATTCGATCTGCTAAAGTCCCCGCTATCAAATAAGCTAGAGGTAGAGAAGCCCAAGCCAGCATAGTTCTGATGGCAAAAACTCTTCCTTGGATAGCCAATGGTACTTTACTCTGCCAAATAGCTTGATCGGAACTATTGATGATTGCGACACCGAAAAAATAGATGAAGGTAGTGACAAAAAATATTGGTACAGAAGGCTGTAGTCCACCAAAGAGTATGCAAAGACTATTTAATAATGTAAAACCCAGTACACTATAGATACGGTACTTAAATCCGCCCCAGGTACTCATCGTTAAACCACCAAGCAACATCCCGACTCCACCAAGAGAAAACACTGAACCCAAAACAGTAGCAGACGTAAAAGCTAATACTAAGGGGGTAAATAATACGCTGACAATTCCGATGAAAAAGTTGCTAATAGTGAAGAATATCAATAATCCTAATAGCCCTCGTCGAGTACTGATATATGTCCACCCATAGATAGCTTCAGATAGTAGGAAACCCTGACCCTTGTGAATTTCAAGGGTAGTTTTAGGTTTGGGAAATCGGACGAGTAAAAGTGCGATCGCAGCAATCACAAAAGTCAAAAAATCAATTAAAATTACACCCTGAATCTGAATAGTCACAATCAACACACCAGCTATTATTGGTGAAAGTAGCCGCGAAATAGCATCTGCGGTTTGTACCATACCACTAGCACGACCAAGGTGTTGCTTAGGGACAAGCAATGTGGTCAGAGCAACATAAGCTGGTAATTGGAAAGCACTAAAGGCTGAACTAACTCCTACAGCTAAGTAAATATGCCAAATTTCTAGCCGACCGGTTAATAACAATAATCCCATAGCTAACGTACTCAAACCGGCTCCACTATCGCTCAAGATCATTGTCCAACGGCGATCCCAACGGTCTACAAATACACCAGCTAATGGAGCCAACAAGATACTAGGTAGCATGGTAAATAAAGAAATGAGAGAGAATAACGTTACTGACCCAGTTTCTTGATATACCCAAATACCCAATGCAAATCTAGTCAGACCAGAACCGAGCAGCGAAACTAGTTGTCCGAACCAAATTAGGATGAATAAGCGCATAATTTCTAGTTTGATATATCATTTTTATTACCTCTGTGGTGGATGCAAAAAACCACTATTAACGAAGTAACGAAAGTAGTTTTCGAGCAATTCAGTATTTATTGATGGACAGACTATAGAAGTACCTGCTAGTTTCTCAATTGTCTTTTTGCAATCAAACTGTGTTATTTTGGCTTGGAGATTTTCTGGAGAGGATATTACGTCTTTGTATCTTCCTTGCGGAAACAAAGGTAAAAGAGCAGATAAAGTCGGTTCTGGAGACTTATTAGCAGCATCAATCAACTTTGTTCGCCATTTTTCATATTTAATAAGTTGTAGTGGATAGCCATAAGAACATATCCACTCAATGAGTTTTTCCAATTGAATTGGTTGGGGATTTAACAAGTGAAAAACTTGACCAATTGATGCGTTTTGCTGAGATAAATAAATGACGGCTTGACTAACATAATCTACAGGAGTCATATCCAGTAAATTATCAATTTCTGGCACACTACCAAGTTGAATACAGCATTTAATCATCCGCCGCATAAAGTCATTTGTATTCCAGACACCTGTTTGACTATTTCCTGTTATCCTACCAAGTCTGTAAATACTAACAGGAAGTCCTCTAGAAAGTGCAATTTTTACTAATTTTTCTGCTACCCATTTACTCTGAGCATAGCCACTTTGGATAATTCCATTATGTTCCAAAGAATCTTGTTCGCAGAATACTTGTAATTCAGTATTGCTTTGTGCAGGAAAAACAGAAAGGGTAGAAATGTAATGTACAGGTTTAACTTTGATGAGACTTGCTAATCTGAGGATTTCTTGGGTTCCTAAGACATTAGCTGCTTTTAGTTGTTCGTATGGATATAGCGTTTTCTACTCTGGTGAGGTGCAGTAACAAGAATGTGTAAACCAATTATAAATGTCATTTAATGAGACTTGGCTAAAAGCATTTTCAATCGCTTTCGCTAAATCAGAATAAGTTCTTGC
>NZ_JACJSD010000087.1 GCF_014697615.1 Nostoc sp. FACHB-280 | reverse complement strand
GACCTGAAGCCAGATTCTCACGCGTTACTCACCCGTCCGCCACTAAATCCTAAGATTCCGTTCGACTTGCATGTGTTAAGCATACCGCCAGCGTTCATCCTGAGCCAGGATCAAACTCTCCGTTTTGTTGTTTTTTGAGTTTGTTATCTGAAAAGAAAGTTTTTTCAGATTCCTTGCTATAATTTTTTAAGTTTCTGGGTTATCCCCAAAACCAATTTATTTGACGAGGATTGGTTTAAATTTAAGCTTTCAAAGTATTGTTTTTTCTCGGTTCAGTCGCCTCGGCTCTTGCCTTGACACTTATCTAGATTAACAACTGGTTATAGGAACGTCAAGGGGTTGGCAAATTTTTTTTTGAATTTAATTGAAAAAAAAGTAAAAACCAATATACAGTAGGTAAATAAGCACAGTATTGAGTAATCATCGATTTTTGGCTGTATAAGGCTAATTTCAGCTTAAACAGAATTAAATCTAATAGAAGAAATTGGCAATGAACTTGTCCGAGTTTGTGAAAAAATCAAAAAATTCCTGAAAATTATTTACGGAGTGTTCTGGAGAAGTTGCTTCAAAAATATGGGCGATCGCACCACATAACACCATTCCGGCAAAAAATACATTAGTCTGGTGCGTCTTTGTGTTTTCTGCTCGGTGGATTATTCTGAATCTGTAGCAATCTTCGCAAGTACAGACAATGAAAAAGCTGATTAATCAGCCAGAAGACTTCGTAAGAGAAAGTCTAGCTGGGATGGCGGTGGCTCATTCAGATTTAATCAAAGTCAACTGTGATCCCACTTTTGTCTATCGAGCTAATGCACCCAAACCAGGAAAAGTGGCAATTATTTCTGGTGGAGGTAGTGGACATGAACCGATGCACACAGGGTTTGTGGGTACAGGAATGCTAGATGCAGCTTGTCCGGGAGAGGTGTTTACGTCACCTACTCCTGACCAGATGCTGGCTGCTGCTCAACAGGTAAATGGTGGAGCAGGTATTCTTTATATTGTCAAAAACTATAGTGGCGATGTGATGAACTTTGAGATGGCAACGGAGTTAGCTAGAAGTGAAGGTATCCGTGCGCTCAATATTTTGATTGACGATGATGTAGCAGTGAAGGATAGTTTATATACCCAAGGTCGTCGTGGTGTGGGAACGACAGTGTTAGCAGAGAAAATTTGTGGTGCGGCGGCTGAACAAGGTTATGACTTGCAACAAGTAGCAGATTTGTGTCGTCAAGTAAATCTGAATGGGCGAAGTATGGGAATTGCTTTAACATCTTGTACAGTACCAGCGAGGGGTACTCCAACATTTACATTAAGCGATCGCGAAATGGAAATTGGCATTGGGATTCACGGCGAACCAGGAAGGGAAAGAATTGATGTAAAATCAGCAGATGAGATTGCAGAGATATTAACCCAAACAATTATTGATGATGTTGGCTATAGTCGGGTTGTGCGAGAGTGGGATGAGACTCAAGGCGAATGGGTTGATGTGGAATTGATTGATCCACCTTTGCAAAGAGGCGATCGCTTGTTAGCCTTTGTTAATAGTATGGGTGGTACGCCCATCTCTGAACTTTATCTGATTTATCGTAAGTTGGCAGAAATCTGCGAAAAACAGGGAATGATCATTGTCCGCAACTTAATTGGCCCTTACATCACATCTTTAGAAATGCAAGGTTGCTCAATTACCTTGCTGAAGTTGGATGATGAACTCTTGCAGTTGTGGGATGCACCAGTACATACAGCAAATCTGCGGTGGGGTATGTAATATGGTCACTCAAGCCCAAATTCTCAAGTGGTTACAAATATTTGGCTCTGAGATAGAGCAGAATAAAGAATATTTAACTGAATTAGACGCAGCCATTGGTGATGCTGACCACGGTATTAATATGGATCGTGGTGTTAGAAAGGTGATCAGTCAGTTACCAACTGTGACTCAGCAAGATATTGGCAGTATTTTGAAAACTGTGAGTATGACTTTGATTTCTAGTGTTGGGGGTGCTAGTGGCCCTTTATACGGGACATTTTTTTTAAAAGCCAGCACTATAGCGGTTGGTAAACAAGAACTAACGACACAAGAGCTATTGGCATTGTTGCAAGCTGGTTTAGATGGTGTTTTGCAACGTGGTAAAGCCCAACTAGAAGACAAAACAATGGTTGATGTGCTGTCTCCATCTGTAATGGCTTTTAGGCAAGCAATTGAGGAAGGTAAAGATACTGTATCTGCACTACAAAAATCTGTAGCTGTTGCAGAACAGGCGCTAGAAAACACCAAACCGATGTTAGCGAAAAAAGGACGCGCTAGTTATTTAGGAGAACGGAGTATTGGACATCAAGATCCTGGTGCAACTTCATCTTATTTAATGTTGCGAAGTTTAATGGCAAGTCTTCAGGATGGTGAGTAAAATCTGAAGCAGACAATTTCACACTTCAGACTTTACACTTGAGACTTTAGCCAAACACTCGATGTTGTAAAGATGGCATTTGGCGACGCACTTGTTCTAAACGTGAGGGATTGATTTCTGCGATCGCAATTCCGGGTTTTTCCCCAGCATCCGCTAAAATGACTCCCCAAGGATCAATAATTACAGCATGGCCGTGGGTTTGGCGACGAGCATAGTTTGTCCCAGTTTGGGCTGGTGCAATCACATAACAAGTATTTTCAATTGCTCTTGCTTGTAATAATACTTGCCAGTGATCTTTGCCAGTAAAAGCAGTAAACGCCGCAGGAATAAACATTACATCGGCTCCCTTACTGGATAGATGGCGATACAGTTCTGGAAACCGCACATCATAACAAACAGAAAGACCAATACCGCCCAGTTCTGGGGAAAAATATACTGATGGCAATTGTGTACCAGCTACGACAGTGCTAGATTCACGATAAGTATTACCATCGGGAACATTCACATCAAATAAATGTACCTTTTGGTAACGAACAACTTCTAAACCACTTTGGTCAATTAGGGTGGAAGTATTATAAACTTTGCCTGTCTCTTCTACCAAAACAGGAAAGCTGCCGCCTAAAATTGTGACTTGGAAGCGTTGAGCCATTTTTTTGAGAAACTGTTCTGTTTCGCGGGTGATGGTTGCAGCTTGGGCGAGTTTATCTTTTTCTTCTCCCATAAAAGAAAAGTTTTCTGGTAGCCCAACTAATTCAGCACCTCGACGCACAGCAAGCTCAATCAATTCTTCTGCTTGTGCCAAATTTTTGTATAAATCAGGCACACTTGTCATTTGAATAGCGGCGGCTAAATAAGACTTCATAGATTTAACAACAAAAAATAGATGTGTGCGGGACAGATACTCAAATATATCGTTACTTCAAGAACTTCGGAACTTGAGCAGCTATGAGGAAATATTGCTTTTTTTTAAGGAGCTTGCTATCCCTAATGTTTAGCTCTGTTAATTGTCACCAGATTTTAACACTTTGAGGAATTACTTCAGTCAGAGGCAAAATCAGAGGTATGGACAATGGAATAAAGAACCGCAAAGGCGCAGAGTTCACGGAGACATGGGAGTTTGAGAGGTGTTTTGCTTAAGTCCTAAATTTATGTGGCGGACTACTACTTTTGTGTCGCTAGAATTTTGTGTTGTTAGGTTTGGTTCTATAATCTCAAGTTTGTGTTAAGCAACGTTCAACACGGTTGGCTGTGGCAGTGGATCTCCCGCAGTTTTATAAGCAATAATCAAAGACTCCAGTGCTTCAATGCCATTGGCAACAGCTGACTCGTAAGTATCCCCATGAGTGCGCCAACGTTGTCCAGGGAAATCAGGAAGTTCTACCAAGAAGCAATCATCTTCTTCTGACCACTGAATTACCATTTGGTACTTGAGTTTATCCATCTGGAAAATACAATAACTACCAAGTTGGGTCGCTAAATAAATGTATTCTCAACTCCTCATCTGTTGGCGGGACTGCGGAAAGGCAAGCGCGAATGACATCACCATCTTCAAGTTCTACTGTACAGGCGTGACATGAACCCATGAGACAACCTGTGGGAATAAATACTCCAGCGCGTTGCGCTACATCTAAGAGTGCTTCCCCCACTTCAGCATTGATGGCGACATCATCTGGTAAAAATCGAACGCTAACACTCATACAATTTTTGGCTAACTACGACAAAAACGGTGTTAAGTCTAAATGGCGTTCTACTTCTGTAGCCAGCGAGTCTAAAATTTGTTCTCGCTGTTCGCGGTAGTTGGCGACACCTGTGGGTAAGGATTTTAAGCCGCGCTGTTGACGCAGGCGATTTAACCAAGCACGTCGCCAAGGGCCATTGTCAAACAATCCGTGTAAGTATGTACCCCAAACTGATTGACAGCTATCCACCAACCCTAGGTTAACATCATCAAATAAGGGTTGATACGCTTGACTATCGGGTGGTTGTTCAATACGCGATCGCCCTTGATGAATTTCAAAGCCAGTCACTGGTAAGCCCATCTGGGGATAATTTGAGCTTACTTGACGTTGACGAGCTATTTTCTGCCCAGTAATAACGGTTCTGATGGGTAATAAATTCAAGCCTTGGAATCTACCAGCTTGACCTTCTATACCTTCGGGGTCAGCAATAATTTGTCCTAGCATTTGGTAGCCGCCGCAAATCCCTAAAACTGTGCCACCAGAAGCGGCATAATTTTGGATGGCTTCTGCCATACCGCTTTTCTGCAATAAAATCAAGTCGGCAATAGTAGTTTTTGTACCAGGGATAATTACTGCGTCTGGATGTCCTAAATCTTGTTTTGGACTGAGATATCTCACGGAAACAGATGGTTCTGATTCTAAGGGGTCAAAATCGGTAAAGTTAGCAATTCTAGGTAAGCGAATCACCACGATATTCAAGTCAGCTTGAGCTTTGTGAGCTTTGCGCTCTAGTAAGTCGAGGGAATCTTCGGCGGGGAATAGTTCTTGGAAATAAGGCAGTACACCAATTACAGGTTTTTTGGTGCGTTCTTCTAGCCATTGGATACCGGAATCTAGGAGCGATCGCTGTCCACGGAACTTGTTAATTACAATACCTTTGATTAAGTCCCGTTCATCAGGGTCAAGTAACTCTAAAGTCCCTACAACATGGGCAAAAGCCCCACCACGATCAATATCAACTACCAAGATTGTCGGTGCATTTAAATACTTTGCTATCCGCATATTGGTCAAATCACGGTGCTTGAGGTTAATTTCTGCGGGGCTACCTGCACCTTCGCAAACCAACATATCAAATTCTGTGGATAAATGTTGTAGAGATTCTTCTATCGCTCGCCAACCAAGGTCGAAAAATTGCTCGTAGTAATCTGCTGCTTTGACTCTCCCGACTGGTCTACCCTTAACAATTACCTGGGAAGTCATATCACCTTGGGGTTTGAGTAAAATGGGATTCATTTCTACCCAAGGAACCACCCCAGAAGCCCAAGCTTGCACCGCCTGTGCATAACCAATTTCACCCCCATTGGCAGTGACATAAGCATTTAAAGCCATATTTTGACCTTTAAAGGGAGCCACTCTCCAACCACGCCGCGATAGCAAACGGCAAATAGCCGTAGTTAAGAGTGATTTCCCTGCGTGGGATGTAGTTCCCACTACCATAATTGCTTTCATACTTAATGTGTACTTTTCAATAAGAGGGTGAAATACTTAGTTATGAACGGGTAATGATATCACATCCATTCATCAACAGTTATAGCAGCAGGCAGAAGAATTGGAGATTTTTAGATTGGGATCAATCATAAAGTTGTGAGATTCAGGCTTGCACAAAATCCTCATCTACCTAGCCACTGCTAAACATCCAGAAGCAAACAAAACTTGAGGGTGGATAAATATCCATACCCAAATTATTGACCCCTGTGATTTATGCAATTTTCATCAAAATCTGAGCAAAGCTGTTAGAGGTTGATGAAGAATTTATCTTGGGCTTGATGCTTCCGTAAGTATATTGTTCCCTTTTGTAACCTAATATTAACTTTAAGATTTTTAATTCTAGAAAGGCAGTCTCAACCAACGAATGGAGGCATTATAAAGGGAATCTCGCCAGGAAGGGGCAGGAAAATTTTGTCCTTGATATTTCTCGATTAATTGATGACCTAAAGGTGTGAGGCGAAAACTATCGGTAATTCCTTGGCCATCAACTTCGCGCCGCAGTACACCAACTTGGATTAACCAGTCTAAAGCGTTGTAACAAGCCAATTCTGATAAGGGATGCTGAGTATAGCCATTTTTGATGCCGTTTTCTTGGGCGATCGCATTTAATGGTACACTCTCGTTACGCATGGCTGTAAATAAACCAACTCTGAAAGGAGAACAAATGAGCGATCGCTCGGCTCTTTCTACTGTGTTAACAGGGTAAGAGAAGGAGTTTGGGGTTGGGGAATCAAGTTTATTCATGGAAATATTTATTTATCTCAATACAAATTAATTTACAACTCATAAACTTACTCAATTAATTCTGAATCCTGTATTCTGACTTCTGAATTCTTCTTTAATCATTGTAAATTATTGTAAAATTTCAGAGTCATCAACAAACACCAAACAGGAAAGGTTCATTATGCCTCTAGCAGTTGGTACGGATGCACCTGCATTTACCGTCAAAGATACTAATGGCAACACTGTCTCATTGTCTGATTTTGCTGGTAAGACCGTTGTTTTGTATTTTTATCCCAAAGATGACACTCCAGGCTGCACCAAACAAGCGTGTAGCTTCCGCGATGCTCAAGAGCAATATCAAGGTAAAGATATAGTTGTTTTGGGTGTGAGTGCCGATGATGAAGTGTCGCATCAAGCCTTTACCCAAAAATTTAATTTGAACTTTCCCCTACTGGCGGATACCGAAAAAACTCTGATTCAAGCTTACGATGTTGATGGTGGTGGTTATGCCAAGCGCGTCACCTACGTCATCAACCCCAATGGCACAATCGTTCATGTTGATGCCAACGTGAATACATCTAACCACGCCAGCGATATTTTAGCGGCACTGGGTTTGTAATTGTTGTGAATTGAATTTTAGCTTTGAGCTTGATTACCTGTCTGGGACTTCCAGATAAAAATATCCTGTTCTTATGGGATGGATATCCAAAGAAGATGTTCATCCCACAAGATGGATAAATTGATGATTTCTGGAAATCCCATCAGGATTTTCATGCAAAGTGAGGTTTTTGAATTGAATTCAGTTTTGGGGTGGAACGATCTGCACTGGAGAAATCACACTAGGAGATGTGATAGCTGGTAAACCAGGAACCGCTTGTCCAGCAGTGTTATTTACGGGTTGATTGGGATTTTGTTTGAGTGTAGCCCGCTTTCTGTTTAATTCAGCCACAGCTGAGTTTAATTCTTCGTCTTTTTGTTGGGTGTTCCAGTTGAAACTACCAAACTGAGCGCGGTGAATTAAATCAAGGGGGTTTAAACTACCTGAATTAGTCGAAAATGGGTTGGTATTATCTTGAGAACTATCGGCCGGATAGTTATCGATTGTATTCAGCTGTGCCAAACTCGGTTGGGCTGCAAGGAAAGAGGCAAAGCCAATTCCTGCTAATGTAGCCACACAGAAGCTTTGAACTGATAAAAATGATTTTTGCATGAGATTCTCCAATATGCTGCAACAACACCATGCTTTTATCTTAAGCAAGAGTTTTGCGTAATTGGGGCTGAATGCTGAGTAAAGCCACAACAGCAAAGCCCAACAAAATTAACAAAGCACTGCCAAAGGTAATTTCACCCCAAGGTGCTTGCATCACAACGCTACTCAATTCCCAGCCTTGATGCAAATAAAGATAACGGATAGGTTCAATGGCGTAGCTGAGAGGGTTGAGAGTGGCGACAACTTGTAACCACTGGGGCATGAAAGATAAGGGTGCTAAAGCAGTGCTGGCAAATAATAAAGGCAAGTTTGTAACGAATATTACAGCAATTAATTCAATATGTCCGGGTAGGGCAAAAGCCAAACCAAGGGAAATCGCAGTTACTCCCAAAGCTAAAAGGAAGACAATGAGAGCGATCGCACCTAACCCTGCGGCATCTGGTATTCCCGCACCTAAAAAGGCTGCTGCACCAACAATTACGGCTGCTTGCAGTAAGCTTTGGCTAATAATAAAGATGGCGGAAGCAAAGACAATTGAAAAGCGTGATGCTAGAGGCGCGACTAATAAACGATTCAAAAAGCCAAATTCGCGGTCAAACATCACAGGTAATCCGGCGTTCAAAGCTCCAGCAAAAGCTGTAAAAACAATAACACCTGCTGCCAAAAATTGACCGTAATTTGTCGTACTACCAAATAAACCCTTCGGTGCATTTTGGAATAAAGCGCCAAATAACACCAACCACATCACAGGCTGAACAATTCCCGCCAATAAAGTAGAGGGACGGCGTTGTAATTGAATAAACAAGCGACGAGTTAAAGCCAGCGTCTCTTGGACTAATTCACCAAAAAAATTAGGTGCAGCATCCGCAGGTGAAGCTAGTTGCTGCCAATTTAGATCAGATTTAGGGGTTACACTCATAGGATTTTGTCATTAGTTATTGGTCATTGGTCAATTGCCATGAGTAATCACAAATGACAAAGGACAAATGACTATTGACACTACGAAGCAGTACTATCTCATATTTTGCTTCTTTTCTGCTTTCGGATCACGGTTAGCGACTGCGGCTAGTTCTGCATCCATTAAGGTGCGTCCGGTGGCGGCGAGATAGACATCATCTAGACTGGGGCGAGATTGGGCGATGCCGAAAATTGGTAAGCTGGCATTATTCAATGCTTGCTGAATGGTAATTAGGGCATCATTTTGCGGTGTAACTACCAAGTTAAGGGAATTACCTTGGGCGCTGTTGATGATGATTTCTTGGACGAAAGGTAAAGCTTGTAAGAGGTTTTTGGCTTTTTCGGCTTCCTCAAGTGGTGAAAATTCCCGGATGCGTAAGGTAATGCGATCGCCTCCTACTCTATCCTTTAATTGTGAGGGTGTACCTGTGGCAATCACAATTCCACGGTCAATAATAGCCACGCGATCGGCTAATGCGTCAATTTCTTCTAAATAATGGCTGGTAATTAAAACGGTAGTTCCTGATGCTCGTAACTTCCGTAAAAACTCCCAAACAACAAATCGGCTTTCGATGTCCAGTCCAACTGTAGGTTCGTCTAAAACTAATACATCTGGTGCATGGAGTAGCCCAGCCGCTAAGTCAAGCCGTTTGCGTAAACCGCCCGAATAAGTTCCTGTTTTTTTATCGGCGTATTCTTGCAAACTCAGTAAATCTAAAACTGTTTGAATTCGCTGTTTTGCTACCGCGCCAGGGAGATGATAAAGCGCCGCTTGCAATTGCAGCAGTTCTTTTCCGGTTAGCACTTTATCAATAGCAACTTCCTGCGCTACATAACCGAGTTTTTGCCTTGCGACTCTGGGGTTATTCAACACAGACACACCAGATACTTCGATTTTGCCTGCATCAGGAGTTGTGAGGGTACACAAAGCACGTAGAGTCGTAGTTTTACCTGCACCGTTGGGGCCGAGTAAACCAAAGATTTCTCCTGGTTCTACCTCAAAAGAAACGTCTTTGACGGCTTCAACGGTACCGTAACGCTTTTGTAGATTTTGAATTAAAACGGCGGGAGCCATGACAGCCAATCCCTAACTATACAATTCGCAACAAAGTCTATATATATTGTAGTTGAGTAAGGTTAAGTGAAGCGATCGCTGGGATACGACTCCTACAGATTTAGGGTGAATAAATATAGGGATGTATGTATCCAAAACCCTTTCACCCCTATGCCTTGTTTCTCTTATTCCTCATGAGTTCCTTTTCAGCCTCCAGTCAATTCTCCTAGGCTTGATCATAGGGCAAACTATTTTCTGTTGCGATCACTCCTTAGCAAATCTCATTCAAATCTTAGGTCTTGGCTTTGGTGGTGCGATCACTTCTGATATCATTACTCAACGCATAATCTCCTACATAGTTTTAGATTTTACCTGAAACATACTTTATTTATTCCTCATAACCACCACCAGTCACCTTACCGCGAAACACAATATATTGATAAAGGTTGTAGAACAACATTACTGGGATGAGAAAGCCGATAAAAATAATCATAATGACCAAAGAACTAGGATCAGCCGATGCTTCGTAAATTGTGATTTTTGTGGGGATAATATAGGGAAATATAATTAATCCCAGTCCAATAAAAGACAACACAAATAATAGAATCGTCCAAACAAAAGGTGCGCGTTCTTCTTTGCGGTTTAGACTTTGTAAAAGTTGCCAAATTAGCCAAACTCCCACAACGGGAATCAGGGTAAAAATATAAACAAAAGGCTGTTGAAATAGTCGATATCTGGCACTTTCATAAATTATTGGTGTACTAATTGTAATGGCGATCGCACCCACTAATGTCGTTAGTGCTGCTATTTTCGCAGTTTGATAATGGGTTTCTTGCAACTCTCCTGTCGTTTTCCACACCAGATAAGTCGAACCAATCAACACATATCCTTGAATTAAAGTTAATGCGACTAACACAGATGGCAAACTTAACCAATCCCAAGTGCTACCAATAAAATGTCCCGTCTCATCAACATTAATCCCTTTGAGGACAGCACCAAGGGCAAAACCTTGACCAAGTGCAGCGATAAAACTTCCCGCACCAAAAGCAAAATTCCAAAATAATTTCCGTCTGGATAACTCCCGAAATTCAAACGCCACACCCCGAAAAATAAAGCCAAATACCATCACTAAAATCGGGATATATAAAGCATTTAAAATTGTGCCGTAAGCCAAAGGAAACGCCCCAAACAATCCCCCTCCCATCAACACTAGCCAAGTTTCATTCGCATCCCAAATATTGCTTAAGCTAGTCATCAAAATTCCCCGACGTTCTTCATTAGAAGAAGTCAGAGATAAAATTCCTACTCCCAAATCAAAGCCATCTAGCATCACATACAAAAATAAAAATAGAGCTAAAATGACAAACCAAACTTGCGGTAAAAAATACTTTAGCGTTTCCATAAAATCTCTTGTTTAAAAGGGGATAGGTTACAGGTGATAGGTTACAGAGTCACCTAACAAAATTTTTAGAATGTTGGGTTTAACTTAGTCACCCGCCTTGAACTTAAGTTCAAGGCTAATAGCTGAAGTCTACTCAAGTAGACTAAAAAATCTTGGCTTGTGCTATCAGCAACAAACTTGAGTTCTTTAGAGGACTTCGTTATACCCCATTTCAGACTTCAGACTTTTTATTGTTGTGCTTCCACAGGGCGTTCATCTGGGACAAACTCACCTGGAGTTGTATCTACAGCAGGTTTGGTAATTTCTGTACCAGGAATTGGTAAATTAAGATTTGGCCCGCGGCGAATGATGCGACTACCAAAATACATCGCGGCGATGAACAATAAACTGTAAACTACTGCAAAAGCTGTGAGTGAAGTTAACACATTGCTTGCAGGTAAACGCGAGGCTGAATCAACTGTGCGAATTTGTCCATAAAGTGTCCAAGGCTGTCTTCCCACACAGCGTACAATCCAGCCAGACTCCACAGCAATATATCCTAAAGGTGCAGCAAATACCCAAGCTAACATCAGCCAACGTTGCTGAGTAATATTTTTAGCTGCAAGTTTACCACGTAACCACTGCACTGTAGTTAGCAGCATTAATCCAGCAAAGAAAAAGCCAATGGCAATCATCACCCGAAAAGCGTAGTAAATCAAACCTACCAGATGGGGACGATCCTCTGGTTTCCATTCCTTTAAGCCGCGCACAGGTTCAGAAAGATTCTGCTTAAATTCCAGAATGTAACCCAAGGCGTTGGGAATGGTAATTTCCCAATCATTTTTCTGTGCTTTTTCATTCGGTATTGCGAGTAAACTCCAGTCAGCAGGTTGTCCGGCGGGTGTGCTTTCCCACTGTGCTTCCATTGCGGCGAGTTTTGTTGGTTGATAATGATAAACTTGTTCGCCACTTAAGTGACCAATATATATTTGTAATGGGGCAACTGCGATCGCAGCTGCTAAAACTATCTTTAAAGACTTAGCAAAAAACTCTGGATGGCGTTTTTGCAAAATGTACCAAGCACTAATTCCGCCAATTACAAACAGCGAAGTTTCCAGGGTGGCAAAAAACATGTGCAGTACACTGTTAGCCATAAAAGGATTGAACATCGCCTGAAAGTAATCATTGACAACAAACTTGCCATTCACCATCTCTCCGCCGGCTGGTGTTTGCATCCAAGAATTTGCTGTCAAAATCCACAGAGTTGACAAGTTCGCACCCACAGCCACCAAAATTGTCGAGAGATAGTGAACCGCAGGATTGACGCGCTCCCAACCAAATAACATAATTCCTAAAAAAGCTGCTTCTAGCATAAACGCCCAAGAAGCTTCAAAACCAATCACACTACCAAAAAAATTCCCCACAGCTTCCGAAAAAGGAGCCCAGTTAGTTCCAAACTGAAATTCCATTGGAATACCTGTGGCTACCCCAATACCAAAGTTGAGGACGTAAAACTTCGACCAAAACCGCGCATGAAGGTAATAATCAGGATTACGAGTTTTCAGCCATACTCCCTCAACGATGACAAGATAAATTCCCATTCCCGTTGTCAGGACAGGCCAAAGTATATGAAAAATCGCTGTCAGCGCAAACTGCATCCGTGATAGCACCACTGAATCGGATAAAAATTCCATATCTGTATTCCCCTATTTATAAAAGATTCACTGTAATTACAGGTAGCAAAATTTTGTCCATATTATATTTTCAGATTTCTATCATGCTTGTTTAAGCATGAGTATAATTGATTTATATGAGAATTTATATTAGAAAGAATTTTTTAATCAACACTCTAATTTGTAATTTTGAGTAGTAGTAATTGTTCAGACTTTTCTAAACATCAATCAATAATTTTATTAACGAAATTATTACTGTTATAGCAGTCCTAAATCATTTGTGAAATTTCTATATCTCTTTCTTCTTTCTTAGCTTTGCGTCCTACCCTGCGGGAAGCCGCTTGCGCGTCTAAGGCGTTTTTGGCGGTTCGTTTCCTTATCTATATTTTTCACGGCTCATTTAGGATTGCTATATTTAATCATTTAGTAAACTTTATTTAGTGGATATCATATCTACCTATAGGACTAGTATTTGATTTCTGAAAAAACTCCGTACATCTGAAGAGACATAAAATCAAAGGTAGTGTTTCGGATAAACCATTCAAACATCCACTTTAAATGAGAGAATGTTGGAATTAAAGCACA
>NZ_JACJSD010000086.1 GCF_014697615.1 Nostoc sp. FACHB-280 | reverse complement strand
CTCCTAAAAATTCAAGATTCTCAATTTAGGGCAATGCTGAGAGTGCTAAACACTTTTGGTGGCTTATCCATTTCTGTACTCCAACTCTAGAAGCACTAGCAATTTCTCCTCCACAGCAGTCAAATAACTCCGCTTCAGCTTCCCTAACGACTCCAAAAACCTCCGCACCGACTCCTCCAGTTCACTCAAATACACCCGTGAAATGCGTAGACGCGCTCTTCGGCTTGCCGTCAAGCATCGCCAATATGTGGCATCTGTTAGCAATCTCTAATGCTTGAGAAAGTGTAAAAGAAAAGTGTCGTTGATAAAATTAATATTTTAATAGTTATTAAGCGTTATTTAGCGCGAATACCTGGGGCATTTTCGGGGTGAAGTAATGATTTCAATTAACTTGGATCTAGTCATCAGCGCAATTACTAGCGTTGCCAATCCTCTAATCAAGGAAAAAATTCTGCGCTCCGAGACAGTAATTAAGTTACTCCAGCAGTTTTACCTTGATCCAGAGCATCCACCTGCTGATTTTAGTGCTGTTTACGCTTATGCCCTGGTGGAATACGGGATAGGAAAACCAAAAGCATTTCTCGAATTATTCCGCCATGAAACCATAAAAGTAGCTTTCCGCAAGGCATTAGACCATAACAACCCTTCAATTGTGCTTTCGGAGGTAGATGCTTTTCTCAATACCTACAGTCTGGGCGATGAAATTAGAACTTTGGGACTAGACGTAAGACGCGAAGTAGCTGCATTTGCGACTGTATTTATTGAAGTTGCAAAACGCACTCGCACACCTGCTGATGTTTTGCTGAATCAGAGAATTGGTTCTCTGCATCAACGGATTGCAACTATCACTGAACAACTAGACAGATTGCCCACGCTGGAAGGAATTCGGACAGAAATCGCACGCTTGACAGCAGAAACTCAACCAGCCTTACCATTACCAGCAACGGCAACTGAGAATAAATGCAGAGCGATCGCCTTAGCTCAACAAATGCGCGGTTGGTTTGAAACTTTAGGCTATCGATTTGAGAAATATGAAATTTGGGATGATTCATTTTTTGAGTGGATTATTAATGTTCCTGTTAGGCGTAATCGATATGATCGGATTCTTGTACGTGGCATAGAAGGTGAAGTTCAACTCAGCGATGTCATAGCTTTGCAACAGTCAACCCAAACACAAAGAGTAGATGAGGGATGGTTAGTAACAACTCGCCGTATTTCTAAAGCAGCAAGAACAGAGACTCAAAAGCCTGAGAATAGTCATCTTGCCTGTTATACTTTTGATGAATTGTTAGCGCAGGATGCAGATTTTAGCAGTTATTTAGATTGGCTAGAATCTGAAGTAAAAAGGAAAAAAATTGACACACAGTATGTTCCTTTAGCCTGTAAAAAAGAAGAATTAGACCCTGTTAGTAAAAATCAAATAGCTGTTAGCTATTACGATGAATCAGACGGTTGGATTGATGGCTATATCGACCGTTGGCTACATGATCCAGTTAAAGAACATATTTCTATACTTGGGGAGTTTGGTACAGGTAAAACTTGGTTTGCTTTACACTATGCTTGGGTATCACTGCAACGCTATCGAGATGCTCAAAAACGAGGTGTTGAACTTCCTCGATTGCCTTTAGTAATCCCATTACGGGATTATGCCAAAGCCGTAAGTGTAGAGTCACTGTTTTCTGAGTTTTTCTTTCGCAAACATGAAATTCCTCTACCTGGATATTCTGCCTTTGAACAACTCAACCGTATGGGTAAATTATTACTCATCTTTGATGGCTTCGATGAAATGGCAGCACGGGTAGATAAGCAAGAAATGATTAATAACTTTTGGGAACTAGCAAAGGTAGTAGTTCCCGGTTCTAAGGTGATACTTACTTGTCGTACGGAGCATTTTCCCGAAGCGAAGGAAGGAAGGGAATTACTTAATGCAGAATTGCAAGCATCAACTAAAAATTTAACTGGTGAAACACCTCAATTTGAGGTATTGGAATTAGAAAAGTTTAGTGATGAACAAATTCAGCAAGTGCTGTCATATCAAGCTGAACTGACAACAGTTGAGCAGGTAATGAGAAATCCACAATTACTAGACTTAGCTCGTCGCCCAATTATGACTGACTTAATTCTAGAAGCATTGCCAGATATTGAAGCGGGTAGACCTGTGGATATGGCAAGGGTCTACTTGTATGCAGTGCGAAGAAAAATGGAACGAGATATTAAAGCAGAACGCACATTTACCTCCCTAGCAGACAAACTCTACTTTTTATGTGAGCTATCTTGGGAAATGCTATCTACTAATCAGATGAGCCTGAACTATAGGCTTTTTCCCGAACGCATTCGGCGCTTATTTGGTTCGGTTGTGCAAGAAGAAAAGGATTTAGACCATTGGCATTATGACATGATGGCACAGACAATGCTTGTACGAAATGCTGATGGTGATTATACCCCGGCTCACCGTTCGCTACTAGAGTTTTTTGTAGCATACAAATTTGCCGCAGAGTTGGGGGCATTAGCTAGTGACTTTACAGAATTAGCTCAGGCTCAATCATGTTTAGACATAAATACAACGCCTGTTGATTATACTTGGTCTGGTTATTTTTTACGTCAATTAAATGATATTGTTGCGCCGCTAAAAGCATTTACAACTGAATCTTTTGAGAAGTTAAGAGAAAATTTTGGCAAAGCACCACTCACAAAAGCTGTAATGGATTTGCTTGTGCCAGTATTGAGTAATCATGAGTCTCTTATTAATGTGATTGAAGCCACAAGAGGTAGAACTGAGGATGAAGTTGGTTACATTGGGGGAAATGCAGCGACGTTAGCAGTGAAAGTAGATCGGGCTGCATTGGAAAAGAGAGATTTAAGTGATGCAGTTATTAAAGCAGCAGATTTCAGTAGTGCGAGTTTGCGGGATGTCAATTTTACTAAAGCTAATTTCATTGATTCTGGGTTTATCAAAGACTTTGGCGCAGTTTTCTCAGTTGCATACAATTCAGATGGTCAGTTTATAGTTACTGGCGATGGAAATTGCATTATTCGCTTATGGGAAGTTTCTACTGGTAGAGAAGTATTAACTTGTAAAGGACATACTTCTGGAATCTTATCAGTTAACTTTAGCTCTGATTCTAAAACTTTGGTTAGCTGTAGTTACGATGGAACAATAAAGCTATGGAATAGCAATAATGGCAAATGCTTAAAAACTTTGGAAGGACATAACTCTGCTGTAAATTCTGTGGTGTTTTGTCCTAGAAATAAAATTTTGGCTAGTGGTGGTGCCGATACAACCATAAGATTATGGGATATAGATACTGGTCAATGTTTCCAAATTTTAGAGGGGCATACTAATTCAGTACAATCAGTTGCCTTCTCTACAGATGCTAAGATGCTTGTCAGTGGAGCTTCAGACAATACCGTAAGGTTATGGAATACTCAAACTGGAAAATGTTTGAAAATTTTAGATGAACATACGAAAACAGTGCGTTCAGTTGCTTTTAGTCCAGATAGTCACCTGCTTGCTAGTGCTGGTTACGATACAACTATAAAATTATGGGACATTCAAACAGGTGAATGTAAGTTAACGTTACAAGCACATAACCATCCAATATTCAATATTAGTTTTAGTCCTAATAGTAAAATACTTGCTAGTAGTAGTAACCAAACAATAAAACTTTGGGATATGAACACGAAAAAATGTCTTCAAATATTTGAAGGTCATTTTAATATAGTACGTTCAATTTCTTTCAGCCCAGATGGTAACTCTCTTGTTAGTGGTAGCTATGACAAAACAGTAAGGTTTTGGAATATTAAAACTGGTGAATGCTTAAAGATTTTACAAGGCTATAGTAATTGGGTAAACTCTATTCTTTTTAGTTTAGATAGCAAAAATTTGGCTAGTGCAGACGATTTGGCAGTAGTTATATGGGATATAAGCACTGGTGAATCTATCAGAACTCTACAAGGTCATACTCACTGGGTACAGTCTATTGCTTTTAATCAAAGTAGTATGATACTTGCCAGTGGTAGTGCCGATCACACAATCATATTATGGGACTTTCAAACCGGAGAATGTTTGAAAACTTTAAGAGGGCATCGTGGTTGGGTACAATCTGTTGCTTTTAATCCAGGCAATCAATTACTTGCCAGTGGTAGTGCCGATGGAACTATAAGATTATGGGACGTTCAATCCGGAGAATGCTGGAAGGTTTTGCACTCGGATTACTCAATACGCTCAGTTGCTTTTAATTTAGATGGCAAAATACTTGCGAGCGGTCTTGCAGATGGAACAATAAGACTATGGAATATCCATACAGGTGAATGCCTTAAAACTTGGCAGGTAGGAAATAATGTTGGTACACGTTCAATTGCTTTTAGTCTTGATAGTCAAGTTTTAGCTAGTGGAATGTCTAACGCAAGTGTTGGGTTATGGAATACTTCCACAGGTGAATGTTTAAGAAGTTTACATGGGCATACTGACTCAGTATTAGCTGTTGCCTTGAGTTCAGATGGTAAAATTCTAGCTAGTGGTGGAGATGATCAGACTGTAAGACTTTGGGATATTAACAGTGGTGAGTGTCTGCAAATTTTGCGAGGTCATTCTCTTTGGATTCGCTCAGTTGCCTTTAGTTCAAACGGTAGCATAATTGCTAGTTGCAGTTGTGATAGCACGATTAAACTTTGGAACGTTGAAACAGGAGAGTGTTTGAAAACATTAATCAGTAGAAGACCATACGAAAATATGAACATTACAGATGTTAAAGGTTTAAGCGAATGTGAAAAAGCCACGCTTAAAGCATTAGGTGCAGTGGAATATGGTAGAGAATAAGCTAGACACAATATCCCATTAGTAATGATAGACAAAGCCATAGTGTCTACATAAAGCCGCAGCATTTTGAAGTGATCATCACTTGGACAAATAGCTAACGATGCACCAGCACCTACCCATACATCTGAGTTCGGAGCGGTTAAGATTTAGCCGCTAGTGCCAATAAGTAGCGAACGCATATCTGAATCATAGGACTCATAGCTTTTCCAACCAATTAAACCTACAATGTTAGTTGAAAAGTTGATAATTAATCTACTTTCAATATCAAATGCTAAATCCCTAAAAAATTGGTCTTGCTCATCATCATAGCTTGCAATCAGATTGAAGATAGTCGTATTTAGTCCACTAAGCTTTTCCTCATCTATATGATTAAACTGATTACGACCAGCATAAATTATTAATCCTATAGGCACGTTACGAACTCTACGACCAATACAAAACCTAGCAACTTTAGGCTTTATAACTGAACTTAGAATTTCTGGCAAGTCTTCAGCTATTTCTTCATTTGTAGAAAATAGTTGGATTCCCATTGAAGCTATTTGCAACAAAGAACCACAAAGTGCTGCAATTGCAAAGCTTTCTGCAAAATACTCTTTTTGAGCCTGAAGTGATAACTTTATTGCTGTTTCATTTTCCAGTAACCAATTATCATAAGCTTGCTTTCGAGCTTCTAATATTGCTATTGAATCAGTTAAATTACTGCTGAAATTGAAAATTGGTCTTGGTTTTTTAAGAAAAATTTCATTATATGAATTGATCCCATCAAAAAGCTTCAAAACTGCACTTTTTGTAGCTATAAGATACTCTTCTGGTGAATCCATATTTTAGGTAAATAACATTAAATATAACAATTTTAATCTTTTTCATGATTTCATCACCCCCAACACCCCCAAAATCTCTCTAACCCCTGCCTTCTCTCGCTCCATCTGCTGAACGCGCTTCAGCAAACGCTTGGGGATATACTTCGATGACTTGAGGGTGCGATCTCTCTGGTTCCAAAACACGAGATAATATCACTCGTTCTAAAAATTACTTTTATTAAATACCTGTTGGCCACTGCCAATTATCATACTCTGACAATCTAGAATCAATTTCTTCAGGAGCAAATGGATCTAAAACATATTTTTTATATGGATGTCTAGTAACAGAATCTACAGCTAAAAATCTATTTACTTGAAATGGGTTAAATTTAGAAAAATCTTGTATTTGGGCGTAGTCGGTGTTAATTGTTTTTAACCAGGACAGAGAAATTACTTTAGCCCCTGTTTGCTCAATATATATACGAGCAGCTTCTAATGAATAACCTTTTGTGCAGATATCATCAACAATAAGAACAGTTTTACCTTTTTTTACAGGGCAATTTTTATATGGTTTATCACCAGCACCTCTAGGATTGAATGGGTATTGGTTAAGCCTAATTGTATTCAATTGGTTAAGATGATCAACCTGTTGACCTGAGCTTCTAGCAAAAGCTGATTTTGTTGACTGGGTATGACGAATTACTAAATCCCGTAAATAGGCTTTATTAAAGCACTTTGTAAATATTACCATTGGCTCTTCAATTACATTAAATGTTGAGCCTTGCTTATGTCCAGGATAAGGAGCTACCAAATCAATTCGTTTATGCAATCCTGAAAAATAAATAGTAGATAGTAAATATTTTGTCCAAAAATCTGGATGTCCGGCTCCAAACTTTACTGTATTTTTTGCATCTTCTGAATAAATTGCAAATTCTGGTTTATGAGTACTGTAGGGGCCAAGCGAATAGTATTCCAGTCCTTTTTGATTGATTGAGTAATGCCAAAAATGTTTACGTAAACAAAAGATATCAATAAATCGGGCAACATCATGAGGTGAATCAAATTCAAAACCATAGCTAATATTTTTGCAGTACCATGTAGTATTTAGTAGAAGAATACCCCCATTTACTGCTGTTCTCATATCATCAATACTATTACCTAAATATATAGTTTCATTATCATCCCATCCCATTTTTTCTAATACATAATTAATGGCTTCTCTGGAAGGTTTGTAAGGCATATCGCCTCGATTAGCAATATACCAAGGAAAATTACCCCATAAATTTGATACAAAATCTTCTAGTCTTTGATTTCCAATTGTCCAATCACGGTTTGCCATAACTACTGGCTGTAAGCCATTAGTAAGTAAATAGTTAATAAGACGACCTAACTCAAAAATCAAAGAATTATTGATTACTGCATTTGATTCTACCCCAGTTGCAATTACTCCATCAATACTAAAAATTACACCTTTCAAATTTTTATACATAATGCTTCTCTAATTTAAAAATTATTTTTAATACTTTTAAAAAAGCTTTAATTGTTCATAACTCTGCTGGTCTAATTTTTGCTCTGTAGTCTGGAAATCCTTTGTTATGACTTTAATGTTTTGTTCTTGAAGGCTAAAATTACTTGTTTGTTTTTTTAACCTCTGCTTAATAACATTGATAAACAATTGCTCATCTCCCGGAAGCGTAAAAATTTCTGCATCTAATTTTTTAGCCAATATTAATTCTTCATGAGCTTCAGCCCAATCTGGCAATCGGAGACAAACTATCATTTTCTTGGCTTTATTTGCAAAATTAACTGTATGTGCCGTTCCACTTTTCACTTTCCATTCAATAGGTATAACAACTTCAGCTAAACCAGCTTGTAACCTATTTCGATTTACAAAATTCTCAGCACTATAAGATTGATTCGGTAAATATTCAGAAACAATTGCGCCACCATGTTCACAGATATCTTGACGTAATTTTTCGGAACCAGCAGGATAGTTCTGAAGAATACCTGTACCAATAAACGCAATAGTTGGAACTTTTGCTCTAATTGATTTTTTATGAACTATTTGGTCAATACCTAATGCCAATCCACTAACTGTAACAGCGTTAAAATATTGAAGGCAAGCACCAACATAATTAGCTAAAAATATTCCATCTTCAGATGGTTTTCTAGTTCCTACAATAGCTAAAGCTGGTTTATGTAAAATAGAAATATTACCTTGAACAAATAGCCATTTCGGAGGATCAGCTATCTCACGTAAAGTTTGTGGAAAATCTTCTTGCCCAAAATGAATAACTTTAATACCTTGTGCATCAAGATTATGATACAGCTTAACTCCTTGCTTCCATAATTCATCACGCTTTTGTAACCAGTTTTCACCTATTTGGTTAGCGATTTGGCTGGTATTTTTACATTTAGATTGCAATAAATAATTAATAAATTCAGCATTTGATTCAGCCTTGAGTATCTGCTTGAACCCTAGTCCTGATAGAGCAATACTTCTAATAGTCCAATATCCTACACCCTGCAACAATGACAAAGTGAGCAGAGATACTGTCTCTGCTACCCAATAATCTGTTTTGCTGTTGACATTACTATTTGCCATCATTGAATAAATTGGTTAGTCAGTCATTGAACTACTTAAATTTAGGTTAAACATTTTAGCTCCCAAACCAAATCATTACGTTTAAATTAATTTATATATTATCATAGTATATTTATACTAATTTGTTGGTTCATAATCTTACTGTTTCAAAATCTATTACTATCCTTGTGTTCTATAACAGCACCAGTATAATTACTAATATCATTATTTGCTGTGCCAAAAGTCGTTTTGCTATCTTAACCAAACCATACCCTAGTTCATGAACATCTGAATGTGATTCAATGTAAGCATTAGTCATCCTTGCGATGAACATTTGCCTCCAGAAAACTCAAAAGCTCCTGCTCAAATGCAGTCAAATACGGTCGCTTCATCTCTCCCAGATATTTCAACACAGCCCTACCAGCTTCTTCCAAGTTCTCGCTCTCTCGCAACCCCCGAATGCGATCACACACCTCCTGCATCTGCTGACACTCCTGGGGCAGGTAATTGAATGACCGCAAATGCTGCACCCCAACAATCACTTCGCCATTCCAAGTTTTCACCGTGCAACTAAAGTCATTCACTTGAGCGACAATCGCCCAACACCCAGCTTTGCCTCGGAGGTCAGGGTTGTCCTTTACAAGAATTTGGCAGACTTCACCGACTTGGTAGGTGTTGGGGATTTTGGTACGTTCCATGATTCTTTGAACCGCATTTTTGACAACACGACCTGTAGGCACTTTACCACCAGCTTCTTCAACCGCAGTTTGCCACACTTCCCACTGCTGCTGCGATTCTAGCTTGGTCATGGGTCTGACTTGCCCTTCACTTGTCGGCAGAATTTGCGTCCCGTTTGTTGTCAAATCCTCAACCTCAGAATTTTGACAACAAATTGTTGTCAAATTTTCGTAGACTTGGGATGCTGCAATCAAATAATTTGACTTTTGACGGCTGTGGCCAAATCTATCACGACAGTATTCCTCAAAGGTTTTATGCGTGGATCGGTAGAGTCGGCGATCGCGCAGTTCCGCCAAAGCCTTACCCGCCTCAAAAAATGCTCTTTCAACTCTGCGTTCAAGATGTAGGCGATCGCTTTGTTCTTCTGGGGTTAATTCAGGGACTTCAACAGCAGGAACATCAATGATTGCAGAAGCTGGGTCTTCGGAAGGGGCGATGTCTGAGTTGAGCGATTCTGGGTTGCTGGATGTGGCAGAGGTAGATTTTGTGGGCTTATGGGGTGGGGTGTTCATGCGCCTACCTCTTCTAGCTCAGGACAATTTGCTCAAAATCTGTCTGCACTTGATCTTGAGCAAGGTAAATAAATGTAATTGCTGATTGAAGAAGAAAAAAAGATAAATAGAAGGATTGACAGTGCTAGAACTAATCATCAAAAGCTGTAATTGCCTTTGATGAAACACGCTCATGCCGATCTCCTTTCAAATGGCAACACTATTCCATCCAATTGATCTGCTGATTGCTTGCGAGAGTGTTTTTGAATCTCCGGCATTTCGTCAACTTCCGATATTAGGTTGTCAGCCAATGCTTCAAGCCCAGGCTCATCATCAGGAAGCCAAACCAAAAATTCCCCTGGCTGAACTTTATAAGTAGTACAAATTTTGTCTAATACACTGCCCGTAGGGATGTAGTTGGGGTCATTGCATAGTCGATAAGCAGTATCTCTGCCAAGTTTAGTGTCTTGCCAGAACTTATATCGGCTGATGCCTTTCTCTTCAATAAATTTTTTGATTTGATTTTGCACTGTCATACCTCCATAATCTCATAATAGATACTATACCCTAGAAATGCGAATACGCATATTGACACTATTACTTAAAAATGCGAATATAAAAGCATAACAAAAGGCAATGCCCTCAGCCTCGGAAACTTTGGAAGCAATCGCCTTTTGTCCCACATATTTATGGAGATTCCCATCATGCCACATACCACCCCCGCCCAGCAACCGCCCGTCCGTTGCACCCTACCGCACCTCAAAAGAATTGCTGCCCCCGACGAACAAGCGATTGCTCAAGACGAACTGAATCAGTATGTTGCGGAGCAAGCCGAAGCAATAGCTCCAGAAGAATTAACAGTAATAGAAATCAACCCCCACCATTTCGAGATTTTTGCTGGTAAACAGTTAATCGCGTACATCAGCTACGACAACGCCGAGTTCGTCACGCAGCCTTGGGTAGTAATGGTGAACGGTGTAGAGATGTTCCGCCACAATACACAAGCTCGATGCTTCCGTTACATCGAATGGCATTACAAAGACGGGACACTACCGCTACCCTTACCTGCACCAGCGCAGTTTCCAGAAGTCCCCACAATTACCGAAATCTCCTTCTACGACCAAGAGGCTTCTGTTGATGATCAATTGGTAGCCAGCGTTAGCTACGACCATGAGAATTACCAGGATTTGTTCTGGTGTGTGCTGGTGAACGACGTTGAGATTTTCCGGGATACTAAACCTGAGCGATGCCACAGTTACGTCAAGCAGCAGTACCAGCAAGGCACATTACCAGTACAACAAGCATTTGAAGAACCCTGCACCACGGGAAACGAAATCATGGTGCAGATTTTCAATGCCTGTGAACAGCACGGTTTGGAACTGCTTGATGATGGCATTTACCAAGATGACAAGAAATTAGGCGAAGTTGGCTTTACTGACGGCAACTGGTGGTTCATCCGGGCTGCTTCAGGACAGCAGAAGGTGGCGTGTAGTTCGGCAGATGAGGCTGTGCGAATGCTGTTGGTGGTTGAAGCTGGGAATTGGGAGGACTTGTTAGATAAGCCATTTGACCAACTCAGTCAACAGGAATGGCGGCTTTTGATGGAGTCTGAGCCAGTGCGGGAATTAGTTGCAGTGTAAGGAAAGAGTGGGCTTTTATACCCACTAACTTTATCCAATGATTTACCAGTTCCAAATATAACCACCTGCAATTGGGGCAAGCCTCAGTAATTGTGTCCCAATTGCTCACCCATCCCTTCAACCATCAACAAATTTATGCAACCCACAATATCAATTCCACAAGACTGGGAATACCCCAGATTCATATTCGGTCAGCGTACACAACAAGGAATCGTAATTGGCTTAGAGTACAAGCCTGCTAATACACAATTAGCCCACGAGTACGGTAATTCTTGGCGTTATACGGTACTGCCCGACAAACATTCAGATGAAGTCCACCATTACTCTGAAGACCAACTTCAAACGCTTTCCATTGCAGAAATACAGCAGCAGCTACAAGCTGAGATTGACGAACATCAACAGCAAATCAAAGTACTTCAGCAGCAATTGACGGCAATTGGAGGTTCAAACGATGGCTAAAGTTTTCGATCCTTACATTGAGAGAACTGCTGCTAGATTGCTGCGATCGCTGCGTGGTTCTGGTGGTTCTATACCTCTACACCGTGTTCAGTTTTCACAAGCGATTATTCAGTATTTGTTGGACAAGAAACAGGCACAAATAAAAAACACCGGACATGGATTTGTACTGTCAGTTATTAAGCAGTTTTAGTTGCAGATAGAAGGAGCAAATCAAAATGGATTTACCAGATTTATTGCTATTAGTTGAATCTGCAAAATATCTGATATCTCAAATAGAAAAACATCCTGATTACCAAGCACTTGACTATCAGCCAGATTTAACAATTGGGGATGCTCGAACAGCACTGTCGTATTTGAAATGTGAACTAGAAGTAAATCAACAGCTTTCTATTAACTTAGAGACTTCATCATAAAAAGACGAACACCTGAACCAGCCTTTTCAGGTGTTCGCCAATTATTTCAGGTATGGGTCACAGAAAAATTATTATTGCACACTCAATAAATGCAGAGGTTAAGGATGAGTAATGAAATCAAACTAGGCTTTTGCAATCCACCAGAACCAGTTTATCTTTATGTCAAAAATGGTGAATCAAACGGTGAATCATATCTTTGGTATCACTTCATCATTGACCAAGATAAAACTATTCCAGTTCAACAACGTGGATTAATAGGTTATCTATCAGAACTGCGAGTGACAGCCAAAGAATTCAAGGGTAAGGACAATATTAAGTTAGAAATTGTTGTGACATCTGATGAAGTTTACATTATCCGAACTGGCATAGATACGAACTTTGCCAAAACGTTCTTATTATCAGCATCACTTGTACAAGATTTTTCTAAACCCCTGATTATTGCTGTTACTGCTGGTGAAGAAAATACCGTTTTCTGTCGATTGTATGATGCCACTACCAAAGTCAGAATCCGCAGAGAATGGAATGCAAATGCTGACTGGGGTGCAATCATTACCGAAATTCAATCTCGCTTGGGTACATCTACATCGCTTCCCTTAACACCAGAACAGCCGCCGCATCCCCAAGATTTACGAGTGAAACAGATTCGGACTTTGTTGAATTATCCCCTTGATTTGGTCAAAGAGTATTTGCAATTTCAAGATGTTGACCGTCCAAGTTTACTACCTGTCAGCAAGATTGATTCTCTCGTAAAAACCATGTGTTTGGCATGGGCGGCTGACAAGTTTGAAAACCCTAACGATGCTGAATCTTCGTATCAAAAACAAGTGATTGACGCGATCGCAAGTGAGGTTGATGAAGTAGTAGCAATCAAGACTTGGATGCAGCAGTTACAAGGGGTAAAAGCTGGAGTGGCTTGACTAAGGAAATAAGTCTCCCAAGTTTTTTGCACTCCTGAATTTTGCTTTTTAAACCTTCTCTCGGTATCGAATTTTAGAGAGGTATGTATGACTAAAACTTTAACTAGTCCAGAAAATTATACCTGCCATCAAATCGCCAGTATTCTCTCACTGAATTTATTAACTGTTCGCCATTGGATTCAAAGAGGCTGGCTCAAAGCAAATCAAAATTCTCCCAAATACTATCAGGTGAAACCGGGAAACCTCAAACAATTTCTCGAAAACCCACCACATCAGATTAAAAAGCGTATTTCATCTCTTGATTCCAAAGCTATTAATCATTTGTTGGGTAAAACAGTATGAAAGAACAAATTACAGATTTAGAAAGATGCTGGTTTTTATCCCCACCTTGGGGACAAGCTATTCCACCTGTTGAAGTCAATGTGTTAGAGAAAGTCTACATCAAAGACAACAGAACATTCGGCTACTGCTTGGGTGTGCAGTGGTATGGCGATTGCTGGAATTACATTATTGAGATCAAAAATGATTTCATTTATGCAACTAAACATCAAATTATTGCCACTGGTAATATACAACCCAGAACTGTGAAAAAACCTTCTTTCGTGTTGGGAGAGCGCGTACTGTTGAAAATTCCCAATCACGGCACAAAGCAAAGGCTAATCCTGGGGATTGAGTTAATCGAGAAGTCCTGGTTCTATCTGGTGGAATTGGCATTACCTACTTTTAAACAACCACTCATCACCACCAATCGCTTTTCTTTAGTACGCCAAGAAGACTTGGTGCGAGTGAATATCTAAGTCCACACTCAACACTTTGTACTCATCACACAAATAAAACTATGTCACAGATTGAAATCGCTCAAATCATCGAACAGATAAAGCAAGAAATCACTGTTGACTCGAATGGACATAAAAACACC
>NZ_JACJSD010000085.1 GCF_014697615.1 Nostoc sp. FACHB-280 | reverse complement strand
TCTCCAACATCTTCCTTTACCAATCGGTGGTTTTTTCCCTGAACCTTGGCCTACCCTGACTCCACAACTCCGTGTTTCTCAAATCACCCTCTCTACTGCCTGATTTTTAATTCCCTACCCTTGAAAGCCCTTGTCTCCCCCCTCTCCCTCCTCCTATAACTCACGATTCTCTAGCAGTAACAATGACAACCGCATCCCCCATAGTTTTGCCCCATCCCAGTGGTGATAAACGCCTGAAGATGCTAGACGCAACTATGAAGCGTCACCAGTATCAACAAGATGCCTTAATCGAAATTCTTCACAAAGCCCAAGAACTTTACGGTTACTTGGAAAATGACTTACTACTGTATATTGCTCATAAACTCAAACTGCCTCCCAGCCGAGTTTATGGGGTAGCGACTTTTTACCATTTATTTTCTTTAGCGCCCCAAGGAGTTCATAGTTGTGTTGTATGTACAGGGACAGCTTGTTACGTCAAAGGCGCTCAGGCAATTTTGGGAAGTGTAGAAAAAACAGCTCATATTCGGGCTGGTGAAACTACAACCAACAGTCAATTATCACTACTGACAGCAAGATGTTTAGGGGCTTGCGGGATTGCGCCGGCTGTGGTGTTTGATGGCACAGTCTTAGGCAATCAAACCCCGGAATCAGTTTGCGATCGCATCCAAGGATGGCTGGAAAATGGAACTCAATGAATTATTAGCAATTGCCAAACAAGAACGCTCTCAAGCTAAACCAGTACAAATTCGTTGCTGTACGGCTGCTGGCTGTTTATCTGGTAACGCCGCCAGCGTTAAACATGAACTGGAAGCAGGAATCAAAGCCGAAGGTTTAGAAAAAGATGTACAGGTTTCTGGTGTGGGCTGTATGCGTTTATGTTGCCAAGGGCCTTTAGTTCAAGTTGACACCCCAGCAGGTAGTAAACTTTACGAACAAGTCACCCCTCAAGACGCATTTGCAATTATTGAAGCCTTGGATGGCGGCAAAACTCATGTTTCCGAAATAGATTTATCCCAGCCATTCTTTAGTTATCAAAAGCCCATTGTTTTAGAAAATAGCGGCAAAATTGACCCAGAAAAAATTCAAGCTTATATTGCCGCCAAAGGTTATCAAGCTCTTTACCATGTGTTGCGCGAAATGACACCGGGTGAGGTCGTCGAGACAATTAGCCGCAGTGGTTTGCGCGGTAGGGGTGGAGCAGGTTATCCCACAGGAATTAAATGGGCGACTGTTGCTAAAGCCAAAAGCGGCCGCAAATTTGTTATTTGTAATGCTGATGAAGGTGATCCCGGCGCATTTATGGATCGGAGTGTCCTAGAGAGTGATCCCCATCGGGTATTGGAAGGAATGGCGATCGCGGCTTATGCTGTTGGAGCCAATCAAGGTTATATTTATGTCCGGGCAGAATATCCCGTAGCAATTCGTCGGCTGCAAACTGCCATCCATCAAGCCCAACGCCTTGGTTTATTGGGTAGCCAAATTTTTGAATCTCCCTTTGACTTTAAAATCGATATCCGCATTGGTGCTGGGGCTTATGTCTGCGGTGAAGAAACTGCCTTAATGGAGAGTATCGAAGGTAAACGCGGCCTACCTCATCCCCGCCCACCCTATCCGGCTGAATCGGGTTTATGGGGTCATCCCACCTTAATTAACAACGTCGAAACCTTTGCTAACATCGCACCAATTATTCGTAACGGTGCTGACTGGTTTGCGAATATTGGAACAGAAAAAAGCAAAGGGACAAAAGTTTTCGCCCTCGCAGGCAAAATCCGCAACACAGGTTTAATCGAGGTACCAATGGGAACCTCCTTACGACAAATTGTCGAAGAAATGGGAGGCGGTATTCCCGATGGTGGTACAGCTAAAGCAGTACAAACAGGTGGCCCTTCTGGGGGATGTATCCCTGCTTCCGCCTTTGATACACCTGTAGATTATGAATCCCTGACAAACCTCGGCTCAATGATGGGTTCCGGCGGCATGATTGTCATGGACGATAGTACCAACATGGTAGACGTTGCCCGCTTCTTCATGGAATTTTGCATGGATGAATCCTGCGGTAAGTGTATTCCTTGCCGCGTCGGCACTGTGCAGATGCACAAATTATTAACCAAACTCATGCAAGGCAAAGCAACTCAAGCTGATATGACGCTCCTCGAAGAACTGTGCGATATGGTCAAACACACCAGCCTGTGCGGTTTAGGACAATCTGCACCCAACCCCGTTTTGAGTACATTACGCTACTTCCGCGAGGAATACGTCGAGTTGATTGAAGAGTACTTGGAGTTGATTAAAGATGAGGAAGTAGGGGCGATGGTTTAGGGGTGTAAGGGTGTGAGGAATAGAGGTTAGTGACAAATATTACTAGTTTTCTAAATGTTAAACCTGAATTTTTAAACCCTAACCCTCAACCTCTAATCCCTAATCCCTAGTCCCTCACCTGTAACCTGTAACCTGTAACCTCTCACCTAATTATGACCGTAAAAACCTTAACAATTAATGGTCAACTGGTCAGCGCCGACGAAGAAGAAACGTTGCTAGATGCGGCGCAAGCAGCAGGAATCCATATTCCCACACTGTGCCATGTAGAAGGTGTGGGAGATGTCGGTGCTTGTCGGCTGTGTTTAGTTGAGATTGCCGGCAGTAGTAAATTACAACCTGCTTGCGTGACAAAAGTTAACGAAGGAATGGAGGTTTACACCAATAGCGATCGCCTGCAAAAATATCGTCGCACAATTGTTGAAATGCTGTTTGCTGAAGGCAATCACATTTGCTCTGTGTGCGTAGCAAATGGTAATTGCGAATTACAAGACTTAGCGATTGAAATGGGGATGGATCATGTACGTTTAGATTATCACTTCCCCAATCGCAAAGTAGATGTTTCCCACGATCGCTTCGGTATTGACCATAACCGATGTGTGTTGTGTACTCGTTGTGTCCGTGTTTGTGACGAAATTGAAGGCGCTCACACTTGGGATATGGCAGGCAGGGGTACAAACTCCCATGTCATTACTGACTTGAGCCAGCCCTGGGGAACATCTCAAACTTGTACCTCTTGTGGTAAATGTGTCAACGCTTGCCCCACAGGTGCGATTTTCTACCAAGGTTCCAGTGTTGGGGAAATGAAACATCATCGGGACAAACTTGATTTCTTAGTTACCGCAAGAGAAAAACAGCAATGGAATTTTTAGCCGTTGATTTTGAGTCGAAGCCAGGAGATATATATGAAACTCCGTCGCATCCGAAACATATTTTGGTGGTTGCTAGTAGTCAGTCTTTTGACAATATTTATATTCCTGGCTTTAGGAAGTCCCACATCACCAACTGCGATCGCATCTGTTACACATTTAGAACCAGCACCAGGCGAAATACTTTATCGCTCACAAACAAAATTAGATGATCAATCAGGACACGTCTGGCAAGTAGTTCTATTTAAGCAAATTTATCCTGGTCAAAATACCAGTGTAAATCTGCGGCTAGTAGGTTTTCCCAACTCAGCCGAGTTAATTCATCCCCAACCCCTGAAAATCACCACCGCATCCGGCAAAGTTTTCACGGCTGCTGATGTTTTCTTAGATGAAGCTCCAGCCCCAACTATCGGCCAGTACGACTTCCAAAATATCTTGCCCCAATTACCCAACGAACCCCTCCAACTCGCCATCCCTTTACCTGGACAGAAGTCGATCAATATTTCAGTCCCTTATCCTGTCGTCCTGGAATGGCAGGAAGTTATGAGGGATGAGTAGGGAGTAAGGAGTTGGGGACAAGGGGGACAAGGAGGACAAGGAGGACAAGGAGGACAAGGAGGACAAGGAGGACAAGGAGGACAAGGAAGTAATATTTCTCAACTTCGTCTCCCCCCTCACCCTTGTCTACCCCCTCACCCTCGTCTACCCCCTCACCCTTATCTCCCCCCTCACCCTTGTCTCCCCTCTCAACCTCGTCTATCCAAAATCAACTATGACTCGCTTACGACTAGCAACAGTATGGTTAGGCGGCTGTTCTGGCTGTCACATGTCCTTTCTCGATTTAGACGAATGGCTGATTGATTTAGCCGGACAAGTGGATATTGTTTACAGCCCATTCGCTGATATTAAAGAATATCCCCACGATGTAGATGTGGTTTTGGTTGAAGGTGCGATCGCCAATGAAGAACACTTAACCACAATCCGCACCGTTCGAGAACGTTCTAAACTCTTAATTTCCTTTGGTGATTGTGCTGTAACTGGCAATGTTACCGCCTTACGTAATCCATTAGGTAGTGCCGAACCAGTACTTCAGCGATGTTACGTCGAACTTGTGGATCTTCACCCCCAAATACCCCAAGAACCAGGCATAGTACCCCCACTATTAGATAAAGTCACCCCTGTACATTACATAGTCCCTGTTGATATCTATCTACCCGGTTGTCCACCCTCAGCAACACGCATTCGTGCCGCATTAGAACCCCTATTGCAAGGTGAAAAACCTAACCTCGCCGGACGCGAATTAATCAAATTTGGTTAAATTTCCCCCCTCATCCCCCTTGTCTCCCTTGTCCCCCTCACCCCAACTCTATAGGAGATTAATTATGCTAAAAGCCGCAGACATTATGACCAAAGATGTAGCCACCATTCGCAGCTCTGCCACAGTTGCAGAAGCAGTACAGTTGATGCGGGCTAGAGATTGGCGGGCGTTAATTGTTGACCGTCGCCACGAACAAGATGCTTACGGCATTATTAGCGAGAGCGATATTGTCTATAAAGTTAT
Source organism: Nostoc sp. FACHB-280 (assembly GCF_014697615.1). Classification (GTDB taxonomy): domain Bacteria; phylum Cyanobacteriota; class Cyanobacteriia; order Cyanobacteriales; family Nostocaceae; genus Nostoc_B. Next base: position 9,314 of record NZ_JACJSD010000085.1, on the reverse strand, counting down.
TGCTTATGGTAAAGACCCTCATAAAACGCGGGTATACGAGGTTATGACCAAGCCTTGCATAGCCATTAATCCCGACTTGGGTTTGGAATATGTCGCGCGGTTGTTTGCCCAACATCATCTGCACAGAGCGCCTGTTATCCAAGGTGAGCTAGTCGGGATAATTTCACTGACTGATATTTTGGCTTTAAGCGACTTTCTGGAACAACCCCGGTCAATTCTTTTAGAACAACAACTACAAGAAGAAATTAAAAAAGCTCGCGCCATCTGCATAGAAAAAGGTATCCACTCCGAAGAATGTGCTGCTGCTTGGGATGCAGTGGACGAAATGCAATCAGAAATAGCACATCAAACCGCCGAAACAATCAATGGAGCAGCTTTTGAGGATTACTCGGAAAGTATGAAGTATGAAGTGTGAAGTGGGGAGAGGAAGGAGACAAGGGGGACAAGGGAGACACGGAAGCAATTTTTCTACCTTGTCTCCCCCCTCTACCTTGTCTCCCCACACTCCCCACTCAGCACTCAGCACTCAGCAACAGACCAATGACTAAAAAAATCGTTATCGATCCCGTTACCCGTATTGAAGGACATGCCAAGATTAGTATTTTTTTGGATGATACTGGTCAGGTGAGTGATGCTCACTTTCATGTCACGGAATTTCGTGGGTTTGAAAAGTTTTGCGAAGGTCGGCCGTTGTGGGAAATGCCAGCAATTACCGCTAGGGTTTGTGGTATTTGTCCGGTGAGTCACTTGTTAGCTTCAGCGAAAGCAGGCGATCGCATTTTAGCTGTTACTATCCCACCCACAGCTGCTAAACTCCGAAAATTGATGAATTTAGGGCAAATTCTCCAATCCCATGCACTGAGTTTCTTTCATCTCAGCGCCCCTGATTTTTTATTGGGAATGGATAGTAATCCCCAAACCCGCAATGTCTTTGGTTTAATTGCAGCAGAACCAGAATTTGCCCGTGGTGGAATTCGTTTACGTCAGTTTGGTCAAGAAATTATTGAGTTACTGGGAGGACAAAAGATTCACCCAGCTTGGGCGGTTCCCGGTGGTGTGCGCGAACCACTCACATCAGAAAAACGCAGCCATATCCAAAATCGCATTCCCGAAGCCCGCACCACGATTTTAGATGCTTTGGCGAGATTTAAAAACTTGCTCGATGATTATGCCGCCGAAGCCCAAACCTTTGGGAATTTCCCTAGTTTGTTTATGGGGTTAGTCACTCCCAATGGCTTATGGGAAACTTACGATGGACATCTCCGCTTTGTGGATAGTGCAGGTAATATCATTGCCGATAAACTTGATCCCACGCGCTATCAAGAATTTATTGGGGAAGCAGTTCAACCAGACTCTTACTTAAAATCTCCCTACTATCGACCCTTGGGTTATCCTAACCAAAATGACCATTGTCGGATAGATAGTGGGATGTATCGGGTAGGCCCACTAGCACGACTAAATATTTGTAATCGAATTGGTACACCTTTAGCTGATCAAGAATTACAAGAATTCCGCGATCGCGGTCAAGGTACAGTCAAATCTTCTTTCTTTTATCACTATGCCCGTTTAATCGAAATCTTGGCTTGTATTGAACACATTGAAATTTTACTTAACGAACCAGACATTTTATCAACTCGACTACGTGCCGAAGCTGGTATTAACCAACTAGAAGGAGTTGGTGTCAGCGAAGCACCACGTGGCACATTATTTCATCATTATCGCGTTGATGAAAATGGGTTACTACAAAAAGTCAACTTAATCATTGCCACAGGACAAAATAACCTAGCAATGAATCGTACAGTAGCTCAAATTGCCCGACATTTCATTCAAGGTAATGATATTCCAGAAGGAATGCTCAACCGTGTCGAAGCCGGGATTCGCGCTTTTGACCCCTGTTTAAGTTGTTCAACTCACGCCGCCGGACAAATGCCTTTACAAGTTCAATTAATAGCAGCCGATGGGAATATTATCAATCAAGTTTGGCGGTATTAAACTGTGGGCGTTGCTGAATTAGGAGATGAAATCTCAGGTACTCAAATGTAAAACTCCTTGTTCTCTCTGCGCCTCTGCGCCTCTGCGTGAGATAATTTATCCTGCATTTATGCAGCACCAAACTGTGCTAATAATGTCTCCACACTCGCATTATGATCTAAAAAAGAAAACAAATGGCGATAAAGCAATTTACCATCTTTATCTAACACAAACTGCGCTGGTAAAGGCGCTCCCAAAGCTTGCCCAACTCGATATCTCCGAAATACTTGGCAACTGGGGTCACTTAACAAAGGCATTTTTAAGCCCAAATCTTGGACAACTATTTGACTCTGCTTTTCATCAGTACTTGTAATCATCAAAACTTCAATCCCAAGTTTTGTAAATTCCTCATATTTTTCATTCAAAGCTTTAATATGGGGATAACAAAACGGGCAGTATTGCTTTTCGGTAAAGATGCGAGTAAAAGCCAGTAATACTGGTTGCTTACCGCGATAATCTGATAATTTTACTAAATTACCGTTAGTAATATCCGGTAATTGAAAATCTGGTGTACCTATTTCCAAATTGAAGTAACTAGTTGCAGGTATCGGCAAAAAGTTACGGAAAAATCGCTCATTAAATAAGCCTGTAAAATCAGTTGAAGTTAGCATAACAAGCCTCACAATAATAATTTCGTGTTTTTGTTTGAAATATTGATAATGGATATATCCATTTTATCCTCCTATCATGATCCTATCCTGCTTCCCGATGTAGCACACAGATCAGATTCAAAAAATAGACAAGATATACTATTACCTATTCAACTTTTGGTATTTCCTGAGAATTAGTTGTTTCTTGCTGATTGCTAGAATTTAAAGTATTGCGGGTTGTTAAAAACTTTTTACCTAAATCTGTAACACAAAAATATTTAGTTAAATCGATTGGTTGTCTACCATAATCGCTTGCTTTCACCAAATCGCTAATATAACCAGAATTAGTCTGAATTAATTTTAAATCTCGCAAACGTCTTAATTCATCAGCTACTTTTTCTGAAACATAAAAGTTATAATTAGTATTTGCTTGTAAATGCTGCTCAAGTTGAGCAATCTTGTCGTAATCTTTGTCTCCTAATAAAAAGTTATACATAAAAGCTTGCATTTCTTCTAAGTTTTTTTGTTGCTTTTCTAATTGTTCTAGTTGTTGTGCTTGCAGTTCATCAATTTCTTTTTTCTGTTTATTAACTTCTTGCTTGAGTTCCCTAAACTTGGCTGTAATTCCACCTTCTTTAGAAATACCAAAATCCTCTAATCTATTCAGCAAATCAGAGTTGAAAAATAAAATAACGGCAATAACTAAAATATCAGGAAGTTCTATTTTTCTTGGTTGCTGTCCTTCTTTAAAAAAAATGGGGCTAATTAAGCTAAATATCAGATAGCCTAAAGCTAATAGTGAGACAATTTCAATCCACCAATTTCTGCGATTTTTATTCTGATCGTCCTGTGGTTTCTGCTTTGGTTGGTTTTGATTATTTTCTTGATTCATAAGTGATTGCTTTTAATTTAAAAAGATAGAAACACGGTTCAAGTTCCTTATACCGTGTTTTTGATGTTTTACAAACCCATTACAGTACGATAATGAGCTTCTATTTCCACTACAGTTGGCGACTGACGCTGAGTATTCCACTGGCTGCGTTGGAATAATTCTTGTCGCAATTCATCAACATTAATCGTCGTCGCTTGATGATTATCTACTATTTGTTTGCCATTAACCCATGCACTATCAACAGCATTTGTCGGTCTGCCTAAAACTAATAACCCGATGGGATCTGTGCGGGGGAGTAATGATAAACTAGTCAAATCATAAAGTACTAAATCAGCTTGTTTGCCAACAGTTAAAGAACCAATTTTATCTGCCATATTCAAGCCTTTAGCACCACCCAAAGCTGCCATTTCTGTTGCTTGTCGGGGTGTAATCCAATATTGATAATCTCGTTCTGTGGTATTGTGCAGAATTGAACCAATCTTGATAGCTTCTAATAAATCTTGGGAATCATTACTTGAAGCACCATCACAACCAAATGTGACATTTACTTGAGCTTGGCGATATTTTAAAATTGGCGCAATTCCACTACCTAAACGCAAATTACTTAAGGGATTATGCACAACTGTAGATTGAGTTTCGGCGAGAATCTCAATATCCAATTCGTTTAACCACACACAATGGGCGAGAGAAGTCCGATCGCCTAAATACCCCAGACGTTTAAGATGTTCAACAGCACTACAACCGTATTTTTCCTGGGCGAGTTTTTCTTGGGCTTTGGTTTCTAGTAAATGGGAGTGACGACATAAATTATAGCGATCGCTCAACTCAATACAACCAGTAAATAAAGCATCACTACACAACTGAATCCCCGTAGGCGCAACTAAAACACTTACACCTTCATCCGGGCGATGAAATTGTCTAACGGCTTCCTCCACAAGTGCTAAAGTTTCCGCCGTCGAGCGAAAATAAGGTTCGTGGTTACGTTCATTTTCCCCAGAAGGAATACCGGCGGTTAAAGATTCATCTTGAATTAACGGTGCAATAAAAGCCCGAATTCCAACTTCTCGGTAAGCGCGAACCGCCGCAGTGATAGTTTCTAACTCTTCGCCAGGAATTAACACCAAATGATCTACAACACTCGTACCCCCGGAAAGTAAAGTTTCTACCGCCGTTCCCAAGGCGCTGAGATAGACTTTTTCTGTGTCGAGGGGGGGGAAATCATACAACTGCGCCAACCATAATTCTAAAGGCAAAGGCGGAATAATCCCGCGTTGCCACATTTCCGAAGAATGGGTATGGGCGTTAACAAAACCGGGTAGTAGTAGCTTATGTTCGCCGTTAACTGCCGTCCCCACAACATCAAGATGAGGTGCGATCGCTATAATTTTACCATCTACAACCTGCACATCTGTGGTGGAGTACCCATCATCAGTAGAAATTAAGACATTTTTAATAGTAAAGTTCACGATTTAAACCTTGATTAAGTAATTGAACGCTCTACCTGTTTTCAAGTTACAAAATAGAAATAGGTGTTGGGTGTTGCAAATTTATGAATCAGCCTCTGCGGACTTTGGGAGTTGCGCCAAATGCTTGGATGGTAGATCATGCGATCGCAGATATTACCCGTTCTCCCAAAAACCCACAACCCGTTATCTTAACAACCGAAACTAAAACCCTGCGCCTTGACTTGGCAAAAGCCGCCATTCTTGTTATTGACATGCAAAACGACTTTTGTCATCCCGATGGCTGGTTAGCGCACATTGGCGTGGATGTGACTCCCGCACGTCAACCCATTGAACCGTTAAATAATTTACTGCCCAAACTGCGTCATGTTAACGTGCCGGTAATTTGGGTAAATTGGGGTAATCGTCCCGACTTACTCAATATCAGTGCGGCTTCGCGTCACGTCTACAATCCTACCGGTGATGGTGTGGGCTTAGGCGACCCCTTACCCAAAAACGGTGCTAGGGTATTAATGGCAGGTAGTTGGGCAGCAGCCGTAGTTGATGAACTACCACAGTTACCCGAAGATATCCGCATCGACAAATACCGCATGAGTGGCTTTTGGGACACACCCTTAGATAGTATTCTGCGGAATTTAGGAATTACTACAATATTTTTTGCTGGTGTGAATGCTGATCAATGTGTATTAACTACACTCTGTGACGCTAATTTTTTAGGATATGACTGCATTTTAGTTAAAGATTGTACCGCGACAACTTCACCCGATTATTGTTGGTTAGCAACTTTATACAACGTTAAACAATGCTTTGGTTTTGTCACCGATTCCCAAGCAATTTTCACCGCTTTAAGTCACCCCAAATTAACAGGAGAGGATGATTAAGATGCACTCTACTCGTTGCGTAATTCCTGTTATTAAATCTCCCAAAGATTATCAAGCATATCGCATCAGTCCTCATGATAGCAATCGATTAGCAATTATCTTTGATTCCAACAATGCCAATACTTCTTTAACTTGTTGCGTAGAAATCTTTGATGTGGGTGGACAAACACCACCTAATCGCCATCAATGGGCAGTGGAAATGTTTTTTATTCTCAAAGGTGAAGGAGTAGCTATTTGTGATGGTAAAAAAGTTGCCATTAAAGCCGGAGATAGTTTGTTAGTACCGCCCACAGGTACACACTTAATTAAAAATACAGGTTCTAGTCGCTTGTATACCTTAACAATTATGGTTCCAAATGAAGACTTTGCTGAATTAATTCGCAGTGGCACACCTGTAGAATTAGATGCAGAAGATATGGCAGTTTTTGGCAGGTTAGATACTTTCATGCCTTATTGAAGAATTCAAAAAATTTTAGTGGTGTGAACATCCTGCCCGCACGGGACGGGCTAGAAGCCCATCCTACAAGAAATCCATAATGTAACATTTAAGTATTAAAGGTATTAGAAAATTGTAGGGTGCGTTGAAGCAAAACGTAACGCACCTCAAAAATAGTGCTTAAGTGATACCAATTCACGCAATTACTGATACAAATTACTTTTTCTGAGCCTCTGCTGGCGTTGCGATCGCCGAGCAGAGTCGAGGCGCTCGTTGCATATCTGTATCATGTTTAAAGTGAAATGGTATGAGTAACTGTTCTGGCTACTGGAGTTTAGACTAGTTCGCGGTGCAAAACTAGAGACAGAATAAAACAAAAGTATTATTAAAGCTAGAAGAGAAAAGATAAAATGGAGAGCGATAATAGCAGCAAACAAAAAATTAGTGAAATTCAAATATCTTCGTAAAGAAAATGATATCGATGAAGTGGTGTTTGTAAAATAAAAAATCTCAATTTATTGAACAGTCTTAGTCTGCGAAATTAAACATCGACTGATAATAGTTAAATTATGAGCGATTATTTCCCAGCCCACCCAACGTTTTAATCCCATATCTCCTCTATACAAACAACGTTGGAATCCAAAGCATCTTTTCAAAAAACTAATACGTCCTTCTATACCGTTATGCCAATGACGACCCTTTCTGAAATTTCTCTTCCTTTCTTTTTGAATTCGTTGCTGACTTCTATAACTTCCTTTAGGCAATATAACTTGTTTTATGGTTAAGTTTGCCCCTACATATAATATCTGTATGCACTTCAAATATACTTACAATTTTCTCCGCAGCACTAACTTTTTCTTGAGCTAAAACTCTGCGGGATGCTTGTTCAACCACTTGTTCTATACGAGGGAGAAACATTTCCCATGTTTGCAGTATTTTATGTGATTTAACGCCATCCAATTTCACTAGAATTGATTTCACTTTTTCAGCTTGTTTAATTGCAGCCTTAGCTACTTCAATCAATTTCGTGTAAGCTTGTTTTCTTTTTTGCTTCCCAGATTCATTTCTGGTTTTTGACAGGCTATCAATTTGTCTAGATATTCTTCTTGCTGTCCGATAACGATTACGGAATATCCGCAGGTTAATATTTGGTAAATTTTCTAGAATAATTGACTTTGACTGAGATAAAATTCGACTAATAACCTTGACTCTATCCACTAATAAACTGTTATCCGAAGGGCAATGAATATTAGTTGCCACTACTGTACCATCTGTCCTCATCTTTTTCCCCTGAGTTATTTTTAACTGGGTGGCAATTTGAGCTAGTCTTTGATTGATCTGCGCCAACGTTTTTTCACTCAACGTATTTGCCCAACGGCTCAATGTGCTTTTATTTGGCAGAGGATTAAAATATACTCGACAAAACTGCCTCAAAATTAAACTTTCTCTGACATTTTTAATTGTGTTTTCGTAACTAAGTCCGCGTAAGTGTTTCAGGACTAGCATCCTTAATATCACTTCTACTGGAGTTGATTTTCTTCCTGTCTTGCTGGAGAGTGGATAACGCTTTGAAAAGTCTGTTGCCATTAACTCCAGGAGCTTTTCATCACAGAGCAGATGGTCAATCTGAGCCATTTGCTCATCCATTTCTCCACCCAGGTGTAAGATAATATTGAACTCCCGGTCAATGTGATATTTTTTCTGTAACACGTAGAGTTTACCTTACGATTGAGTATATTTTTCCCTAGCTCAATCACTGTAAGGCTTTTGGGTTTCGCACCGCGAACTAGTCTAAACTCCAGTGGGCAAGCTTGCCCACCTATATTTTAAAATTGACATCAAATTTATCATCTCAGGACTTACGCACAGTCCACAAAAATACGAACTACAGAGACACAGAGGTCACAGAGAAATGAGAGTTTTAGAGGTTTTTGCGTAAGTCTTATATCTGTGTTAGAAAACAACCATAGTATACAAATTAATATAAATTTAGCTGAAACAAACATGGTAAAAATAACAAACATCGAAATTAAAACTTCAAAAATCAAAATATCTAACGGTGAGTTACAAATTGATGCTTATTTAGCTGAACCAGTACAAGCAGGAGTCTTTGGCGCTGTTATAGTTTTTCCCGAAATTTTTGGAGTTAATGGTAATATTCGGGATATTACCGAACTCATCGCAACCCAAGGATATGTAGCAGTAGCACCTGCAATGTATCAAAGAATTGCTCCGGGTTTTGAGGTTGACTATAGCCCTAATGATATTGAATATAGCCCAGAAGCTTATCAGCTTGGTTTACAATACTATCAACAAGTAAAGTATCAAGAAATTTTCAGCGATATTCAAGCCGCGATCGCTTATCTTAAAACTTTACCCAATGTTAACGGAAACAAAATTGGTGCTATTGGTTTTTGCTTTGGTGGTCATGTTGCTTATATGGCTGCAACTTTACCCGATATCAAAGCTACGGCTTCATTTTATGGTGGTGGGATTACCACTTCTAGTTATGGCGAAGAAACTCCCACTATTAATCGCACCTCCTCAATTAAAGGTACTATTTATACATTTTTTGGTAACAGAGATACCCTTATTTCCCAAACAGAAAACGAGCAAATTGAGGCAGAACTAAAGAAACATCAAATCAATCATCGTGTATTTCGATACGATGCAGGACATGGATTTTTCCACGGATTCTTTAAAGATAAGTACCCATTAATCGAACAGCACCCCAGTTACAATCCCGAAGCGGCTCCTCATGCTTGGCAACGTGTTTTAGAACTATTTCAAAATCATTTAAACTGAGTTTTATGCTAGGCGATCGCATCCTTCAGCCTAGCAGAGTAAGCAAGCTTGCCCAGCAATCTTTTAAAAATTAGGACTTCCGTAAAATCCAGGACTTACGCATTGACAGAAAATTGATCCTATGCAGCCAAGTTCAAATTCTGTGTTAGGTGTTCTAAAATAAAGTCACGAGCTACTTGAAGAGATAAATTTCTTTGTACTTCATACCAGTTTTCA
>NZ_JACJSD010000084.1 GCF_014697615.1 Nostoc sp. FACHB-280 | reverse complement strand
AACTGTCTTTGTGAGATCCCACCCTCTAAGTACGCATCAATTATTTTCTGCCGAAAGTCAAGTGAGTATGCTTTCATTTATATCTTCTCATAATCTATATCTTATCTAATTACTGTATCTCATTAGATTGGAAAACGCTATATACAATTCAGGAGCCAGAATTCAGAAATCATAATTGTCATTTTTAGAAACTGTATTTAAACCAGATGAACATTGATGATTTTCTACCTGATTCAGAAGTAAAATCAGACTTAATTAATACTTTATGGGAGGATAAATTAGAGTGTGTACTTGAATTGGAACGAGGAACAATTATAGTTCCTCGTGATGTATTACTTGAAGTAGTATCAAAGAGTTATAGGCAAAATAATTATCAAATTGGTTTTGGTAACTATTATGCGGCTCAAATAGCAATTGGAGGAATAAAAGAATTAAACTCAGGTATTTTGTACCCACTTCATTGCTTCGCTACTATATTTTACACTTTTGATAAAAAGCTTATAACTGTAGATATTCACTCGGAAATGCGATGAAATCATCTAGTTACTAAGTAATGAAGATGAAGCATAGGTGTAGGTGTTCAAAACCCTTACACCCAGCCTCCATAGATCATCCCTGTGTGTAAGTCCTAATTCAATTGCGATGAGCAATCAAAGCATAGAAAGGATCGCCAGCGCCAATACCCATCAGCTGTAAAAAATAGGGCATAGTTGACTGGTGAACAATCACTTCTGGAGTGGTAAATCCTGGTACTGAGGTGAAATAGTGCTTGACTAATTCGACTCTGGCGGCTTCGGAAGCATCACGCCAAGCTTGAATGGCTTTTTGAAAAAACATCCGGTTAGAGAAGCTGATAATCGCAATACCACCTGGTTTGAGAATGCGGTGAATTTCGGAAAATACGGCTTCGGGATATTGTAGATACTGCACAGAAACGCAAATCAGAACAGCATCAAAATCTTGATCTGGTAAGGGTAGCTGCGGATTGTCGTTGAGATTTTGGACAAAGTAATGATTTAGGCGCGGATTGCGTGCGAGTTCTTCAGCGTTGAGTCCGTGTCCTTCAATATGGGCAAACTCTATTTCTTCTGGTAAATGAGATACCCAACTGCTCATCATATCAATGATGCGAGTGTTAGGTTTGAGGCGATCGCGGTACAAATCTGTTAGCTGTTGAATAAACCCATCATCAACATGAGTGACAAAGCGAGGATAGGCATAAAATAACCGATCATCCGTATCATCTAATTTTTGGCGTTGATTTGGTCTAAGTGTCATAAATATCGATTTTGTAAAAGTTTGTTACAAAAATTAGTATAAACAAGAAACAAAAAAAGAAGGGTTTACCTGGATTTCTCACAAGAGAGAAATCCAGAGGTGTGGGAGGGGAGGATGGTTAAGAAATCTTTCCCCCCTCTCTCTTCACACTTCCCACACTTCCCACACTCCCCACACCCCCTACCCATACATGAGAAATTCGGGCTTAGGCTTACTATTTTGGTCTGCCTTTAGACTTGTGAGAACCAAAGCCATAAGCCATTGCAATTTTTACGATGTCAAAGTAAGCCGGATGATTCTCTTTATTGACAATTGCTAGAGATATCGAGCCTGCAACTAAGATGACTAAAATTGGTGAGAGTGTGTCACCTTTAAAGCCATTGTTATCGGACATAAATATGACCTCCGTAATGTGAAGCCTTTGGCTAAATGCAACCCAAGCCAAAGGCTATATGTAAAACAGCACCAGAATTGGAATTAACGCCAGGACTCAATCATCATGGCGATCGCAAATAAGCAAAACAACGAGGCTGCACCTCGGATAAACCAAACCAAAACATCGAAAGATAACAGACTGTTGGCAATGGCGATCGCACCGAAAATATGAAACACTACAAAAGCGATCGCAAAACCAGCCAAAGTCCATAGAAAGAACTTCAATCCTCTAGCAGTCAAGATTAAAAGTGGATTGTGGCGGTCTTGATTGTTAGTTTTCATAGTTTTATTCCTGTCTTCAGATGGGAGTTGAACGAGAGACCCTTGATCTTGTTTGTGATTGCTCATAGAATTTCCTTCCTGATAGAAAAACCTAAGCAAAAAGCCAGATACGTAATTTTGGTTACATATCTGGCTTGTAAACGTCTGATTTATCGAAAGCCAAATTTTTCAGAGAAATAAATATTTAGTTGTCTTGATGAACTCGCCAAGCTGCCAGTCTTCTAGACTTTGTGATAGCTATGGCGAGGTAGGGTATTATTTTTGGTTGCGAGACTGCCTATAAGCTATCCATGCTTCAATGATTTCTTCGTACAGTGTATGGATTTCTTGTAGTTGCTTTTGATTCACACGATGGCGGTGGCTGATATGACTCTTCAAGTTAACAAGAGTCTCGTGGTTGGCTTTTTGGCTGGTGATCATTAACTCGCCATGTTGAGTTTCCGATAAAGTCTCGATCAGCAGAATGTTTATGTGAGAAAAGACAAGGGGTAACTCAACTTCACACCATTGTTTAGGCTTGAGGACAATTTCTGGGCTACCTCTTTCTTGAGGTTTGAATATAGAAGCGGTTTCTGGGGATGGTTCTCCTATTTTCAAGACTGTTTTGATGGAGTTGGAAGTTTTGATAAAGTCTGACAGTCGTGAGCAGCTGTTCATCTTGGTTGCCCCCTGATGTTGCCTGTTGAGTGGTGACTTATCTGTATATCTCACATATACCTCTATGTGTATAAGATAATCACATCTTGATTAAAAAAGCAAGCTCATAAAAAGAATTATTCTTAAAGATATTTGTGAAACTGTAAAGTTATGTATAAGCTTTACACCAGTTGTATCTCACGTAGAGATAAAAAGCTATACTTGTAGTAGGTTTTTATACAACAAATCTTTATAAATAGCTCATTCGGTGAGAAAAAAATCAACTATATTTTTATCCTCAAGGATAAAAATATAGTTGACATTGATAAAATCTGAAATAGGATAGCTATCAACCAGTAATACAATTGTGTATTTACAGCGATTCTGTAATGGTAGAGTCTTTTTTAGATTTAGCAGTTGTGCTATAAAAAAATGTTCTCACATACTGATAAGTTAAATATATTGTGTGGAGCTTAAATGAGATGACAAGCGCAGCAGATATGCCTCTGCTTCCTGATGATTTCATTACAAATGTTGCTATTAGACATAATGTAACGAAAACTGAGCTAGAGGCATTACTATTAGCATTAAAAGATTATTCTGGTGCGAAAATTGCGGAAGAACTGAAGATTTCGCAACCCGCAGTGAGAAAAAGATTAGGTGAAAGTTACCGCAAGTTAGGTATAGAAGGCAGTGGTAATAAAAAAATTTATAATTTGAAACAAAAGCTATATGCTCAGTATCAAGGTATTCCAGAAAACCTGACTTCATCAAAAGATGACTGGGGTGAAGCTGTTGATGTCGAAGGCTTTAAAGGTAGAGAAGAAGATATTACAGATTTAAAGGAATGGATAGTTGGTAGCGATCAGGCTGTGCAGTGTCGGCTAGTAGCGGTTTTAGGTATAGGTGGAATTGGTAAGACGGTGATTGCAGCCAAAGTTGCCCAAGAAATCAAGACTGAGTTTAAATATTTGATTTGGCGATCGCTCCGCAATGCACCACCCCTAGAAGAAATTCTCAACCAACTTTTGCGATTTTTACCTCATGATTTGGAAGATTACTTAAAAATTAGTGAAAATAGTGAAAATAACAAAATAATTCGGGAAAATAACAAAATCCTGGCGCTGATTGATATTTTGCGAAAACATCGGTGTTTAGTCATTTTAGATAACGTCGAATCGGTGCTACGCAGTGGCGAAGGCAAAACACAAGAATGTGCCGGCGAATATGAACATGGTTATGAAAATTATGGCTACTTTTTTAAAAAAGTGGCTGAAACCGCCCATGAGAGTTGTTTGTTAATAACTAGTCGAGAAAAGCCAAAAGAAGTAGCAGCTTTAGAAGGCAAGAATTTGCCAGTAAAGGTTTTGCAGTTATCTAGTTTGGATTTAGCAGAAGCTAGAGAAATTTTGCTAGATAAAGGCTGTAAAGACTTTACAGATGAGCAGTTAGTAGAATTAGTCACAAGATATTCTGGGAATCCTTTAGCTTTAAAGATAGTAGGTACGACAGTTTATGACTTATTTGGCAATAATGTTACAGAGTTTTTACGAGAAATTCAGGAAGCAAATGCTGTTTATGGAGATATTCGCACACTTTTAGACCAGCAATTTAACCGCTTGTCGGAACTAGAAAAACAAGTGATGTATCGGCTGGCAATTACCCGTGAATATGTATCTCTAGCACAACTCAAAAATGATTTAAGAGACACAGAAGCAGAGTCAAAAATCCTGGAAGTTATTGAATCATTATTAAGGCGATCGCTCATTGAAAAAGAAGCAAACGCCAGCAGATTTCGTCAGCAATCTGTAGTGATGGAATATGTCAGCGCCCGCTACATAGAACAGGTAACTCGTGACTTGAGTGAAAAAAAAAACCGGAGTTTATTAACGCCCACCCTTTAATTCAGGCGCGATCGCTAGATTATATCCGGCAAATACAAGAACGGCTGATACTAGAACCAGTCAAACAACAGCTAATCAAAGCTTTTGGTACAAAAACTGCACTCGAAACTCATTTACGAAAATTGCTGCGGACTTTGCAGCAAGATTCGTCCGTAAGCAAAGGTTACGCGGCTGGGAACTTAATCAATCTGCTGCGACAACTCCAGATAGATAAATCCCAGCCAGATTCTCAAATTGATTTAAGTGGGCGTGATTTTTCGGGGTTGACTATTTGGCAAGCTTATCTTCAAGATGTCAACTTAAAAGATACCAGCTTTGCCAATGCTGATTTAACTGGTTCTGTCTTCACAGAAACCCTTTCTAGTATTGTTTCTGTGAGATTTAGTCCTGATGGTAAATTTTTTGCCACAGGTTTAATCACCGGAGAAATTCGATTATGGCGGACTGCTGATACTAAGCAAATTCGCATTTACAAAGGTCATAGCGCCTGGGTTTGGGCTTTTGCTTTTAGTCCAGATAGCAAAATTCTTGCCAGTGGGAGTGCTGACTACACAGTTAAACTCTGGGATGTGCAAACAGGCGAATGTCTCCAGACATTCCAAGAACATACCAATAAAGTTTATTCTGTAGGGTTTAGCCCCGATGGTTCTTTATTAGCCAGTGCAGGTGAAGACCAAACAATTAAAATTTGGGATATTGCGACCAGAGTTTGTCTGCAAACACTGACTGATCATGATGGTTGGGTGTGGTCTGTCACCTTCCAACCATCCCCAACTATTAAAAATACTCTGTTATTGGCTAGTGGTAGTGCTGATAGCAAAATCAAGTTGTGGGATGTCAAAACAGGTAAATGCCTAAAAACCTTGCAAGGTCATAGTCGTGATGTTTATTCTGTAGCTTTTAGTCCTGATGGGCGAATGTTAGCTAGTGGTAGTAGAGACCTCACCTTGAGATTGTGGGATGTAAATACAGGTAAATTTCGGCAAATGTTGGCGGGACATAGTAAAAAAGTTTATTCTGTGCGTTTTAGTCCCGATGGGCAAACCCTCGCTAGTGGTAGTGAAGATAGAACCATTAAACTCTGGGATATTGTCCGGGGTGAATGTTTGAAAACCTTACAGGGTCATTATAGTCAGGTGTGGGCGATCGCATTTAGTCCTAATAGCCGCACTTTAATCAGTTGTAGTGACGACCAAACAGCTAGACTTTGGGATGTAAATACAGGCGATTGCCTGAATGTATTGCAAGGTTATACCCGTGATGTCTATTCTGTAGCATTTAGTCCTGATAGCCAAATTCTTGCCAGTGGACGAGATGACCACAATATTAGTCTGTGGAACTTACAAACATCAGAATGTCAGATTATCAGAGAACATCAAGGTCGGATTCGTTCAGTCGCCTTTCATCCCAATGGGCCAATCCTCGCCAGTGGTAGTGCAGATAACACTATCAAACTTTGGGACATCCGAGACATTCGCCATAGTAGGTGTATACAAACCTTAACTGGTCATAGTAACTGGGTATGGTCAGTGGCTTTTAGTCCCGATGGGCAAACCCTAGCCAGTAGCAGCGAAGACCGCAGCATTCGTATCTGGGACATTTCTAGCGGTGAGTGTGTGAGAAGAATCAAAGAACATAGCCATTGGGTGTGGACAGTAGCCTTTCATCCCCAAGGCAAAATTTTGGCCAGTGGTAGTGCAGACAGCCAGATTAAACTTTGGGATGTGACAACTGGAGAATGTCTGCAAACTTTGACCGAACATCAAGACATGATTTGGTCAGTAGCTTTCAGTCCCGATGGACAGCTTTTAGCCAGTGGTAGCGAAGACCAAACCGTGAAGTTATGGAATATTAGCACAGGCGAATGTATTCACACCTTGACAGGACATCAGCAGCAAGTCCACTCCATCGCTTTTAGTCCCGATGGACAGATATTAGCTAGTGCTGGTGCTGATACTACTATCATGTTGTGGCAAGTGAGTACAGGTGAGAACTTCGACATCTTCAAATTGGGACATACCGCCGCAATTCGTTCTTTAGCTTTTACCCCTGATGGCAAATTCTTAGCGAGTGGTGGTGAAGACGAAAAAATTCAACTGTGGGATGTAAAAAATAGTAGTAGATTGCGATCGCTTAAACCAGACCGTATATACGAACGCATGGATATTAGCAACACCACAGGCTTGACCGATGCGGAAAAAGCTTCTTTAAAAATTTTGGGGGCTGTTGATTAAAGTTCTCAGCTTTCCGGCTATGGGTTTCTCAAAATGAATACATGAATGATGGAATATTGTGTCTTAAATCCTTCTGAGGATATATGAATACAAGTCCATTATTCTGTTTTTCTGTTCAGTTATTAAGCTAATTTTTTGAGTGTTTTTCTATTTTACTGATAGTTTAAGTGCAGTCTCAAAAATTTGTTGGATTTCTATGAACAGAATATAAATTTTCTCCAACAAACCTACTATAGCCAGGTGTCAACATCGACCATAACTGTAGATTTAGGTATGTAGTAGTGTTACTAGCTCAAACTAAAACTAAACAAATATCGACTCTAATTAATTCAATTAAAATTGTATTAATTGGAGAATTTCTCAAACACAGAAGCTTTAACGGTGCTAATAAAGCCTTGCCTGTTTTAGCTTCAAGTTTATTCAACGCTGGATTTAGGCAAGTTTTACAACTAGATTTAGAACGTCCTGATTTATCTATTGATGATGTTTTATCTGACATCAGAGATGCTGATTTAATTATATTTTCTGGTTGTCTGACAACCCAATGGCCAGAAATTGACAATCATAGTAGTAAAATTTTTGCTGAACTGCAAAAATATGGTAGAGAAAATGTCCCGATTTTAGTTGGTGGTTATGCAACTAAAAGCGTTGAAGATATTGCCCGGATTACACCTTGGATAACAGCCTATTGTGATGGTGAAGGCGAAGAATCAATTATCGAAATTGCTTATGCAGTTGCTAGAGGCACTTTTTATGAAGAGATGCCAAAATTACCAGGGTTGTGTTTTATAAATAGTGAGGGAAAATTTCATCGAACTATTGCAACGAGAGTGAATAACTTTGATGATATTGACCAAAACTTTGGTTTAGTGCATGTACCCCAAGTACATGATATGGATATTTTTAAAGCTTCAGACGGTAGACAATTAAAAACCGCCCAACTTTTTACTCAGCGCGGCTGTCCTTGGGGATGCGGTTTTTGTAATAAAAGTAGTGAAAGTAATAATGTAATTAGGTTAAGTGAAGCATCTTTTAAGAGACAATTACAGCAATTAAAACAGCGTGGTTATGAAGCAGTTTATTTAGATGTTGATACTTTTACAGTGCATGATTATGCAGCCAGACGGGAAGCCGAAATTCTCCACGAAGAAGGCTTTGTGTGGGGTTCTAATACACGCATCGATAAAATCAACTATGAACAGATGCGTTATTTAGTAGAACATAATTGTGTATATATGTTTTTTGGGGTTGAGCATACTTTACCAGAAGTTTCATTAGCTAATCATAAATTTAACGGTTCTGTTGCTAGTCAAATTAAGCAAGCCTTCGATTATCCAGCTAAGATTGCCAGGGTTTTTCAAGAAATGAATCAAGCGGGATTACCTAGTAGTTATTTTTTAATCTTAGGTTTACCAAAAGCCAAACTAAATCCTAATAAAACTGAAATTATGGGATATGAGCCGACGACTTTTGAAGATGATATTGAGGCGATTCGTTTTGGTATTGAAAAGTGTAATCCCGATTTTTTGAATTTCAATGTATTGCGATTTATGCCGGGGAGTATGGCGGCTGATACAGTTGGTGATTGTAGTTACGCCTGTGTGCGTCCGTCAGGAACAAAGCCAATTACTGCTGGATATTTTTTACCACGCGCCGTCAATTATTATGGCTATCCCCAATTTCAAGAACGTGGTGTGTATCGATTATGTGAATCGGTGAGTAGATATCAACCAATTACAACTGCCGTGAATCCTCAACGAGTTTACGATACAATTTGCTACGCAATGCAGTTAATTAATCATAAAATTGACGCAGGTGGTAAAGCAACAAACTTGTTTATTGATCGAGATTTAATCGCATTAGGTTTAGTCACTCAAGATGAACAAGGAAAATATGCGATCGCACCTATAGAAGACTTTGCCAACATTTAAGGCTTGCCACGCCAGTAGTGGCGCGGCAAGCCTTAAATGTTGCATGATAAATTTCTTGTGGGATGGGCTTCTAGCCCGTCCGGTGCGGGCAGGATGCCCACACCACAAGAGTTATTTTTATGCCCTATTTTAGCCTTGCCACGCCAGTAGGGTGCGTTACGGCTAACACCTAACACACCCTACGAATTTATTTCTAACTAACCTCTAACCTCTAACCCCTTATTTCTTCCCAAATAACCTATCTAAAAAGGATATACTCACAGCCAAATTAATGATACCTTTACCAGTGCTACTATCTTTAATTTCCGCATTATTTAAAGCCACAATATAAGGTTCACCACCAATCGAAGCAATAATGGGGCCGCCAGATGAACCACCCGCAGTATCGCAGTCATGTAATAAGATATTAGACTGTTCATCCACAATACTGCAACCGGCTTGAAAACCTGCTGTCCATCCTTGTCCGGCTGTTAAACCCCAAAACTTTTCTGTTTCGGTTTGGGGATAATCGCCAGAATATCCGACAAAAAAGAATTTTTTCTCATTGCGAATTAAAGTTGTGGAAGGTAAAGACTTCCAACCTAGATAACCATATTTACGCCCCAGAGGTCTATCAATTTTGATAACCGCCCAATCATTAGCCGCAGCATTTTTATCTTGAAAGTGTGTACCCGCTAGATACTGCACTGCATAAGCTCTATCTTGATATCGACCATCAACTACATTTGGTAGAAAAGCAACTCTATCTGCTACATTGCCAGTTTTGGGATCAACTACACAATGAGCATTGGTTAATACAATATCTTCATCAATTAAAGTTCCTGTACAGGTGTAAGTTTGCGAGTTCGATTCACCGACAATTCGACCAACAGTAGACCAAGGATAATTATTGCTTAACATCGGCAGGCGATCGTCACTGCCTACGGTTCCTCTGGTTCCTTTTTTAATAGGTTTATTTGATTGTTCTAATTCTGATGGTTTAAAAGGTTTGCCATTATTTTGTAATTCTAATTGACCCACTTTTTTTAACGTCGGGGCTGTGGTTGTTGCTGGTTGTTTTTTCACCTGTGCTTCCACAGAAAACCACACACCCAAAGTCATCACACCAACAACACCAGAGATAAATAAGATAGATTTGTTATTCATGACATCAAACTCCTTTATTTATGAACACTAATACCATTTCTCAACGAGAATCTGATTATGAGGATATTTGAAAAGTGATTTGCTGTGATTTTAGGCACTTATTGATCCCCCCTAACCCCCCTTAAAAAGGGGGGAACCGGAGTTAAAGTCCCCCTTTTTAAGGAGGATTTAGCTTGAAATTTAGCTTTTGTTGTTGTTGATTTGGTATGGTAATTTTTCTTCCAGTCCCCCTTTTTAAGGGGGATTTAGGGGGATCTAAAAGTATTGGATACATCACAAATGATTTTCAAAACATCCTCTCAGAAATTTTCTACTTGTTTCTTGACATTTAACCCTCCTCACCGCCACTCACCCTGAACTGTAAAAGCACCCCAATAGTACGGATAACGCCAATCGGGGTTTTGCAACATAGCGATTTGCGCCGCACGTAAGGCGGCATTCGGTGACTTTTTCCCTTGCAACATTTGTTGATAAAACTCCTTCATTAGTTCTGGTGTCGCTTCATCACTCACTTGCCACAACGACAAGGCCACACTGGCGGAACCTGCATACATTAACCCTCTTGTCAACCCTACCAAGCCCTCGCCTTTGATATCTGCACCTAGACCAGTTTCACAGGCACTTAATACCACTAATTGAGCAGGTAAATTCAAGTTGAAAATATCACTCAGGCGCAAATAACCAGGAATAGATTGACCTTGCTTGTTAACCAAAGACAGCACAATTCCTGATAATTCTGGGTTGGTAGGGTCAGCAAAGCCATGTGTTGCCAAATGCACAAAGCGATATTGTGCAAGTTGTTTGCTGGTTGCCCAGTTGTAATTAGCATCAAAGTTAACAGCTAATAGGCGGCTGTCTGATGGTGCTAACGGTAAAATTGCCTCTGCTTCCTTCTGCGTACCGGGAAGCGCATCCCACCACTGACTGCGGTTGATATTGCGTGCGGCGCGTTTTAGGGCAGACTGTTCTAATTGACCACGGATGTCTAAGTCTGATGTAACTCCTGCTGGTTTACCTGTTACCCGTTCATCATCGGCACTAAACACAGGGTTAGCCAGAACAGCTAAAGTTTTGGGTGCTAATTGCCTTTGACGCAATTTTTGCCTGTGGGTAGCAATAGCTGTCATAGAAGGCAAATTGACAATTTCATGTTTGAGGATGAGGGGTTGGTAATCTTTTTGGTTGGTGGCGGGTGTGTTGGGTGCAACTAAGGCGGCGAAGGGAATATCTTGTAATGCGCCATCGCCAACGATAACTAAGCGTTTGTCAGCTAATTTATCAGCCACAGGTGCAAGGATTAGTTGACTGAGTTGGGTTGCTGCTTGGAAGAATTTAGCTTGTTGCTGAGAAGAGAGGCTTTGACAGTCGCGGTTTTGACAAAATAATAGGGGTTCTTTATAGTTCTTGACGGCTTGGGCTATTTTGTCGCGCCCCGGTAGTTCGTAGCTGTTGAAAGAATTGGGTGTGACAGCCCACAGATAACTGCGTTCTTCACCAATGGAGTATTGCAATAAGAGTGTGTCTTTGTCGAGTTGTTGCTGAATTTGCGGCAAGGTGAGGGGTTGGGGATATTTCAAGGCGGCATATTCTGGGTTAGTCACCCGAATTTTGTTTGTGAGTTCTTGCTGTTGTTTGAGGATGTCTTCGATTTCTTTTTTAGTAGCGGCGATGAGTTCTGCTGCTGGTTGGGGAAGACTTGCAAATAGTGATAGTTGTTTTTCTTTGGCTTCTCGTAGCAGTTGCAGACGTTTTTCCTCGGCTGCTAATTCTGGGGTAATATTTTTGCGGATATCAATATTGGCTTCGGTTAAGAGTTCAACTAAACCTCTAGCGCGGGAACGTTCGCTGATATGCAGTGCTTGGGCGGCGTAACCTTTGCTTGGTTCTTTTTTGTGCAACTGCATCAGCAAGTCGATGTAAAACTGGTAATAGTTTTGTACTGTGGCGAAATAAGAAGTACGCAATTCTTTGCTGTCGATTTTGGTGCGTAATTCTTCAACAATTTTGATGGATGCTTCGATTTGGGTAAGCGCGGTTTGCAAGTTGCCTTTATCTTGTTCTAAGTAAGCAATGTTGTAGAGAGTAAGAGCTTCCCCCGCCCGATCGCCCACTGCACGACTAAGGGGCAGAGCTTGGTTGGCAAATTCTAATGCTTTATGCTTTTCTCCTAAATCGTCGTAGACTCCACCAATATTATTGAGAGTAGCGGCTTCCCCAGAGCGATCACCCACGGCACGCCACAGGGGCAGAGCTTGGTTGTAATATGACAGTGCTTTCTGCTTTTCTCCTAATTCTGAGTAGACTAGACCAATGTTATTGACAGTTCTGGCTTCCCCCACGCGGTCACTCACTGCACGAGATAGGGGCAAGGCTTGGTTGAAAAATGACAGTGCTTGCTGCTTTTCTCCTAAGTTTGAGTAGACTGCACCAATATTATTGAGAGTATTGGCTTCCCCAGAACTATCGCCCACTACACGATATAGGGGCAGAGCTTGGTTGTAATATGACAGTGCTTTCTGCTTTTCTCCTAATTCTGAGTAGACTAGACCAATGTTATTGAGAGTAGTGGCTTCACCGGAGCGATCACCCACCTTATGATACAAGGGAAGAGCTTGGTTGAAAAATGACAGTGCTTGCTGCTTTTCTCCTAAGTTTGAGTAGACTGCACCAATATTATTGAGAGTATTGGCTTCCCCAGAACTATCGCCCACTACACGATATAGGGGCAGAGCTTGGTTGTAATATGACAGTGCTTTCTGCTTTTCTCCTAATTCTGAGTAGACTAGACCAATGTTATTGAGAGTAGTGGCTTCACCGGAGCGATCACCCACCTTATGATACAAGGGAAGAGCTTGGTTGAAAAATGACAGTGCTTGCTGCTTTTCTCCTAAGTTTGAGTAGACTGCACCAATATTATTGAGAGTATTGGCTTCCCCAGAACTATCGCCCACTACACGATATAGGGGCAGAGCTTGGTTGTAAGATGACAGTGCTTTCTGCTTTTCTCCTAATTCTGAGTAGACTAGACCAATGTTATTGAGAGTAGTGGCTTCACCGGAGCGATCACCCACCGCACGATACAGGGGCAGAGCTTGGTTGAAAAATGACAGTGCTTTCTGCTTTTCTTCCAAATCGTCATAGACTCCACCAATATTATTGAGAGTTCTAGCTTCCCCTGCGCGATTGCCCACTGCACGCCACAGGGGCAGAGCTTGGTTGTAATATGACAGTGCTTGCTGCTTTTCTCCTAATTCTGAGTAGACTAGACCAATGTTATTGAGAGTTCTAGCTTCCCCCGTATGATCGCCTACTGCACGCCACAGGGGCAGAGCTTGGTTGTAATATGACAGTGCTGGCTGCTTTTCTCCTAAATTGTCATAGACTCCACCAATATTAGTGAGAGTTTTAGCTTCCCCCGTATGATCGCTTACTGCACGCCACAGGGGCAGAGCTTGGTTGTAATATGACAGTGCTTTCTGCTTTTCTCCTAAATTGTCATAGACTCCACCAATATTAGTGAGAGTTTTAGCTTCCCCCGCGCGATCTCCTACTGCACGCCACAGGGGCAGAGCTTGGTTGTAATATGACAGTGCTGGCTGCTTTTCTCCTAAATCGTCATAGACTGCACCAATATTATTGAGAGTATTCGCTTCCCCCGCGCGATCTCCTACTGCACGATCTAGGGTCAGAGCTTGGTTGAAATATGACAGTGCTTTCTGCTTTTCTCCTAATGTGTTGTAGACAAAGCCAAGCCAAACTAGAGTTAAAGCTTCGTTAGATTTATCCCCTAATTTCTGCCACAGGGGTAAGGCAATTTGCAACTTTTCAAGTGCTTGTTGTAGGCTTTCGGCTGTCCCTTGCTGGTATAACTCAAATCCTTCACTTAATGCTTTTTCTGCTGCGGCGCGGGTTGCGTCTAGTTGGGTTGGTTGTTGTGCTATCTGCAAGGTTTGAGTTGTTGATGTGGCGCTGACTGTATCTGATAACAGCAGCGAACTCAGCAATAAAGGTAAAAAAAGATAGTGGGGAAAAGGATTTTTCATAGTTTTTTGTATATCGGGTGTCGGTTTGCTTGAGGAACAAAACCCGACATCTTGGAGACTATGGCATACATATAAATCTGCTTTGAGTGCATCTATCCCGCCTCGGAATCAATTCCGAGTCTCATAGCGCAAGTCCTCTGAAGAGGACTCAAGCAGAAGTTCATTTCAGTCCACTTGAGTAGACTTTGGCTATTAGCCTGGAACTGTAGTTCCAGGCGGGATAGGGTTTCAAACCAGGACTTACCCATCAAAATTGTCTATGGAAATTGGGTTTAGGGGTATAAGGGCTAATGACAATTGTTGATTTGTCATCAGCGAGATTGCGGAAAATCTTTTGTTATTTTACTAAGAGGCTATTTATAAAGTAAATCTAAAGGCGAGTAGGAGGGGATGACGGCAAGAATTAAAATACCTGATATGCAGTGTATTTACGTAATTGCTTATGGCACGAAAGTCTTATCCCACAGACTTAAAT
>NZ_JACJSD010000083.1 GCF_014697615.1 Nostoc sp. FACHB-280 | reverse complement strand
ATTTAAGTCTGTGGGATAAGACTTTCGTGCCATAAGCAATTACGTAAATACACTGCATATCAGGTATTTTAATTCTTGCCGTCATCCCCTCCTACTCGCCTTTAGATTTACTTTATAAATAGCCTCTAAGTGCTAAATGCTGAGTGCTGAGTGCTAAATGCTGAGTGTTGTACACTGAGCGAAGTCGAAGTGTGAGTGCTGAGTGAGCATAGCTTTTAATAAACAGTCTGGGTTGATTAACCCAGACTTTCAATAACATCCAGTGGATAGTTAGGCAAAAACCTGCAAACCACCTACCAGACTACCTACTACTTGTCCTACTATTTGCAGCAATAAAATCGCCAACATTGGAGAAAGATCAATGCCGCCCAAGGGGGGGATAATGGAACGGAAGACATTGAGATATGGGTCAGTAATTTGGCTTAAAGCAGAGAAAGGCTGGTTATACCAATTGATGGTGGGGAACCAAGTCAATAAAACTCTAATAAATAGTAGAGCCGTATAAAGCTGTATGAAGGTATTGAGGGTGCTAATCAGTAAAAACATGGATTTTGGGGTTTCCTGCTAAGTTTCACAAGCGGTCTTATAGTTGATTTTAGTTTAGTCGTTGTCATGCTGTCTGCGAATCAGTATCTATTTTGACCACGACTAACGTTTACCGCCGTTGTTGATTAGTCTGAAGGTGGAAACTCAGTTGCAGAAAGCCATTTACGGATAACTAATCTTGTATTGAAGAACGATCGCCTGCTGTTTGACTAGCACTACCATTAACATTACCCAATTGTTGCCTTACTTCGTCAATTGTGGCATTTAACTGAGCAATTTTATCTTCTAGCGATCGCCTAGCTGATTCCATTTCCAGATTTCCATTGTCTGAAGCTCTCATCCGTCGTTTGGCTGAATTTTTTTTCGGCTCTACCACACCATTACTGAGTTCGGTTTCTTCTTCTGTTGGTTCTAAATCCAGCCGAGAAGTGATGACAGCGCCCAAAACACCACCAACTAAGCCGCCAAACAGCGCCCCTGCGAAAAAACCACTAGCAAAACCATCTCGCTGACTCATAACTTTACCCGCCTTGAAGCAACCTTACAATCTTGATCTTGTGTTAAGCGATTTTCCTTTCCTAGCTGCATAGTAACTTAAGTACCAAAAATGCGATCGCCTGCATCGCCTAATCCCGGTACAATAAAACCGCGATCGTTCACTGTTTCATCAATAGTTGCAGTGTAAACGATTAAACCCGGATATGCCGCACTCAGTTTCTGCAATGCTGGCGGAGCCGCAACTACACTGACAATTCGCGTCAACTCCGGGTCAATTCCCCGTTGAGTTAATTCTGCCATCGCCCGCATAATCGACCCGCCAGTAGCTAACATCGGGTCTGTAATTAACACCCTGGTTTGCGGATCAAATTTTTCCGGCAATTTATTCAGATAACACCGAGCCTCCAGGGTTTCTTCATCACGCACTAAACCCAAATGATAAATCGAAGCCAACGGTAACAACGTTTGCGCCCCTTCTAATAATCCTAACCCTGCCCGCAGAATCGGCACCACTGCCACAGGCACTTCTGGATTAATAAAAGTTGCGGGACAAGCCTCCAAAGGAGTCTGCACCGTCGTCTCTAGAGTTGGTAGCCACTCTCGCGCCGCTTCATAAGTTAGCCATCTGCCTAACTCCGTGATGGCACTGCGAAATAATACTGAAGGTGTAGCAGCATCACGGGCAACTGCCAACCAGTGCTTAATTAAAGGATGGGGTGGAACGTAAACACGCAGCTGTACCGTCATAGCTGGAAATTGCCACTTTTGATTTTATAAGAACTGAAACCTCATCATACTCTTTCCTGCGTATAGCTGACAGCCAAAATCAACGCCTCAAAATTATTGAAAATCTTTTGCATTAGTAGTTGACAGATATTCTCAATCAAAGTTATATTGTAAATCAGTGTTCTCCTCTCTTTAAGGATCGGCAGACGGGATTAGCCAGCGATCGCAGGCTTGTCCCTCTTTTTTGTTTTTTGGTCATTGGTTATGAATTGGGTTTTCAGGCGTAGAAACACAACCCAGTGCAGATATTTAAGTAAAAAGACTAAACTTCCGGAACAGAAATTAGGCTATTTTGTAGTTTGTATTGAGTAATACAAATAACCAATGACAAAGGACAAATAACCAATGACAAATAACAATTTTGTGTTTGACGCAATTATCATTGGTTCTGGAATGGGTGGCTTAGTAACAGCAACTCAACTAGCAGACAAAGGCGCAAAAGTTTTGGTGCTAGAGCGTTATTTGATTCCCGGTGGTAGTGCTGGCTATTTTGAACAGCATGGTTATCACTTTGATGTTGGCGCATCCATGATTTTTGGACTGGGAAAAAACGGCACAACTAATTTACTAACTCGCGCCTTAGATGCAGTCAATATGCAAATCGAAACAATACCCGATCCGGTACAAATTCATTATCATTTACCCGATGGATTAGACATTAAAGTTGATCGGGTTTATGACAACTTTTTGCAAAATCTTACTGCTTACTTTCCGCAAGAAGCAAGAGGTATTCGTCGCTTTTATAACGAATGCTGGAAAGTTTTTAATTGCCTGAACCGTATGGATTTGTTGTCACTAGAAGAACCTCGGTATCTGATGCGGATGTTCTTACAGCATCCTTTGGCGTGTTTTGGGTTACTAAAATATTTACCAAAAAATGTTGGAGATATCGCACGGCGTTATATTAAAGACCCCTTATTATTAAAATTCATTGACATGGAATGTTATTGCTGGTCAGTAGTGCCAGCAAGTATGACACCAATGATTAATGCCGGGATGGTCTTCTCTGATAGACATTATGGCGGTGTTAATTACCCTAAAGGCGGAGTAAGCATAATTGCTCAAAAACTAGTAGAAGGACTTGAAAAACTTGGTGGTCAAATTAAGTATCAAGCGAGGGTAAAAAAAATTATCCTAGAAAACGGATGTGCTGTCGGTGTAGAACTAGCCAACGGTCAAATTTATCGAGGTAAGCGCATAGTTTCTAATGCTACACGTTGGGATACATTTGGTAAATTAATTCCTGTGGAGAAAATACCTAATAATGAGAAACTCTGGCAACAACGCTATGAAAAATCGCCGAGCTTTTTGAGTTTACATATAGGTGTTAAAAGCTCAGTTTTACCTAAACACACAGAATGCCATCATATTTTGTTAGAAGATTGGGCGAAAATGACAGCCGCAGAAGGCACGATTTTTGTTTCTATTCCTACATTACTTGACCCAGATTTAGCACCGCCGGGACATCATATCATTCATGCCTTTACACCTCACTGGATTGATGGTTGGCTAGGTTTATCGGCAAATAGGTATGAAGCGAAGAAAGAAGCGGCGGCTTGGCGAATTATTGACAGATTAGAACAGATTTTTCCGGGGTTAGATGCAGGGTTAGATTATCTATCAGTTGGGACACCTCGCAGCCATCGCCGTTTTTTGGGGCGTGAAGATGGGACTTATGGGCCAATTCCCCGACGGAAATTGTGGGGCTTGTTAGGGATGCCGTTTAACCGCACAGCTATTCCAGGACTTTATTGTGTGGGTGATAGTACCTTTCCTGGTCAGGGGTTAAATGCGGTAGCCTTTTCTGGGTTTGCTTGCGCCCATCGTATCGCTGTCGATTTAGGAATTGGTAAATAGTCCATAGTTAATTAGCGGTGATGTGATCTCAAAAAGAGTGAGAATACCCCATCTTTGAGGTATTCTAAATTCTGCATTCTTCAACCCGAAATTATTTGGACTTTATTAGCGGCTACTGTAGCTTTTTCTCGCGCTTGTTCAACATTCTCAGCTTTAGCTAAAGCCACACCCATACGTCGATAAGGATGAGCCGTTGGTTTACCAAATAATCTAACATCAACGTCTTTTTCGGCTAAAGCTTCAGCCACACCAGCAAAAGAAATTGAATCTGATTTTTCGGAGGCTAAAATGACAGCACTTGCTGAAGGGCCAAGCTGTTCGATATGAGGAATTGGTAAGCCTAAAACAGCCCTTAAATGTAATTCAAACTCGTTCAGATTTTGGGAAATTAATGTCACCATCCCCGTGTCATGGGGTCGGGGTGAAAGTTCCGAGAAAATTACTTCATCTTTAGTGATGAAAAATTCCACACCAAAAATTCCGGCTCCTCCTAAAGCGTCGGTGACTTTTTTCGCTATTTCTTGAGATTGTAAGATTTTATCTTCAGATATGCCTGCTGGTTGCCAAGACTCTTGATAATCGCCTCTTTCTTGACGATGACCGATAGGTGAACAGAAAATTGTTGGGGCATTCCATTGTTTAATAGTCAGCAATGTAATCTCAATTTCAAAGTTAATAAATTCCTCAACAATGACTTTTTGACTATCACCTCTGGAATTTGCGATCGCATAATTCCAAGCCTTTTCTACTTCATCTTTATTAGCAACTACAGATTGACCTTTTCCAGAAGATGACATCACAGGTTTAACTACATTGGGAAAGCCAAGTTCATCAGAAATTGCAACTAATTCTTTTAAAGTAACAGCATAACCATATTTAGCCGTTCTAATGCCTAATTCTTTGTGTGCCAATTCCCGAATTCTGTCGCGGTTCATTGTGTAGTTAGTCGCCGCCGCCGTCGGAATTACTGTAATTCCACGTTGTTCAAATTCTAAAAGCTTTTCGGTTCTAATTGCTTCAATTTCTGGTATTATCAAATCTGGCTGATGCTTTGTCACTACTGCTTCTAAATCATCAGCACTCAGCATGGAAATTACTTCCGCACAATCAGCAACCTGCATCGCTGGCGCATTAGCATAGCGGTCAACGGCAATTACATAATTACCCAGACGTTGAGCTGCAATCACAAATTCCTTGCCAAGTTCGCCTGAACCCAATAGCATCAGTTTTTTGGGCAACTTAATAGAATTACTCATCAATTCATCCAGAAAATTTTCAGTATCATCATCTTATAATTTTTTGGATTTTAATTATACTTATCTAAATGAGTAAGTAAAATGGGTTGTCAGACAACGCAACACATAATCTGGATATTTTCTATTCTCCGGTGTGTTAGTCTGAAGCCGTAACAAACTCAACTGGATTAACACAACTAGTTTAGAGACATATATCAATAATTTATTTACTCACTTATATACAAAGTATGAAAAATGGTTTAACTCTAAAAGATATACTATTTATCATCAAAATTCATTTGATAGCCACTTCGATAGTATGTCTATCATCTTGCATACAATTATCTTTTTTTCTTGACGCTCTCAACTCAAAGGCTTGGAAGCAGTTAGAGTATTTATGGATTATAGGTCTCTGTATAGATGTTTGTATGCTGCTATTCGCAATTATGCAAGCCTTGAGAAGACACAACACTTCTCTTTTACCTGGCCTTGCCTATTTTTTTTATTTTATTTCAATGGTATTTTATGGTAAACTCTCTTTTTTAAAATTTATTAATGGCAATATTTTACTACTGAGCTTTTTAAAAGGCATAGAATTTTCTATCCTATCTATTGTGCATATTTTATTTATATTATCTGCTAGAAGTTTACTGAATTACTCTAATAAAAATAATGCACATTAATATTTATAAAATATCCCGTTTTGTTGTGTAATTTAAAATAATTTTTATATGACTGTTAGTTTGGTTAAATTTTCAACATACCCTAATGCTTTAACCATGATTCATATTAATTTAGTCAACATTATTTAAATGAGTAAATTTAGCTCCTTGCAACTTTAAATATTCATACTGTAACTGAGTTAAACCACTACCTTCACCAAACTGACATCCTGTTACTAAAGCCTCTGCCCAAATAGTTTCATTGAGTGTTGCACCTGTTAAGTCAGCATTGCGTAAGTCAGCTTTAGTAAAATTAGCAAACAGGAGATCAGCATTAACTAAACTACTACCTTGTAGATTAGCATTAGTTAAATTTCCTCTGATAAAATTTACCTCATCTAATATCAAATTAGATAAATCAGCACCAACTAAATTAGGAAACTTTAGCTGCTGTGGATTTTGTAGAAATCGCATTATACAAAGGATATTTGCTTCATTCAGTTGAATTTTATTCAAAAACTCATAACGACCTATTCCCAATAATTTGAGAGTTTGTAGCCGTTGTTGCGGATTTTGTTCTAAAAATTGAATTGCACTTTTCCGTAATTCCTGAGTTTGTAAATTAGTCATTATATCTGATATCAATATTTGACAACTATCTTTTTATAGGCAGTATTATATCAATTGTAGTGCCTTGGTTAATCAGAGAAACACATTTAATCGAGCCACCATGTTGCTCTACAATAATTTGATGGCAAATAGATAACCCTAAACCTGTACCTCGACCAACAGGTTTAGTAGTAAAAAAAGGTTTAAAAATGCTTTGGCAAATTTTTTCATTCATGCCACAACCATTATCAGTAATTGAGATAGTAACTTGATTTTCCTGGGATTGAAATGTCCGAATCCAAATAGTTTGTGTCTCATTGAGATTACAATCAGGAATAGTTTCTTTTTCAATTAAAGCATCAATAGCATTATTAATTAAATTAAGAAAGACTTGATTTAAAAGACGAGGATTACAATAAATCTGGGGTATTGTGCCGTAATCTTTAATTACTGAGATAGGTCTACTGTTACTTGCACAACGGTTAAGCCTGTGCTGTAAAATTACAAGTGTACTATCAATACCTTGATGAATATCAGCTTTTTTATAGTCCGATTCATTCAAACGCGAAAAGCTAGAGAGCGATTCGACAATATCACTAATTCTAGTTGTGCCAGACTCCATTGATTCTAAGAGTTTTGGCAAATCAAGATGGATAAACTTGAGGTCGATGTTAGTAAGTACTTTAACAATTTTAGTATCTGGATTTGGATATACAGCCCCATAGGTCTCTAAAAGATTTAGTAAGTCATTAGTATATTGACGAAGATATTGTAAATTACCATAAATAAAACTGATGGGATTATTAATTTCATGGGCAACTCCAGCCACCATTTTTCCTAACGCCAACATAGTTTCGCGTTGAATTAATTGCATTTGAGATTGCTGTGTTTCTGTTAATTGAGATAAGGCTGATTCCGCATTATCTTTGGCTGTACGGTATTGTTCTTGTACTAAAAACAATCGTTGTAGTGTTTGATGGTAAGTAGTCACACTAAAAAAAACGAATAATGAGCCAAAAAAGAAAACCATACCAGTTAGCAATGGTATCCAGTCAAACAGCTTAGTAATTGTTAAATAAATACATAATAAATAACCACCTAGAAAAAAAACCATCAGCGAAAACATAATTCGCCAATTGAGTTGATCTGATTCTGTCTTGAAAAATTTGAGAATTTTTTGCGTCTTGAGAATGGATAGTCCCATTATTCCAGCACCAAGACTAATCAAGGTGACAATCAAAGACAGAATAATTGGAGAACTTAACATAGTATTGAGCCAGCGTAACGGCAAGATAAGCTAAACTGTCACCAAACATATAGGGAAATATTCATTTTGATTCGACTGTATCGAAGCAATTCCAGTAACTATCATGAGAGACACAATATTTTAAACTTTACTAGATGAAGCTTAAAATATTTTCATGGCGGAATCATAATCTAATCATAGAAATGCCCTCACCAAAGGGCAAGGGCTGACAGACTCTACCAAGACAAATCAGAAAAACTTCAAGAAAGCTTCATTAATTTTAAGATTCGATTTCGGCTAATTCTAGCCAGCGTTCGGTGGCTATATCAATTGCTTGTTTGAGGTTTTCTACTTGTTCATAAAGTTTCTGGACTTGGCTGTAATTCCCTGGTACAACTTGATTCATTGCGGTTTCGGCTTCGGATTTTTCGGCTTCTAGTTGAGAAATTTTAGCTTCTAATTGTTCAAATTCCCGCCTTTCCCAATTTGATAATCGGCGGCGTTTTTTGGTGTCGTTATTTTTCGTAGAAATTGAGGTTTGAACTTCAGAGTTTTTGGGTTTTTCTTGATTTTTAGCCGCTTCTTGTTGTGCTGTTTCTTCGGCTTTTTTATAGTCGAGATAGACGGAATAATTTCCAGGATATTGCCGGATATTGCCGCCTTCTTCTAAGGCAAAGATAGTGTCTACAGTGCGGTCTAAAAAGTAGCGATCGTGAGAAACTGCAATTACACACCCAGAAAAATCTTCTAGGTAGTCTTCTAAAACTGCCAATGTCTGCACATCTAAATCGTTGGTAGGTTCGTCTAAAATTAAAACATTGGGCGCACTAATCAAAACGCGCAGCAAAAATAAACGGCGTTTTTCGCCACCAGAAAGTTTATGAATTGGTGCATACTGTTGGTTTCCGGGAAAGAGAAACCTTTCTAACATTTGGGATGCAGTAATTTTTGTGCCGTCGGCAATTTGCACAAATTCGCCTTCTTCTTTGATATAGTCAATCACGCGCTGATTTTCATTCAAAGCTGTGAGTAATTCTTCAGAATGTTGGTCAAAATAACCAATGTGAATTGTCGAACCAATCTCTACATTACCAGAATCTGGCTGTACACTTCCGGTAATCATATTCATTAAAGTAGACTTACCTGCGCCGTTACCGCCAATAATGCCAATGCGGTCTTCGGGGCTGAATTCGTAAGTAAAATCTTTAATCAGAGTTCTATCGTTATAAGCTTTAGAAATATTCTGGATGTCAATAACTTTTTTACCGATGCGGCGGCTGACTGTGGAAATATCTACTTTGCCTAAACCTTGTTTAAATTCGGTTTCGCGCATAGCTTGGATGCGCTGAATTCTGGCTTTTTGTTTGGTACTTCTAGCTTTGGGGCCACGCTTTAACCATTCTAATTCTCGCCGCAATACTCCTTGATGTTTGCGTTGAGTGCTGGCGGCTGATTCTTCGGCTAGGGCTTTCTTTTCGAGGTAGTATGAATAGTTGCCTGTGTAGGTGTAGATGTCGCCTCTATCGATTTCGATGATGCGATTGGTGACTTTATCTAAAAAGTAGCGATCGTGTGTAATTAATAGCAATGCGCCGCGAAAGCGATTTAAATAACTTTGTAACCATTCTACAGACAGTGCATCTAAATGGTTTGTCGGTTCATCCATCAGCAAAACATCTGGTTCTGCAAGCAGGGCTGTTGCTAAGGCAATGCGCTTACGATATCCTCCCGATAAGGTGGCTATGGGTGCATCAAAATCGGCAATTCCTAATTTGGTAAGAATGATTTTAGCGTTAGTTTCTAATTCCCATGCACCTATTGCGTCCATCCTTTGCATAACGCTAGATAGGCGCGACATTAACTGACTATCTTCGGGATAATGAGCGAGTTTATCTGATAGTTCTTCATACTGGCGTACCAGTGTCATTTGTTCGCCACTATCAGCAAAAACTTGCTCTAAAACTGTACGATTTTCATCTAAATCTGGTTGTTGGGGTAAGTAGATAATTTTTGCGCCGGAGTTGGTGATAATTTGCCCACTATCAACTGTTTCTAGTCCGGCAATCATTTTTAATAGTGTTGATTTACCAGAACCATTAGTACCAATTAAACCAACTTTATCATTAGCATCAATGCTAAAGTTAGCGTCTTTTAATATTTCTTTGATACCAAAATCTTTTTTAACAGATTGGAGCGTAATAATACTCATAATATAGATTTGCTATTTGCGATCGCCAGTCAGTAGGCAAGGTTCTTACCTTACCTACATTCTCCCAAATTTTAGGCAAATAAATCGAGGGGTAGATGTCCATACATTTCGTTGATTCCTCTTTCGTCATAAGATTGGCAAGATACTAATACACCACGATGATGTCCAGGGTAGGAATCAAGATAGCACAGACCATTTTTGCCGTTTAATTTGATATAAACTGGCCCTTCGGTTGCGGGTAAATCTGTAGGTACTTCATAACCTAAAGCCTCCGAGTAAGTTTTCATTGCGAGTAGGGCTTCGGTGGCTGTGTCAGCACAAATGCCTAATATTTGATAGTCAGAAAGTTTGGTGATTAAGATTAACGACTGACGCACCAAGGCTTTTTCCGCATTATCCAGGACTGGTGCAATATCTAAACAGTTGAATTTATTGAGGAATTTTCTAGCGTCAGCAACAGTCAGAGGAAGTTGGTTGGAGTTTGGCATAGATTTAATCATGGTTTTCGAGAATTTGCCTTTTTGTGCGAGGTGAACACAGCCGATTAACTTTAGATTTGGGATTTTGATATGATTCTGCCTACAAGAGGAAACAAATTGGCTAGGTAGGTTTCCTGGTATGAAGCAAAAAATCTAAAATCTGTAATCTAAAATTGGCACTGTCGAATGTACTTGGTTAATTTAGCTAAATTATTGTTGATTAGGAACATTCCCCAGGTTGAAAATAAAGGGTACACTACTTTGGGATTTATCACCCATAACCAAAACTTTAGGCATTTGTGCGCCACCTGTTTTCCATGCTTCAATTGCTTCTTTTTGCAAAACTAACTGCCCACCTTGAGCTTTGAGAGTTTCGGCTAAAAGTCTTTGTGCTTCGGCTTTACCTTTAGCGCGATTAATTTCTGCCTGGGCTTCTTGTTCCGCTTCTCTTGCTATATAAACGGCTCTTTGGGCGCGTTGTTCGGCAATTTGTTTCTCTTCTACGGCTCTGGCAAATTCAGGGGAGAAAGTTAAGTCAACTACACTAGTATCTAGCACAATTATTCCGTATTTGTCTAAGCGATCGCCTAACGCATTATCAAAGTCTTCTTTTAGTTCACTGCGTTTAGTAATAGCCTCTTCTACTGTTCTTTTAGCTGCTGCAATTTTAAATGCTTCTTGGGTTTGGGGAGCAATGATTTTTGATACGATATTTTCTAAACTTCCTTGTTTTCTTCTCACTTCTACTACTTGTGAAGGATCAAGACGAAAGTTAATAGCGAATCGTGCCGATAAATTTTGCAAATCTTTGGTCGAACTTTCGGCTGGCACTTCAAATTTCTGTACTGTTAAATCATACACATCGATCACGGAAATCAAGGGCGGTTTCAAATGAATTCCCTCCAATAAAGCACCATCTCTAGCTTTACCCAAAATACTAATCACGCCGGCTTGCCCTGGATTGATAATGATAAAGGCATTCAGCCCAATAATCACCAGTATTCCTAACAAAATTCCTAAAATTGTCGTTTGCCAATTGCCAAATTGTTGATTTCTCAAGGTTGTATCTCCTTTTGGATTTTCCCGCAACTCCTATGTGATTGTGAGACTTTATTTGCCTGTTGAGGCTGGCTAAATTCTACAAAAGTCAGATACTTCCTCTCCGTGTTATTATCAAATGCACACAATTTTAAACGACTGTGGCCATAGCATTTAATTCTCGTCAGATATTAAACCAGCGTAGACATTCAGTGCATCCCCTCCACCGCCTGCTTGACTACGGACACCAGTATCGTAAACAAATCTGGTTGGCAATTGGTTGTTCTATCTTGAACAAACTTTTTGATTTAGCACCACCGGGGTTAATTGGCGTAGCAGTGGATGTAGTAGTCAAACAGCAGGATTCTATCATTGCCCAGTTGGGTGTCAAAGATGTCTTTGGACAATTTTTAATTATTTCCCTACTCACGGTTGTCATCTGGATACTAGAGTCAGTTTTTGAGTACGCTTACGCCAAACTTTGGCGCAATTTGGCGCAAAATATTCAGCATAACCTGAGACTGGATGCTTATAACCATCTACAAGATTTGGAATTAGCTTATTTTGAAGAACGCAGTACTGGTGGTTTGATGTCCATCCTTAGTGATGATATCAACCAACTAGAGCGTTTTTTGGATGTGGGAGCCAATGACATTATCCAGGTAGCCACGACAGTAATCATTATTGGTGGAGCTTTCTTTATCTTGGCTCCTAGTGTAGCGTGGATGGCGATGTCGCCGATGCCCTTTATTCTTTGGGGTTCCTTTGCTTTTCAACGCTTGCTTGCACCACGTTACGCTGATGTGCGCGAAAAGGTAGGTTATTTAAATGGGCGACTAGTAAATAATTTAAGTGGGATTACTACTATTAAAAGTTTCACCGCCGAAGATTATGAAAGCTATCGTTTAGCCCAAGACAGTGAAGCTTACAAAAAAAGTAACTCGAAAGCAATTAAACTCTCGGCTGCATTTGTTCCCCTCATTCGGATGTTGATTTTAGTTGGTTTTACCGCATTACTATTATATGGTGGAATGGCTGCGGTTGCGGGACAAATGACTGTTGGCACTTACAGCGTGTTGGTGTTTTTAATTCAACGGTTGTTGTGGCCTTTAACTAGGTTAGGTGATACCTTTGACCAATATCAACGGGCGATGGCTTCAACTAACCGTGTGATGAATTTATTGGATACACCAATTGCAATTCATCCCGGAAATGTAGCCTTACCTGTGGAGAAAGTGCGTGGCGAAGTGCAGTTTAAAAATGTGACTTTTGCCTATAAAGATAGATTATCGGTAATTACTGATTTATCTTTGCCAATTCCGGCTGGGAAAACCATCGCCATTGTTGGTTCGACGGGTTCTGGTAAAAGTACTCTGGTGAAGCTGTTACTGCGGTTTTATGAGGTGCAAAACGGCAGTATTACGGTAGATGGAATTGATATTCAAGACTTAGGTTTGCGTGATTTACGCCGTTGTATTGGCTTAGTCAGCCAAGATGTGTTTCTGTTTCACGGTACGGTAGCGGAGAATATTGCTTACGGCACGTTTGATGCAACTACCGAAGAAATCATCCAAGCGGCGAAGGTGGCAGAAGCCCATGAATTTATTCAACATCTGCCCCAAGGTTATGAGACAATTGTCGGGGAACGAGGACAAAAGCTATCTGGTGGACAACGCCAAAGAATTGCGATCGCTCGTGCAGTGTTAAAGAATCCGCCAATTTTGATTTTAGATGAGGCGACATCAGCTGTAGATAATGAAACCGAAGCCGCTATCCAGCGATCGCTAGAAAAGATTACAGTAGATAGAACCACAATTGCGATCGCTCATCGTCTTTCCACAATTCGTAATGCCGACTGTATTTATGTCATGGAATATGGACAATTAGTCGAGTCGGGAACCCATGAGGAGTTGTTGGAGAGAAATGGAGTTTACGCGAGTTTGTGGCGTGTGCAGAGTGGTTTGAGATAAGTTTCGCGCAAAGGCGCAAAGGCGCAATTAACTATGATGTTTGGTAGTACCCAGCCGGAAACAGGTGATAGTAAGTGGCGTAGTCAGTTAGACAGATTTGTGAAGGCAAATCAACAAGAATTGGCGGCGTTATCTTGGGCATTATGGTTAGAAAATGGGGATAGCCAGGGTACTATCGGCATCGATTTACAGCCGACTCCGCATTTTGTTTATTGTCCCCAAGAAGCGGTAGAAAAATTAAATGAGAATGTGGAAAATCGGCTGCAAGAAATTATCGGAATTATTGCCCATCATCAGCCAGAGTTGGAAGTTTTGATGATTGGTATTGGCAAGGGAGAAGTTAAGTTAATTCAATTTGCACCAGAACCAACACCGCCTGAATGTTTTGCCCAATTTGGTAAAGATGTAGATGGGTTATTGGATTTGTTGGAACAGCGAATGAGTGGGGAGATTGTTGTTTAACGCAAAGTTACGCAGAGAGAATTAAAATATTTCTCTGCGTAGCTTTTTAATTTATTAGCTGTGCCAAAGTTGATAAAACTCTGGATAATTTATATTTTCGGCACAATGCCAGATAATTTTCAACACAGCCTCATAGCGATAAGAACTATTTTTGTAGAATTTTTGATTCAAATAGTCTTTTAATGATGTGAGGACTTGTGGCAAATGTTTAACTGGCAGGATTTTTATGAAACTGTCAGCTATATCTAACAGATAGGATTCATAAGATAGATTAGTTGTAGGCTGAATGCTGAAATTATTGTTATCATTATCTTCTTGCAATGTTTGAATAAGCCGAAGCAGTGAAAAGATAAGTTCATTCAGTTTTTCTTTGACTAATTTGTTGTCGGGATCGAGCTTTTCTACATTCCAAACTACATCCATCAGAATTGATGTATTTTTAGTGGTATTGATGAGATGAATATAGGTCTCAATTGTTAGAGAGTCATTTGGATCGAGTGCTTGTAAGAAAGCTGCGATCTCATCAGAAAACGGATACTTATTTGGTGAGTTCGCTAACTCAAGTACAGTCTGAATGGCTTTGTAGCGATACTCATCAGTTTTTAGCAGTATTTTAGCTACGTACAAACGTCTATATCCTATTGGATCGCTTTCTAGTATTTGGTATAAAGTAGCGATCGCCAGAGGATTACCTGGAGCAATTTTTACTAGACTATCTGCTGCATAATAACGCACTGATTCATCTTGAGTAGTTTGGATTAGCTGGGATAATATGCTAATTGCCTTTGGATTAACTGGCTCTAATTGCCATAAATAAAAAGCTGCTGTACGCTGAAGAAATTCGTTTTTAGTATTCTCTATTATTTCTAACAGAGATGCGATGGACTCTTGGTTTTTAGGAGAAATTTCGGCTCTCCCAGACTAGATATGTTAAATTAACAACAGAAATACCAATTTAGTAAAACCCTTCTTCTAAAATTATTAAAGTTAGTTAAGCCATAAGCCCTGCGTTTAATGAGCTTAATCTTCTGATTAA
>NZ_JACJSD010000082.1 GCF_014697615.1 Nostoc sp. FACHB-280 | reverse complement strand
TCCAGTTTTAAGGCTTTTTGTAGTTTCTCTATTTGCTGAGAAGTTAAATGATTTTTTGCTGGCATTATTCCTTTTTTTTACTTAATTCAGCTTTCTATTATACACAATTTAAATGCTGAACAGCTTATGCAGGCAATATAATAATTAATGCTAGTGACCAAGTATCGATTCTCAACGGCAGTAAAATATCTAGTCAGGGAAATTATGGGTTTATTAAAATCAATACAGGAAGCTTGTCTCTGAGTAATGGCGCTCAGATTAACTCTAGTCTGATTGGGAAAGCAAAGCAAGTTGGCATTATTTCGATTCAGGCAAAGGATAGTGTATCACTTCAGGGGAATGCGACACTAGGGGACACAGATGTTAATCAGACGGGTATTTTCACTGAAATTCCGTCAGGAAGTGAATTGCTTTCCTCCGATGGGAAAGGAAACATTACAATCAATGCAGATCAGGTAATAATTAGTGATCGCGCTCGTTTGTCGGCAGATACCTATGGAAAAGGTGATGCAGGCGATATTACAGTCAATGCACAACAGATTGAGTTAAAGAATCAAGGACGAATTATCAGCGTCGTTAGAGAGAAGGCGGATGGTAATAGTGGAAATATTACACTGAATGGTCGCACTCTTTCCATAACAGATGAAGCTCGCATCTCTGTGAGCAATAGAGGCACAGGTAATGCTGGTAATGTCACAATTAATGATTTCGACTCCGTGTCGCTGGAACGAAAAGGTCGCATTTCCAGTAGTGTTAGGAGCGGTGCAACAGGCAAAGGTGGGGATATTAATGTTAACACTAACTTCTTGACTGCTGACGGAGGAACAATAGAAGT
This sequence comes from Nostoc sp. FACHB-280, assembly GCF_014697615.1. Classification (GTDB taxonomy): domain Bacteria; phylum Cyanobacteriota; class Cyanobacteriia; order Cyanobacteriales; family Nostocaceae; genus Nostoc_B. Next base: position 14,087 of record NZ_JACJSD010000082.1, on the reverse strand, counting down.
TGAGAATCAAGGTCAAGGAGATGGTGGCAACATTGCTATTGAAACACAGAATTTGCTACTGCGTCGCCAAAGCAAAATTTCTGCTACCGCAGGTTCAACAAATAATCCTGGTAATGGCGGTAATATCACAATAAATGCCAAGAATGGATTTGTTGTAGCAGTACCATCAGAAGATAACGATATTATTGCCAATGCTTTTGGTGGTCAGGGTGGCAAGATTGATATTACAGCTAACCGCATTCTTGGATTTCAAAACCGACAAAAGTTGAGTTTAGAGCAACTGAGAAGTCTTACCAACAATGGCATCAGCGACATCAGTGCCAGTTCCGATGTAGGTCAAAATGGAGAGGTATCGCTGAATACTCTCAGTATTGATCCTGCTCAGGGACTAGTGCAATTGCCGACAAATCTAGTAGACACTTCCAGCTTAATTGCCCAAAGGTGCGGTAGCAATAGTAACGTTGCTAAAGGAAAAAATGAGTTTGTAATTACTGGACGTGGTGGGCTACCTCCGAGTCCTGATGATACTCTTAAAGCAGGGGCTATTTTACCGGAATGGGTAGTAAATAGTACTGATAGTAATGGGAATACTTCAGTAAGTATGCCTGAGAGGAATTTAAAGCAATTATCATCAAATGCTACCGATACTTTAGTCGAAGCGGTGGGTATGGTACGCAGTGCGAATGGAGATATTGTTTTCACTGCTCAACCTACAACAACTACTGGGCTACAGTCGGGGCTATCTAGTCAGGTTTGTAGTGTTGTGCAAGGGAATGTGAAACAATGAATTGCTGGCAGGGTAGGCGATCGCCTTATCCATATCAATACTATTCAAATAAGGTTCACATATCCTTGTTGGTGACAGGGTTAATTCTCGGCTTCCATCTACCTTTGGCGGCTCAAGAGGTTCCTGTTGAAGTGAAACCACCTTCCATACAACCATTACCCCAACCACAACCTCTACCAAAACTACCACCTCCAGAACAACTACTACCCAATGCACCCCAGTCACCAACTCAACCAGATGTGAATCCGCAGACTTTAGCAGAGACATTGATTGTAGAACGGTTTAAGTTTGTGGGGAATACAGTTTTTAGCGAGCAAGAACTGGCGCGTCTGACAGATGCTTACCTCAAACGTCCAATTACCTTTAATGATTTACTCCAACTACGTTCACAACTGACGAAGTTATATATAGATAGAGGTTATGTGACTTCTGGAGTAATTATTCCCCCCCAAACTGTGAAAGACGGGGTAGTGGTATTGCAGGCGGTAGAAGGAAGCATAGAAAAGATCAATATTACAGGTACGCGCCGCCTTAACCCCAACTATATCCGCGATCGCCTAGCAATTGCATCTGGTAAACCATTATCGCGCGATCGCCTACTCACAGGGCTGCAACTATTACAGCTAGATCCTTTAATTAAAAGCTTATCTACAGATTTACAAGCTGGCACTCATCCGGGTACGAATATTTTAGAAGTTAAAGTTACGGAAGCCGATTCTTTTAACACTCAGCTAGTACTAGATAATCAACGTAGCCCCAGTGTTGGCAGTTTTCGGCGACGCATTCATCTGACAGAGGCGAATTTGTTAGGACTAGGCGACGGGTTGAGTATTGGTTACACCAACACCGATGGTAGTAATGGTTTTGATGTAAGTTATAGTCTGCCAGTCAACCCACGCAACGGCAAGCTGATTTTTTCCTATGGCAATACAAATAGTAATGTGATAGAGCGTCCTTTTAACTCTTTGGAGATCAATTCCCAGTCTCGTTACTACGAGTTAACCTACCGTCAACCCCTGCGACAAACTCCCAATCAAGAGTTCACTATAGGAGTTACAGCCAGTCATCAAGCAAGTCAAACATTTTTAGGTTTGGATGATATAGGCCCGTTTCCACTGGCGGTTGGTGCTGATGACGAGGGAAGGACAAAGGTTTCTGCAATTCGATTTTTTCAAGAATGGACTCAACGCAATAGCCAACAAGTGATAGCAACGCGATCGCAATTCAGTTTCGGCTTGGGCATTTTAGGCGCGACAATCAATCAAAATGAACCCGATAGCCGTTTTGTTAGCTGGCGAGGACAAGCCCAATGGTTGCGCCAACTAGCACCCGATACCTTAGTGCTGCTACAAGCTGATATGCAGTTAGCCGATAGACAACTGTTAGGGCTGGAACAATTTGGTATTGGTGGACAAACAAGTGTGCGTGGATATCGTCAAGATCAGTTATTAACAGATAATGGTGTGCAATTAACAGGAGAAATTCGTTTTCCAATTGTGCGAATCCCTCAAGGAGTTGTACAACTCACGCCTTTTTTCGATCTAGGTACAGGCTGGAATCATAGCGGCTCCAATCCTCAATCTCAGACTTTAGTTGCTACGGGGGTAGGCTTGCTGTGGCGACAAGGTAATAACTTTACTGCACGTTTAGATTGGGGTATTCCCCTCACATCAATTAGTTCTCAGAGGGATAAAACATGGCAAGAAAACGGCTTGTATTTCTCTGTTATCTATACACCTTTTTAAATATGGGCTTGATGCTAAGAGTGAAAAAATTTTGGTGGCAACAAAGCCAGAAACTCGGTTACGGAATTTTGGCTTTGCTGACGCTTTTACTGTGTTTATTCACCTCGCCCGTAGTAGCGCGTCATCCCGTAAGTCAAGATTTAACCGCAGCGATGGTGGCTGAGTCTTCTCTAGCAGAAGCAGCGAAAAATCTTTATACGGCAGGGCGATTTGCCGAAGCCGCAATGTTGTTACAGCAAGCTGAACAGACAACCAGCAATCCAATAGAACAAGCGGTGATTTTGAGTAATTTGGCGCTAAACTTGCACCAATTAGGACGTATTGAGGAAGCAAATCAGGACATTGAGAAAGCGATCGCTATTTTAAAAAATATTCCCGATTCACCACAACTGCTGCCAGTTTGGGCGCAAGTTTGGGATGTCCAAGGTTATTTGCAACTAGCACAGGGTAAAGCCCAAGCAGCTTTGTCATCTTGGGAAACAGCCGCATCACTCTACCGTCAGTTAAAAGATCGTCAGAGAACTATCCTTGCTCAAGTTAACCAAGCCCAAGCATTACAAGCTTTAGGACTCTATCGTCGAGAAATTTCTCTGTTGAAGAATTTGACAACAGATTTGCAAAAACAACCAGACTCTCTGGCGAAGGCAGCTAGTTTTCGTAACTTGGGTGAGGCATTAGTCCTGGCTGGTGATACCCAGCAGGGACAAGAAAATCTGCAAACCAGTTTGAAAATTGCCCAAAAATTGCAATCATCAGAATTCATAGCTTCAGCTTATCTGAGTTTAGGTAATCTGGCTTACATTCCTGATGGCAGTACACAGCAAAACAATACTGCCCTCAATTTTTACGAGCAAGCCGCTATTTCATCAACCATTGCCAGTACAAAGATTGCTGCACAACTCAACCGTTTACGCTTATTGATTGAATTAGAGCAATGGCCAGCTGCTCAAGAATTGTATCCAGAAATCCACAGCCAAATTACTCAACTACCCCTTGGTCGTGCGGCGATTTACGCTCAGGTCAATTTTGCTCAACGCCTACTAGAAATCAGGCAGAAATTCCCCAATCCCAACCCAGAAACAATTGGTCAAATTCTGGCTGTAGCCCGTCAGCAGGCGCAACAATTACAAGATGTGCGTTCCGAATCTTTTGTTTTAGGTAATCTGGGACATTTATATGAACTGTCTCAACAATGGTCTATAGCTGAGGATTTAACTAGACAGGCGCTGAATTTATCACAGTCGATTCAAGCACCAGATATTACCTATCGTTGGCAGTGGCAACTTGGACGTATTTATTGTCAAGGTAAATCCCAGTGTCAACAGTCGGGGAAGATGAAAAATGCGATCGCTGCCTACACTGAAGCATTTAATACTTTGCAAAATATCCGTAGCGATTTAATTGCCACAAATAAAAATGTACAGTTTTCTTTTCGAGAAACTGTCGAACCTGTATATCGCTGGTTGGTAGATTTGTTACTTCAGTCACCAGTATTAAATCAAGAACATCTCAAACAGGCGCGTAATGTCATAGAGGCTTTGCAAGTGGCGAAATTGCAAAACTATTTGCAACAAGCTTGTCAAGATGCTCAACTAGAGCTGGACAAAGTAATTGACTCAAAAGACAAAACATCGGCTGTGATCTATGCAATCATTTTGGATGACCGTTTAGAAGTTATTCTCAAGCGACCTAATCAAGAACTGAGCCATTACGCCACCCCTCCCCAACAGAATATTCAAGAAGTAGTCAGCCGACTATATGAAAATCTCCAAGAAGAGGGTAGTTACGAAGAAGTAAAACAGGATGGCCAAAAAGTTTATAACTGGCTAATTCAACCAATCGAAAAAGACTTACAGGATAGCAAAATCAAAAATTTGATTTTTGTTTTAGATGGAGCTTTAAGAAAAATTCCGATGGCGAGTCTCTATGATGGCCAGCAATATCTAGTAGAAAAATATGCTGTTTCTTTAGCTTTGGGGTTACAAGTTCGTGAACCAAAGCCTTTACAGAGAAAAACCATGAAAGTTTTAGCTGCCAGCTTGACTGAACCACCCAATAATCAAGAAGTTTCTGGCTTTTCTCGATTAGCTAATGTTGCAGTTGAAGTGCAGGAAATCAAGAAGACGGGATTAGCTGTGCAGTGGATTGCTGACCAAGAATTTACCACGAAAAACTTTAACAAAAAGCTGAATACTGCTAACTTTGAGGTCGTACATTTAGCTACTCATGGTTTATTTGGTGCAGATCGAGAAAATACTTTTGTGGTGACAGCCGATGGCAAATTGAAGATAGACGACTTTGATCAATTGTTTAGTACTCAAACACAAAACCACAAGCAGAAAATTGACTTACTCATTCTTAGTGCTTGTCAAACAGCTACAGGTAACGACCAAGAAGTTATGGGTATTGCTGGCACTATAGTCCAAGCTGGGGCTAGTAGTGCGATCGCCAGTTTATGGGATTTAGATGATGCAGCCAGCGTTCCCTTTATGAGAGAATTTTATCGCAATTTAGGACAACCCGACATCAGCAGAGCCGAAGCCCTACGTCTAGCACAGCTATCTCTACTCCAAAATCCCCAATATGACCACCCTCGTTATTGGGCTCCTTATGTTTTAGTTGGTAGTTGGCTGTGATATCCATCTTCTAGCTTGATGTATTATTTATTAAGTCTTGTCATTATCTTTAAGTATGATTACTATATATTATGCCTTGTTTATGAATTTTTAGTGTATCTGTTAATAACAGTGATACAGGCGATCGCCATCGACTAAAGTCAATGGATTTGATTTCGGATGTAAAAACGAGCATCAATAGTTGATATGAATAGCTTTAAAAATGCCTTTATCTCTTATGGAAGAGCTGATAGTAAAGCCTTTGCAACTAAGCTTTATCAGCGACTGACAGAAGCCGGGATGGAAATCTGGTTTGACCAAAATGATATTCCTTTAGGGGTTGATTTTCAAAATCAAATAGACGACGGAATTGAGAAAGCAGATAACTTTTTATTTATCATTGCGCCACACTCAATTAATTCTCCCTATTGTGGTAAAGAAATCGAGTTAGCACTCCGTCGTCATAAACGCATTATTCCCTTGTTACACGTCGAGCAAATTACTCAGGAAACTTGGCAAGAACGCAATCCTCAACGTGAAGCTAGTGAATGGGAACAATATCAAGCCAAGGGATTACACTCTAGTTTTCCTAATATGCACCCAGCTATTGGCAAAATTAACTGGGTATATTTCCGTGAAGGTATGGATGACTTTGAAAAATCCTTTGCGGGAATGCTAGAGCTATTTTCCCGCCATCGAGATTATGTCCATCAACACACCTACTTTTTAGCCAAAGCCTTGGAGTGGGAGCGACAGCAAAAAAACTCACAATACCTGTTAATTGGTGACGAGCGTTTACAGGCTGAAAACTGGTTAAAAGTTCGCTTTAAAGATGAGCAAGCACCATGTGAAGCAACAGATTTACACTGTGCTTTTATCTGTCAAAGTACCAAAAATGCCAACAACCTGATGACTCAGGTATTTCTCTCTTACTCAGAAAAAGAGAGAGACTTTATGGAAAAAATTGCCAAAATCTTGATGCGAGAAAGCTTCACCGTTTGGACAAACAAAACAGATATTCAGTCTGGCACGGATTTTGTCGAGTCAATTTATCGAGGTATTGAAGAAGCAGACAATTTAGTGTTTCTGATGTCACCAGCATCTTTGCAATCAGAATATTGTCAAATGGAACTGTCTCATGCTTTTTCTTTGAAAAAACGCATCATTCCTCTGTTAATTGAACAAGTAGACATAGAGCAGATTCCCGTTGAATTACGTACTCTACAGTTCATCGATTTGACAGAGCCACAACCGCAACAAGCTAATATTGACAAGCTAATTAATGTGCTGACTCAAGATGTGACTTACTATGAACAGCATAAAATCTTATTAGTCAAAGCTCTGAAGTGGGAACGACAAAAACGCAATTCTAGTATTTTGTTGCGGGGTTATAATCTTCGAGAGTCAGAAGCTTGGTTAAAGATAGCCCAACAAAAAACCCAACATCTGCCTATACCTTTGCAAGTAGAGTTCATCACTGAAAGCCTCAAGCAACCGCCTCTAGTAGCACTAGATTTATTTATTTCCTACTCTCTGGCTGATTCTGACTTCGCCCGTAAGCTCAACGATACATTACAAATTCAAAATAAGACTACTTGGTTTGACCAAGAAAGTATCGCCTCTGGTACTGATTTTGAGCAAGAGATTTATAAAGGTATAGAAAGCGCCAACAACTTCTTATTTATTATTTCGCCAGACTCTATCAATTCACCCGACTGCCAGAATCAGTTAGAGTATGCGGTGAGTTTGCATAAGCGAATTGTTACTGTTTTGTATCGAGAGATCAATACTGCGGAGCTTCATCCAGGATTAGCAAAGGTGCAGTGGATTGATTTTTGCCAGCATGGTGTCGATTTTTTGACCAAGTTTGGGGAATTAACGAGAACATTAGATGCAGATCCAGATTATGTGCGATCGCACACTCGTCTTTTCCTCAAAGCCAAAGAATGGGAAGATGCTAAACATGATGATAGTTTTCTCCTCCGTGGTAAAGATTTAGTCGCCTCTGAGGAATGGTTGAAGCAGTCTGTTGACAAACAACCAACACCCACCAATTTACAACTAGAATATCTGGCAGCCAGTCGCGCTCTCCCCTACCGCAAAATCAAACTCCGTAGTGTGTTGCTGAGTAGCTTGGCTGTAACAGTTGTTATGTTTATTGCGAGATTTCTCGGATTCATCCAGCCTTTAGAACTAGCCGCTTATGATCAGATCATGTCGTTACGTCCTGATGAACCAAAGGATGAACGATTTTTGATGGTTGATGTTGATCCCCAAAGTCTGGAGAAGTTAAACGAGACTGGGCGATATCCGGGTGGTAGAGGTTCTATTCCCGATGCGGCTTTAGATGATTTACTCAAAAATCTTTCCCAACATCAACCTAGTATGATTGGGCTGGATTTTATACGTGATTTTCCGGCGGAAGGTAGCCTCAAACAACGTTTGCAACAAACAACAAACTTCATTTCGGTGTGTAAAAACAGTTATGAAAATAGCCGGGGTGAAAAGATTCTGGGCTTTAAACATGCACCAGAAGTCCCGATAGAGCAAGTTGGCTTTAGTGACTTAGTTGATGATGATGCTAAAGGTGGTCGTTATGTCCGCCGACAATACTTAATGCAAAAGCCAGACCCGAAATATTGCAGTACTAGAGAAGCTTTGAGTCTAGTTATGGCTCGTCGCTACCTTCAAGCCAAAGGTCAGTCTTTCACTTCCCCTTTCAATCCCCAAACCAAAGAATATGACCAGTTTATGCAGTTTGGTAAAACGGTGATTCCTCAACTACTGGGAGTAGGAAGTGGCTATCAAGATATGAATGATCAGCTTGCTGGCTATCAAACAATGCTCAAATATCGTACCTCTGGCGGCGACCCCAGTAATTTTGCTCCTAGAGTCAACATTCTGGATGTTTTGGACAATAAAATTGCGGCTGAACAAATTAGAGATCGGATTGTACTGATTGGCTTTACTGATAGACAAAACCGACAAGCTGATTACTGGAGTACACCCTATGGTGACGTTGCTGGAGTCACATTGCATGGGCAAATGATTAGTCAAATCCTGAGTGCAACTTTGGACAATCGCTCTCTGATCTGGTGGTGGCCTCTTGGTTATGAAACTATCTGGATGTTGGGTTGGGCTTTGGTAGGTGGTATTGTCTGTTGGCGATTGAACCGTACTCTTTATTTAAGTATATATGCCGTAGGGTGCGTTGGTTGTTTATACATTATATGCTCTGTAGTATTGGTGAGCCAAAGCGTTTGGATACCTTTTATTCCAGCATTTTCAACATTTATACTGACTGGTGGGACAGTATTATACTTAACTCATAACCTTCGTAAAAGTTAACAAATTAGCAAAGTAAGAGGTAATTGAAAAATGCTCCGTAAACAATTATTGATTCGGCAGTCTACTGTTGTGATCTGCACTCTGACAACTGCCTTTTGTGGTAATTTTTTGTCGCCGATTTTTGTTGACAAAGCCCAAGCACAGAATGTTTTTGAGCGTGTTGGCCGGATGTTTGGTGGTTCTAAAACAGAGGGTAATGCGTCTGGTCGTTCAAGAGGAGGAGCAACGCGATCGCAATGCTCTCAAATGGATAGCAAAAGCCTCATTGCCTTAGTTCCGCAAGACAATGGAGGTTCGACTACTCAGGAATATCCCAAGTTTTGGTTTTATGTACCCTTTGGTGGCACTTCCGAGTCACCTCCAGTCAAATTTAGATTATTAGACGAGCAGAAAAAGTCCGTTTTAACAAAGCCATTACAGTTTTCTTTACCAGAAACAAAAGGCATTGTTAGCCTTAGCCTTCCCTCTACCGAAAAACCATTATTAACTGGTAAAAAATACTATTGGTACTTTAATATTACTTGTGTTAACGATAAAGGACTCAATACAAATATTAGTGTGAATGGTTGGATTCAAAAAGTAGGAGCTAGTCCTGAGCTAGTACAAAAAATAAAGCAAACAGGAAATCAACAGGAGTATATTCCTTATGCAGAAAATAATATTTGGTATGAAACTGTTAGTCTATTAGCCCTCAACCGTACTAGTTATCAGCAAGAATGGACTAAACTATTGTCACTTTTTGAGCTTGAGGAATTTGCTAACTCCCCTGTTTATGAATTGAAATTGAAACAGTAGTTTATGGGAAAATTTAGTCAATTTATTTTCCCTCAATATACAAGGTTGGGTGGAGGAACTTAACCCAACATCCTCAAGACTTTGTTGGGTTACTGCGTATACTTAGACACAGCAGTTGCTATATTCTTGAATACCGTAGAGACGTTACATGTAACGTCTCTACATGGTTTTAAACCCACGTAGGTGGGTTTTGTCTGTATATCCGCAACTTCTAGTCGCCAAGGCGATGAAATTACAATCTTAACTGCAAACCTTGAATGGCATAATCTAACAACTCCATTGGGTGCATTACCGCAATCTTTTGACCCTGCAATTCTAAATGCTTGGTAATTTGTAAACTACAACCAGGATTTGGAGAAGCAATTAAATTCGCACCAGTATTTAATAAATTTTGTACCTTTTGCTTACCTAATTCTTCTGCGACTTCTGGTTGCAATAGGTTATAAACCCCAGCACTACCACAACACAAAGCCGCGTCTAATGGTTCTCGTAAAGTCACGCCAGGAATTTGACGTAATAATTGACGCGGTTGCAAACTAATTTTTTGTCCATGTAATAAATGACAAGCATCTTGATAAACCACAGTTAAAGGTTTATCTGTAAGTGGTGATAGTTTAGCTGTTAAGCCAACAGTGGCTAAAAATTCTTGTGCGTCTTTGACTTTAGCGGCAAAATTTTCAGCCTTTTCTCGATACTCTGGATCATCAGCTAAAATGTGACCGTATTCTTTTAAAGTATGTCCACAACCAGCAGCGTTGATAATGACGAAATCAACATCAGTATCAGCGAAACTATCAATCATTTGCCTTGCTAAAGCTTTGGCTTGTTCGGTTTGTCCTTGGTGTTCGGGAAGTGCAGCACAACAACCTTGAGATTTGGGAATTACAACTTCACAACCGTTAGCTGTTAATACTCGTACTGTCGCTTCATTTACAGGTGAGAAAAATAGCCGTTGCACACATCCTAAAATCACGCCGACTCGATAGCGTTTTGTACCTTTAGCGGGAATAATATCTGGTAAATTATCTTGAAAAGATTTGGCAGTAATTTGTGGCAGAATTGATTCCATCGCTGCCAAGCGTGGCGAGATTTTCTGGAGAATACCAGTTGCTTGTAATAATTTAGAAAATCCCAACTTTTGATAAACGAATAATGGCACAAGTAGAATGCGTAAAATATCTGGGTTGGGAAATAATGCAAATATCAATTGACGTATAAGCTTATCTGGTAAACTGCGGGAATAATTACGTTCAACTTGATGGCGGGTAGCGGAAATTAATTTGTCATATTGTACACCTGAAGGACAAGTTGAGACACAAGCAAGACACCCCAAACAACTATCAAAATGTTCGACTGTGGGTGTATTGAGAGCAATATCACCTTCATTAATTGCATCCATAAGATAGATACGTCCTCTAGGAGAATCCATCTCTTTCCCAATGACTCGATAGCTAGGACAAGTTGAAAGACAAAAACCACAATGTACACAAGTATCGATTAATTTTGGGTCAGGTGGATGATTACTATCAAAGCCTGGTAAATTTTTGATACTAGCTGTATTGTTAATAGAATTTTCTGAAACTTGCATATTTCCCCTCTGAGTTGAAAGTGCTGAGTGCTGAGTGCTGAGTAAAAATCCTATTACTTAGTCAAGAGTGAAGAGTCCCTTTCTCATATAAATTGCTGAGTGCTGAGTAAAAATACTAGTCACTCTTTTATGCTGGGCTATGAAATAATTTTTATCGGGACTTTCTTGGTGGTAGTTCGTTAAATTCCACCTACAAACCGACCCGGACTTAAAATATTTTGGCTATCAAACTGTGCTTTAATGCGACGCATCAAGGGCAAAGCGTTACCAATGTTGCCCCAAACATCAATATTTTGCTTGACTGTTGCAGGCGCAGTTAAAATAGATAAGAAACCTTGATAATTTTGAGTGCGATCGCGCAATTCTAAAACTTGACTTTTCTCCTCTAATTGTAGCCAACCCAAACCGCTACTAATATGAACTAAACCAATGTTCACTTGATTTAAAATCTCCACAGCCGCGCTTGGTAATACTCCTATTTTGCAAGTAATTGCCGACTCTGTGTGAGGAGATTTGATTTGGTTTTGTAATCTCTGCCATAGATTGGTATCATCGGCATCGGCGTATACTGCCCCATTTAAACCCAACTTTGTACCGACTTCCAAAAGGCGGTTTGATTGTTCTTTGACACTTTCACTAATACTTTGAAAACGGGCAATTAATCCTAATCCTGTACCCAAACCTAAATTAGATACAAGTTGTGCAGATAGTAAATCAGCTTGGGTTGGTGTTAACGCTGAACCCCGCAATGTAGACGCAGCTTGAGATATGGCCTCTGCTGTACCAGTTAACACCACAGTACCCGCTACTTCTTGCATCGGATAGACTCGAAAAGTTACTTGACTAATAATTCCTAATGTGCCGTAAGACCCAGTAAACAACTTCATCAAGTCGTAGCCAGCAACGTTTTTGACAACTCGTCCACCAGCTTTGGCAATTTGTCCATCTGCACGTACAAAGGTAATACCAAGTAACTGGTCACGCACACTTCCATAACGTTGTCGCAGAGAACCTGTATCACCAGTAGCTACGATACCACCAATGGTTGCTATTTCTGGGGCTGTGGGGTCAAGGGCAAGAAATTGGCGTGATTTTGCCAAAATTCCTTGTATTTGGGCGAATTTCATTCCCGCTTCGACTGTAATAGTCAAATCTCCAACTGCATGTTCGATGAGTTGGTTAATGCGTTCTGTAATGACGACAATATCAATGCCTTTGGCTAAACCACCCCAGTTCAGCTTACTACCACTTCCACAAGGCAGGACTCGCCACTGATTTTGATAGGCTGTGGCCATGACTTGAGATAGTTGTGCTTGAGTGTGGGGATAGACAATACAAGGTGAATTTACAGCAGATGTCGCCTGTTGAATAGATTTTTGTTGACTGGCTGCAAGATTTTCCCAAAGAATAATATTTTCTTCGCCAACAATAGATGCAATATCAGTTGTAATACCTTTCATTAGTTTAAGTAACTCAGTTTTAAAAATTATCGTTATGGCAAGGTAGGAGGAAGGGGGCAGGGGGAGACAAGGGAGAGGGGGTAGACAAGGGAGACATTTACTCAGCACTCACACTTCGACTCCGCTCAGTGTACAGCACTCATAACTCAACACTCAGCACTTTACTCTTCCCAGGATTCATTAACCCATAAGGGTCAACTATTTCTTTAAATTTCAACTGTTCAGGGTCGATAACTTTTCTGCCGCCGTCTTCAATAATATAGGTGTGAGGGTTGGCAATAAACACACCTTTAACTTCGTGATAATCAATAATTTCATTCAGGCGTGCTTCGGTGGTGTAACGCACAAGTTGTAAAGCCGCAGGTACGACTCGGCCGTTGACGCGGATAAATTCTAAGTGCATCATCACTTCATTACCGAAATAATGATACAACTCTTCTACTAGTTCTAAACCTTTGTCGGCGGGGAAGATAGATTGCAAGTAGGTAATGGAAGTATCAACGCTGCGGGCGTGTAAGGTGGTGTGGTTCCAGGTAAATTCCGCTAAATTGAGTCCTTTACCCGCTTCTTGGGCTGGCTTTTGATAGGTAATTTGACCGTTGTATTGCTGTACCAAACCCGGCAATAGTTCTAAACTGGGTTCTGCAACCATTAATAAGGCTGCATGAGTATCAACAGGAATATATTGATGTAAGGCGCTAAAGTATTCTGGGATGGGTGAAGCGAAGATAGAGATTAATTTTTTGATCATCCCATCGGCGTTACCTAATGCCTGACCAAATTTAGCGGCTGTCATAAAGTCTTTAAAGGTGACAATAACTTCCGCCCAAGGATAAGCAGTCCCTAAAGGAATTTCGACTTCTGTGATAATGCCGTTAATTCCCCAAGCATGGTTAACTTTCTGCACATCGTCACCACGCAGTTCAATGACACGGGGTTCATTTTCTAAAGTTACCACGCGCAAAGCCAAAAGATTACCGCGATCGCCAAGTAACCCATACTGTATCGAACCAATACCACCACTCCCTCCAGCGATAAAGCCCCCAATAGTGGCTGTGCGGTAGGTTGAGGGTGCCATCCGCATTTCCCAGCCAATTTCTCGCGCTTTTTTATCTAAGGCTGTCAATTTCACTCCCGCTTGTACCCGCGCTACCCCTGGGTTTATCCAGAGAATTTCTTGCATTTTGGTCATGTCTAAAATTACGCCACCGTGCATCGGTACACATTGCCCATAATTCCCGGTTCCCGCACCGCGCACAGTTACAGGTATGCGTAATTCGGCACATATCGAGCCTACTTTTATGACTTCTTCTTCGTTGGCAGGACGGACAACAATATCCCCAACTTTGCCTGCTAATTTGGGTACAAGCACAGGGCTAAATGTGTGGTAATCCTGGGATAGTTTGGCTACTTGGTTGGGGTCAGTGATGGTTTCGATATCTGTAAAAGCAGCAGTCAGTGTTTCTAAATTGGTAGTTGCCATAGTCTTATTATTAACGCAGAGTGGCGCGGAGGTAGGCTGAAAATTAATTTCTACGCTCCTCTAGACGCTGCAATAATTGAGTTGTAATGTCATTTCTTTAATAATAAGGTCTGATAGGTCGCTAATAACAAAATTAAGTGGCTCTCCCAGACTAGATATGTTAAATTAACAACAGAAATACCAATTTAGTAAAACCCTTCTTCTAAAATTATTAAAGTTAGTTAAGCCATAAGCCCTGCGTTTAATGAGCTTAATCTTCTGATTAA
>NZ_JACJSD010000081.1 GCF_014697615.1 Nostoc sp. FACHB-280 | reverse complement strand
TTTTGACAAATACTCAGCACTTTCTTGAACTTCTAGATTGAAAGGGCGTGCCATTGCTTCCTCATGAGTCTTTTTCTTCCATGTTCTTTATTCTACAGTTCTATGCACGCTCATTTAGACTTGGTATTAGAACAGATAGCATTACTTAGAATTTCAATGGAAGGTAGGCGAATGGCATATCCGGCCAGATATGATCAGGAACAATTACTCAATCGCTATCATGCCAAGAATTATCTAGAACAAGCGATCGCTTTACTGGAAATCAAGTAATATCAATTTCATCGAAATTTGCAGAAATAGATTGTGCGATCGCATTTGTGATTTTTGCGATCGCCTTTTCTATAGATGAAGTCACAGAAATAGATTTTGCAGAGACAGAAATGGAAAACAATAAGGTAGTATCTGGGTAATTTGAACTTTTTGGTAGACAAAGGCGGACTCATGTTTCAAGATATTACTGCTCAAATTGCTTATGCTGAAACATTTCCCTATCTCGCTACAGCCCTTGGTTTTACTAGTGTAGTGGGAACAATTGGGTGGCGCAGGTGGAAACAAAAAAACATATATAAACCCCTAGAATCACTGCCTTCACCGCCTAAACATTGGTTATTAGGAAATATTCCCCAAATATTAGCAGCAGTAAAACAGAAGAAATTATTTTGGCAATTGTTTGTTTGGAGTCAACAGCTAGGCCCAATGTATGTGATGTGGAATGGTAGTACCCCTGTCGTTATATTAAGTAAACCGAAAGTTATTGAAGATACCATTATCAATGGAATGAAAGATGGTAGCTTAATTAGAGCTACGCGATTGCGCCAAGCTTGGAATGATATTACAAGCCCCATTATGATCGGCGAAACCGGGGCTGAGTGGCAATGGCGACGCAAAACTTGGAACCCAGAATTCAGTTCTAGCAATCTCTCGAAATATGTAGAAATTATCAGTCAAGCTTGTGAACAAGTAATTGAAACAATCAAGGAAGCCACACCACCAAAAGAAATTCCAGTAGATCCTTTATTTGTCGAACTCACCATGAGAGTGATTTCTTGTCTAGTACTGGGCATTCCTGTAGATAGAAACAGTACTAGTCAAGAAGGTCCACCCCTCGACGTTACCAAAGTGTATGACGCAATGTCTGTTGTTGGCTATCGCTTCCTGAGGCAAGCTACAGGCGAGAAAATCTGGATGAAATATTTGCCAACTCAAAATTCCCGCGATTATTGGGCAACAAGACGATATTTAGAGGAATTCCTCACTCCCCGTGTAGACTTAGCTTTACAGATGCGAGAAGCAAACCAAACAGATTTACCAAATGTAAGTCCTTTGTTTCGGGAATCAATGTTAGTCAAAATTGCCGCCAAAGAACCACAATACAATCGTGAAACATTAATAGCGGAATCAGTAGAATTTTTAATAGCTGGAACAGATACAACAGCCCATACTTTATCTTTTGCAGTTGCTGAGTTAAGTTTAAATCCCAATGTGTTTCAGCAAGCACGAAACATCGTTGATCAAGTGTGGCAGAAATTTGGCGGCATTAATTTAGAAAGCTTCAAAGAATTAGCTTATGTTCGCGCCATTCTCAAAGAAACTTTGCGCCTTTATGCAGTCTCCTCTGGCTCAACATCATTAGAAGCTCATCGGGGTACTGTCATTGAAGGTCAAGTAATTCCTCGCGGTACTAGAATCTCTTGGTCAGTACTAGCTGCTGGCAGAGATCCAGAATTTTATCCTCATCCAGAGGAATTTTTGCCAGAACGTTGGTTAGACAACAGTAAAGAAACTAGTTCTCTACCCATGATAAATTTTGGCTCAGGCCTGCATCGTTGCTTGGGTGAGCATTTATCAATGCTGGAAGGAACAATGATGTTAGCATTACTGCTCCGCAACTTCGATTGGGAATTAGTCAAAGGTCGTTCTTGTGTGGAAGAATTACAGCAAAACTTGTTAATTTATCCGGCTGATAAAATGCCAGTGCGCTTTCAGTTGCGAAATTTGCCCAGTTAATTACCTAAAGTTTAAAATTCTTCTGCCTTCTGCTATATATCATCTGCTAGATTCGCCAAGCTGAACAATTTCAGACAATATACCCATCCATGCAGAAGAAAGATAAACAACTAAATGACAGTGAGTATTCAAAATACAGCAGATTTCTTGGAACAAATTCGTCAGTCAGAGTCCAAAGGGCTAAAAAACGAAGCTTGTCGTTCTAGATTTTTGGTTCATCCCCACTCCACATCGAAAGTTTGTCTTTTTTTACATGGCTTCACAGCCGCACCCTACCAATTTGAACCACTGGGTAAAGCTTTATTCCAGAAAGGATATAACGTTTTAATTCCTCGACAACCTGGTCACGGACTGGCTGGTGAGTGGAACAGTCAAACACCACCACCACTCCCAACAGACATTAAAACTTATCAAAAATTTGTCCTGGAGTGGTTGCAGATTTCGCAAACATTAGGTGAAAAAGTTGTAGTTGGTGGTTTATCAACAGGTGGAACCTTAGCCGCTTGGTTAGCGTTAGAACATCCTCAGGAAATTGAACGTGCTTTATTGTTCACGCCTTTTTTGGGAAGCAGTAATTCATTATTTGATCAGCTAATCAAGATTTTGCCAATTTACTTTGAATGGTTCAACAAAGATGCACCAGGGAATTTTGGCTATAAAGGTTTTCGCATTCCAGCCTTACGAATCTTTTTAGAATTAGGTGAGAAGATTTTAGAACAGGCTCAACATAAAGTTGCTGCGCCTGTGTTGATGGTTTGTAGTGAAGGCGATCGCGCTGTTAACCGCTCTCAGCAGCGAGAATTGTTTAAAATGCTTGTTAAGCACCAGCCCAAATCTTGGTATTACTGCTTTGATGATTCACTGCACATTGAACATCGGATGATGACCAAGCTGGAAGATAATGATTACGAAGAACTGGTGATTACCCTGGCTAAAGCTTTTGTAAACAGTGATTTAACTTGGGTAGAGTTTCAGCAAATAGCCAACCGTATCGCCCAAGGTGAGACTTACGAACAAATCCAACGCGAACTGCACCTTGATAGTCGAGCGTCCCTACAGTTCTCTGCTATGATGACTGAAAATTTGGGTTGCGATCGCCTCAAGTGCATCAACCCATCCCAAGCATAGATGAGAAAGTAGGATGTGTTTAATCATTATTAGTTTTTGACAAAATTCCTACTAGAATTTGCATTAATATTTCCAAATCAGTCGGGACTCGATAAAGCATTAGGTCTTGAGTTACAACCCGACTAACTCTTTGAAAGCTACCAAACTGCCAAATATCTCCTGTTGTCACTGCACCATATAATACAGGTTCATTAGATTCTACCCATGAATCTAGCGCGATTAACTCAACAGCGAGTTGTGTAAATCCTCTTGTCAAATCTGCTTGTTTTGCTTCAACTACTAATATTTGATGTTGAGATTGCAAGTAATAATCTAAATCACCGCGCAGATATTGGTTAATTTCTATAGTGTACTCAATGTTAATTAATGCTTCAGTAATATGTGCAACTTCTAATAAAATGGGAGCAATTAAAACTTCCCGTCTTGCAGCTTCACTTGTCAAACTAACACGAGTTATTGCTTCCTCCAATCGTTCTTGAAGGCTGGCTAACCGAGTGATTGCTTGTGTATTTATTGGGAAGTTAATTGGAGCTTTGGTTAAACTTGCTCCTAACTCACGCAGAATATCTGCTGGGGCAAATTTTAAATCAAAGTATTTGCGAAAAGTATAAGTTTCATCTGGCTTTAGAATTGAGGGACGGTGTGGTGTAGTCATAGTTGTTAATTAACCGCAGATGGACGCGGATGGACGCGGATAAATTATTTACACCATCTCAAACTCTAACTGATGACTTTGGCGAAAATCATGGGTGAAATGATCTACCACATTTGTATCAGCCAGTTCTAAATTATAAAAATCCACAACTTCATGATCAAAATAAGGGCCAGCGTGCCAAGTTCCCTCGTTTAATTTAATAAAACAATTTCCTGGAATCCGAAAAGCAGCTATTTCTGCTAACACTGGTTCATCTAATTCATTGTGGGGAGGACATACGGCAATGAACCAATCTTTGCCTTCCAAGGAACCTAAACATTGAGTACATTTTACATGACGAGTAATTTTATTAAATTTACGTCCGCGCTTTTCTAAACGCATAATATAAAATCTTGGAGTGCCATTTTGCAGATTTAATTGAGCATCTTCCGCATCAAAAGCTTTACCATCTTTACTAGCAGAAATTACCTGTCCATAACGCTGAAAATTTTCGGGGGTAATTAATTCTGCTTTTAATTGTTGGACTGTTTGTGATGTACTCATAGTATTAATAAATTACCAGTCTAATTCTTTAGGAATGAGTGATTTAGGAATTAACGAAGCTTGAATTTCTTTATCTGAAGGTCTTGTATACCACCAAGCCCAAGCGATTAACACTGCTTGTAATGGCAATCTAATTGCTTGAACCCAAGGGGAATCTGAGTATGGTATGGTTTCAATTTTAATATGATTAACTGCCATGTTGATATTAGCAGGGAAAACAGCAATAAATAGCAGTACTAGTCCCCAAGCTGCTGCTTGACTCACAGGTGGAACTAATAACCCAATACCACCTAAAATCTCATAAAAGCCACTGAGATAAACTAATTCTAAAGGATAGGGTAGTTGTGGCGGCATGATTTTGACGTAAGGTTGCGGTAGTGCAAAATGTGTAATACCGACGATGATGATTGATATTGCCAAGATGACACGAAAGAGTTCCTTACGTCTGTTCATGGTTTCGCCTGATTTTGTCTTTGCGCTTACCACTTCAGTTTGCTGATCTAAGGTGAATTTGTCTTCAATCAATGGTAAGAAACATCACGCAGAGGCGCAGAGAGGATAAGGAGATTGGTTTCGATTAGTTAGATTTAGAGTCTGAGATCGTACCTCAATTCGCTACACCCGAATTGTTAGACCTTGTGGCAATAAAACAACAACGTAAAACCAAAACATAGCATTACTCATCACTTGTCATAGTCGCAAATTTGGAAATACGTTCTTGATCCCACTGATTATAAGTTTGGCTAGTACCCTCCACCTTCCAAAACTCTCTACCATTAACCGATGTTCCAGTGATTATGCTAGCGGCACCACTTGGACTAGAAACTGAAACATCTGCTGTAAGCTGAAAACCTACCCCGTCTGTTGTTTCTACCAGTGTTCCATCTTTAGTCAATTGCTCCCTTATATCTCTATATGTTGCTCCAAGGGAATTTTTAGTTTCTTTTTTAATTGTTGAACCTTTCAATATTACGAACTGCCCGTCTAGTTCTTGAGCTTTTGCATTATAGTCAGAACTACTGGCTGTAAAAATTGGCGAAATAGGTTGCAAAACCGTTGGAACTGTCTCGTTTGCTTGGGTTGACAAGCTTGTTGAAATGGTAGGAACAGAAGTTGCAAAAGGAAAATTGAGTACTGGTAAAAGGGTCAACAATTGTTCAAGAAAATACTCCATATCTGCAACGTCTGGCTCTGGCAAACTCGGAGTTTCAGGCGATGTACCATTTTCTAAAGTTGCTTGACTAGCCTGTGCAGTAATTTCAATTAATCGGCTCTCTAAGTACCGTACATGAGCCTTTGTCAAATTCTCATCTTTGCTAATAACAATCACTGTACGACTCCAAAAATCTTTGGCAGGATTGCTATTATGCTGCGTTAAACGTTTCAAAACGTTATCGCTTTCTCCGATATACACCTTATCTTTGATTGGGCTGCTGGGATCTTCTCCGACCAACACATATATGCCTGTCCGCTTAGTTTCGTTACGCTGGGCTAGGCTAACTAGCTGAGACCTAGGAGATACAATTATTTTTCCCGTCCAATTCATGATCTCAGCTGTCATAATTCCTGTAGCCGTTCCATCTACAAGAAAAATGCGAATTGATCGTCCAGACATAGGCAAAGTTTTATATAGAGGAGTTTTTCATATACTTCCCCAAAGATAGCAAGGTCTAACTATTCTTCCAACTTATCTTCCGAATAAAGATAAAATTAGAGTCTCATCTGATACCGATCGCCTGTTAGTTGGATTTTAAAGCTTGCGATCGCTCCCCTATCCAATCTTGTAAAATTCCATTGACTAAAGGTGTCCGTCAGGGTTGAGACAGAATTTAGAGAAACTCAACTAGCAGATTGAATCAAACATCCCTTGCATGGATTTGTTAGATTTAAATTGATTTAAGGTCGTCCCCATTCTAGTTTTTGAATCAAATAATTGCCAGATTCATTTGCAACGACTACTATCACAGCTTCAGTATTTCCTTTTCCAATAACTGAGACGTAAACCATAGCACTATCTGAGTCATTATCTGGTAAATCTGTTTCGACTGAATCTATAGACATTGCACTTGCAGGTATTTCAAAATAGTCAACCATTCCTTCATAAGTCTCTTTAAGGAGAGAGGGAGGCCATTCATCACAAATTGCAGATCCTAAATAAGAATGAGCTTTTTCATATTGATGATTCAGAAGAGCTAATGAAAAATTTAAGGCAACTTGCCCATATAGTGTCTCTAGCTCTTCTTGACTAACTCCGTGCATAATCTTAATCACTCAGCTTAAATAGAGAATCTAATTATTTTAAGGCTTACGAAATAACTCTCTCAAACTCTATTAACTTCGTGTCTTAGCGCCTTTGGTGGTTTATTTTTTCATTATTTTGTGAAGGAATTGCTTGAACAAATACAGTATTTACAATTCATCAATCGTCACCAACCCGCCCTCTGTAAACTGAATCACAAGTTCCTGCTCATCCAGCAAAGCAGTTCCAAGCAAAGGTCGTCTTCCTGTAGCTATGACAAGGACTTCTCGTTCTTCACCATTTCAAAGGATAGTTGCCTCATAAATTGGAAGCAACACTTCAGTGTTATCTGCCAAATTTGCAGACGTATCGTGCCTAAATGTTAAACCCATCAATGAAACCGCTTCCGAAGGAAGACAGAGTTCCCCGGTGAAACCTGTATCGATGACAAACTCAATCGGTATGCTTGAACCGTTCCGAAGCAAAAAGGTAAGTGCGACAGTGGCGTGTCTATCTGTCACAATTCCAGTAATCACTTGTGAACTCGTTCCATGACCCCACCAAATGAGACAGCAACGTTGTAGCCAATGCGAATACCAAAGAGTCCGGCGTTTGGGTGTTTCTTGCTGAGGTTCCGGGATGCTTGCAACCCAGTTTTATCAACTTCATAATCCCCTGTTTCAATGTCGATGATGACCATCTTACCGATGTTTTCGTCAGTTTCGACTTTTTGACAGATTCCACTCTCGTACAGTTGCTTTGCCCGACGCGCAACTTCTTCGCGGCTTAAAAGAATGGCTTGCATACGCTGGTTCTAAGTCGTTACGTTAACTCTTTGAACCCCTCCATAATACCTTACAAAAAATCCCCTGTTAGCTGGATTTTAAAATGTGCGATCGCTTTCTGCTTCCATCCTCTCAAATTCCATTGACTAAAGTTGCTGTTTAGCAGCTGCAAATAGCCTTTAAACAAGAATCAGCAGCTTGATTCAGTCTGCTGCGACAACAATGTTAGCTGGCGGAAGCTTGGCAAACTTAGGCAAATCGGGGTTCAGGCAATCCCAAGGTTGGGCACTAGCAACATAAATTTCCGCTTGGGGTTTGAACCAGCTTGGATCATCTAGGCTCCCTGCTTGAATGCTAATAATATCCGGATTTGCAGGTAAACCAAACAATCGAGAGCCACAATGAGGACAAAAACCACGGTTAACCAAGTTACCACTGTCACCCGTCACACCGTAATATTTTACTTCTCCAGTAATAGTCAAAGAACTGCGAGGCACAATTAGCGCAGCAGCAAATGCACTACCAGTTCCTCGCTGGCAATCCCTACAGTGACACAGTCCCATCCCAAGGGGTTCTGCTGAACATTCGTAGCGGATACCTCCGCACATACAACCACTAGTAAAACTCGTTCCCATTGAAAAACTTTCTCCTTCTGTTATCAAAGACTTCGTAAGCTCGAATACCCTATACAGGTTAACTCTATTTAATTCATTTAATTCAAACTGAAAAGACTTAAACAGACCGCCTTACAGATAATTTAAGTGGAGCCTGACTAATAGTTTTTAAGTTCTTGATACTGAATACAAACAAGCTACTTTCTGGCTACGCTTATACCGATCACCTGTTAGTTGGGTTTTAAAATTTGCGATCGCTCCCTACTCCAATTCGTAACGATCGCTCCCCTATCCAATCCTGTAAAAGTCAAATGCCCTGCATCAAACTCAGTGATCGCTTCTTGAGCAAGCGCCTCTAATTTACCATCTTCGATGTCTTGTTCTATCTGCTCATCCCAGCGTTCGTAGTCTAAATCAAGAAACCACAGCCTTAATTTCTCAAACTCACTTGATGGCAACGAAAGGATTGCCGCTTCGATTTGCTCCAGATCGGACATAACCCCTTGTACCTCTCTAGCCTTGAGAAAATTATAGCTTTCCCGGAAAGGCAGAGTACCTTCACCCGCCGCTAGTAATTTCTCTGGCTCGACGAACAGACTCTGTACAGTCTGTGTTCAACGGCATTGTTAGAACGTATTGACATTGCGAAGTTTGACACTACCGCCTTCAAAAATCTGCATCGTTAGCTGATAGCCTTCCATCAATGACATTCCAACAAGCGGTTCTGAATCAGCTTCGTCTACTGGGATTGTTAGTAAGGTACTATCCCAGACTACAACAGCTTCGTAAACGTTGAAAACACACTCGCTGCCATCTCCAAGAATTGCTCTTCCTCGTCTTTTCCATTTCAAGTTTAACTCAGCGATCGCATCTGGAGGCAACGACAGCCAACCATTGAAACCTGTGTCTACGATCGCATCTTTCGTAAAAACTCTGCCATCAAAGCGACGAATTGAAAGTGGAATAATTGGTTCAAATTCTGCATTGACTACTCCAGTAATCATGCAGTTCTCCGAGTCCGTCCGCCAAACCGACGAACGTGACGAGAGCCAATACGAACTATCCAAATTTGAGCATCTGGGTGACGGGTTTCCAGGCGATCGCAAGCTACAATTTCACTCTTGTCAATTTCAAAGTCACCAGTTTCGATATCAATCGCTACAATTTTGCCGTCATTCCCAGCCTCAAGTTGAGGTTTTATCTGAGTTTCATAGATATAATCACCTCGTTGGGCAAATTCCTCTTTGCTGTAGCGGGGTTGTCGTACTGTCATCGTTCCAGTTTTGGTTTTGTCTATGGCTTTATTGTAAGCTGATGCTGATCGCCTGTTAGTTGGATTTTAAAATCTGCGATCGCTCCCCTATCCAATCTTGTAAAATCGGGTTGACTAACTCTGGTGCTTCATCTTGGGGGCAATGTCCTACTCCTTCTAAGGGAATGAATTTCTGTACTGACGGGTAGTTAGCTAACTCTCGACCTAAATGTATTGGTTCCCAAGGGTCGGCGGTTCCCCATAAAATAATTGCTGGACAAGGTAGTTGTGGAAGTAAGTCTTCTGGTAATGGCCCTGTGGAGTATGAGGTAAATGCCAAAAACACAGCTACAGCACCAGGATCTTTGGCTGGTGCGGTGAGAATATCGACTAGTTCATCTGTGACTGTCTCTGCATTGATGTAAGCTTGCAGCAAGATTTTTCGCACTGTTTTGGGTTTGGCGACTTGATTAAAAAAGAATTGCCCAATTGGTTTAATAGATAGTACCCTTTGTAAAATTGGCGCACCTACACGCCGAGTCCAAGGTAAAGTTTCGCGTTTGCGATCGTGTAATAATCGCAATGAACAGTTAATTAATGCTACTCCCAAAGCAATATCTGGGGAACTGACTGCGGCTTGCATCGCTACAATACAGCCAATGGAATTTCCCACTAAAAAAGCTGGTTCACCTACCACTTCCCGACAAAAGTCTGCTACTTGCTGTCCCCACATTTCTAAGGTGTAGGCAATTTTTTCACCCGGTTGAGGTTTGGCAGAAGCACCGAAGCCAAGCAAATCTATGGCATAAACTCGACAAGTTTGGGCTAGTACTGGTATGTTTTTACGCCAATGCCATCCAGAAGCGCCAAAGCCATGCACTAAAATAACGGCAGGCCCGGTTGTGCCTTGAGTTTGGTAGCAAATTGGGAAGCCCTGCCATGTCCAAGTTTTTGCGGTAAAAGCAGTTGTCGAAGTCTTCATAAAAAATCTGTATTTTTATTTACTAATTTTAATATTTCGTAATGATTTTGGTGATTTATCTTAAATTGTAGAAGTGACTTGTAAAGATTTTACAATTAGAAAAATAAAAACCAAGATAAAATAGTAACTATCTTTACTTTAAAATAAGTATAAAGGCTGAATTAAATTTATTTGGAATTGAGTCAAAGTTTTGATGAATCTGAGTTGTGACAATTACTCACCAATATCTATCCTGTAACATTTTTACTAACGGTTTTATATTCAGTAGTTTTACAATTTACGGTTTCTCGGTTGATCTCTACAATCATTTGGTATCGAGCATCGGCATCAGGTGGTTGGCTGCCAGAAAAATGACGCTAAATTTCACCTAGACTTTTGTTCCTAGTTCCTTCTGGTTCACGAAGATGACAATACTAGAAACAATTTATACTCCTGTTGGGGGTTATGCCCCGGATTTTGAACTGCCTGGAATTGACGAAAAAGTGCATCACCTCAGCCGTTATTTAGACAAATTTCAGGCGGTTGGCGTTGTTTTTATGTGCAACTACTGTCCTTATGTCAGTCTCTATTTAGACAAGCTCAAAAAAATTCAAAGGGAATTTGCCCCTAGTGGCTTTACCCTGATTGGGATGAACGGCTGTGATACTCATAATTACCCGACAGAAAGCTTTGAGATGATGAAAGCTTTTGCCGAACGTCACCGTCTAAATTTTCCTTACCTGTGGGATTCCACTCAAGATGTTACCCGGAGTTTTGGCGCGATTAAAACTCCGATGGCTTTTTTAATCGATAGTCATGGGATGGTGCGTTATAAAGGGCAGATTGACAGTGATCCGCAAGCACCATCATCTTTTAGAGAAGATTATTTGCGAAATGCGATCGCCGCTTTATTTAAAAATCAAGCAATTAACCCCCAAGAAACAGAGCCGGCAGGAACTACATTGATTTGGCGCAACTAGACATATATAGTCATTGTGCTGCTATCTTAAATTGGAGGCAATTGCAACTTTTTCGATAAAGCGTAACTTCATGGGAACGAATTACCGACGGGTTTTACTCAAACTAAGCGGTGAAGCCTTAATGGGCAACATGGGCTATGGTATTGATCCAGAAGTGGTCAAAGAAATAGCACAAGAAGTAGCAGAGGTGATAGCCACTGGCGTTCAAATCGCCATAGTCGTTGGCGGCGGCAATATTTTTCGTGGCGTAAAAGCGGCATCGGCGGGGATGGATAGGGCAACGGCTGACTACATCGGTATGATTGCCACGGTAATGAATGCCATGACGCTACAAGATTCGCTAGAACGAATAGGTGTACAGACGCGCGTACAAACTGCGATCGCCATGCAAGAGTTAGCAGAACCTTATATTCGTCGTCGCGCCATCCGTCATCTTGAAAAAGGGCGGGTGGTAATTTTTGGCGCTGGTTCTGGAAATCCCTTCTTTACCACTGACACGGCTGCGGCATTGAGAGCCGCAGAAATTGATGCAGAAGCGATTTTTAAAGCCACCAAAGTAGATGGAATATATGATGCTGACCCCCAAATACATCCTAATGCCAAACGTTTTACTAGCCTGACATACGCACACGTTTTGACGCATGATTTGCGGGTAATGGATAGTACGGCGATTGCCTTGTGTAAAGAAAACAACATCCCAATTCTGGTATTTGACTTAACGGTGCGAGGTAATATCCGCCGGGCAGTCATGGGAGAATCAATCGGCACCCTTGTGGGAGGTTCTTGTGAAATTAGCTGAAGCTGAGAGTACAATGCAAAAAACTGTTGAGGCAACTCAACGGGCATTTAATACAATTCGCACTGGTCGCGCCAATGCCAGTTTATTAGATAAAGTGACGGTGGATTATTACGGTTCACCAACACCCTTAAAATCGCTGGCGAATATTAGCACGCCAGATGCCACAACAATTCTGATTCAGCCTTACGATAAAAGCAGTTTGAACACTGTTGAGAAGGCAATTTCCCTTTCGGATGTGGGTTTAACACCCAGTAACGATGGTTCTGTGATTCGGCTAAATATTCCGCCGTTAACCAGCGATCGCCGTAAAGAATTGGTTAAAATTGCTGCAAAATATGCTGAAGAAGGTCGTGTTGCTATTCGGAACATCCGCCGTGATGCGATCGATTCAATTCGGAAGCAGGAAAAAGCCTCAGAAATTTCTGAGGATGAAGCCAAAGACCAGCAAGATAAACTGCAAAAACTCACAGACAAATACACGGCTAAAATCAATGAATTGTTAGCAGAAAAAGAAAAAGACATCACAACTGTCTAAAGTGTGAAGTGTGAATTCTATAAATTGATAATTCATACTTTGGTTTTATTTAACTTGATTTAGAGAAATCGAGAAGCTCAGATCCCCGGTCGAGTCAAAGAAGTCGGGGATCTAAGCAAGAAAAACTTCTTAAGAATTAATCAGATTTTGTATAGTTTAATTTATGTTACATTGGCGGAGCATTTACTTCAGCTTGATGTTAGTGTTAGTTGAAATAGATAAAAATATGTTTAATTTGTTTATTTAAAATGCTAATACTAAACTGAATAACTATACATGCTTGATTTTCATACCTTAGCTGAATTTTCCCGTGTTAACTGTGTTGGTATTTGTGCCTTTCTTGTACCAGCTAACTTAATTGCCACATTATTAACCATCATCTTGATGGCATTACGTAGACCAATATCTCAATTGCAACTAGTTGTAGGAATTGCAATTATTTTTGCTGTTGTGATGGTACTGCACGTATATAGTTGGTTTGTAGTTGGTGTCGTGCTGGCTCCTACCTATATATTGTTATCTCTCGCAATTACTTGTTTGGTAGTTAATATTGCGGTGCTGATTTTCCATAAACGCCTTGTCCATTATCCTGGTTTTTCCAAAACCTATTAACTTTAAGAACCTACACCTGTCAAGATGAGAGAGATGGGGTGATAGGAAGTCACAAATGACTGATGACAAATTGATTACTCGGATGCTGGCGGTTCAGTCGCCGATAATTCCTGTGGTTGGGGAACTGATTAAAAATTCTCCGGGAACCATTTCTCTCGGACAGGGTGTAGTCTCCTACAGTCCACCACCAGAAGCAATTGAACTTTTACCGAAGTTTTTAGGGGAAGCGAGAAATAATCTCTATCAAGCAGTGGAAGGAATTCCGCCTTTATTAACTGCATTAACAGCAAAATTGTCAACTTTTAACGGCATTGAAATTACTGCTGAAAACTGTGTTGTAGTAACAGCCGGCAGTAATATGGCGTTTATGAACGCTATTTTGGCAATTACTTCCCCTGGGGATGAAATTATTCTGAATACGCCATATTATTTCAACCATGAAATGGCTATTACAATGGCGGGTTGTCGTGTGGTGTTGGTAGAAACAGATGAAAATTACCAATTGCGTCCAGAAGCCTTAGCCGCAGCAATTACGCCAAAAACAAAGGCAATTGTGACAATTTCCCCGAATAATCCCACAGGGGTTGTCTATTCTGAAGCTGCATTACGGCAAGTAAATCAAATTTGTAGCGATCGCCATATCTACCACATCAGCGATGAAGCTTACGAATATTTTACCTACAACGGTGTCAAACATATTTCACCAGGGGCATTTGCAGGCAGTAGCAATCATACAATTTCTCTTTACAGCCTTTCTAAAGCTTATGGCTTTGCTAGTTGGCGCATTGGCTACATGGTAATTCCCAAACATTTACTTGTGGCTGTCAAAAAAGTTCAAGATACAATTTTGATTTGTCCGCCTGTGGTTTCCCAGTATGCAGCATTAGGCGCATTGCAAGCAAAAGATGAGTATTTGAAGGAAAATATTGGTGTGATCGCTCAAGTACGTCAGTTAGTGATAGACTCGCTGAATCATCTCCAAGGTTTATGTACTATTGCCCAAGCTGATGGTGCGTTTTATTTCTTTTTAAAAGTCCATACTCATATCAATGCGTTTGAGTTGGTGAAAAGATTAATTCAAGAACACAAAGTTGCGGTGATTCCTGGGACAACCTTTGGGATGGACAATGGCTGCTATTTGCGTGTTGCTTATGGTGCGTTACAAAAAAATACAGCCAAAGCAGGAATAGAAAGATTAGTTAATGGTTTACAGAATATTATTTAATTCTCACGCAAAGCCGCAAAGGCGCAAAGACTAAACAAATTTTCTCTTTTCTGACTCCTAAAGTTAGGAATTTCTCTTGTCAAACAACAAAGTTAATCGATTTGCTAAAACCTGCACATGAGGTTCTTGGAGCAAACTGAAGTGATTACCTGGTAGATGATAAATTTGTGCTATTTTTTTCTTTTTCCACCCACATCGAGGAAAAAGAAAGCGTAATAGTTTATGTGATAAACATACAAATTCACTAGATAAAAAAAGGTGAACCTTCCCAGAGTAATCTTGTTGGCTAATATAAAGCTGTTTGTAAGTATTCATAGGTAAAGATAAGTTCCTTTTTTTATTTGACCATAAATATTCGTAATTCTTGTGAAAGAACTTTCTTATCTGCCGAATAGCTGGAAAAAGTTTATTCGCACAGTAATACAATCTATGGTCGTAGGCAGGAAAATCTATGATTATTAAAATAGATACTTTTTTCCCAAGAGCTTCTAGTTGTTTAGCAATTTCATAAGCTACCAAACAACCATAAGAATATAGGAATCATATTTGATTTCTGAAAAAAACTGCGAGATAATACGGAGAAAGATATCTGTCTAACAGCGAACAATGATAAGTCAGCATCTACAAGCCGCGATCATAGAACTACAAGAATTTATAGA
>NZ_JACJSD010000080.1 GCF_014697615.1 Nostoc sp. FACHB-280 | reverse complement strand
CTTGTACCACTTTTGGAAAACAATATCAAAGCTTGATTCTGAAGCTGACAGCGATTGGGTTCTCTCCATTTGGTACAAGAGGGTTAAAGGTAAGGGTGGCTGTTGGTGCATAGTGGTTGCCGCCCATGAGTTTAGTTGCACTGTGAGAACTTGGAATAGCGAAATGACTGTTGGGGTGCAGCATCTCAAATCTTATGATTACTTACCCCAGGAATGTCAGCAGATGCAGGAGATATGCGATCGCATCACACGGTTGCAGGAGAGCGAGAATTTGGAAGAAGCTGGTAGGGCTATGTTGAAGTATTTGGGGGAACTGAAGCGATCATATTTGACTGATGTGGAAGAAAAGCTGCTAAGTGTGATTGAGCAAGAATATGGGGTTACGGATTGATCTAAAGTGTAAAAAACTCGACAATAGAAAATACTCATCTTATGATTAGGTAATCAGCTTGATGTTTGGCAAGTCGAAGCGGGGTCAAAAACCCTGGAGACTCGTCAAAATCGCCAGAACCTTGACAACATAATAATTACAGCGTTTCACCAATCAGGGAAGTTGAGAATGAGTTGCAATAATAGCGGCTGAAATCGACTCTTTTTTGAGGTTCGTCAAATCGCTTCCCAGGAAGCTTGCTCTGTAACAGTTTCAGCTTCGAGCAGTTTCCAAACCCAATTACCCCGCAAGGGGACTGAAACGTGAATTGTGTCCACTGCGTAGGTTCTTCAGGGTCGGTTTCCAAACCCAATTACCCCGCAAGGGGACTGAAACATTTAAAATTTAAACCAGATGACATAGTGCCTATTGGTTTCCAAACCCAATTACCCCGCAAGGGGACTGAAACATATAATAGAATAGACACAGAAAATACAGAAATGAAAGTTTCCAAACCCAATTACCCCGCAAGGGGACTGAAACAAATTTCAATTTCTACGTCTGATATTTTTTTCAAAAGTTTCCAAACCCAATTACCCCGCAAGGGGACTGAAACCTCTAAAATCATAGCTTTATTCTCCAAATTAAAAAGAGTTTCCAAACCCAATTACCCCGCAAGGGGACTGAAACAATTTGTGATGCTGGGGCGCGATCGCTCTCTTGTCAAGTTTCCAAACCCAATTACCCCGCAAGGGGACTGAAACTCAGCAAATCGTCAGGATTTACTGAAAAAGTTTAGTTTCCAAACCCAATTACCCCGCAAGGGGACTGAAACTGATGTGTGAAGTATGGCAAGTCTGATCGGGTCATGTTTCCAAACCCAATTACCCCGCAAGGGGACTGAAACTCTCTATATATGATGAGAAAATTGATGCTCCCCGCCTTACCTGGTTTCCAAACCCAATTACCCCGCAAGGGGACTGAAACTTACGCTGGTCTGATACAAAGATAGTACAGTATGACGTTTCCAAACCCAATTACCCCGCAAGGGGACTGAAACATTTTACGATAATGGTCATCGAAAGAACAATCAAGTGTTTCCAAACCCAATTACCCCGCAAGGGGACTGAAACTCAACGACTGGATTCTAGCGATCGCCAGAGAAACAGTTTCCAAACCCAATTACCCCGCAAGGGGACTGAAACATGAATGAGTGTCTGTTACTGTATGGCTTGCGGTAGGTTTCCAAACCCAATTACCCCGCAAGGGGACTGAAACACTTCATCACGTCATACTTGAGCCAATTCGTAAGAGTTTCCAAACCCAATTACCCCGCAAGGGGACAATTAAAAATTCCAACGCGATCGCGCTCTGCCATAAGTCCCCGAATGGGGATTAAAAAAGAAGCAAACTCTTAGCTTGCATCGCAAAGCTCTTGAATCACTTGTGAAAACTCCTGGGTCAAAAAGTCGGAACCACCTGCACTATAAACTTGCTGCAACTGTTGGTAAAACCATAATGTTCCTTCCCTGCCAGTCTTAAACTGTTGCCAAATGCTAGTGCCATGTTGTCGTAAGTCTGCCAATAATGACCTCGCATTGTGCAGCTTATCTGCCAAAGATACCCGCCGGATTGAGGGTGAAGCACACCGCAGATTTTCTAAATACTTTTGCTTGCGTTCTTGCCAAGGTGGTTTAGGGTATGTGTCAGATTCGGTGCAGCCATCAACTATTGCAACGACTGCATCACCGAAACGCTGGCGGATTTCTTCACGAGTGGATTTGCCTCCTTGGTCTTGTTGAACTAAGCCAGAGAATCGCTTCTTCTTCAGTTCCGCCAGCTTCCAGTACGAGTGCTGCCACACTTAGTAAGTGAGCGATGTAAGGAACGCCGCTAATCTTATACCAATTTAATATGAAGCTGCATAGAATAGAGCTTCCAGGATAAAGTTATAAGAAGAGATAGAAATTACCTGCTCAAATGTCAGTTGGTCGAAGATTTCTTGGATGCGCTCGCGTAAAGCTTGTAAAGAAGAAAAAAGTTGATTTTTGAGAGGTTTTTTGAGAAGCTGCCAAAGTCTCTCAATTGGGTTAAGTTCAGGTGCTGATGGTGGCTGAAATAGCGGAATAATATTCTCCGGCCAGCTAATTGCGGAACTGGTATGAGCAGGAGCTTGATCAACCTGTAAAATAGCGTAATCGCTACCTAATTGCACAGATAGCCAGTCCAAAAACTGCTGAAAACACTCGCCATCCAGTTTTGGGTACTCATAAAGGAAATGATCTCCACTCAACGGTTCAATGGCACCATAGATCCAAAAGTTTTCCCGCGGCCATTTCACCTCAACAGTAGGTTTAAAGCCTGAAGCGGTAATTACTTTTCCCGTGAGAGTAGTGAAGTCCCAACCTTGTTTCATCCTGACACAAGTAGCGAACACATTTGTTTTGCGCTCTTATGTTGTTTCAAAGTTACGAGAATGATGCCGAGTTTTTTTTAAATTCCGATACTAACTCTTCGTCCTGTTTTTGGCTTTGAGGGCGTGGTACTTTCAATTTCGCACCCAATCGATATCGCACCCAACCATAGACTGTTCCATACTCAAGCTCCAGCCCATGTTGGCGTTTCAACCACTCGACTATTTCACCGTAACTACCAAACCCTTTCTCTGTTTCCAGTTCTTGCTTGAGCGCAGCGAGGTCCTCATCATTTATTTTTCGGTTTGCTCCAGGTGCTTTCTTAATTTCTAGCAAGCCAGACAGCCCACTGGCTCTATACTTTTGCAACCATCTTGTCACCGTTGATGTATCTCTACCCAAACGTTGCCCTATTTCTTGCTGTTGCTTAACTTGACCACTCGCCAGCCACCACAACATTTGTAACTTTTCTTTCTGGATTCCCGAAGACGTTGTTTGTAGACGTTTTTTCAGTTCCTCTTCACTCTCGGCGATCGCAATTTTAAATGGGCGGCTCATGGTTGGGTTAACTTACCAAGTTTGCTTTTCTCCATTATATGCAGCTTCATTTTTAATTGGTATTAGCGATACTGAGTTTGATGCTGCCGATAGGATTGTTTCTATTGTGCGGTATTTCATTGAGAGTATTGGATTTGAGATTTTGGATCGGTTAAGGGTTGATTGGTAAGCTTTTTAGCTATCTATCTGTCGTAATTCTTTTTCAATTTGGTAGAAGATTTTTCCTAAAAAGAGATGGATGCGTTAGGAACACATCCATTTCAAACTCTAAAAACTTATAAACATATTTTCGGTAAAATAGGCAGTGTCTTCACTGCATAAACTACTTGTTGATTGGTAAACCGTTATACCCAGTATTTTCTGGGTTGAGAAGTAAATCTTTGAGATAAGCAGGAACCACTTCAACTGGATTGGGAGTTCCTTGAAGTAAGGTTGGAGTAGTAAGTTTAGGTTGCTTTTTGTTAGCTTGATACCATTTGTTCCAGAGCGGCAGTGCTTTAAAAGCTATATTCATATCGTAGTCTAAAGCTATAGTTCCAGAGTCTTGTGGAACATTACCGGGACGATCTTGAAACCAATTATTAAATTTATTGCTTCCAGGAGAATAAATTTCAAGGTTTTGATTATTATCTACAAACCCAGGCAAAAGAAAAGATTTCATTGGCCATTCAGCTACACCATGACAACTCATACAGCTAGAGACCCTTGCTCTGACTAGTATTTTTCCTGGATTGCCAACAACTAAAGCGTTTTGTACAACAGCACCATCGTTAGGGCCAGAAAGCCTACCACCATAGCCTAATGTTTCCACAGCATAGAGGAGTGCTATTGGATTCATGGAGTTTTCCTGAAGAATGGCATTTGGATTAATAGCAGAATTGGTTTCAGGATCATTCCCCCACATTACACCTAAAGGTACTAAGTGATCCCAAGCATCTCCAAAAGCCTCTTTATTGTAGGTAAGAGTGGCAAATACCCAACCTGTTTTAGGTGCTGTTTTCGTATCTTTTACAATGATGTCAAACTGAAAAACAGATGTATCAAAGAATGTAGGATTTTTCCAGTCCTTGTTATTGTCTAATGGGGCGTATAACTTCCATTTAGCGGCTCCTTCTAGTGCAGGCCAATCTTCTGCTAAAGCGGTTGTTGTAGCAACTTTAATTATGATGGCTCCTTCCTGAAACTGAGGATTACTTAAGTCTGGGTTTTTTGCTGTATCTCCCCATATTTTTCTGAGTGTGTAACCAGCAATGTCATTGTAGTAAACCAAAACATGAGTTGTCATAGACTTTTTCAAGTCGGATAAGGGAAACATATTAGGATCAAAGCTAGAACCCACGTAAGTACCGTGTATGGGGTCACGAATTGAACAAAGCCACGGTAGGTTGTACCAGCCTGCTTCGTTTGCATTCCAGCGTTCATAGTCAAAAATCAGCTGGCGCATATCTTTGCCGATATATTCTTTGACTGCTTCGATGTATGCGATCGCATTTTCTTGGGATATCGGTTTTCCTTTTAAAGCTTTAACCCAGGGGAATGTAGATGGAAAGAGTTTTAAACTATGTAATCATATAATTATTTTTATATTTTGATTGAGCAGCACTCAATTTTAAAATCATTACTCCATTAAAAATAAAATTGTAAAGATATATTTTTATTTGAACTTAGCAAATAAAGTTTTAGATATACTCAATTCTGTTAAGTATATAAAGGCTATCTACTCAAAGTATTAATGTACGAAGAACAGCTAATATCTATCTTAATTTATGTGTTGCATTTTTTGAATATTTCACTAATTATGCTTACTGATAGTGAAAGTAAGTGTAATGGATTATTAATTAAAAACAACTATATAAGCAGAAAAATAGAAACTAAATTTCTTAAATTTATAAGTACGCAATTATAAAAAAACAGCTTCTATATTTTTAAATTTTAAGTAGCATTGTCTTCAGCCTAAAAAATATCCTTTTAAATCTGGCTTAGAAATTGCTTGTTAGTAAATATGGATAAAAAGTATTCAACTTTTCAAACAGAAAAAAATGAAAGTAGTAATCCAACTGTGTGGATTGAATACTTGACAAAATCACCTAATTTTCATGTAATTAAAGCAATCAATGTCTGCAAATATACTCAAGTATCTAGTCTTGAGGAGACAGTAGACAGAGACTAATTCAGGTGATTAGAAATTGCGGCTACACTAGCTCTCGTCTGTCGGTGCTGACTAACATCAAAATAGAGGTTCAAATTTAATTGACGAGACTAGTAAATAAGCGGTAATAACCCTCTTTTGAGGGATTTAGATGATTGTAGTTTAAAGAGGTAGAAAAATGTTACTCACTAAAGAAAAACTCCAGCACATCAATAGCATCACTCATGAAGGGAAGGTTGTTATTGTTGCAACTGATGGTGATGGAAAGATTTGGTACACGATCAAACAAGATGGCTTTGAAGACAGTTACCTCAACCAGAAACCGGAAGACAGAACAGGCTGGGAAGGCTGGAAACTGCTAGAATTCCCCAATGAAGTTGAAGATAAGTCAGTTGTTGACCTAGAGAAGGAAGAATTGACTGATCAAAGTAATAATAAAACTTACCTGCTGAAATCGCTCTACAAAACCCATGATCAGTCAGCCGTTGCTCCTGTGCAGTTGATTTCGGGGTTAGGGTATATTTATATTTTCCGTCAGTCTAAGTCTAATACTTTGTTGGCGGATCGCTTTGTTCTCGACGGATTGACTAATACCTTAACCCGTAAACTAGAAGTCCGCTTTAAACGGAGTAAGCAGAAGCATACACCCAACAAAAATCAGCAGAAAGTAGCAACTGGGCTGATTAATGTTGATTCCCTAGATTATCGAGATATCAATGGAAATGAATTTTATGAACCCACCACTGAATTGAGTCTTATCAATGATCTTGCTAATGGATGGTTTTCTGTTGTTTTATTACCTACTAATGAACAGGATAAATATCGCTGGCATATTTTCGCCTACAATAACGGGAGTAAAAAAGTCGAATTAACAACCCTCCGCGTTTCTGATGAGGGTTTATTTGATGTTAAAGACTATACTATCCTCGATCCTGAACCGCGTAGTATTCCAGGTGTGATTAAACGTGTGTTGGATTTAGGGACTTTGACGATTGCTAAAGGGTTAACGGCAACTAAATACGACTTACAACGGGAACGACAAACCGATGACGGAATGCAGCTACTAAGGGAAGCTGTACACGTTATGTTAGTCGTGGGAACTAGTGAGGGGAATGCGGCAGCAATTAGCTTTTCGGTGGCGGCCGATGGGACGTTGTCCCAGATTAAGGACAATCCTGATAACACCACTATTCGGCGTAGTATGACTCGTCAGGTGTTGTTGCCTCTTAACACTCTAGACGAAATCAAAGCCATTGCCACCACTAACCCACCTCCCGAAGGAAAAATCACGGGTTTTGCCAGAGGAGAAAAAGATAAGGTTCTTGTGACCTCTGATCGAACAAACAACTTAGATGAAACAGCAATCACCCCAGTCAAAATTACGGAAAGCCAAGATTATAACCAGTTATATTCCCCAGTCACAAAGATTATTGACAATCATACCTTTGAAGTTCTTCTAGACAAGAAAGATGGAGGCAATTGGGAAGTTGTTCCTGATGAAGAAACAGGGTTGATTTTTAACGGTATTGTCACAGCCTACGAAATTACAGTCCAGGGGAAATTAAGAGTAACATCCTTCAATCATGGATTAACCGACGGAGATTGGGTACAGATAGTTGATACTAGAGACTATAACGGCACTTACACTGTCACCAAAATTGATGACCAGACTTTTAGCTTGGATGGTGTCAGGTGGCAATCCGGAACCACCATCAGTGCGAAACTTCAAACTCAAAAACGGCGAGGAGTTGTCTTTGATGGGGTAAAGGATTATCTAGATATACCAGAAATGAATCACGACTTCTCGCAAGGATTCACAGTGGAAGTTTGGGTGTGGTTGGACAAACTAACAACTTGGCCAAGAATTATCGAATTTGGCAATAAAAAAAACAATAAGACAGAAGATATTATTACATTGCACTTTGAAGATACAATAAATACACTAAGATTCTCCTCTTCGACTACATCAAGTATTGTTACGAACAGTCAACAAACTTTATTCAACCAGAAACAGTGGATACACCTAGCAGCGACAATAGATGTTTCTGGGAACGCCAAACTATATAAAAACGGCTTAGAAATTCATCAAGGTTTAATGGATCTGCCCAAAATCATCGAACGTAAAAGTAACGTGGTCGGCAAAAGCGGCACGATTTCCAATCGTAATTTTGCAGGTAAAATAAGCGATCTCCGCCTGTGGAATAAAGCCCGTACCGCAGAAGAGATCAAAAATAGTATGTACCTGCAACTAACGGGTCAAGAAGTTGGTTTGGTGGGTT
Organism: Nostoc sp. FACHB-280; assembly: GCF_014697615.1. Taxonomy (GTDB): domain Bacteria; phylum Cyanobacteriota; class Cyanobacteriia; order Cyanobacteriales; family Nostocaceae; genus Nostoc_B. The sequence goes on along the minus strand of NZ_JACJSD010000080.1, from coordinate 7,434 downwards.
ATTGGCGACTCGATGCAATTGTTGAGGGGAAAGAACGCAAAGTTATTGATTTTTCTGTTAATGGCAATGATGGCATTGTTAAAGGAGGGGCTTATGTTAGTTCTGTCACCCTCCATCGTAATTTAGCAGGTACATCAACGCCAGCAATTAAATACGAAAATGAAGACTTGTTTGCTGTATCTGAACGAGCAACTTATACGGAAGAATTTGAATTCAAAACTAACAATAATATTGATCCTACAACTGCGAATCCTAAAATTTTTGCAATCACCTATAAAGGCAAGAAAAATCGGCGTTCTCAAGATTGGATAACGATTATAGCAGAAGCAACGGAATTCATCAGTTTAGGCAATAGTTGGTATAAAGCCAGTTGTCGTTTTACGGTGCCAGATGGGGTATCAGTAGTGCGTTCCTTTGGAATTAGCAATATAACAGGAAACTGGAATACTTTGGAAATTTGTAAACATCAAATTCAGTTGATTTCTGACAGTATTACTGAGATTAAGTACACAGATGATGTAAATTTAACATCTTTAGTAGATAATCAAGTTAGCTTGCAACAAGATTTGAAGACACTGGAAATCAAAGAAAATGAAGAAGCATTACTACTCAAAGAAAAACGACAATTAGAAGCGGACATTGCTACTTTGAATCTTGATGGAACACAAAAACAAGAAGCCATAACTAAAAAAGAAACTGAAATCAAGAATCAAGAAGCAAGTATAACTACTCTTCAGAATCAATTAACTCAACTGCAAAACAATTATCAAACAGAACTGAATAATCCCTTGAATTATTGGTGCAAACTGGTCTGTCGAGTTAAAGAAAGCTGGATTTGCCGTGTTTATACAGCGTCAAAAGCCCTACTTTATGCAGACGTAGGAGCTAATGGTAATCCCTATTACGCGAATAATTATTTCAAATTTGTCGCAACCAATAGTGGATACTATCGAATTGTCAGTATGATGGATGGTTTGGACTTGGCACTATATCCATCTTCAAATCCTAAAGAGAAAGCTCAAGTATATGCCGGTTATGGGAGTGGCTATAGTTTTGAATGGAAGCCAGAGAAGTATTCTGGGGATTATTATTTGATTCGTCTTCGAGCAGATGGAAGAGTGTTAGATCGAGGGGGTGGAGATTATGGTGTTTGTTGTTGGGAGCAACATGGAGCAACTCATCAACAGTGGAAAATCATTAAAATTGGTGGAGAAACTAATAATAACATTGGCAATGCACGATCAGCCGTTAATGCCAAAGAAGCCGAGTTAAAAAATGCCAATCAACAATTGACTAAACTTAAAGATGAACTTGCTCTCTTAAAGTTAAGTGGCAGCGATCAATCGGCTAAGAAAAAGCAACTTGAGGAACGGTTAAATCAAGTTAACCAGAAAATTACCCAAATTCAAACGGAGATAAACACCTTAAACAAGACTTTCATCAGTAATGTTAACAATCAGCAACAAACCCCGCAAACAATGCCACTCCTAAAAACAGATAGTCGAGGGCTAGTAACCCAAGGTGCTTTACTGGGGTTTGTGCGTCCTGTTAGCCGTCTCAGTGCGATCGAAACCTGTGAAGGGAACGTCCAACTCAGCTATTTTGACGATCAAGGACGAATGCGTCAGACTAACTTTGATGCCACTGCTGACAGCAAAAATCCGACGATTGAACAATGGATTCCTGATTCTTTGAGAACTTGCCTCAAGTTTAATCTAGATACTAGCGTCGTCACTTTAAAAGACCCTGTTTCTTTAGGGAACGAGTGGACAATTGAGGCTTGGTTTTCCTATCCCTTTCCGAAAAACAGTTCAGCCAATAATACCTTAACTCATAGCGATAGTGGATCAATTTCGATCTGGGATGGAAAATACATTCATTTGGATAATGCTAAAAGCTGGTACAACCTAGAGAACTTATCGACAGGCTGGCACCATCTTGCTGTTGTTGGGCAGACAACTGATAACAAAGCTTCTCAGATTTATCTATTCTATCTTGATGGTAAAGAAGTAGATAAAGCAGAATCATCAGCATCCTTAGCGTTTAATGGCAATAATTATCTTGATTGTGGGAATAAGGTCAACTTAGCCAGTAAAAGTTTTACTATTGAATTTTGGGCAAAACGATCTGATACTTCTACAACCAATCAATTCCTTCTAGGTCAAGGTACGACACAAGCCAATAAGGGATTACATATTGGCTTCCGAAATAGTACCAAATTTACCTTTGCATTTTACGGGAACGATTTAGATGCTACCGTTGCTAATGATACTCACTGGCATCATTGGGCTTGTATTTATGATGCTTCTAGCAAAAAGCGACAGATTTACCTTGACGGTCAAAAAATAGCGGAGTATACAGCAACAAATAACTATACAGGTATAGGCAATCTGTATATTGGAAAAGCAGGATGGGATCAGCCATTTAGAGGTCAAATCTCAGAACTCCGAATTTGGACAAAAACTCTCACCCAATCAGAAATTCAGGAGAATATGTCCAAAAAAATCCTGAATCCTGAAAAAAACTCTAATTTAGTTGCTTATTGGCAATTTGTGCTTAAGGATAATAAGTCTGAAGCAATTGACATCTCTGCTACCAAATCGATGGGAACGCTTCATAGTAATCCAACCGTTGAAACCTCTTCCACTTCAATGTCAATTTCACGGGTTGGTAATATAAGTTCTGGCAAACAACAAGCTGGTAAATTAGCAGAAATTCGTCTTTGGGAGGTGGCACTAAGCCCAGAGGAAATTGAAGTCAATAGCAAAGTTCTCCTAACGGGCAATGAACCTGGTTTAGTGGCTTATTATCCCTTTAATGAAGCCAACGGCACTGAAGTCAGAAATCAGACAGGTAAAGGCAGTAACGGCACAATTGCGGGCGCAAGCTGGTGGGGATGTGCAGCACCGATTGGTCAATTAGGTAGTGGTCAAGTTATGCGCTTTGACGGGGTAGATGATTATGTGGAAATTGCGAACCCATTCAGTAACACAACAGCATTTACCATCTCTGCTTGGATAAAACCTGCAAGAATAAACACCGGAAATTATCAAGGCTTTATTGGTAACCCAGGAATTAAATATCGTCCACCCTCATTATGGGTTAGTCCTAAAGATGGGGCGCTCCATTACGACTCTTATAGCTCATCCGGGGATGTGCGATATGATAAAGTGCTACCAAACTTTTTTACTGCTGCTAACGCTTGGGTTCATATTGCTTGGGTCAAAGATGGGAATCAATACAAGATTTACCGAAATGGTAAACTACGTGCAACAGAGAATGCTCCTCAAAATTTTAATAATGAAAATAAACCGTATTACATCGGTAAAGTAGATAACTTCTTCTCAGGTGAGATTGCGGAAGTTTGTATCTGGAATAAAGCCATTAGTGAAACCGAAATTCAGGCGAATATGAATAAACGCCTGACAGGGAAAGAAGCTGGTTTAGTTGCTTACTATCCACTCAATGACATTACATTTGAAGGTGCAACAAGTAAAGTGCGAGAAATCGTCAAAAACAATCATGGCACAGTGCAAGGAGGAGCGATTCTCATCCCAGACCCCGCCCTAGTTATGGTTGGTGATGTCTTAGTTTCTATGGTTGGCGATGCCCTAGTCAGCTGCGAATACAGTACAGTCAGTAAAGACAGAACAGCTATGATGCGACGGTTTTTTGCCACTCCTACCCCTGGTGGTGTTAACCTCTTACCCGACAAACGCATCGAAGAATTAGAACTTAAATGGATTGGCAATGGTCAGTTTGCCCCCACACTTGTGGGCTATATCGAAGGCGCTCCCCCCATTCCTAGCGAAAATTTAACCCTAGAGGACAACTATAACGGTGCTACTTCTGTAGAATTATCTCTATCAGAAGATGTGGTATTTAATTGGAAGAGATCGCAAGATAACGGGTTAGGCTCTTCTACTGATACCTATATCGGCAGCGATGTTGAACAATCTATTGTTACTGCACCCTTGGGTGTAGGACAGCAAATTAAGACTACAGGTATCCGTGCAGGTTTCAAAGGCAATCTAGACTTCAGCTACCAATTCCAGAATGAAAGCAGCATCACCTCAAGCTCATCTCTAGGTATGACTGACGCACTACAATTGTCGGGGACTCAAGAAGAAGATGCTAATTTCCCTCACTTGGGTAAACGATTCATTCCTAAAAATGTCGGTTATGCTTTGGTTGTTTCGGCTTTAACCGATATTTTTGTTACTCGACTGCAACGCACAGGCAGAATGATTGGTTATCAGGTTCTCCCTGTTGAGAATATTCCTCCAGATGTGAATACCATCACCTTTTTGATTAATCCTGCCTATACTATGAGTGGTAGCTTAGACGGGATGACAGGAAGCAGTGCCACCAGTCAACGTTTCTTTAAGCACGTCCCTCAAATGCGCTCATGCTTTGGCTCTCTTTACCCTGCCAGTTACTATCGTTTGCAAGAAGCTTACGATCTCAAACAACAAATCGATCAACAAGACAAAAATCGAGAAGCCTATTTTGCTCAGTTTAATACCCTTTTAGTGGATGAAGCGTCATTAGAACGGGAAACAAATAAAGGCGATGCTCCCAACGTTATTGTTATTAATCAAGTTGAGAGCAAACCAGATGAAAATCTAACACAAGAGGAAAAGGACAAAGTTGAGAAAGAAAGACAGGACAAATTAGAAAAAGAGCTTCAGGCAGCCTTTGATCAACAATCAGAAGCAGCAGCCAAGAAACAAAAAGAGATAGAGAAACTAATCGAAGATCAAGATAAAAAAGCCCATGCTAGCACGAGTTTTGCTAGTTGGCAGAGAAAAATGGAAAACATCCAAATCCGTGCCGGCAAACGCAATATTGTCAACACTTATGTTTGGGATGCCGATGGAGGTTTACACGCCGAGGCACAAAGTTTTGCAAACATGGCTGAACATTCTATTGGCGGTTCCTATACTATGAGTTCAGGTTTGGGTCATGAAGGGAATTATAGTTTATTTGGGGTTGGTATAGAGTTAACCGTCCAAGCAACCTTTAACCTTACGCAAACGATGATGAAAACCGAAGCCCGTAGCAAGGGTATTCAGTTAAACGTCGATTTAAGCGGTGTTGAAGGTCGCGGCATTACTGACTACAACGACTACCCCATCCTACCTGGGGAAAAAGTCAACCGTTACCGCTTTATGAGCTTTTATCTTGAAGGCAGTACCAACAATTTTCACGACTTCTTCAGCTATGTGGTTGACCCTGAATGGCTTGCCAGCAACGGCGAGGAAGCCCGCGCTCTACGACAAGCTAAAAGTAAAGCAAATAAGGCTTGGCGGGTACTTCACCGTGTCACCTATGTGGAACGTCCGGCTTTGATGGGTTTTGGTAGAGATGTTCGTCAACTTCCTGCTGCCGAATCAAATACCGATCTCGGTCAATTACAAGCAAAAGTGGAAAAACTGGAGCAGCAAAACCAAGAAATGCAGCGTAAACTTGATGCAATTCTCAACAAATTAAGCTGATCTGTTGTTTTTTTTCGGGGTGACAAGCCCCGAAAAACCTATTCCTGACCATTGATGACAAGTTAAGGCTGTGAGGCAATTGGTTTAATCTGGGAAAGTAATAAAGGCGGAATCTCTATGATTGGGAAGGTTATTGCAATCATGGTAATATTTTGTTCCCTATTTGGCATCGCGTGGGTACTGGTAAATGTGCAGTGAAAACCACTCTAAATTATCCACTCAAATCAAGTCCCAATTCCTAATTGTAAAAGCGCAATTGTTCTCAATACTTCTCGGTTAAGAATTAAGCAGTATTAAGAATAAAAAAAGTGTGTGGTTGAAGTTTAGTACCCGTTACTCTGTGGATTGGTTTTTTAGATGGAAACTTTGAACGAGGTTTTTTAACGACTCTGGGATTTGTTCTGCCTTGCCTTAGCGGAATTTTTTGCTCCAAAATTTCAAGGATTAGTTTGGAGAAAAAAAGGGTAATTGCTCACTGTTAGCATCTTGAAAATCAGCAATAGCGCGGCGAATAACTCTGAGAGTACCAGTAAAACCTAAGCGCAATGGAGATATGGAAGCAGTAGTTGCGGCTTGAAACATTAAAGTGCGAATTGCATAATGGCTTAAAAGCCAACCGTAGATTTCTTGAACAACTTCGCGGGGTTTAAGAGAACGAATAGGAGTTTTACGCCCATTGAGATGGGTTTTTAGCTCATCAATAGTATTTTCGATTTCCCAACGCTGATGATACTCTGTGGCTAACAACAAAGCAGGAAACAAAGCAATATCCATCAAACTGGTAATCAAACGATAAGTTTGTTGTCCATTCTCTGAGTCAATGGTGTATTCTACAACCCGTACCGGAATTCTTGACCCACCTTTGTGCTTGGATTTGCGGTCTGGAGCAATCCAGGACAGATAAGAGCCATCCTCTAAAACCTTGTCTACAGGAAATTTAACGTTCTTTGGCACTCGCCCCAAATAGTGGCATCCTCGATTTAAAGTGGCATGAACCATACGGTAAGAATGTAATCCTCTATCCCACATCAAGAGCATTCCTTGACTACAAGCTCGGAGTAATTTTAAAGCTCGTACTCTTTCTCCTATGCGGTAAGGACACATCAAGGCATCAACAATTAAATGCGTTCCCGCCTCAATTAGCAATACTAAACGTACTTTAGGAAATGCCGCTCTAGTTCCTTTTCTACTGCCTGGATATCCAAATACCCTGGCATTAGCCTTGCTATCTGGAACATCCAACACTGTACCGTCTACTGCCATTACTCGTAGTCCACCTAAAAATGCCCCTGGAGTTTTCGTTGTAGCTAATGGTCTGACTATTTTGTGGAACAGTTGGCTCATTGCTCGACATCCCAACCTCTGTCTTGCTTCACTGATTGAAGAACTAGTTGGTACTTTCCAATACTTTCCTAATCGCGTCCATTCTCTACTTAATCCACTCACCAGATTCTTCAGTACGTCCCCCATTGCATCCGATGACCATAGATTCATCGCTATGACTAAACACACTACCAACGCTGATGGTAATTTCCGCGATCGCTCTTCACAACTACTTGTTTCTAATAGAGTTTGTCTAATTACAGACGGCGAAATCACTGTTTCTATCGCTTTGAATATTGACTCTGCTTCTAACGTTGGCGTGATTAAGGAGAAATCTTTTAGCTGCACCAGTTTTTCCGAACACACTCGTGAGTGAACAATTATCACTTTACCTTGCTTTTGTTCTTAACCGAGAAGTATTGCAATTGTTCTTAGTTAACCCATCCAATCCACCCACTCAGGAGCCGCTGCCACCAACTGCCCAAACATCGCAGGCTCCGATTCCTCAAAAGCTACCATCACTCCTCAACGCTCGTCCGAAGAGAGGGCAGACAAGAACTCTTTGACAAAACAGCCTCTAAGATGTCTACTGATATCTGGACTATACTAATAA
>NZ_JACJSD010000008.1 GCF_014697615.1 Nostoc sp. FACHB-280 | reverse complement strand
GTACCATCGTTTGAGTAAGGATTACGAACGTCTTCCTGAAATGAGTGAAGCTGCTATATATGCCGTTATGACTCGTATTATGTTACGTCGTCTAGCCGTCTAAAGATTTACTTTATAAATGGTCTCTAACGCTACCCAAGGAATGAAGCTTTTAGAAACCGCAAAGCCAGATGTTGCAGTGGTAGATATCGGCTTACCTGATATGGATGGGATTGAACTCACCCGTAAATATAGACGTTATCAAGCTGAAACTGGGCAAACAGCTACCAAAATCCTGATTTTGACAATGGATCATACAGAGGATGCAGTATTGGCGGCGTTTGCGGCTGGTGCAGACTCTTACTATATGAAAGAAACTAGTATTAGCAAGTTAACAGAAGCAATCCAAGCAACTTACACTGGGAACTCTTGGATTGATCCAGCGATCGCTAATGTAGTATTACGTAAGATGCGCCAGGGTATTCCCGGTGAAGCCCAAAACGGTGACAAACCCAAGACCGTGAAAATTGAAGCCTTAGCCACAGAATACGAACAAGTTCTCGAAACCTATCCTCTGACTCAGCGAGAATTAGAAATTTTAGAATTAATCGTCGCCGGGTGCAGTAACGGTCAAATTGCCGAAAAACTCTATATTACCGTTGGTACAGTTAAAACCCACGTCCGCAATATCTTAAACAAACTCTGTGCTGATGACCGTACCCAAGCCGCTGTACGTGCGTTACGTTCTGGGTTAGTTGCATAGAGAAGTTAAAAGTCAAAAAGCAAAAGGCAAAAGTTATAGCTTCAAAAATCAGCACTTGACTCTCAAACAAGAGAATCTTTTCCCTTTTTACTTTTTGCTTTTTAAAACTAATCTTTCGGCTAAACAATCGGCAATTCGCCTAGCTGCGCCTGGTTGACCCATGCGCCGCAAACCGTTTTCGGCGATGATTTGTAACCTGTCAGGATGTTGTAGCAGCGATCGCAACACCTTCGCTGCTTGGGATGGTTTCTCAACTAAAATCAAAGAAGAGCCTAAAAGACGGCTTTGGGCTTCAGCAAAGGCATAATTATATTGTGGCCCCTGTCCGGGAATTGCGATCGCAGGCTTGCCTAGACCAACAAATTGTTCTGTAGCAGTCCCCGCCATTGCGATCGCCACATCTCCCAAATGTATACAATCGTTATAAGCTTGTTGAGAGATGAGCAAATAAGCATTGCGCTGCTGATAAATTAAAGTATTGGTATCTGGTAGAGAAATTGGTGATGTTGTTTGGGGTTGCCAGCCTTGAACTTGTAAGCTAGAGGTGAGTTGACTGGTATCCAGACTGGGTGCGATCGCTGCTAAGAACACTACATTACCAGACGTATGCCCTGCTGCATCTCGTTCTTGAAAACTAGCCAGCAATGCAGATACAGCTTCCAGAATTAATTGCCAATTTTGATAAGCTTCTGGTGGACGAGAACCAGGAAGCAGCGTCACAACCAATGGTCTGGCTAATTCTTGTTGTTGGATATCAGCAGTGTAAAATCGTTGCAAGGGAAAACTCGGTTCCAAATTATCCATCATCGGATTTCCCACATCAACAGCCGGAATCGGCCATTGTTTTAAAATTTCCGTAGTCAAACTATCTCTGGGAAACACCGCCCGACAACGGCGACGACTCATTAACCAACGTTCCCAAGGATGGTAAATTGAACCAGAAAAATTTTCCCAACGTGCAGACTTAGATTGGCGTGGTAACAATCCTGTTTCATCCTGCACATAATACTCAGATTTCGCTGTGCCGACAAAAGCATAATTCGCGCCACTAAAATAAGCAAACAACAACGGGACAATATCTCCCACCGCTAAAATTGCTGTTTGTTTACCTGATTTTGGTTGCGAACTCACCCACCGCCGCATTGCTTGGATTTGGCTGAGTGTCAACTGTACTAAACCGCCGCGCACATCCCGCATCAGTTGACGGTTATCCATATATATAAAACCACCAGAAGGCATTGTTTGTACTGCACCAATCAAAGGAATGCCTAATTTATGATAAGCATGTCCTTCACCCACCAACGGTAAAGCAAACATCTCTGGTGGGTTTGATAGTTGCTGGAATGCTTGCACAATGCGGACTGCGATGATATCTTCGCCATGACCGTTACTTAAAAATAGTAAGCGTAACCGAGAACTTGCAGATGGTGAATGACTCATAAGAAACAAAACATCAAGATTAACTGTCAAAATAACTTGTAATTGATAATTCGTAATTAACCCATAGAAGTTAGCTAAGGGTTTGAGGCTTATTACTTCCGTCAATAAATTGAGGGAACTGCTGTGGTTTTGGGTAAACCCAATCAACACAGTGGTGGCTTAAGCTTGCATACTTCAATTACGAATTACGAATTAGTAATTATTTGTTATGCAAATTTCTAAAACCGCAATTTTAACTTTAGCTACTTTAGCGGCTAGTAATGTCACTCAACAAGCACTAGCTGTACCAACTACCCCAGCCAGCGAAACTAAAAAAGATGTCGTAGTTCCGGTAATTGAAGAAACTCCCATCCGCACCGAAGCAATTTCAGCACCGGAAACTGTAGTTACGCCGCAATTTACCCAAAAATCCACAGTTATTAACAAAAATTCGCCAGTTGTACTCACTCCCGTTAATCAAAGCAAGACTACTTTAGCGACAGATAATAATTTAGTTGTCACCGCCACAGATGTCCAGATAGTAGGCGCAACTCCCGAATTGCAAGAAATTGTCCGCCGCGTGATTAAAACCCAGCCTGGGGGAAACACCAGCCAAAATCAGCTACAAAAGGATGTCGCCGCAATTTTAGAGACTGGTTTATTTACCACTGCCAATGTTAATAGCCGCAGCACAGCCGCAGGGTTGAGTGTAACTTATCAAGTGCAACCAGTAATAGTGCGATCGCTGCAACTTTCTGGTGCAAAGGTACTAACTTATCAAGTAGCCCTAGAACAATTTCAACCACAATTCAATAGCGCCATCAGCCCCGCCGGACTGCAAAAAGCCGTGCAACAGGTCAATAAATGGTACAGCGATAACGGTTATAACTTGGCGCGGGTGCTATCAATTAAACCCAGCCGGGAGGGAATACTTAACATCAACATTGCCGAAGGTTTAGTAAGTGATATTAAATTTCGCTTTGTCAACGATGAAGGTCAAACTGTTGATAGTAAAGGTAATCCCGTAACCGGAAGGACTAAAACAGAGTTTTTACGGCAGCAAATTAAACTGCAAACTGGGCAAATATTTCAAGAAAAGTTAGTCCAGCAAGATATCCAACAACTATACCGCACAGGCTTATTTTCTAGTGTGAATGTAGCTTTAGAAGGCGATGCTAATAAATTAGATTTAGTGTATGTACTCAAGGAAAATGGCGCACGGGCAATTAATTTAGGTGGGAGTTATAACGCTAATCAAGGCATTATAGGTACTGTGAATTATCAAGACCAAAACGTTGCAGGCAAGAACAATATTTTAAATTTAAATGTAGGTGTTAGTAGTCGTGATTTGCAATTTGATGGGAAATTAATTAATCCTTATCGTCCCAACAATCCTGATAGCTTGGGTTACACCATTAACGGCTTTCGTCGCCAAGAACTTTCCGAAACCTTTGACGACACTATTAAATTAGCTAACGGTGATAAAGTGCGAGAAGGGCAAATTGGCGGGAGTGTCAGCTTGCAAAGACCGATTGATGGTTGGGATGCTTCCCTCGGATTGAATTATACAAGAACTACAATCCGCGATCGCCAAGGTAATATCAATTCAACCGATGCCCAAGGAAATCCCTTATCTGCCAGTGGTACAGGTATTGATGACTTAACTACCGTATCTTTCACCGCCGCCAAAGACAAACGCGATAACCCACTCAACCCGACTCAAGGTTCCTTACTCAAATTGAGTACAGAACAATCTATCCCCATCGGTCAAGGTAATATCTCCCTCAACCGCGTCACAGCAAATTATAGCCAATACGTGCCAGTCAAGGTATTCGACAGTAAACAACCACAAGTATTCGCTTTAAATGTTCAAGCTGGGACAGTCATTGGTGATTTACCACCTTACGAAGCCTTCAACTTAGGTGGTTCCAACTCGGTTCGCGGTTACGATGCAGGTAAAGTTGGCAGTGGACGCAGTTACGTTTTAGCTTCCGCAGAATACCGCTTCCCCATCTTACCCATAGTTGGCGGCGTGTTATTTGCTGACATCGGCTCTGATTTAGGTTCTGGTAGCACCGTTTTAGGAGATCCGGCGGGTGCGCGTGATAAACCCGGTTTCGGTTTTGGCTACGGTGCAGGTGTGCGCTTAGATTCGCCACTGGGGTTAATTCGCGCTGACTACGGTATTAACGGCCAAGGCGAAAGTAAAGTGCATTTGGGTATCGGTCAGCGATTTTAAACGTCCAGCTAGTGATTTATCGCATTTATATTTGCTGGGCTGCGAGATCCCCGACTTCTTTAAGAAGTCGGGGATCTGACCACTCCCACGTCTGAAAAATTAAATGAGATGAACTATACGTGATCAAAGTAAAGGTTAAAACTATTGACTGTGGGTAAATATCAGGGTATTTAAATGCTTAATATCCTGTCAGTATCTAATCATGTCTACCGCACAAAACAAAGCCATTGCCTTGGAATTTTACCAAAAAACTGGGTCTAAAGCCCCGTGCTAGAAGCACGGCTTTTCTTTAGCTTGCGAATAAATTCCCTGAGTACATCATTTTGAGTGCGACTTGTTTCTGCACAATACTCTGCAAGTATCTCGTACTCTTCGTCTGAACATCTAATTGTTAATTTTTTCATGCCGTCACAATGCCGTCAAAGATGGTATGATATTAGCATGAAAACCCTGAAGTTTAAGCTGTACGAACACAAACGGAATAGATACCTCAAGCGCACAATCAATGCTGCTGGGGTAATTTATAACCATTGCATTGCGCTACATCGTCGGTACTGCCGGATGTGGGGCAAACACTTAAACTGCGCTAAACTTCAGTCTCACATTGCCAAATTGAGAAAGCGAAATCCATTCTGGCAAACAGTTGGTTCTCAATCAGCACAAGATATTTGTCAACGCATTGAGAAAGCCTACCAGTTGTTCTTTAAACACAACAAAAAAGGAGTTAGACCACCGGGATTTAAGAAGGTTAAGAAATACAAATCCTTCACTCTTAAGCAAGCTGGTTATAAGTTTTTAGGTGGCAATAGAGTAAAAATTGGTAATCGAGTTTATCAGTTTTGGAAGTCTAGAGAGATAGAAGGAACAATCAAAACCTTAACCATTAAACGCACTCCTCTGGGTGAACTATTTATGGTTATTGTTGTGGATGAAGGTGGCAAGTCAGAAGTCGAGATTAAGACGGGTAAAATCGCTGGTTTTGACTTTGGATTGAAAACATTCCTCACTTGCTCAGACGGTACTCAAATTGAGTCTCCCCAATTTTTCAAGCAGTCACTCAACGCCATCAAAATAGCCAGCAGACAGCATTCCAAAAAGTTAAAAGGCTCATCTAATCGTGAACGAGCCAGAAAGAATTTAGTCCGCAAGTATGAGGATATTTCTAATCGTCGGCGCGATTGGTTTTGGAAGTTAGCCCATGAGTTAACAGACAGGTTTGATGTTCTCTGCTTTGAAACCTTGAGCCTTAAGGGAATGCAACGTCTTTGGGGTAGAAAGATATCAGATTTGGCTTTTGGCGAGTTTATACAAATCCTAGAATGGGTTGCCAAAAAGAAGAATAAATTGGTTGTGTTTATCGACCAATGGTATCCCAGTAGTAAGACTTGTTCGCGCTGTGGACAAGTTTTAGAAAGTATTCATTTGTCTATTAGAGAGTGGCGTTGTCCGTCCTGCCAGTCAGTGAACGGGAGGGACGAAAACGCATCTAAAGTAATTGAAATGGTTGGGGCATCAACCATTGGCTTAGGCGATGTCAGACAGTCCGAGACTGCGATTGCTGTTTGAAGCTAGAATCCCTGCACTTATAGGGCAGGGAGTATGTCAACAAGCCTTTGACAATGGCAGTGTTGAACAAGCCAAAAAAATTATCGCTGCAAACTTTATCGCTCATACAACAGGCGCATCGGAACCTCTCGATTTAGATGGTTTTATCGAGTATGGGTTAATGATGCGTAATACTTTTCCTGATGGAAAGCATACATTTGCAGATGTGATTGTTGAGAATGATAAAGTTGTTACCCGTGGGACATTTAGCGGTACTCATGAGGGAGAATTACTGGGTTTTCCGCCCACAGGTCAGCCAGTGGAATTTGCCGTTATGCACATAGACCAAATTGTTGACGGCAAAGTGGTAGAACATTGGGGACAGGCAGATATTATGGCTTTGATGCAGCAACTTGGTATTCTTCCCCCATCAATGTAAGTAATTCAAACTCAGCGAAATAGAAATTTAATTATGGTTTATCCGTAATTAGTGATTTTGTTAAAGGACAAGCAAACACCATCCAACAATCACGTTTTAGTAACATCTAATATCCGAGAGTTTCAAAGAGTGCCTAATTTACAGATTGAAAATTGGCGTTCTAATTAAATAGCGATCGCCTCCTCAAAAGAGATAAATTAATTACATAAATCCGGCTGATTCATATAACCTTTGCACCATCGCTGTAATTTTTGCCCCATAATCTAAATCTGCTGACCAACGACCAGAAAGTTGACTAACTAAAGGTGCAATTCCGCGTGTGACAAAGCGAAATCTAGGATCAACAACTTCATTCACTAACGGTTCTAAACTGGCGTAAGCTTTTAAATGTTGAATATGCGCCCTGACTCCAATTCTGGCACTTTCAAACGCAGCCGCATCAGAACCACCGCCAATACTCCCAAGTCCAGCAAAGTTGTTTTGTTCTGGTCGAATATCACCACCAAAGCGTAAAAACCCTGTTTCAACACACATTTGGCAAAAGGCGATATCATAATTCACACCTTCAATTGTGGCTTCTTCTCGATAGAGTTTGGGAAGATCAGGAAACTTGGCTAAAGCATTTTCATTGTTATTTCGCAAAAATAGTTGTAGCTGCACTTCGGAAGTATTACCACGGGAGATGATTTGATCCATTTGACCTTTGCAGATCACTAAAATCGAACGTAGGTTAACAGTACGTGTTGTACTGTCCCAGTTGACAGAAATATTAAAATCCCGGAGTTCCACAGCTTTCACATATACCACTCGGCGATATGTAATCCGATTGACATTGGCGGCTGTTGTTAAATCAATTCGCAAGCGGTCTACTAAATCAATGGGAATATAAGCATTACCATTAACTAATATTCCTTGTTCTGGGTAGTTCTGACCATTAATATTAATATTAATAGATGTATAAGTTTGTTCCGTCGGAACTCCGGGGGTGGGGTCAACAACACGACTCCAAGAAGCCAAACCATCAGCAATACCCAAAGCAAAATCACGGCGACGGTTTTGCAGCAAGGCGCGGTCATCGGGGCTACTGAGAAATCCCACTTGCATTAATAATGAAGGTAGTGTCGTTTGACGACAAAAGGCTAAACGTCCCAAGCCACTATCAGTATCTGGTTTGACTCCCCGATTCGGTAATTGGGGAATGCGACGTAACAAACCTACTAACAGCAGTTCACCATTACTTTTACGCTCATTATTATTGGCAATATAAAATACACTAGCCCCACGTACCGTTGGGCTACTGGCTGCATCAGCATGAATTTCCAGGGCGACATCGCCCCGACGACCACGAGAATTAATCCAAGTGATGGTGTCGGCGGCGCTTAAATCATCAGGAACAGCCAACACTTCAAATGTCCGCGCCCGCAGTTCTGTAACAATTAAATCCCGCAGCAGAATCATTTCTCTGGCTTCTGTAGTTCCCCCAGCAATTGAACCGGGATCGATTCCTCCTGCTTCTTTGCCTCCGTGCGCCGCCGAAATAAAAATACGCCCCATCTTCAGTATTTCCTCTTAAAAAGTTAAGCGTAAGCAATTCTATACATAATTCTTCGTCTAGCAACAAGAATATAATAGCTATCAGAAGTATTTTGTCATTAGTCATTTGTCCTTAGTCCGTGGCAATGACCAATGACTAATCCTGGATTTCTCTCTTGAGAGAAATCCAGGGGTGTGGGAGGTTTGGGAGGTGTGGGAAGATGGTGAAGAAATCTTTCTCCCCACACTCCCCTCTCTCCCCACACTTCCCACACCCACTACCCATACGTGAGAAATTCGGGTAATATGTACATTCCCCGCTTGCACCCAGACACAATTGAGGAAATTAAACAACGTGCTGATATTGTGGATGTGGTATCAGAACACGTAGTTTTACGCAAGCGTGGTAAAGATTTTATCGGTTTGTGTCCCTTCCATAGTGAGAAGAGTCCTAGCTTTACCGTCAGTCAAACTAAGCAAATGTATTATTGCTTTGGCTGTAATGCTGGGGGAAATGCAATTAAGTTTTTGATGGATTTGGGTAAGCAGTCGTTTACGGAAGTGGTGCTGGATTTGGCGCGGCGCTATCAAGTGAATGTCCAAACCCTGGAACCTGAACAAAGACAAGAATTACAGCGTCAATTGTCGTTGCGGGAACAATTATATGAGGTTCTCGCGGCAACCGCCAATTTTTATCAACACGCCCTGCGTCAAACTCAGGCGCAAAAGGCATTACAGTATTTATTAGTGAACCGCAAATTAAAAGAAGCAACTATTCAGCAGTTTGGTTTGGGTTACGCCCCGGCTGGTTGGGAAACGCTGTATAGGTATTTGGTGGAAAATAAACATTATCCTGTGCAGTTGCTAGAAAAGGCAGGATTGATAAAGCCGCGCAAAGAAGGAGGCGGGTATTATGATGTTTTCCGCGATCGCTTGATGATTCCCATCCGCGATATTCAAGGGCGGGTGATTGCGTTTGGGGGGCGCACACTGACTGACGAACAGCCAAAATATCTCAATTCTCCAGAGACGGAACTATTTAATAAAGGTCAAACGTTATTCGCCATTGACTTAGCCAAAACGGGGATTGCTCAAGTTGACCAAGCTGTGGTAGTAGAAGGATATTTTGATGCGATCGCCCTTCATGCGGCGGGGATTAACAATGCTGTTGCTTCTTTGGGTACAGCCCTAAGTTTAGAACAAGTCCGGTTAATGTTACGTTACACCGACTCAAAACAGTTAGTTCTCAACTTCGATGCTGATAAAGCTGGGACTAATGCGGCGGAGAGGGCGATCGGTGAAATTGCAGATTTAGCCTACAAAGGTGAAGTCCAACTCAAGATTCTGAATATTCCCGATGGTAAAGATGCTGATGAATACTTACATACTCATACCACAGAAGATTATCAAAGTTTGTTGCAAAATGCGCCACTGTGGTTAGATTGGCAAATTCAGCAAATTACCAAAGAACGCGATTTAAAACAAGCAACTGATTTTCAACAAGTAACTCAGCAGATAGTTAAGTTACTCAAAAATATCGTTAACACCGATACTCGCAACTATTATGTTTCGCACTGTGCAGAAATTCTCAGCTTGGGCGATGCGAGATTAATACCTTTACGGGTGGAAAATTTGCTGACTCAAATTTCCCCGAATGTAATTAAATTTTCTCAGCCGACATCCACAAAAAGAGAATCGAGTAGTCAGAAAAAAGCGCCAGTTCCACAAACAGATAAAAGTCTTTTAGAACGAGCCGAAGCTTTATTACTGCAAATTTATTTGCATTGTCCTGAACAGCGACAAGTAATTATTAACGAACTGGAAGAACGAAATCTAGATTTTAGTTTGTCTCATCATCGGTTTTTGTGGGGACAAATTTTAGCGTTAGAGGAAACTAATACTCAGCACTCACACTTCGACTCCGCTCAGTATGCAGCATCCAGTGTACAGCACTCAAAAGAGAACTTAATCTCCAGCTTGCAAGATAGATATTTAGAATTAGGGGAAGAAATCGAATTAATCTCACATTTATTTCATTTAAATGAAAAGAGTAAAAAAGAGCTACTCCGCACCCCGCAAGTTGTCCAAGCTGCGACTGCTGGGATGGAAAGAGTATTGCGAGAAAAACGTTATCGTCACTTTTTAGAATTATGGCAACAAACAGATCCAGACGCAGAGCCGGAAAAATTCCGAGCTTATTATGAGGCATTTTATAACGAAAAAATCAAACTGCAAGAACTTGATCGCCAGCGCCAATTTTCCATTACTGATTTGTTATGAAAGTTCGAGCATTTTTTCAAGCTGCGACGGTTGAAAATATTTCGCCACCATATAACAGTATTCACCTCAAGGTTTTCTACCCAGAACCAGAACAAAATTTAAGTCTTGTTGCGGCTGAAGCTCAAGCATCTAAGTTTCCAGTCGTGATTTTGTTCAACGGAATTAACTGTGGCCCGGAAATGTATCAATGGTTGGCGGTGAAATTAGCCGAGTTTGGGCTGGTAGTTGTGACATTTTCCTGGATTGCTGAAAATATACCTGGGTTTGTGGCTATGACTCCCGGTGTTGATTTGAGTATGCTGGCTCCCGGTATTTATGGTCAAGGGCCAACAGCTTCAGCTTTACCCACATTGCTGAAAACCTTGGAACGTCTGCAAGTGGAAGGGATTTTGGCTGGCTTGCTTGATTTAGACAAAATCATTCTCGGTGGACATTCTGCTGGTGGTACAGTTGCAATTGAAAGTGCAGATCCGGGATTTTGCTCACAGATAGTAGCCGCCTTTGCTTATGGCGCACATACAGCAGCAACTGTACAACTAGGGTATGAAGCCGGGAAAATCTTACCTTTACCAGACTCCTTACCGTTACTCTTGATTGGCGGAACTTGTGATGGCGTGATTGCGAACAGTAGCAATAACTATGGCGTAACTTGGGAACAACCAACAACTCCGATAATCAGGACTTTCCAAGAAGCGATCGCAGGTGGTAGAGATGATAGTTATTTACTAATTCTGGAAGGTGCAAACCATTTTTCTGTTACCCATCCTTTTGATGCCACTATTAGTACACCATTTCTTGACTTTCCTGCTACACAGCCAGAAGCAGCACTCCGTGATTTAATCGCTCAAATTATTGGTTTATTTATTGATGCTCACGTTCGTTATCAAACAACCGCGCTGGAAGCTCTAAATCAAATGTTAGTTGCTCAAAATCCGTTAATTGCATCATTTAATCGCAAGTAAATTTTAAATATGACTTGTGAAAAAAGACCTTTTTGGCTGATTCAGTGAAGATTTCAACAATCTGTGCAGAAACGTTAAAACTCTCTCCTCTAATCCTCTGCTCCCTCTGCGGTGTTGATGATCAGTCTTTCTCCAGACACTATATTAGGTGTAGCAAAGTTGAGCGGCAGAATAATTTCAAATTCTGTTTCTTCATTTGGCTGCGATCGCACGCTTAAAGTGCCGCCATGTTGTTGAATAATTGAATAGCTGACAAATAAACCCAACCCTGTACCACGCCCGAAGGGTTTTGTGGTAAAAAATGGTTCAAAAATGCGGTTTTGGATATGTACAGGAATTGTACTATCTGTATTAGCGATCGCAATGCGTAAGCGGTGATTTTCGATTACTTCAGTGCGAATGCGAATTTGTGGATTTTCACTGCATTGGCGATTATCTCGAATTGCATCAATGGCATTATTAATAATATTTAAGAAAACTTGATTTAAGTGGCTAGGATAACAATTTACCAGAGGTAGTTTGCCATATTCTTTCACTATCTCCACTTCGGGTTGAATTGCTGAATCCTGCAAACGGTGTTGCAAAATGAGCAAAGTACTTTCAATCCCACTATGCAAATCCACAGCTTTAATACCGGCTTCATCCAAGCGCGAGAAATTACGTAAACTCAAAACAATCTGGCTGATGCGATTGCTCCCGGCATCCATTGATTCCAGAATTTTATTTACATCATCAAAGATAAAATCAATGTCAATTTCTTTGCTTTTCTTTTTAATAGCTTGGCTAGGCTGGGGATATTCTTGCTGATAAAGTGTTAACAAACTAATCATGTCTTGAATATAACCTTTTGTATAAGTTATATTTCCTTGGATAAAACTCACTGGATTATTAATTTCATGAGCAATTCCGGCTACTAATTGCCCCAGCGATGACATTTTCTCTGTATGAATTAATTGGGCTTGAGTTTGTTGTAATTGTTTAATAGTTTGTTCTAAGTCTTGAGCTTTTTGGTTGAGAGCTTGGGTTTTTTGTTCTACTTCTGCTTCTAAAGTGTAAGAATAATTTTCGACTTGTTGATATAAGCGAGCATTTTCTAAAGAAATGGCAGCTTGAATGCACAGAAAGTTGAGAACTAAGATGCGATCGCTTGTAAATACTCCACTGGCAGAGTTATTTTTTAAATACAAAATTCCAATTAAATATCCTTGATTGAGAATTGGCAAACACAACAAGCTTTTGGGGCGGCATTGCCATAAATATTCATCAATTACAGGTAAATCTGTTTTCAGATCATTAATTACTACCATTTGTTGACTATTTTTGACATACTGAATCAACTTCACAGGTAAATTAGGATTATCTTCCAGGGGTTGAGAAAAAAGTTCGGTGTTATTGGGTGTGCTGATTGCTCTCAATAACCATTCTCCTTGATTATTTGGCAAAATCAACGCACAGCAATCACAGCCAGAATTTTGGAGAATCATCTGCGTTAGTTGGTGCAGCAATTCATTCAGTTGAATCTTGCCAGAGATGGCTTGAGACGCTTTGAGAATAGTTACAAAATCAAGAGTTGTATTAATACTTGTACTAGAAGAGTGAGAGGTTGTATTTTTGGTATTCATCACAACATTGGAAGTTGCAATACTCGCAAGTGTTTCCAATGGGTTCCAGTTCTGTGTGATTTTGTGCAGAATCGGACGCAATAAATGAGGATAGCGTTGTTCTAAATCATCGATTTTGGCTTTCGCACCCCAATGAGCATAGCAGTAGTAGGCTTCCTGCATATAGCCTGCGGCGATTTTTTCTTGTTGGCGTTCAAGATAGAATTTAGCGGCGAGTTCGTTGGCTAATGCTTCTTCTTGAATATAATGATTTTCTTTTGCTATTGCGATCGCGCGATCGTATAATTCCATTGCAGCGTAAGGTGTGCCTAAAACACGGCACAGTTCAGCTTCTACTAAGTGGAATTTGTGTAAATGATTACTGGGAACTAAATCTGCCCATTGCTGAAGTTTTTGCTGATGAAGTTGAACACGCTCTAAAATAGCTGATGCTTCAGTTTCTGCAACTTGGTTAAAGATGCCTAACTGTGCTAAAGCATCGTAAAAAGGCAGCAAAACACTGACAAATAAAGCAGGAACACCATCTAAATATTGTGCCGCAATCTCAGCCTCCGCGATCGCTTGTTCATATTCACCAAACAAGTAGCAGAGAATAATTTTGTTAATCTTGGCATGATAAACAGCCGGACGATCATTAACTGCTTGATGTTGGGGTAACATCTCATCTTCGTTGTAAACATCCCCTACTAACAAAAAAGGAGTTTCACTATAGCCGAGTAAGTTTAAAGTCGCTTGGTGATAGGTTTTTTGATAATTCAGGGCTGTGGTTTGCTTAAGTTGGGCGATCACCTTACTATATGTAGCTAACTCTTGTTCTAATGCTGTTAGTTCTTTACCAGAGCAATAAGAATGGAAGCTGTAACCAAATATGCACCATACAGCCCATTCTAAATCCCCTGTTTCTAACCCACTTTGGTAGCCGTGCAATGAAGATGTCAGCGTTGCTTTCAGAGGCTCTTGCCAATGTCTAATAAAATTATTAAAGACGGCTGCTATCCTGGCACGCAAGTGTTGGGCAGAAAACTTCTCCATTAGATTTACACCCAGTTGCCCAAATTTGTAGCTGGTTTCTACCGCACCCGTAAAAGCACAAAGAATTAACCCATAACTGGTATAGGCAAAGGCTGATAAAGCTGTATTACCATATTTAATTGATAAATTAACTTGTTCAGAAATTGTCAGGGGTAACATTTCTGGACAGCCGTTATATGCAGCCCCAAACATAGTTGCTAAAATTCGCATTGCAGCTTGGGCGCGAATATCTGTCATTACTGGCAAATCAATTATCTCTGCGGTGGTTTGATTAGCCAAGATTAAATGTGTTCTTTCTAGTGCTTGATTAACATCTTGATATGTAGGTTGATGAGGTAAATCTATCCCTAACTGATGCAAAACTGCCAACGCTGTATCTAAGCCCAAGCGCAGTTGATTTTGGGCAATACAAGCTTGAATTTTAATTTCATAAATGGGTATAGTATCCCAAATATTTTTCGCCTGGTTTAACACTATTGCAGATAGCTCCTCCATCTGCCCAAAATCTGTATTTAGATAAGCTGCTTCTGTCGCTTCTGTGTAGATTGTCAGCATTAAATCATAGGATACTTGCCAATGATGATTGGCTAATAATTTTCTGGCAACTGCATAATAATCAACAGATGCGGCGTAAGCTGTGGAAATTTTCGCTCTACGTCCGGCGATTAAATTCAATTCAGCTAAATCTTGCTGTTCTTGAGGACTAGTGACTAAATCAATTCCTAATTTGAATTGATTGACTAAATCAAAAATTTTTTCCTCTTGTTCTGTTGGGGAAGTATGCTGGAGTAATAGTTGCCCAATGTGGTAGTGAGTTGCTGCTTTTTGGTCTTGGGTAATTAAACAGTAAGCCGCTTGTTGAACGCGATCGTGTAAAAATCGATAAGTAACATTCTGAATCTGCCCCTGATTACCATTAGTTTGAGTCTGGTGCAAATAAAATTTATAGATTTCACTTTGAGGTAAAATCAAGCCCTCTTGTAATGCTTTCCATAATGCTGTAGCCGTATCAGTTAATGACTGCTCAGAAACAATTGCCAAAGTATTTAAATCAAAGGAATTACCAATACAAGCAGCCAACTTTAAAACATTTTGTGTTGTTTCTGGTAACTTCTGCAATTGACTAGCCATAAACTCCACTACATCCGCAGTTACAGCTAATGTATTTACTGCCGCCAAATCACATTCCCAATCACCTTGTTGGTAATTAAATTTAATCAGCCCATCTTCATATAATGCTTTGAGAAACTGCGTAATAAAAAAAGGATTACCTTTAGTTTTACGCTCAATTAATTCGGTGAGGGGTTGCGTTCGCGAAGCGACTCCTTGGGAGTATCGCTCAGTGGTACAATGCAATGTATCGGCTACCAACTGATTCATATCTACCCAAGCCAGAGAAGTTAAAGTGATGGTATTCACCGTCTTCCCAGACTGCTTTATCTCCTCCACGGTCAATATTAATGGATGTGCAGATGATACTTCATTGTCTCGATAGGCTCCCAACAACAGCAGAAAATTTTGATTTTCCATCAACAGTTTAATTAACTGCAAAGAAGCCAAATCTGCCCACTGTAAATCATCTAAAAACATCACCAAAGGATGCTCTGATTTTGTGAAAATAGCAATAAAGTTTTGAAAGAGCAAATTAAAGCGATTTTGTGCCGCAGTTGCTGATAATTCTGGCGCAGGTGGTTGCTGACCAAGCACACGCTCTAATTCAGGAATTACCTCAATTAAAACTTGTCCATTTTCTCCAACAACTTCTAAAATTTGACTCCGCCAATGTGCCAATTTTGCATCTGATTCTGCTAATAATTGCCCTATCAAATCACGCAAGGCTTGGACAAAGGCACTGAAAGGGATATTACGATTAAATTGGTCAAATTTACCTTTGATAAAATAACCTTTTTGACGGGTAATCGGCTTATGAACTTCGTTAATTACAGCCGTTTTACCAATTCCAGAAAATCCCGCCACCAACATCATTTCTGATGTACCACTAGCAACACGTTCAAATGCTTCTAATAAGCTATGAACTTCTGCTTCTCTACCATATAATTTTTCGGGGATGAGGAAGCGATCGCACACATCCCGCTCACCAATTTTAAAATCTCTAATTTCGCCTGTCTCTTGAAGTTGTGTTAAACAAAGTTCTAAATCATACTGTAATCCCAACGCACTTTGATATCTATCCTCGGCATTTTTCGCCATTAATTTCAGCACAATATCTGAAAGCACTTGTGGAATTTCTTTACTGTTCCCTGTTCCCTGTTCCCTATTCCCTATTGCTGTTGGCATTTTCGCTAAATGACAATGCACCAACTCCATTGGATCATCGCTATTAAATGGCAAGTCTCCGGTTAATAATTCATAAAATGTCACACCCAAAGAATAAAAATCACTGCGGTAATCTATGCCTCGGTTCATTCTCCCTGTTTGTTCAGGAGAAATATAAGCTAAAGTTCCTTCTAAAATATTAGGATTTTTAATTTCTTGAGTTTCTTTTGGTAGTAATGAAGCAATACTAAAATCAATTAATTGAACTTGTTTGGTTTGGGGATGAATTAAAATATTTGCTGGTTTAATATCTTTATGAATCACGCGATTTTGATGTAATTCATAGAGACTGGTACTTAATTGAATCCCAATCCTCAAAAATTCTGCTAAAGAGAGGGTATTGCGTTGAATATAGTCCCGTAATGACACTCCCCCGGTATCTTCCATCACGAGAATATAACCATTGTTATAATTTTCTAACGATAATAGCTGAATAGTGCCAGCAATGTTG
The DNA here is from genome assembly GCF_014697615.1 of Nostoc sp. FACHB-280. GTDB lineage: Bacteria > Cyanobacteriota > Cyanobacteriia > Cyanobacteriales > Nostocaceae > Nostoc_B. The sequence goes on along the minus strand of NZ_JACJSD010000008.1, from coordinate 210,061 downwards.
AGATTTTTGCTAATGGTGTATTGATTACGAAGTTGCAGTAGTTCGCCAAAACTCGGATATTGTGAGGTCAGCAATTTGATGACAACTGGAAGTTGATCTGATTCCCGGATAGCTCGATATACAATGGTTCTGGAGCCAGAATACAGTTGTGAGCTAAGTTCATATCCGGGAATGATGGGGTTAGCATTGACTGTTGTCATCTATACATACCTCATGCCACAAGTTAGTTTCTATTATTGCTCAACTAGCTGTGCAGACAAACTCTGCACTCCGCTAGTATTCCCATCAGCTAGATATTCACTAACATTTATGTATGGGTATAAACAAAAAACTAAACAATGTTAAGAACAGTGAAGTCGATAATCATCTTCATTTAAGACTTATCATACAGACCGCAGAGGGAGCAGAGGAGGTAGAGGAGTAGGGGAGAGAGTTTTAACGTTTCTGCACAGATTGTCGAAATCACTACTGATTACTCCGATATGATGTTACGCACAAAGATTGTCTGTTAAGTAGGTAGACACAATTATTTAGAAGACGCATTTCGACTTCTCCCCAAGGGAGACGCTACGCGAACGCTCAATGCTCTATCCTTTAGAATAAGAGGGTTGAGCGCAGCGATGCACTGAGCTTGTCGAAGTGTCGAAACCCGGTAATTTTAAGTTAGGTTTAATTTAGTCCTACTACTTAAAAGTGGGTGTAAGGGTTTTAGATACATACACCCCTACACCCTTGCCAAAGCATTGATTTTCCGTCTCCAGACTCGTCCTATTAATCTGGAATCACTGGACTCAAAGGACTCAGTGGAGTAGTAAACACATAATATATGACTCCAGAGCCGAGAATCATAATTGCCAAACTAAATAAAATCACCCAGCGGTCTGTAGGCTCATAATTATCATCTTCAATATCACGCCGCACAGCAAAATAATGTGCGGTTGACAGCCAGACTGTAATTAACCCAACTAGCGAAAAGACTAAACCCAATTTCCAGCCATTACCGGGTGTGGGTACTAGCGGGACTTGAAAGGCTCGCAAACGAACGATAACGACTCCAAAACCCAAAAGTGCGATCGCTGTTCGCATCCAAGCTAGGTAAGTGCGTTCGTTGGCTAAATGATCCCTGATGCGTGATGGATTTAGCCTGCCTAGTTTCTTCGTTTCTTGCTTGTCTGTTGTAGGTTTAGACTCTAATTGCATTAATAACACCCTTAAACCCCAAGAGGCTCCTCTCCAAAAAATCCCAAAGTGATAGTAAATTTCTTTCCAGATAATTGGCCATTTGTGCAGCGATCGCACTTGAAAAATATATTTAATTTGCTGGTACATTTTTGCCAAAATTTATTTTAATGCAGAGATAGTAATAACACAAGTCTCAATAACACTATTAATTCTCCCAATTAGTCTTAATTTCAGATTTTATTGACAACTAAGCAGCATTTTGCCTATTTGATAGTTTCGATTATTCATTAATAGAATAGAAATCTCTCAATCGTACTTTTTATGTTTGAGTAGGCACATTCTTTATGGGTGTATTTATTAGTCTTATTCTTTACTGTATGTAATTTAATCAATAGAATCAAATGTTTTTATTTGTCAAAATTATAAATATAAGTGATTAAATTTTGACATCAGGTTTTTTAGGAATAATTGAGTATGGCCGGGATGACGCTGGAGCAGCTTAGAATATTTCTCGCTGTAGCAGAACATCTACACTTTACCCGTGCAGCAGAGGAGCTTTATATTACCCAGCCAGCTGTTAGTGCGGCAATTCATAATTTAGAGCAAGAATACGGAGTCAAACTCTTTCATCGCATTGGTCGTCACATTGAAATTGCCGAGGCTGGTAAATTATTACAAGTAGAAGCCCAGAAAATTCTTGACCAAGTGACATTAACAGAAAGGGGATTGCGAGAATTAAATAACCTGCAAAGGGGTGAATTAAAATTAGGTTCTAGTTTAACCATTGGTAACTATTGGCTACCCAGGAAAATTAGTGAATTTAAAAGTAAGTATCCGCAGATTACGGTTGATTGTTGTTTGGCAAATGCTGAAACAATCTGTGAAGGAACAGCAATGGGACAGTTTGACATAGGCTTAGTCGAAGGAGATGTTAAACCAGCCTTACAGAATACTTTAGAACAAGAAATTATCGGGAGCGATCGCTTACAAATCGTTGTGGGTGAAACTCACCCTTGGTTTGAGCGCCAAGAAATCACCGTTGCAGAACTAACTCAAACAGCTTGGGTAATGCGAGAACCAGGTTCTGGTACTCAGCAAAGATTTGAAGAAGCCTTGAAAAATTGGGGTATTAATCTGCATGAACTGAATGTGATTTTAGTTTTTAATAGTGGCGAAATGGCCAAAGCTGCTGTTGAAAGTGGTGTAGGTGCAACTGGAATTTCTGAGTTGATGGTAAAAAAAGAAATTCAATTAGGCACTTTACGCGCAATTAAAATTTTCCCTCACGCAGAAGATAACAGTAAAGATTTAGAAATAGTCAGACCATTTTTTAAACTCAAGCATCGCCAAAGATTTCAAACGGCTCTAGCTAAAGTTTTTGAACAAACCTTAATTGCAGCATACACCACCACAAGTTTTCTTGAAAAAAATTTAGCTAGTACAAAAAGACTGAAGTAGGATAATTCTGTTACCAATGACAATTAATTAATGTGTCAACACACATATTAATTTCAGATATGATACATACTTTAAAATGGGCAGGAGGAGAATCGAACTCCTATGACCGCAAGGTCGCCACATTTTGAGTGTGGTGCGTCTACCAGTTTCGCCACCCGCCCTTGGGTGCAACTTTCCTAATATAGCATATCTATTCACTTCTCTGCAAGTAATTTTTCTGGTTAGTGTTTGAAAGTCACTAAACTAGGGTCAATATCTTGTATTGATGTGCAGCCACTCAAAGCCATTGCTACACTTAGTTCATCTTGTAGTAGGGAAATGATATGGGATACGCCAACTTGTCCTGCAACAGCTAATCCCCAGAGTACGGGGCGACCGATTAGCACAGCTTTTGCGCCTAAAGCCAAGGCTTTGAGGATGTCTGTACCACGACGAATCCCGCCATCTACTAGCACTTCAGCTTGATTATCCACAGCAGCAACTATTTCAGCCAGTGCATCTAAAGAGGCGATCGCACCATCGAGTTGTCTGCCACCATGATTAGAAACTACAATTGCTTTGGCTCCATGCTCAACTGCTCGCACCGCATCATCAGCGCGTAAAATACCTTTGAGTACCAAAGGTAGTGGCGATAAGGACTGCAACCATTCCAAGTCACGCCAAGTTACAGCCGGGTTTAATTGCTGGGCAAAATAGGTAAATAAGCCAGATTCTGCTGATTCTTGGGGAATATTCAACCCTGAAATATTGGTAATATTCGCCAATTGTAATCCAGGAGGTAAGCTAAAGGTGTTCCGCACATCTCGCTCTCGTCGCCCCAAAATTGGCGCATCAACTGTTAGACAAAGGGCTTGATAACCTGCGGCATAAGCTCTTTCTACTAAATTCCGCGTTAAGCCTCGGTCTTTGTGGATATACAGTTGGAACCATTGCAAAGCATTATGTTTGTAACCCACCGCCGCAACTTCTTCTAAGCTTTTGGTAGCCATTGTACTCAACACCATACCTACACCTGCGGTGGCTGCGGCTAAGGTTGTGGCTAGTTCTCCCTGGGGATGGGCTAGACACTGAAACGCCATCGGTGCAATTAATAAGGGTAGTTGCAAAGGCTGTCCTAAAATAGAGGTGCTTAAATTGCGATCGCTCACATCTACCAACATCCGCGGACGCAATTTTATCCGTTCAAAAGCAGCGCGGTTATCTCGTAATGTAATTTCATCCCAAGCGCCACTGCTGTAATAATCAAAAGCCATCTGCGAGAGATGCTGTTTGGCTAACTGTTCATATTCCCAGAGGTTAATGGGTAAAGAGACATCTGTCATGATGAGGACAAATCAAGGGTTTGAGAGAGGGTGTTTGAGAAGGTTGTAAGGGTGTGAGGGTGTGAGGGTGTTGGAGAAGGGTGTGAGGGTGTACTTCTCTGCGAGACGCTCCGCGAACGGCTGCGCTCAGTAACCGATGGGTTTAGCTCAGTAACCAGTGGGTTTAGGTGAGCAAAACCCATACACTCATATACCCAGCCTCAACAGACAATCTTTGTAAACCCAACCCATACACCCCTATACCCAGCCTCAACAGACAATGATTGGTGCGCCTTACCCATCCCTACACCCATTCTTAACAGACAAACTTTGTGTGTAAGTCCTGAATTAATTACTTACCGCCATAGAAAAAAGCGATTTCTTTTTCCTTCAAGGGCGCAAAACCAGCATCAATGAGTTTTTGGTCAAGTTCTGGTTGGGGGATATGTTTTGCACCAATTCTCACAATCCGCGATCGCATGGTATTAGAAACGCCACTACGCTGTCTATTTGCTTCTAAGGCCATGACTTGGTTATAAAGGTCTAGCTTGGCACTAGGAATGGGACTTCCATCAAAATCTATCCCTTTAGCGATCGCTTCATCAATCGCATCTGCACCCTTGGTTGTGGAATTTACTTGATTAGTTTCAGCAGTCATGGCTATTTGCTCTTTCTTTGCTCTGGGTAGATTTTACCAGGACTGATGCACAAAGATTATCTGTCCACACTCCCCACACTCCCCAAACTGAGCAAGTCCAGATCGACCCTTGGCATTTTGGGAAATTTTGGATTAACCTCGAACCATTGGTATAGGAATAGGTGAGGCTATGTCTGAGGCTCACATCTCTCAAAACAACGATCGCACTCTCGAAAAAGCACTAACTAACAGGATTATTGATGATTATTTTGATAATTCCGAAAGTTGGCTGAGAGCGATTTTGCGTATGTGTATATTCTCTTTAGCTCACTTGAACAAAAAACCAGTATTTATTGTGGAATGCCCCAATCAAGCTGTAGCTAAACGTTTAAGTCGCAAAACATATCCATTCCGGGGGCTAGTATACTATTTAACCGATAATTTATACAGTGGCGATCGCACTTTGTTTTGTTATCAGGATACCAAGGACGGTACTTGGCATTGTTTTGATACTAGTACTAATTCCTGGAGAAATTTGCATAACTTGCGATCGCGCAATTGAAGTCTGAAGTCTTCTACCTTGTCTACCTTGTCCCCTTTCCCTAGTCAATGGTCACTAGAGAACGAATGACCATTGACAAAGGACTCACCAAACCAAATCAGCCTGTATTTCGCATTCCCGCAGCAATCCCATTAATAGTTAACAGTGCGCCCCGGAGTAATTCGCCTTTGCTGTAACGGGAGTGAATTACACCAGAGGTAGCTGTAGTATTTTTGGCTTGGCGCAGGCGCTTGAGTAATGAAACCTGAATGAAACCGAGGGGTACAATTGTGCCGTTGCGTAATTGTACTGAACGCTGCAATACAGGATCACCATCTAACAGTCGAGTGTGACCAGTGATTTTCAGGACGAAATCTTTTGTGAGATAGTATTCACTGGCGATTTGCTCAAAGACTTTCTCGAAGCGTTCTTTATCTTCTGGGTTGGATAATTCTTGGACGTAGTGTCGCGCCATTTGGATATCGACTTTCGCCAGTGTCATTTCTGCTTTGGAAATCACCATTTTGAAGAACGGCCACTTCATATAAAAGTAGCGGAGTAATTTCAGGTGTTCTTCTGGTTCTTCATTCAAAAATTCTTGCAAAGCTGTTCCGACACCGTACCAAGAAGGTAGTAAAACTCTAGTTTGTGTCCAGCTAAATACCCAAGGAATGGCGCGTAAACTGCTTAAATCTTTCTTTCCTGAAGGACGACGTGCGGGACGAGAACTAATTTGCAGTTGGCTAATTTCTTCAATAGGGGTGACTTGGTTGAAAAAGTCAATGAAATCTGGTTGTTCGTAGATTAAAGCACGATAATGTTGCCGCGATCGCGCTGCTAATTCTTCCATAATTTCATTCCAAGGTTCGATATCATCAAACCCTGTCCGCAGCAAACTGGCTTGAATTACCGCAGTGGTGACGGTTTCTAAGTTGTATAACGCCAAGTCCACCAAGGAATATTTAGAAGCTAAGACTTCCCCTTGTTCGGTAATTTTAATTCGCCCGTTAATACTGTGACCTGGCTGTGCCAAAATCGCCTCGTAAGCAGGGCCGCCACCTCGTCCCACAGAACCGCCGCGACCGTGGAAAATTCTTAAATCAACACCGTATTCTTCGGCGATTTTCTGCAATGATTTTTGGGCTTTGTGAATTTCCCAGTTGCTACTTAAGAAGCCAGAGTCTTTGTTACTGTCGGAATATCCCAACATGACTTCTTGTAAGTCAGGTGTAATTGTGGAATGGGGATTTGCTTCAGCGTCAGAAAGTCTTTGCTGAATATTTTCGTAGCCGCCAGCCAATAAAGCCCGATACAAGGGAAGTTCAAACAACTGGCGCATAATGCTGCGAGAACGTTGTAAGTCTTCTACGGTTTCAAATAACGGTACAACTTGAATTGTGCCAACGGCAATAGCTGGGTCAAATAATCTTGCTTCTTTAGCCAACAGTAAAACTTCTAGTACGTCGCTGACTTGACGGCACATACTAATAATGTAAGTTTGGCAGATGTTAACACCAAACTCTTGTTGCAGCGATCGCAAAATTCGGAAGGTTTCAATGATATCGTTGGTTTTCTCGGAAAATGGCAATTCCGCCGGAATTAAGGGACGACGGGTTTGCAATTCGGAAGTTAACCAAGCCACGCGCTGTTCTTCTGTCAGGTCGTTGTATGCTTGGGGTAAGACTTGCAGATACTCCAAAATTTCATTTAGCGCATCCGAATGGCGGGTTGATTCTTGACGGATATCTAATTGGGTCAAGTTAAAGTCAAAGATTTCGACTTGACAAATCAAATTATCTAATTCTCGACAACTTAAGCCGGTTTCGCTCAAATTGCGTTGAATTAGTCGCAATTCTGCCAAGAAATCTGCCCCAGAACGATACATTGGTGCATCTTCGTTGGTGGGAGTTTCTCGTTTATATAATGCTAAATTGCGATCGCGGGTATTTTCTAACCGTCTCAGAACATAAGACAACTTCAAACGATAAGGTTCTTGGCGATAACGCAACGCCAGGGCATCATATATATCACTTAACTGCGACTGATCTAATTCCAGCGATTCCAGCAAATCTGGTAAAACATCACTCCAGTGCATGGAGATGCTCAATAATTCAATCAGCTTTTGGACTGAATGAATATAGCGTTCCAGCACCATTTTGCGCTGATAGCAAGCTGTTTTCCAAGTAATTTCCGGCGTAACTGAGGGGTTCCCATCTCTATCGGAACCTACCCAAGAACCAAAGGAACAAAAGTTTTTCCGGGGCGGTTCTAACCAATCAAAGGTTTTACCCAAAGCATACTTAAAGCGTTTATGCAGTTGGGGAATGCCATCAAATAAGACTTCTTGGAAGTAGTGCAGGGCGTAATCTACTTCATCTAAGACTGTAGGTTTAAATTGGTGGAGTTCATCTGTCCGCCACCAGAGGCGAATTTCTTCTAGTAACTTCTCGCGTAACTCGGCTGACTCCCAAGGATATGCACCCGCGCGATTTTCCACTGCATCCATTTGTTGCAGCAAATTGACTACTTGTCTTTGTTTATCGCGGATGGTGTGACGCACAATTTCTGTGGGGTGGGCGGTGAACACCAAGCGCACATCTAACTGGGAAATTAAACGCTGAATTTGTTGGGGTGGGACATTCAAGTCATACAAATAAGGAAACAGTGTGGCAAAAGTACCTTTTTGTTTATTGTGCATTTTGCCTACCCAACTTTTAGCCAACAAGTCTGAACCTATACCTTTGTTGGCAAAAGCATCATCTTCGGTGTGGTTGGAAGAATAGGTACTCTCTGACATGGTGTCAGAACTGGTAGTAACTTGCTCATCTACTTCTGAGTAGCGGGTGAGTTGCTGCTTCTGCTCATATTCTTGCTCAATAATGTTAATTAGCTGAAAATACAGCGCAAAAGCCCGTGCTGCCCGAATGGCTTCATTAATATTCAGTTGTTCAATCAATTTGACGGCGGAGGATGCTTGGTCGTTGGTGGCTTGTCCTTCCGGCGAACACAAATCGCGCAACTGCCCCAACAAATCTACCATTTTCTGGCCGCATTCCTGCCGCAAGACGTTCTCCCATAATTCTTCGACGATTTGGAGACGACGACGTAAAAATAATTCTGACGCAGGGTAATAATTCGCAGCGTGGGACACAGAGTATAAAAGCGAACTCATATTTGCTTCTCTTGTAAAGCCAATTACTGTTTACATTTTTGAACTTTGTGATTTACGCTCATTGTTTTCTATGAGCGATTTATTTTTTAAAGTATAAGTTTTAGCTTTTATTGGTTAATTCATCGTGATTGGGAAAGGGAAGAATCGGCAAGCGATCGCCGCGAAACAATTCTTCACTAGCTTGCCCAATAGATTCTAGGGCTTTGAGCGTGAATTTTTCGCTGGTCAGCAACAGTAGTATAGACGCTGTACCTATTTCGAGGATAAAAGATTGGGGAATGCTAAACAAAACCAGATTTAGTCCGGGGTTGGTTGAAGATTGGGAGGTGATAGGAGGCATTGCTAATTTTTGGTGGTTGGCAAACGAGGAAAATGAAACGCAAAACTCAAAATCTGTATGACTTGCAACGATATAAGACTATCTTGGCCTATTTTGCAAGCACAGAAGGTAACAAAAGTGTTAAAAAAAAACAGCAAAATGTGATAGACATTATGGTTCTAGTTTACAAGTGCAGGCAATACCCCCGAATACTCGCTTCCTGTAAAGTTAACTGCCCATGAAAAAAGTATTAGTAGATAGCCAGCAAATATTAGTGCAATGGGTAAGCCAAGCAACAGGGATTAACACTTTAGGGGTGAAAGTCCGGTTGCGGGGAAATGACCTACACATTCTTTGTGAAGCGACAGAGTGTCCTCTACGCTGGCGCACTCTTTCTGATTTGCTTCACGCACTCCAGCAAACAGATTTAGATGTCTTAACCAATAACGAACAACCCTCAATATACCAAGTATTGGTTTATGGACGAAAAAAGGGCGAAAATCGACCCCAATGGTGTCATCGGGTACATCTAAATCAGTTAGACAAGCATTTAGAACAGGTAGAACAAGCCCTTAAAGACGCAGAAGCATCACAGCCAGGTGGGTCGCTCATTATATCAAATGAGAGTTTAGCCCGTCGCGGCGACCCCAATGCGATCGCTCATTATCTCAGTGAAACTCTCAGTTCTTTGGGTGTGGGAGTTCAAGTCAAAATTAAGCCACACCAACCCAAAGACAAAACCCAAGCCCCTACAAACCGTCTCTGGGTTTTTTGTCAATCTGTCTATAGTCCAGATTCTTCTTTATTAGCCGAAACCATTGCCCAAAAACTGCGACTATTAAAGTTGACAGGCTATCAAGATGCAGTCATTACCGCCCAAGTTAGTGGTGAAACTAGCAACGATTGGGTACTGCGGGTAGATTTAACGCCCCCAGAAGTGATGTTGAAAGAATGGGCGCGTTGGGGAGATATACAAGCGATCGCGCGGCTGTTAACAGAAGTATTATTAGAATTTAAAGTTACTGTCCAAGCATCTCTCAAAGAATCAACTTTACACCTTTTCTGCTCCCCGGCGTTTGATCCGCTAGAAGATGCACCCGCACCAGATAAAACTCAATGTTTGGATATCATCGTATCGCACCTAGAAGCGATCGCTCCTCAAGGCATTCTCGGCGCGACGATATACGGTCAAAAAACTGCCCAAAAGCAACCAGCTTGGATTGATTGGATTTCTTTACCTGCGTCCCAACACCCAGCCTTGGCAACTTCCGCTTTAGAGTTAGCCATTAGCGGCGATGAACCAGCCACGCATTTTTTATTAGAACGCTTACTTAATACCGATTTAGAATGGCGCTTGAAAACAGGCGGGATACGTGTCCTCCTGCTTCACAAAGGCGACTTGCTGCACATTATGTGTGATGCGCCTGTATGTCCCAACCGCAAACAAGTTGCCAATAAAGTCACCCAGTTTGTTCGGCAGTTAAAGTTACCAGGTATTACAGGAGTGAGGGTTTATGGTCGTCGCGCAGGCAACAAAGAACCAGTTTGGCATCATGGCGCAGATTTTGTCCAGCGCCAACGTTTAGTACCCGAAGCCACGCCAGAATTTGCCGCAACCTCAGAATATGTGGGTGAACTGATAGTTAAAGACGGTCAAGAACCAATTTTTCGCCCTGATTTAACTTCCGAAGAAGTTCAAAATTTCGTTACCGAAGTCGCGCGAGATTGGATTACCACCTTCACCACAACAATTCAAAATTTCCTCTTAGGTACACAAATATTTACCGAAGTTGGTCAGTCAGCCGCCGCCGACCCCGATTTACAAGGCGGACTGAAAGTGGCTTTGGTTTGGGGAACATTAGGATTATTGCTGACACTACAAACCGATTGGATTAGTGGTCAAATTGTCACGCGGACATTACCCCAGACACCACAGGTAAATAGTGTAGAGACTGCCAATGCCAAACCAAAACCCCCACGCAAACCCAAACATCAAGAAAAAGTGGAATTATTGAATAATTCCTCTGGGCAGAAATTGTCAGGGTCGAAAAATTCCGCCTTCAACGCTTCTGGATTTACTGTGCATGAAGATGATCCAGAAGCAACAGATTTAACAGCCGCACCATTAAAAGAAAAAGCCACAGCATCGGCAATTTTATTAGCAGCGCGATCGCAAATGCCCAGTTTTAATGCGCGGCAATTAGATGAACAATTAGCTTTATACCGCCAACAATTAAATATTAAAGGCAGTCCCCCAGATATTTTAATCATTGGTTCTTCGCGGGCTTTGCGTGGCGTTGACCCGGCTGCATTATCCAAAGGTTTAGCTAAACAAGGATATCCCAACATTCAAATTTTCAACTTTGGGGTAAATGGTGCGACAGCCCAAGTTGTCGATTTTATTATTCGTCAAGTCCTGGAGGTATCAGAATTACCCAAAGTGATTCTTTGGGCTGATGGTTCTCGCGCTTTTAATAGTGGTCGAGACGATATTACCTTTAATGCGATCGCTGCTTCCCCCGGTTATCAAAAAATCTTGGAAAAAGCCCAGAATACTGACGCTAATGAAGAAGCTGCTAACAATCCAGCAAAATCACCAGATAAGCAAAAAAACACAAAAAAACCAGATGAAATTACTAGCTATCAAGCGATTAATAATGGGTTAAATCAAATTTTAGGGGCTTTTTCCAGTACCTATCAAAATCGTAACCAGCTTAAATCTCTGTTACATCAACAACTGGATAGTTTGCCATTAATTAGCGATCGCAATTCCAAAGACAATCAACCAACTGATTCGGTTACTGAAACTTCCGATGATGAAACTTCACTGCAATCAGTTGATTTTGATGGTTTCTTACCTTTGTCTGTGCGTTTCAATCCGGCAAGATACTATCAAAAACATCCCAGAGTCACAGGTAATTATGACAATGACTACAAATCATTTCATATAGAAGGCAATCAAGATGCCGCCTTCCAAGAAGTTTTGAAGTTCACGCAGGCGCAGCAAATCCCTCTCGTATTTATTAATATGCCTCTCACCGCCGAATATTTAGATCCAATTCGCAAAAAATACGAGCAAGAATTTCAACAATATATGATTCGGTTAGCAACAAATCCTAATTTTATTTATCGGGATTTTAGCCAACTTTGGCCCAGGAAAAATGACTATTTCTCTGACCCCAGCCATCTGAACCGCTTTGGTGCTTATGAAGTCTCGAAAAAACTAGCGATCGACCCGGTGATTCCTTGGCCTACAAAGTAAGTGCTGAGTGCTGAGTGCTGAGGGCTGGGTGCTGAGGGCTGAGTGCTGTACACTGAGCGAAGTCGAAGTGTACATGTTGAGTTAAAGATTCTCCCCCTGCCTCCTGCTTCATAGCAAATGACTAATGACCAATGACAATTGACAATTGACAATTGACCAATGACCAAAATATGAACTTTATTTCAATTTCTTACGCGATATTTCTGCTGAGTATATTAGGCATCTACTGGACTGTTGCCGAACAAAAATGGCGATTGTGGATTTTATTAATTGCTAGTATTGCGTTTTATGCTTCGTGGAGTATTCAATACATTCCACTGTTATTAGCATTGACCTTTATTAACTTTCGCTTAGGTAGAGAAATAGGCAAAAATACTTCGCCGGGAGACCATAGTCTTGATTGGCGCATATCTAATGAAGAATGGCAATATGCCAATGCTGATTGGAATAGTCGCCGTCTGAAATTGTTATCACTAGGTATAGTATTAAATGTTTTATTACTTCTAGGATTTAAATATATTTCGCCGATATTAAACTTAGTTTTTCCTATCCAATCAAGTTCAACGGAAACATCTTTTAAAGTTATTGCACCGTTGGGAATTTCATTTTTTACCTTTGAGTGTATTGCTTATTTAATCGATGTTTATCGCGGCGCTCCGGCTACTGACCATTTTCTCAAATTTGCCACATATAAACTCTTTTTTGCCAAACTAATTTCCGGGCCAATTACGCGCTATCACAACTTAGCAACTCAATTTAATACACTGCAATTTCCCACAGCCGAGAGAGGCGCAGAAGCATTGTGGTTAATTGCTAGAGGTGCAATTAAAAAAGGACTCTTGGCAGATAATTTGGGGATTTTTGTTGATTTATGTTTTGGAAATTTGCCCCGCGCAGGTAGTACAGATTTGTGGTTGGCGACTTTTGCCTATGGTTTGCAACTGTATTTAGATTTTAATGGCTATGTAGATATTGCCCGTGGTACAGCATTGCTATTTGGTTTAGTTTTGCCAGAAAACTTTGATTTTCCTTACTTCAGTACTAGTATTGCTGATTTTTGGCGGCGCTGGCACATGACTTTAGGTGATTGGTTGCGGAACTATGTTTACTTTCCTTTGGGTGGTTCTCGTCGCGGTTTGATGCGTACCTGCTGGAATTTATTCCTGGTGATGGTAATTGCAGGTATTTGGCACGGTTCCGCTTGGGGTTTCTTTGTGTGGGGTATTCTCCACGGTATTGCTTTAGCCGTACATCGAATCACAGATGATTGGAGCGATCGCAACGAAAAACTAGCCCAATTCTGGCAAAATCCTATTGGTATATTTATCGCTTGGCTATTGACACAATTTATGGTTTTCACTTCTTGGATTTGGTTTCGTTTACCCAATCTCCAAGACTCTTCTTTAGTCATTCAGAACCTTTGGGGTCACAAAGCTGATGCACAGTTCGCCCAAAAAGTATATGTAGAAGCTTTAACCATTAGCCCTTATCAACTCTCTTGGCTGCTAGGAATTTTAGCGGCTTTGATGGGCTTGGTCTATGCTGTGAATGGTCGATTAAAACTAGAGTTAAACTGGCCTATTAAGCTGGTTTTCGTACCCTTATGTTTTTATATTGTCTGGTTACTAGCTCCCGAAGGCGGTCTACCTTACATATATTTTGATTTTTAACTGGTAGTAGGTGATAGGTTAGGACTTACGCAAAAGTATGAAGAAACAAACCGCAAAGGACGCATAGACGCGCAAGCGGCTTCCCGCAGGGTAGGACACGAAGTTATAAGAGTTTTAGAGAGTTATGGTGTAAGTTCTCAATTCTTTGGTTACTCCAAAAAAAGACTTATATCTCCCTTGTCTCCCTTGTCCTCCTTGTCCCCCTTATCCCTAACTCATAGGAATTTGCAGTCCTTTTTCAAAGTTCTAAACTACCACCTTCTCTAAAATCAATTTAGAACGCTTCACTTGCTCAGGAATAGCCACTGGGTAATCTCCTGTAAAGCAAGCAGAACAAAAACTATTGGTGTCTTCTCCTGTGGCTTTGAGCATTCCTTCCCAACTGAGGTAGGCGAGAGACTCTACTTCTAGTTGTTGGGCAATTTCCTCAACAGACTTGGTCGCCGCAATTAATTGATCTTGAGTATCGGTATCAATTCCATAAAAGCAAGGATGAGTGACAGGGGGTGAAGAAATTCGCATGTGAACTTCAGCCGCACCCGCATCACGCAAGGCTTTAACTAATTTGCGGCTGGTAGTACCCCGCACAATTGAATCATCTACAATTACAACTCTTTTACCCGCCAAAACATCCTTGAGTGGGTTGAGTTTCATCCGAATACCAGACTCACGCATAGTTTGAGTTGGTTGAATAAAAGTGCGCCCGACGTAGCGATTTTTAATCAAACCTTCGCCATAACTAACCCCAGAAGCTTGAGAAAATCCAATCGCTGCGGGGATACCAGAATCAGGTACGCCAAACACAATATCGGCTTCGACATTAGATTCGGCCGCGAGTTGTCTGCCTAAGCGCATCCGATAGCTGTATAAAGTTTCATTGTGCATAACGCTATCGGGACGGGCAAAGTAAATCATTTCAAAGATGCACAATTTACGTTGCGGCTTTTGACTCCAGTGGAATGAAGCTAATCCTTCTTCGGTTATCCAAACTAATTCTCCCGGTTCCACATCGCGCAAGTAGTCAGCACCAATAATGTCTAAACCGCAAGTTTCAGAAGACAATACGTAACGAACTGGATTTGTCCCCACAGTCCCAATCACCAAAGGACGAATACCGTTACGATCGCGGGTTCCCATTACCCCAACTGGAGTACCAATAACTAAACTAAAGGCTCCTTGGCAACGGTGAAATGCTTGAATTGCACCGTCTAACCAATCTGCACCACCGTTGACTGCTTCGGCGATCGCAAAGGCAATCATTTCTGAGTCAGTTGTCGTAACTAAGTTAAAATTGCTCTTAACCAATTCATCACGCAATTGTGTTGTATTGACAAGATTACCATTATGTGCTAGAGCTAGATTGCCTAAGCGAGTTTCAACTACAGCAGGTTGAGCGTTCACTTTGCGGCTAGAACCAGTTGTGGAATAGCGGGTGTGACCAACAGCAAGATTTCCCGGTAATTCTTCTAAAATAGATTCGCTGAATACTTGAGATACCAAGCCCATATCTTTGTGCAGATGGACTTTTGTCCCCTCAAAGGTGGCAATGCCAGCAGATTCTTGACCCCTGTGCTGGAGGGCATACAATCCAAAGTAGGTTAGTTTGGCAACGTCTTCTCCTGGTGCGTAAATTCCAAAGACACCGCAAGCTTCTTCGGGCTTGTCAGGACGGTCATTATTTGAGTTGAAATGAGATTCGGGGTATTCATCCGAAGTCACAGAATCAATGGGAATCATGCTGGCTTTGCTCCTGGTTGGGGTGTCAAGTCACTGGGGTGATGGCTTGAGGTGGCTATACCATTTGGGATTTTGGATTGTCAAACGGTCAGTATGTCACCTTTTGAGCAATCCTTCTCCGCATTCACTTTTTGAAAGTGTTATGGTCTATTCTTAACAAATCTTTAACCACTTATTAAAACAGTACCCTAAGAAGTCTGAAGTATGAAGTCTGAAGTGTGAAATTTTTGACTTCAGACAAGATACTTTTTTAGGACTGAGTGTGTGCAGCTAGACGTTTAGCGATCGCATTATTGTAACGATCCTTTATATCTTCCATACTAACTGCGATTAAGGTCTGGTTATCGGTAGTTAAAACCGTCAAACCAGCACCAGAATTACCAACCATTCCTAATTTTTGCCAGTCTTGGCCGAGATGTTCTTGTAAATATGATTCCCAGATTTCTTGGTTTTCTGATCCCACAGAAACAATAATTCTTGCGCCAGCTTCACCAAATAAAACTTCATCCAAACGCTGTAACTGATTTGGCGAAATGTCTAATTGGACTTCTGCGCCCAAATTGCCGGCAATCGAAGATTCTGCCAAAGCCACAACTAATCCGCCCTCAGCGCAATCATGGGCTGAACGCACCCAACCAGAACGAATACCATCACGGCAAACCTGCTGTACACGGCGTTCCAAGTCAAAATTTACCTGTGGTGGTCTACCAGCTACAGTATTGTGGATGGTAGCCAGATATTCTGATGCGCCTAATTCCACTTTGGATTGTACAGTTAACCCCAGTAAATAAATCGCATCACCGCTTGCTTGCCAAGCTTGACCGCAAATTTTCGTGAAATCAGGAATTAAACCCACCATTCCCACCACAGGAGTCGGATAAATTGGTTGGGGGTTGCCTTGAGAATCGACAGTTTCATTATAAAGAGAGACATTTCCCCCGGTGACTGGTGTGGCTAGTTCTCGACAACCTTCGGCTAAACCGCGACAAGCTTCGGCTAATTGCCAATAACCAATGGGTTTTTCGGGACTGCCAAAATTCAGGTTATCGGTAACAGCTAATGGTTCTGCACCCACACAACTCAGATTGCGGGCTGCTTCAGCAACTACCGCCTTAGCCCCCTCATAGGGATCAAGGTAAACATAGCGGGGATTGCAATCTACTGTAGCAGCAACGGCAGATTTCAGATTTGGCGATGTGAGATTGGGGATGGTTTCTAATGGACGTAAACGCACCACAGCCGCATCTGCACCACCGGGAAGGGCGACAGTGTTGTTTTGTACCTGATGATCATACTGGCGGTATACCCAATTTTTTGAGGCGATCGTGGGTGTATTGAGTAAAGTTAATAAGATATCATTCCAACTGTGGCTACCGATCCCCGCAGTTGTGCAAGCAGGTAAACTATCGGCTGTCCATGTCCAAGCTTGACGGGCATACTCTGGCGGTTCCGCTAACAACTCACGTTCGTAAAGTGGCGTATTTTCTGCCAAAGCATCAGCCGGAATTTCCGCCGCAATTTTACCCCGGAATAAAATTCTGACGATGGGTTCTGCAATTACTGTGCCGGCGACGACCGCATGAAGTCCCCAACGGTGGAAAATATCAATTAACTCCTGTTCCCGGCCTTTGTGGGCAACAAACAACATTCGTTCTTGCGATTCCGACAGTAAATATTCGTAGGGAACCATCTCAGTTTCCCGCACCGGAATCTTATTTAAATCTAATTCAATGCCGACACCACCTTTGGCTGCCATTTCTGAGGTAGAACAGGTAATCCCGGCTGCACCCATATCTTGGGCAGCAACCACTGCACCTGTTTTAAACGCTTCTAGACAAGCTTCAATTAACGACTTTTCTAAAAATGGGTCGCCGACTTGCACCGCCGGACGGTCATCCATCGACGCATCAGTTAATTCCGCACTGGCGAAACTTGCGCCACCCATACCATCGCGTCCGGTGGTAGAACCCACATACAATACCGGATTACCGATACCCGATGCCCCAGATTTGACAATTTCCGGCGTTTCCATCAATCCCAAGGCCATAACGTTAACTAAGGGATTTCCGGCATAGGCAGGGTCAAAGTAGACTTCGCCGCCAACAGTAGGAACGCCGACACAGTTGTGTGTCACGATCCCCGATGAAGTCACAAAAAGATGTGTATTATCTACTTCCACATCATAGACATCACATTCGGCCACGGTTTGGTGTTCAATACTCTGAATCTTGACAGTAGCTACATCTGTTGCCGACTGGGTAAACCGAGGAAATGAATGTTTTGTACCACTGGAACGATTTAAAGCAACGGCTAATTCCTGATTTCGCTCTTGGCTAAAAACTGTAGCTAAGGCTTTTAATGCCGCAAAATTACTGACTTCCAATTGCCATAAGGGTTTACGGATGTACTTGCGTCCCTCAATTTCTGCTTCTCCTACTGGTTGGCAATAAATATATGGGATGATTCCTTGAGTTTGCAGTAATAGGACTGTTTGCTCAAATAACTTGCGGCTAGTGGTGGCAAAACTAATTTTGGCGTGATTACCGTGAGTTTTGGTAGTCATAGAACCATCTCCCCGGAATATGCCTTTGAGGACTTCATACTGCAATTCTTGTGACCACTGGAAGACAAAGTTAGGGAATGCTTTATTGCTGGCTTCTGTGCCGCATTGCCAAACATTCTTCAAGAAATGCCCGAATAGCCAAGAAGTCGCGTAAACAGCAATGGTAGAAGCACGTTTTTCTACACAAGGACGTAACCCCAAATATTTTAGACCAGCGATCGCATCATCAACATACTCTGTTTCATGATGGGCAAAGGTGAAAACAATTTTGTAGGTATTGCCGTTTTTGGCAGCACAGCCTTCCGAGAGAAAATAGCCAATTAACCGAGCAAACAATTTATTTGGCTGAATAACTGCATTCATATAATTGGCTTTACCGCGCCGCAATAAGCGGATATCGCTACGAGGTACATTCAGCAGCAGTTCCAATGCCAAAAAGTAAGCTAGAGGAAATCTACCTGTAGATAAGTATTGATGGCGTTTGTAAACAGCAGGTTCGAGTAATCTCAGCGCAGTCCGCACCGCTTCTGTGACTTGCCAATTTTCGGGTAGCTGCACGTATACATCTTTCCCAATAGCTGTTTCTGGATTTAAGCCAGTCAGCAAATCTAAGGCGGTGTCTTTTTCTGCTGTTAATTGTGGCCATGCAGTGATTAACGGGATTTCATCACCGACTTTTAAAGACTGCGCCACTGCAATATCCCATTCACCATTGGCGCGAATTAACATCGGATGGTCTGGCGTAACCACCAAAGTACGTCCCAAGGCTGTACGGATGGTGATCAAATTTTGGCTACGTCGTTTAAATATTCGCCGTACAGGTTGCCAACAAACAGTTTGGCTGTCGGGATCTAAAGATAAAGTTTGAACCGCATCACTATCATTGAGTTCTAAAGTTGTGACGTTGGTTGTGAGGCGAGATTCCACAAAGTTGCCAATGGTATCAAAATGTATCCCGTCTTGATTTTGCCAAATAAAAGTTTCATCACTGACGAGACAGTTACCATAATGGCTGATTCCTGATACTACCCCAGTAAATAGCCTTTGGGTTTTCGGGTCATCTAGAGAACCAAAACGCAATGAGTTTAACAAAGCAATGGGACGCGCACCCATTGTAAAAATATCTCTGAGGATACCACCGACACCCGTGGCGGCTCCTTGAAAGGGTTCAACGGCGGAAGGATGGTTATGAGATTCAATTTTAAAAGCGAGGCGGAGTCCTTCACCCAGGTCAACCACACCCGCATTTTCACCAGGGCCTACGAGAATGCGGGGGCCTGTAGTGGGAAACTGTTTGAGTAAGGGTCGAGAATTTTTGTAACAGCAATGTTCTGACCACATCACCCCAAACATTCCCAGTTCTGCTTTGTTAGGATGGCGGCCTAAACGTCGCACAATTTCTGCATATTCTTCGGGCTTAATACCTTCGGCGGCAATTTCTTGGGGAGAAAACGGATCTTTGGGGGTGGTGGTCATGGGAATAATGCACCAAGGGGACAGAAGACTATTTTATAGTTAATGGTCAATAGTCATTGGCTATTTGTACTTTGTTTTTCCCCATCTGTAACTGCTGTTGTAGCTCTAAGCTTGTCCGTTGTTACACACTTAAGTAGATACCGCTCGATAGTAACACTCAAGTGACGACAATCACATAGAAATATGATTGAGATCGTCTCTTGCCCTTTGGCAAATTGGCATAATTACATACAACTGAACTCTAGCCGAGTCATTAATAGGGAACACACTAATCGCCGACAGCTTTGATGAAAAACTGTCGGCTTTTTGTATTTGGGAGTGGGAGTTGAGGGAGTAGACAAGGTAGACAAGGTAGACAAGGTTGAGGGGGTAGACAAGGAAGTAATATTTCTACCTTATCTTCCCTGTCCCCCTTGT
Source organism: Nostoc sp. FACHB-280 (assembly GCF_014697615.1). Classification (GTDB taxonomy): domain Bacteria; phylum Cyanobacteriota; class Cyanobacteriia; order Cyanobacteriales; family Nostocaceae; genus Nostoc_B. The sequence goes on along the minus strand of NZ_JACJSD010000008.1, from coordinate 190,326 downwards.
CCCCCTTGTCCCCCTTGTCCCCCTTGTCCCCCTTGTCCCCCTTCTCCACCTTACCCGTAAGTCCTCAGCAAATAAAATTTCCCCACAGTTGGTTGATAGCTTGACACAGAGATGGCCAAAGCCACTACCAAATGTGGGGAGAGTATGATCAAATTAGAGTTGTTATGTTTTGAGTGCTAACACTCAGCACTCACTTTAGGAGACAGGAAGACACATCTAAAGAAGCAAAACAAACTTTGGCTTATGACATCGCTTGAATGATGTAATCAAAGTATGGTGCTGCTGCGGCTGCGTCGTCTGCACTGAGTAAGTCAAGGGAGGCTTTTTTCAGACAACTGATGGCTTCTACCATTCCAGGAACGGGAACACCAAGGGAGTTGTACATTTCCCGCACACCAATTAAACCGATTTTTTCAATTGGTTCTTTGTCCCCAGCAAGTACGCCGTAGGTAATCAGGCGTAAATACCAGCCAAAGTCACGGATACACAATGCACGTTGGCGTTCACCATAGGCATTGCCACCGGGTGCGATAAAATCAGGACGCTTCTGCCAAAGTTGCTTGGTGGCTTCCTGAACTATCTTTTTTTCATTTTCGGACAGGGTAGCAGCAATACGAGTCCGTTGCTCACCTGTTTGCAAAAAGTCTTTGATACTTTTGAGTTCGCCACTGCTGGGATAACGCAGTTCGTCGTCGGCTTTGAGAATAACTTGGCTAATTACAGTCATGATTATTGTAATCACGAGAAATATTATTTGCTAGTTTAACGAGTTGGAGGTACAGAAGGGAAGCAGGGGGGTAGGGGTGCAAGGGTGCAGGGGAGAATAATTTGTTACAAATGACAAATGACTATTGACAAATGACGAATAATATTTGGAAACAAGGTGAATTAATTGAAGTAGCGATCGCTGATCTCAGTGATACTGGTGATGGGGTCGGTCGCTATGATGAGCGGGTTGTATTTGTACCAGATACTGTCCCTGGTGATCGCGTCGTGGTACGTTTATTACACGTCAAGCCAAAATATGCTCACGGCAAACTCATCGAGCTATTGCAGCCATCACCGCACCGCATTCGGCCAAGCTGTATTGTGGCTGATAAGTGTGGTGGTTGTCAGTGGCAGCATATTGATTATGAATATCAGCTAGAAGCGAAACGCAATCAAGTTATCCAAGCTTTACAACGTATTGGTGGTTTTACTGCACCGTCAGTAGATCCTGTATTGGCAGCTGTGTCACCCCTGGGATACCGCAATAAATCTACTTATCCTGTCAGTGTTTCTACTACCGGGCAAGTACAGGCGGGATATTACCAAAAGGGTAGTCACCATTTAGTGAACTTAAATCAATGCCCTGTGCAGGATTCGCGCTTAAATCCTCTGCTTGCGGAAGTCAAGCAAGACATTCAAAAGCGTGGCTGGAAAATTTACAACGAACAACGCCACCAAGGGCAAATTCGCCATTTAGGTTTACGCATCGGCCGCCGGACGGGAGAAATGCTGTTGACTTTGGTGGTGACAGATTGGCACTTAGCGGGAATTACGGAACAAGCCGAGGTATGGTTGCAGCGATATCCGCAATTGGTGGGAGTTTCTTTAAATCGCAACCCAGAACGCACTAATGCCATTTTTGGTAGGGAAACTCGTACTATTGCTGGAGTTCCTTATCTGAGAGAACAATTTGCCAATTTAGAATTTCAAGTCCGCCCCGATACATTTTTCCAAGTTTCTACGGAAACAGCCGAAGCACTGTTAGAAGTCATTCAGGCAGAACTTAACCTCCAAGGAAATGAGGTACTAGTTGACGCTTATTGTGGAATTGGGACGTTAACTCTGCCTTTAGCCCAGCAGGTACGCCAAGCATTTGGACTGGAATTACAAGCTGAAGCAGTTGAACAAGCAATTTTGAATGCGAATCGCAACAGTATACATAACGTAACATTTCAAGTTGGTGCGGTAGAGAATTTACTGCCGCAAATGGGAATAATACCTAATGTGGTCATACTTGATCCACCACGTAAGGGATGCGATCGCACTGTCATCGATTCATTACTGCGATCGAAACCTGCCCGCATCGTTTACGTCAGCTGTAAAGTAGCCACACTTGCGCGTGACTTGAAGTTGTTATGTGAAGGAGGGCTATATAAAGTTACAAGGGTGCAACCTGCTGATTTCTTTCCACAAACATCTCATGTAGAAGCTGCTGCCTTTCTTGTGTTATGACATTTAAATAAGAGTACTCACTCTTTATCAAAATCTTAAATTGCAAATTTGTAGTCTCTTGCATAGTAACAATGCTAAAATCGAATTAACCTAAAACATAGAAATGATTTTGTTAAAACAACTAAAGTTGCATAGACTCTCATTGATTATGAATAAGGTTGTCTGACACCAAAATCGGCAATACAAAACTCACTCTAATAGTTCTCAAAAATTTTCAGCATATTTTAATTTGCTGGCTGCGATCGCAGATTTTTAAAAGCCGTTTTATGTATCAACAATCAAATTTCATAAATAGAGTAAATGCTCCCTAGCATTTTCAAAACTAGTATAAAAGACGCAAGTTTGAAGGCAGCATGACCACCTCCAATTTTGTCAGGGTGCGCGTACAAGCAAACTGATGTCTAGCTAACTGAAAGCTATGGGGTTTCTCTTGTGATTAGTATTTCGCTCCGTCCAGTTGGACGTTATTGGGGCACACTTAGCTTTGCCTCTACTCTATATCTTTGTCCCATATTAGATTTACTGCTGGCAGAAATTCCAGCAAAATTACAAGCAGAATTGCGGCTAGGACTCCAAGAAGCCTTAGTAAATGCCGCCAAACATGGTAATAATCTCGACCCCAGTAAAAGAGTCGTAGTCCGTTTTTCGCTGATAGATAATCAATATTGGTGGGTAATTTCCGACCAAGGAAAAGGCTTTACACCAGAACCAAGTTCTGATAAAGAAGCGACAGACTATTTACCACCTGATGAATCAGAAAGTGGTCGCGGTTTATGTTTACTTCATCAAATTTTTGATCAAGTAGAATGGGGCCGCAAAGGTACAGAATTACGATTGTGTAAACAAATGGAAAATCGCCCCCGGTTGTCTTTGAGGCGATGAACAAGTTAAAAGTCAAAAAGTAAAAGGCAAAAGTTTTTATTCTTTTGACTTTTAACTTTTAATTTCCTTGTGTCCATGTGTAGGACATGGGGGTGCAGATATTGATTTATTCAACCAACCCACAGCTTGTTCGAGGCGGGGAAGGGCTTCTTCTGGTTGATTTTTGAGAAGATATACCAGTGCTGCGGCTACTTGTTCACTAGCACGAGAATTGCGGTTAGACTTGAGGCGATGCCAATCGTTAGGAGAGATGGTGAGTCTTTCCATGAGGGCTTGTGCTAGTTCTTGAGTGCTGAGTTCTGGGTGCTGAGTCACCGAAGTTTGCTCAACGGGGGAAACCCCCGCACGCAACTTCTCGCTGAGTGCTGAGTGCTGAGTATTAAGAGATTCCATATCTATACATTTGGGGATTGACTAGTAGCTTTTAACTATTGGCAAAGCTTACATTTACGCCGTGTGCAACTTTCCCTCAAACCTAACCCCCAACCCCTTCCCTACAAGGGAAGGGGAGCAAGAATCAAAGCCTCTCTCCTCTTAGGGGAGAGGTTTGGAGAGGGGTTGAAAAATAAGTTGCACATCACGTTACATTTATCTTAATTTACTACCAGTCAATGAAGCCGCCTAAAAAATCACATAATCCTTCAGCCGAAGAAAATCAAGAGCCAGATTTTGAGCAAGAATTAGCCCAAGTCGAGCGATCGCTCATCTTAATTAAAGAACGATACACTCAAGTTAAGCAGGATCAACAGCAAAAGGCAGAATGGCAACAAAAAAAGCAGGAACTAAGAGACAATAAACCCCAAACACCACAAATCAAAGCTGAGTTACAACAAATTCAAAAACAATTGGATTTGCTAGAAACCAATTTAGAAAGTCGGTTATTTTCTTGGCGTAGCTTAAAAAAACCTTTCTGGCAAATCGTCCGCTTTGGTGGAATGGGCGTTATCATAGGCTGGATATTAAGATCCTGGGCTGGGTAAGCTGAATTTTGGATTTTAGCTTGAATTAGCTGTTAGCATTCTTAGAATAGTTGTATTCCTTATATCGAAGTCATATCGATTGCGTATTATGGTAGATAGACGAATTGCAGAAATATTGCGAAGTGGTCAACCTGATGAGTCTCTTGTAGTTCAAGGCTGGGTAAGAACAAAGCGTGACTTGAAAGGATTTGCCTTTATTGAAGTCAATGATGGTTCATCACTAGCGAATTTGCAAGTTGTCATCAATCAAGATTTGCCCGACTATGAGGCGATTTTGAAAAGACTGAATACAGGTGCGTCGGTGGAAGTTAACGGGGTACTGGTAGCTTCCCAAGGAAAAGGACAGCGTATTGAATTAAAAGCCGAGGCGGTGAAAGTCTACGGTGAAGCTGATCCCGAAACTTATCCATTGCAAAAGAAACGCCACTCTTTTGAATTTTTACGCACGATTGGACATTTGCGATCGCGCACAAATTCCTTTGGTGCAGTTTTCCGCGTCCGAAACGCCTGTTCAGCAGCCATTCACCAATTCTTTCAAGAACGGGGCTTTTTGTGGGTACACACCCCCATTATTACCGCCAGTGATTGCGAAGGTGCAGGTGAATTATTTAGCGTTACCAGTTTCGATCTCAAAAACGTTCCCCGCACTGATAATCAAGCTGTAGATTACACTCAAGACTTTTTTGCCAAACCCACTTATTTAACAGTTAGTGGACAGTTAGAAGCCGAAGTTATGGCGATGGCGTTTTCTAATGTCTATACTTTTGGCCCCACCTTCCGCGCCGAAAATTCTAACACCTCCCGCCACCTCGCAGAATTTTGGATGGTTGAGCCAGAAATGGCATTTTGTGACTTAGAAGGTGATATGGATTTAGCAGAGGCATTTCTCAAGCATATTTTTAATTATGTGTTAGAAAAATGCCCAGAAGATATGCAGTTTTTCAATGAACGTATTGATAATACCGTTTTAGCCACAGCCGAAAATATTGTTAACAATCAATTTGAACGGCTGACTTATACAGATGCCATCAAATTATTAGAAAAAGCTGATGTTAAATTTGAATATCCTGTAAGTTGGGGCTTAGATTTACAATCAGAGCATGAGCGTTATCTGGCAGAACAACTATTTAAAAAGCCAGTAATTGTCACAGATTATCCCGCGCAAATCAAAGCATTTTATATGCGGTTGAATGACGATGAAAAAACCGTCCGCGCAATGGATATTCTCGCACCCAAAATTGGGGAAATTATCGGCGGTTCTCAAAGAGAAGAACGTTTAGATGTGCTAGAACGTCGGGTAATAGCCCAAGGAATGAAACCCGAAGATTTATGGTGGTATTTAGACTTGCGCCGTTTCGGTACTGTACCTCATGCGGGTTTTGGTTTAGGTTTTGAAAGACTCGTGCAATTTATGACAGGTATGGGGAATATTCGTGATGTGATTCCGTTCCCACGCACACCACAAAATGCTGAATTTTAGTTAGGGATAGAAAGGAAGGTGTGGGGAGAAAATTAAGTCAAAAGTCAAAAGTCAAAAATTATCTTACTTTTTGACTTTTGACTTTTCCGTAGGAATGTAGGTACTCAAAACCCTTATACCCTCACACCCCTTTTCATCACCTGTAACCTGTAACCTGTAACCTGTAATCTTCTTATTTACAATTAACTGCGGAAGCCGAGTTTACTTTTGTTAAATCACCAGTAAATATAGCTGTGTATTTATAAGGTGATGAACCAGTACAACTCATAGAATTTTTATCAGCACGCTGTGGACTCCACCATGAATCTGCTAATACTTTTAAAGTTGTGCCGTTCCATGATAAGTTAGTAACAGCTAAAGAGTTAGTTTTACCATCATTGGGCTTTTTAGCAGTAACAAATGTCGCAGATAAAATGCTACCATTGCTCGGATTAATGCGGGCGATAACGGCTACTTTTGCACCGCCACCATTACCATAAGAAGATAGCCAACCGTTCTTAGCAAAGCGGCGAAAATCGTTACCAGGTTGGCTACCAGTCGAAGAAAAAACGCCATATAAAACGTTACTCCCATCCCACAACAAGCCGTAACCTCTACCATCATCAATGGTGGTTTCGTAGTCACTGCGACACCATTTTCTTACACCATTATCAAAGCGAATGAGTCGGGGATCTTGGTTTTGAGATGATACTTGTTGATAACCAATATAGATGGTTTTTGCACCTATTGATATTTTCGGCCCGTTTTTTGCTTTGATGCTGGCTTCACTTTCATTGCAGGTAAATGCTACACTTTTGGCGAAAGATGTCTTGATGCTAGTTTGAGCAACAACTTGAGGATTGACTAAATCAATTCCCAATGCTGCGAATAAACATAAAATGACTAAAGATTTGGGGAATTGGCGGCGCTTAATCATGATTTGTTAGTAGGGAACCCTGTAAAAGACGACACCATAACACAAAATTTTTCTCAGCGCCAATTCCGCACTAAATAAATCCAGTAGAGAGGTTGTATACAACCTCTCTACTGCTAAATTGTATCTTGATCAAGAAACAGTATTAAGAAATGAATATCTTGGCGGTATAACTTGGGATATTAGTTACTAAATTATCTTCATTAACTTGGACTTGTGAGTTATCAAAGCAATCACACCAAGATTCTGCAATGGGAAAATTAGGAATAAGATAATCAGTGAGATGTTGTTCAGAAAAGTTAATGACGACAGCAACTTGAGAACCTTGTTCATCCCAACGAATATAAGCTAAGACTTGAGCTTGAGTATCGGTGTAGAAAAACTCAATGTTGTCGCTTTGCAAAGCTGGTGTTTGCTGACGTAAGGCGATGAGTTTTTGATAATGCTGAAATAACTCACGATTTTGGTCATTGGCTAGTAAAGACCAATTAATTTTTTTGGGTTGAGTGACGCTTTTACTTTTTTGTTGATATTCACCAAATTCATCTCCCATCCAGAGCATTGGTATACCCATTGCTGTCATCAAGATGACGGCTGCTAATTTAGCTCTGGTAAATGCGTCTTGATCAAAGATACCGCGATCGCCTAATTCTCTCAAGAGATGTTCACGGTCATGGGTTGCTAAATAATTGATAACGTTGATGCTGGTGGCGTAACCTTGTTTTCTGGGGTCTAATACCGAGATTACTTCTTCTAATTCTAATTTTTCTCCACAAATTAGCGGAATAATAAAGTAATGAAAACTCTCATGCCAACAACCATCTAAAGGCCCATCGGGTTGGACTACAGTGTTAGTATCGGGAATGTGTTCGGCAATATTGTAAAACTGTTTTGGTGCGGCGCTTTGTTTGGCTGTTTGCGCCAGCCATGCTAAAAATTCAAAGTTGGCTAACTGACGCACTGCATCAAACCGAATTCCATCGATATGATATTCCTGAATCCAAAACTGCACAACATCACCAACATATTTCCAGGCTGGTTTGATATCTAACTTTTCATCGTAATTATTATAGTTAAACTCTGGCCCCCAATAATTATCAGGGTCTTCAGGATAGTGTTTATGTTCGTAATACCAATAATTTCTGTCTATCAGCATTAACGGACATTCTTCATCTGTGTGATTATAAATGCCATCGAGAAATACCCGAATGCCTCTAGCATGACATTCATCAATAAATAATTTTAAATCTTCGGTAGTGCCGTAACTAGATTCTGTAGCGAAGAAATGGCGGACTTTATAACCCCAACTATAATCGCCAGGATACTCATTCACAGGCATTAATTCAATGGCATTGATGCCTAATTCCTTGAGATAATCTAGTTTAGCGATCGCACCTAAATATTTACCACGTTTATCAGGCGCATTTTCATCGCCAGTAAAGTCGGCAATATGCAATTCATAAATTACTAATTCTTCATTATCTGGCAAAGCCTGATCATCATACTGCCAAATATATGTGTCAACAATTCGTTCACCATGCTTTATCCGAATAATTCCACATTCTCTAGCTTCATCAATATCTGTAGCGTAGGGATCAATAACATCTACCCATTCATTCAGTGCAAACTGTGGACTTTTTGTTTGCACCCGAAATTTATATGAATAAATTCCATCTTCTAAGGGTATTTGAGTTTGAAAATAACCATCTTCATTTTTTTCTAATTGTATATCCTGCCATTGAGAAAAAGAACCAATTAAACTTGCCTGCTCATTTTGAGGCGCAAACAATTTAAATTCAATTAAATTCGCCATTTTATTGAGATATATACTTGTCAAAATAATGCTTTTTTATTTTGGACTTAATAAAGAATAAAAGCTTCTTTCGGAGGTTATATAGCAGTCTTGATATATGAACAATAGAGACAAGGGAGACAAGGAGGAAAGGGTAGACAAGGGAGAGATGTTTGTAAATTGATATGTTTTACCAAGCGACTGAAGACTTGGTTCATCTTGGAAATAGACAAAACCCTTGCTTTAAAGGTAGTAAGTAGTAGGACTAAATTAAACCTAACTTAAAATTACCGGGTTTCGACCCTTCTCCCTTGGGGAGAAGTCGAAATGCGTCTTCTAAATAATTGTGTCTACCTACTTAAAAAGCCTATTTTGATACACAATATGGCTCTGAAGTAGGAAAATAGTCACATTTTCACATTTCTGCTACAGGTCTGTAACAAAAGTGTAATAAACCCTGTCTACATTAGTAATAGATTCAAAATAACCTTTCAGACGGCAATGCAAAATCAAATACCAGACGGAAATAACCCATTAAATAGCACTTCAGATGCCAAATACCGTAAACCAGCACCTTGGAGAAAGGCGGCGGCTTCTCTATCATTGGTGTTGCTAGGTTCTGGTATGACCTTAGCAGGTGGTTATCTGGCTAACCATCAGTCGCAGGTGTCGCAAAGTGCATCAAATTTGGCGTTGAGTCGGGTGAATGCTGCACCACCAATTGCAGCAGGTACAGATCCTAATTTTGTGACTCAGGTAGTGCAGAAGGTAGGGCCAGCAGTGGTACGCATTAATTCCTCTCGCACCGTGAAAAGTCAATTACCAGAGGAATTTAACGACCCATTTTTCCGCCGCTTTTTTGGTTCACAACTACCAGAAAGCCAAGAAAGAGTAGAGCGTGGTACTGGTTCTGGGTTTATTATCAGTGGTGATGGTCAAATTCTCACCAATGCTCACGTTGTTGATGGTGCAGATACAGTGACAGTCATCCTCAAAGATGGGCGGAGTTTTCAAGGTAAGGTTTTAGGCAAAGACGAATTAACAGATGTTGCGGTTGTCAAAATCCAAGCCAACAATTTGCCGACTGTTACCGTGGGTAATTCTGACCAATTGCAACCAGGAGAATGGGCGATCGCAATTGGTAATCCTTTAGGATTAGATAATACAGTTACTACAGGCATTATCAGCGCCACCGGACGCAGTAGCAACCAAATTGGCGCATCTGATAAGCGAGTAGATTTTATTCAAACTGATGCAGCAATTAATCCTGGTAACTCTGGTGGGCCATTACTTAATGCCCGTGGTGAAGTAATTGCTATGAATACAGCTATTATTCAAGGAGCGCAAGGTATTGGCTTTGCGATTCCCATTGCGACAGCACAGCGTATTGCTAACCAATTAATTTCTACAGGTAAAGTTGAACATCCTTATCTTGGCATTCAAATGATTGGGTTGACACCACAACTCAAACAAAGTATCAATTCTGACCCCAATAGTGGTTTGAGTATTAATGAAGATAAAGGTGTCTTAGTTGTGAAAGTTCTGCCCAATTCACCCGCCGCCAAAGCAGGCTTACGTGCAGGTGATGTCATTCAAAAGATTGAAGGTAACACTGTCTCAGAAGCTGAAAGTGTGCAGAAAGCGGTTGATAAAAGCCAAATTGGTGCAGATTTGCGTTTAGAGTTACGTCGGAATGGACAAACTCTGAATTTATCTGTGCGTCCTGGTAGTTTCCCCACGCAAGTGCAATGATGAGTGCTGAGAGTTGATTTTTCAATTTCTGCTCTACATATTAGATAATGGGCAAGATTTCAAGATTTGGGGGATTCTCCACGCCACATGCTTCAAGTCGGCAAAGCCGACGACAGTCGCCTCAAGTCGGGAAACCCGCCCACGGCGCTGTCTCCCCAACGCAGTGGCTCCCCAAGCCCCCTCCAAAATTATTCTTGGGTTTTTTGTTAATACCAATTCTTTATAAGGCTGCATAGAATTCGATCCCCCCTAACCCCCCTTGAAAAAAGGGGGGAACCAGAAAAAATCTATCAAAGTCCCCCTTTTTAAGGGGGATTTAGGGGGATCAAGATATGTGCAACTTCATATCGATTTGGTATAAGTCATTATTTGTTGGTTTTGGGGTGATTTAGTTTTCTTATCTGAAGCGTATTGGAGTATGGGATATAAGGTCAAAGTTATGGGTTTGCGCCAGTTTATAGAGACAGCATGGACGAACGGCTGTTCGCCCTTACACCCACACACCCCATACACCCCTACACCCCCATCCACACCCAGAAATTAACGGAAGAACAAATATCTTCCACCTATGATTAATAAAAAGATGCCATACAGTTTCTTCATGGTTTCACTGCTAATGAATGGCTGGTTGGCAAATAACGCACCAAAGAGATTTCCTACTACTAAACCAATCGCAATCATGACTGCATATTTGATGTTAATGTTACCGCTACGGTAGTAAACTGCTGCGCCTAAAATACCGATGGGTAAAATTTGGGCGGCGATGGATGTGCCGGTCGCAAACTTTTGGTCTAGCCCTACTAGTAGTACCATTGCTGGAACCATAATTGCACCGCCACCGATACCAAACATCCCACCAGCAACACCAGCCGCTAAACCAATAAGCAGCATTTGTACAAGAATATTAGACATACAAAATGTTTGTTTGTTTTTGACTTACAGAATTAAGAATACAGAAGTCAGGAGTCAGAATTTTAGCTATAGCAGAGGGCAAGTGAAGAATGACATCTCTGAACGTTTTCAAGATTCTGGCTACTAGACTGTGAATTCTCAATACTTTCTTACAAACTCATTTTAGGTGAGAAGATTGATTTAGGTAACATCCCGTGAACACCTTTATGGGGACTGTTTACAACTTGGGTGATGCGAAAATTTACAGCTAAACTACACAGCACATAAGCCTCTTCTGCTGATAAATTGGCGAAATCTTGTAGAAAGGCAATCATATTTTTTAAAGCTTGTTCTAAGGCTGCGTCTAAGGTTTCGGCAAAACCCATTGTGATGATGTCTGTTGGAGTTTCAGCGATGGGTGTTGTGAGTGATAAATCTTTGCGGAGTGTGAGAGAAATTCTGCCATTCATAGAAGTTTCAATGGCTGTAACATTTACTTCACCATCTCCTTGGGCGGAATGTCCATCACCAATAGAAAATAAAGCCCCAGGGACGTAAATTGGTAAAAATAACCGTGAACCTGCTTGGAGTTCGCGGTTATCGATGTTACCGCCATAATTACCGGGGGGAATGGAATTGCGATCGCTTTGCGGTGTCGCCACACCTAAAATCCCAAAAAAGGGTGTGAGGGGAATTTTAATGCCACTGTTAGCGGGAAATTCGGCGATATTATTAGCTAAATCTAGGGGAATGAATCTTAGTGCAGGTTGGGTAAATTGTTGTGGTAAAGCTCCCCAGCCTGTACGAATAGCATTAAAACCCACTGGTAAACTTGGGGCGATCGCTTCTAATCTTACTTCTAAAACATCTCCTGGTTCAGCATCCTGCACATAAATTGGCCCGGTGAGTAAATGCGGCCCCCCAGCAATTTTGCGTTCTGCTGGCAAATTTTGGCAGATATCTACAAATTCTGGGGGGAGAAATTCTGGTGGTGCTTTGTCGTAAATGTAGTAACCGGTGAAGGTTTCGACATCAATGGTGTCCCCAGAATTAATCATGAGTGCTGGTTTTAATAAATGGGAGAACCCACCAAGATGCACTGTTTCGGTGGTGGCTTTTAAGGTGTGATGCGTCATGAATATAGAAATCAGATTTGATTTCCCAATTTACTTGTGTAGACAGGGTGTAGGGAATAGAGAGTGAGGAGAAAATTATTGACAAAATTTTTTATATCTACGCTTGACAGGTATAATTTTATACTTTATTATGAGGTTATGGAAAAGGCGATCGCCCTCGGCCAAGAGTCTGCGAATCGCCTTCCTACAATCCCCATAACGGAGTACAACTATTGATGATGCCAGAATTACCAAAGTCTACACTGTCAAATTTAAGACAATACCTGCCTGGTGCAGAGTCTAGTCCAGCCACACCCAATCAATTACCACAACAGCAACTTTCCAAACGCGAACCCGTTAAGCATTTACTCATCGGTTCAGCGCAAGCTGTCACTATCACCATTCATCGTTTACACCTCATTGGTTACGCCAGCGTCGGCGACTGGAGTCCACTTTTACCAACCGCCAACCCCGATGAAGTCATGAGTATTTTAATCCGCCAACTCTTGATGTAATATCTAGATCCCCGATTTTCTGGAAAAGTCGGGGATCTGAACAGTACGACAAATTTAGTCAAAATGCGCGGATGGGTAGGTGTGCAAAATCGCCTTTGAGTAAGAATGGCTGGATTGCTTAGAGGGTAAGGTTTTGCAGAAAAAATTAATTAAAATTGTCCGCGCGGCTTATACAGTATAGGTTTCAGCAATTTAGCGCAAATCAATTGACATTAAACCATGTTAAAATTATCCCATCCGCGAAACCGCACCTTGAAAACTAAATACAGTAAGCTTTTCCGGCTCCCGCTATTGCAATTTCAACTAATCCCTATTAGGGATTGAAACTAGTGCTTCCTTACCGCGCAAGCGATCGCTGATCTGTATTGCAATTTCAACTAATCCCTATTAGGGATTGAAACGTGTCACCCTTGTGATTTAAGGGCGAATAGTCCTATTGCAATTTCAACTAATCCCTATTAGGGATTGAAACTTCAATTACGGAAGATACAAAATTTCTTCCGGCAGGTGCGAGAATTGCAATTTCAACTAATCCCTATTAGGGATTGAAACAATTTCTTTAAGTGGTTGTCCTTTGCGTTGACCGATTTTCATTGCAATTTCAACTAATCCCTATTAGGGATTGAAACATCTTCAATTAGTTGAGGAAAATTACCACCACCAAATTGCAATTTCAACTAATCCCTATTAGGGATTGAAACGAGTATTCAGAAAATGACTCGCAATCGAACGAAGAATTGCAATTTCAACTAATCCCTATTAGGGATTGAAACGCGGACTTGAACAAACCGACGCTGATCAGCGTGGATTGCAATTTCAACTAATCCCTATTAGGGATTGAAACGATTATGCTGGGCGAAAGGAATGCCAGTGCATTCTATTGCAATTTCAACTAATCCCTATTAGGGATTGAAACGCGTTCTGAGGGATTTGCTCAAAATCTAAAGAGATCCCATACATTGCAATTTCAACTAATCCCTATTAGGGATTGAAACGCAGATGAGAGAGTGGGGGATACGTGGTGGCAACATCCAAATTGCAATTTCAACTAATCCCTATTAGGGATTGAAACGGGTAGTCTTGAAAAAGATGAATTACTGAATGAAATTGCAATTTCAACTAATCCCTATTAGGGATTGAAACACGTGTTAGAAATCCTGTGCCACCGATGGTATACGATTGCAATTTCAACTAATCCCTATTAGGGATTGAAACAAGTTTGTGGAATCAATATCCACCCCTATTTTATTATTGCAATTTCAACTAATCCCTATTAGGGATTGAAACAGAAACATGGATCTATATTAACAATAGTGCAGGTGATTGCAATTTCAACTAATCCCTATTAGGGATTGAAACGCTAGATGCCAGTACAAACTTGAAAATCTTCTATACATTGCAATTTCAACTAATCCCTATTAGGGATTGAAACTAAAATGTTACAAAAAGACAGTGATTATAAATACATAAATGATTGCAATTTCAACTAATCCCTATTAGGGATTGAAACATGATGCCCAATTACGAGCCAGTAATCACAGCTATTGCAATTTCAACTAATCCCTATTAGGGATTGAAACGTCACTCCCCCCTGTTGCCAGCCCTCTTGTCCGCGTCCATTGCAATTTCAACTAATCCCTATTAGGGATTGAAACTGAACACTCTCATTCGTTTGTAAGTAAGGGCAATTCATAGATTGCAATTTCAACTAATCCCTATTAGGGATTGAAACCAACAAATTCCCAATGCTGACTTTGGCTAACGCTACCAAAATTGCAATTTCAACTAATCCCTATTAGGGATTGAAACCTTCGCCATCGCTCTCACCCAGTCCCATACCTGGGATTGCAATTTCAACTAATCCCTATTAGGGATTGAAACTTTTGAGTGTATCCAACATACCCAAGCCAGTACTCATTGCAATTTCAACTAATCCCTATTAGGGATTAAAACAATGTCGCAGTGTTGGACAAAACATTTTAGATCCCCCTAAATCCCCCTTAAAAAGGGGGACTTTAAGCCAATACGGTTCAGTTAAGAAAGCCAAGTCATAACAGAACCAGCAAATGATAAATCAACAAAAAACGAAAAAATGATTTTGGAGGGGGTTTGGGGGACGCAACCGTCCCCCAATCGGGGGCGTGGGGGAGAATCCCCCAAATCTTGCTCATTATCTGATAGGTAGCGCAGAAAATTGAGAAATCTACTCTTATAACCTTAACGGAACCGTATTGGACTTTAAGCAGGTTTTAGCCCCCCTGCTTTTTAAGGGTGGTTGGGGGGATCAATAAATCCTAATCATCACAACCAAGCACTTTTCAAACAACCTCTAAACTGCAATAAATAAACACACAGCGAAGCAAAGATTGATGAGTAACTTTAACAACGCTGTGGTGTCTCTACTGTTATGGGACTTACGCAAAAAAACGAAAAAATAAGGTTTTAGAATAGGGTACAGGGGTATGAGGGTGTAAGGGTATAAGTATTCAAAACCCTTACACCCCATACCCTTTCACCCCTACACCCAATCCCCACAGACAATCTTGGTGCGTAAGTCCTATGTTAGTTTACCGATATAGCCAAACGCGCAATAAAGACAGTAATTGTTCAATATCTACAGGTTTGGTGATGTAATCGGATGCGCCGGACTCGATGCACTTTTCGCGATCGCCTTGCATGGCTTTGGCGGTGAGGGCGATAATTGGTAAGGTGATGAATCGGTTATTTTGGCGGATTAAGTGAGTGGTTTCGTAACCGTCCATTTCTGGCATCATCACATCCATTAAGATCACATCAATATCGGGTGTCGTTTCTAACATAGTGATGCCATCTCTGCCGTTTTCGGCATACATCACCTGCATGTGATAGCGTTCTAACATACTGGTCAAGGCAAAGATATTACGGACATCATCATCAATAATTAATACTTTCTTATTTGCCAGGATGTAGTCACGGGCGTGCAGTTGTTCAAGGATTTGACGTTTGGGTTCTGGTAAATTTGCCTGGACTCTGTGTAAAAATAATGTCGTTTCATCAAGGAGGCGTTCGGGCGATCGCACATCTTTGACGATGATGGTTTCGGTAATGCGCCGCAGTTCGGCATCTTGGGCTTTGGTTAATTCGATACCAGTGTAAATAATAATGGGTAATGATTCACCATTGGGCTGCTGTTTGATTTGTTGAAGCAGTTCAAACCCATTCATATCGGGTAGCCCTAAATCGAGGACGAGACAATCAAAGGGTTGGGCGCTAATTGCTTCTAAAGCAGCTGCACCAGTGGCGACGGCGGTAGTGGCGACATCGCTGTTACCAATTAACTCAACAATGCTATGGCGTTGGGTGTCGTCATCTTCTACTACTAGCAAACTCTTCACCCGCCGTTCCACAAAACCTTTGATTTTATTTAAAGCCTCGGAAATACTTTCGCTGCTGGCTGGTTTTTGCAGATATGCTAATGCACCTAATTGTAAACTCCGGCGTTTACCTTCTTCGACGGTCATAATATGAACGGGAATGTGACGGGTATTTGCGTCATGCTTTAACCTGTCGAGGACTGTCCAACCATCCATATCAGGTAAGCGGATATCGAGTAGAATTCCGGCGGGTTGGAATTGTTGGGCGAGGGCTAAACCATTACTACCACTTTGGGCGGCGATGACTTTAAAACCTTGCTGCTGTGCCATTTCCAAGAGGATGCGAGCAAAGTGAATATCATCTTCAACGATTAATAATACGCGATCGCTGTTTTGAATATCAATGCGATCGTCTTCTAGGAGTGCTGAGTGCTGAGTACTGAGTGCTGAGTGCTGAGTGCTGAGTGTTGAGTTGGGAGTTGGGAGTTGGGAGTGCTGAGTGCTGAGTGCTGAGTTGGGAGTGGGGGGAGTGAGAACTAGTTGAGATGTGGGTTCAGGCAGAATGAAGGTGGAGTCGGAATCAAATTGGGGTAAGTAGAAGGTAAATGTACTACCTTGACTGACGTTACTTACCAAGGTGATTTCGCCATCAAATAAGCGGGCGATTTCGCGGCTGATGGATAAACCCAAACCTGTACCGCCGTATTTGCGGCTGGTAGTACCGTCGGCTTGTTGGAAGGCTTCAAAAATCACTTTTTGTTTTTCTGGGGCGATCCCAATTCCCGTATCTATCACGGAAAAGGCGACTACCATTGGGGCGCGGTTCAAGGCTTCTTGATTCATACTCCACCCCTGCTTGGCGACTTCAATGCGTAAGCGCACCTCTCCCCGTTCGGTAAATTTAAAGGCGTTGGAAAGCAGATTTTTCAGGACTTGTAACAAGCGTTTTGGGTCAGTATAAATGGCTTTGGGTAAATCAGCACCGGTTTCAATGGTGAAAGTGAGTCCTTTATCTTGGGCGATTTGGCGGAAGGTGCGTTCTGTTTGATCTCGCAAATCGGTGACTAACATTTGCGACATATCAATTGACATGGTTCCCGACTCAATTTTTGCCAAATCTAAAATGTCATTAATTAACGCCAACAAGTCATTCCCCGCCGAGTAAATTGTGCGGCTGTATTCCACTTGTTTGGTGCTGAGGTTCCCATCAATGTTATCGGTTAACAACTTCGCTAAAATCAGCAAACTATTTAACGGTGTCCGCAGTTCATGGGACATATTCGCCAGAAATTCGGATTTATATTTGGATGACAGCGCCAATTGTTCGGCTTTTTCTTCCAAAGAAAGTCTCGCTTGTTCAATTTCCAGGTTTTTGCGTTCAACTTCTTTCTTTTGCAACGCCAGTAATTCGGCTTTTTCTTCGAGTTCGGCGTTGGTTTGTTGGAGTTCTTCTTGTTGTTTCTTGAGTAAATCTTCCGAAGTTTTGAGAGACTGGGCTTGTTGTTCGAGGCGTTTGTTGGTTTCTTTGAGTTCGTTTTGTTGAGTTTGCAGTTCTTCGGCTAAAGATTGCGATTGTTTGAGTAATTCTTCGGTACGCATGGAAGCGGCTATAGTATTGAGAACGATCGCAATACTTTCGGTAAGTTGGTCGAAGAAGGTTAAATGAATTTCACTAAAGCGGCGGAAGGATGCGAGTTCAATGACGGCGGTGACTTGTCCTTCAAACAACACAGGTAAAACTACAGCGTTGAGTGGGGCTGCTTCACCCAAACCAGAACTAATCTTGACATAATTACTCGGCACTTCCGTTAACAAAATTCGCTCTTTTTCTAAAGCGCATTGTCCCACTAAACCTTCGCCCAAATGGAAACGATTGGCGAGATGTTTGCGTTCGCGGTAGGCGTAGCTGCTGAGTAATTTTAGATATGCTTGTTGTTGTTCACCAGCATCCATTAAGTAAAATACGCCATGTTGTGCGCCTACTAATGGTGCAAGTTCTGAAAGAATGAGTTTGGAGACGGTTTCTAAGTCGCGCTGACCTTGCAACATCCGGGTAAATTTGGCGAGGTTGGTCTTTAACCAGTCTTGTTCGGTGTTCTTTTGGGTTGTCTCGCGCAAATTGGCAATCATCTGGTTGATGTTGTCTTTTAAGATTGCCACTTCTCCTAGTGCTTCCACGGAAATTGACCGAGTTAAGTCGCCTTTTGTTACCGCCGTTGCTACTTCTGCGATCGCCCGTAACTGTGTTGTCAGGGTTGCGGCTAGTTCATTTACGTTATCTGTAAGGTCTTTCCAGGTTCCCGCCGCCCCTGGTACCCTGGCTTGACCACCAAGTTTACCCTCAATTCCCACTTCTCGCGCTACGGTTGTGACCTGATTGGCGAAGGTCGCTAGGGTATCAATCATTTCATTGATGGTTTCTGCTAAGGTTTCGATTTCCCCTTTTGCATCTAACATCAATTTCCGCTTCAAATCCCCATTCGCCACGGCGGTAACAACTCGCGCAATTCCTCGCACTTGGGCGGTTAAGTTACCCGCCATTGAGTTCACATTATCGGTGAGGTCTTTCCAAGTCCCCGCCACACCTTGTACTACAGCTTGACCACCTAATTTTCCTTCTGTTCCCACCTCTCTCGCTACTCTGGTTACTTCCGATGCGAAGGAACTGAGTTGATCCACCATTGTATTAATCGTGTTCTTCAAGTCGAGAATTTCACCCTTCACATCCACGGTGATTTTCTTCGACAAGTCCCCATTCGCCACCGCTTTAGTTACTTCCGCGATGTTCCTTACCTGGGCTGTAAGATTCCCCGCCATTGAGTTCACGTTATCGGTGAGGTCTTTCCACGTCCCCCCAACGCCCCGGACGTAAGCTTGGACACCAAGTTTACCTTCCGTTCCCACCTCACGCGCCACCCGCGTTACTTCACTAGCGAAGGAATTAAGTTGATCCACCATTGTATTGATAGTGTTTTTCAACTCTAAAATTTCACCCTTCACATCCACAGTGATTTTCTTCGACAAGTCACCATTCGCTACCGCCGTTGTGACTTCAGCGATGTTTCTTACCTGGGCTGTCAAACTTCCCGCCATGAAATTCACGCTGTCAGTGAGGTCTTTCCACGTCCCCGCCACACCTTTGACTTCGGCTTGGACACCCAATTTACCTTCCGTTCCCACCTCTCGCGCTACTCTCGTTACCTCCGACGCGAAGGAATTAAGTTGATCCACCATTGTATTGACGGTGTTTTTCAACTCCAAAATTTCCCCCTTCACATCCACAGAGATTTTCTTAGATAAGTCGCCATTCGCCACCGCCGTTGTGACTGCTGCGATGTTGCGTACCTGGGCTGTCAAACTTCCCGCCATGAAATTCACGCTGTCGGTGAGGTCTTTCCATGTCCCCGCCACACCTTTAACATCGGCTTGGACACCTAACTTACCTTCACTTCCTACCTCTCGCGCCACCCTGGTTACTTCCGATGCGAAGGAATTAAGTTGATCCACCATGATATTGATCGTGTTTTTCAACTCCAGAATTTCGCCTTTAACTTGGACAGTGATTTTTTTCGATAAATCCCCGTTGGCGATCGCAGTTGCAACTTCCGCTATACTACGTACTTGGTCGGTGAGGTTCCCCGCCATCATATTCACCGCACCTGTTAAGTCTTTCCAGGTTCCCGCCACACCGCGCACTTCGGCTTGGACACCCAGTTTTCCTTCTGTACCCACCTCTCGCGCTACTCTGGTTACTTCTGATGCAAAGGAACTGAGTTGATCCACCATTGTATTAATCGTGTTCTTCAACTCCAGAATTTCACCTTTCACATCCACGGTGATTTTCTTCGACAAGTCGCCATTCGCCACCGCCGTTGTCACATCAGCAATGTTTCGCACCTGGGCTGTCAAACTTCCCGCCATGAAATTCACGCTGTCAGTCAAATCTTTCCATGTCCCCGCCACACCGCGCACCTCGGCTTGGACACCAAGTTTTCCTTCACTTCCTACCTCTCGCGCCACCCGCGTTACTTCACTGGCGAAGGAATTGAGTTGATCCACCATTGTATTAATCGTGTTCTTCAACTCCAAAATTTCACCCTTTACATCCACCGTGATTTTCTTGGATAAGTCCCCATTCGCCACCGCCGTTGTGACTTCCGCGATGTTCCTTACTTGGGCTGTCAAACTCCCCGCCATGAAGTTTACCGAGTCAGTCAAATCTTTCCAAGTCCCCGCCACACCCCGCACATCAGCTTGGACACCTAACTTACCTTCACTTCCTACTTCCCGCGCCACCCTTGTTACTTCTGATGCAAAGGAACTGAGTTGATCCACCATGATATTGATCGTGTTCTTCAGTTCCAGAATTTCGCCCTTCACATCCACCGTGATTTTCTTCGATAAATCACCATTTGCGATCGCAGTTGCAACTTCCGCAATATTACGTACCTGACCTGTTAAATTCCCCGCCATTAAATTCACGTTATCGGTGAGGTCTTTCCAGGTTCCCGCCACACCCCTCACTTCCGCTTGCACACCAAGTTTTCCTTCCGTTCCCACTTCCCGCGCTACTCTGGTTACTTCCGACGCGAAGGAATTGAGTTGATCCACCATTGTATTGATAGTGTTTTTCAGTTCCAGGATTTCACCCTTCACATCCACAGTGATTTTCTTCGACAAGTCACCATTCGCCACCGCCGTTGTCACTTCTGCGATGTTGCGTACTTGGGCTGTCAAACTTCCCGCCATGAAATTCACAGAGTCAGTCAAATCTTTCCACGTCCCCGCCACGCCTTTAACATCGGCTTGGACACCAAGTTTTCCTTCACTGCCTACTTCTCTCGCCACTCTGGTAACTTCTGACACAAATGAACTGAGTTGATCCACCATGATATTGATAGTGTTCTTCAACTCCAAAATTTCACCCTTCACATCTACAGTGATTTTCTTCGACAAGTCCCCATTAGCGATCGCAGTTGCAACTTCCGCAATATTACGTACCTGTCCTGTCAAATTCCCCGCCATCAAATTCACGTTATCGGTGAGGTCTTTCCAGGTTCCCGCCACACCCCGAACTTCCGCTTGAACACCGAGTTTTCCTTCCGTCCCCACTTCCCGCGCTACCCTGGTAACTTCCGACGCGAAGGAGTTCAACTGATCCACCATTGTGTTGACGGTGTTTTTTAGTTCCAGAATTTCGCCTTTGACATTGACTGTAATTTTCTTCGATAAATCACCATTAGCGATCGCGGTTGCAACTTCCGCAATATTACGTACCTGCCCGGTAAGATTACCTGCCATCAAATTCACGTTATCGGTGAGGTCTTTCCAAGTTCCCGCCACACCTCGCACTTCTGCTTGGACACCAAGTTTTCCTTCTGTTCCCACTTCCCGCGCCACTCTGGTAACTTCGGATGCAAAGGAACCCAGTCGGTCTACCATTGTGTTAACGATATTGGCTGTTTGCAAAAACTCGCCTTTGAGGGGTTTACCATCTATTTCTGTGGCGATGGTTTGAGACAAATCCCCATTCGCCACCGCCCGAATTACCCTTGTAGTTTCGGCTGTTGGTTGGACTAAATCTGTAATGAGAGTATTGACAGAATTCACACAATCTGACCAAGAACCCCGCACAGTTCCTAAAGAGGCGCGTTCTGTAATTTTCCCGTCTTTCCCAACCACATTCCCAATGCGCTGGAGTTCTAGCGCCATCCGCTCATTTTGGTCAATGATATCGTTGAGCGTGTCAGCAATTTTACCTGCCAAACCAGTATTTTCTACGGACATCCGAACCGAAAAGTCACCTTTTTTCACAGCAGTGAGTGTTTTCAGCAATTGTTTTAAATCAAGATTGTCGCTTTCTCTGGTTAACTGTTCGGTTGCCATTACTATATCCTTGGGAAACTGGGGAGTGATGTTAGGGAAAAGATATTAATACTGCACACTCATAATTTTTCAGAGCGTTATTATCCAAGAATCATCGTTAAGCCACACATCTACATACAAAAATTAATGTGTCTTGGATAAGTAAATTGATGCTTAAGTACCAACGCTTTTTAGAAGAGAATTTTTTTGCTGATTGTTAACTAAACTCTTGCTGAAGATAGTTAAAAGTCACTTTTAATATAACAGACTCATTATTACTAAATATCAATGATTTTAACTCTAGAATTTATCTAACTTTAGGAGGAATAATATATTAGTTCTATCTAACCAAAGATAGAGGACAGTATAAGATAAGTTTGTTATTCGTAGCGTTTCTCGGTTGGGTGCAGTACAAGTAGATGGGGAAGAGAGGCTAGAGGCTAGGGAAATTTATAGCAGTAGCAAAGTTGCTTAGGACATGGATAAATAGTAAAACTGAGACAGCACAAAGCTTTTAACCCTGTCACCTGTCACCTATCACCTGTCCCCTGCTATACCTGCAAAGTCAGCACAAAGTAACGCAGAGTTAGGTTACGCTGACGTATTGATAAATTACAAATGGTAAAATTTTTAAGCCAAGTATTTACAAACGAAGTTAATTACCTCTGCTAAACCTGATTGAGTTTTTAAATTCGTAAAAATAAAAGGTTTATTACCGCGCATTTTTTTCGCATCGCGTTCCATAACGCTTAAATCTGCACCGACGAATGGTGCAAGGTCAGTTTTATTAATCACTAATAAATCAGATTTGGTAATTCCTGGGCCGCCTTTGCGGGGAATTTTATCACCAGCAGCCACATCAATAACATAGATAGTTAAATCGACTAATTCGGGACTGAAGGTAGCGGCTAAATTATCACCACCACTTTCTAAAAAGACTAAATCTAAATTATGAAAACGCTCTTCTAACTGTTCAATTGCAGCTAAATTCATTGAAGCATCTTCTCTAATCGCCGTGTGGGGACAGCCACCAGTTTCTACACCCAAAATGCGATCGCTTGCTAAAGCCTGAGAACGCACCAAAAATTGTGCATCCTCCTGAGTATAAATATCATTCGTCACCACAGCAAGATGATACTGGTCACGTAACGCCTTACATAAAGCATCCACTAACGCCGTCTTCCCCGAACCTACCGGGCCTGCAACACCTACTCGAAATGCGGTCATAATAAAAAGTCAAAAGGCAAAAGGATAAAATTTCATACTTCATACTTTACACTTCATACTTCCCACTCAACTTCTAAACAACCTTGTATACTGCCTTTCATGCTGCATACTTGCTAAAGATAAACCCCAGCTACAACAACTTAATTCATCATCTTCTAAAACAAGAACTGCTTGGACAGTAGCACTAATTAAGGGTTGTAAATTTAGTAATAATTCTTGTCCGGCGGTTTGTCCGAGGGGAATCAGTTTAACTCCGGCGGTGATGAGATTAGTAGCCCAACTATGCAGATATGCGAGTAAAGCAGCATTGGGGTGAATTTGCCAATGAGCAACAGCAATACCAAAAGCAACTGCATAATTGCAACGATTACCCACACTATTAATTGTAGGTAGTAATTCTGGTTGTAGTTTACCAAGTAATTGAGCCAGCGATCGCCCCATCTGCCAACTAGAGTTGCGTAATTCTTGGGTTTCCCTCGCCGCCGATAACCAGTGATTCCAATAACAGAGGGTTTCAATATTCCCCATCTTCGCAGATGCAGCCGCCCGTAACATCACCGCCGCCTCTAGCCGAATTGCACCGTAACGTAACTCCGAGGTTAGCCAATGTTTGAGTGTATCTTGATTGGTAATAATGCCATGTTCTACCAAAGTTTCCAAACCCTCAGAATAACTATAAGCGCCCACAGGTAAAGCGGGGCTGGCTAACTGCAAAATTCCCAAAAAATGACTATCAGTGAGGGTGATGGTGTCCATAAGCCCCTAATTCTGGCTGAAACGGTGCAATTTCTTCTGTAATTTCCAGTCCCAACTGTACCAACATCGTGTGTAAAACAGTATCTGGTGACAAACGCAAATAACTCGGCGTAATTTCCAGAGGTACGTGACGATTACCCAGATGGTATGCTGCTCGCATTAACAACAGTGGTGATTTAGCCGAGACAGTCAGCACAGGTTCTGGCTTCGCAACAATTCTCATTAAACTACCATCATTTTCCTCTTGTAGAATATCGCCATCCCGTAACACAGTCCCCCTGGGTAAACGCAAAAACACAACCTGACCATTTTCCATGTCAAACCGATGACGGCTGCGAGTCCGTTCTTGTGCCGTCAGTGCTAAAGTTAAACTCACCACAGCATTAGCATCTGGTGGTTTACGTTGAGTCAAGATCATCTTTGCACCTTTGCGCCTTTGCGCGAAACATTCAACATTCATCAATTTGATATTATTAACGAAGTGAGCGATCGCTAAAACTATGGCAAAGCGTAAAAAAAGCAATCTCCAGTGGATTAAAGAAACGCTTGATCTCCAACCCGACCACCACTGGGAATCTCCATCAGGCTATAAAATTTTCGTTGCTAACCGGGGGGCTGTTCGCTTCAACGTCCCCCAAAATTGGGTATTTGAACCCCAAGAAAAATCCTTCAAGTTCATGGATAAAAAACCACCCAAAGATGACTGCTGTTTAGAAGTATCTTTTAATCACCTACCGCCCCACGACTGGAGTTTGTTTCCCCTCAAAGCTACCTTAAAGAAAATCGTAGAAGAAGACAGCCGCGATGTAATTGAGAAAGGCGAAGTTATCACCCTCAAACGCCAAACCGCCAGAGTTGTGTGGACAGAACTTAAATTTATTGACACCCAAGCCGAACCAAGAGAAGCTTTTTCTCGAATTTGCATTGGTTTAGGCTCAAATATACAATGCTTAATTACCTTTGAGTTTTGGGCAGACCAAGCCGAACAGTTAACACCCGTTTGGGATGAAGTGATGCGGAGTCTCACCCTAGGACTGTATATCCGCGACCCCAGAACAGGTTTAGCTTTTCCAGACTAGTACAACAGAGCAAAAGTAAAAAATAAAAAGTAAAAAGAAAGAATAGTGATAAAACAAGCCTTTTAGCTATTCCAGATAGTCTGTTTATTTACGCCAACCTCTACTAGTGCTGAGTAATATACGCTCTTTAACTCAGCACCTTTTCGGTTACAGGTTATAGAAACGTAGACTAGAGAACTGACAGCGAGATTTTCTTTCCCCCACACCCACACTCCCCACACTTCCCACACTCCCCACTCCCATACGCCCTATACACCCCTTAAACCCCTCCCTACCCATACACCCCTAAACCCACGCACCCAATTTTTATGACTGTATATGAAAACACTATATATATGCCTGGGGAGTAAGGTAAAGTTATGATGTATTTCACTTCGATTAACTAGTAAGTTCACGAATCCCGTCACAGGGCTGGATGTTAGCTGTTGAGTCGCTAGTGATTGTTTTGTGTCAAACAACAAAGGTAAAACTACGCCAAGCAATCTAGCGACAATTGGATCTAGGATTGATTTAACAAAGCTAAAAAACAAAGCTGTGGGTATTGAGTTGGTAGTAGTGCCAAAAATCTACGAAAAACTCATACCTCATCACCATCACTAACTTCACAGGTCTAAAACAATGGAATTGACAATTGACAACGTAGAAACCGTTTTAGATGAAATGCGCCCTTATTTGATGTCTGATGGCGGTAACGTGGAACTTGTAGAACTTGATGGCCCTGTGGTCAGATTACGGTTACAAGGTGCTTGTGGTTCTTGTCCTAGCTCCACAATGACCCTGAGAATGGGTCTGGAACGCCGCCTCAAGGAAATGATTCCCGAAATTGCTGAAGTTGAACAAGTAATTTAGGGGCTGAGGGATCAGAAGTAAAAAGTCAAAGGTCAAAAGTAAAAAGTCAAAATTTAACGCTTTTTACTTTTGCCTTTAAACTTTTCACTTTATAAATCCCTAAGTCCTCATCCCTAATCCTTAATCATTACCGATTATGTCCCATCCACTTTATGTTGCCTTTATTTGGCATCAACATCAGCCGCTGTACAAATCTCCTGACAGCGGCGTTTCACTTTCATCTACCCAACAATACAAGCTACCTTGGGTACGCTTACACGGCACTAAAGATTATTTAGATTTAATATTAATCCTGGAACAATATCCCAAGTTACACCAAACGGTGAATTTGGTACCTTCTTTGATATTGCAATTAGAAGATTACATTGCTGGTACAGCTTTTGACCCTTATTTAACAGCCAGCTTAACTGCTGCTGAACAACTAACCAGAGAACAGCACGAATTTATTGTCCAACATTTCTTTGATGCCAATCACCACACCTTAATTGATCCCCATCCCCGTTATGCTGAGTTATATCAACAAAGGCAAGACAAAGGACAAGCTTGGTGTTTAGCAAATTGGGGTGTGCAGGATTACAGCGATTTGCTGGCTTGGCACAATTTAGCTTGGATAGATCCTTTGTTTTGGGATGACCCAGAAATTGCCGCTTGGTTAAAACAAGGGCGGAATTTTAGTTTAAGCGATCGCCAGCAAATTTACGCTAAACAACGCCAAATCTTAAGCCGCATTATTCCCCAACACCGAAAAATGCAGCAAACAGGGCAATTAGAAGTCACAACCACGCCCTACACTCACCCAATTATGCCTTTGCTGGCTGATACTAACTCTGGTCGGGTAGCAGTGCCGAATATGACCTTACCAGAGCATCGCTTTCAATGGGCAGAAGACATTCCCCGCCACCTACGCAAAGCCTGGGATATGTATACAGAGCGTTTTGGTCAAGAACCCAGAGGTTTATGGCCTTCGGAACAATCTGTGAGTCCAGAAGTATTACCGTATATTATTAAACAAGGTTTTAAGTGGATTTGCTCAGATGAAGCAGTCTTAGGGTGGACACTGCGACACTTCTTCCATCGAGATGGTGCAGGGAACGTCCAGCAACCAGAAATGCTATATCGCCCTTATCGCCTAACAACTCCAGCAGGGGATTTAGCGATTGTTTTCCGCGACCATAGATTGTCTGATTTAATTGGCTTTACCTACGGGGCAATGCAGCCAAAACAAGCCGCCGCCAACTTAGTGGGACATCTGCAAGCGATCGCTAAAAAGCAGCGCGAAAACCCCAGCGACCAACCTTGGTTAGTCACCATTGCTTTAGATGGCGAAAATTGCTGGGAATTTTATCCCCAAGATGGCAAGCTGTTCCTGGAAGCTTTGTATCACAACCTGAGCAACGACCCCCAATTGCAACTTGTCACCGTCTCGGAATTTATTGAAAAATTCCCACCCACAGCCACTATCCCCCAAGAACAATTACACAGTGGTTCGTGGGTAGATGGTAGCTTCACCACCTGGATTGGCGACCCAGCAAAAAATAAAGCCTGGGACTACCTCACCCAAGCCAGAGCCGTGTTAGCCAGCCATCCAGAAGCCACCGAAGAAACTAACCCAGCCGCCTGGGAAGCTTTGTACGCGGCTGAAGGTTCAGACTGGTTTTGGTGGTTTGGTGAAGGGCATTCTTCTAATCAAGATGCTATTTTTGATGAATTATTTCGAGAGCATCTAGCTGGCATTTACAAAGCCTTAAATGAACCCGTACCAGCCTATCTCTCTCAAGCTGTAGAAGTGCATGAAATTCGCGCCAATCATCTTCCAGAAAGCTTTATTCACCCGGTCATTGATGGCCGTGGTGACGAACAAGATTGGGACAAAGCCGGCAGAATCGAAGTTGGTGGTGCGAGAGGCACAATGCACAACAGCAGCCTCATCCAACGACTTTGGTATGGGGTAGATCACCTCAACTTTTATATCCGGTTGGACTTCAAAAGTGGTGTCAAACCAGGACAAGAATTACCACCAGAATTAAATTTGCTGTGGTTCTATCCTGATAAAACCATGCACAATAGCCCAATTCCCTTAAAAGATGTGCCGCAGCAAGCACCAGTAAATTATTTGTACCATCACCATTTGGAAATTAATTTACTCACACAATCAGTACAGTTCCGCGAAGCCGCAGAAGATTATCAATGGCAACCCCGCTTTAGCCGCGCCCAAGTAGCTTTAGATACTTGTTTAGAATTATCAGTGCCTTGGGCAGATTTGCAAGTTCCCCCCGATTATCCCCTGCGCTTGATTTTAATTCTGGCTGATAACGGGCGTTTTTCTGACTATTTGCCAGAAAATGCTTTAATTCCAATTGAAGTACCGTAGGAAAATATGAGGTATGAAGGCTGAAGTATGAAACAACTGCTTCAGTCTTTATGCTTTGTTGGGTGTATCTGTTATTAAAACGTTCGAGTCCAGAGCTTGACGCTTTGAGCAAAAAATTTTGGCGTTGCTGATTACGGGGATGATTTTTGTCTCACGCAAAGGCGCAAAGAGCAAGAGTTTTAAAAGTGGAATTTTATGATTTCATCCCGCATTTATGCAACGCCAAAATTTTTATGTCCACAACAGTTGTAGTGGATAAGCCGCAAATGCACGATCACGACTGACGATCGCCAAATTATGGCGCATTGCTTGAGCAATTAGAATGCGATCAAACGGATCACGGTGATGGAGTGGGAGTTTGAGGATTTGTATCGTGTCAGCAAAAGCGATCGGCAGGAGGTTGATTCCAGCAGGCTCTAAACTAGCTTCAATTAATTCGTAATTTGCCTGAAGTGAGAGTTTACCGAGGTTAAGCTTGATCGCAATTTCCCATAATGTGGCGATGCTGAGATAAACGCGCTCTGCATGATCAATCTCTGCTTTGAGTGAGTCAGGCAAGTTAGGATCATCTTCTGAATACCAGATAAAAGCGTGAGTGTCCAACAGTAATGCCGTCATTCCATGTATTCCTTCAGATCATCCAAAGGCTCATCGAAGTCTTCTGGTAGGGGTAAGCTAAAAGTGCCTTTGAGAAAGCCAGCTTGACGTTTTGGGGAGACAGATTTAGTTTTGACGTGGTTTGCCAGGAGAAATTGAGTGTAGTGTAAGACTTCTTGTTGGAGAGATTCAGGTAGTTGTTTGAGGTGTTGAAGGATGGTGGTTTCGAGCATCAGACCGCCTTTATAGACACCTCTAATTTTAGCAAAGGGAACCGTGACTTACTGACTAGCACAGGTCTAAACGTTGAGTTATTCTACTGCATCCTTCAACTGTTTTTGTTGTTCCACTTGAGAGCATCAAGTGTTGGGCGATAGAAGACTTTGAAAAAGTTTTACAAACATGCAGTAATGATACTGGCAAAAAAATATTTTTAAAGTTACATTGAAAACAATGCAGAGTAGCTGTTTTAAAACCATGAATCGCTTTTCTGAAAACATTACCCCTTTTCCAGACGAGTACAGTTTACAAAAAAATCAACTGGCTCGATTGTGTGGTTCTACGCAGCTATTCCGCGATCGCTACATGATATTGCGAATTTTAGGTAGAGGTGGCTTTGGCATTACCTTTTTAGCCAGAAACGCCCGCTTACCCGGAAATCCTCTGTGTGTAATTAAACAACTTTGTCCAAAAACCACCAGTACCAAAAGTTGGCAAAAAGCTTGTCAAAGATTTGAACAAGAAGCCAAAACCTTAGCGCAACTTGGTAGTCATTCACAAGTTCCTATGCTGTTAGACTACTTTGAAAAAAATGGTGAGTTTTATTTAGTGCAGGAATATGTGCGGGGTTGTACATTAGCACGAGAAGTCAGACGTAATGGCGTGAAAACTGAAGCCGAAGTTAAGCAGTTTTTACAAGACATTCTGCCAATATTGCAGTATATCCATCAAAATCGGGTAATTCATCGAGATATTAAACCGCAAAACTTGTTGCGCTGTGAAGATGACCAACGATTGGTGATGATTGATTTTGGTGCAGTTAAAGAAAAGTTAGTTGATATTTCTGAAGACTCTGGCTACAAGACAGCCACGACTAATTTTGTCGGAACTATGGGATTTGCACCACCAGAACAGTTTGCATTGCGGCCAGTTTACGCCAGTGATATCTATGCAGTGGGAGTCACTTGTCTGTATTTATTAACTGGTAAAGGGCCTTTAGACTTTGAACATGATACATCCACAGGGGAAATTAGCTGGCAAAAAGAAGTGAATATTAGTGATCACTTTGCCAGGATTTTAGGAAAAATGGTGAGGTTTTCCTTAGACGATCGCTTCAAGACTGTAGATGATGTGATTAAAGCATTAAATCTAGAGAAGAATTTACCTAATTTAAGCAACTGTTTAACCACAAAACCCCTGCGAACATTCCAGCCTCAACCAGAACCAACACCACCCCAACAAACATACATTTCACCAACAGCCAAAACTGCGATCGCAATTCGAGAATGGAAAGCTAAACTCAACAATAAACAATTGCACCGTCAGTTAAATTCTTACTTAACTTCAGTCTAAATATTAAGTATCTCCCTTATCCCTAAATCTCATCTCGCCAAAAACGATTGCCTTAACCAATATCCAATCGTGCCGAATATGATGATAATTAATCCAGGCAAAAACCAGATGCCTAAAGAGGGATTGGCTGTAGTTGCTAGATGGTAAATTTGCCATTCAATATAAGCAGATAGCCAAACCATCTCAGTTTTTAACCAATTTAGCATCGAGCCAGCAATTTGATATTGCCGCACAGCATTTACTTCAGTGATAGTAACTGCATAGTTAAATGTGTGTGGGTAACGACTAATAAATGTTAAAAAGCTATAAGTTACTAAACTTAAAATTGGTAACAGCCAAATAATTTTTTTACTTCCCCAACCATTAACTTTGCCATCAAATCCAAAATGAATGGGTATCGTTTCTGGTAACGCCAACCAAGCGTGAATCGCAATGCCAAATAATCCCACGATGCCGGCGATCGCAATCCAGTTTATGATTTGTGCTGAAGAAGATTGAGGAATTACTAAAACAGGCCTATGACGACTCATATTATTACCTTTTTGAACGTAATTCATTTCTAATCTATCTTTTCCAACAAGTAAATGTCTTCATAAAAACATTCAAATCAACAATCATTTGCATTAACTGATAAAATTAAGGACAATCAGCCTATTTCGATATGTTCAGTGAAACGTGACTCTATTTATTACCAAATTTTTAAACGATTCCCAGCCTTAATTTTTGAAATCGTTAATTATCGGCATGAACAGGCGCAAAATTATCGATTTGAATCAGTTGAGGTGAAAGAAACCTCCTTTCGCATTGATGGAGTCTTTTTACCATCAGAGGGTGTCACACCAAGAATTGTGTTTTTCGCGGAAGTGCAATTTCAGCGAGATGAAGCTTTGTATCATCGCTTCTTTACTGAGTCAATGACGTATTTGTACCGGAATCAAAATGAATACGATGATTGGTATTGTGTAGTAATTTTTCCATCACGCAGTTTAGAACCAAGCGATACTAGAACACATCGAATTTTTTTAAACAGCGACCAAGTACAGCGCATTTATTTAGATGAGTTGGGTAGTTCTGATACTCTACCAATCGGGATTAATTTGATGCAGTTAACAATTGCCTCAGAGAATAAAATGGCAGAGAAAGCCAAGCAAGTAATTCAAAGGGTAGAATTAGAATTAACAGATACACTCCAGAAAACCGAAATCATCGATATTATTACGACAATAGCTGTTTACAAGTTTGCGTCTTTGAGTAGAGAGGAAGTAGAAGCTATGCTGGGACTAACTTTAGAAGAAACAAGGGTTTATCAAGAAGCAAAAGCTGAGGGTAGAGAAGAACAGAAAGCTGAAATTTTGAAAGCGGCTGTACCTCTGTTATTAAAAACAGGAATGAGTATAGAACAAATTGCTCAACAACTGAAGGTTGATGTAGAGTCTGTCCGAGTGGCTGCACAGGAGAGTCCATAGCCTGCGATCGCTCCTATAATGTATCAGAAGAATTAGCCTGCGTTTGGCTTTGCCATTTTAGATAAGCTAGGCAGGCTTTGTTTTTAATTCACATTGTTGAAAAATATAATTAACTGCTGCAAACAATTTATCTAAATATTGAATAACATACAAATCTTTATTCCGAGTAAACACATCAGCAGACAACTTGCCAAATTGCCATACTTTGCCGTTTGTCACAATTCCAAAAATATCGCTGACAAAATCATCGTTAATTCTTTGGACTGCAATCATCTCAGCTAAACACTGTCCCCAACCTTCTTCAAATCTGTCTTGTTTAGCTTCTACTGTCAGAAAATATGGTTTATCAAATACAACTGTTCCTAGAGGATTTCGCTGGGTGACTGTATAATCTGGAACTCCTGATAAATCTTCGTCATAAGTCAATGTTTCATGGCTCCAAAGTGTTAATTTACTCCGGTAATGTTTCCAAACTTCTTTTAAAACTGGATAGATCAGATTTTCACAAATAGCATCTTCAGAATTATCTATAACTCCATCTATAAATAGTAAATCTAACTCTTCTTGGAAAGCTTGGGGAACAGGAAAATCTAATTCCGACATAAAATTAGACTGGATATATTTGATTTGAAATTTTTTGATGACTGTACTAATATTTTTATAATTACTAAATGCCATATTAATTGACCTTGTTAGCGTAAACATCCACAACTAGGGAATAATTTAACATAGATAAAGTTTAGTAAATTTGAGTCATGTCTGAGTTCAAAGAAAACATCGCCTCTTTCGCCAGACAGTTTGTTCCCTCTTATCGATTCATTCGCACCCATGAATCTACACTCGGTAATAGTCATAAACTGCAAACAGAACTAAAGCCTCACTCAATTAAGGTTTTAAACTGGAATATTGCTAAAAATAACTTTGACAAAAGTTGGTTTAAAGATTTTTACCGCATTCTGCGACAGTACCAACCTGATTTAATCTTCTGCCAAGAAGTCCGAATGGGTGTAGGTGTGAAACAAATTATTGGGTTTAACAAATTGAGTTGGGCTTATGCACCGAATTTCATTGATGCCCATCATCAAACTTATTCGGGGATTTTAACAGCAGCTAATATTAGTCCTCTCAGTAAGAAAGCGATAGTGACTAAACATTATGAACCTCTAGTTAACACACCCAAGGTTTCATTAATTGCAGAATATTCTTTATCTCACCAGCACAAAACCCTGTTAACTATTAATAGTCACTTAATTAATTTTGTTGATTTAAATAAATTTAAAACTCAATTACAAGAAATAGAGTTAGCGTTATCCACACATCACGGGCCGATTATTTTTGCTGGTGATTTCAATACTTGGAATCGTCAACGAGCCATACTTTTAGATAAAGCTGTCACTAAATTAGGGTTAAAGTCAGTCGAATTTGCCCCTCATGAAAGTAAAAAGATTAAAAGGTTCCTTTTGTCACCCCCCCTAGATTATATTTTTTATCGAGGATTAACTGAAAAATCCGCCAGTGCCAAAGTTTTAGATGAAATTAATTCATCCGATCACAAGCCATTGCTGGCAGAATTTAGTTATGTCGATATGTAAGAAATAAAGATGCTTGTAGACATTAGCATCCTCACTTTTTTTAGTGCTGCTACCGTTGTCGTTCATGCTTTGGGAATTGCCCATGCTGCTCATGCAGTCATGACTGTGCGTTCTTCCCGTGGTGCGATCGCCTGGAGTATTTCGTTAGTTACTTTTCCCTGGCTGGCTTTACCTTTATACTGGATTTTAGGCAGAACTAAATTTCATGGCTATGCTGAAGCCTTACGTTCAGTCTTTTCTGAACATCAAAAATTAGTTCGCCAAGCATATAGTGAAATAACTAAATTTCAAGTTGCAGTTCCAGAGAAATTAAAATCACTAGAATTATTAGCAGAAACATTTACAGGCGTTGCTTTTACATCAGGGAATGCAGCAGAATTACTCATTGATGGACAGCAAACATATCCAGCAATGTTAAGTGCGATCGCTTCTGCAAAAAACTATATTTTGCTGCAATCTTACATTGTTGATGACGATGAAGCAGGTCATGAATTTAAAGCCGCTTTAATTGCTAAAGCACAACAAGGCATTCGGATTTATTTTCTTTACGATGAAATTGGTTCTAATAAATTACCTCGAACATATATCAACTCTCTACGCCAAAATTTTATTCAAGTCAGTGCATTTCATACCACCAAAGGTAGAGGTAATCGTTTCCAGCTTAACTTTCGCAACCATCGCAAAATTTTAGTAGTCGATGGTGAAATTGCATTTACTGGTGGTTTAAACATTGGTAATGATTACGTCGGTAAAAATTGCCGTCTCAGTCCTTGGCGCGACACCCATCTAAAATTGCAAGGGCCGACAGTTCAAAGTCTACAAAGTTCTTTTTTGCAAGATTGGTATTGGGCAAATCGCAAAGTTATCGATGTTAATTGGCAAGTTCAACCCAACTGGGAAGCCAACCAAACAGCATTAATTTTACCCACAGGCCCCGCCGACAAACACAAAGCTTGTCAACTTTTTTTCGTGAATGCTATTAATCAAGCCCAAACTCGTCTGTGGATAGCGACTCCCTATTTTGTCCCAGATGATTCAACTCTCACAGCTTTAAAATTAGCAGCAATGCGCGGTGTAGATGTCCGCATTATTTTACCAAACCGACCCGATCACTTATTTGTTTATCTGTGTTCCTTCTCTTATTACAACGAGATGAAACCCATAGATATCAAGTTTTACCGTTACAAACATGGGTTCATGCACCAAAAAATCATCCTCATCGATAATGATTTAGCAGGAGTAGGCACAGTCAACCTGGATAATCGCTCATTTTTTCTCAACTTTGAAGTTATGAGTTTTATTATCAATGCTCAATTTGTCAACAGCGTCGAGAAAATGCTAAAAACCGATTTAGCTGCCTCTGTAACCGTAGATTTTTCTAAATATGATAAAAAACCTTTGTGGTTCAAGTTAGCTGTGAGAATCTCTCGTTTACTCACCCCCTTGTTGTAAACTCATTTCATCATCTCTCCGCGTCTTTGCGTTTCTGCATAAGGCACAGAATTTGCTAAACTCCAACTTCGGAGAGAACGAATAAACTTAAGTATTGGGAATTTCGGAGGGGTTTCAGGGTGGCTTTTGATGAACGTATAGTAACAGAACAAATTCATCCAAAAGATATTTCTTGGCCATTCTGGCCAATTGTGCCACTCTACCCATATAGCAGGCGGCGGACAATTCGCAAAGAAATCATCAAAGACACCATCTGGACTTTTGACCAATTGCAGGGCATTTTTTATGTTGTTGTGCCGATTCGGATGACGGTTGTCAAGCTAGATGCAGGTGGTTTGTTGGTTTATGCGCCTGTCGCACCAACACGAGAATGTCTGCAACTGATGCAGGAGTTAGTCGCAGAACACGGCGATGTGAAATATATTATCTTGCCAACTATTTCTGGTATTGAACATAAGGTTTTTGTCGGCCCCTTCGCCAGATGCTTTCCCAATGCACAGGTATTTGTCGCCCCAAATCAATGGAGTTTCCCCCTAAATCTGCCATTGAGTTGGTTGGGTTTACCGGGAAAACGTACTCAAGTATTACCAGAAGATAGCAATCAAGCGCCTTTTGGTGATGAGTTTGACTATGCAATTTTGAAAACGATTGATTTAGGCCCTGGTAAGTTTACAGAAGTGGCATTTCTGCACAAGCGATCGCACACTTTATTAGTCACAGATGCAGTAGTATCTATACCAGAAGAACCACCTGCGATCGTTCAACTCGACCCTTATCCTTTACTCTTCCACGCTAAAGAAAAAGGTTCTGATGTTGTTGCTGATAATCAAGCTAACCGCCGCAAAGGATGGCAACGCATCACCTTATTTGCTTTATACTTTCAACCCAGTGTTTTAGACGTACCCGCCTGGGGCGAGGTCTTCCGCGATGCCCTCAAAGCCCCAGAACGTTCCCGCAAAGCTTATTTTGGTTTATTTCCCTTTAAATGGCAAAATAACTGGCAAAGGTCATTTCACGCCTTGCGCGGCGATGGGCGTTTATTTGTCGCGCCAGTTTTGCAAACTCTCATTCTCAACCGCGCACCCAGAGAAACACTTGATTGGGCTGATAAGGTTGCTAGTTGGGATTTTCAGTGGATTATTCCCTGTCATTTTGATGCACCAATTAAAGTCCAACCGCAGCAATTTCGCCAAGCATTTTCCTTTTTAGAAAAGCAACCAGTTGCAAGTGCAGGTTTGTTTAACAGTAGTAGTTATCCTTTACCAGAGGATGATTTTAAAATTCTGCGGGATATTGATGCAGGTTTAAATCAAACGGGTATTGTCCCGCCGGCGAAGGAGAAAATTTGAAGTGTGCTTGGTTATTGGGGACTTTTAATTAGAGGAATATGGAATTATTTGGGGATAAGGGAGACAAGGAGGACAAAGGAGTAATGTTTCTACCTTGTCTACACCCTCTACCTTGTCTAATCCAACTCAGCACTCAGCACTTCCTAATCAAAAGCAAATGCGATTACGCCCACTTTTTTTAGCTTCTCTGACTTTATCGCTGGCACGCTGTAAAAAGGAGACAGGGTTATTTTCGTCCATAAGTTCGACAACCCCAATACTAGTAGTGAGTTGGAACTGCTGACCATTGTAGGCTGTAATAATTTCTGCACTGAGAGCGAGGCGAATTCGTTCGGCTATCTGACAACCTGTATTCAGGTCAGTGTTAGACATAACAATACAAAATTCTTCTCCACCGTAGCGTGTCACCCAATCTCCGGCTCTGATATGAGTTTGAAATACTTGTGCAGCAGTTTTTAAAGCTTGATCACCTGTAGGAAAACCGTAGGTGCGATTAACTGCACCGAAATTATCTAAATCTAAAAGTAAGATTGTGAGTTGTTGCTGATATTTATGAGCTTTTTCAATTTCACGCGCCAGTAATCTATCAAGATAGCGGCGATTAAACACTTCCGTCAAACCATCATGTTCGGCTTCGACGCGGTATTTATTGGCTAATCGACTAGCTTTCAGCACCATTTCGCTAATCATCCGTTCTGCGGTGACACGAATGCGATGCTCAAAATCAGTTATAAGTTTATCTTGTCCAGAAGCATCCGCGATCGCATCAAATTCTTCAGAGGTGACAACTTGATTACGCCCTTTTTGCTTGGCTGCATATATACATTGATTAATTTCTTGCCATAATTGCTCAATCGAAGCATGTCCTAACATCGAAACCACACCCAAGGAAGCAGTAAGGCGCACAGAAGACATAGTATGAAGCTTAAATTCATGAGCTTCGATTTGGGTTCTGAGAAACTCTGCAAAGGCCTTCCCTTGCTCAATACTTCCACGCATACAAATAGCAAATTTATCACCGCCTGTCCGCGCCACAATTCCTGCACCTAATGAGTACTTTTGCAGAATTTGTCCAATCTCTTGTAATATCTGATCTCCTGTAATGTGTCCATAACGATCATTAATAAACTTAAAACGGTCAATATCTAAATAAATCAAAGATATCGAGCCAATATCTTCATTAGATGTTAAAAGATTGATTGCATAATCATTAAACTTCCGAAAATTAGCAACTCCTGTTAATTTATCGAGATTAAATAAATGCTTTTGTTGATTGTGCCAAAAACTGCGCTGTAAACGTAGACCTATTTGCTGATTAATTGCATCATATTTACAGGTTTCATCTTCTGCTTCTAACCAGTCAAGCGCAGCAGATTCTTGCTCAATCGTGTCTACTAATAATACTGTCGGTTTCCCAACAGTATTATACAGATGTCTGGCTTTATCTTGGCTTTCAAAAATCCTGAAGTCGATTACAATAATGTCAAAATCTTGTTCAAATAAGGTTGAAATATCAACTGTAATCCACTCAAAATTGAGAGGCACATTTGTTGGTTGAGGTAAATCTAGTGAACTACACCAAGCAACTCGAATTGCTTTCGTTTGTTCGTTCATTAATTTTAAACTTTAGTAACCGACAACATTGTATAGGTAACTTAAAGTTTAACAAGTAAATTTTGCTATGACTATTAATAGTAATTGTCAAATATTGATGAAAAACGAGTATTTGCCTGTGGGAATATACTGAGGCGCTGAATAGTTACCTCAAGGCAAACTAGCTGATGATTGCCCTAAAAAATCACGTTATTCAAGCTGAAGTTACTAGCAATAAAGTTGTTGACTGTGGCTAAAGTGCTAAAAATTGAGTTGCCATTCCAGCCATCAATATCAATTTGAATTAAAGTATTTGACCCAGATTGTATGCTTCGGATGTAACCATCTGCAATGGGATTAGTACCTGTGTAACTTAAGTTAGTCAAGAGAGTTTGTACTACTAAAAAATCATCGGTACTGCTGAAATCAGTAATAGTATCAATACCCTCACCCAGACTAGAAAAGACGAATTTATCACTACCAGCTCCACCAGTCAGGCGATCGCTCCCCACACCGCCAACCAATGTATCATTACCATTACCACCAACTAGCGTGTCATTGCCATTGCCGCCATTGAGGGTATCATTGCCATCTCCGCCATTGAGGGTGTCATCATTGTCACCACCAAACAAGTTGTTATTAGCAGCATTACCTGTGATGGTATTTTTCAAAGCATTTCCAGTCCCATCAACAGCATTACTACCAGTCAAAACCAGATTTTCTAAGTTATCGCCGAGAGTGTAACTAAAACCGACACGCACAGTATCAGTTCCTTCGTTGGCTAGTTCGATAATTTTGTCATTGCTGTTATCAACATAATAAATATCATTACCAGCACCACCAACCATCAAATCATTACCAACACCGCCATCTAAGGTGTCGTTACCTGCACCACCATCTAAGGTATCGTTACCTGCATCTCCTATCAGGTTGTCATCATTATCGCCGCCAGACAGTTGATTATCCGCCGTGTTCCCTGTGATGGTGTTTTTCAAAGCATTTCCCGTACCATTAATTGCACTAGTACCAGTTAAGACCAAATTTTCTACGTTATCGCCAAGTGTCCAATTCACAGTTGTACGGACTGTATCTGTTCCTTCATTCACTAGTTCGATAATTTGGTCATTGCTGCTATCTACGTAGTAACTATCGTTACCAGCACCACCAATTAAGATATCATTACCACTACCGCCGGTTAAGGTATCATTGCCAGCACCACCGTCTAAAATATCGTTACCGCCTTCTCCCTTAAGCGTATCATCACCATCACCACCCAACAGCTTATTATTTGCATTATTACCTGTAATGCTGTTGTTTAAAGCATTTCCTGTACCATTAATCGCATCAGTACTAGTGAGAGTGAGATTTTCTAAAGCATCACTCAGCACCCAACTTACACCAGCAAACACATTATCAGTACCTTCATTAGCAAGTTCAATAATTTGGTCGTTGCTGCTATCTACGTAGTAAATATCATTACCAACACCACCAATCATCAAGTCATTACCAACACCTCCATCTAAGGTGTCATTTCCAGCCCCACCATCTAGAGTGTCATTCCCAGCGTTCCCTATTAGCTTATTATTTGCACTATTACCTTTAAGAATGTTATGACCAGCGTTCCCTGTACCGTTAATCTGAGATGTTCCTGTCAGGGTGAGGTTTTCAACGTTGGTTGGTAAAGTAGTTGTAACAGAAGCAGTTAAGGTATCAGTGATAGTTGTAGTAACAGTATTGCTAGTTCCAAGAATTGCATTAGCAGGGGAGATAAGTTGGAGGATAAAGGTTTCATCTTCCTCGTTAATGAAATCATTCAAAATCGGGATATTGATAACCTTACTTGTCTCTCCTGGGTTGAAGGTTATTGTTCCGATAGTACTGGTGTAGTCTGAACCTGCTGTAGCTGTAACGTTAGCAGTGAAATATTGGACAATGACAGTTTGATTACTGGTTTGAGAAAGATTAACAGTATATGTAGCGTTTTGAATGCTGCTGTTACCTTCAACTATTGTTTGGTTTGCACTAGTGAGACTAACAATTGGGACATCAACAATAGGTACACCAGCATCTTTTAATATGGCAACATCAAGTGGGGAAATATTATAGCGAACTCCTCGATAAAATATGACACCATTCATTAAGTCCCCAACCAGATTAACTCCTGGTCTGGAAGCATCATTTCCCACATGAGTGATGTTACCAAAGGTTAAAGGTACAGGAGAGCCATAAACACTAGTTGCTTGTTTTCCTACAAAGAAAAAATTGCTGCCATCAAAAACAATTTTTTCATCAAATGTAGATTGATAATTACCTGAGAGTGTAGCGTCAAAATTATCTTTCCAGGCGTTGAACCCAAATACATGACCAAATTCATGGAGTAATAAAGAAAC
Organism: Nostoc sp. FACHB-280; assembly: GCF_014697615.1. GTDB lineage: Bacteria > Cyanobacteriota > Cyanobacteriia > Cyanobacteriales > Nostocaceae > Nostoc_B. The sequence continues at coordinate 150,275 of NZ_JACJSD010000008.1, read as the reverse complement.
AGCATCTGTTTTATTAATGGGTACAGTCGTAGTTCGTGCTACTGGGTCGGGGTCAAACCACAGTTCGTTAACTAGGTAATCAGGATTAAAGTTAAATTCAATGTCAGGCGTAGCACCATTAGGATCAACTCCTGTGCGAATTTCTGATATTGCACCTGGCTCATATACTGACAAAGTGCCATTATTATATACAAAAGATGAAGCTAAACTTCTACCTGTTGCTGTGGGGTTGGGATTAGAAAAATTAACAAGAATTTCTAAGCTGGCATTACCTGTAATATAGTTATCCCAATTTGCACCAGCCGCTAAGATATTGGATTTGATGGCAGAGTAATAGGCAGAAAATTTTCCTAATGGATCATTAAAGGTAATATTAAAATTAAGTACATCTGGATCTGATTTTTCGATAGCAATTGTCTGTCCATTTAGCGTAATAGTTGACCAATCATTTTCTGCGTAGATTTTGGTTAAACTCTGAGTTGTTAAATTCTCACCTCGAACTAAAGCTGAGAAAATTTCTCCTTCATCTCCTGGTGTATCTTGTTGATTAATTTGGGCATCAATAAAGTGTCCAATTTCCTCTAACAAAACAGATGTAACGGCTTCTGGGATAGCATTTGCTAAAAACCTATCTGACAGATAAATGGTATTGGTGCTAGTGGCGTAAGCTCCGTTAATATTGCCTAGAATCTTACTATCAATAACTTCAATTTGTGGGAGTTGACGGAAATCACCGCTTTGCCACTGCGATCGCATCTTTTCTGCAATAGTACGATTGTATTCTTTACCAAAAGCACTATCAAACAAGTTCCAGAAGTTATCTAAACTAGAAAAAGCAGACAGTTGATTTTGTGCCAGTACCAAAGCAGAATTAGGAAATTCGCTCATAAATGCTCTTGATTATGTATGGTAAAATTGATGATTATTCAGATTTAAAAAACATTCTTTATGATTAATTTAGTTATATTCATGCTTGATAAATAAACAATGAATACAGCTATATTTTTATTGTTAGAGCATAATTTTATGCTTCAACAATAAACTATACAAATCAAATCATTTGCTCAAAATTTTTGATTTGAAATTGTATTTGATTTAACTTTTTGATAAAACCATAAATATATTACATTAACTAATTAAATATCAACAACTGATGAATATAAGTAAATAAATGCCAACAATAGATATATGTATAAATAAGTAAATACGGAGAAAATAAAAATAATATGTTATTTTTTAATCAAACCAACATATTATTTTTACTAAAATTTCGTATCTCAGCTAAAACATACAGTATATTTCGGGTGACTGAGTTAAAAGCCTAATACTGTTTTATTTTAAAAATGATACAGGCGAACAAGCAGAAGAGGGCAGTTGATGGTGTTATCCCAATTCACAAAAACATTGATACAGATATATTGAAAACACCCAAGTGCAGATAGCAATTAACAATCCAAAATATAGGTATAAGTTATGCTAATAAGGGTACAGCATCGCTGTACCCTCTTGGTTTAAAAGTTGTATTTCAAAAGTTTTTGTATTATGGCAACATTAATGCTTTTGTAAAAGTGCTGACAATGAATTTTCCTTACGAATATCCATTAAATCTGCGAGTGACTCTTTACCTTTACCTAGGCGGTATTTTTGTGCTGGCGGTAGAACTTCAACCAAGGTTTTGCTTTTGACTTTGAGTGGTTGCAAAGGTACAAACACTGGTAAATTCTGGGATGTTTGTGAAACTGGTTTTAAAGCTTTTAGACGGCTGGAAGCAGATTTAGAGACTTTATGTGCTTGGGTTGGGTTACACAAGCGAAAAATTACATAACAACCACTACCACAACTAAGAGCGATCGCCATTACCATCCATAAAGGTAGAGGATTGCTATGTTCAGTCGTAATTGGCTCTTCTACGATCACTGGGATGGGTTCTAATTCTACCTGTTTCCCATGATCAACATGACTGAGGCTATAAAATGCCACAGCAGCCGTACCCACAACCATTGTAAAAACTCCACATAACAGCACCAATGGATGCTGTGTTAGTAAAGCCATCAGTATGTTTGAGCGACCTTTGGAACCCAATTTAGTCTTAGCTAATTCTCGATTGGATTCTATCAGTTGGGTTGGCTCATGGTTGAAATTTTGACGATTTTCCATGATCACTTTGAGATTTATACCCGTTCAGACTCATGATTATACTTAAGGGGTAAGTTATCAAGTATCCATAGCCAGATTTTGGCATAAACTAGCTCTTGTCTTCATGGTTAGCGCCTAAATCTCATCTTTTCTTTAAAAATCGATACTGCTGCAAATTTATGTGAGTTCGAGGGATTGAAAAAACCCCTCTCCAAAATTTTCCCCAACCACTTTCCGCGCTGGGGAGTGGTTGGGGAGAGGTTCATCAAACTCAGATTAATGACAGTAAAATTCAAAATTAATTCACTCAGCACTTGCAGGCGAATGTCTTTCTAAAGCTAGTTGTACTAACCTATCTACCAATTCAGGAAAAGCTACGCCGCTATGAGACCAAAGTTGAGGATACATACTAGTAGCAGTAAAACCCGGTAAGGTATTAATTTCGTTGATTAAGATTTCCCCGGTTGCTTCTACATAGAAAAAATCTACCCTGGCTAACCCTGCTGCATCAACCGCCGCAAAAGCTTGTAATGCCATATCTTGAATTTTACGACTGATATCATCTGGCAGTCGTGCGGGAATGACTAAATCGGCTCTACCTTCGGTGTATTTAGTTTCGTAATCGTAAAAGTCGCTATCAAAGGTAATTTCGCCAATAACTGAGGCTTGGGGTTGGTCGTTACCTAATACGGCACATTCTACTTCTCTGGCGACAACTCCCGCTTCTACAATGATGCGGCGGTCGTAACTAGCGGCTTGGTCGAGTGCAGTTTCTAATTCTGAGCGCGATCGCACTTTGGCAATACCTACCGATGAACCCAAGTTAGCAGGTTTGACAAAACAAGGATAGCCCAATGTCGCTTCTATCTCATCACAAAGTTTGGGGAAAATACAAGGATTTGACCAAATTTGCGCTCTGGTTAAGGCTTTATATTTAACTTGGGGTAAGCCAGCTTGCTCAAATGCCATTTTCATCGCAATCTTATCCATCCCCAGAGCCGAACCTAGCACCCCAGAACCCACAAAGGGAACTTGCATCAATGTCAGCAAACCTTGAATTGTGCCGTCTTCCCCGTTGGGGCCGTGAAGAATGGGAAACCAGACATCCACTTCTGCAACTTGGGAAGGAGATTGCCAACGTTCTAGGGTTTGGGTTTGAGAATTGGTGAGTTGATTTTGTTCTGAGTTTGGGGAATTTGCCGATTCTATTAAAGGCTTACCAGAACCTAATACTTGTTGTGGCACGTCCCCAGCTAACCAACGTCCATCTTTTTGAATGTAGAAAGGCAAGATTTCGTACTTATTAGCATTTTGTTCTGCACTTAAGGCTTTAGCGATCGCTCTTGCTGAACTAATCGACACTTCATGTTCGCCAGAACGTCCGCCAAATAACAATCCCACCCTGAGCTTAGTCATTGTCTGTACCTCTACACTCTTATCGCAGATAGCGTATCACACCCTGTCAAAGTTGCTATATTTTCCTTTGACTAATAAATTTTCTGCCACTATGGATGAGCCAAAATCACTCCATATTTAGGTATGTTTGTTTTACAACCACAAACGGACTAGTAAAAGGCCGTGGTCAGATTTTTATAAATACTGTTAAGATTTTTTGATGTTACAAAAGCGACATACTTTGGAAAAAAAACTCGGTTGGTCTTTGGATGAGCGAGATCCACAGTTCATCAAATTGATGATGCCTTTATTAGGCCTTTTATATCATTACTATTTTCGGGTGCAAACTAGTGGTTGGCATCACATCTCACCACAGCAAAAAGTTCTGTTTGTCGGTTCTCATAACGGCGGACTTTCAGCCCCCGATATGTTGATGATGATGTACGACTGGTTCCAGCGTTTTGGTGTAGAAAAACCAGTATATGGTTTGATGCACCCCAGAGTTTGGGAGGTTGCACCACCTCTAGCACAACTAGCTGCCAAAATGGGAGCAATTATAGCTCATCCTAAAATGGCATACTCAGCTTTGCGTTCTGGTGCAAGTGTGCTGGTGTATCCTGGTGGCGCAGAGGATGTGTTTCGACCCCATTATTTAAGAAATAAAATTTATTTTGCTGGCAGACAAGGATTCATTAAACTGGCACTGCGGGAAAATGTACCGATTGTACCAGTGATTTCGGCGGGAGCGCATGACACCTTGATTGTGTTGGCAGATATATATAAAGTTCTCAACCAATTTCATGAATGGGGAATGCCTTGGTTATTGAATATTGATCCGGTGGTGTTTCCAATTTACTTGGGTTGGCCTTGGGGATTAGCAATTGGCCCCCTGCCGAATATTCCATTTCCGGTATCTATTCATACACAAATTTGTCCACCAATTTTATTTGAACGCTATGGTAGGGAAGCGGCAAGCGATCGCAGTTACGTTGATGAATGCTACGAATTAGTTGTGAGTAAAATGCAGTATCAATTAGATCAGCTAGTCTTGCTCACCGAAAAATCTTGATTTCCTGTACCAAAAATAAATTTCTAACTAAAATTAATGCCCCATTTCTTGAGCAGTATTGGGATCATTTTTTTAATGAACCCAATTAAAAGAGGTAGGAATGGTGCAGAAACAGTTAGTAAGAACTGACGAAAAGTCTGAACATCAAAAGGCCAAACTGGAAATTTGTCAGTTAAGGCGTAAAAAGCTCGTAGGTTTCTAATTTTTTCTGTACCCTGTTTCAGAGTTTCGGCATTACCAGTCAGACTGGAATGAATCTGGGCATAATCAGCTTGAAACTGCCGCGCAATTTCATGCAGAAGTTCTTCTTTTGCTTTCTTCATACCTCTGTGAGCAGCTACTAAAGGGCCGAAAAAACAGACAATAGATAATAAAATATCTAATGGAATAATTAAGTGAACAAACCATAAATTTTGTCCAGTACCTCGTGTGATAAACTGGTACTCAATAAAGCCAACCATCAGACCTAAAACCGCAGCTAAATATGCAGTTTTAATTGCATAATCACTCAGAGAACGAAGTCCACCACAACGGTCAGGATGTAGAGGATTAACGTTAAATTGTTTTCTAGCTAATGCTCTTTTTAAAATACTATGCAGTATCCAGACATTCATAATCAGATTAATCACTAAAATACTACCTAAGTAAACCAAGCATAAGGTAGAGATGCTAACAATTAAAATTGGTAGAGGATGAGAGCTTGTCCAACTATTTTGTAATTTGAAGCGTGTCCCAAAAACAAAAAAACTAAAAATAATCCCACTAATAAGAGCTAAAAAGATACGCCATTTAGGTTTATAAGCATTGAATGAAATTTGATTAATTGCTTGAATTTCTGATTCTTCAATTTCTAAAACATCAGATTCTTCTAATTCCTGAATTACAAAATCTATAGCCTGAAAACTCCATAAATAATAGCCTAGAACAACTGGGTTAATCAATAATAACCATATCCAAGGCAATATATCTTGTAGTAGTCCTACTTGCCCCTTTGGCAGCCATAATGTATTACTGATCCAAGCAGTAATTAAATAAATGCTACTACCAATCAAAATACCTAATATCCCAAACGCTAAGGGAGAAAGTTGAAATTTCTCTAGTAATAAATATGCAATAGGATCAAACCGATAAAGATTGCGTTTTTGCAATGATTTGATAATTGTCATTTTTGGTTAAAAGTTTTAGGCGTAGTTAAGCAGAATTTTAGTATAAAAAGATAGCTTTTTCTAGTTGAATTCTACTTGATCACTATTGCGGCGTTTAGTATGGCGCTGGTAATCTTCAAAACGCAATTTAGCGATCGCACTCCGGGAAATAGTTCTTGCTACAATACCTTCGGCTCTACCCTTTGCACCTACATCTAAGGCTACATTAGTTTTCGGTAAAATTGCCAAAAGAAACTCGTGTGCTTCCTCTATGCTAGTTGGTAAAGCTGTAACTTTTGCCAGTCGCGGTGTGAGTTCAAGTTTGTAATCTTTCGCTGTTTTACTCAGTTGTTCTTCATCCAAAAACAGTTGACCTCCATTGTCTCGCCATGCCGACAGTTGCTTGGTAGACTTGGCAAATAATGTATCAATCTCTGTGAGAACAGCAATGTCAAATAGCCGCCAGCCTACTTTTTGTTCGGCAGTATATTGTTTACTCGCAGAGGTAATCTTACCACCGTACAGTTCCAGATACACAACAGTGATACAATCCTGAGAAGGCGGTAAAGAATCAGCAACATCTTTGAGTGAGTTGACAATTCCCAACGCAGGATTACCAATCAAGTCCCCTTTGGCAAATAAAAGCTCTTCTCGACTGCCTAAAACAAAGTTCCCATCAGGTAGCAAAATTATCCGCGAGTTTGTACCATCGACTTTTTCCGTCAAAATTACCTCACCGTCAAAAATGACGGTTTCTTCCAACAATGCGCCTTTGTCTCCCAGCGTGTGATAAGTTGGAATGCTGGGATATTTAGTCATAGAGTTGAGTTTATCTAGGTCACAACTCCGTAATGAAAAATCGTCACTCATATAAATATTGTATTATGCAAAATACAATTGTAATATATAGGTTAAGCGATCGCACTTCATCTCAACAATAGGATAAGCGATAATTTCTTAGAGTTTGCCCCATCCATGTTAGTTAGTAGTGTTGGTGTGGCTGGGTGATTTGATGAGTGTCGAGCGATCGCTTTATAGCATCAACAAATTATGGTAATCTCTGCCTTTCTGTAATTCTTTCTTCGTTATTCATTTGCAATAAATGAACAGTAGTACGTCCTACATCCCTCAAGCCCACAATAGTTAGTTCTGAAAAACTGAAGTGTTCAGACCACTTTTGAGTACGAGGGTTAAATAAAAAACTGAAAACACCTGTTTGTGGATCAAAAGAACCTAAATCAGTACCTTTGTGACGATTACAACGCCAGCAAGTAAGTGCTAAGTTTTCTGCATCTGTTTTACCACCATGCTTTTCAGCAATAATATGGTCGATTTCATGGGGGAAGAACACTACTTTAGTTGGTAGCAAACAATACTCACACTTGTGATTAGCTCGTTCTTCGACTAAACGACGCAGCGCAACTGGAATATAACTTAAACTCACGATTGAATGTCTAAATAAGCTAAATTACCCGTTTTAATCATGACCATCAAATGCTCAATCCTTTCGTACTCATCTAGTTCTTTTAATTCCACAGGTGTGAGTTCCCCAGCCTTAGAACGTGTTACCAAAGTATGTAATCGCTCTTGCATTTGTGGTGTCGGTTGAAATTGGGCAATTTGTTCGGGTGTGGGATTGCTGGCTAGAAAGTCCAGAATATATCGATAAATTTCTGCGGGGATTGCTGGTTGTTGCAAACTTAAAGCCAGTAGCTCTGGTAAGCGATCGCCAACTTGTGCTAGTTGTTGAGATAATTCTTCTGATACTTCTAGGGTAATTTTTGGCATATATGCTGTTGGCTGATTAGTTTGGACTAGAATCTTGAAAATTAATGTTAGCAATCAAATGACTAACCCATGCTTGAGATGAAATAGTTTCTTTTACAAAACGATTTGATTTAGCTTTTTGGTGATCAAATTTGTACTCAGCCAAAAGTTCGTCATCAGAATTTTGTGATTGTTTAGAAGGTGTTTCGCTGATGATTTGTTATTTAGTTAACATTGAAGCCATTTCAAGAGTTGTTTAGTGTACGGCTAGATAGTAATTTCAACTGCCAAATGGGTTTTGTTTTGCCCACTTCATCACAGCTTTTTCCAGAGGATCAAGCCGGGGTTCAACAGACTTATACCAATGCTTTCGAGCATCAGGAGACATACAACTAGCTCCTGCAAGCAAGGCTCTCCGCGGCCAATGAGATTCGTTAAAAAGACTTCGCCATTGGGATTGAAACCAATGACGCTGTGAGGCTCGACCCATTGCAAGAATCAACTGTCGCCGACTTAACATATCTCTAGCCGAACCAAGTAACTTAAAGAACTGATTTTCGTTACCCCATTCTGTCGAGCGAGTGAATATATCAAGCGCCCACATTCTATGGTAATCAAGTTCACTGATAATCGAATCTTCTAGTAAATTAATTAACTTTGCGCCTATATCTCGACGCTGTTCATTAGATAAATTACGCAAATTATTAAGGTAATGAATAATATCCGGAAATACTGGGTGAAGCACATCTAAATGATTTAATACCTCGCTTAATAAAACTGAATCGCCGAGTTGTCCCATTCGCCGCAGAATAAAACGAAGAATTCCTAAATCTGGCTCATTTTCCTTATGAATTTCTTTATGGAAAAGCACAACAAGGTTTAATGAATCTACAAGTTTTTTTTGTTCTGGCTTCAAATTTTTATATTCAATACGTTCATAACGACTGCCAAGACCCAAAACTGAAATAAGCCGATCAAATCGAATTTCTAATGAATGAACTTCTCTATCTTCAGGTGAAGCTAAATAGCGTTTTTTAAATATTTCTTTACTTAATATGTTAGTTTTTTGTGGTTGCAGTGTAAGTCCATGATTACGAAACAAAATATCAGCTAAAAATGCTAAGTGCCGATAAGCTTCTGCATAATCTTTTGCGAAAATACGGTAATCATCATTGAACCGAATGAAGCGGACACTATTTGCTAACAACGCTTCATCCACGTCTGCGAGAGTAATCTCAGCCAATAAACGTGAGGGAGCATTCCCAACTGGAATCCCGAAAGTTTCGGTTCCATTCCAACCCGCTAACAGTTGCATTATTGCTTTTACGTGAGACTGATGTTTAGTAGAACTTTGCAAAGCATTTTCTAGCCTATGATGATAAATGCGTGAGTAAAAATCAGCAATATCAGTTACAACAATGAACTCTACTTGTTCATCTTTTAGCAAGAGTTGAGTTTGATTTTGAAAATTGCTGTAACCCAAACTTGGATCAAAAATTTGTCCATCTGCCGTGGCTTTAAAACGATATGAGAAGACTAAATTCTGATTTGCAGGGATTCGACTGTTTTCAATATCAGAAGCAATTTCTTTAACAGTGGCAGCAAATACGAGAAAATCAAGTGGATCAAGTTGTGTTATTACTCTAAAACCGTACTTAGCTTTTGGTGAAAGTAAAGTACGATGGGGACGTACTTGCCAATCTAGAATATTTTGTGCTTCAATCCAAGAGCGTAAATTTTGCCAATCATGTTGAATAGCTTCATACTCAAAAGGAAGTGGAAATACATCAGTATCTCCATACTTTAGAGCGTGTGCTAAAGCCCAATTGAGACTATTTTGTTTAAGAGTCAACATACCTGTTAAATTTTAGAGGTGATAAATATTCACTCAATACAAGCATTAAACAGGTAAAGCTTGTCGTACTTCTATCGGTTCGCCAGTCAAGCTAAAAGCGCGAACTTCGGTGATTTTAACTTTCACTAATTGCCCTTTGAGTTCATTAATATCGCCTGTAAAAAATGTCAGACGATTACCGCCTGTGCGTCCCATAACTTGAGTTGGATCTTTGGGGTTTTGGTCTTCGACTAATACTTCTTCGATGCGACCAAAATAACGCTGCGATCGCTCGGCTGCTTTAATTGCCACTAAATGATTTAATCTTTGTAGGCGATCGCTTTTGACTTCTTCACTTAGTTGATTTTCCCATAATGCCGCAGGTGTTCCGGGGCGCGGAGAATAGGCGGCTGTATTTAATTGGTCAAACCCAATATCTTCCACCAATTTCAAGGTATTCTCAAACTGTGCTTCTGTTTCACCAGGGAATCCAACTATCGCATCCGCACTAATTGACGCATCCGGCATATACTTGCGAATTGTATCAATGATGCGGCGATATTTTTCGTGGGTGTAACCCCGTGACATTGCTTTTAAGACATCGTTATCCCCAGACTGGAAAGGAATGTGGAAGTGTTCGCACACCTTGGGTAACTCCGCACAAGCTTTGATTAATCTTTCCGTAAAATAACGGGGGTGGCTGGTAGCAAATCTTAAGCGTTCTACTCCCGGCACATCATGGACGTAATAAAGTAAATCTGTAAAGGTGTGCAGATGTCGTCCTTCTGATGTTGAGCCGGGTAAATCTCGACCGTAAGCGTCAATATTTTGACCGAGTAAAGTTATTTCCTTGTAACCTTGTCTGCCTAACTCTTCCATTTCGGCGCGGATGGCTTCGGGGGTGCGGGACTGTTCTACACCACGCACGTTGGGAACTACGCAATAAGTACAGCGTTCATTACAACCGTAAATCACATTCACCCAGGCGGTAACTTTGCTATCCCGGCGCGGCTGGGTGATGTCTTCCATAATATGCACTGGTTCAGTGGCGACAACTTGATTACCGCCAAATACTGATTCCAGCAAATCTTTCAGGCGGTTGGCGTGTTGTGGCCCCATCACTAAATCTAATTCTGGGACGCGGCGTAGTAGTGCTTCGCCTTCTTGTTGAGCGACGCAACCAGCAACGACTAATGTTAAATCTGGTTGTTCGTGTTTGCGCTTGGCTTGTCTGCCGAGGTAAGAGTATACCTTTTGTTCGGCGTTGTCTCGAATTGTGCAGGTATTGTAGAGGATGACATCTGCATGATTGGGATCTTCGGAAAACTCAAAGCCCATGTCTTCTAAAATGCCAGCCATGCGCTCTGAGTCGGCTTTATTCATTTGGCAACCGAAGGTAGTAATGTGATAGCGGCGTTTAGAAGTGGTCATGGGAATTGTGCTTAATTAGCGTGATTAAATATGCTTGGTTTCTGTTTCTATTCTATTAAAGTATAGAAAAGACTAACTGATGGAGGAGGCGATCGCTTTATATGGTTCAAGAAACTGTATCATCAGAAAACCTAGCTCCCGCACCAGACATCAGCCACATCGTTATTGAAGATGATACCCCTGTGGATAACTTTCGCTCAGAAAAACAACAGCGTTTGTTAACCGAAGTTTTGTACACCTCTTGGAACAATCCCACAGGTTCCGAAAGATTTATTGTAGCTGCTAATGTGGGAGTTTCTGTAAGTCACTGACCAAATTAGTGAAACAGTAAGACTACCCTTGTCCTCCTTGTCTACCTGGTCTCCCATTCCCACTCCCAATTCCCTATTCCCCCCGCCCCCAACTGTGGCACAATAAAGAACTGTAATAAAAAAAGTTATTAAGGTAATTTAGTGACTCCAACTGCTCAATCCACGGCAAGTGCGCGTCGCGTGGTATTTCCATTTACGGCAATTGTGGGCCAGGAAGAAATGAAACTGGCGCTGCTGTTGAACGTGATTGATCCCAAAATCGGTGGTGTCATGATTATGGGCGATCGCGGTACCGGCAAGACAACTACTATCCGGGCATTAGCGGATTTGTTGCCAGAAATCCCTGTAGTTGCTAATGACCCCTTCAATAGTCACCCCAGCGACCCCGACTTGATGAGCGATGAAGTCCGCCAAACAGTAGCACAAGGTGGGGATGTTCCTGTAGGCCATAGAAAGGTGCAAATGATTGACCTGCCTTTGGGTGCTACAGAAGACCGGGTATGCGGTACTATCGACATCGAAAAAGCTTTGTCTGAGGGTGTGAAAGCTTTTGAACCAGGACTATTGGCAAAAGCTAACCGTGGTATTCTCTACGTGGATGAGGTCAACTTGCTTGATGACCACCTCGTAGACGTATTACTCGACTCGGCGGCTAGTGGCTGGAACACCGTAGAACGGGAAGGTATTTCTATCCGTCACCCAGCGCGGTTTGTGCTTGTCGGTTCAGGAAACCCGGAAGAAGGCGAATTGCGCCCCCAGTTACTCGACCGTTTTGGAATGCACGCCGAAATTCATACGGTGAAAGAACCTGCGTTGCGGGTGCAGATAGTAGAACAACGCTCGGAATTTGACCAAAACCCGCCACAATTTTTGGAACAGCACAAAGCTGACCAAGAAGCACTCCAGCAGAAAATTGTCAATGCCCAAAATCTGTTGCGAGAAGTCAAAATTGACTATGATTTGCGGGTGAAAATTTCCGAAGTTTGTTCAGAGTTAGATGTAGATGGTTTGCGTGGTGATATTGTGACCAACCGTGCAGCCAAAGCCATAGCCGCCTTTGAAGGACGTACTGAAGTTACTCTTGATGATATCCGTCGCGTGATTACTTTGTGCTTGCGTCACAGGTTGCGGAAAGATCCTCTAGAATCCATTGATTCTGGCTACAAAGTGGAAAAAGCTTTTGCTCGCGTTTTTGGCGTAGAGTTGCCAGAAGAAGATTCTGCAAAGAAAAATGGTACCGGACAAATTAAAACGGGTGTGCGCTAGTTTTGCCCGAAAATAAAAAGTAGGGGCGTGTAGCACCGCGCCCTGAAATTTATTTGCTTGATTGAGTATGAGATTTTGGCGCTTTTGGTTCAACAGTGTGTTTCTGTCTAGTCAATACGAACCAGCCCGATTTATCGAGTTTGTCATGCTAGTGCTGACATTATTACTGCTTGGTATTTGGGGGTTTACCCAAGAATTACCTTATATGCTCCTGTGCTTGAGTTATGCCATTGGAGCAGCTATATCTATGTTAGTCCGAGAAGCGATCGCACCCTCACCAGAAGCCCAAGTTTCTCGCTTCACCGCTTTATTATTACTGTTAATCAGCCTCTACTGTTTCTTGGATTTTCTCTAATTATTTAACTAAGTTATGGCAGTCGCCAAGTTGTTTAGGACATCGTAAATAATCAAACTTAGATACCACAAAGCTTTTAACCCGCGATCGCACCAGAATAGACACAAGACAATGTATAAGGGGTGAGATGGAAATCTATAGCTTCTACACCCCCACACCCTTATACCCTTACACCCAGTCTTAACGCCCTAAAAACTACAAGCTAGGTGGTAAAATCACAGTGTCGATGACATGAATTACACCGTTGCTGCCTTGAATATCTGGCTGAGTAACTTTGCCATCATTCACGGTGACACCAGTGGCAGCATCAACTTTGACATTAATCGTATCTCCTTGCAAGCTCTTGACTTCCCCAGATTTCAAATCAGAAGACAATACTTTGCCCGGTACGACATGGTAAGTCAATATTTTCACCAGAACCTCTTTGTTTTCTGGCTTTAACAATTCTTTTAAAGCATCTTGGGGTAATTTAGCAAAGGCCGCATCCGTTGGGGCAAAAATGGTGAAAGGCCCTGCACCTTGTAAAGTATCTATCAATCCAGCTGCTTTTAAAGCTGCGGTCAGGGTTTTAAAAGAACTGCTCGATTCCGCCAATGCTACAACAGTTTTCTTAGAATCACTGGTTTCGTTGGTGGAAGTTGGTGCTGGTGTTTCGGTAGCTGGTACTTCTGTTGCGGGAGGTTTTGCTGGTGTTGCTGCTGGTGGTGTGACGGGGGCTGCTTCAGTCCGACTACCACGGTTATAAGGAGGCTCATCAAAAATGCTGGGACGGGGATTTAGCCCTCTGTTTGTAGGTGTTTGAGCAACTACAGTTTTGGGACGAGTGTTGTTTTTATCTGTAGCGATCGCAGGCTGAACTGGTGTATAACTAACATTTGCCTGTATCCGTTGACTGCGATTGTAAGGAGCTTCGCTAAAAATGCTGGGGTTGGGATTTAGTACTTCTTTAGCTTGTGATGGTAAAGTGACCAGGAAACTTATCCCTGCTAATCCTGCCATACTTGCTATATTAGTCAATAATTTGCTGTAATTCCCCTTCATAAATTTTGTTTGTTTTGATTTATCACAGTTTACATAAAGACTTATATCACTTTGCCACCCAAAAAATCTAACCTGAAAAGGAAGATTTTTAAGATAAATTTTATTTTTTGTACTATTAAATTTTTGGCAAATAAATATATTAATAGCAGACGGGGCAAATTTGCAAATTATTTCGGAATAATTTATAGCTCCCCAACTTATCGAAGAAGTCAGGTAGATGATGGAGAATAACTTCTCTAAATTTAGAAAAATAGCTGATGCAGGAAAATATAGACCTGAAAATTTAAAACTTACTCAAAATCCATGAGCTAAAATTACTGATTTTATTCATATTTCTTTGATAGATTTTATTTTCACTTGCCAAATTTTCGAGAAGTGAAGATAAAATTAGAGAGTTATTTTCTCACTCAGTAATCAGGGATATAATATGCTGGAATTATACCAATGGGAACTGTCGCAATACTCAGAAAAAGTGCGATTAATTCTCGATTACAAAGGTTTAGAATACCGTAAAATCGAAGTTACCCCAGGTATCGGACAGATAGAATTATTTCGCCTCACTGGTCAAAGACAAGTGCCAGTATTAAAGGATGGTAATCGATATATTGTTGATTCTACAGAAATAGCTAAGTATGTAGATGCAAAATATCCAGAACGCCCACTCATACCGCAAAATCCCAAGCAAAAAGCTTTAACCTTATTAATTGAAGAATGGGCTGATGAATCAATCGGGATTAAAGGTAGAAAAGCTCTTTTTGCCGCAATTAGTCAGGATCAAAATTTTCGTAAATCCTTATTACCCACATCCACACCAGACATATTCCGTAGTTTAGTGGAAGGCGTACCCAGTGATATTTTGACAGTCCTGGGCTTGGGTGTAGGATATAGCCCAGATGTGGTGAAAGCAGCGATCGCTGATTTAAAACAAGACCTAGAAGCAGTAACTTTATTATTGACAGATAGTCCTTATCTCACAGGCGATGAACCAACTTTAGCTGACTTAGCCGTGGCTGGTTTATCCATATTATTGAAGTTCCCCGAAGGCTCTTATCTAGATTTACCAGCCAGTTTAAGAGGTCAAGGCGTGCCAACTATAGCAAATAACCCCGATTATCAATTATTCTTTGAATGGCGCGATCGCCTGTATGCTCAATTTCGTAAGCCATTAATCGGCGCTTCTCCCGCAGGTTCAGCACCAACTTCGATTCAAATAGATTAGTGCTGAGTGCTGTACACTGAGCGAACTTGTACTGAGCGCAGCCGAAGTAGTCAAAGTGTGAGTGCTGAGTGCTGAGTGCTGAGTAAAAGAAATAGAGAATGCGGTGGCGAGGAGAAGAATAAATGACAAATGACCATTGACTTTTGACTCTTGACCAATGACCATTAACCAATGACAAATGACAAATTGGTAAAACCATTAGGTTCGGTAATCCAAGGCTCACTAACTGGCGGATTAGAAGTAAGACTACACCCGGATATTTCTGTAGAAGATATGCGGGTGGGTAAGTTTTTAGTTGTCCAAGGGATGCGATCGCGGTTTTTCTGTATGTTGACAGATGTATCCCTCGGTACAGCTAACGCCCGGATTATTGCTAATCCGCCCAGTTGGGAAGATACTTTTTTACGAGATGTCTTAGCCGGAAGCGGTACTTATGGAACCATCGCCTTAGCGCCGATGTTGATGTTTACCCCCGAATCTAATGAGTCTTTTTCTTCCACTAATGGCAAATCTGCAAATCCTTTTGTTCCATCAACTACGGGTTTGGCTTCTTTTCAACCCCAAACTAGTACGACGATGGAATTACTTCCAGTCAAAACTATTCCCAGTCACTTTAGTCAGGTTTTTGACGCGAGTGAAGAAGATTTTCGCCGCGTCTTTGGTTGGGAAGATGACATCCAAAGAAAGAATTTTGCCATTGGTAAACCATTAGATATGGATGTACCTGTGTGCATTGATTTAAATCGCTTTGTGGAACGCAGTAACGGCGTTTTTGGTAAATCTGGTACAGGTAAATCCTTTCTCACCCGCTTAGTTTTAGCTGGTGTGATTCGCAAAAACGCGGCGGTAAACTTGATTTTTGATATGCACTCGGAATACGGTTGGGAAGCCGTCGCTGAAGGTAAGAATGTTAATACTGTTAAAGGGTTAAAGCAATTATTTCCGGGGAAAGTGGAAGTTTACACCCTTGATCCTGAATCAACCAAGCGGCGGGGTGTGCGCGATTCTCAGGAACTATATCTCAGTTATGAACAAATCGAAGTTGAAGATATTAAATTATGCAGTCGTGATTTAGGACTGTCAGAAGCCGCGTTAGACAATGCCAATATTCTCTATAGCGAGTTCAACAAAGCTTGGATTGTGCAACTGCTGAACATGACGAACGAAGAAATCGAAATGTTCTGTGAAGAAAAGCGGGGACACAAAGGCTCGATAATGGCCTTGCAACGCAAACTCTTGCGCCTAGACGGGTTGAAGTATATGCGGGCAGTTTGCCCCCAAAACTACATTAATAAAATCTTACAATCTCTAGAGGCTGGCAAGAATGTCGTGGTAGAATTTGGTTCCCAGTCAAATATGCTCTCTTATATGTTGGTGACAAATATGATCACCAGACGTATACATGAGCATTATGTCCGCAAAGCTGATAAATTCTTGCAGAGCAAAAACCCTAACGATCGCCCCACACCTTTGATGATTACCATTGAAGAAGCGCATCGTTTTCTTGACCCAGCCATTGTCCAAAGTACTATCTTCGGCACGATCGCGCGGGAACTGCGAAAATATTTCGTAACGTTGCTAGTAGTTGATCAACGACCGTCAGGGATAGATAATGAAGTTATGTCCCAGATTGGTACTCGAATCACAGCCTTACTCAACGACGAAAAAGACATCGATGCCATTTTTACGGGTGTATCTGGCGCAGGTGGACTGCGATCGGTACTGGCGAAATTAGACTCCAAACAACAAGCCTTGATTTTAGGTCATGCCGTTCCCATGCCAGTAGTTGTGCGTACTCGTCCTTACGATGCTACTTTCTATGCCGAAATCGGTGATCCGGCTTGGGAGGAAAAGCCAGACGCAGAAGTATTCGCCGCAGCAGAACTAGCTAAAGCTGATTTGGGGTTTTAAATTGTAATTGGTCATTTGTCCTTTGTTCAAGATGATTCTGAACCAATGACCAATGGCTAATGACCATTGACCCATTCGTAACATCCCTCCAAAAATATGCCCAGAGAGTTCGGTTTTCTCCCTAACGATAGGCAACATGAGAGGGGATTTTGCCGTCACTATAGGTATAGTAAGCACTCTAAGGAAGTTTAAATTTTGTTGTAATTAACTACTTTTGGATTATAGTTTTCTCCTTCTGTAGACTACTTTACTATCCGCCTGATTTGTCCTAAGATAAAAGCAAGTAAAACTCATACCGACTTCGGATTTACCAGTAGCCGATCGCAACTGAAGATAAAGAAGAATTCTTGAAAACAACCCAATGTGCTTTTAAAAAGACCTAACAATTTAGGAAGGGTAGGGGGAACCTATCTCAAACACTCATCTTCTGGAATCTCAAGTATGTGAACTGAATTATTCTTATATAGCCGTTCATCAGTTATGGAAGCCAGAACGAGAGAGCCGCAAGTAGACGAGCAGATGGAACAAATTTCTAAATCAGCCATCCCTAAAAACCACTTAAGTTCGGTTTTTATAGATAGCCTTTCCTAATTAATTTTTTTAGTTATTAAAGATTCATTGTGTTTACGGAGTAGAGGACAACGCACCAATGCCTACTGTTAACACCCAAACTGAAAACCTGAACACCAAATTCACGGCTGATATGGTGCGAACCTATCTGCGGGAAATTGGTCGTGTACCACTGCTAACCCGTGAGCAAGAAATTGTCTTTGGGAAGCAGGTGCAACAAATGATGACACTCGTCGAAGCAAAAGAAGCTTTGGCGAAGAAACTGCACCGAGAACCGAGTTTACCAGAATGGGCGAACCATGTTAAACAATCAGAAACCGAAGTCAAACAAACGGTAGCTCAAGGTAAACGCGCCAAGCAAAAAATGATTGAGGCGAACTTGCGCTTAGTAGTAGCGATCGCCAAGAAGTACCAAAAGCGTAACATGGAGTTTCTCGATTTAATCCAAGAAGGGACACTTGGGTTAGAAAGAGGCGTAGAGAAATTTGACCCCACACGCGGCTATAAATTCTCAACCTACGCTTACTGGTGGATTCGTCAAGCCATTACTCGTGCGATCGCTCAACAAGGGCGTACTATTCGCTTACCGATTCATATTACCGAAAAACTGAACAAAATCAAAAAAGTACAGCGCGAACTAGCCCAAACTTTAGGCCGTTCTCCCACACCTGCGGAAATTGCCAAAGAACTGGAACTAGAACCAGCGCAAATTCGGGAATATCTGAATATGGCACGTCAACCAGTTTCTTTAGATGTGCGTGTTGGTGACAACCAAGACACCGAACTGCAAGAAATGTTGGAAGACGAAGGCCCATCACCAGAGTATTACACCACCCAAGAGTTCTTGCGCCAAGACCTGAACACCCTGCTTGCTGAACTCACACCCCAACAGCGCGAAGTGTTGGCTCTGCGCTTTGGTTTAGAGGATGGTAATGAATTGTCCTTAGCTAAAGTTGGCGAAAGATTAAATCTCAGCCGCGAACGTGTTCGTCAACTCGAACACCAAGCCTTAGCTCATCTGCGCCGCCGTCGCGCCAACGTCAAAGAATACGTTGCTAGTTAATTATCTATAACGGTGATGCGCCTCCTGAATTCAGGGGGCGATTTTTTGTGTAAAGATAATGTGAAATATTTGTATTATTATTTGGATACAATCACTATATTTTAAGTTAATGGCTGCTAAAGACATTTTTCATGACGCGGTTAGGAAAGGTTTAGAAAAAGAAGGATGGATAATTACAGATGATCCTCTCAGAATTCGAGCAGGTAGGGTTGATATGCAAATCGATCTGGGAGCAGAAAAACTCATTGCTGCTGAGAGAGGAGAAGAAAAGATAGCTGTTGAAATTAAAAGCTTTACTAGTCCATCTAATATTTCTGAATTTCATACTGCGTTGGGTCAATTTCTTAACTACCGTGTTGCTTTGGAAGAACAACAGCCTGACCGTTTTTTATATTTAGCAGTTCCACAAGGTACTTATAAAACTTTTTTCAACCTACCATTTGTAGAAACTATTATTGAACGGTTCCAACTTAGCATACTAGTTTATGAGCCAAATAAGGAGGCAATTTTGGAATGGAAAAAATAGAACAATATCGTATATACATCCAACAACTATTAACTGAATATGCTAAAGGAAGCCCTTCTGATGATGAAGTAGACACCGAACTAATTTTTGATACCCAAAGGGATCATTATCAAGTTGTTTATACCGGTTGGAAAAATCGCCGCCCAATGTACGGGTGTGTGCTACATCTAGATATTAAGAATGATAAGATTTGGATACAGTATGACGGTACTGAAATTGGGATGGCTAATGAATTAGTTAGATTAGGAGTGCCGAAAGAAGATATTGTACTAGCATTTCATGAACCATTGGTGAGGCAATATACAGGTTTTGGCGTTGGTTAAATTGAGCCTTAAGTTTATATCATCCAGGTAAAAAATAACCTATGCCCTACAGTGACTTTACTATCAAAAAAGTCAAACAAACCTTTGGTATAAAAACCATTGAAGGTGAAAAATTTTTGCCAGAAATAAAACCAATTGCTGCTAGTGATACCCTGACTAATTTTTTAGCAGAAAGCTTGCCTTTAGCCATAGCAACAGGCAGTGAAAAAGCCCGTTCTGAATTAATAATCAGTCCAGTTTTATTAGAAGTACGTAAAATTTTACAGAGGAAAATTAGTTTATTTTCTGGTGCTGACTTTACTGTAGATCCCTCTTTAGGATTGACAGGAGTTTGTGATTTTCTTCTGAGTCGTTCCCCAGAACAGTTAGAAATTGAAGCACCAGCCGTTGTTATTATTGAAGCGAAAAAAGCAGATTTGAATCCAGGTATTGGTCAGTGCATTGCGGAAATGATTGCGGCTCAAAAATTCAATGAAATCAATAATCAAGCTATTTCTACAATTTATGGCTGTGTAACTAATGGTACTGCTTGGCGGTTTCTGCAATTAACAGGGCAGAATGTGACCATTGATTTAACTGATTACCCCTTACCACCAGTGGATGTAATACTCGGAATTTTAGTTTGGATGCTCACTCGATAATTTCTCTACAAAACTCTGATGTTTAGGAGTCGATAAACCTTGTTGTAAAGTAGCTAATACTTGAGCTAAATCTCCTGATAATAATGCTGACTTTGCTAACCATAAACCAGGAAAGACGTGAGAACAAATTACATCATCTGAATTTGGTGCAAGTTGAAGATACTCACCCTCATTTAATCTAAACCAATCAAGTTGGCGATCGTAAACTCGCCATACTAAATATTCTTGGACTTGATTGCGGCGATATACTTTTAGTTTTTCATGCAAATCATAAGAAGCACTAGAAGCAGCAATCTCCACAATTAATTCTGGCGCACCTTCGACATAATCATCTTCGGTAATGCGTGACTGTCCACCTTGTTCTATTCTGAGAAGTGCATCTGGTTGTGGTTCGTTATCGGCATCTAATAGAACCGTGGTATTATCCAGCGTTTCTACTCCTGGGGTAGCAGCTTCATAAGCGACTAACCAGCCCATAATGCGGCTATGGGGTTTACCGTGTTTTTTTGCTCGTACAGGGGAAGCCACGTAAACAACTCCTTCAATTAATTCTGCTTTTTTGAGATGCGGCATAGCGTGGTAACGACGCTCAAATTCCGCACGGGTGAGTTTGTCGCCATTCTCTAAAGGTGGAGTTGTCAACAGTTCAGCAGTTTTGTCAGCAGATATCATACAAGTAATTTCCTTAGCCTCTAGTCTCTAGCCTCTAACCTCTGTTTTTCCGTCACTCTACACCCAACAAATCAAATTTTTATCGTTTGCGGAATGCAGAGCTTGGCTGTTGTAGCTAATTATAGTTAAATCAATCGGCAAGCAAAATATCAACATTTGTAAAGGAGAAGCTCTCAAAAATCATCGAAAGATTGTATTTCAGATTTACATCACCCGATTGGGTGATTCTGTTGGGTGAAGAGTAAATTATTTAAGTGATGATAATGTGAAGTTATCGTCAAATATTCTAAAAAACTTCTTTTTTTGACGAATTTTTATTTTGAGACATTTAAATCAAACCATCGACAGAACCTTGAATGATAGACAATTGGTTATGGTTTAAGTGAGTCGTAGAGGAGAAAGTTAATTTCGTAACAGGAGTGGTCGGGTGCTTAACAATATTTCTAAATTTTTATCCCCTCGACAGTTAACAATTTCTATTGTTGGCTTAGTTTTAACCGTTGGTGTTGTTAGTGAGCAGACTAAACCTGTATTCAGCAAACAGTTACATAATGTAACTACTTCCGCATCTTTGAATGGTGATTTTTCTAGATTAACAAATCATCACTATGTTAGTTCTGATAATTCTTTGTTGTCGCGGTTGAGAGAAATTCGGGAACAGCGTAGTCAACCACAAACAGTAGCTTTTGAGCGTGAAATTATCGAGCCGGAATCTAGAGATTTAGCGCCTATCAACTATCAAAAAACTGCTAAAGAATCTGGAGTTATGCCTAAAAGAAATATTCCCACAAGAGATGGGGTATATCTTTATGGACAATCACCAACACCAAACCAAATCGGTCAAGGTTATATTGTTTTTCAGAAACGGCAAGGTAAAGTAACTGGTGCTTTATATATGCCTAGTTCTGAGTTTAGTTGTTTTCAAGGCACAATTGACAAATCTGGTGAGTTGGCAATGACTGTAAATGGCTCCCCAGATGAAGTAAGTACATCAGATGTGGCTACAAATAGCACAATTCCATCAGTTTCTGATGATGAATTCAATAATTATGCTTACTCTGTAGCATTACAAGATTATCATCCCATTCAATCTATCAGTCCTAGCGATCGCCGCATTCTCCAGATGTGTCAAAATGCAATATAAAAGTATGAAGTCTGAAATCTCTGATGTCGTAAATATTTCAGACTTCAGGTTGCACACTTAATTAAAATTCGATTCCTGGTTGAGCTTTTACGCCTTGGTCACGGAAGGGATGTTTAATTAATGTCATTTCTGTTACTAAGTCTGCACGTTCAATTAACGCTGCGGGTGCGCCTCTCCCTGTGAGAATTACGTGTTTATGAGGCGGTTTCTCTGCTAAACCTGCTAAAACTTCTTCTATTTGTAAATAAGCCATTTTTAAAGCAATATTAATTTCATCCAACAGCACCAGATGAAAGTCTGGGTTGCGGATATATTCTAAAGATTTTTCCCAAGCTGCTTGCGCTTTTTCGAGGTCGCGATCGCGATCTTGAGTTTCCCAGGTAAAACCTTCACCCATTGCGTGAAACTCAATTTGGTCTTCCCAATCACTGAACACCCGTTTTTCTGAGGGTTCCCACGCGCCTTTGATGAATTGGACGATCGCTACTTTATAGCCATGACCAAGCGATCGCATCACCATTCCTAACGCCGCAGTGGTTTTACCTTTACCGTTACCAGTATGGACAATAATTAACCCCTTCTCTGGGACAGCTTGTGCTATCCGCCGATCTTGGATTTCTTTCCGGCGCTGCATTTTTTGGCGATACTGCTCATCAGTCAGCTTAAAATCATTATTTATGGATGAGGACATTACTTCATCAATTAAGCGTTCGATTTCTTTATCTGATTCTAATTCTTCTGGTGTATCTTTACTCATCAGCATTTTATCAAAGTAACTATTTGGCGGATAAGGGAGACAAGGGGACAAGGGAGACAAGGGAGAGAGATGTTTATAAATGATTTACGATTGCTATACAAGACTTTACTGATAGAATAAGATGCAGAGATTTTATATAAAATGACAGTAAGCTTATAATTTATTGGACAATAACGCTTTAAAATTCACTACAATTATTAGTCATAGAAGTCTAATTTTACGGCTATTATCAATAATTCAATAGTTTTATTAAAGCATTTTTAATATAAAATTTTGTAGTAACTTTGACGAGAGTTATATCCTCAACTTTCTTAAGAATTTGGGTGATTGTTATTAACAATTGATATATGTTAAAAATGGTTACTGAATAACAATTTTATAACTTTACGCTAAATTGTGAAAAAATTAACCGCAGATGGACGCAGCGAAAAGTTGTGTGGGCGGCTCTGCCGACTTGAGCAAACTTTTCAAGACAGATAAACACGGATAGAATTTTAATTTAGTTGTGTTAGTCCATTAATAAGCTGTAACGCACCCAAAGCTTTGGGGTAGATGTGTTACGCTGTCGCTAAAACATCCTACTTGTATTTCAACAATCAAATATGAGTCTGATATAAATTATTCAGGGTGATATTACTCAGTTATCGGTAGATGCAATTGTGAATGCTGCTAATAGTTCTTTATTAGGTGGTGGCGGTGTTGATGGTGCAATTCATCGTGCAGCAGGGAAAGAATTACTAGCAGAATGTCGAGAGTTAAGGGGTTGTAAAACTGGAGAGGCAAAAATTACTAAAGGTTATAATTTGCCTGCTAAATGGGTAATTCATACTGTTGGGCCAGTGTGGAAAGGCGGAAATTATGGAGAGAATGAGCTACTAGCTAGTTGTTACCACAATAGTTTGGCTTTAGCAGCACAATACCAAGTTAAAACTATTGCGTTTCCGGCTATTAGTACAGGTGTTTATGGATTCCCGATGGAACCTGCTTGTAAAATTGCGATCGCAACAGTCAAAAAGTTTTTCTCACAGTCAAACTCCTTAGAACAAGTGATTTTCGTCTGTTTTGGGCAAAGTGCATTCGATTTGTACACTAAGACGATGCAAGAATTTGCTGAAAACAGGTGACAGGTGATAGGTGACAGGTTACAGAGTGAAAAGTCGTGTAATTTCCGCACTGACTTGGTTGTTGCTATAACATTAGATTCGGCGCGTTTACTGTTCGGGAGTGCAAAATGTCAAAACAGCGTGGTCAAAAAATCGCACCTACACCGATACCATCTAATATTGGGGTAGTTGATTTAATCAATAATTACTTCACAGCCTACAACTCAGCACGTTTGCGGGAAGTTTGTCAATTGCTGAGTAAAGATGTATTTCAAGATGGTGTGACGGTGGGAGTTAGTCTTTCTGGTGCGATGACACCAGCGGGATTTGGGGTTTCTGCATTATCACCCCTCATTCGCAACGGTTTCATTGACTGGATGATTAGCACTGGGGCGAATTTATACCATGATATGCACTATGGCTTAGGTTTTGAGCTATTTGCAGGTAATCCATTTGTGGATGATGTCAAACTGCGGGAAGAAGGTACAATCCGCATTTATGACATTGTATTTGGCTACGATGTATTGTTAGAAACTGATGCTTTTATTCGCAAGATTTTGCAAGCCGAACCTTTCCAAAAGCGGATGGGAACAGCAGAGTTTCATTATCTTTTAGGTAAGTATGTGCGGGAAGTGGAAAAGCAATTGGGTGTACAGCATTCTTGCTTACTGGCGACGGCTTACGAGTGTGGCGTACCAATTTACACTTCTTCCCCTGGGGATAGTTCCATTGGAATGAACGTAGCAGCGTTGGCGTTAGAAGGTTCGCAATTAATTTTAGATCCCGCCATTGATGTGAATGAGACAGCTGCGATCGCTTACAATGCCAGAGAAAGTGACGGTAAAAGTGCGGCGGTGATTCTGGGTGGTGGTAGTCCTAAGAATTTCTTACTGCAAACTCAACCGCAAATTCATGAAGTACTAGGGTTAGAAGAACGCGGACATGATTTCTTTGTCCAGTTTACCGATGCGCGTCCTGATACTGGTGGTTTATCTGGGGCGACTCCATCAGAAGCAGTAAGCTGGGGTAAGATTGACCCAGAAGAGTTACCTAGCACAATTGTTTGTTATACCGATAGCACGATCGCTTTACCGTTAGTGACAGCATATACATTAAATCAATGTTCGCCTCGGCCGTTAAAACGGTTATACGATCAACGGGAAACAATGTTAGCCACACTGCAAAAAGATTATCTCGCAGCTAAAACGCAACCATCTGACAAAGTACCTGCGGCTATGGTTGGAGATGCAGAAGAAGGTGTTGCAACTTATCCTTGCGGTAGACTGATTCCGAATAGTCCGTAAACAGAGGCTAGAGGTTAGGGGTTAGAGGCTAGAGAAAATTGGCATTGCTGAATGAGGGGATGAATTTGATGTCTTGGAAATTTTTAACTCCTTATTCTCTCTGCGTCTTTGCGCCTCTGCGTGAGATAAATCATCCCGCAATTATGCAACGCCGCTAGAGAAAATTTATCCAACCTCAATCCCTATTCTCTTGCTGTTGTCCACGTAATAGATAAGTTGCGATTTTCTGTTGATGGGGAATTTCGATTTCATCCTGGGGTTCTAGGATAAATTCATCATATATTTGTTCATAAACAGTGGTGCTGACTTGGATAGTATCAGCGACGCTTTGAGTTTGGAGGATTCTGGCAATATTGATGGTATCTATTAAACCCAGTGCTGCTGTTGTGACAACTCCTGTATGGATACCAATGCAAATTTTCAGGTTTTGTTGATTTTCTATATTAAAGGTAGCGATCGCCGCTTGCATATCTAACGCCATTTGGGCTATAGCCTGGGTATGATCTGGGTGTTTTGTGGGTAGTCCGCCAATGACTATATATGCTTCATTAATGGTTTTAACTTTTTCTAAACCGTAGCGATTACAGAGGCGGTCAAAAGCTGCAAAAATTGGACAAAGTAAGCTAACTAATTGCATCGCACTTCCAGAAGCCGCAATTTCATTTAACCCAACAATATCTGCACATAAAACAGTCACATTAATTAAATCTACTTCTGTACCGTCTATTGATGATGCTATGGTGTGAGATGTTGGTATTCTTGCTTGCCAGAATTGTTCTGTTTGTGCTTGCTGTTGCTGTAATGCTATTTCTAAATAAACTCGCTGGGTAATATTGCGAAAAATACCTCTAGTTGCTACTGGTAAACCATGAGAAAATCTACAATTGATATTGCCTTCTAAAAAAACTGTTTGACCATTTTTAGCAATAAAAGCTGTTTTTACTTGCTCTACTTTTTCACCAGACATTAACCGAGAAAAAGTTTGCCGACAATGTGCCTGATAATCGGGATGGATAATTTCAAATACATTCATCTGCTGCACTTCATCGGCGCTATATCCTAATGTTTGATACCATTTTCGATTGACATATAAAAATTGCCCATGCACATTCACAGACTGAATTAAATCATTGGCATTTTCACAAATATCCCGATAGCGTAATTCACTTTCTAACAATTTTTCTTCTGCTTGTTTACGTTTCATAAATTGCGCGACTTGACTACCTACAGAAACCATCATTTGTAATAAATCTGCGTCTTGAGGTTGGATATCGCGGCTAAAGAAAGTCATCACTCCTAAGATTTTATTGTCATCTAAGATGGGGAAACCAAAGGCTGAACATAGTCCGGCGTTAATGGCAGTTGGCGATCGCTGTAAGTCTACATAGTCTAAAATATTTTTGTTCCATACAGCCGAACGTCTGCCCCAGATTTGCCCAGGTAAGCCGACATTCGGCAAATATGTAGTCTGCCAAGTCACAGCCTTAAATTCCCGCGCCGATATCAGCCGACTTGACCACATTTCTACACATCTTAATACAGCATCGTCACTTTCTGCTGGTACATCAGTAGTAATATATTCGCTGGCTGTCCATAATTCCCCAACATCCCACTCTAAACTTTGACAAATTGCCTGTAAAATTTCTGGTATTGCTTGTTGAATACTGGACGATTCTGAAAGTATCCGCGTGATTTGATATTGAGCAACATTCCGTTGTTCTCGACGCTGGCGACTGGTAACATCTCGCCCAATATAAATAATATCTTCTAAAGCTTCATTTTTTCGCTGCATGACTGTACAAGAAAAAGCCACAAGCATTTTTTCTCGTGTTTTTTTGCGACAGACAACCTCAAATTGCTGTAAATCTCGATTGAGTTTACTATAATGATTAATAATTCTCAGTAATGAAAAATTATCTTCAAATAGTAAAGATATTGGTTGATTGATTAACTCAGCTTCGGAAAAGTCAAATAACTTTTGAGCTGCTAAATTAACTTGCTTAATTTTGCCTGTATTTGTAGTTATCAATAAAGCATCTGCCATTGACCTGATAACTGTTTCCATATAATTTTTATATGTTACCAGCATCATAGAAAGCAGACTAGTAGCATTAGTAATTTTGGATAAATCTTGTTTATTTTTAGTTGTTTCTGTTACATCTTCCAGAAAAACTATCAATTTTTTGACGGGTAATTTTTCTTGAGATTCACCAATAATATATATATTAATATAGATATTTGCTTGAGTATCAGTTGTTTGCCTAATTATCTCTAATTCAAATATTTCTTGCTGCCCTTGAATGATAGATTTTAAGATATCTTCTTTACCAACAAATTCAGGAAAAGCCACACGAATATCTGTACCGAACATGACCGCATTGGGATACATAGCAAAACGATGCACTTGCTCAGATTTATCCACAATCCGGAAATGAATATCTAGTTCTAAGTATTCAAATTTACGCAAAGTCGAATATTTGTTGAAAATTTGCTCGACCACCTCGTATTTCATTATATTTTTGCGTAAGTGATGCAACTATTTTGACGATGAATTTTAAGTATTCTGACTACTGAATACTTATGTTCTAATTCTATAGTTTATTTGTACAGAAATTAACTTTCAGATACAGTCTAATTAACAAGCAGTTCCAACAATAAGTGGCAAAAAATAATATTTTGCAATAAACAGCAAAATATTCCGAAAATACTGTAAAAATTAAGCAATGTTAGAGAAGCGATCGCGCAACCAACGTAACCGAACTTCTAACCGTTGTAGACTCTCTGGATGTTGTTGTCCGATAATAAAATTCCACAAAACGCCTTGAAAAGTCCGCGCTGCGATAAACAAATCTAATATTTCTTGATCTCTGGCTAGTCCATAACCATTTAAAGCTGCCGTTGCAAGTTCCATCTCAGTGCCGAAAACATAGCTAGAAGCAATTAAACAAGCAATATCCCAAGCAATATGCCCAATAAAAGTATCTTCCCAATCTGTCCACAATACGCCGCCTCTGGTATTCAGGACATTAGAAAAATTGGAGTCACCATGAAGAGGTTGCATTGGTAACTGAAGCTGCTGAAATTGACTTTTGAGGTGATGATTGACCGCTTGCAACATTTCGCCATCTTTGCAGCTGAATGCGTTTTGAGATATGAGATTACGCAGCAGACTTTCACACTCAGTTAAAGGATCTAAAACTGTCAAATCACCTGCAAAGTTGACTAAAGCTTCATGGCATTCTCGCAAAGTTTTTCCCACAACAGTTGCATCTGGGAATTTATCTATTTCTTCAACAAATTCCCAAAAACTCAGAACTAACCCATTGTGCTGATGAGTACCTGGTAGAATGAGCTTGCTGGGACTAACCACAGGTGCGCCTGCGGCTGCTAAATAGCTGGCTACGGCAATTTCTTTAGCAAACCAAGTGTCACCAAACCGCACTGTACCTGTTGTAGTGGCGATGCGTGCAACTACAGGCGCAGGGCGTAAATGAATGACTAAATTACTTCTGTCTTGCAGCACCACCGCCTCAGTAAACGTCAGCCCTTGTTGCTTGGCGACTGTACAAGCAGCATGGATGGCATTTTCCAGACGAGCTTTTTCTGGTGGACTAGTCATAATGGCGATCGCACAGAACTTGAGTTAAGTAATTAAAGTGAATTAATTACACACATTCTTTTCCTCTAACCTGTCCCCTTTAACCTGTAACCTGTAACCTGTAACCTGTTACCTCTAGCCTTATTTCAGGATTTCGTCTAAAAGGTTTCTTGCGGGTTGCGCTTTTGCTAGTGCAGTTTGATGATCACCATAAGCCCGAACTAACCGTACTAAACCGCTTACTCCTGTTTTGAGTAATTCTAGTTCTTCACCAGCCAATAATTCACCATCTAGCATTCTTTGGACTAAAGGCTTGATGTCGCCAACTTCTTGACGTACCTTTTGCAGTTTTTCCACACTACTGAGTAAAGCTTTCAGTGAGTTGAGAATTTCATCGATATCTTGACTACTTTCTGCTGGTGCGGGTGCATCTTGTACTGTGTCTGTATCCTCGGTATTGGTAACTACATCTTGAGTTGTGGTTTCGCCTTTAGCCCCGTTTGACTTTGCCATGAAGGTTTTCTCCAGAATTTTCCCCAGTCTATCGTTAAAACCCCTCATCTAGTAGCCTGTCCAGAGAATTTTGCTTTCCCCAATTCCCCCTGCACGCTGCACCCCTGCTGGATCTACACGACAATATTCGGTTGATGAACTACTATAGGCGCGATCGCAGCACAAAATGGCTTGTGCGAATTGGCATTTTTTCTGAGTCTATTTGATTTATACTTTTAGATTCGTCTGAAATTATCAAATAAGCACAGTTTGAAAGTTGTATGTCCAGCCTAAGTCCTGACATGGTACGCGTTTATTTACGAGAGATTGGCCAGTTTCCTCTACTCACCTCAGACCAAGAAATCACTTATGGCAGGCAAGTACAGCAAATGATTGCCATTGAGGAGCAGAAACAAAAGCTGAGTGAACAATTAGATAGGGAACCAACATTAGCAGAGTTAGCTACTTTTGTCAACAAAAGCGAATCTGAAATCACTCAAATCCGCCATATTGGTCAACGCGCCAAGCAAAAAATGGTGACAGCAAACCTCCGATTGGTGGTTTCTATCGCCAAAAAATATCAGCGTCGCAACCTAGAGTTATTGGATTTAATTCAAGAAGGTGCAATTGGTTTGCAACGAGGGATAGAAAAATTCGACCCCAATCGTGGTTATAAATTGTCAACCTACGCTTACTGGTGGATTAGCCAAGCTATTACCAGAGCGATCGCTGAAAAATCCCGCACTGTTAGGCTACCGATTCACGTTAACGAAAAACTCAATCAAATCAAGAAAGTCCAGCGAGAACTATTTCAAACTCTCGGTCGTCGTCCTTCCGTGGCTGAAATTGGTCAAAAATTGGACATCGAACCCAGCCAAATTCGAGAATATCTCAGTGCTGCTAGTTCGACAATTTCTTTAGATTTAAAAGTTGGCGATAACCAAGACACAGAACTCAGTGAACTTTTAAGTGATGATGGTGTCTCTCCCAACGACCAAATTACCCAAGAAATGCTGCGTCAAGACTTGGATAACTGGTTATCATCACTGAAACCTGTACAACGTGAAGTATTAATTTTGCGTTTTGGACTGCTAGATAATCAAGAACGGAGTTTGGCACAAATTGGCGAAAAGCTCAATGTCAGCCGCGAACGTGTTCGTCAAATTCAGCAGCAAGCCATGAATGTTCTGCGTCGTCAACAACCAGAAATGGGGCAATATCTATCTTCTTGAGCAAGTGCTGAGTGCTGTACACTGAGCGAAGTCGAAGTGTGAGTGCTGAGTGAGAAAAAGGATACTCAGTTTTTGAGAATGTTACCCATTTTGGCTTTATAAGGTTCAGTTAAGACTCAAAACCAATTTTGGCTTAGTAACTATCTTGAAAATCAAGAAAACAAATTGTAGGGGTGAATGGCTGTTCACCCCTACAGTTGTATTGATAAGAATATGTTTTAAAAGGTTCAGGACTAAAAGCGATCGCACATTCTCAGATTGCTGTTGTTCAAATCGATAACAAATAAGTCTAGGTTGGGTAAAGCGCAGTGAAACGGAACAAAATCCAGATTTTTGGGGCGTTGGGTTTTGTTCATCAACCTAACCTGCTTCAATTTACTTTCTATGCAACTCCATATCCTGTGTACGGACGTTTATATGGTGGCTGTAAGCCTAACACAATATCTTCTTTTGGTACTCCCATTTCCAGAAGTTCTTGTGCTAAGTCCACATCTGTCATATTTTGCTGAATCCAGATTTTCTCATTTTTAATATCAAAATGAATAACACTATGATATACGCGACTTAAACCATTCCAACCTATACGCATCAACTGATAGTGGTCGTGTACTGTATCCAATATTACTTCGTTGTCAATCTCTCCCCGGTGAGGTTTATACTGACTGTGTTTAGTTAAAATATTTTGGATATATTGGCGATATTGTTCTAGTTTGTCCATTTCACAATCACTTCCATAATTGGATCATATATGATTAGTTTTAGTTGATGTCGCCGCACGGCAATTTGAGCAAGTTTAGTCTGAAAAAAGGTTTCATAAGCATCAATTGGAACTGCCAAATATAACTGACGTTCTGGTTCATTTTCTTCCAGTGCAATTTGATAGTTCAAGAACTGTCCCAATGCTGTATGAAAGTCGCTAACCGCAGAGTTACTCGCAAAACTTTTAATTTCCACGGCTATTTTTTCGCCTTCTCTTTCTGCTGCTATCAGCCTTTCTGCACCCAAGTCTATTTTGAGCGTCACCTCCTCAAATTCTATTTGTAGGGGATCATCAGTAACTATCCAATTTTCTTTATGGAGTGCTTTTTTAACCGCTTCATGAAATAAATCTCTAGCTGACATCTAGCAGAAAAATTTGTTTGTATTTATCGCACCATTGCGTATCTATTCTATCAAATACAGTCTCCATAGCGGTCATACCACGATCGCACATTCATGATTCTGACTCAGACAATACACCCTAACATCACAGCGATCGCACTTCCTCTAATTACCATAATGCGATCGTACTGCTAACTAATCTCAATCTTTGTATCCCCGTCAGGGGTAAAGGATTTAAAACACATAAAAGAACAAGATCAGATTGATGCGTTCAAGTTTCCATCCCCGTGAGGGGTAAAGGATTTAAAACATTTGTTTCTGAAAACAGAATATGAAGAAAATTTAAGCGTTTCCATCCCCGTGAGGGGTAAAGGATTTAAAACTGTTTTTTATACCTCAATAGGCACGAAAAATACCTTAAGGTTTCCATCCCCGTGAGGGGTAAAGGATTTAAAACTGGAAAACCCCACTGCCCAGCACGCCGCCTACCTGCTGAGTTTCCATCCCCGTGAGGGGTAAAGGATTTAAAACCCTACTCTGACAGAGAGCTTACCCAATATGGCTTACAGAGCTATAAAACTGAGGGGGGTATATTTTTACTGTCAACAAGCCACAGTTATTGATAATCGGTACCACCTCAAAGCCATCTAAACCCTTACACAGTAAGCAACCTGATGGGGTCTACGAAACAATCAGCTTTTCAGCTTGTGGATGACCCCCTCAGTTTACATTTCTTTACAAACTTGTTATCGGAAACTAACTATTTCAGTTACAAGCAAATAACTTTGATTTAATTTTCATGGTGCTGGCGTTGGTATAAAACATACCATACCAATCAACACAATGCAATTTCTTAATCAAGGTTTTCAAATCATAGGTCGATAGATTTTTACCTCTCCCATCACAAAAGCTAGAAGTCTGGCAAATCCAAATTTTCGCAAGATGTGAATCTATTTCGGTGGCAAGTTGACATCTTGTGCCAAACGCAGGTTTTTCAATAATTTAATTGCCCACCAGGTCATATCAATTTCCCACCAGCGCCAACCACACCTAGCTACATGAGGATAAGCATGGTGATTGTTGTGCCATCCCTCGCCATAGGTGAGAATCGCCGCCCACCAGAGATTACGTGAATTATCATTACACTCAAATGTGCGATATCCCCACATGTGGGTTACTGAGTTGATAAACCAAGTGGTGTGCCACAGAATTACACATCTCAAAAACACACCATAAATCACAAATGACCAACCGCCAAGGGCATACAACAACAAGGCGACTGGAATTTGTAATAGTAAAAAGTAGCGATTCAGCCAACGGTAAAAGGCATCTCGTGCTAAATCAGGTGCATATCTTTGGTAACAGTCATAATCAAAGAATTCTTTGTTGGGATAGAAAATCCATAAAACATGACTCCACCAAAAACCCCTACGGGCAGAGTAGGGATCTTTGTATTCATCTTCTGTGTGGGCATGGTGTAAACGATGTCCTGCTACCCAAAATATTGGCCCGCCTTGCAAAGATAGCGCCCCTAAAATTGCGATCGCATATTCCAACCACTTAGGCACACGCAAGCTACGATGACTCAACATTCGGTGATATCCCAGGCAAACTCCAATACTGCCAAATAGCCAATGCAGCAACACCATCACACCCAACGCTGACCAAGAAAAAAACCACGGTGCTAACAATGCCAGAGCATGAATTATCACAAAAAATGCGACAGTTAGCCAATCCAAACGTAATGATTGGGGATTATCTGACCAAGTTCTCATAGAATTAAATTTCACAAACACTCCTCATACCAATTCAAAAGCCAAAATTCGGAGAGTCAAAACTAAAAAATTAAATAACTTTTTGAATTTTTCACTCCCAATTGCTAATTTCTCAAATCGCTTTAGAATAACCAATATTGGCTCGTTCCCGCAGATAAACATCAAATACAGCCGCGATGTTGCGAATGAGTAATCTACCGCTTGGTGTAACTTCAATCTGATTAGGAGAAAGTTTAATCAAACCATCTGCTTCTAATAGCCGTAGTGGTAATTGCTCTCTTTGGAAATACTCAGCAAAATTGCTATCAAAGTGTAGATGATATTTTTCTTCGATTTTGTCTGGTGAAACCTGGAATTGACACATTAATTCCATAATGATTGTCCGCCGGACAATATCATCTTGATTGAGTTTCACTCCTTTTTCAATGGGTAATTCATCACTATTAATTGCTTGATAGTAATTTTTTATGCGTTTATGGTTCTGCACATACACATCATGCAGCATACTAATTGAACTCATCCCAAATGCTAATAAATCAGATTCTGGTTTGGTAGTATAGCCTTGGAAGTTGCGGTGTAATTGCCCTTTTTGTTGAGCGATCGCTAATTCATCATTCGG
The DNA here is from genome assembly GCF_014697615.1 of Nostoc sp. FACHB-280. Lineage (GTDB taxonomy): Bacteria > Cyanobacteriota > Cyanobacteriia > Cyanobacteriales > Nostocaceae > Nostoc_B. The sequence goes on along the minus strand of NZ_JACJSD010000008.1, from coordinate 116,475 downwards.
TTTAGCAAAATGATCCATACCGATGAAAACATAGCCATTGTTGCTTAATTCTTCAATCGACATCTGCAAAATTCGCAATTTTTCTTCAGCTAATGGTAAAGCCTCTTGTGGAATTAAACGTTGAATTGGTTTTAACCAAGGTACATAAGCAAAATTAAATACCGCAATCCGGTCTGGATTGAGTTGAATTGTCTTGTTAACTGTGCTTTTAAAAGTCTCTAAAGTTTGATAAGGCAAGCCATAAATTAAATCAACATTCACACTCGTAAAACCAGCATCGCGCACCCAATCCATTACCTGAAACAGCATTTCTTCCGGCTGAATTCGGTTAACAGCTTGTTGTACTTGCAAATTAAAATCTTGAATGCCAAAACTAATGCGATTAAAACCTAAATCTTTTAAAGCAAAAAGGTAATCTCTATCTAAAAATCGTGGGTTGACTTCAATAGAAATTTCCGCATCATCATCAAAATCGAAACAATGATTGAGCGCGTACCATAAAGCCTCAACTTGACATAGTGATAAATAATTTGGAGTACCACCACCCCAATGTAATTGTTGAACAGTGCGTTCGGAATCAATTAAAGATGCTACTCGCTGAATATCCCGAATCAAATAATTTAAATAAGGTTCAGCAAGTATTTTATTGGGAGTAATAACAGTATTACAACCGCAGAAATAACAAGCACTTTCACAAAAGGGAATATGACAATATAGTGATAAAGGTGTTTTTTTGTAATTGCCAACTGCGATCGCTGCTTTAAAATCAGCTTGTTCAAAATCCTCTGTTAACTCTGTAGCGGGAGGATAACTAGTGTAGCGCGGTAAAGGCTGATCATATTTTCTCAGCAAGTCAGCATCGAATCTCACATTTTGCGACAAAACGTTCATAAAAATTCGCAATTTCACATCATCAGTTTACAGGTTTTTAGATATCCGACTTCTTGAAGAAGTCGGGTATCTGTTCATTTTGCAGCACTTCAAATACTGTAATTAAGTACCTTATTTTGTTCAGTCCTATTTTCTGTGCTACCTGGTTTATCTTGGCGAGTCATCAAATCAAAAACATGATCACCAACAACAGCTTTCACATCTGCTTCTAGTTCATGAACGACATCCCGGTTGAGTGCAAAAGCATAGTTAGCTTCGTCTACAATTTTCTGAACTATAGTTTCATCTATCGCCAAAGAATTCAACGCTTGACGGTATTGTTCTTTAAATGCTCGTTTGGCTTCTGGGGTAGGAATTTGTTCAAATTCGTGCATTGCAGTTCCTTGATCTGGTGGTAAATCCATTGCAGAACGAGCAATATTTCGTAGGGCTTGTCCACCAGATAAATCTCCCATATAGCGGGTGTAAGCATGAGCAATTAATAACTCAGGTTGTGTGTTAGCAATTTCCCGCAGCCGATTTACATAAATTTTTCCAGATGGTGAAGGTTTAATTTCTTCTTGCCAATTTTCACCGTAATAATATGCTAAATCTTTTTCTAAATTGGCTTGCCGATTCAATTCTGGAAAATAAATCAACCCCACAATTGGATGATTTTGATATCGTTGTAATTCTGCCTCTAAAACAGAATAGACAAAGTAAAGATCCGCCAACAATTTCCTAAAAAAGCTCTTTTCGACAATCCCTTTCAGGAAACATTTCATAAACGCAGTATTTTCCGCCAAGGTATGGGAATGTTTTGTTCCTTCTCGCAAACGCACATCTAAATGGCTACTCATAGCGAATACCTCATTCATTATTAAAAAATTCTGGTTATGTTTTTGGGATTGGGAAGAGAAGTAAAAAGGTAAAAGTTAAAAGGCAAAAGAAAAGAATCTTTTTACTTTTTACTTTTGCCTTTCTTACACCCAATCTCTAGGCTGAAGAAAAACTTCCGTCAATTCCGCTTCTGGGGTTCCTGCTTCTGCTTCATAGCAATATTCCCACCGTGCTAAAGGTGGTAATGACATCAGGATAGATTCTGTTCTGCCCTTGGTTTGTAACCCAAACACTGTGCCTCGGTCGTAAACTAAATTAAACTCGACGTAACGACCCCGACGATACAGTTGGAAATTACGCTGGCGATCGCCATACTCTATTCCTTGTCGCCGTTCTACAATGGGCAAGTAAGCAGGTAAAAAAGCTTTACCGCAAGACTGCACAAACCCAAAGATATTTTCCCAATTGCGCTCTACATTCCCCACTTTTTGGCTGTAAATAGCGGCTGGAGTATCTGTTTGAGAACCGACGTAAAGCTTACCGCTTGCATCTTGATAATCAAAGAAAATCCCCCCAATACCGCGCTGTTCTTGACGATGGCGCAAATAAAAGTATTCATCGCACCAACGCTTAAAAGTTGGGTAATACTCTGGATGGTGAGAATCACAAGCATTTTTAAATGTCTGATGAAAGTGAACCGCATCTTCAGCAAAGGCATAATATGGCGTTAAATCTGCGCCACCACCAAACCACCAAATCGGGCCAGCTTCAAAGTAGCGATAGTTAAGATGTACTGTTGGCACAAAGGGATTACGAGGATGCAACACCATTGAAGTTCCTGTGGCAAAAAACTCATGTCCTGCTGCTTCTGGACGTTGCGTCAAAATCGAAGCTGGTAAATTTTTTCCCCAGACTGCGGAAAAATTCACACCACCCTGTTCAAACACCCGCCCTTCTCGAATCACACGGGTACGTCCTTCTCCACCTTCTTCTCGCTCCCAATAATCTTGTTGAAAGCGTGCTTCTCCGTCAATTTGTTCTAACCCTGTGCAAATCTCATCCTGGATTTTTTGCATGAATTGTAACACTCGCTGCCGTGAATCCTTGGGTATGCTGTTATTCGGTGATGTGAGCAATGTTGTGTGATTTGAAGATTCATGCAGAGACTTATCGGAATGACGGCGCATGGTAAAACCTCTATAATTTCAGGTCGGTGAAATTATCACCACTTAATAACTTTATAGTTATGAATTGAATTTGCAACCGATAAGTTTCAAAACTTAATAAACTATCCTAACCCCTGTCCTCTAAAGCTTTGCTCTAATATCTGTAGTCTGGTAATTTCCGACTTTACTGAAGGATTGTAAAGAGGTCTAGCCAAAGAATCCAACTTATCATAACTTGATAGTTATGAAATTATTTACTTGATTACCGTATTACTTATGGTTAATACTCTGCCCAAGCCAGGAATTAAAACCCCCACCAAAGAAACTGTACTCACTCCCCGCTTTTATACAACAGATTTTGAAAAAGCAGCCAACCTAGATTTGTCTACTCAAGATACAGAATTGCAGGCAATGTTGGCAGAGATGCGAGCCGACTACAACCGCCACCACTTTGTTCGGGATGAAGCATTTGAACAGTCCTGGGAACACATTGAAGGTGAAGCGAGACAGGCGTTTATTGATTATTTAGAACGCTCTTGCATTTCCGAATTTTCTGGCTTTTTGCTGTTCAAGGAGTTGTCGCGCAAGCTGAAAAATCGCAGCCCCTTACTAGCAGAGATGTTTCAACTCATGGCGCGAGATGAAGCTCGTCACGCCGGCTTTCTCAACAAAGCAATGGGGGATTTTAAGCTCTCCCTAGATTTAGCAATGGTGACGAAAACCCGCACCTATACGTTTTTCCCAATAGAATGGGTACTCTACACCGTCTACCTCTCAGAAAAAATCGGCTATTGGCGTTACATCATTATTTACAGACATCTACAACAGCACCCGGAAAACCAGTTTTACCCCATCTTCCGCTACTTTGAGAGTTGGTGTCAGGACGAAAATCGCCACGGAGATATATTTAAGGCGCTGTTACGTTCTCAACCACAACTTTGGAAGACCTGGAAAGCTAAACTCTGGAGTCGCTTTTTCTTGCTGTCGGTCTTTGCTACCCATACAATGACAGTTCATGAACGATCTGGTTTTTACAGAACTTTAGGACTAGATGCGACAGATTTTGACCGCCAAGTGGTTTACAACACCAATGAAACCGCCGGACGAGCTTTTCCTGTAATGTTAAATACCGAACATCCCCAATTTTTCCCCCGCTTACAACGCTGTGCAGATTACAACTTACAAATTGCAGAAATTGAACGTAGTTCTCAGCCTAAATTTATCAAGCTGATGCGTAAACTACCTTTAATAGCGGCTATTGTCTGGAATTTACTCTTGCTTTATCTCATCAAACCCATTGATGCTGAGGCTTTGCGTGAAACCGTGCGTTAGTCTTGCTTCAAGACATTCTATTTCTATATTACCCAAGCAGTATTCCCATGACTATGAACTGAGTAAACTTTGGACTCAACCTAGAGGTTTCGGCTTCATTCATAGTCTTTACTTGTGGTCGGGAATTACCTGAATCAGTCCCGTTTGAAATGCTGTATCGTAAGTGATGACGGGCAAACTTTCGAGTTCCGCTTGAGCCATGATCATGCGATCAAAGGGATCTCGATGGGCAATTGGTAGACTTCCGGCTCTGAGTGCATGGGCTGAGGTGATTCCAAATTCGATAAATCTTGCCCGATTTAATATCTGTGAATATTGCTCAACGAGTTGTTTTGCTTCAGGTAGTTTCCCAATGCGGTATTTAGTGGCAATTTCCCAAGCAGAAACACTATCACGAAAATGCGATGATCAGGGTTGCGAATGATGTCTCGGCATTCAGTATCGAGTTTTGGGTCATCAAAGAGCCACCATAATAGGATATGTGTGTCAATTAGGTAGTTTCTTCCCATTGCTGAAGTTCTTCTTCCGGTAAGGGTTCAAAAAAAGCATCGCTGAGTTTTCCTGTTAGTAATCCTGGGGTACGCGGTTCAAGTTCGCTTACCGTCAGAGGTTGGGCAGTTTCCCGATTTAAACCTAAGCGAAAGTAGTGAATCAGATCATAAATTTCTGCGAGTTTATCTTCGGGGATGTTTTGCAGTTCTTGGACAATTTTCTGAATCAGCATAAGTCAAATCTTATGTATTTGATGGTTAATTGGGTTTCGGCTTCGCTCAACCTAGAGGTTTCGGCGGCACTGAACCTAGAGGTTTCGGCGGTACTGAACCTGATGGTTTGTATTGCGTTTATGATGGCTGGCGCATCAATGCCATGCAAAATTATATTCATGATGGCAATTACATACGCCAAACTTTTCTTTACCCGTAAATGTATGTTTTTGCAGAATCTCAAGCTCTTTTGTGGTCTTAACAACACTTCTTGACTATGGACTACTACCCGATCGCTCCTATTCAATCATGAATGCTACCATCAGGCATAATTGCTCCTTGAAAATCGGCATTTGTGAGAATAGCCCCCGTTAAGTCTGCGCCTTGAAGATTGGCTTTTCTGAGAACTGCACTTTCTAAATTGGCATAACTCAAGTCTGCACCTTGCAAACTAGCCCCGCTTAAATCTGCGGCTAAGTTACCCCACTGTATTGTTTTACTCAGATTAGCTCTACACAACTTGGCTTGATCTAAGTTAGCGTGATGTAAAGAAGCTGCTCTCAGGTCAGCGTAACTCAAATCTGCTCCAGTTAACAGTGCGTATCCTAAATCTGTGCGCTGGTTAGAACTAGGACGCAAATCAACTTGAAACAGCAGTGAACGCGATAAGTTTGCTTTATGCAAATTAGCACCACATAAACTTGACTTAATTAAGTTAGTTTCTTCTAACCGAGTATTAACTAATTTCGCACCCGTTAAATCAGCTTCTCGCAAAACAGCACGATATAAATCTGCTTCACTTAAATCTATACCCCAAAGAATAGATTCACTCAAATCTGCTTCTCGTAAACAAGCTTGGCTCAGATTAGTTTTACCCAGTCTGGTTTGACGCAAATCAGCATAGCTAAAGTCTACACCTGTAAGGTTGGCATTAGTTAATTCTGCTTCTTGCAAATTCAGTTTTTGGAAGTTTCTTTTACCAGCAACATAGGATTTGAGAATGTCATTTATGTTCATAAATTAATGTTAAAAATTTCCAGTTTCAGCAATTACTTTAAAACTTAATTGTAATTAAATATGAGTTCGATGAATCATTTTTCGTCTTTTTGATGATGTTTGTCGAACTCAAGTTAATTAAAGCGTAGCATTAGCCACAACGCAGATTTAGCAATAAGTGATACCATGCTTGGTTAATCAGTTATGATTCGAGAAATCTGTGCAGAAAGACAAAACTCTTTCTCCCCCTGCACCCTGCCCCCTGCGGTTTTTATGATAAGTCTTTTACCAGACATGATCTTAAGCCGTCAAATCTGCCATCAATTCTGCAACAGACATCATGCGCCCAGGATGGCTAACATTAGCACCAGAAAAAATTAAACCATGTTCCACATCACCACGGGCAGCTTGCGCTAGGGCATTGAGTAAGCAGTAGGTTTTGCCTTTGTCTCGAAACAGACAAGTTTCTAAACAGTTAGCAATACAAGACCTTTTCTGTGATGAATCTGCCATTATTTCCTCGGCGAAGGAGTTGCGTAAAGCCCGACTCGGTTTGCCGACGGGACTGGGTACAGTAACAATATCTGCTATATTCGCTTGCAAATGACGTTCTTTATAACGCTGATTGGCATCACATTCAATTGTGGTGATAAAGCGAGTACCTATCTGCACGCCATCAGCGCCAATTGCTAACATTTGATCAATATCGTGGCGATCGCTAATTCCACCTGTGACAATCAAAGGTATCCTTGCACCCATTGTCTGGGCTAAATAATCTCGAATTTGCGAAATCACCCAGCCAACTGAAAACCCTGGCACATTTATCTGTTCACATTGGGTAAAATGTCCCCCTACCTTCTGGCAGTTTTCCACAATTAAAGCATCGGGTAAACGATTATATCGATTTTTCCAAGTTTGACAAAGAAACTGAGCTGCATCAAAATTAGCGATCGTTGGTACCAGGGCAACATCAGGAAAATCAGCCGTGTACTCTGGTAAAGTTAAAGGCATTCCTGCCCCAGTCACAATTAAATTTGCACCCTCAGCTGCGGCGGTTGTGGCTAATCCGGCGTAATCTTTCGTACCGACAAGAATATTTACACCTATCACCCCATCAGGGCTGATATATCTGGCTTTAGACAATTCATCAATCAGTGCGAGTCGATTGGCTGTGAAAAAACTACTCGGTTTGCGTTGATTAAAGTAGGGAGAATCTAAACCCAGTCCCAGAGAAGCAATCATCCCCACGCCCCCAGCATTAGCAACTGCGCCAGCCAATTGTGCGCCAGCAACCCTAACTGCCATTGCCGCTTGCATAATGGGATAACGGGCAATATGTTTACCAATTTGCAAGGGATGAAGCGTCGAGGACATTTGATAATTACTCATTATTAACTAAATAACTAAAGAGTAATTTTATCATCTCCGTGTGACTTTTCTTGGATAGTCATCCTTTGCATAGATTTCTGTTGATGAAAAATTAGAGACGCAAAATTCCGCGTCTCTAGAAAAACTACAACCTAGCTAAAACAGGTTGGCTATCTGCTACACCGACAGTATTTGATTCTGTATCTGTGCAGTAGATTTCGCAGGAGTTATTGGGGCTTTCGATGAGTTTGACTTTGTAAAGCTTGGCTCCTAGGTTTTGGATGGGCGATCGCAGTAAATTACTAATATATAGAGCAATATTTTCCGCAGTCGGCACAACCTCAGCAAAATAAGGTACATCTTTATTCAAAAAGGTGTGATCAAATGGTTCTACCACATAATCTGCGATCGCTTTCTGCAATGCACCCAAATCAACAATCATTCCAGTACGTTGATCAATTTCGCCTTTTACAGTCACTTCTAAATGATAGTTGTGTCCGTGGCCATTAGTCCGAGCGCATTTGCCATAAATCTCAGTATTATCTTCTAAGCTGAGATCAGGATGTGCCAAACGGTGTGCGGCACTGAAGTGAGTACTGATACTGAGGTAAGCTTCCATTGAATTTCCCATATAATCTGCCCAAAGTTCAGGATGTTCAAATAACTGTACGCGGACTACAGGCAAGTGGGGTGCTAACCGCCGCCAGATAACCCGTGCAATATTTTCAGTGGTGGGTAGAGTTTCTTGAAATTCTGCCCAGACATCATTGAGATAAGAAAAATCCAGTTGGCTGGTAACTTCGCGTTTAATGACTTGTTTGACATCAGACAAATTCAGCACCATGCCATACTTATCTAGTTCCCCAGCCAGGGAAATAAATAAGACATAGTTGTGTCCATGTCCAGGAAATTTTGAGCCAGCACCAAATTTCTCAAAATTCTCAGCTTCACTCAGTTCGGGTAGCCAATAGCGATGACTAGCCGAAAATTGAGCGCGGCGATTTACGATACATTGCATGAGTACACTGGGAGAAAAATTTAAATTTTCTTAATCTTTCACTTTTTCCAGCATAAACTAATTTCTTTGTCTGTGGTGAAGGGAATAAACTATAAAACACATAATTTGCAGTTTATGACCGCAGGTGAGCCAGCACGTTGGGCTGGTTTCCCGACTTGTAGCCACTGGCGTAGCAGGGGGAAAGGAGAGGGTTTGGAGCTTTATTTACTAAGCCAAAAAACATTTAGTTTGCATATCTAAATTATATTAAACTCTTGTGGGGTGGGCATCTTGCCCGCCCATATTATGCAAGCCTTTTCAGCACATAGCCCTCAGACTGAAGTCTGGGGCTATACAAACTAAACCCGCCTGCGCGGGTTTCAAGATAGTCCGCGTAGGTGGACTTTGTTTGTGTACAAGATGAACCGCGATTTCCTATCGCCTGGTATTTCTTCCAAAAGTGGATACTCTCTATGATATGGCTGCCTTGGCGATCGCTGGCACCAAAACTGAGCAGGCTAAACATCACCAAAACAGTTAAAGCTACTGTGTGACTAGCTTATAAACTGCTGCTTTGCATAACAGCGATATTAATTTTATCAGGACTTACGCAAAATCATGAAAAAACGAACCGCAAAGAGCGCAAAGGACACGAAGTTAAGAGGATTTGAGAGGGTTCTTGCGTAAGTCCTATTTATATGAGATTTTAACTTATCTTAATATGAGTTTTTAGGTTATTTTTCCTGAAAAAATATGAGTTATATAGATTTTATATACATAAAATTAGAACTATTATCTTTTATAGAAAAGCAATAAACAAAAAAACAGAAACTTAAATTTTGTTTTTTGTTTATGAATTAATTTGGAGTAGAATAAAATGGCTAACACACAATTTAACTTAGTTAAACTATTTGATTTTATTAAAGAAAATAATAAAGACTTAAACCCAGACCACTATCAAATTGCTGTGCGTCAGGAAGGAATAGGCGTTCAGATTGTGCTGAAGTATATTCAGGGAAATCCAGATAAAGAAGTTGTAGTTGGGGCAATTGGATTATAAATTTGAGGGGGATGAGTGGCAAAACTTTTGTTACTTGTCCCTTGGATTCTTATTGTAAGTAATAAAATTAATATTGTTTGGCTTTTTAATTAAGATTTAATTTATTTTTGAGGGAATTTATATGTCACTTGAACCAATACCAGGAACTTCATTACAGTACTATTTAGTCCCGTTTGATGCTGCTGGTAATCAACGTGATGATCCTCAAGGTAAAATGAGCCAAAAGATATTAGATATTTTATCTTGTGAGCAAATTACAGATGTTTTTATATTTAGTCATGGTTGGATGAGTGATGTTGCTGGAGCGCGGCAGCAATATAACAAATGGATTGGTGCAATGCACCACAATTTAAATGATATTGCACACATCAAACAAGTATGCCCAGAATTTCGCCCACTTTTAATTGGTTTATATTGGCCGAGTTTGCCTTGGGGTAATGAGGAACTGAGTAATTCTGTGTCTTTTGATTCAAGCTCTATTTCTCCATTAGAGAGCTTAATTGAGGAGTATGCTCAAAGGATTGCTGACACAGATACTTCTCGACAAGCACTCAAAACAATTTTCCAAGCAGCGATGGAAGATATTGCACCTGAGTATATGCCATTAGAGGTACGTCAAGCCTACGAAGTTTTGAACCGAGAATCGGGTTTAGGTAATGATGGTGAAGGAGCAGCACCGGGGAGCGATCGCTTTTCTTTTGATCCAGAAGGTATATTTGAAGCTACTAAAGCAGAACCAGTTAATTTTGGTCAGTTTGACTTAAATGGAATCTTGATGCCTCTACGAGTTCTATCTTTTTGGAAAATGAAAGATAGAGCGCGTCAAATTGGTGAAACTGGAGGTTTTGAGTTACTAACACAACTCCAAAAAGCAACTGCAAATACTGTGCGGTTTCACCTCATGGGTCACAGTTTTGGATGTATTGTTGTCTCCGCCATGTTAGCAGGCTCTGGTGGTCACGGTACTTTAATCCGCCCAGTTAATTCTGTAGCTTTAATCCAAGGTGCTTTATCATTGTGGTCTTATTGTGCAGACATCCCAGTTTTACCAGGTCGTCCAGGTTACTTTCATTCCATCATCGCTAATCATAAAGTTGCTGGGCCGATTATTACTACCCAAACGCAGTTAGACAAAGCTGTTGGGATGATGTATCCTCTCGCGGCGGGAATTCGCCAGCAAGTAGTTTTTGACCCTATGGAATTTCCTAAATTTGGCGCACTTGGTACTTTTGGCGCTCGTGGCCCAGGTTTGGAAATTGTAGATATGAAAATGCTTTCTGTGAATGAACCGTACCAGTTTGCAGCAGGTAAAGTCTACAACTTGGATAGCACTCAATATATCTGTGATACTAGTGATGGAATATTTGTGGGCGCTCATAATGATATAGCTAAACCAGAAGTAGCTCATGCTGTGTGGCAAGCTGCACTTGCTAGTTGAATCAATCAGAAATCAAGGAATAGCCAAATTATGAGTGAAGAATTGCTATTTTTTAATGGAATTGATGGCGCAACTGGTAAGTATTCGCTTCCGCCACTGACACCGATGCAAGTTTCTCAAATTGCTCAGGGTGAAGAAATAGATGTAGAACTTCTCAAAGAACTCCAAAGGAAAAATTTACGCGTCAAAGGTCTAGACCCAGAATATGCACCCATAGAGGGAGTAGACCCGAAAAATTTAGCAGAGACTGGTTGGGGAGTAATTTTTGCTTATGGTGCTGACCCAGCAATTAAAGAAGCACTTAGCCCATTGTTAGAACTGCGTCAAAAGCAAGCTACCCAAAACAAAGAACATTATTATCAGGAATATATTGGCGTTAAAGCTTATCGTCCAGGTGAGACGAAAACTACGTTTTTGGCACGTCATAAAGTAGGGCAAGGGCCAGCCGACCCTGATAAGATGCCTTACTATCTAATGATTGTCGGCGACCCAGAAACAATTCCCTATAGCTTTCAGTACCAACTTGATGTGCAGTATGCGGTAGGTCGAATTTATTTTGACACATTAGAAGAATATGCTCAGTATGCTCATAGTGTTGTCGAAGCAGAAACAGGTAAACTCTCACTACCCCGCAATGCTAGTTTTTTCGGCGTGCGGAACAATGGCGACCAAGCAACTCAACTCAGTGCTGACCAACTAATTAAACCCCTAGCTGAATGGATAGCTCAAGACCAAGCAAGCTGGAATATTCAAAGTATCCTTAAAGATGAAGCTACCAAGGCTCGGTTAGGGCAATTATTAGGTGGTGATCAAACTCCTAGCTTATTGTTTACAGCGAGTCATGGGATGGGTTTTCCCAATGGCGACCCACGACAAGAACGCCATCAAGGGGGGTTACTCTGCCAAGATTGGCCGGGGCCACTCCAGTGGAGAGAAAAAATTCCTGAAGATTTTTATTTTTCTGCGGATGACATTAGTGTAAGCGATCGCCTGCTCGGATTAATCGCTATTCATTTTGCCTGCTATGGTGCTGGTACTCCCAAATTCGATGATTTTGCCCATCTTAAAGCAACTAACGAAAGGTTAACTATTGCTCCGCGTGCTTTTGTGGCTCCTTTACCAAGACGTTTGTTGAGTCATCCCCAAGGAGGAGCATTGGCTGTAGTTGGTCATGTCGAGCGAGCTTGGGGATATTCTTTTATGTGGGAGAGGGCGGGAGCGCAGTTGCAAGTCTTCCAAAGTTCTTTAAAACGCTTGATGGAAGGGCATCCTGTGGGTTCGGCGATGGAATTTTTCAACCAGCGTTATGCTGAACTTTCATCTGATTTGAGTGTTCAACTAGAAGAAATTAAATTTGGTGCGATCGCTGATGACGCAGCTATAGCTACTATGTGGACAGCCAATAATGATGCTCGGAGTTACACAATTATTGGCGACCCCGCAGTGCGGCTACCTGTTGGTGATGAAAACGCTATAGAGCGGCCAGTCATGGAAAAAGTGACTTTCAGTGCTGCACCTATAACAGCAGAAGTATCAGTATTACAGCCAGCGAAGTTGGATTTAATTAAATCGTTAGAAACCTTTTTAGAAAAAGTCCAGCAAGCTCCAGCCTTTGAAGCTGAACAAATTCAAGCAACTGTGTCAGCAGTCAATGATTTACTCTTGGAGTTGAAATCATGAATATCTTTGAAATTACTATTCAACGTAAATATCAAGATAGCTGGCCTGTAGTTGTCGAACATACCAAACCCGGTCAATTCGTACCGATTCGTAATCAAGGCATCCTTGAGATTAATGATGATGATATCGCTGCACTCAGAGCCTTAACTGGACAACCTGAGAAATATGGTGCGGCATTGGGTAAAGCACTATTTCATAATGATATCCGTGACGCATTTGTTAAAGCCTTAGCAACTGTGGGAGATGGTGAAAATAAAAACAACCATCTCCATGTTTTGCTCAACATTGAAGCAGATGATCTCAAAGAACTACGATGGGAAAAACTCTGTATTCCCTTAGATGGAAAATGGGTATTTTTATCACTTAACCAAAGGACACCTTTTTCACTTTACATTCCGGCAATTACAGAGCAACTGTTTCCGGCGATTGGGCGGCGAGACTTGCAGGCTTTGGTTATAGCAGCCAGTCCATCAGGTTTGGGTAGATTTCAATTAGATAGTTTTGATGTGGATGGGGCTGTAGGGAGTATAAAAACAGCCCTTGGTAATCAAATTCCTGGCGATGTTCTAGCAAAAGTTGATGGTGCGATCGGGCTGCCCACTTTGGATGCACTTTTGCAGTGTCTCACAAATAATGAAAAATACTATACATTAGTTCACTTGATCTGCCACGGTAAGTTATTAGCGGATGGAGAGACTGCCATTTATTTGTCCACTGATGACAACCAAGTAGCACCAGTCAACGCAACTACTTTAATTAATAGACTAAGTAAATTACGCCGCGCTCCGCATTTTGTATTTTTGTCTACTTGTGAAAGTGCCAGTAATACAGCAGAAGTAACAGGAGCAATGGGCGGACTAGCACAACGCTTAGTTAGAGAATTGGGTATACCTGCCGTCGTGGCAATGACGGAGAAAGTTAGTATAAAAACTGCTCAAGCTTTAGCTACAACTTTTTATGAAAAATTGAGAGTACATGGCAATGTAGATTTAGCATTGAGCGAAGCAACAGCAGGATTGCAGGGTAGATATGACATAACTGTTCCTGCACTTTTTAGCCGTTTGGGAGGAAGACCGCTATTTAGTGATACTCCAGACCGTCCTCTGACATCCAAAGAAATCAAGTATGCTTTAGATTCTTTAAAAGAATTATTACCAGAACGTGCGCCCATACTGTCTGATGAGTTGAATCAGCAAATAACAGTGCTGAATAGAACATTAAATACTGAAACCAAAGAGGCACTGCAAGAACAGCAGCAGGCTTTGGACGCAATCAATACGATATGTAGCGAAGTCTTGGATTTGAGTTTTCCAGCTTTGGCATTGGGTAAAGAACCACCAGCCTATGACTCACGCTGTCCCTTTCGAGGATTGTACCCGTTCCGCTTGGAAGACCGCGAGTTTTTCTTTGGGCGGGAGCAGTTGATTGCACAACTACAAGAGAAACTGGCGCAAGACAATTTTTTACCTGTGTTGGGGGCTTCTGGTAGTGGTAAATCATCCGTGGTATTGGCAGGATTAATCCCAGCACTACAAAGCCAGCAGCCAAACCTCCAAATGGCTTACATGACACCCACTAGTGAACCAATTGCTGTAATGCAAACAAGTCTATCAACCTTTCAAGGCCAGAATTTTGTATTGGTGATAGACCAGTTTGAAGAATTGTTTACTCTTTGTAGTGATGAAGCACAAAGACAAAAATTCATCGACAAATTAATCAGTTTTAGCCAGCAGCAAAAAGTGATAATTACGATGCGGGCAGACTTTTGGGGAGAATGTGCAACTTACCCCAAACTCAAAGAAATGATGCAGGCTAGACAAGAATTAATTGCACCTATGGATTTAGCCGAGTTACGTCGAGCAATGGAAATGCAGGCTGTAAAAGTGGGTTTGCGGTTTGAAGCTGGTTTGAGCAATTCCATTTTAGATGAAGTCGAAGGAGAACCCGGTGCTATGCCACTACTGCAACACGCATTGTTTGAGTTGTGGAAACGGCGACATGGCAGATGGTTGCGTTGTGTAGAGTATGAGGCCATTGGCGGTGTGAAAAAGGCGATTTCTCAAACTGCCGATGATATTTATAATCGTTCCAAACCAGAAGCACGAGAGCAAATCAAGAATATCTTTGTGCGCCTCACCCGCTTGGATGAAGAAGCTGTGCAAGGTGAGCAACGCCGAGATACACGAAGGCGTGTTGGGTTAGAGGAGTTAGTACCTGTTGGTGGTGAGTTGGCGGTAACTAAAAACCTAGTGCAGCGATTGGCTGGGGAAGGTGCGCGGCTCGTAGTGACGAGTGTAGATGAGTCTACAAATCTTGAAGAAGTGGAAGTTGCTCATGAAGCCTTAATTCGTTACTGGCCAAGATTGCTTGAGTGGTTGAATGAAAATCGGACTGATTTACAACTGCGTGAAACTATCCGTCAAGCGGCTTGGGAGTGGGAGGAAAAACCAACAGACGACAATTATTTAGTACATCGAGGTGGGAGGTTAGAAGATGCTGAGGCGTTATTAAAGAAAAGTGGATTTTTGAATCAGCTTGAGGCTAATTATATCAGTGCTTGTGTGGAATTGAGAGAGCGATCGGCTTTAGAACGTGAGCAAAGGCAACAGCGACAACTAGCACTAGAGCGACAAGCAAGACGCAGATTGCAATGGTTGGTAATTGTGCTAGGTATGATTAGTACCGCTTTCATCGGCTACTTTGCTTATCGTGAAGTATTACGTTGGTATACAATTTGGCAAACTCAAATGGTATCTATCCCTGAAGGTAATGCTACTATTGGCACAAATGATCGTGATGCTAATGAAGATGAAATGCCTGAATGGCATCCTCATATACGAGCTTTTCAAATTCAAAAATTTGAAGTTTCTAATCGTCTATATCGTCTCTGTGTTAAGGCTGGACATTGTGATGAGCCAGTTGACCCTAGTAAGCTATATGATGAGAAATTTTCAGAACACCCAGTAGTACAGGTAACAGCTTTTCATGCAGCTACTTACTGTGATTGGTTAGGAATGCGTTTACCTACAGAATTGGAGTGGGAAAGGGCTGCTCGTGGTGGAAAAGGTAATAAATGGCCGTGGGGGAATGACACTCCTACACTATTTCCTGCAAACGTTTTACCCGAAAATAAAACACAAGGAACTGGTATTATAGAAGTAAATAAACCTACAAAAGACAAAAGTATTGATCCTGAAGGCATTTACAACTTAGTTGGAAATGTTGAGGAATGGACTGCATCTTACTATCAAGAATCTTACTTCAAATATGATCAGAATTTAGTTTGGTTGGATGCCGATCCTAAGCAATTAAAATCAAATTCTTTAGTTGTTAGAGGAGGAAATTGGAGAGATAAGTTACATTCTCTCACATGGAAAATTTCAACGGGTAGAGAGGCTTCATCTCATACTCCACAAACTGGTATACGTTGTGCGAAATAGTGTATCATTTTAGACGATTTTATCAATGAAAACATAAGGGGGAAAATCAGATGGGTACTTGGCATATCGAGGGCAATGGTGAAGTCAGCACAAAAAATAGAGTACCTATTAGCCACATTATTAAGGGTAAACCAAATCTTGTTGCCAACATTGAGATAACCGGAGGAAGTGCTAGTTTTTGTATATGTGAAGCATCAAATAAAGATTCAAATGAGAGTGAGTGGAAAAGAGTTACTTCTTCTAAAACGGGTGACAGTAAAACACATCGTACAATACAATTAACATACGATAAGGGTGATCCTAACAAATGGTACTGGCTTCGTCAGGAAGAAACAACTATTGCAGACTATAGAGTTAATGGAGATTGGGTAATTAGTTGAAATGTAATTAACCTCAATTAGGGTTAAAGACTAAATTCTGATTGCTTGTACAATAGAATAAGGGTTATAAGCTTTCAAAACTAACAACAGACTCAAAGTTTTAGCTTGTCCTAAACTCAATTAAAACATAAGGGAGAAAATAAGATGAGTAGTTTTCATATCCACGAAATCATGATGAGTGGTGTGCATATCCAGGATAATGAAACCATAAGAGTATCTATTAGCCACATTATTAAGGGTAAAAAAAATCTTGTTGCCAACATTGAGATAACCGCAGGAAGTGCTAGTTTTTGTATATGTGAAGCATCAAATAGAAATTCAAATGAGAGTGAGTGGAGACCTGTTACTTCTTCTAAAACGGGTGACAGCAAAACACATCGTCAAATACAAGTAACATACGATAAGGGTGATCCTAACAAATGGTACTGGCTTCGTCAGGAAGAAACAACTATTGCAGACTATAGAGTTAATGGAGATTGGGTAATTAGTTGAAATGTAATTAACCTCAATTAGGGTTAAAGACTAAATTCTGATTGCTTGTACAATAGAATAAGGGTTATAAGCTTTCAAAACTAACAACAGACTCAAAGTTTTAGCTTGTCCTAAACTCAAGTTAAACAAAGTCAGTATTCTTCAAACAAATTTCCGCATACAACTTTCAACCCAATTACTATCAAATATCAGTTCATAAATCCGATTATGAACTTTCAAAACACCCTGTTGCTTAACTACTAACTCCGACAACAGCAACTCCTTCTCTTCTGGACTATCAATAACACCCACCTGCCCATGATGGAGGATGTGCTGATATAGTTCTAGTAACCCAACAGGGTAGTGAGTATTCTTGAGGATGCGATCGCACATTATTCGCCAGTGTTCTGGCTCATCTTGAGATTCCCAATTGTCAATAATATGCGATCGCATCAAATTCTCTAGCTAGTCTGGTTTAAAGTTGGGCTACTTACTTATGGGTGCGATTGGATACACGATTGACGATCTGAACAATCCCAGTGCTAATGTTCGTAACAGCGATCGCCATCTCTGCGACAATATCCAAAGAATTAGCCTATTTCAGCAATGAACACCTTTGAGATTACCATTCAACGCAAATCAGGCGATCGCTGGCCGATAGTTGCAGAACACAGTCGCCCTGGTGAACTGCTACCAATTCGCAGTGAAGGCACTCTGGTGGTAACTCTAGAGGATGTTCAACAATTGACAAGCCTGCTGGGAAGACCAAAGGATTATGGTACAGTCTTGGGCAAAGCGTTGTTTCAGGGTCAAATACGCGATGCTTTTGTCAGTGCTTTGCGAGAGAGTGAAAACCCTCTGCGGGTTCTGCTGTTTCTCGAAGCCGCAGACAGCGAACTAAAATTTTGGCGTTGGGAAAGGCTATGCGCCCCAATTGATGGGGATTGGCAGTTGTTAGCTCTCCAACAGCGATCGCCTTTTTCTTTCTACATCCCCGCAATTACCGATCGCCGTTTTCCGCCAATTGGACGGCGTGATTTGCGAGCCTTGGTCTTGGTAGCCAGCCCCACGGATGCAGACAAGTATAATTTAGCTAAATTTGATGCCAAGGCTACGGTTGACAGTGTACGAACTGCTTTAGGCAATATCCCGACTGATGTGCTGGCGACGGTGGAAGGTGCGATCGCTCCCCCAACTCTTGACGCTCTGTGTTCTCAACTGACTGACCGGACAAAGCAATACACCATACTGCATTTTGTCTGTCACGGTAAGTTATTGGATGATGGCGAAACCGTCCTCTACTGGGCAAAAGCTGATAATACAGTTGAGCCAGTCACAGCAACACGCTTGCTAGAACGGCTCGACCCTTTACGGGGAGCTAGAGGATTACCGCATTTTGCCTTTTTGTGTGCTTGCGAAAGTGCCAGCCCTGGAGTAGAGGGTGGATTAGGAGGATTAGCCCAACGCTTGGTGCGGGATTTGGGTATGCCTGCGGTGGTGGCAATGACCGATAAGGTAACAATTAAAACAGCCCAGGTATTAGCAGAAAACTTTTATCGGCAACTCAAAGCATCGGGAGAAGTGGACATAGCACTGCATGAAGCCACAGCTAGTTTAGCCGAGCGCGGTGATATTACTGTCCCGGCTTTGTTCAGTCGCTTAGGTGCAAGACCTTTATTCAGCGACCAACTCGACCGCGCACTGACTAACTCAGAAATTGAGTATGGCTTGGAACATCTGAAAAAATTGCTGTCAGAGCGATCGCCTGTACTCTCCCATCCATTTGAGGAGCAAGCACAAAAGCTAAGAAACATTATAGTTGCAGATGTCTCCGCCTTGAGCAAGCAAGCGCGTCAAGAACGAGAGCAGGCTTTAACTGAAATAGACAATCTCTGCGATGAAGCCATAGATATCAGCTTTCATGCTTTAGCGTTAGACAAGCAACCACCAAATTACGATTCTCGCTGTCCCTTTTTAGGCTTATATCCGTTCCGCCAAGAAAACCGCGAGTTCTTCTTTGGGCGTGACGAATTAATTGCCCAACTGCAACAAAAGCTGACTGAACACAACTTTTTAGCTGTGTTAGGTGCTTCTGGGAGTGGTAAATCTTCATTGGTACTAGCTGGGCTGATTCCGGCTTTACAACAACAGCAGCCAAGTTTGGCGATCGCTTACATGACCCCAAGTAGCAATCCCAACGAACAACTGCAAATAAGTCTATCACCTTATTTAGAAAACCCCTCTCCAAACCTCTCCTCCGCAGAGAGAGAGGCTTTGAATTTTACCCCTTCCCATGAAGAAAAGGGGGTTAGGGGGTTACGTCAATCCCTAATCCTAGTAATTGACCAGTTTGAAGAACTGTTCACCCTCTGCACTGATGAAGCTCAACGCCTCGTCTTTATCGAGCAAGTATTAAGCCTGACTCAGCAGCAGAAAGTCGTAATTACGATGCGAGCAGACTTTTGGGGAGAATGTGCGCCTTACCAAGAACTCAAAGAGTTGATGGAAGCAAGGCAAAAATTAATTGCGCCGATGAACGTTTCAGAACTGCGAAAAGCAATGGAAATGCAGGCTGCTCAAGTGGGGTTACGTTTTGAAGCTGGCTTGAGTAACAGTATTTTAGAGGATGTTCAAGGTGAGCCAGGTGCTATGCCACTGCTGCAACACGCACTGCTAGAGTTGTGGAAACGGCGACACGGCAGATGGTTGCGTTGTGTAGAGTATGAGGCAATTGGCGGTGTGAAAAAGGCAATTTCTCAAACTGCCGATGATGTTTACAATCGTTCACAACCAGAAGCACGAGAGCAAATCAAGAATATCTTTGTGCGCCTCACCCGCTTGGATGAAGAAGCTGTACAAGGTGAGCAACGCCGGGATACACGACGGCGTGTTGGGTTAGAGGAGCTAGTACCTGTAGGTGGGGAGTTGATGGGAACTAAAAATCTGGTGCAGCGATTGGCTGGGGAAGGTGCGCGGCTCGTAGTGACGAGTGTAGATGAGTCTACAAATCTTGAAGAAGTGGAAGTTGCTCATGAAGCTTTAATCCGCTACTGGCCAAGATTAATTGATTGGTTGAATGAAAATCGGACTGGTTTACAACTGCGTGAAACTATCCGTCAGGCTGCGTTTGAGTGGGAAGAAAAACCAACAGACGAAAATTATTTAGTACATCGAGGCGGGAGGTTAGAAGATGCTGAGACGTTATTAAAGAAAGCTGGATTTTTGAACCAGCTTGAGGCTAATTATATCAGTGCTTGTGTGGAGTTGAGAGAGCGATCGGCTTTAGAGCAAGAGCAAAGGCAACAACGAGAACTACAACGGGAGAAACAAGCACGGCTTGGTTGGCAATGCCTGGCTGGTGCTATGACTATCATTACTATCCTTTTCATCAGCTACTTTGCTTATCGTGAAAAATTACGGTTAGAAGCATATTCTTTAGGAGAAACAGTGAAGATACCAGCAGGTAAATTTTACTTTGGGGCAAAGAATCCTCGTGGTAATGAGATATCAGTAAGACAGATCAATCTTGATGATTTTGAAATTGATAAGCATCAAGTTTCTAATCATCAGTATGGTTTATGTGTTAGTTATGGAGCTTGTTCTAGACCAGTAATGCAACCACAATTATTTCTTGACAAAAATAATCTAGACAAACCAGTTGTTGGAGTTACAGCTTTTCAAGCCAATGACTATTGCGACTGGCTGGGAAGACGCTTGCCAACTGAATTAGAATGGGAAAAAGCTGCACGTAATTCTCAAAATTTTTCATCTACTCTCCCCTCGTGGGAGTGGACTTCATCTTATTTTTTTAAGCAATTCAATTTTCAACTATCTAAAAAGCCTTGGTATATCAATTCTGAAATTTTAAAATTAAATCAGCCATTAACTTTAAGATTTCTAGGAAGAAAAATTACAGTTCGTCAGAGTGCTTTACCAGATTCTCAAGCTGAAGATACAGGTCTACGTTGTGCTAAATCCAAAAAGGATGATACATTTATAAATATAATTTAATAAATTTTTTAGGAGAGCAAAAAATGCCTAACTGTACTATAAAACCGGAAGAAAAAAGTCAGATTGTTAATATTGATATCTCCGATGCCGATTATTTTGAAATAAAAGTAAAGGGTGGAGAAGCAGTCAAAGCTGAACTTATTGAGGTTACTCATTTAGGAACTAAAAGCATAGATTCCCTAGAAATAGGTACAGGCCAGTCACAGAGGTTTAACAATATTGCTAATTTAAAAGAAGAAGCTAATTATCAAATAAAATTTACTCGTCTTCAAGTAGATAGTAGGAAAGAGGTTACTTTATCATTTGAAGCTTACAAGATAACACCAAAGGAAAAAATAAGCGTTCCTGGGAGCCAAAATTATTATAGGAGAATATCTAATTTATAATTAATGTAACAGAATCCTCAACCCAACTACTATCAAATATCAGTTCATAAATCCGATTATGAACCTTCAAAACTCCCTGTTGCTTAACTACTAACCCCGACAACAGCAACTCCTTCTCTTGTATACTATCAACAACACCCACTTGCCCATGATGGAGAATTTGCTGATATAGTTCTAGTAACCCAACAGGGTAGAGAGTATTCTTGAGGATGCGATCGCGGATTGTTCGCAAGTGTTCTGGCTCATCTTGAGATTCCCAATTGTCAATAATATGCGATCGCACCAAATTTTCCATCCAAACTGCTTCCAAGTTTGGCGGTATTTCCGAGGTATAACTCCGGATAATTTTACAAAGCTTTTGCGTTAAAAAAGGCTGTCCATTTGTCCAAGCTAATACTTCTTTCAGCACTAACTGAGGATTGCTAACTTTTGGTGTTAATCCTTGCAGTAAAGGTTGAGCTTCGTGTAATTGAAACCCATTTAACTGAATTATTTTACCAATATTAAACGGTGTTCTTTGATAATCATTAATTAAATCTGATGGTGTAGCGACACCAAACAAAGCAAAGGTTAACCGTCGATATTCTGGGTTAAGACTACGCTGATTATAACAAAAACGAATTAACGCAAAAAAATCATTAACAGGGAAATTTAACGCTAAAACACTATCAATTTCATCAATAAAAATAAAAATATTTTCGCTATCAACTTGCTTGAGTAATATATTTTCAATAAACCGAGCTAAACATTGAATAAGTGATAAATCTTTTTGTTCATTCCACCAATTTTTAAAATTAACCTTACCCAACAAATTAAAATTCTGCCACAATTCAAGTATTAATCCTTTGTACCATTGAGTAGGAGTAGTATTTTCACTACCCAAACGAGTAATATCAACTGCTGCACAACTAAATCCTTCTTGTTGAAGATGGTGTATCATGCGTACCATCAAGCTTGATTTACCCATTTGTCGGGCATTGAGGATATAACAAAACTCTCCAGATTTTAACGCTTTATAAAGATAACGATCTGCGGAACGCACCACGTAAGTCGGTGCATCCATAGGTAAGCTTCCGCCAACTTGATAATCAAAAGTTGAAGCTTGTTCAGCACTTCTCAGCAGTGCATTTTCAAATATTAATTCTGCTTGCGTAGCTTTGAGAATTGCCAATGTTTGTGTTAATTCTTGCGTGCGTTCATTAACTTTTTGTTCTAAATTTTGGTTAGATTGGGCTAATTCTTCTTTTGTATTTTGCAAAGCTAGATTTTTAATTCCTAATTCCCAAATTAACTGCGATCGCTCTGCTTCTGAGCGTTTGCGTTGTGTGATATCCTGAAAAGCAGCTATGGCATAAATAATCTTTCCTTGTTCATCAAAAATTGGTGTAGCTGACACCTCCAAAGGAATAATATTGTCGCCTTTGCGAACTTCCATATCTTCAACAGTGATACTGTCACCGTTCAATGCTCGTACAATTGGGTGCTTTTCTGTAGGATATAACTGTTCTTTTTCCGATATATAAACTTGATAAAACTCACTCAATTGAGGTGGTGTAGTTTCTGGTACAATTCCTTTACCAAGTATTTGTTGGGCTGTCTGATTTGCATAGAAAGGTTGACCATTGCTGTTAACTACAAAAACGCCTACTGGGACAGCTTCTAAAAATTGAGCTAACTTGGCTTCGCTGGTGCGTAATGCTGCTTCTGTTTGTTGGCGTACTGTGACTTCTTTTTGTAGACGAATTAATAACTCTGCTTGAGCTTGTTGTGCTATTAGTTCCTGTTCCTTAATACCTTTCATCTTCTGGACATATTGCAGAGTTTTGTAAGTAGTAATTTCTAAATCTTGAAAATTAATCGGTTTAGTTAAAAAATCAAAAGCACCGCGATTCATCGCAGCTCTGATATTATCAATATCACTATAAGCAGAAATAATTACCGCTTTAATCATTGGATATAACTCATTAAGTTGATTTATTAAAGTTAATCCATCCATTTGCGGCATATAGATATCAGTTAATACTACATCTATATCTGGCTCTATTTGAATTATTTCTAATGCTTCAATACCATTATGTGCAAAAAATAAATTAAATTGGTTCTGTCGAATTTCTTTTCTAAATTTTTGACGGAGCAAGATTTCTAAGTCAGGCTCATCATCCACAACCAGTATTTTAGCTGGCATAGTTTATTACCTGATTAAGCTAATTTATAAATTTAGGATTTTTTGCTTGAGTTGATTAAATTCAATTGGCTTAGTAATATAGCCATCAGCACCATACTGTTTTGCAGTTAAATAATTTTCTTCATCACCATAGGCAGTAATAATGAATACTTTCAAAGCTGGATATTTTTCTTTAATTAGTTTGAGCATTTCTAAACCATTCATTCCACGCATATTAATATCCGTGACAATTAAGTTTAGACAATTAGTTCGCTTACTTTGTAAATATTCCAGTGCTTCTTCTGCTGAGAAAGCAAAATATAGTTTAATTTGATTTTCTTTAAGTTCTCTCCTAAATTTTTGTTTAAACAAGAATTGGACATCTTGTTCGTCATCTACAACCATGATCTTCATTTACTAAAATATGATTTGACAAATTGAATGAAACATGTATTTTAAAGAGCTATTAAAATACAGTGTTTATAGAATATTATCGTTAAAACTAGAGTATATTATGCAGAAATGAGGCTAATATTAATCAAGGTAACGTCTTACAGCTATAAGATTTTTTATTGCTAAAATTTATTTAGAAAAATGTAATATTGTAAAGTATATAAACGTAATTTTAATTGGGTTTGTGGTTGATAAGCGATCGCTTCAGCATTAACCAAGACTACCTCTTTTAGCCAATCATCTTTGGCAAAGTGATAATAAATTCAGTATAATTATTTACTTCACTATTGACTTTAATTTTTCCCTGATGCTGCTGGACAATAATATCATGAGTTATAGATAGTCCTAAACCGGTGCCTTCACCAGTAGGCTTCGTAGTAAAAAAAGGATTAAAAATTTTATCTATTATCTCTGGCGGAATACCTTCACCGTTATCATGAATGCAGATTTCTACTTCCTCACCTAAATCTTTTGTACTCACTGAGAGCGTAGGTGCAAATTCCTCAGCGATAAACTCTGTTTTTTCTTGCAAACACATTTTCTTTTGATGTGCTGCGTAGCAAGCATTATTAATGATATTTATTAAAGCGCGATTAATATTTTCGGGTACGACGTTTATTTGACCAAGACTAGGATCATAGTCTGTTTTTATAGTTATCTTGAAAGCTGCATTCTTGGCACGCATTCCGTGATAGGCTAGGTCAATAGCATCTGCCAACAAAACGTTAATTTCTACTAGTTGACGCTCACCAGTTTGCCCCCGTGAGTGCATCAGCATTCCACTTACAATATTATCTGACCTTTTGCCATGCTCATATATTTTTTGGGCATTTTGTTTAATATCATTTAAAATTTCTTCTATATATTTTTTGCTTGTCGAGTCTAAAGAGTCTTTTTGATTTTCAATCTCTTCTGCTAGTTCCTGAGCTAATTCTATGGATAGTTCAGCAAAATTATTCACGAAATTTAAAGGGTTTTTAATTTCGTGAGCGATACCAGCAGCTAAAGCTCCTAGTGAAGCTAATTTCTCTTGAGCAATAATCTGAGCTTGTGTAGCTTTTAATGTCTGCAATATACTTGCTAACTCATCATTTTTTTCTTCTAATTCTTGAGTCCTTACCTTAACTTTTTGTTCGAGAGTCCGATTATAGTCTTCTAATTGTTCGTAAAGACGAGAATTTTCTATAGAAATAGCAGCTTGAGCCGAAAGAATTTTTAAAACTTCGACACGCTCGACAGTAAATGCACCAGTGGTTAAATTATTCTCTAAATAGACAATACCGCTAAGTTTACCTTGATAAAGTAAGGGTGTACAAAGGATAGATTTAGGTTGAGTAGTAATAATATATGGATCATGAATAAATTGACCTTGATTAGCAGCGTCATCTAAAACGACATTTTTATGTGTGTTAAATACATAGTTAATAATAGTAGTTGATAAAAGATGTCTTTTACTATCAGCATCAACAGTATCTACAGGAATTGATTGTAGTGTAGTAACTTCTTCTGTATTAACTACACCTTCAGCTTCAATAACTAAACTACAATTCTTATCAAGGATCAATAAACCTTTTTGAGCGCCTGCATTTTCAATGATGATCCTCATCAACTTTTTGAGCAGCTTGCTGAGAATTATTTCATCAGCTAGAGTTTGGGATGCTTTAATAACTGTTGTTAAGTCTAACACTTCTATATTACTGTTAGTAGTAGAGTAAGTGGTATTAATAGTTTCAGCACCCGTTCGTTTTGTTACACCCACAAAAAAATGTGAGTATTTAGACTCTAAATCTTTAACTTTAGCTGCTGCACCCCAGTAGGCATAAAAATGGTGTGCATTCTTCATATATAACTGTCCTATCTCCTCTCTGGCAATAGAGAGATAAAATTCTGCCGCACGTTCATAAGCTAAAGCTTCTTCCTGAATAAAGCCTTGTTTTTTTGCTCCTTGAATAGCTTTTTCATAAAAATCTTGAGCTTCCCAATGCTGTCCTAATACTCGTGCTTTCTCTGCTTCTATTAATTCATATTTGTGTTGATAATTGTCTGGGCAATGATTAGCCCAGATTTTCATTTTCTCTTGATTCAATGCTACTTTTGCTAAAAATTCATCTTGACAATTATTTTCTCTATCAAAGCAGCAAGCAAGTAGCGCCAGGGAATAGTAGAAATTATGTTGTACTGCAACTATATAAGAAGCAGAACTCTCTGAATTATTTTTTGCTTGAATAGCATAACTAACAGCTTGGTGATAGTCATGAAATAGATAATATAATATTGTTTTCGCTAAATAAGCACTAAATAATAACCATACAGCCTTGTTTTGATTCCATTGCTCTAGTAATTTTTGCTCTTCTGCCAGAGAATTTCCAATTATGGCAAAATTTCCGTCTTCAGATTCATTTATTAAATTAACAACAATACTTCTACAGTTTCTCATGTAGAAAATTGTATATTGTTGTTTTAACTCAATATTTAAATTAATGTACTCTTGATATTTATGATTTAATTCGGCAAGATTATATCCACTAAACATTAAAAATAAGCAATATGCTGAAGCTGCATAAGAAGTATATTCTATATGTCCTGTATCAAGTCCTATGTTAATAGCTTCTTGTAATGTTTCAATTATGCTACCTTCACGAATAGGTTCTTTCCAGTGTCGAATAAAACCGCTTGTATAGTGGAATACGAGTGGTTTAGCTTCTTTAATATCAAATTTTTCTAGTAAGTTTAAAGCTAATTGACCAAATCGATAACCAGTATCAATATCTTGCATCATTCCACACAAAAGTTTGCCATAAAAAGTATAAACACTAGTAGCTTGTGGTGGATTACCATACTTAATGCAAAGATTCACCGCCGTTAAAGTTACTAAAGAATATAAAAGAGGATTACTAATAATTGTCGCAGTAGTAACAATCATTAAGATTCTGACTGCTGCAAGTTTATACGGATCTGCCATCTTTGGTAAATTAGACAAATCCTCAATTTGCTTATCTTGCAAAAGTAATTTTACAGTTTCTTGCTCTTGATTAATATGAGTGATGTCTGGTATTTGAGGTAGATTAATTCCTAGCTGTGCTAAAACTTGGTATGCAGTATTTATAGCTAGTTGCATTTGAATTTTAGCAATATAAGATTGAATTTTGAGTTCATAAATTCTGACTTTATCAAGCAGAGACTTAGCTTCGGATAAGACAATATTAGATAGATTTTCAGCTTCCTCAAAATTAGTATTCAGGTATTGTAATTCTACAGCTTCTACATAAAGAGCCAATGTTAATTCATACTGAACATTCCAAGTATTTGCTGAAAGTAATTCTAAGCTAATTTTAATATATCTAATAGCTGTTTCATAAGCAGCAGCATTCTTAGCTTTTCTACCTGCTATTAAATTTAGACGAGCCAGATTATCTTTTTTTGTTTGATTAGTAATTAAAGATAAACTGATATTTAAATGATTGGCAATATTAAATATATTTTCTGCTAATTTATCTTGTGTAATATTTTCTAACAGAAGTTGACCGACTTTGAAATGAGCTTCTTGCTTTTGCTCATTTGGAATTAAAGTATAAGCAGCTTGCTGAACTCGGTCGTGTAAAAATTTGTATGATATGGAAGCTGGAACATCAGGTATCTTAGCAGAAGATATTACTGTGCGATCGCTCTTTTGTTCCCGCCAAAGAATTGGAATTTTATACGCCTCACTCAGAGGTATAATTAAGCCTTCTTGAATAGCTGGGAAAAGTTCAATAGCTGTATCTCTAAGAGACTTTTCATTGACTATCGCAAGTACATCTAAATCAAATTCATTACCAATGCAAGCAGCTAACTTTAAAGAATCTTGAACACTTTTATCTAGCCTCTCAATTTTAGTCACCATTAAATCAACTACGTTATCAGTTATCTCTACCCGTTGAATCTCTGCAATGTTCCATTGCCAACAACGATTACTATGATCAAATAACAAAAATTCTTGTGTATATAAAGCTTGAAGTAACTGAGTCAAAAAGAAAGGGTTTCCATCAGTTTTATTAAATACTAGTTCAGCTAAGGTTTTTGACTCTTCAATTGAGCAACCCAGTGTATCAGCAATTAATTCTTCTACATTCTCTAACTTCAAAGGCTGGACAATAATTTTATTTAGATTAATTCCAGCATTTTGAATTTTATCTAAAGTTTGCATCAAAGCATGAGTAGAGCTAACTTCATTATCTCGATACGCTCCAATCATTAAAAGGTATTGGCTATCGATATTAGCCATGAATAGTTCAATTAATTTTAAAGAAGCAGAATCTACCCACTGTAAATCATCTAAAAAAATAACTAAAGGATGTTCTTTTTTTGTAAATACACCCAGGAATTTTTGCAAAACTAAGTTGAAACGATTTCGAGATGCAGTTGAGCTTAACTGTGGTACTGAAGGTTGTTTGCCAATAATTAATTCTACTTCAGGAATAACATCAATAATAACTTGACCATTTGTTCCAAGTGCTGCTAATAATTTCTGTTTCCATTTATAAAGGTGCGTCTGGCTTTCTGTGAGTAAATGCTGAATTAATTGTTGAAATGCTTGTATCAGGCAAGTGTAGGGAATATCACGCTGCAATTGGTCAAATTTACCGGAAATAAAATAACCCTGTTTCTGAACAATTGCTTTATGAATTTCCTGAACTAAAGCTGATTTACCGCTACCAGAATAACCAGCTACAACTACCATTTCTGTCGAGCCAAGGCTTACTCTCTCAAAAGTTGTTAATAGCTGCTCTACTTCTTTTCCTCTACCATAGAGTTTTTGCGATATTTTAAACTTATCTGAAATATCTTGGCTTCTTAAACTAAAATTAGAACACTTACCAGATTTTTCTAATTGATTCAGACAAGTTTTTAAATCTGCTATTATTCCCCCAGTACTTTGATATCTCTCTTCTGAAGTTTTCGCCATTAATTTCATGACGATATTTGAGATAATTTTAGGGCAAATTTCTTCCCCTACTACAATATGTGGTGGTAGAGGTAATTGAGCTATATGACAATGTACCAACTCTATAGGTTCAGTAGTTACAAAAGGTAATTGCTGAGTTAGTAACTCATAAAAAGTCACTCCCAAAGAATAAAAATCAGTCCGGTAATCTATCACCCGATTCATTCTGCCAGTTTGTTCTGGTGAAATATAAGCTAAGGTTCCTTCTAAATGTTCAGGATTACGAATTATCGGGTTTTCTCTCGGTAAAATGCTAGAAATGCCGAAATCAATAATTTTAATTTGTCCAGTTTTTGGGTTAAAAACGATATTGTACGGGTTGATATCTTTATGGATAATATTGGCAGTATGAATAGCACTCAAGCTTTCGGTAATTTTGATAGCAAGTGTCAAAAACTCTCTTAATGTAAACTGTTGCCTTTGCATTAATACTTTTAAAGATTCACCACCAAAATCTTCCAAAACTATAAGCAAACTATTTTTATATCTGTGTAATTCATAAGCTCGGATTACCCCATCTAAATTTAAACAATGGGTAATTTCATATTCTTGTTTATACCTAATCAATTCTGATGGCAGAGGATAATCTTCTTTAAGAATCTTCAATATTACAGGCTGACCATTCTGGCTACGTATAGCTCTATAGACTAAAGAGTTAGCACTTTCATAGATTTTGGCTATAATTTGGCAGCCAGCAATGGTATTCATAATTGGTATGGATTATGTTGCAATATTTAAAGTATCTAGCAGAGTAATTTATTTATGAATATTTCCTGTAATCCTAGTTTAATTATATGCTGCTGAGTATAAGCAAAGAAAAATTATTGTAAACCATAAAAACGGGACGGATTATCCCAAAGAATTTTTTTTACAGTTTCTTCTGGTAGTAGTTCGTGAAGAGTTTTTTGAATGTGGAAACATCCACCTTCTCCTTCTGTTTGACTCCAATGAACATGAGGGTAGTCAGAACCAAAAATTAACTGATCTGCACCAATATACTTAATTACCGACTCAACGCCAGGTTCTCCTAGTTCATACCCGATAAAACATTGGCGTTTAAAGTATTCTGAAGGTTTGAGCTTGACATTATCCTTAACTTCCCAGTAATGACATTCATACTCTTCATCTAAACGCCATAGCCAGTAAACTAACCAACCACAACCAGACTCTAGAAAACCTACTCTTAGCTGAGGATGACGTTCTAGTACTCCTCCTTCAATTAAAGCAAGCATAGCCATCATCTGCTCCATAGGATGGGAGCAAGAACGCAAGGCAAAACGAGTATTGAACCTATCTGCACCAACTGTAGGCAAGCGGCTATGAGTGCCTTCGTGAATGCTGACGGCTATTCCCAGTTGTTCACACTCTGTCCAAAAAGGTTCATAAGCAGAGTCGCTCAATAACCTTCCCTTAACTGGGTTGGGACGTAAACAGACTGCTTTGCAATCAAATTCTGCAATGCGATGCAACTCTGATACCATTTCTTCAGGCGTATGAAGATTAATCATCCCTACTCCTTTAAGAATTTTTGGGTCATAACTGCAAAAATCTTGGTACAACCAGTTGTTGTAAGCGCGGGTAAATGCACCTGCTAAATTAGGTTCCATCGTATCAATTGCTATGATTGACATTCCCAATGTTGGGTAAATAAAAGAAATATCAGCGCCCATTCTTTTTGTTTCTAAAACATGAAGCTCATTAGTGAAGCCATTAAGTCGAGCCATTGGATGAGCTTGCATGATCTGTTTATTCCATTGAGCGACAACTTCACCGGAAGCTTTATAATAAATATCTTCACCTTGAATTTTCATGTCTGGTGATGGTGCAAAGCTTTTATAAGCAGGTTCTAAATACTTTGCCCACATATCAAAAGGTTCAAATACATGGGAATCTGCATCAATAATTGAATATTCTTTTACCATTAATCTATCACTTAATTTCAATTAACTATTACATCCACATGGGAAAAGGATTAAGTTGATTCTCAGTTAGTGGCTGCTTCAAGCAACCCATGTTTACAGGAACATCATACAATCTACCTGAACCTAAACGTCTCCACCAATGACGCATTCCCGGAACAATTACTTTAACTACCCTCAGTTTAATATCTGCACGGGTTTGATCCAAAACCAGCATTTCCATACCATTCTTTTCAACTAATTGCTGACAGAGCATGATATCTTCCAGTAAATCTTCGCTCCAATTATGAGGATAATTAGTACATAATTTAGGTGTGATATTTTTATCGGGAAACAGATAAGATTGATTTTCTACTGTTGCTGTTTTCCACCATTTAAGAGCGAGGGAATCTGAAGAAGCAGGATATTTCGTACTACCATCAGCGTTCGCAGATAAAACATTAGGAAGAATTTGGTTTATTTCGCTTAAAGCTCTGCTCATAGCAATCTGCGGATCAAAATGAGTGCCAAAACCAAGGATAATATCTTCTGCTGGGCTATCTGTTCTGCGACTGATAGCAGCAAAGGTTGGGATGTTTAAATCGTTAGTAATATCTAAAATCCACAGTTCCCGATGAATTGTTTGGTAATATTTCTTGAGAGCTAGAAAATAAGGGTCTTCAAAACTTTCTATATCTACCTGTGGTTTTTTGAGTCGGTTATACCACCACAAAGCCACACAATCACGTTCTACTAATTCCAGAAAACCTTGAAGGATTGCTTCTTCTAAAGTATTACCAGCAGCACAACCATTAGAGTCAGCCCAACACTCAGGCATTAACAAGTTAGGATAGCCGTAATAACAATAGGCTGTTGGTAAATACTTAAATTCTTGATGAGTTAAAGACCAAACTGGTGTCCACTCAATTTCTTTTTCTTCATCAAAAGGTTCAGGAATTTTTTGGAACCAGCCAGAACAATTTGCATTCCAGTTGTGGCGATCGCTATATTGTGCTTCACTAAAATTCATACAGGCATTAGGATGAATCGCTTTATCTATAAGTTGTTGATAACTTCCTGTTTGCCTATTTTCATTTCCTTGAAATACCCCAGAATACCGTTCAATAGCTTCGCATAAGGCACTAACCTTTGCTTGCTGGTCAGTTTTTCCTTTTCCTGCACTTCTACCGCTAATATTTTGCCGTAAAGCATTTAAATCATCAAATATCGTAGCAAAGTGATGCCTAGCTACATAGGTATGAATTAAAGTGTGGAAATTTTGATCTATTTTACCTAGCCCTCTAACTACTCCTGTTAAAGGACTAATATGGTGTTGATATTTCTTGAATGTTTCCTCTGGAGAAATACATCGGTGTCCTCCATCTAATGTAAATGTTTTCTGCCGATGTCCTAAAACTATTGGATATGGTTCAGCATTAAATCCATTGCTATTACCACAGCATGGGCATTGAGGACGCTTTACTAAAACATGGTTTTGTATTTCTAAAGAAATAGTGTCATGGGTAACTAGCATCCCCTCCAAGCGTTTATTTTCACCTTGAACTATCCATTTAAAAATTTCAGTAGCAGCCATTCCTAATGCAGTTTGATAAGTGGTAGCTAACGAACCCAGAGGAGGAGTTAAAGATGTGGACATTCCTTGATGTCTTTCGATAAATCTTTCTACAGGTTTATTATTTCGCAAACGTTGAGCTAGACAATGCCAACAACCTGTTTTACCAGGAATAAAGATAGGCCCTATCCAAACTATTGTGCCTACTGGTTTCACTAACATCCAAGGCTTATTTAATTTTAAGGCTTCCTCGTTAAAGCTTTTTAACTCATTATGCAAATAATCATCAGTTAAAACTATCTCTATATCTCCTAATTCGGATGTTACTCCAATATGTAAAGATTCAAGAGTATTTTTAAATTCATCAACAGGAAGATAAGAGCTAAAAGATTTGATTGCTACTTTAGTTGTTTGTAATCTTTGATAAGCAATCTGTGTATTAATATTTAAATTTTCACAAAAAATTTCTAAATTAGATGGTAGACATTCATTGCTATCAATAATATAGCCCATTTTTTCCATGACCATCAGAGCATAATAAATTTCACTAGCAGATATACTTTTTTGCATAAGTAAGTCAACAATTTCATCAACTGTATACTTGCCATTAATTAATGGAATTAACATTTGATATACAGAACCATTGAGGAAATTAGCCTTTCTTTCAGACAGTAATAATGTATGCTCATTATTTTTATTTAGAAATTCAAAATATTTAAAGCTAGTTTTTAATTTTGGACGAGTCAACATATTTCTTCACCTCAGTTCGTTAAATCGAACACTGTTTGATAAGCTAATTATTATTTTTTACAAATTCAAGCACCAATCTTAAGATGAGAGAATAAAAAACTATTCTCCCACCATCATTTTTACCAGACTTAAATGTTTGATTTCAATATCTTTAGGGTAATAAATCCTAAAAACACTATTTATCAACCATCAGCAAGTGTAAGGAATCCATTCATTGCTTGGTGTCCAAGGAGCAGAATATGAGTCATTTTCTACCCATTCCCGTAAAACATCTTCTGGTAAATTCTCACTGCTAGGTTTTGGAGGATAAGGTACATTTATCTTGTAACCATATTGTTGTGGTGTTATTCCTCCTTTATATTCACGCGGTGGCTGATTCCGCTCAACGTGAATATCAATCTTAAATTGAGCCTCAAATTCAGAGATAATGCCATTATTAACCAGAAAGTCTTTATCGATATTAATTTCCCTATTTTCTAGCCATGATTTAGCAATCAGTTGAGAAAGTTTTTTATTGGGAATCAGAGTATTGAAGGGTGCTATTTCTATGTCTATTGCTTTTTGGTCATCTCTGACTTCTTGTTCATCTGGTGCTATGTTGGCATTAGCCCCTTGGAAAACTTTTACACTTGGTAGTAAAGGAACTTGCAAATTTTTGATTTCGCTGGCATTTTCATTCAGAAGATTCTGTTCATTAGGTGAATCAAAAACTATGACTTTTCCTGGCTTTTCTATATTCACCTCTGGTTTTGGCGGTGGTGGTGCTATCCAAGGAGAACTTTTCGGATCACTTGCAACCCAATTATAAAGCCAATCTCTGATATCTAAATCCTCTAATACTTCTGGGTCTGGTCGATAAGCAGGCATGACAATTTTCTTATCTACCTCATCTATTTCAACTTGACTGATTTCTACTAAAATTATCCGAAACACTTCAGCTTCTTCTGGAGACAAGATTTTCTGTTCAATCAGAAAGCTTTTATTTTCTAAAGGAATAGTCTTACCATCTAACCATGACTGAGCGATTAGCTGGGAGAGCCTTTTTTGGGGAATAAGAATATTATAAGCATTCGGTAGACTCATCGTTTGTGCATCCTAAAAATTGGAAAATATTCTCATTTGGCAAATAGAAAGATGAGTTTGATTTAGCGAAATTTATAACTAACTAAAAAGCAATAACTCATCAAACCTACATTTGCTTAACTACAGTTAATCATATCGTTATTAATATTTTACGAATATAAAATATTAATAACGATACATTTTTTTATAATTGTAATTATTATGAGTTTTCAAAGATTTTCATATTAAAAATATGAGTTTTTATATGAGAAAAATATGTTGCCATTTTAAACAAGTAAAGTTAGATAAAAATTACCAATATTCACTATTAATATTTGATGCTATTGCTAGAGAAGCTTTGACTGAAAATACTGTTGATATAACCGACAACTAGGTGTAGCTTGGTTATTATCTAACTTAATCAGCCCCATACTGCTTAACTTGTAAGCAATGATAGGTTCTAACTG
Source organism: Nostoc sp. FACHB-280 (assembly GCF_014697615.1). GTDB lineage: Bacteria > Cyanobacteriota > Cyanobacteriia > Cyanobacteriales > Nostocaceae > Nostoc_B. The sequence goes on along the minus strand of NZ_JACJSD010000008.1, from coordinate 81,985 downwards.
TGTTGGTTGAGTAGAATTTAGGACAGTAGTAAGTGCGATCGCTAATTCAGCTTGCTGTTGTAAACTTACCCAATGACGTTGTAAGTGATGAAAATAAACCCCAGTCGAGGTATGAGCAGTTTCTAGCAATTGTGGAAGATTTATCTCCCCACGATTAAGATGATAGAGTGCGATGTTCACTAATGCAGGATGTCCGCCAACCATCTCCATAAGTTGTCTAGGTTCATCCCCATCAGTCCAGTCAATTCCATATTGCTGGGCTAACTGCTGCACCTGTTCTAAATTAAAACTGGTTAATTGAATTGGTAAGCCAACATTGAACGGAGACTGTTGAATTTGGAGAGGAACATAAATTTCAGTTGAATGAACTATGATCAAGCGTAGCTTTTGCCAGATAGGTAATCTTTTAGCTTCTTCATACCAAGAACGTAGCAGAGGTAAAAAATCCTTAGCTATTTGCGGATACTCAAAAATCTGGTTCACCTCATCTAATGCCAAAACTAAAGGAGCATTAATGTTCTCTAATAAATAGTTTCTAATATACAAACTACAGCTAACTTTGCTACCAATATCTTCATCCCAGTAATTATCTAGTTTTGGTTCTAAATGAAGCTGACTACTTATATTGGCACATAGCCAGCGTAGAAACCGATTCAAATCACTCAATATTGCTTGGTCAGTTTGCTCTAGATTTAGGCTGACGGTACAGTAACCTAAATTTTCTCCATATTCTAAAGTCCTGAGCATGAGTGAAGTTTTACCCATTTCTTTGGGAGCTTTTATTCGCACTAATGCTCCTGGTTTGCTAATTTCTGCATAAACCTGTTCTTCAATTAAAGTACGTTCAACGTAAATGGCAGAATCAAGGGGAACTGCACCATTAGGGTAGCGATGGGAAAAATCTTGAGCAATTTCGCCAGAAAGTGCTTTAAACTGTGATTTTTGAGTTTTTAAGTCTGAAGCTGTTTGAGAAGCAACATAAGCCTCTAATAGCATCCGACAGTTTTTTTTAGTAACCCGTTGTCCAACTAAATTAGAAAGCCGTTGACATAACTCTGGGGCTACCACGTTAGTTAAGTAGCCAGCACTATAGCCACCGTACTCAGCAATTTTGTTATAAGTTTGATATTCCCAGATGCCGCGCAGAATCAAAACTTCTGTGGAACTGAGGGGACGATTTTGGCTCTCTATCAACTTACGGTTAATTATTTCAATTAAAGAATCAAGATTCATAAAGACTCAAAGCTCATTTTGTTTATAGATAAACGTGTCCATAATCAAATTACCGTTTTTTGGCGTAAAATAGCGGAGATATTCTTCATCAGGCTTTATTGTCTGAATCAAAAAAACACACCTTGCTGTGGATTGAATAAATTTCTCTTAGTGTAGAAATTAGGATTTTTATGAGGTATTAAACTCATATTGATTAAAATATATGAGTTTTATAGATTTCATATTTAATCTAATCTATTTAATATAAAACGTAGAAAAAGTAAATTTTATCATTTTTCAAGAAGGCAGCAGACAGAGGATATAGAGTTTAGTTCGGATAGTCTCAAACTCTACCTGAACACATTATCTCTATCCGGTTTTCCAAAAAAATCGGATAATTAGATAATAAATAAATTCTTGTATCTGCGTTTTCTACCTTGTTAAATAAAAAGTTAATTTTCGAGAAAATAGAAAGTTATTATGCTTGGTATTGATGTAGCTGATCAAGATGGTAGAGTAGACCTACCTGTTTCTTGTGTAAATTTAATCTGCCTACAAATCCATTCTCGGCACAGAACCAAAAATTGAAGGAGGAGAGACTGTATGAATAGCTTTGAGTTTGAGATTACGATTCAAAGCAAGTCGAGTAATGGCTGGCCGATTGTTATCAGGTGTAAGCAACCAGATGGCTTGACTCTTCATTCGAGGGGAATTCTTCAGCTAGGTGAGGAAGATTTTTATAAGCTGACAGAAAAACAAGAAAACGAAAAAGAATATGGCATTTTACTGGGCAAACATCTTTTTCGAGACAATGTGCGTGATACATTTTTACGTGTTTTGCCAAAGAGTAGCCATGATTGCCCTTTACGGATTTTACTTTCTATTGAAGCTGCCGATCGCGATGAAATTAGAACTTTACATTGGGAAAGGTTGTGCGCCCCTATAGATGTGAACCATTCAAAGGTCATCAGGGTCGTGTCAGTTCAGTAGCAATCAGCAGTGATGGCAAAACTATTGTCAGTGGTGGAGATGATGGCATAGTTAGGTTGTGGGGCATTAATGGTCAGCCCCTGGGTAAACCATTCAAAGGTCATCAGGGTGATGTCAGTTCAGTAGCAATCAGCAGTGATGGCAAAACTATTGTCAGTGGTGGAATTGATGGCACACTCAGGTTGTCGGGCATCAATGGTCAGTCCCTGGGTGAACCATTCACAGGTCATCAGGGTCGTGTCAGTTCAGTAGCAATCAGCAGTGATGGCAAAACTATTGTCAGTGGTGGAGATGATGGCATAGTTAGGTTGTGGGGCAGCAATGGTCAGCCCCTAGCTGAACCATTCAAAGGTCATCAGGGTGGTGTCCGTTCAGTAGCAATCAGCAGTGATGGCAAAACTATTGTCAGTGGTGGAAGTGATGGCACACTCAGGTTGTGGCGCAGCAATAGTCAGCCCCTGGCTGAACCATTCACAGGTCATCAGGGTCGTGTCAGTTCAGTAGCAATCAGCAGTGATGGCAAAACTATTGTCAGTGGTGGAGAAGATGGCACACTCAGGTTGTGGCGCATCAATGGTCAGCCCCTGCCTGAACCATTCAAAGGTCATCAGGGTTATATCAATTCAGTAGCAATCAGCAGTGATGGCAAAACTATTGTCAGTGGTGGAGATGATAGCACAGTCAGGTTGTGGGATATTAATTTTGACCATTGGATGAAAAGTGCCTGTGAACAATTAAGCTATCACGTTATTCTTGCCACACCTAAAGATGCCGTCGCCAAAGAAGCTAAAGCAACTTGTGAACAATATTGGCATCTCCAGCAATAATGCTTTCTCTTCAACAGTGATTGAGTACAAACATATCTCAATCACCCCATACCAAATAAGCTTTTAGTCATCTGCTTCTAAGAGGTTGTTTTAAAAGTCTGCTTGTTGGTAGCAAAACACTTTAGATCCCCCCTAGCCCCCCTTAAAAAGGGGGGAATTAATCTCAAAGTCCCCCTTTTTAAGGGGGATTTAGGGGGATCAATGAGTGCTTAAAACGACAGATAAATACTTTTCAAACATTATCAACAATATTAATCAACTACACATTAATGACTTATGCAACAAAACTCAAACATCAAAAGACACACTTTTATAGCCCCATACCAAATCAGCTTTTAGTCATTACTTCTAAGAGGTTGTTTTAAAAGTCTGCTTGTTGGTAGCAAAACACTCTAGATCCCCCCTAGCCCCCCTTAAAAAGGGGGGAATTAATCTCAAAGTCCTCCTTTTTAAGGGGGATTTAGGGGGATCAATAAGTGCTTAAAACGACAGATAAATACTTTTTAAACATTATCAACAATATTAATCAACTACACATTAATGACTTATGCACCAACACTCAAAAATCAAAACCCACGCTTTTATAGCCATTAAAAACCTGCATAAAAGCCTAATTTCCAGACTAGCTCTAAGTTTATTTTGTGCTGTTGCCACCACCCAATTCACTCCAGCAAAAGCAGCAAATACTGTATATTTTAATTACGGTATTTCAGAAGAATTCATCTCAGTTAAAGAGTTACAAACTATCGCAGATACAGGAAAAATCCCTGATAATTATCAGAGGTATCTCAAGCAATTACCTCCAGAACAACGCAGCCTAATTATAGAAGCACTAAAGCAATCAACAAAAATTAATTTTGTTACCTTAAGTAAATTACTTAACACAAATATTGGTAGCAAAATTCTTCAAGACTTATCTAAAGTAACTATACGGAAAGATGCTGAAGGATTGCAAGCTTTAAGAGCGGCTTTAGTAACAGGCTCTAAAAATGGAGAACTTTCGATTATCAAATTTATTCAAGCCTATCCTAGCGAAAATATCCGCATTGATATCAAGCAGGCTTTTGAAGTATTAGGTAATCTCAACAAGTCTTATCAACAAACTCAACAGTTTGTCAAAGCGATTTCGCCCCAATTATCTGGTCAAAAACCAAACTTAAATTTACCCTTAGATCCCAGCCAACTAGGAAGCGGTAAAGTCCAGTTGGAAGAATTTAACTGGAATGATCAAAAACGCCAACGTCAGGTTCCCGTTGACCTTTATTGGTCTAGCACTGCAACTTCAGCTAAACCAGTAATTATTTTGTCGCACGGTTATACATCTGGGCGCAAAGATATGCGCTACTTAGCAGAACATTTAGCATCTCATGGTTATGTTGTAGCCGCAATAGAACATATCGGTAGTAATCAAGCTTATCAAATAGATTTGCAAAAACCCGGTATTGCACCACCACTAATGAACCCAAAAGAGTTTTTAGAACGTCCTAAAGATATTAGTTTTGTTTTAGATGAACTTGCAAAACTCAACCAAAAAGCCAATAGTCCACTTCAAAATAAACTTGCAACTGACCGCGCTATAGTCATTGGTCATTCCTTTGGTGGTGGAACAGCCTTATCCATAGCTGGAGCCGAATTGCAAATTGATTACTTAAAACAACGCTGCCAAAAAGATTTAACAAGTGTGAATTTTGCCGAAGGTTTGCAATGTAAAGCCGCAGAACTACCAGAAAATCGCTACCAACTCCGAGATCCGCGTGTAAAACAAGTCATAGCTCTAAATCCCACCAGTTCACTCATGTTTGGCAAAACTGGTTTACAAAAGGTGGAAATCCCTACCTTAGTCCTGGCATCATCAGAAGATAAAACAGCCCCAGCCCTCACCGAACAGGTTATTGGTTTTAACCAAATTCCCTCACCAAAATGGCTTGTCGGCATCATTGGAGCCACCCATGCAAGTGTCAAAGACCCTAACACTACTATGGAGCGAGAAGAGAAAAAACAAAATTCTGTTTTTGGTGGTGGCGAAGTAGTTGGTGAACAAGCTGCGGATATTCGCAAATATATGAAAGCTATTGCTTTAGCCTTTGCTGCTCAAATGACACCAGAAGCTAAAGAATATGCTATTTTTCTCACTCCAGAGTATGCCCGTTTTGCTTCGACTCAGGCATTTCCAATTTGTTTAGTTACTCAACTTTCCCCTGATATTTTGGCCCAAATTCAGGCACTCAAGTAAAGCACAACTTACCAGTATATTTCCCAAAACTTAAGCCTGCCAGGAGAATGCGATCGCTATTCATATCTGTATGTAGTAGCAACTTATTGAGTGGGCGATCGCTTTACACAATGGCTGACCAAAATTTTTGTAGGATTTAGAACATTTTTCTTGATGAATCAGGCTTCATAAAGCAAAAACCCCTTGAAATCGTTGGATTTCAAGAGGTTTTTAGTGATGCCAGGAACGAGACTTGAACTCGTGACACGAGGATTTTCAGTCCTCTGCTCTACCAACTGAGCTATCCCGGCGTGTGCTTTGTTTTTGCGCCACGATTTATAATCTTAGCAAACAAAAAATGGTTGTGCAAGGGTCATCCAAAAAAAAGTTATGCAGTTTGCCAACCCAGCTTAATGACAACGAACACAGCGATGAATAGCAAAAACTGAACCAGTACAATACTAGGGCCAGAAGCAAGGTTAAAAATCCCGGAAACCAGAATACCTGCAATGCTGCTAATTGAACCAATTATTACCGACATCCATAAAAAGCGGCTAAAATGTTGACTCATCAGCTTGGCTGTCGCGGCGGGGATCACTAAAAAGGCGTTAACTAGTAAAACTCCCACGGCTTTTATTGCCACAGCAACGGCTAGTGACAGCAGCACTACAAAAGCGTAACGGTACAATTCCACGGGAATACCTTGGACTTTGGCAACATCAGGATTGAGGGTGAGTAAAATTTGCTGGCGTAAAGTCGAGAATAAAAATATAGCGCCGCCTACAAGTATGAGTAGTGTTAAAACCAAATCGGTGGCATCAATAGCAAGAATATCGCCAAACAGCACGCCCATCAAGTTGCCCCGATATCCCTGAATCAAGCTAGAAAGAATTACACCGATCGCCAATGCACCAGAAAGAACTATACTCAGTACGCTATCACTGCCTAAATCGGTTTTATCGACAAAGTAAAGGACAACAACACCAAAAACCAAGGTAAAAGGCAGTAGCATCCAAGTAGGGTTTAACTGTAGCAGCACACCCAAGGCTACACCAACTAAAGCCGCATGACCAACGGCATGGCTAAAAAACGATAATTGCCGTAAAGTGACAAAACTACCCAGCAACCCTCCCAGTATGCCCATCAACACCGCACCAATCAGCGCCCGTTGCATAAAGGGAAATTGTAATAAACTCACTAAATCTTGACTGTTGGCAATGGCTAACTCTGCAATGGGGTAACTCATATAATCATCCGGTGTGATTGTTGAATCTATTTGTGTGGGGAGTGTGGGGAGTGTGGGAAGAGAGGGGGGAAAGATTTCTTTACTATCCTCCCACACACCTAGATTTCTCTCTTGTGAGAAATCCAGGTTTATCTGGGTGTAATGATTTTTTTCATAAATCAAATATGAGTCCTATATAATCTCCGGTGTGATTTTTGTTGATTGGAAGATTGCTATAAAGGTGCAGGTTAGGTGAGTGGTGAATCATCTAAAATGGCCAGTGAGTATCTCAACTCAAACTGCCATCTATCTGCTGTTTTGATTACCATGACTGAGCAACCTAATACTAATTTGCCATCAGCAGATTCTCAATCTACCAATGAACCGTCTGGAGGTCAAACGCAGTCGGCTAATAATGATTGGAAAAACCGCATTACAGGAATCTGGCAAAAAGCTACATCGAGTTTGATGCAGTTTCTACCTGTGGAACAAGTATCGCAGACTGTAGTTGAATGGTATAGTGTCAGTGAAGCTCAGGTAGCAGAGATTTTAGAAGCTGTCCGCGCTGAACTGCCAACTACGGAGGCTTTGTTAATTGGTAAACCCCAAGCTGGTAAAAGTTCGATTGTGCGGGGACTGACTGGAGTTTCAGCAGAAATTATCGGACAAGGTTTTCGTCCCCATACCCAACATACTGAACGCTACGCCTATCCTTCTAATGATTTACCGTTGCTGATTTTTACCGATACGGTAGGGTTAGGAGATGTTAATCAGGAAACTCAAATTATTATTCAAGAGTTGTTGGGTGATTTGCAAAAGTCTAGTCGCGGTGCGAGGGTGTTAATTCTCACCGTTAAGATTAACGATTTTGCCACTGATACGTTACGCCAAATTGCCCAAAACCTACGTCAGCAATATCCTGACATTCCTTGTTTACTGGCGGTGACTTGCTTACACGAAGTTTATCCTGTGGATGTGGTAGATCATCCAAATTATCCACCAGAGTATGATGAAGTTCAACGCGCTTTTGCCGAAATTCAGCAAGCTTTTAGTGGATTGTGCGATCGCGCTGTGCTGATAGACTTTACTTTAGAAGAAGATGGTTACAACCCGGTATTTTATGGTTTAGAAGAGTTTCGAGATGCTTTAGCGGAATTGTTGCCAGAAGCCGAAGCTCGTGCCATTAATCAGTTATTATCACAGGGAGTAGGTAAAGAAATTGGTAATATCTACCGTGATGCGGGACGGCGGTATATGTTGACTTTTTCTGTGATGGCAGCAACTTTAGCAGCTATCCCTTTACCATTTGCAACTATGCCTGTCTTGACAGCATTGCAAGTATCGATGGTAGGACTGTTAGGTAAATTATACGGGCAAACCATCACACCATCGCAAGCAGGCGGAATTGTCAGTGCGATCGCCGGCGGATTTTTCGCCCAAGCCATAGGACGAGAGTTAGTCAAAATTATCCCTGGTTTTGGCAGTGCGATCGCGGCTTCTTGGGCGGCGGCTTATACTTGGTCTTTAGGTGAAGCAGCTTGTGTTTATTTTGGTGATGTTATGGGTGGGAAAAAACCTGATCCGCAAAAAATCCAATCTGTGATGCAAGCCGAATTTCAAGCCGCGAAAGAACGATTTAAGGGGATTAAGCGGTGATGTGATAGGTTATAGGTTACAGGGGACAGGTTATAGTCCTACAAGCTTGTCTAAGTTTTATGATTTATCGATGTCCTAACCAACTTGGCTACTGCTATAGAATTTGTTAGGTTTTGCGATCGCTACAAATTGATTTTATTCTGTTGTCTTATTTTAGAAAATTGCTATGAGAATTTGAACTCTATCCCCTGTCACCTGTCACCTGTCACCTATCCCCTGTCACCTATCCCCTCTCGCCACAGCCGATTCCAACATTTTAATTGTGCCAGCATCGGCATCTATTTCGACATTCAAACCGATTGGTAATGTAAATTTATCTTTGATATGACCAATCATCGAACCATACCAAGCGGGAATTTTTAAGGGAATAATATGGTCACGTAAGACTTGATTCAATTTAAAAGCTGGTTCATCACCAATACTACAGTCAGTGCATCTACCAAAGATAAAACCAGAAACTTGATTGAGAATCCCAGCATTTTTAAGCTGAGTTAACATTCGGTCTATGCGATAAACATCTTCTCTGACATCTTCCACAAATAAAATACTTTTGTACCAAGCAGGTAGATAAGGCGAACCCACCATTGCTGCTATCACAGATAAGTTACCACCGATTAGTTTGCCTGTGGCTTTTCCTGATGCAATCGTCTCAAATTGGACATCTTCAGTTTTGAGATTTTCCATTGTGACTGCTTCGCCATCAAATAATATGCGTTTGGCATAATCTACTGTAAAGTCATTCCAAGTAGATGTGGCATTCGGCCCATGAAAAGTCAGGACTCGACTACGGGCATAAATAGCCAACACCAAAGCAGTAATATCACTAAACCCCATAATAATTTTAGGATGGGCGCGAATCTGGGAATAGTTCAGTAAAGGTAAAATGCGATTACAACCCCAACCGCCGCGCATAGTCATAATGGCATTGACGGAATCATCTGCAAACATCGCGTTTACATCGTTGGCGCGGTTAGCATCTGTACCAGCTAAATAGCCATACTTATCTAAAATATGGTTGCCTAATTTAATTTTTAATCCTAACTCAGTGAGCGATCGCTTGGCATTGGCTAAATCTTCCGCATCAATGACACCAGCCGGAGAAATTAATCCTACCGTATCTCCCGCTTGGAGGCGGGGTGGCTTGATAATGGTGTTTGGCGATAGTTGACCTTGAACTTTAGCTAGAGGTATCTGTGTAGCTAAGGTGGTTAAACCACAGGTGGTAATAAAGTTGCGTCGTTTCAAAATTGGGGAGTGGGGAGTAGGAAAGAAATTTGATTATATTCACATCTTGCACCAAACGACTAAAATCGCAGCTACACAGACAGACGCAATTCATCTGTTAATTCATACGCTGCAACCCATCTCCTGCCAACTTTATCAGTCTTGTCATTCTTAAGAATAAAAGTTGGGTTTTGGCAGTTGATCATTTAACGCCCAATTTCCTATATCTCGGATTTTATAATCAACAGGATCATGGAGAGTGAATGTGCGGAGATTCCGCCAATAGCGGTCGAAACCATACTTGGTATTAGTAGCGCGTGCGCCCATAACTTCAAAGATGCGGTTGGTGATATCTAATCCGACTCTAGTAGCGACGACTTTGGCTGTAGCGATAAATAGCGCACATTCTCCCCGTTGTTCTGCGGTGAGTGACCATTCCTGATCCCAAGCTTGTTGTAATAATTCTCCTGCTTGGTCAACTAGACAAGTAGCAGTCTGAAGCTCAACCCAGATATTGCCGTAATGCTGGATAATGTATGGATCTTGGGTAGCACTTTCTACACCTGATGTCAGCCAAGGTTTGGTATTAGTGCCAGTATAGGTTTTAGCAGCTTCAAATGCTCCTTGGGCAATTCCTAAATAGATATTAGCCAGATTCAATTGAGTTAAGCAGGCGCGAATCGTGGTAAAGGGTTGACTGGGTTTATCTCTAATACCCAGAATTTCGTCTGGGTATACCAGCACATTTTCAAATGTCACAGTACCGCTATCTGTCTGGCGTTGCCCCATGTTATCCCAATCATCATGAACAGTCACACCTTGGCGTTGGGTAGGAATTGCCAGAATTTTGAATTCACCAGTTTCTTGATCAGTAGCGGTGATGGGTAATATATCCGAATCGTGGGAGCCAGAGCAAAAGCTTTTGATGCCATTAAGACGGAAATAATCATTTTCTGGTGTCAGCGTCGTTCTTCTATCTAAAGGGTTGAGAGCGTTGCACCAAAACCAATTGTTGTGAATAGTTTCTGTATAATATCGCTGCTTCTGCTCTGTTGAACCAAATATATGCGGAACTACTACGCCTAGATGGTGGTAAGAAAAGACGTGAGCAATAGAACTATCAACCTTGGCAAACTCACGGGTAATTCTGAGAACGGTAATCCAGCTTTCTCCTAAACCACCGTACTCTGTTGGTACGATCAATTTTAGCAAGTTGCTTTGGCGCAGGCGATCGCGTTCATACTTTGGCGTTCCCCCTTTGACATCTCGCTCTACAGCAGTAGCAGCAAATTCCTGCGCTAAAGATTTAGCTAGTTCCAGATAATTTTGAGATTCTTTAGTCTTGATTAATTGCATACTTCGCAATTTCTCCTGCAAATACTCTGTTGAGGAGTAAATATAATTTTTCTAAAAAAAGATTCGGAGTAGGTTTTTGAATCCACCTTCTTACCACAAAGTTAGTATTACATATACGAGCCAATAAATCAAGCTTGAATAAAAATATTTTTATGCAAAATCACACGTTATTGTTACTCCATGAAAAATATTTTATTCACGGCAAAGTAAAAATTTAACCTTTGATAATATTTTTTATTCACTTGTTTTTGTAGTCCAGATATGCAATATTATTAAATTAAATTCGCAAAACTACTCTAAATCGATGTTGACGCAGTAGTTTCTAGATAATCACCAGCAAATCAGAGTTCTCTAAAAAATTGCCATATTGTATTCACGGATAGATAGAGACTATCTAGGCAAATAGAGCATCTTGTTTAAGGCTTTTATTTTTAGAAGAACAAGTCCTTATTACACGGAAACATGCAGATTGAACTACGAGAAAGCTACTGATATATCTGGAAGTTTAGCGATTTCATAAAATTTTTTGAGTGTTAGATAACATCAAGGTTTATCCTAGCCAAGCCTGAATTTCTGCCTTGCTAAGTTAGGGAAATACTGATTATTTACACTAAATCTTTGCAAACACCAATATAAGGAGTGAGAGAAATGTTCAATCGTTCATTTCATAATTTATTTATGGAATCGATGATTTTGGGTACTACTTTACTAACCAGCACATCAGTTTATGCTGAAGATAGTAATTTAGCGACTATAACCATCGCACAAACGCCTCAAATTCCTGCAATCAATAATGATGAAAGCCTTGAACAGACAAATAATATGTCTCAGATAACATCTGTATCGCAGTTTTCTGATGTACAGCCAACTGATTGGGTTTTTGGCGCACTCCAGTCTTTAGTTGAGCGTTATGGATGTATTGCAGGCTATCCAAATGGCACTTATCAAGGAAACCGCGCCATCACTCGCTATGAATTTGCCGCAGGCTTAAATGCTTGTTTATCTCGAATTAACGAGCTAATTGCCACAGCTACATCGGACTTAGTTACCAAAGAAGATTTAACTACCATACAAAGACTGCAAGCAGAGTTTACTACTGAACTAGCAACCCTACAGGGTCGCGTTGATAGTTTAGAATCTCGGACTGCGGAACTAGAAGCCAATCAGTTTTCTCCAACCACAAAGCTAGTAGGAGAAGCCATCTTTGCCGTCACAAATGCCTTTAGTGGCTCAGTTAATGGTAGCAACACAGTTTTTCAAGATAGAGTCCGCCTCGTTTTCAAAAGTAGTTTTACAGGTAGAGATAATCTAAATACTCGGATAAGCACTGGTAACACTAATCTTTTGCAGTTTCCTGGTGGTACAGCCGAAGGCTTGCAAACTTTTAATCTTTCGCCGAGTAACAATAATGTGTCTTTAGATTGGTTGTCTTATTACTTCCCAATTAGCCACAACATCAATGCTTATATAGGAGCCGTCAACGGAGTAATTTATGATTTTGTTCCGACTCTCAGTCCTTATTTGGATAGTGCATCAGGGGGTGGTCGTGCTTTGACAGAATTTGCCTCTTCTAGTCCTATCTACCGTATTGGTGGTGGTGCCGGTGGGGGAATCAATTATCGATTGAATGACACATTGCTATTGAGCTTGGGTTACTTAGCCGGAGATCATGCCAGTCCTCAACCAGATAGCGGCTTTTTTAATGGTCAATACAGCGCATTTGGACAAATAACATGGAACCCCAACAATAACTCTGGTATTGGTTTGACCTATGTAAATGCCTACCAAAATCGAGGAGCAATATTTGACTTGGGTAGTAGTTTTACACTTGTCGGTACAGAACAAGCTAATAGGCCATTTGAGAGGATGATTACCAACTCCTACGGGGTAGAAGCTTTTTATAAATTTAGTCCTCGATTTGCAGTCAATGGGTTTTTTGGCTACACTAACGCCAAAAATCTAGCAGGTAGTGGTAGTGCAGATATTTGGTATTACGCTCTAGGATTGGCATTCCCAGATTTAGGTAAGCAAGGGAACCTTGGCGGTATTATTGTGGGCGCAGAGCCTTATCGGGGTGGGAATCCCGCACCTGCAAATGATTTATCCTTACATATTGAAGGCTTTTACAAGTATCAGCTCACAGATAATATTGCTATCACCCCTGGCGTAATTTGGATTACGGCTCCGGCTCAAAACAATGATAATCAGGATGCTGTAATTGGCACAGTGAGAACAACCTTCACTTTTTAAGCAATATCAGCAACGTTAAAAGTTTTGGCGTTGCTGATTGAAAAGTAAATTTTTTTCAGGCATACAGCACTTTACATGAGCTAAAAATTACGAATTACGATTCAAGCTTAGGGGTTGTTGTTCTTCAATTAGTGGTGGTATGTCTTGCCAAAGGCTAATTCCGTCATATAATCCTGGAGCCATGAGAAATACTTGAACCCAAAGAATATTAAACCACCAGTAAAGCCCTTGAATAATATTGTCCTGACCTACTAGAGATACTGTCAGTAGGTACAACAAGACGGAAATTATTAAACTCACAACAGATGCAACTATGCCTTTTGTGGGTTGCGATAGTTCTGTAAAAGGCCACATATTGAATTGCCAAACAAATCCTAAACCAACAGTTGTCCAAATTGCCGCAAAGGTTGGCCCTGTAGTTGTCGTAAACAAATCCAGTCCTAACTGTTTGAGGAAAAATTGTGTAATTAGAGTCAGGAATAAAATAATCCCTGTATGAAGTAACCCCAAACGTGGCATTCCTAGTTCTAATTTGTTTAGAGGCCAACGTTCAAAGAAACTGCCGAATACTGTTGAACAAGGATACCAATACCAAGGAATGTAAAAAGGTTGAAGCCCCCACATTTGCGGCAAAAATGTGAAGGCAGGAGCAATAAAGAAGACGGCAAAGAAGATATTGAGAAAGCCACTAATTGGATGCCAGTTGCGGACTTTATCAGTAGTGACAATGGTGTTATCAAAGAAGAATAAACTGGCGGCGGCAGCAATAATCGCTGTTTGTCCCCACAAACCAACAGGTGTATCAGTGAGAATTGGTTTTGCAGAAATGAACTTCCAAACTTCTCCAGTTATGTAAACTAGCGCCAACAGCACTACTAAATTCACTGTTCCTCGTCCAAATCTGGTAGAAGAAAAGCGGGAACCTGGATAGCCATTGAGGGAAAAACCGAGATGCCACCACCAGACGAAACATATAGTGATATACGTCAATTTTGTGCCTACATTTAGCTGCATAATTTGACCAAAGATGAGTTCAAAAATATAGCTAATGACAGCAATTACAGCAATAAAAAGCAGCCCCTTAAATGGCTGTCTTTTCCAAATACTCCGCCTCTGGGTTGGGTTTGCAACGCTCATAGGATCAACTTGAATAATATTGGTTTATTAGGGGCAAAACATTCTGTAAAAATTCCCTCTGAATGCTTCACCCCAATAGACAATTAGGGCATTACAGCCAAGGATGGCGCGGGGGATAAACACCATTCAGGAAGTAGTTACCAACAGCGTAGTATTTCCAACGGACGGGATCGTGGAGTGTGTGAGCGCGGGCATTTCGCCAGTGGCGATTGTAGTTGAATTCCTCTAATGTGGATTTAGTACCTGCTAGTTCAAATAACTTGTTGGTAGCTAGAATTGCGGCTTCGGTGGCTAAGGCTTTGACTTCTGCAACTGCTATTGACGCTTCAACTACCTTGGGTTCTTCTAAACCTGACTCGTTAGCAATGTCAAGAAATTCGCCTGCACGACGCAGCAAAGCTTCAGCAGCGTGGACTTGAATCTGCACGTTACCAAATTCATATAGTGTCAGGGGGTCTTCGTAGCCTTTTTCTAAATTGCTGTCAACCCAAGGGCGCGTATATTTACGGACAAAGTGAATGGTGTCACGGACTGCGGCTTTGGCAATTCCCACGTCTACGGCGGCTTGGATGATTTGAGCGATCGCACCCATTGGTGTTGCTCTCTCAAAGGCTAAGTAGTGCGGTATAACGTGTTCTGCCTTGACTTTGACATTTTCAATAATGGTAGTGCCACTAGCTGTGGTGCGCTGTCCAAAGCTTGTCCAGTCATCAAGTAGAGTTAGTCCTTGGGCATCTCTCTCGACAAATGCCACTACTGTTTTACCATCTGGGTTGCTTGCAATCACAGGAACCCAATGTGCTAGTAATGCGCCAGCCGAGTAGTATTTGCGTCCATTGAGTACGTAGTCAGAACCATCTGGTGTTAATTTGGTTTGCACATCAGTGACAGATTTAGTGCCAATTTCCGAGAAGGCGTTACCAAAGCGTTTGCCTTGTAGAACTAAATCAAAGAAGAACTTTTTCTGATCGTCCGTACCATCCAACCTGACTGCTTCTACCATGTAGAGGTGGTTTTGGGGAATTTGACCGAGGCTAGAATCGGCTTCGGAGATGATTTTAATTACTTCTGCTAGGGTGACGTTTGAGACAAAAGCCCCGCCATATTCTTTCGGGACTGTAATTCCCCACAATCCGCTTTGCGAGAACTTCTGCACTTCTTCGGCAGGTAAACGCCGAGTTTGGTCGCGTTCTGAGTCACCCTTGGCAAACTCCGCCGCTAATTCGTGGGCGATCGCGATCGCTTCTTTGTCATCACGAATAATATATGCCTTCTGTTCTGTATTAATTAGTGATGTCATGATGTATTACCCTGTTTTTGATTGAGTAATTGATAATTGCCAGTGCTAAGTTAATCAGCAAATCCCATCTTGAAGGATGGACATCTTGCCCATAAGCGTTTTGAGATGGACAAGATAGCCATCCTTCAAAATACTTACGGCTCCTTGAAATACTGACTTGCTCTTCCTCTAATTGCTTGCTGTGCTGCTTTTGAGGCCAGGACTTTTTTGTAGCGGTTGAGATCCATTTCCATTGCCACAATGGGAACAATGGGGCCGAGTAAGCAAATAATTGGGCCAAGATACAAGAATCCCCAGCCGAAACCATAGGAAGCAATAATCAAGGCAGAAACAACAACTAAGAAAAATGCACCAAACCCTAATATCTTGTTGGCATTTGATTCGTTGTCCTCGTTTTCATCTAGGTCTTGATCATCAAGCCCATAGGTTTTAGAAGCATAGGTGAGAACAAGATACATTGCTCTGAGATAAAAGATAGTGATGATGGCACTAATAATTGCGGTAATAATTGTTTCTAGGGAATATGGGTTATTGGTGGCAGGGCTACCAACACTAGCAGAACTTTGAGGATGAAAAAGCTGTGCATAGATAACTGTTAAAACAGTACCCAGAATAAAAAAACCAATGCGTTTAGTAATGCTACCTAACCTCAATATGTTGTTCATGATGTTAATCTCATGCAGAGGCGCAGAGAGAATAAGGAGTTTTAGATTTCATCAAATTTCATGCTTTAATTCAGCAATGCCCAAAAGTTTCACTAAATTACCTAGTATTGGATTCAGAGACTTCAGATAAATCATGAGCCTGTTTGAGCTTGCTGTAATCAAACCGTTCTGAATTTCTGGCAGCAATGATGATGGGGACTACTGCACTAACAACAACTACTGTATATGTGCTAATTTCTTCTCCTAAAGTCAGGAGGGTAATCACTCCGGCAATTAACCCGCTAATTGTACCGGCGGTAAATGCAGTTGCATTCATCTTTGTCCAGATGATTGAAAGGATGAGTGGTACCAGGACTGCGGCTCGAATTACCGAGGTTCCTAACACCAAGGTCACTAAATCAATACCAGATAAAATAACCGATATGGAAATCAGGGCGGCAATCACCATAGAAATCCTTGTCCAGGCAAAAAGCGATCGCTCGGATATGTTGGGAAATAATGGCTTAATTACGTCTATGGCTGAAACGGAACTTACGGCCGCCAGTGTGCCATCACAGGTTGAGTAACAAGCCGAAAGGACGATAATCACAAACAGATAAATTACCCAACTTGGTAAGCCTAAATGAGAGATGAGAAAAGGCCCCAAGGCTGCGGGATCGCCTCCCAAGTCTTTTGCTAAATCTACCTTCAGGGCAATTCCCACTAGCCCAATCACTCCTAAACACAGAGCCACTGGATAGTAAAGCGCACCTCCCCAGAAAAAAGTCTTACCTAGTTCTTTTTCGCGAATCCCCCAGGCGACTTGCCAAAATTCTTGTCCGGCGATGGTTGCTGTAATCAATGCCAAGCAGAAGGTTAAACCAAAACTCTGGAACGCATCAGGCCGAGTGACGGAAAGTAACCCATTGCCATTACTTTCTACCGCCTGCCAAATGGTTTGTAAACCACCAACTTGACTAACTACTGCTGCTGTAACTAAGACGGACGGAACCATAATTAGTAAGCACATCAGTGTAGAAGTTGACATAGATGCCCATAGCCCACCTAGCATGATATAGCCGAGAATCACAGTAGATGCGATCGCCGCCACAACTCCCTCATTCATGCCAAAAATCGTTGCCACCATCAAAGATGCACCTTTTAAATTCACTGTCACAATTTGCACAGCCCCAAAAAGGATACCTGCAACTACGACAATCCGCGCTAATTTAGCACCGCCATAACGCACAGATACAAATTCACTAATGGTATAGCCATGAGGCATCAGCCTTCTGAGCTTTTTGGCGAATGGAATGACAGCGACGACTGATAAACCATTGGGTACAGTAAACCACCACAATCCTGATAAACCGTATTTATACGTGACACCAATGGGCAATAAAATGCCAATTACCCATGTCCACACTGAAAGCAAGCCAGCAATCCCAAAGCCTAATCCCAATTTGCGACCTGCAATCACAAAATCATGGGTGTTCCTCACGAGTTTCCATTTGGCGTAGTAGGAGACAATTAGCATTGTCAACCCCATCGCAATTAATGTGATGATACCTTCTGTCTGACCAAGGGATGCACTTGCAGTCAGGGTAATCCCTAGCATTACTTTCTCTCCTGTTATTTGTTTCTCTGACTAATGAGAGAATGAAATTGCCTTTGTAGCTTTTTTAAACGCAGAGGTACACTAAGTTATCCCAAATTTAATTTGCTACTAAAATTTATGCAATTATGAAGATGATTTGAGTTGGGCGAATCGATTTTAGTTACGTAAAAATCGATTCATTAAACGTTGATATCTGCGTAGCGTTTCCCTGTTGCTGTAGAAGCGGGTTTAGCTGCGATCGCAACAGCTTGGCTCTACAAAACCCACTCCTACAAGCTATGTGACTGTGAATCTACACCACAGCCAACTCATCAGCTGTCCGACGATGAGTTTTCAGTTCGCGCACAATGGGGATGACGTTCTTACCAAATGCTGGCAAATCATCTGTGTAGTGTAAGAAGCCACCGAGAATTAAATCAACTCCCGCTTCATGGAATTGGCGAATCTTCTCTGCTACTTGTTCAGCAGTACCAATCAAACCTGACTTGAAGCCATCGTTGTACTGTACTAAATCTTCAAAATTGGAATTTGCCCACATTCCCTCACGTTCACGAGTTGCAGCGCCAGCTTGTTTGACGGCTTCGCCAAATCCTTTCACTGCTTCCACATCAGCTTGAGCAATAATCTCGCGCAATACTTCATGGGCTTCTGCTTCCGTATCTCGCACAATGATAAAGGAATTTAGCCCAAACTTAATTGTGCGTCCTTCTCGACGAGCTAATTCCGACACTTCGGCAATCTGCTCTTTCACACCTTCTAGGGTATTACCATTCATGAAATACCAATCAGAGACGCGGCCAGCCATCCGTCGAGCTGCTTTGGAGTTACCACCTTGGAAAATCTCTGGATGGGGATTCTGATTGACTGGTCTAGGTTTGACCCAACCACCGTTAATCCGGTAAAAGTCGCCTTTAAAGTGAAACTCATCCTCAGTCCATAAGCCTTTGAGGACGCGGATAAATTCTTCGGAACGGCGATAGCGTTCGTCATGGTCTAACCAATGTTCACCATAGATAGTGAATTCATCTTTGAACCAGCCGCTAACTATATTCAAAGCAAATCGTCCGTTAGAGAGAAAATCAATACTAGCTCCGATTTTGGCAACTACTCCGGGATGCCATAATCCAGGATGAACCGCCGCAATCAACTTCAATTTTTTGGTGACTGGAGCGAGGGCTGATACGGTTGTAAATGCTTCTAGCTGGTACTCAGCCCCATAGCTGGCGATAAATCTAGCTTGGGCTAACGCATATTCAAACCCAACCTCTTCAGCAGTTTGCGCTAGTTGAGCATTATAGTCGTAAGTCCAGTTCGTCCGTTGGGGAATTTTACTAACTACTAACCCACCACTGACGTTGGGAATCCAGTATGCGAACTTAATATCTACCATAATTGTGTGTTTGAGAATGAGACAGCTTGGTTATTTGTGGAAGTTTGCTTGTGATGCAACAAGTCCGAATTTGCCATCACTAGGCAAATCACTTATCCAAAAAATCTAAAGCTTGATAGCGGCTGCAAAGTCCTCTGAGTTTACAAGTAGACAATCTCAGGATTTGATATTGGCAATATATCATAAACCGATTGGGCTACCGTATTTTCTTTGGATCAGACTTTATCACGACAATTTTTCCGATGTCGTGACTGCATATACTTAAATTCTATTTCTGTATTCCATTTTGGAATACTGCCTACTTTTGCTGAATATTTAATTATTATTTTATATTTGCTAGTTATCATCCTGATTATGTCAAAGAAGCCCGAAATACAGGACTCAACAAAAGATGGCTACTATTCCAGATCGTGATAAGTGAATGCTTTTCAACTATACACAGCAGAAATAAATATGGTAGTGTGAACTACTAAACTACGGTGGCAAGATAAAAATACCGTAGTTTAATTAATGCCTTGGAGAAAAAGCATAGGAGAAATATTTATGCCACTTCAGTTTGGAATTTGGTCGCCTGTCTGTGGTGGATGGTTGCGGGTTGTGAATCACGAGGCTAATGTATCTACACAAGATTTGGTAAAGTTGGCAATTGAAGCAGACAAGTTAGGCTATGACTTCTATTACATTCCTGAACATTACTTGAATGCAGTTCATGGGCCTGACTATAATGTCGCTGACGCATGGATTACGGCAGCTTTAGCCAGTTTGAACACCAAGAACATCAAGATTGTGGCAGCTGTACAACCTGGTTTTAAACTACCTGCGGTGGTTGCCAATGTGAGTGCAAACATTCAAAATCAATTAAGTAACAGCAGATTTGCCCTGAGTGGAATTGCTGGATGGTGGAAGTTAGAAGTAGAAAGTTATGGAGATGTTTGGCTACCTCATAGTGAGAGATACGCTCGATTGGAAGAGTATATTGATGTCATCAAGGGGCTGTGGACAATCGATGACTTTAATTATGTTGGCAAATACTACACTATTAAAGGTGGTATTATCACTGATAAACCAACACCAACACCACCAATTTTCATTGCTGGCGAATCTGATAGAGCCATTAATTTAGCAGCCCGTCACGGAGATTATTTATTTATCAATGCTGATGAACCAGAAAAAACAGCCGCATTGGTGCAGAAGGTGAAAAAATTGGCGAGCGATCGCTACGGTCGTAATATTAAAGTAGCTATGAGTGCGTTTGCGATCGTTGGGGAACATACAGCCGAAGCTGAAGCTAGACTAGCCGCAATTTATCGTTCTGCGGATCAACAGCAGATTAAATATTTTCAAGAGCAAATCGATCCTAACGTAGTTGCTCACAACAAACTAGATATCAGTCAAACCATTGAAGCTAATCTTGGTTTATCTGCTCAACTGGTAGGCGATCGCTATACTATTATTCAACGGCTGAAAGAATACGAAACTGTTGGCGTTGATTTAATCATACTCAAATTTGAATCGATGTTAGAAGATACTATTCGCTTTCACAAACTAGTTATTTCCGAATACACACAACAAAATAACTTAGTTAGCTTATAATTCAAAATCTTGACCTGCATTGCATGAATAAGATTAAACTCGAAGATATTACCCTCAATCACCTCAAAATTTTAAAAGCAGTAGATGATTGTGGTAGCTTCTCGAAAGCAGCCCAAAAACTAGGATATAGTCAAGCACTAATTAGTAAAAAAGTAAAGCAAGCAGAGGATTATTTTGGAGTAATTCTGCTGAATCGCTCTCCTGGCTCTATATGCTTAACTAATAAAGGCAAGAAATTGATTTCTCAAACACTTAATGTCGTTGAAACGGTAGAAAATCTGCGAGAAGAATTTCACGCAACATTTAGCGCCGAGGGTGAAGATTTAATATTGGGGGCGACTAGTTTAATTTTAGAAGTCTGGTTAAAACAATATTTGCAGCGATTTCAGCTTTGTTTTCCCGGTAGAAATATCAAAGAAATTGAGGCTCAAAGTAGTAGTTTTTTCTCAAATTCTCAACTTTTAGATATAGATTTACTACTCAACAGTTGCCCTGGATATAAGGAAGAACACCACTGTACTAGATTAACAACTCATAAAATGGTGTTGTTCTCTTTTGGGAAAAATAAATATCTCGATGATTATAGCTTGATTAAAACACATGAGGTTGATTGGGATGAAGTCGTACTTTTAGATGAAGTTCATCGAGAACTATCTAAAAATGGATTTTTATTGAATAAATTAAGTGGAGTTAACCTACTAACTAGTTATCAAGATGTCCTAAAATCTGCTTCAGAAAATCAGAAATCAACTATCTTACCAGACTTTTGTGAGGCTGATATTATATCTCAATACCAAGTTTTAACCCTGAGTATACAAGATGTTAATGAATATGGAATTTATATTCATGTTCCCCGCTTTAGTGAATTGTTAATCTCCGCAGAAGGTTTAGTCAGAAGTTTTAGACTCGAACAAAATAACTTGGAAAGTGTGCCTAATGTAAATTTAATTTTAGGTGGCTCTTCTGCTAAGGAAGAAAATGTTCTAAGAATAGGGATTCAGCGTGATTCCATAGGACAATTTATTGCAGGCTATGGAACTAAGTATATTTCTGATTTACAAAGATCATCCTCATTAATTGAACAGCCTATTTTCAAAAATATTGAAATTAATCGAGATTTCGAGCTACAAATTCTGCCCTTTTCTTCTGGAGAAGAAATGAATCGGCAGATGAAGCGCAAAGAACTAGATATTTGTATTTTAGATGATATTTCTCTCTTGAATAATGGTAGTCAATTTTTTGATGATTTAAGTTTCGGTTCTAAATTAATTGGAATTGCTTCGTATAATCTTTTGGGTCAGGATGTGAATATCGTTATCCATAAAGATTCTGCCATAAATACTGTCCAGGAACTTAAAGGAAAGCGAATTTCTACTTTATTTGGTTCAAATGCTCATCGGTTCATCATTACTCTGTTTGATCTCTATAATATGGATGTCAGTAAAGATTGCAGATTAGTAAATGAAGATCCACAAAGGGCTAGTAGGAGTCTCGCTAACAAAACTATAGATGCCTATGTGTGTTGTCACACTTTTGCGTCAATTTTAGAAGGATATGCTTTTGTTAGAAAGCTGCCTCTATCTCAAACAGATAGTTTAAGAATTCCATCAATTAGAGGCATTGTTTGTCGTTCGCAGTTCATTAAAGAAAACCCTAAAATTGTTGTAGCTTATTTACATGATTTACTAGTTGCTAACTATTGGTTTAATTCATCCCCAATTCAGGCAACAGATTTATTAACTAAAGTTATTGAAATGAGAAAAACTCAAGTCAATCAGTTTTTTAATCCTTTATTTGGCAATCGCATCGATCCGACCCTCAAACCTCAATGGTCTTGGTTGTTAAAAACTTTAAATCGCAGGTTAGAAGGAAAATATGGCATTTCCCTGTTTGATGTAGATTTTTGGATAGATGATTATTTCTTGAGACTTGTCTACAACCTACTGAATTTAGATTATCATTTTCATCAGGTTTCTTTTGCAAGTGAATTTTCAAGTAGCTATTTTTTAGAAGAACAGTTTAGCCGACACATGAAAGTTCTCTATGATAATTATGATTTACCACAGAAATGTTGAAAGCTAATACAAAAGTTTATATAGAATATTCCTCACTTCTTAGCTCATCATTGTGCCTATCTCAAAGGATTAATCTTTGCTCGCTAAATAAAAAATTTAATGCTCCCGATATCGGTTTGCTGGCGAGGCTAGATAAGAACTTATCTAAACCATAAATCTGTTGAACTGATTTACTGACTGCAACCTCATCTCCTACCGCAACTGTGCTACCAATTGTTTGGGGTTCCAGTAGGCGCGGGTTGTTTGAATTTTGCCATATTGGTTAATCTCAAAAATGGTGATTCCTTCAAAGCTGACTGATTTACCAGTTTTACTGACTCCTTGCATTGTCCACTTGACTGCTGCTTCATTAGCAGCGACAAAAATATGTTCAGTTGTTGCGGCTAGTTTGTCAAAGACAGCTTGCAATTGCCCGATAAATCGGTGATAATCATCCCGAATCTTGACTGGGGGTTCACCGACTGGGTCATAACTCACTGCATCTTCAGCAAAGTTCTCTATCCAGCCTTCTGGATTCATGGCGGTAATGTTACTAAAGTAGGCTGCAATTATGGTTTCAATGGTAGTGCTTGACATGACTGAGTTTGCTGATTGGAAGGAGAAAATTAATATAGCTTATACAAGCTATCATTTTTAGAGAGAAATTAAACAGTAACCTTGAGGTACGTAAGTTGCTAAATTAAAGTATGAAGTCTGAAATGTAAAACTGCATTCTTCTGCTATTCAATTCAAAATCTAAAATCTAAAATTCTCCTACCTCCTGCCTTCTACTACAACTCTGTGATTAGTGGAATATTACAATACCTGCGAACTGCCTTAAACCAAAATCAAGATTATCGTGACACCTTGACAAAGATTCACTGGTGGCGAATGGTTGTCGTCACTGGTGTGGGAGTTACTGCTTTGGTGTGGGGAATGCGGGAACTGAAGTGGTTGCAACCTTGGGAGTTAAAAGCTTATGACCAAATGTTGCGATCGCGTCCTTCAGAACCACCAGATCCGCGACTATTACTAGTTACAATTACTGAAGAAGATTTGGCACAATTCAAATGGCCATTATCTGATGCCACAATCAATCAGTTATTAACTAAACTTGAATCTTATCAACCCCGTGTTATTGGTCTAAATATTTATCGCCCAGATCAAAAAAATCTGGCGGCTGGAATTGCTAATCAAAAGAACATTGTTGCTACTTGTTTGTTAAGCAGTAAAGGTAGATCAGAAACTCCGCCACCGCCCAATTTCCCTCTCGATAATGTTGGTTATAGCGATTTACTTTCTGATAATGAGGAAGACCAAATTGTTCGCCGGAGTTTAATATTTGCCGAACCGACTAATAGCAATAAATGTGCAACGCAATTTTCCTTTGCTGGTTTAATGGCGATTATTTATTTAGAGAAACAAGGAATCAATGTAGATTTTGCAGAAAAATATTTCCATCTTGGTAAAACCACTTTCCCCATCCTCTCAGCTAATTCTGGTAGTTATATTGGGACAGATGCGGCTGGTTATCAAACATTACTAAATTATCGCCACCCTGATCACCTAGCCCAAACAGTTACTCTTTCTCAAGTTTTCAACAATCAAGTTAATCCCAACTGGATCAAAGATAAGTTAGTAATTATTGGCACTACTGCTACTAGTATTCATCCGGGGGTATATACTCCCTACAGTGCTTCACCAAACCATCCCACTAGAACATCAAATTTATTCATTCATGCCCAGATAACCAGCCAAATTCTCAGTACAGTGTTAGATGGTAGACCATTAATTTGGTATTGGCCTGAGTGGCTAGAAATAATCTGGGTGTTGGCTTGGTCTTTGCTAGGTAGCTTTTTAGGCTGGCGGTGGGGACATCCCTTAATGCTGTTGGTTGTGGGAGGTTTAGTCCTTGCTATTTTGGTGGGAATTTGCGGGGTTTTATTTTTACTTGCGGCTTGGATACCCTTGATTCCCCCAGCGACGGCTTTTGTATTTAGTAGTGTGGGGATGTTAGTTTATACAGCCTATAACACCCAAAAGCAAACTAAATTAATTATTCAGCAAGTTGAACAACAACAAGAAGCGATCGCTCAATTAAATATTCTCTTACAAGAAACTACCTCCGCCACAGAAGCGACTAAAATTATTGACCAACATACCCACACCGCAGCCATAGTTACACAACCCGAAAAAAGAACTGGAGATTTACTGTTGGGTGGACGCTACCAAATTTCTAGAGTTTTGGGCGCAGGGGGATTTGGTCGTACTTATTTAGCCAAAGATACTCAACGTCCGGGGAGTCCTACTTGTGTTGTCAAACAATTAATGCCGGCACGTCGAGACCCAAAATTTTTAGAAGTCGCCCGCAGATTATTTAATACTGAAGCCGAAATCTTAGAAGCTTTAGGGAAACATCCCCAAATCCCTGCCTTGCTGGCTTATTTTGAAGACCAACAGGAATTTTATTTAGTCGAAGAGTACATTGCTGGACATACACTCCACGAAGAATTAGCACCTGTACATAGCGCAAAAACTGAAACTTTTGTGATTGAAATGCTCAAAGGTGTATTAGAAGTTTTAGCATTTGTCCATGAACATCGAGTAATTCACCGAGATATTAAACCCCACAATATTATTAGAAGTAATCAAGATAACCGCTTAGTTTTAATTGATTTTGGTGCAGTGAAATTAATGCAGCCACCAACTAGTGAACAAACAGAATTACCCACAGTTGCTATTGGCACAAGGGGCTATGCACCACCAGAACAATTTGCAGGACATCCGCGCTTATCGAGTGATATTTATGCTTTGGGGATGATGGGCATTCAAGCGATTACTGGTATCTTACCCCAAGAATTACAACCAGACCCAGACACAGGCAATATTATGTGGCAACCCACAGCCCAAATCAGTGCCGAACTCAGAATAATTTTAGATAAAATGGTACGCTATCATTTTAGCGATCGCTATCAATCAGCCGCAGCCGTCCTCCAAGATTTAAACCAAATCACAGACAAATAAACTCTCTGTACCTCTCTGTACCTCTGCGCCTCTGCGTCTCTGCGTGAGACAAAAAAATCCTGTTCCTCCACCTTATTTTTGAATTAATATTATTTGGTTATATCTAAATTAAATTCAGTATGACTCTAGAAAAAGAACCTAAAATAACAGGTATTTATGAAGTATGTATTGGTGTTCCCGACCCAATTTTTGGCATTCAATATTGGGAACAATTTGGTTATCGGATTGGACAAGTTGGTCAATTACCTGCGGACACAGCCTATCAATTATATGGTGTAAATTCTGCTTTGCGTTCCATTCGCCTATATCATCAAAATACAGATCATGGGTTGATTCGGTTGATGGTTTGGCAAAACCCCACTAATCAAGGTTTGGGGTTAGCATCCATGAAAACCAAGGGAAGTCGTTGGGCAACTACCCTCACCTCTGATATTTTAACAATTTTAAATCATGCGGAAGAAGCCAAAGCTGCTGGTTTTTCAGTGCGCTATAGCATTCCCTACTGGGAAGTAATTTACAACAAAGAACGCAAAAGCCGCCCTTTTATTGACCAAACTGTCGGGGTGCGAGAAATGTTACTGCTGCAACCCTTAACTCGACAAGTTTTATTTCAAAGATTTGGTTACACCATCCCAAATTACGGACATATCAACGAAGCATCGGTATTTAAAACCAGCCAGTTTACCCATATAGGGATTATTGTTCAAGACGATAGCAAAACTAGCCTGAAGTTTTATGAGGAAGTTTTAGGTTTGTTGCGTGTGCGCGATGATGTCGAAACTAGCTATGAATCTTCAGCCGCAGGTCGAGATTTATTTGACCTCAAGCCAGGGGAAAAATTTATCGTCACAACTTTTGATGATCCCCGTTCTTCCCAAACTGACTTAATGGCGGCGCGGAGTGGGAGACTTTACGTAGTTCGTTTTCCCGAAGCTATGAACTTAGAATCACGGTTTGAAGCCGCCCAACCAGGAAGTTTAGGAATGTCGTTGTATACTTACCGTGTGCAGCACATCGATGAATATTGCGATCGCATCAAGTCCAGTCAGGTGCTAAACTTTACGAACCTCATCGAAAATGAGTTTCGAGAAAGAAGTTTTTCTTTCACTGCACCAGATGGCTATTTCTGGAATTTAGTAGAGAGTTGATTTCTGAATCTACTTGTGTAGGCTGGAGTAGGAAAAAGTCTTATCTAAGTGTACTGATTTTTTTAATAAATCAAATATGAGTTTTATATGAATTTTAAAATTACGATGAATTCTGAATTTCACTTTGTAAAAAAATTGTTTTTTTCTGCCATTTTGGCACCTTAAAACTAGTCAATATTGCTATGCTAATAACAAGAAAAACATCCTAAATTAGAGCAATATTAATTTTTCCTCTGGTGACAACCGTAAAACCAGGGGATTTTTTATAGCGGGTGACAGTTGATAGGTTACAGGTTACAGGTGATGAAAAAGGGTGTGAGGGTATAAGGGTTTTGAATACCTATATCCCTACAAATAAGTCAAAATTCAAAAGTAAAAGAACTTTTAACTTTTGACTTAATTTTGCCCCTACACCCTTCTCAACAGAGAATCTTGGTGCGTAATTTTAATTAGGTACAGCTACTGTCGCTCCATCAGCTATCGGTTGACTTTGATATTCAGCGACAATTTGACGGAATTGTTCTCCTTCAATGGTCTCTTGTTCAATCAAAATCTCTACTAAATGGTCAACTAATGTGCGGTTTTCTTGAATCAGACGTTTTGCGGTGTCATAGGATTGATTGACAATTTCCCGCACTTTGCGATCAATTTGGGAGGCAATTTCTTCGGAATATTCGGATTTGTTCATCCAGTCACGCCCTAAAAATACCTCGCTATTGGGGGCTTCTAAGCAAAATTGCCCAATTTCGGACATACCATACTGTGTGACCATTTGTCGGGCTATGGCTGTCGCTAATTCTAATTTGCGATTTTCGCGCATTCCACCAGTGACTTCTGGTAAACCAAAAATTACTTCTTCGGCGGCTCTTCCAGCTAATCTGGCGGTAATTCTGGCTAATAGCTGCGATCGCGACATGAGAAAATGTTCTTCATCGGGGGTAAACCAAGTTAAACCCCGTGACTGTCCGCGCGGAATCAAAGAGACTTTTTGCACTGGGTCATGGTCTTTAAGCAAGGTTCCGACGATGGCGTAACCAATTTCGTGATAAGCAATTAAGCGTTTGACTTTGCTATCTACTAAAGGTGTACCTTCCATCCCCGCTACTACGCGGTCAACTGCATCATTAATTTCTAAGATGGTGATGGCATCTTTGCGCCTTCTGGCGGTGAGAATGGCGGCTTCGTTGAGTAAGTTGGCTAAATCTGCACCTGTAAAACCCGGTGTCCGCCGGGCGATCGCTTCTAATGATACACTCTCATCAATTTTCTTATTTCGGGCATGAACTTGCAAGATTTCTAATCGCCCTTTTAAATCTGGCGCATCCACAATGACTTGTCTGTCAAAGCGTCCAGGACGTAATAAGGCTGCGTCTAAAACATCGGGACGGTTGGTAGCAGCAATAATAATAATGCCTGTGTTACCTTCAAAACCATCCATTTCGGTCAGCAATTGGTTGAGAGTTTGTTCCCTCTCATCGTTACCACCGCCGATACCTGCACCCCGTTGTCTACCTACCGCGTCGATTTCATCAATAAATATTAAACAAGGCGCATTTTCTTTGGCTTTTTTAAACAAGTCGCGCACACGAGAAGCACCCACACCAACAAACATTTCCACAAATTCCGAACCGGAAATGCTAAAAAATGGTACACCAGCTTCCCCTGCGATCGCTTTTGCCAGTAATGTTTTACCTGTACCTGGCGGCCCGACTAACAACACACCTTTGGGAATCCGTGCGCCAACAGCCGTAAATCTTTCTGGCTGCTTCAAAAAGGTGACAACTTCTTGGAGTTCTTCTTTGGCTTCTTCTACACCTGCCACATCGTCAAATTTTACCCCTGTTTTGGCTTCCATTTGAAAACGCGCTCTGGATTTGCCAAAGTTCATCGCTTGGTTAGAAGCATTGGTGGAGCGGCGCAAAAACAGTAACATTAATGCTACCAGTGGCAAAATCCACATCAAGTTGATTAACAAGCCAACAGCCGCCCGACTGTTAGCAGAAGAAACTTCCCCAAACTCGACGTTTTTGGCTTTGAGCTTATTAATTAACTCTGTATTTTGATTTAACAGTCTGACTTGTAGCGGTGGTGTATCTGGCTTCTGCCCTTGTAAATATACTTTGGCGGTTTGTTCAGTTTCGTCTAACTCAACTTTTCTAACTTCGCCTTTTTCGGTTCTTCTAATCAACTCGCCATAACTAATTTCGCGATCAGCTCTTTGTGCCAGGGCTGGCGTACCGCCCACCATATTTGGCAACATCATTAAACTGGCGATTAACGCCCCAGACCAAGCCACAGATTTTTTTGTTCGCTTTTGGCGGGTTTTGTCTAACTCTGGTTTGGCCTTAGTTGGTTTGATTATGGGCGATCGCTGTTGCATCAATGCCTGTCTCCTAAAATTTTTCATATCATTTAACCCTTTTTTTGCTGGCATGAGCTTCGCGCTGATTTTATGCCTCTTTTTCTAGCAAAAATTGTAATAACTGGAAATCACGGTTTTTTATCTAGTCTAACTTCTACACCAAACTATTCCCTACTCTCTTTACCTATGCTACTCAAGGAATTTTATTTTAGTGGGATAAATTATACTCCTGGGGTGTGGGGAGTGTGGGAAGTGTGGGAGGTGTGGGAAGTGAACCAAGCTTGACTGACTATTTGCTTTAGTACAGTTTTTCGTGACTTTTCATATCTACTGCTGCGACAAATTTGACTACAAAACCATAACTCGCTAAGATAAACATAGTCGTAATGATTATGACTTGCAATCGTAATTCTGTACAAGTAGTTCATCTCATTAATTGAAAGAAGTGGGAATGGTCAGACCCCCGACTTCTTGAAGAAGTCGGGGGTCTAGCAGCCTATATAAATTGCTAAAAGCCTATAACTCTTGCTTCATTTCAGACTTCAGACTTCTTATTTGTAATAGATGAGGAAATTATGGTAAAAATTGTTGGCATTGGTGGTAGTTTAAGACCTAACTCTTACACACAGTTGGCTTTACAAGTAGCAGCCCAAAGATTACAAGCCATAGGTGCAGATGTAGAAATTTTGGATGTACGGCAACTCCAGCTACCATTTTGCAACGGTGAAAAAGAATATCCCGAATATCCTGATGTTAAACGCCTGCGTGATACTGTCAGTGGTGCAGATGGATTGATTTTGGCAACACCAGAGTATCACGGCGGCGTGAGTGGCGTATTAAAAAACGCCCTCGATTTAATGAGTTTTGAAGAACTATCAGGGAAAGTCACAGGACTTATTAGCGTTTTGGGAGGTCAATCTAATAGCAACGCCCTGAATGATTTACGCTTAATTGTGCGCTGGGTACATGGTTGGGTGATTCCAGAACAAATCGCGATCGGCCAAGCCTGGGGTGCTTTTAACCCAGAAGGTAAGTTATTAGACGAAAAACTTTCCCAAAGATTTGATGATTTTGCTCAAAGTTTAGTTGATAGCACTCGCAAACTCAAAGGCATAAATTAAATTTGTCGGGTGGGCAAATTTTGCCTACCCTACTACTTTTAGCCGATAAAAAACTATTCAACATATCATGATAGATGAAAGATTTTCAGCCCAATCATTTGCTGAATGCGGCTTAGACACAGATGAAGCTAGGGAGTTAGCTAATTTATTAGCAGATGAAATATTAAATGAACTTAAACTTATAATTAAGCCTCAGCTTTTGCAGATAATCAATCATCTAAATAATGAAGGCCATAATATAAGTTTATCTGAAGAGACAAAAGATTATATTGCCTTTTGTGATCATTGCTTAGAGCCAGATAATTACTATAAACTGAAAATTGACTTTGATATGATTGTAGCAACTGGATATGCTCATCTTATTTCCAATGAAGCTGATGATTGAATATTTAAATAGAGAGAAAAGATTTATTTAACAAATAAATAGCTTATTTATACAAATTTTTCCATCTTGGGTGTTGTTTACTGTGAACAAAAAATATCAAAATTTTTCTATCAATGCTTTTGATGAAAATACATTGAATAATGAAAGTAAAGATGCAATTAGGGAAGAATTAGCTACTAAAATTAAACAAGAAATCCATCAAGTGGTCTTACATAAATTTCAAAGTATAGTTGAAAAACTGAACTCTATGGGGCATAATCTTCATCCTGATGGAGAACAAGAACTTTGTGATTTATCTTACCGTGATGATTGGGAAAATTCTTCTTATCACTGTAAACTGAGAGTTTCTTTTGTAGGAGTTGTTTCAGTGAGCTACGTAAATTCTTCTCATACCCTTCAAGAAATCGAGTATCCCGAATAGCTATTCTGTATACCTAAATTACCTTGTAAACCACCAGTGTGAATTAGTAAAATGCGATCGCCTTTACTAAAAAAACCCTGCTGTAATAAATCCATCACACCATAAAACATCTTGGCGGTGTATACATAATCTAAAGGTATACCGTAGATTTGCTGAAAGTGCTGGCTAAACTTTAGTAATTCATCGTTAACTTTGGCATAACCGCCGAAGTGATAATGACAAATTAATTCCCACGCACACAAAGATTTATTTGATATCGGTAAATCAGCCGCTAGATAATTCTGCAATAGCATTTCGATTTCTTGTTGCAGAAATCCACCATTTTTGAGAACCGGAAAAGCAATTGCTTTTTGCTGTGGAGTGAGAGAAAGTAAAATCCCGACAAAAGTAGTACCCGTCCCACAAGCAACGCAAACAATATCAAAATTTTCTGCTTGTTTGAGGATTTCTGTACAGCCAAGCACACCATTTAAATTACATCCACCTTCAGGAATAATAAACACTTCACCGTAACGTTCTTGGAGTTCTGCTTGTAATTCTGGAGAATTGCGTTGTTTGTAAATAGTGCGACTCATATAGACAAGCTGCATCCCTTGTTCTAGCGCAAAACTCAACGTCGGATTTAGTGGTAGCCTTTCTTCACCGCGAATGACACCAATTGTCTGCAAACCAAATAACTTACCTGCGGCGGCGGTGGCAAAAATGTGATTAGAATAAGCACCACCAAATGTTAACAATGTGGTGAAATTTCTTTCTTTTGCCTCTAATAAGTTGTATTTCAGCTTATACCACTTATTACCGTTAACCCAAGAGTGCATCAAGTCGAGACGCAGTACCGACATTTCCACACCAGCACTTTCGATGATGTCGCTATGAATTTGTTGTGTCGGTGGAGGAAGAAACATTGAGGACATGAAGACTTAAATTGCAATTTTAGTGAGATTTAGATAACTGACTTCTTGAAGAAGTCGGGTATTTTATCATTCAAAACTAATGGTACACATTGATATAAATCAATGGTAAACAAAATTGGGTCATGAATAAAACTTACTAATGAGTGTCTTTAGAAATTGGCATTTTACTAATTGAAGATAACAGTCCAACATAAGAGTAAGCAGATTCACTCCAGATAAATTGATTTTTGGAGAAACCCAATGGTTGCACTTACAGAAAATAATTCAATTCTTTCTAATCCATCACGTTTAACTATCCAAACTATTAAAATTGCTACTCAAACTACTGCAATTCGTTGCCTTGATTGGGACAGAGAGCGTTTTGATGTTGAATTTGGTTTACGCAACGGGACAACATATAATTCTTTTTTAATTCAAGGTGAAAAAATTGCTTTAATTGACACTTCCCACCGTAAATTTGAGCAATTGTACCTGGAAATATTAATAGGATTAATTGAGCCAACAAAAATAGATTATTTAGTTATCAGTCATACAGAACCAGACCATAGTGGACTAGTTAAAGATATCTTGCAATTAGCACCAGATATTACTGTTGTGGGTGCCAAGGTGGCGATTCAATTTTTAGAAAATATGGTTCACCAGCCATTTAAATCGATTACGGTAAAAAGTGGCGATCGCTTAGATTTAGGTAATGGTCATGAGTTAGAATTTATCTCAGCGCCTAACCTACACTGGCCAGACACCATCTTTACTTACGACCACAAAACAGGCACTCTCTTTACCTGTGATGTGTTTGGAATGCACTACTGTGATGACCATACCTTTGATGAAAATTTAGCCATCATTGAAGAAGATTTTCATTATTACTATGATTGTTTAATGGGGCCAAATGCCCGCTCAGTTTTGGCAGCATTAAAACGCATTGAAAAATTGGAAATAGCAACAGTTGCTACTGGACACGGCCCATTATTAAAGCATCATATTTCCGAATGGCTAGACCGCTATCAAACTTGGAGTTTAGAACAAACTAAAACTGAGCAATTTGTAGCTATTTTCTACACAGAAGATTACGGTTATAGTGAGACGATCGCCCGTTATACTGCACATGGCATTACCAGAACTGGAGTAGTCGTAGAATTAGTTCCCCTAAATAGTACTGAACCGCAAGAAATTCGGGAATTAGTCTCACAAGCTGCGGGTTTAGTGATCGGAATGCCACCCCAATCTGCTATAGTTGCCCAAACAGCATTAAGTACAATATTAGCTGCGGCTCACTATAAACAAGCAATTGGTTTATTTGAGTCGGGTGGTGGAGAAGATGAACCAGTTTATCCATTGCGTAACAAGTTTCAAGAAATTGGCTTAACTGAAGCTTTTCCACCAATTTTAATTAAAGAAACTCCTAGCAGAGTGACAGAACAATTGTGTGATGAAGCGGGAACCGATATCGGACTCTGGTTAAACCGCGATCGCGC
The DNA here is from genome assembly GCF_014697615.1 of Nostoc sp. FACHB-280. Taxonomy (GTDB): domain Bacteria; phylum Cyanobacteriota; class Cyanobacteriia; order Cyanobacteriales; family Nostocaceae; genus Nostoc_B. The sequence continues at coordinate 48,447 of NZ_JACJSD010000008.1, read as the reverse complement.
CATTAAACAAATCAAATCCATCAACACTGATTTAGAAAAAGCTCTTGGACGCATTAGCACAGGCTTATACATCATCACTGCAAAGAAAGAAGAAATTCAAAGCGCCATGTTTGCGTCTTGGGTGACACAAGCCAGTGGTAATCCTTTAGGTGTAGCCATTGCTGTGGCGAAAGAACGCGCCATTGAATCCTTAATGCACGTAGGCGATCGCTTTGTGTTAAACGTCCTGGAAGAAGGGAAGTACCAAGGCTATATGAAACACTTCCTCAAGCGTTTTCCTCCTGGTAGCGATCGCTTTGCTGGTGTGAAAACCTATCCTGCTGCTAATGGTTGTCCAATTCTGGCTGACGCTTTAGCTTACATGGAATGTGAAATCACCAGCCGGATGGATTGTGGCGATCATTGGGTGATTTATAGCACCGTGCAAACTGGAAGAGTCGCAAACATCAACGGACTCACCGCCGTTCATCACCGCAAAATTGGTAATCACTACTAAATCAAGTCAAAAGTAAAAAGGTAAAAGTCAAAAGCGAATAGTAATAAGTCAAAATATAAGACTTAATTTTACCTTTTTACTTAATTAATTACGCAGTCTCTATTCACATAAAAAGCCATGTATAAGCCTGTTGATGATAGCCCAATTACCGCCTACGAAGTTAATAGAGTTCGTGTTGTTCGCAGCTTGGAAATGATTCAAGATGTGATTGTGATTTCTTTATGTATTGGCTTATTTAGCTTCATGGCGATTCAGGTGAGAGATATGTTCCTCTCCCTACTTCCTCCGCTAAATTTCCAAGTTGTGACTGCTGATATTCTATTTCTGTTGATTTTAGTTGAGTTGTTCCGACTGCTGATTATTTACTTACAAGAACAACGGATATCTATTGGTGTAGCGGTAGAAGTTTCGATTGTTTCTGCGTTGCGCGAAGTAATTGTTAAAGGTGTGCTGGAAACTAATTGGACTCAGGTTTTAGCAGCTTGCGCCTTTTTATTAGTTCTCGGCATTCTCTTGATTTTACGAGTTTGGCTACCACCAACTTTTGAAGGTATTGACCCAGAACAACAAATATCGCAACGCTACAGAAAAACTCGTCAAAATCAATAATGAATTAGGAAGTATGAAGTATGAAATAAAAACTAAACCATAAAAATTTTTGCTTCATACCTCAAACTTTATACTTTTAAAATTTCACACTTCAGACTTATTTTAAGAGGTTAATATGTCTATTGCTACTATCACACCCAGCCGTCCTAGAGATGTCCAGGTTGCTGAAATTGGACAAAATACAATTATTTTGCGATCGCGCACTTGGGACAGGCTAAAATTTGAGGTTGAATATTCCCGCCAAAAAGGCACCACAGCCAACTCTTATTTAATTCAAGCTGATAAAAAAGCTGTAATTGACCCACCGGGTGAATCGTTTACCGAAATCTACATTCACGAATTAAAACAACATCTAGATTTAGCAACCCTAGATTACATCATTCTCAACCACGTCAACCCCAACCGCCGCGCCACACTGAAAGTCTTACTGTCTCATGCACCACAAGCAACCATAATTTGTTCGCGTCCGGCGGTTAATGCGTTAAAGTCCACTTTTCCCGAATTAGAGTCACACATTCAAGCGGTACGTTCGGAAGATACTTTAGATTTGGGACAAGGCCATTTGTTGTCATTTGTGACTGTACCGACTCCCCGTTGGGCAGATGGACTCTGTACTTATGATTCTGCCAGTAAAATTCTATATACAGACAAATTTTTTGGCGCACATATCTGCGAAGATAAGCTTTTTGACGAAGACTGGAAAAAATTAGACGCAGAACGCCGTTATTATTTTGAATGTCTTCATGCACCCCAAGCCAAACAAGTCGAAGTTGCTTTAGATAAATTGGCAACATTAGGCGCAAGATATTATGCACCAGCACATGGCCCGGTTGTGCGTTACAGTTTGAGTCGCTTTACTTATGATTACCGCCAATGGTGCCAAGGGCAGAAAGCTCAGGAATTTAGCGTCGCCTTATTATATGCTTCCGCTTATGGGAATACGGCAATTGTAGCGAATGCGATCGCCCAAGGATTAATTCAAAACGGCATTAATGTAGAATCAATTGACTGCGAACTAGCAGAAACAGCCGAAATTACACGTATTATCGAAGCTTGCGACGGCTTTATTATCGGTTCCCCCACTTTAGGCGGTCATGCACCCACCCAAATTCAAACAGCTTTAGGAATAGTTTTATCAACAGCTACCAAAACCAAATTAGCAGGTGTCTTTGGTTCCTACGGCTGGAGTGGTGAAGCCATTGATTTATTAGAAAGCAAACTTACAGATGCAAATTATCGCTTGGGTTTTGAAACCATACGTGTGCGCTTTAGCCCTACAGCCGAGACTTTGCAACAGTGTAAAGATGCAGGTGCGACATTTGCTCAAACCTTGAAAAAAACCAAAAAACTCCGTGTTCCTCGCCAAGCCGTTACAGAAGCACAAGTAGACCGCACAGAACAAGCAGTCGGCAGAATAGTTGGTTCCTTGTGTGTTGTGACAACTCGTGACCAAAACAGTCACAAAGGAATTTTAACTTCTTGGGTATCACAAGCCACTTTTAACCCACCCGGAATTATGATTGCCATTTCTCCAGAACAAAATGCTGATTTAATGCGTCATCCCGGCGATAAATTTGTGTTGAATATTCTCAAAGAAGGCAGAAATGTGCGCCGTTATTTTTCCCGCCAAAGTACTTCCGGCGATAACCCATTTGCTAATCTTGCTACCCAAACTGCTACTAATGGTTGCTTAATTCTTGATGACGCATTAGCCTATTTAGAATGTACAGTCCAAAATCAACTAGAATGTGGCGATCGATGGTTGATTTATGCTGTTGTAGATAAAGGCGAAATGTTAACCAATGACGGCATGACCGCAATTGAACATCGCAAATCTGGTAGTTTTTATTAATCAAAACCTAATTAGCCTGCAAAGATGCTCACTGAGCTTGTCAAAGGGTCGAAGTGCAGGCTTTGTTTGTCTAGCCCCAGACTTCCAGTCTGAGGTTTCTATTTAATTGAGATCATTACGATTAGGTTTCGGCAATTGCAGTACCTCAGAAAAACGAGAATATTTAACCATATCAGTAGGCGGATAATCTGCCGAGACTGCAATTAACCCTACTTTGATATCCTCGAAATAAATCACACCTCCAATTCGCCGTTCAACAAAGAAAGCTCCATGAAATAAATGATGTTTGGCAATATAAATTAAGAAAAAGTCACTAATCTTGATTTCTCTGCCAAACATTTGCTGACAAGTTTTGCGAATAACATTATCGAGGTATTGATTATAAGCAGGCTCACCCAAGTCAGTAAATTCTGGATGATCTGCAAAATTATCCATATAAAATCCCCAGATATTGGATAAGTCTGCTTCATCTGTCAGTTTTTGTTTGAGTATCTGCCATTGATCGTTTTTCATAGTATAGCTATTAAAGACAGTACTGTTAAAAATAAGTGTGGCTCTCCCAGACTTGGGTTGATAAATTAACACTAAAAAATGGCTCAAATGATTGATATAACAAGGTTTCGCTAATATAAAAACAATGATTTAATAAAAATTTACTTTATTACTCCTGAATCCCAGACTATGTAAGGATTTAACCTGATATTAAGTATTAATTTGCTATAGCTAGTCTAGGAGAGCCATAAGTGTTACATAAATATGAAATGAGTCATACAAATACAGGTATTTTCCTATACTTTAAATATTAAAGGAATAATCGAATAGGATTACTGTATCACTATGCAACTGCCTTTTGTATTTAAAAATTTAACATTAATTGGCTTTTACTTACTTATACCTTTAAGTATGCTTCCAAGCCTGCAAGTTATAGCAGATACACCTTCTGTTGCTACAAAGGCTGATAAACCACAGCGTTTGAAATTAACTTTATCAGGACATACTGAACCTGTTCGTGCATTAGCTCTTGCACCCAATAGTCAACTTCTTGCTAGTGGTAGCGATGATAAAACAATCAAGCTTTGGAATCCAAATACAGGTGCGTTGCTGCGGACTTTAACTGGACATAAAGAGCAAATTAAATCAATAGTAATTACTCCAGACGCTCAAACTTTGATTAGTACTAGTTTCGATAACACTATCAAATTTTGGAATACGCAAACAGGCGAGCAAATTCGCACAATTGGCGAAAAAACAGGGGTGAGAGCCATGTTATTGACCCCAGATGGACAAACTTTAATTAGTGGTAGTGGTGATACAACCATCAAATTTCGCAATCTCAAAACTCGCAAAATTGATCGCATCTTGAAAGTAGAAGCAACAGCACTTGCGATTAGTCGTGACGGTAAAACTCTTTATAGTGGCGGTGAAAATGGCGGCAAAATTAGAGTTTGGAATATGCTAACAGGTAAAGAAATACGCAGTTTTACCCCACCTCTACCAAAAAAAGAAGACCTAATTACTGGTACGGAAAAAGCATCATCTCCAATTACTCTTGCTGTTAGTAATGATGGAAAAATGCTGTTGAGTGGTGGCTATGACGATAGTTTTCAATCTGCTGGGGTTAGGACTACAGATGGCAAAAGTTTCAAAGCTTGGAACTTGAACACAGGAAAGTTAATTCATAATTTTTCGTTGGGTTCAAGTATTGATGCGTTAGTTATCAGTCCCGATAGCAAGACATTTATTACTGGCGGTTTAGGTAGATCAATTATAGTGCGTGACATCATCACTGGAAAATCAGTCTTGGAGTTGCTTGGACATGGCGGTGGCATTTATGGACTTGCCTTGAGTAGTGATGGTCAGACTTTATATAGTGGTAGTGGTGATAAATCTGTTAAAGTTTGGCAAATCAAACCTTAATCTATCAAAGTCTTACCAAAACTATGTAGAGACGTTACATGTAACGTCTCTACAGTATTTCACGAACATCAAAACTGCTGTCGTCAGACCTGTTCCATTCAAATTCCCGTTAAAGCTAATGAACAGATGTACCATAGTTAGCAATCATAAATCAGTTAATTTAGGCTGATTTGTCCAGAATTATGTAGCCAGGATTCTGACTCTGAAATTCTGATCATCCAAAAAAGACTGAAATTATAAAGCTAAAATTGGTATGATGCCAGCGATGGGACTTTAAGGAAAATAAACTCAGTGACCTTATTTTTAGACTCAGCGATCGCAGCAGAAGCAGAAGCTGCTAAAAAGTTAGGTTGGGTAAAAGGCATCACTACTAACCCAACATTATTAGCCAAAAGCCCGTTACCTGTTGAGACGACGTTAAAACAACTGGCAAAATTAACTACAGGGCCAGTATTTTATCAATTGATGGCTGCTGAATTTGAAGAAATGGTAGCAGAAGGCAGAGCCGCCTTTGAGTTAATTGGACAGCAAACAGTCTTAAAAATTCCCGCATCGTTAGTTGGTTTTCAGGTCGTGGCTGAACTAGCACCAGAAATTCCCTGTGCAGTTACAGCTATATACAGTGCAGCGCAAGCCGCAGTCTCTCAAGAAGCTGGGGCAAAATATGCGATCGCCTACGTCAATCGAGCCACTAGACTATTAGGTGATGGGGTGGCATTAGTCCAGGAAATGGCCAGTGTTTTAAAGGGAAGCAACACGGAAATTATGGCAGCCAGTATCAAATCTCCCCAAGAAGCCGTTGCATCCCTACAAGCTGGCGCTCACCATCTCACTTTACCCTTAGCAATGTTGCAGTCGATGACCAACCACGAACTGTCAGTGCAAACTATTGATGAATTTGCCGAAAATGGACGCGGGATTTTACAGACGTAAGAGTGGTGTTTTACGAACTTGCTGGAGATAAGGCAAGGGGGATAAGGGAGACAAGGAAGACAAGGGGGACAAGGTAGTAGAGATATATAGGAGGGTGTAAGTGTTGTATTTACACCCATACACTCATTTTTAATAGATCAGCTTTGTGCAGAAGTCCTGACATTTACACCTCTACCGCCAGTCTTAACAGATGTAACTTCTATTCCTTTTGTGTTTCCTCATCTGGACGTTGAATAGCTGGAGGATAATCCACAAATTCTTGGGTTCTTGTAGTATTTGTGGTTGCTCCTTCTAGTAACTCATCCTCTGGATTCACATTTTTATCAGCAGCCATATCCATACGACCTTCAGCATTAGTATTGGGTTTATCTCCAGTGCCTTTATGACTTGCATGACCACTAGGCATAACTATTTTTCTCCACAGTGATATTCTAGATTCACACTCCCAACCTAAACTGACTAACTGGACATCAAACACTATCAGAAGACTTAAATCGAAGTTAGATGAATACGGATGTCTCTGTCTGAAGAGAGTAAATTGGTGAGTGTCAAGTTAGCTTGATGCAATATTTGCAACTTCAGCTTTGACAATTAATCATTGATTTGAATAAAACTTACAAATCAACACACACTGATTCAATTTCATTTGCTTGAATAGCTATATTGATAGAATTGAAATTCATGTTTCTGGACTATGGCAAGTAAATATATAGACGTGCAGGAATACACTGTTAGAGCGCATAAAAGACTAATTCACACCAGGGTCTTTCACTTTGTCTGTAAAGAATGCAATCAGACAACTAAACGCGAGACTTATGGCCCTCGTCCTTTATATTGCGAAAGCTGCCGTCCTCCACAAGCGCCACGCAAATCTCCGCAGCCATCTCAAAAAGCCAAACCAAGGCCAATGACTTATACAAGTGACACCACTTTGGGTTGATGTAACGCTTTATGAAACCGCAATTGCAATTGGAACCACCCCCACAATCATTAATCACGCCTTTGTTAGAGTTACGAGACTACTATGCGCGATTGGTTGAAGAATATGGCACCTTATACAATCAGGCGCGATCGCAACTCGATAATGTTGAAGGTTTGTTATCTAGCTGGTCTTCAGTCTCAGAAGCTAACAATAAGCTACTGACGGTTGAAGTTGTGAACGAAATGCTCTCTGCTTCTAAAGAAGATTTACTTTTATCTCCTTCGTCTCAGAAATCTAATGGCGAATTAGAAGCGCATTCAGATTCACCACAAGCAAACACAGAAGCATTAGAAACAGATAGTTCTGCAACAACAACCAACATCAACGAGTCCCCAGTTCCAGACCTAACTTTCTCAAACAAAGATTTCTCGCTGAACAATGTAGATATCCCAATGTTGAGCGAGTATAACTCTTTAACTCGGATGGAAGCTATCAAACAGCTATTAGAACAACATTTGGGTACTGTTTGTCACATAGATTTCATCGTGCGATCGCTTTATGGTGACTTAGAACCCCATGTATTTAAAGTGGTCAAAGGTAGAGTTCAATCTTCACTCACCCAAGGTAGAGAACGACAAGCTTGGTTTGGTATCCCTAATGAACCAGGTTGTTACACCTTAGATTTGAGTTTAGTCACCACCAATCAAACCAGCATTAACTCTAAGACAGGGAAAACTAAGAAAAAGCCTGTTGTCGTACCACAAGTCAAAGTTGTTCCAATGCTCAAAGCCTATGAAGGACAATTTTTGATTGATGCTTTAACCATTTTCTTTAGACAACATCCAGGGAAAGTTTTTAGTGTGGCTGAAGTCATCACGGGAATTTATGGCAACCTGAATGCAGAAGAAGTGCGAGAAGTAAAAAGCAAAGTACTAAATGAACTCTCGCGCGGTTATCGCATAGGACGATTCTCTAGAATGCCGGATACAGTCGGCTTTTACACTTGGGATACAAAGTTAGTTCGTAAGTGAGAAGAGGCTAGGGGCTAGAGGTTATACCATTTCACGAAATTATTGATAGAAATCGCTTCCTCTGCAACTCTGCTTCTGGTCGCCGAGCGAAGTCGAGGCGCTACTTGCATATCCGTATCATTTTTAAAGTGAAATGGTATTAGAGGCTAGGGGGTAGAGGAAAATTTTTCTACTCAGCACTCAGCACTCAGCACTCTCTACTTACTTAATCTATCCAGGCTAAACTACGCTGAACAGCTTTTTGCCAAATGCTAAAGTTAGCTAAGGCGTTATTCCTGGACGGATCTGGCTCAAAGATGTGGTCTATTTGCCGTTGATTAACTAATGTGGTGTAGCTGTCCCAAAATCCAACTGCTAAACCGGCGGCAAATGCTACTCCTTGTACGGTGGTATCGCGCATTTTTGGGCGTTCTATGGGGATGCCCAAAACATCGGCTTGAAATTGCATCAAAAAGTTATTTTCACAAGCACCGCCATCGACGATTAACCGCTTCATTGGTGTAGGAGAACAAGCATTGATGGCTTGAACAACTTCCACAACTTGGTAAGCGATCGCTTCTAAAACAGCCCGTACTAAATGTTGGGGTTGGACGCTGGCGGTAATGCCAAAAAAGGCTCCTCTAGCATTCATATCCCAGTACGGCGCACCCAATCCACTAAAGGCCGGGACAAAATACACGCCGCCGTTATCTGAAACTTGGTTAGCCATTGCTTCGGTTTCGGCGGCAGTTTTAATCAATTTGATGCCATCCCGCAACCATTGGATACAAGCGCCACTAGTAAACATACTGCCTTCTAAGGCATAACCAATCTTTAAATTACTGTTGTCTTGGGTTTGTGTCCAAGCCAAGGTGGAAATGAGTTGATTTTGCGATCGCACAATTTCTGCACCTGTATGAGCCACCAAAAAGCTACCAGTGCCGTAAGTACATTTCATTAACCCAGGGCGATCGCAGCCATGACCAAATAATGCTGCTTGTTGGTCGCCTAAAATCGCTGTAATCGGAATTTCGACACCCAGCAAAGTTTGATCAGTCACACCAAATTTGCCTAAACTGGGTTGAATTTGTGGCAAAATTTGAGCCGGAATTTGCAATATTTCAAGTAACTTTTCATCCCAAGCGCAAGTTTTGAGGTTCATTAACATTGTGCGGCTGGCGTTGCTGTGGTCAGTCGCGTGGACTTTTCCGCCTGTTAATTTCCACAATACCCAAGTATCAATTGTTCCTGCCAAAACATTTTTTAAGTCAAGGTCTGCAACATTTTCTAATAACCATCTCAACTTAGTTGCTGAAAAATAAGCATCAATCACCAAGCCAGTGCGATCGTAAATTTCTGCGGCGTAACCTTCGGCTTGTAATTGATTGCAAAGGGGCGCTGTGCGGCGGTCTTGCCAAACAATAGCTTTATGTAGCGGCTTACCAGTGGTTTTATCCCAAATTAAGCAGGTTTCTCGCTGTACAGTTAACCCCAAGGCGACTATTTCTGATGGCGCAATTTCAGCATTGGCGATCGCATTTTGCATGACCCAGCAGGTATCTCGCCAAATTTCTTCTGGGTCATGTTCTAACCAACCTGGTTGCGGATAATACTGAGTAAGTTCTTTATATGCTTGTCCAACAATTTGACCCGTTTTGTTAAACACAAAAGCACGGTTGCCTGTTGTACCCAAGTCCAAAGCCAAAATATAGCCTGATGATGGAGATTTACTGTCCAAGGTTACTGATGAAGTGTGAAGTCTGAAGTCATTTTTGGGTAAGGATATCACAAACAGGACTTCTGCACAAAGATTGTTTATGAAGAATGGGTGTGGGGGTGAAAGGGGTATCCTGGATTTCTCTCTTGTGAGAAATCCAGGGGTGTGGGAGGGGTGGGAAGTGTGGGAAGTGTGGGAGGATGGTGAAAAAATCTTTCTCCCCACACTCCCCTCTCTCTCCACACCCGCTACCCATACGTGAGAAATTCGGGTTATGGGGTTTCGCCGTGAGCATCAGCCGAAAGGTATCAGGGTTTTGAATAAGTACACGCCCTACACTTTTAAAATAATGTGTTTTTTAGCATCAATACTAATTAAACCTTGTTGTTGTAATTTGCCTAGCAATCTTGTCACGGTGACTCTGGTAGTACCGCAAGCACTGGCTATATCTTCATGAGTCAAGCGGACGCTTAAGCGAGTCCCTTCTGCTACTGGTTCACCAATTTCCTGTTTGAGAAGTTCTAATAAATGCTGTAACCTATCTTCGACTAATTGCTTTTTGGAGATGACTAAAAATGATTCTGTTTGTTGTAACCGTTGATTGATTTTGGGTAACAAAGTATAACTCAATGCAGGCGTAATTAATATTTCTGACGCATAAATTGGTACTAACTCCACATCAGATAAAGCAGTGGCTTGGTAAATAGATAAAGAAGTCATCCCAGAACCAAACACCATTTGCGTTTTTGCCAATCCTAACAAGATTTCTTCGCCAGTTTCACAAAATGTGCTGAGTTTGACTAAACCTTGAGAAATATACCAAACAACTGAGTTATTCAGAGGAATTGTTTCACCTTTAGGATATTTGTATTGAGGGCGATTTTGGATGAACTCGCTGTAATTTTCGGTTGATTGTGATTTTGTTTGTTGGCGATCGCCAATATTTCGCAGCAACCAAAGTAAATTAACAGTGTTACCTTCTGGGTTACGGATGACTCTGACTGTAAAAGCTGCGTCAAAATATTCGCCATAACGTTGTTGCAAACGAATAATTAACTCTTTGGTTCTATCTATTTGATCTAGCTGATTGAGTTCTTGGCGAAAGTGCTGCCGTTCTTCTAAACAAACAAAGTTAATCATGGCTTTGCCGATGAGAAATTGTTTGGTAATATTCAATAATTTTGCGGCGGCTAGGTTGGCGTTTTGAATAATCCCTTCTCTATTGGTAACTAAATAGGCATCTGGTGCATACTCAAACAAATCCTGGTAATTTTGGCGTTCTGTTTCTAACAAATTTTGTGTTTCTTTCAGTGTTTCATTTTGCTGATACAGTTCTTCTGCCGCTAACTGTAACATCTTGGAAGTACTATATAGTTCTTGATAAGCTTGGGGTAGCATATCGGCAGGAATCCAAGGCAAAATACTAGCAGTTTGGTACAAATCTGCTAGAGGTTTGTGCAAAGCTTCTAAACGTTTGATAAATAATTTTATATTCATCTTCTCGTCCTGCTATCTGCTTGCATATATAAGAAATATCAACATTTAAAAATTTTATTAGACAAAATTATTGGTCTGATAAACTGCATCATGATGATTTTTATCAGTAGCATTTGCAATATTGAAATTGATTACTTTGTTAATAATTTAGGCTCATCAAGGCATAATAGAAAGTTGGCTTATTAAGCTTTTGCTATTTTATGATGTTATGCAAATTCTCATATTTTACATATAGCAATGCTAAATAAGTTACCAAATTTGTCTTCTGTGTCTCCCTCATTGCTTTTGTTCATATATAAAATAGGATTGCTATATAGTGATTTTGAGCATTCTTGAGGATTTAGAAGGATTTATGAACACAGATTCAGCCTAAACCTATCTTACAGCTTATTAGTAGATGTTGCTTTTACCTTTGTGATAAAAGTTTAGAGTTTGCTCAAAAATCTGTAATAAAAGGGCTGAACTGAGATGGCGATCGCACAAATATGGGTGAGATAATTTGTCAGTATCAGGAATAATTTATTTTTGGAAAAGCCCTAAATTGAGAATTTTAGCTCCCCAACTTTGGAAAAATCGGGGATATTGTTATTTACAAGTGGTGTAGAACTGCTATAGCTTAACGATAGGTGTGAATCTTATTGCTAACTTCTATCAAAGGAATAAACACACTACTACCGCAGGTATAGCTTTACCGATAGTCAAGTCAGAGGAATTACCGAATTTTTACTACCGTAAACCATCATTATCAATAGCACTATAGCTATCGTTGGCTAAAAGTCCCAACCAGGGATCAGAACTAGGAGTCAAAAAAAGTTGCGCGTAAACTTTCTCGTTCAATTCCGCTATATCAGTAGTTTGTGCTTCTTGAGTAAACCATTGATGAATTTGGCTATGCAACATATATTCATTTCTGATGGAATCTAACGCCATCAAATTTTCAAATTGATTGACTATTTTTCGTAAATTTTCAGCTCCAGTTTTAGGCGATGAGAATTTTTTGGCGCTGATCAAAGCGATGCTATTTTGATCTAGTTTGGCATCAGTGGCATAAAGTTGAGCAATTTTATTCCAAGCTTGTTGGTCAGTAATTGCTGCTAAGTTATTACGATTTGCTGTTGCACCAGAACCTAAAGCACTCAGCATCGGGGTTTCGACAGCCATTTTAGTTACCGCCAAAGAACCTGCTATTTCGGCTGTGGGTGATGGGTTTTCTACCAACCTTGGAGGAGATTGAATCCCCAAGCGGGATAAATCAGCAGTCCATTGAGTTTGGATGACATTTAGGCGATCGCTATGGTATTTCTTTAAAAAAGCCTGACGTTGAGCAGCCGGAAGTTTACTGTATTCTTTAGTTGCAACTTCAGCTTGTTGCAACTGGCGTAAAAAAGCTTTGGGGCCGTAAAGTCCAGGAATAGCATCAATCGGACGACCAGAAGCATCTAATATATAGTGAATGCTGTTGCCTGTAATGGTTCGCTCTAATTTGCGACCATCCCCAAAATCAATGGTAACTTTGGGTACAGGTCTCACAGATTGCCAGTGTAAAATAAAGCGATTTTGCAAAACTTGAGAAATCGCCGCATTGGGATATAGTGCTACGCGAAAAAACCGACTATTGGCACAGCTTAAATCTTGATCTAGTTTGCCTAATAAACGCAGAGATAAAATAGGTTTACCGCTAACTTTGGCTGCTGCTTTCGCGGCTTCTAAGTCAGTGTACCAATACAACCGCGAAGCGTAACAATCTCGCTGTTGACAAAGTTCATCTAAGGCGGCGCGAATTTGCGGATTTGGCAAAACTGCACCTGAAGAAGAGGTATTGAGTTCAGTTTTGTGAGTATTGAGGAATTTTTGCAATCCCTGATTTCCCTGTTTTCTTAGCACAGCCACTTCTTGAGATAGTGCAGCAGTTTCACCGGTGGACGTTTGTGCTTGCGCTGTTGACCAAAAATTTACAATCACCAAACTCAAAACAAAGGCTTTTGTGAAGTTTTTCAATGTCATATATTCCTAGATAAATAGAAATTGCAGTAGTAAAGACATCTATTTTGTGGGTCTAAATCAGCAGATTCAGATTTTATGTTTATAACTCAACTACAGGTGCGATCGCCAAATGGAAATTTTAGTCAGTAGTTACTCCATATAAAGACTTAATATGCAATTTTAAAGTTTCTGTATTGAATTAAAAGTGATCAAGCTGATATACATCTATTAATTAAGAGTTAGTAAAAACTTGATGGAGACAACATAATCAACATAATTATTGATAAAAACTTTATATATTGATACCCTGTCAATCCTGAAATATGCGAATAAATTGCAGCCTGATAAATATTAATGGACGTAGTAAAATACGTAATTTTGCTCTTCAGAAATTAGGAACTATTCTTTTATAGTGCTGATAGTTGCGTTGCTCCGATTTGTGAATCAAGCCCTTATTTATTATATCAGTGTGCATCTATCAGTTGATTTTTTAATGTTTTTTTAGATGAGTTTTATTTCAAATAATGCTTTTAAATAGCAGCATTAATGATGTTTTCTTCAGGAAGATAAAACTCAGAAATTTAGACTTATAGCACAATGCAACGTTAAACAAAAGTTCCAACACTACACCACTGCAATGAACCAATATACTTGTCCTTTACTAGCACTACTTTTAAGTGTAGTCTCTAGTTTTATTTGCATTCCTTGTCGCGCTCAAGTTACTACAGAAGCTAAGGCGACTGAGTTAGATAGCAACACTTCATCTGAAAATACATCATTGAAGAATGATGAGCGATCGCTAGTCAATAATGCAGATAATTCTGCAAGTGCTAAATCAACAACTATATCTGAAAGTGTTGAAAATACAGTTGCTGTAACTAATAACCCCACCAAGCCTCAATCAGTATTTCGCGTTCCCATCAACAGTAAAATTTTTGCAGCTCCTTCGATGCAGCAGTAGAATCACACTGAAATTTAATTAACTCAAATCAAATCCCCGAATTTTCCAAAAAACCGGGGATTTATTTATGCACACATAATTTAGGACTGCTGTAGCAGAACTTGTTCATAAAGTTTTCCAGCAATATCCCAGGTGAATTCTGTTTCTACTAATTGTCTACCTTGTTCAGATAATTCTAAACGCAGTTGAGGGTTAGCAAATAATTGACTAATAGCTGTGACATATTCTGCTGGCGTGTTAGCTCTCAAAGCGCGTAGTGGTTGATCTGCAATATCTACAGCTAATCCTTCCAAACCGCGATCGCTTGCTACAACGGGTACACCAGCGGCCATCGCTTCCAAAGTTTTATTTTTAATGCCAAAGCCAGTGCGGAGCGGCACTACACAAACTGTAGACTGGTGTAAATATTCTGCCATTGAAGCCACGCGCCCAGTCACAATCACACCAGGAAGATTTTTCAACTCTAAAACTTCTGGAGTTGGTCTAGCACCAACAATACTAAAGGTGGTGTCTGGATAATGTTTTTGTAATTGTGGTAAAACTTCCACAGCAAAAAAACGCGCTGCATCAATATTATGTGAAGCATCCATCGCTCCCACAAAAATTAATTTATGTCCGCCTGGGTCTTGTTGACGACAGGGAAACAATTCTAAATCCACACCGTTGGGAATCACTTTAATTTCCAGATCAGGACGCAGTTTGAGAAATTCTTGGCGATCGTCTGTGGTTGTCACCACAATGTTAGAAAACTTATTACAGTAACGCTGTTCGTAGCGTTTGAGAACCAGAGACAAATAAAGGCGATCGCGCGTTGCATTTTGCGCCGCACCCATTTCTAAATGATCACGAATCCAGCCGTAAACAGAACTGTGAACATCAACCACCGTATTTACTAGATGACGGTAGTCTGGCTGAATATAAATTTCATTGACACTATGTTCACAAGTAATCACATCGCACTTCTTAGCGCGGACATATTCATCGACCCAAGCTTGAATCTCTGGAGAATAGCGATGGAGTACATTTGGCGGTGTAGCTTTGAGTACCGACTCTAAAAAGCGCACTGTTTTACCGAATAAACGAGCGATCGCATTTTTTTCTTGGGGTTCCGACGGTAAAGGAAAAACAATCAATTCACTCACATATTTCCGTAATTCCTCTATCTCGGCTGATGTTGTTTCCTTGTTACTCTGTGTAATTAAAGTTACGTCGTGGTTATATTGAAGATATCGCAGTAAATTAAAAGTTCTAATTTCTGTGCCTCCACGACTCGGCGGGTATGGAAATGTAGACGATAGCATTAATATCCGCATATAATTTGGCTGCTCCTTTTTTATTAAAAATCGTGATGCAGTTAAATTGTTAATCGATAATACTTTAACTTTTATTTTGTAAAATGTAAGCTGATTTCACTCTAGTCATAATCATCATTTTTTCAGTCTATCTCTGGTAAATTTATCAGCTAAAAATATGAATAATAAACCGCTACTTACTATCATTACTCCTACATTGGGTAAATTTTCTGACTATTGGCTAGAAAGTCTTTTAAAGGTGGAAGGTTCTGTAGAATTTATTTTAGTTTACCCACCCAAAGTCAAACCCAAACAAATTAACGATCCCAGAATTAAAGAAATCATCAGTCCCTATAAAGGCGAGATGCCACAAAGGTTTGTCGGCTTACTTAATGCCCAAGGAGACTATATTTTAGCCTTAGATGATGATGATTATGTGCATCCCCAAGTTTGCGAATTATTAGCTAAATACTTTCAAAGATTTCCTGAAAGTTGGATGCTACGCTTACAAAAATTGAATATTGATATGAATGATGAAAAACGCATCCAAGAACCTTGGGCAGAAATCCCTGATATTGAGCAACTAGAAATCTGCAAAAAAACTCCTGAAAATCCATATCCTTACCAAAAAGGTAACTACAAAGGTTTACTAGAAGTTCCAATTGCTCCCTTAGATAAAAACTTTGATTGGCGTTATCTTGTTTGGCCATTCTTAACTAGAAGAGACAACGAAGGTTATCATCTAGAAAACTTTAATAACGTTGTTTGGCGCAATGATTTGATTCAGCAAGCACTCCCGGAACTGTCACAAGCAACAAAAGTTATGGGAGCCGTGACTTGGATACCCTCAAGTGGGTTTGATAGATTATCTGGCTTATTTGTCCAAGCTAACTTTTACCAAAAAGATGCTATTATCGGACACTGGATGCCCAAGCCAGCAGAACAGATTAGATATATAGATAAAGATCCAGCTTTAAAACCACCGAGATTCCATGTAATTTCTGATGCTTTATTAATTAAACAATTTCCTCAATATGGTTATTTGTGGAATCTGGTATTTAGCAAGTTATATGCTGTTCCCAGAACCGCCGGGAAATTAATTAGATCGAACTTAAAGAAAAAAGCACAGAAGTAGCACGATTTTGAATAATAGTTAAATTGTTGGGTTTGGCGATCGCTAAACCCAACTTGCTTTTTATAGCATATCTGGGTAATCAGTGATGATTCCCTAAATCTATACAGAAACGTTAAAACTCTCTCCTCTGCTCCTCCGCTTCCGGTCGCCGAGCGTTCGCGCAGCGTCTCCGACAGGAGAAGTCTAGATGCTGCTCCCTCTGCGGTCTTAATGATAATTATTTGATCGAACACAATATAAGCCGTGAACAAAAAACTGTTAACTACGTCAAATGTGCATTAGTTTGACTGGTGCAGTCATTTGACTTTTGCATCAAAGTTAAATGTTATAAATAACTTTCATAACTTAAGTAC
The DNA here is from genome assembly GCF_014697615.1 of Nostoc sp. FACHB-280. Taxonomy (GTDB): domain Bacteria; phylum Cyanobacteriota; class Cyanobacteriia; order Cyanobacteriales; family Nostocaceae; genus Nostoc_B. The sequence continues at coordinate 31,770 of NZ_JACJSD010000008.1, read as the reverse complement.
AACTGCTGACTAATGTTGAATTTTTTCCAATACCAAAGCTTACAAATTTGTGCTTGGGTAGCTAAGTTATTGACTACATTTAGGCAATTTTTAAACTGGCGGTCAATTCAGCGTCTTCTACCAGTTTTGTTTATCGGCGCATTCAGCATCGTAGTATTTTTAGGTAATCTGACACCGACAACTGCTCAAATATCTGAGTCACCCCGCCAGCAAATTCGTGGGGTTTGGCTGACTAATAACGACTTCGATATTATGAAGTATCAAGCCAAAGTGCAAGATACAATGGCTCAATTGCGGCGGTTGAACTTTAACACAGTCTATCCCGTCGTCTGGAATGATGGTTATACAAAATATCCCAGTGCAGTAGCACAACAGCAGGGTATTCCCTTTTTCTTCAAAGGTGCAGAAGGACAAGATATCATTGCTGACATTATTAACCAAGGCCGTCGCCAAGGATTAGTGACTATACCTTGGTTTGAATTTGGTTTCATGGTTCCCTTAACCTCAGAATTAGCATCTGCTCACCCAAATTGGCTGACACAAAAGCAAGATGGAACTCAAACTTCCATTACTGCGGCGGGTGAAGTAGCTTGGTTTAATCCTTTCCATCCCGAAGTCCAAAAATTTATTACTGACCTTGTAGTTGAAATTATTACCAAATACAACGCTGATGGGATTCAATTTGATGACCACATGAGTTTGCCTGTGGATTTTGGTTACGACAGTTACACGATAAAACTATATACAGAAGAAACGGGCAACCCACCTCCACCAAATCCTCAAGCCCAAGCATGGGTGCAATGGCGGGCAGATAAAATTACAGCTTTCATGCTCCAACTTCATCAAGCGGTGAAACAAATCAAGCCTAATGCTATTGTCTCTGTTTCGCCGAATTACTATGATTATGCTTATAAATTTCAACTGCAAGACTGGCTAAATTGGGTGAGGTTGGGTATTGTAGACGAGCTGGTGATGCAAGTTTACCGTAACGAATTAGAAGCTTTTATCAGCCAAATTACTCGCCCAGAAATTATCGAAACACAACAATATATACCTACTGGCATAGGTATTATGGCAGGGTTGCGAAATCGCCCAGTTTCTCTACAACAAATTCAGTCTCAAGTCCGGGCGGCTCAACAACGCGGTTTAGGTGCTGTGTTTTTCTACTACGAAAGTCTGTGGGATATTGCACCTGAACCTGTGGCGCAGCGACAAGCTGGATTTTTAGAAGTTTTTGCCACCCCTGCTTTGCGGGATACTTCACAAATTACCCGCCGCAAGCCTACTTTTGATACAATATCAGTCCCTTTATATACTAAGGGTTCCGTTAGCCAAGCAAGTCGAGGCTATTTTTTAGAAATATCTGTAGCCAACGGTCGGCCGAGACGTGTTTTGTTAGATACAGGTTCAGCAGGTTTAAGAGTACCTCCAGAATTTTTCGGGAATGCGCCCATCCGCAAAACAGGTCAAGTTATCAAGGAAGTATTGAGTGATGGGACAATCTTAGAAGGTGAATTAGTTTATACCAGTTTCCGAATTGGTCTCCTTATCACTGAAGAACCTGTTCCGGTACAGGTTGTGACTAGCCGCAAATGTACTACCCAAAAACCAAATTGTTCGGCAAAAAGTAGTACAGCCTTCTCCGGTATTATCGGTGTCAATTACTTTGAACGGTCACTTCCTTATAACCCGTTGAGAAAATTACCAGGAAATTTGAGTAACGGAGCGATTGTGACAGGGAATGGTGGTACTAATAATAACAGTAGTCTCACCCTTGGTTTGACCGAAAAAAATCGCACAGGTTTTAAGATGGTTTCTCTCAAGCCGCAACCTGCAATTGATGGTATACCTGGCAATAGATGGGATTCTCGACTTAACGCTGTCTGTTTAACTATCTCTGGTAGTGCGATGAAAAATAACTGTAATAGCAGAATGGTTACTGACTCTAGAACTACAACTAGTTTTGTTGAATTGAAGTCCCCAAACCTTGCAGGGAAACTTAAACCCGGAAGGTTACGCCCAGAAAATACTGTGAAGATAGCTATCCCCCAAGTTTTGGATTACAGTTTAGTTCCCGGCAACCGTGAGGGGTTTAATTTGTGGAATATTGCAATTTCTACCCAAGCTGAACAGCCTGTATTTGTGAATAGTGGTATTGGATTTTTTGATCGATACGATGTCCTTTTTGACCCAATTAACGGACAACAGGGGTTTCGTGTTCGTCGTTAGCAAAACTGACGTAAGGGTGTGATATCATTTCCGGCAAATCAGTGATGATTCAACACATCCTTGCAGAAAGACAAAACTCTTTCTCCCCCTGCTCCCTGCCCCCTGCGGTCTTTATGATAAGTCTTTTACCGGACATGATATGAGGGTGTAACGAAAAGAAAAAAGCCGCTGCAATTCTAAGTTGCACGGCTTTCGGTGTGGTATGAGGAGCTTAACTAAATCTCATAATACGGTAACTAACTATTCTGCTGTACGCTCGTAACAATTTTGGTAACAGAAATTTTTGAACACTACAGACTGATAAGTAGCCGTTTTGAACTGCATAGCCTAGATTTGGCTTAATTGTTGTTTAATACCAATTCTGTATGAAGATGCACTGAATTAAAGAACGAACCACAAAGGGCGCATAGACACGAAGTGGCTTCCCGAAGGGTAGGACACAAAGAAAGAAGAGATATAAAGATTAAATGCAACCTCAAATAGAATTGGTATAAGTCCCATTAAGCAATAATGTCGCTTGCCACTAGTTGTGGTGATCCTTCAAGCTGAATCTCGAAATTAGGCGCTAGATTACTATCAGTGTTACCTTGGAGAATACCTCCAGAATAACGGATTTGACCTGCTGCGGTGAATGCGCGAGTTCCAATGAAAGTGAAAGCTTGGTTGCCGCTTATGGAGACGTTAGCATCTATCCTAGAAAGATCGATTCTGTCACCGGCTAAGTCACCGTTTCCCACAAAGTCTTTGATAATATCTCGTAACGAACCAGGTTGACTGTCTGAAGCTAAATCGTACTGGAAAATATCGTTACCAGCATCCCCATAGAGAGTATCTTTGCCAGAACCTCCAATGAGGATATCGTTGCCAAAACCTCCATAGAGGGTATCGTTACCACCCAAGCCAGCGATGAGATCGTCGCCATCCAAGCCAGCGAGAAAATCGTTACCAGGAACACCGCCGCCATTGAGATCATCGCCTGCGATGGCATCAGCATTAGCACCGCCAAAGATGTAATCGTTGCCACTACCCCCGAAGAGTTGATACAAAGTAAAAATATCTTGTCCACTGATAAAGTCGTCACCATCCAATCCGTTGATGGTCACTACACGAAAGTAACCGAAAGTTAAAGAGCGATTGGGATCAATCAAAGTGTCAGGGCCATTTGTACCGTTATAAGTGACCATTAGTATGCTTTTCCTAAACTTAGAGAGTGATTAAAAGGGTAATTAGAAGCGCATTATATCACTTTTCAATCGCGCTGTGATTCGTGTACAAGACCCGATTACTTTACCCAGTCACAGTGAACCAGAAGCAGATGTGGCGATCGTATACGGAAATGAAACTGATTATTTGCCCCATCATTTCTTACCTGTAGGAATGTGGGATATACTCTTTTGAGACAAAATAAAAGCCGTAGAAAAATATAATTTCTACAGCTTTATAGTGTGGTGTGAGGAGACTTAACTAATCTCATCATATAGCTCACAAGAAGATTATTGATCCATACTTAATAAAATTTGCAGCAAGATTCATAGTTTGATGACATAAACCTAAATTATTAGGTTTTTTGCTCTTTCTGTAGTTAATTTTAAACTAAAGCTCCACCACAGCTAGAGCCACTCCCTGCTGTACAACCGTAGCAATAAGCGGCTGTTTGGACTTCAGAAATTAAGTCTAAATTACTAGCCGCTAACAATTGAGCAACTGTTAAGTTTTCCCCGTTGGTATTTTTGGCGGGTAGATTCATCATTTGGTTAAAATCACAGTCATATACATTTCCTAAATAATCAATCGAAAGTTCATTCCGACACATTAAATGCTCAATAGTACTGGCGTTAAAATGGGATTCTAAAAATTGGAGATAGGGAATGTAGAGTTTTTTGCGCTCTAAATACAGCTTTGTTCTACCGACTGGTAAATTGGTGATGGTAAATAGATTATTAAATTTAATATTAAACTTATCTTTTAAAAATCTTTTATAATCTTGCTCTAACTGCTTTTGTTCCGGTGCTAAAGCAAATTTTTCACCTGTGGGTAACTGAGGATTATAAACTAAATCTAAAATTAAATTAGCTTCGTGACCATAGCCAACGCGGTTCAGCCACTGCAAAGCTTTGATAGAATCATCAAAAACACCAGCACCGCGCATTTTATCAACATTATCGGCTAAGTAACAAGGCAGAGAAGCAACTATTCTCACTTGATTTTGAGCAAAATATTCTGGTAAATCACCAAATCCATCGACAAAGTAAATAGTCAAGTTAGAGCGGACGATTACTTGTTTATTAGTTGCTCTAGCGGCTTCTACTAATAATTTAAATCCATAATTCATTTCTGGTGCGCCACCAGTCAAATCAACAATTTCAATTTCGGGAAATTTATGGATTAATTCAATTAACTGTGTGCAGATTTCTGGAGACAGTTCTTCTGTGCGTTTTGGGCTGGCTTCAACATGACAATGGGTGCAAGCAAGGTTGCAACGTTTACCCAGGTTAATTTGCAAAACAGTAATTTGGTTTTTAGTTAATGGTGTATTTAATTTATGGTTAAAGCTAGTAAATTTTGAGGTGGTTTGCATGAGTTGATATGCCTCATTGAAATTTTTTAGATGAATTTTTAGCCTTGTAGTAATCTATAAGCTATACCACTAATAATGGCTGTGGCGGGTACAGTGAAAATCCAAGCAATAATTATCTGCCAGAAAACGCGTAAATTTACTTGTTTAGCGGTTAAGCCAGCGCCTACAATGGAACTAACTGCAACATGAGTTGTAGCAATGGGTAAACCAAAACAAGTCGCTGCGATCGCTAAAAATCCAGTCACTAAATTTGCAGACAAACCTTGAGTAGAATCTATAGTAGCAAGTCTTGTACTCATGGTGGCAGCAATTCTTTGAGAGTTAAGTAACCCACCTAATCCCATCGCCATTGCAATGGTTAACATTCCACCTTGAATGGAAAAATATTCAATAATCAGAATAATCGAAACTAACTTGGGAGTTTGACTGAAGCCTCTGGCAAAACTGACAACTGCTGCACTGATAAAATGCAGAGTATCTACGAGTTTTTGATTAGCCAACCAGTTAAATTGAGAGTTAGTATAGGTTAATAATTTATAAATACCTGCTGCTAATAAAATTGCAATTATAGGACTCAATACTAAAGGTAAAACAAAATATCTAAGTAATACACTAAAATTAACCTTGAGACCGATCGCAACTAATCCTGCACCTAATAACCCACCTGTTAAACTGTGAGTTGTCGAAATTGGAAACCCTGTCAAAGCAGTCATTAACACTGTAACACCAGATGCGATCGCCACGGCTAAATGAATTTCTGGCACATTAGCAATTTCATCAGGAAAAATGCCTTGTCCCGAAAAGTTTTGGACTAATGTACCAGCCATAAATATCGAAGCAACTGCACCCGCAAAGGTCATAATAGTTGCCCAGACAATCGCCGTTTGGTAGCTAGTTGTGCCACTACCAAACAGTGTTGCTACACCCTTAAAATTATCATTTGCTCCATGAGAGTATGCCAGAAATAACGTAGCCAAAAATAAACTAATAATTAACATTTTGGGTTTATATTTTAACAGCAACCACCACCGTTATAGTGCCAGGTTGAATCAGTAATTATGATTTGCTGCGGCTCTAAAGTCGCCAGTTTAGCAGCCGTTTTGTCACAGACTGCGGCGGGAATCCCACGCTGAAGCAGATGTCCTGCGCCATCATCAAATAAAGCTGCTGCACCACAGTAAATGGCTGTTTTGCCAGTAAAAATACAAGCGCCATCTTCTGGAATTGCAACTTTAAAAGCCACCGAATCCAGACTTTCTAGTAGTAGGTTTGCTTCTAAGTTGTAAGTTTGAGCATCCAGTAAGCGATAAGGACGACGGGCGCGAATTTCAATTTGACCGAAGCCAGCATCAATTATGCGCTGGGTATACTCTTCGTAGGTAAGTGCGCCTGACAAACACATAGCGCGTAATTGCTCATCTTGTTGCAGATGGGTAGGAATTGAACGGGTTGCAATGGGATCACTCATTTGCAAACGTCCACCAGGTTTCAGCACACGATATGCTTCTTTTAAAGCTCTGGTTAAATCTTCTGGTTCAAAAATATTGAACAGGCAATTCTGGGCGACAATATCCACCGAAGCATCAGCTACAGGCAAATTAAAAGCATCACCTGGGCGAATTTCGACGAAATTAGGATTAAACCAAGAGTTTTCGCTGGTAGCAAGTTCGAGGTTGCGTGTAGCAGCCTCTCGCATCGCAGCCACGGGTTCAACAGCAATTACCGCACCAGCACGGCGAGAAAAATAAGCGAATTGCAACGCTTCTAACCCACCACCCACACCAACATACAGTACAGTTGGTTGGTTGATCAGTTCTGTTGGGTGAACCGTTGTACCACAACCATAGTTCATTTCTTGCATCGGCAAAGGAATTTTTAAGCCAGGGAATTGCAAGGGTGAACTTTGGACACAACAAAGTCCGACTTCGGGTGTTTCTGCAACTTCACGGTAAAATTCTGCTGCTGTTTCTAAATAAGTCATGACAGTCTGGATATTAGGTGTTTTCGGGAATACTCAACTCTGTGCATCCTAATATAACCAAGTATCGCCTAAATGAATTTCTCCTGAGAGAGAAAGTATGAAATGTGAATTTAAATTTCAATCACGACTTTACCAAAGTGGGCGGCAGTTTTGAGATAGCGATATGCTTCTGGGACGGCGGTGAATGGAAACACAGAATCAATTATGGGGAAGATTTGATGGTGAGATATTGCTTGATTCATAGTTTCAAACATTTCTCGACTGCCGACATAAATGCCCTGTAGGGTGAGGCTTTTACCTAATATGGGCATAGGATCAATGTTGCCGCCTCTTGTCAGCACACCGATTAAGCTCACACGCCCTCCAATTCTGGTGGCTTGGAGTGATTGGGGTAAAGTCCCTGCACCACCGACTTCGATGACGTGATCTACACCAATGCGATTTGTTAACTCATAAACTTGCTGTTGCCAATTTGCTGTGGTTTTGTAGTTGATAATTTCATCAGCACCTAATTGTTTGGCGCGGGCTAATTTCTCATCGCTGCTAGAAGTAATGATGACTTTTGCATTGTGGAGTTTAGCAAACTGAAGGGCAAATATCGAAACTCCACCAGTACCCAGTAATAATATAGTGTGATTGGCGTGAATATTACCTTTTGTAACTAAGGCGTGCCAAGCGGTGACAGCAGCGCAGGGTAAGGTGGCTGCTTGGGTGTATGAGAGGTGATCGGGTAGTAGTACTAGCCCATTTTGGTCTAGCACAACGTATTCAGCCAGCATTCCGTCAATGCTACCACCTAAATCAGACTTCATTTTCTGTCTGGTTGGGGAGTCGTCAATCCAAGTTTGGAAGAAAATACTGACGACGCGATCGCCTTTTTTTACCCTTGTCACACCTTCACCCACGGCGACAACTTCCCCCGCACCATCAGACATCGGAATTAGTGGATATGTCAATTTTGCACCGTAGTTTCCCTCAGCTACTAACAAGTCACGGTAATTTAAAGATGTAGCTTTAACTTGAATTAGGACTTGTCCGGCTGCGGGTTTTGGTTGGGGGCGATCAACTAATTTTAAAGCATCAATACCGGCATTACTTTGGATTTCATAAGCTTTCATAAACTTCTATCATCATCGAATTAATAAATAATTCCTAAGACAAATTCTCCTTGATTTACAGCTTGATTTGTCGCCACATCATAAATTAATCCATCTTGTTCAGCATAAACATCAATCAGTTTAGGCAATTGGTTTTCTTTGTTGAAACTGAGAATTTGATAAAGTCTATCTCCGGTTTTTACGATACTCCCTAATGGGACTCTCGATTGAATCATTCCACCTGCGATCGCATAATATTTCGTTCTGTTACTGCTGTGGAAAACAGCCATGACATGATTTACTTCGGCTGCGTAGTTGAAGTTAGCAGATTTGAGGACACCTTTCTGCAATAGATAATTTTTCACTCCTTGCACACCTTTATTAACTGAATGGGGATTTATCTGCATTCCTGCACCTAATTCTAATGTCCAAGCTGCAATGTCAAATTGAATGTTTCTGCCTAAACTCGCAAAAATTGTTTCTAATGCTAACCAGGGTTTGATAAAGGCTTCATCAAAAGCATCGCCATCGTATTTGTCAAGTAAAATGCCATAATCGAGGAGAAAATATTTGGCACTATCTTGGCGATCGCGGAAATAATATATATAGTCTAAACCTTGATTTGTGGAACTGTGTAAGTCAATCAAGTAATCTGCATCTAAACTGAGGCTTTGTAGTTGATAACTAAATTGATCAGTATAAGGCAAACTACTGGCTGAATTAATCTGCTCTAGTATTTTGGCGAATTTCTGTTTAATTTTTAGCAAATAATTTTGGCGAATGATTTCTGGCTCAAGTAGGAATTGTGATTGAGCAAATTCTGTTAAATCTTCAGCTACTTTTTCATAATCCCAAAAAATCCGGTTCCAATCCCTAGCTTCGTAAGCACAGTGTCTCCCAGGCGAAAAATGTTGTGCGCGTTCATTGGTTCCCATTGGATTGCACACTGGAACTAGCCAAATTTCTCCGACTAAATCGGTATCTTTGAGAGTCAGTAAAAATTCTATGAGTTGGTGAATAACGGCATTACCAGAAATTTCTGCCCCGTGTAAGTTACCCTGAATGTAAACCTTTTTACCTGGATGAGCGCCAACAAATTTGTAAACTTGTAAATACAGGCGATCGCCAGAGGCCATTTGCCGTAAAAATATATTTTCAATCTGCGGAATCATGGCACTAAGTTCCAGGTAAACTTTGCAATTGTTCAGGTAAATGAGAGCGATTTGCTAAAGTATGGAGGAATGGCCCATGTGAAGTAAACTCTACAACACTCACAGAACCAACAGGGCAATCTAAACGATAACGAAAACGGCCGACATCAATTCCCAGCAAACTGCACAGCATAATTCTAATTGTGGCTTTATGAGACACAACTAAAACATTGCCATTGTTGTAAAGATGCTTGATTTCTTCAATTACTCCCATCGCACGGGAAGCAATGGTAATAGCCATTTCTCCGCCTGTGGGTGCATACCAAGCTGGGTCTGCTGACCAGCGAATATAATCATCGTGATATTCTTGGTTAATAGTCTTTGGTGTTTTACCTTCCCACTGACCATAATTGATTTCTTTTAAACCCTCACGCAGTTGCGGTTCTATCCCAATAGCGGTAAACAAAGGTTTCGCAGTGGCTATGGTGCGTCGCATCGGACTACAAAAAATAGCTGTCCAAGCCAGAGACTGGTAAGCAGCAGCAAAAGCCTCAGCCATATCCAAGCCTTCGGGAGTGAGTTCGGAGTCTATGGAACCACAAAAAGCATTATTACGGCTGCATTCTGTTTGTCCGTGACGGAGAAAGTAAATATATAAGCTCACGGTAAATTTTCGCTCATGTTTTGCAGAGTATTAAATCATGCTTGGTTTATCACTTCTTTAAGGGCATACTAGCATAGCTCTTAAAATCCCTACAAAATCTAAGTAAACATGTCTGAAAATATACTCATTTTCAGTCTTTTTGTTAGTTGATACGGAAGGAAAGGGAATAATAACTTTTGATATTTCAGCTTTATCTATGTAGATAGGCAAACGCTAACTACCACAAAGGCGTACAGACATGACTACTGAATATTGCATTCCTTTAATTTCTGGATATCAAATTATTGAATTACTATATGCAGGTTCTCGCAGCATAGTATATCGAGCTATTCGTCAATTTGATCGGCTGCCAGTGGTGATTAAAGTTTTAACTTCCGAACATCCAACTTTACAGGAGTTATTGCAATTTCGCCATCAATATAGTATTAGTAAAAATCTTGATATTCCGGGAATTATTCATCCCTTAGCCTTAGAAACCTACAAAAATAGTTATATTTTGGTAATGGCGGATACTGGGGGCATTGCTTTAAGAGAGTATATCAAAACCAAGTTTCTCAGCATCAAAGAATTTTTAGCGATCGCTCTCCAATTAACTCAAATTATTCACGATTTACACCAAAATCGTGTTATTCACAAAGATATTAAACCTGCTAATATTTTAATTCATCCCCAAACACAACAAATTCAACTTATTGATTTTAGTATTGCTTCATTACTGCCTAAAGAAACCCAAGAAATTAAAAATCCCAATATTTTAGAAGGAACACTTGCTTATATTTCTCCAGAACAAACTGGCAGAATGAATCGAGGCATTGATTATCGCAGTGATTTTTACTCGTTGGGTGTGACATTTTATGAATTACTCACAGGAAATTTACCTTTTATCTGTGATGATCCAATGGAGTTAGTACATTGTCATATTGCTAAACAACCAGATGAATTGAACAATGCAAGAGTCCCTCAAGTTATTGCCGAAATTGTCATGAAATTGATGGCGAAAAATGCCGAAGACCGCTATCAGACTGCTGTAGGTTTAAAATTTGATTTAGAAAAATGTCTGACACAATATCAATCAACTGGTAGAGTTGATTATTTTAAAATTGGTGAGTGGGATATTTGCGATCGCTTCCTTATTCCCGAAAAACTTTATGGACGAGAAATTGAAGTAAAAGCATTATTAAATTCTTTTGCAAGAGTATCAGCAGGCACATCAGAATTAATGCTAGTGGCTGGTTTTTCGGGGATTGGGAAAACAGCCGTGATTAATGAAGTGCATCAACCAATTCTCCAACAACAGGGCTATTTTATTAAAGGTAAATTTGAGCAATTTAGCCGCAATATTCCGTTTTCAGGATTTGTGCAAGCCTGCCGTGACTTGATAGGACAATTACTATCAGAATCTGATATCAAACTTCAGCAGTGGCAAACTAAGATTTTGGCAGTCTTAGGGGAAAATGCCCAAGTTTTGATTGACGTAATACCCGAATTAGAATTAATTATTGGTCAACAAGCGACTGTCGCTGAGTTAGCGGCTAGTGCAGCACAAAATCGGTTGAATTTGTTATTTCAAAAGTTTATTAATCTATTTACCACTGCCGAGCATCCTTGCGTGATATTTTTAGATGACTTACAGTGGGCAGATTTAGCTTCTTTGGAGTTGATTAAAGTACTGATTCAAAAGAGTCATTATCTGTTGGTATTAGGTGCATACCGGGATAGTGAAGTATCGCCAACTCACCCATTAATGTTGTTGCTAGAAGAACTTAGAAAAACCCAGGCAATTGTTAATACAATTACCTTGAATCCTTTGACAATTGATGATATTAATCATTTGCTGGCAGATACATTAAATTGCTCTTTAGAATTAGCTAAACCACTAACAGAATTAATTAACCGCAAAACTCAAGGTAATCCTTTTTTTACAACTCAGTTTCTTAAAGCATTACATGAAGAAAAATATATTACCTTTAATCGCGATCGCCGTTTTTGGGAATGTGATCTTGTCCAAGTCAATACACTATCACTTACTGATGATATGGTGCAGTTCATGGCGTTGCAACTACAAAAATTGCCAGATGTAACTCAAAAAGTGTTGAAGTTAGCCGCCTGTATTGGTAACACTTTTGATTTAGCAACCATAATGATTATCTCAGAACTATCGCCACTTGAGACAGCAACAGCATTGTGGAAAGCTTTGCAACAAGGTTTAATTGTACCCACAAGCCAAGTTTATAAGTTGTTGCAGTCTGACGAACTAGGTGATTTTGAAACAGAAAATAGCATTAACCCCACATATCAATTTCTCCACGATCGCATTCAAAAAGCCGCCTACTCTCTGATTCCTAATGACCAAAAGCAGATCACCCATTATAAAATCGGACAGCAATTATTACGCCATACTACTCTAGAGCAACAGGAAAATAAAATTTTTGATATTGTCAATCATCTGCATCATGGTATTAATTTTATCACTCAGCAGTTAGAGAAAGATGAATTTGCGAAATTGAACTTAATAGCAGGTAAACAAGCTAAAATTTCTACTGACTATCAAGCAGCTATAAAATATTTTAAAATAGGACTGAGCGTTTTATCAGATCATAGTTGGCAAAATAATTTTCAACTGAAGTTTTCTTTATATAAAGAACAGGCAGAATGTGAATATTTGCTTAGTGATTTTGTAAGAGCAGAAGAATTATTTAATATTGCCTTACAGCATTCACAAAGTATTTTTGATCAAGCCGATATTTATGAATCTTTAATGATGCTGAAAATCACCCAAGGCGAAGATTTTACATCTGCTATTAAGGCTGGGCTAAAAGCTTTAGATACTTTAGGGATGACTCTACCAAATATTGCTGAAGCAATTCAACCTGCCATTGATATTGAATTGCAGAAATTAGAATCATTCCGTGCAATTGAGATTTATTATAATCTGCTAAATTTGCCTGTGATGACTGATCCAAATAAAAAAGCTTGTATGAAGCTTTTAAGTGTTTTATGTTCGATCACTTATCTCACAGGTAGCCATCAAATCAATCAATTAATTCGTTTATTAATGCTCAATACTTCCTTAGAATACGGGAATTGCGAAAACTCTGGTTTTGGTTACTGCTTCTATGGAATGGCACTCATAGAACAAGGAGAATATCAAACAGCCTATCAATTTGGTAAACAAGCCCTAGAACTTGACCAAAAGTTTAATCATCCACAATACCTTGCCCAAAATAGTAATATATTTTGTCATACAATTAATCCCTATATTAAACCGCTAAAAAGTAATTTACCTCTCTACCAACGCTCATTTGATATTTGCCATGAATGTGGAGATTTAGTATTTGGTGTTTGGGCAGCTTTGTTTATTATTTGGACGCTGATCATCCAAGGTAAATGTTTAGCAGATATCTATGCTGAAACGGAGAAATATTCAGCTTATATGCAGCAAGTGAATGATATTAACATATTACAAGGGTTTCTCCAACAGCAACAATTTTTATTACATTTGCAAGGTAGGATATACGACACGGAGTTACTAGCAAATTGGGATAGTGAAGAGATTAACTGTATTCACATTTGGCGGAAAAATAATTTTCCATCTGGCATCAATTGGTACTGTTTTTTGAGAATCCAGCTATCTTATATTTATGGTAATTATGCTGATGCAGTCGAAACTGCGATCGCTAGTCAACAAACTCTGGTTGCTAATGGCAGCAGTTTCCCAATTATTCAATATCACTTTTATTATCCCCTGAGTCTAATTGCCCTCTACCCAACTGCAACACCGGAAGAAAAACAATCTTATTGGCACATTATTCTTCAACATCAGCAATTAATTAAAACATGGGCAAATAATTGTCCGGAAAACTTTCTGCATAAATATCATTTATTAGCGGCAGAAATAGCGCGGCTCTCTGGTAATATCTCTGAAGCCATCGACCTTTACGATCGCGCCATCGCAGGTGCAATCGAAAATGAATATCTCCAAGAAGCCGCACTCAGTAACGAACTCGCCGCCAAATTCTATCTTGATTGGGGTAAAGAAAAAATTGCTTCAGTTTATATGCAAGCCGCTTATTATTACTATGCCAGTTGGGGTGCGATCGCCAAAACCGAAGATTTAGAATATCGTTACCCTGACTTGTTGCGTCCCATTCTTCAACAGATTAATCCCACTCTCAACATCTGGGAAAATCTTGAAAATTTGGTTGCGCCTAATCTCTCAATTCACTCTTCTACACAAGTCAATCAAGCTTCTAGCTCTAATATTAATACTGCCCTAGATTTTACTGCCATTATCAAAGCTTCGCAAGCATTATCTAGCACCATTGATTTAGATGAACTGTTGCAAAAACTCACAGAGATTATTTTGCAAAATTCTGGTGCTGATTACTGTGCCTTAATCTTACCTGAGAGCGATGGTAATTGGCATCTCAAAGCCATTGGTACACCTGAAAGTATCCAAGTTTGTTTTGAAACCCTAGAAAACAATCATAACTTACCAATTAAGCTGATAAATTACGTCAAAAATACTCAAGAAATTGTTACATTTGATAATCTGCAAACTGATTTACCAGTTATTAGTGAATATCTCAATATCCACCGACCAAAAAGTGTGCTATGTTTACCAATTCTCAATCAAAGAAATTTGATTGGGATTGTGTATTTAAGAAATCAGTATACGAGTGAGGTATTTACCCGCGATCGCGTTCTGATTCTCGAAATTCTTTGCACCCAAGCGGCAATATCTCTAGAAAATGCTCGCCTTCATGCCCAAGAACGCGAAAAATCTGAGCGTTTGGAAAAATCTCAACAAAGATTGCAAATTATCATTCAACAAACACCAGTAGCCATCTTAGAGTGGAATACCAAGTTTGAATTTCAGAATTGGAACCCAGCCGCCGAAAAATTATTTGGTTATACACAAACTGAAATTATGGATAAGCATTTACGGACAATTATTCCTGAAGAATATCACGCTTATGTAGATGATGTTGCTACTTCTATTTTATCTGATAGTGGTGGCTCTCATGCGATTAATGAAAATGTCACTAAAGATGGTAGACGGATTATTTGTGAATGGTTTAATGCCCCAATGTTAGATGTTAATGGAGAAGTTTGTGGTGGTATTTCAATCGGTTTAGATATTAGCGAACAGCAAGCTGCACTTCGTGAACGTCAACAAGCAGAAGCCGCAATTCATAAAAAATCTCAAGAGTTAGAAACAGCTTTACAAGAGCTAAAACAAGCCCAACTACAGATGATCCAAAACGAAAAAATGGCATCTTTGGGTAATTTAGTCGCAGGTGTAGCCCATGAAGTTAATAATCCTATTGGGTTTCTCAATGGTAGTATTAGCAATGCCCAAGAATATGTTCAAGACTTAATTGGACATTTAGAACTTTATCAGCAATCTTATGCTCAACCTGTTGAGGAGATTCAAGAAAACGCTGAAGAAATTGATTTGGAGTTCTTAGTAGAAGATTTACCTAATTTACTAGATTCTATGACGGAAGCAACGCAGCGTATTAAATCAATTAGTACTAGTCTGCGGACTTTTTCTCGTGCTGACACCGATAGCAAAGTTACGGCTAATATTCACGATGGTCTTGATAGTACCTTACTGATTTTAAAATACCGTTTAAAAGCTAATGAAAAGCGTCCTGCCATTAATATTCAGTCAGAGTATGGCAATATTCCTTTGGTTGAATGTTTTCCCGGTCAATTAAACCAAGTATTTATGAATATCTTGGCTAATGCTATTGATATGTTTGATGAGATGGCACAAACTCGAACATTTGAAGAATTACAAACTCATCCCCAACAAATTACTATCCGCACTCAAGTTGTTGGCAGTCAAGTTAATATTCATATTCAAGATAACGGCAAAGGTATGAGTGCAGAAGTACAAGAAAAAATCTTTGACCATCTATTTACTACTAAGGGAGTCGGTAAAGGTACGGGATTAGGAATGGCGATCGCAAAGCAAATTGTTGAAGAAAAACACGGGGGTCAAATCACAGTCTATTCTGTTCTGGGAGAGGGAACCGAATTTATCATCCAACTGCCAGTGTAAATTTTTACGTCATTATAGAGTGCTGTTGATCTTTTGGGAATACTAAATCAAGACATTATAAAGATTTAGGTATTATGATTGACTCTCTTGTGAAGATTCCTGGTTATAGCATCAGCGAAGAACTCTATAATGGCTCCCGCACCCAAGTTTATCGCGCAGTCAGAGAAAGGGACTCACTACCAGTAGTGATCAAACTACTGAAAAATCCTTATCCCAGCTTTAGCGAATTGTTGTTATTTCGCAATCAATACGCCATTGGTAAAAATTTCAACTCACCTCTAATTATTCAAACCTATAGCCTCGAAAACTTGCATAATGGCTATATGTTAGTCATGGAAGACTTTGGGGGAATTTCCCTCAAGGATTATTTCAGCAAACATCAGTATGTTGCATCTTTGGAGGAATTTTTAATCCTAGCGATCGCTCTGTGCAACATCTTAGATTTACTTTATCACGAGCGCATTATTCATAAAGATATCAAACCCAGCAATATATTAATTAATCCCGAAACCAAACAAATTAAATTAATTGACTTTAGTATTGCATCATTATTGCCCAGAGAAACCCAAACCCTAGTTAATCCCAAAGTATTAGAAGGAACACTTGCTTATATATCTCCAGAACAAACAGGGAGAATGAATCGCGGGATTGATTATCGCACAGATTTTTATTCTTTAGGTGTAACTTTCTACGAATTACTCACAGGTGAGTTACCATTCCAGTCTAATGATGCAATGGAATTGGTACATTCTCATATTGCCAAAACAGCACCATTAGTACATGAAATTAATCCAGATATCCCCTTGGTTATCTCAAAAATCGTCAGTAAATTGATGGCAAAAAATGCCGAAGATAGGTATCAGAGTGCGTTTGGTTTGAAATATGATTTAGAAAAATGTTTAAGTCAGTTAAGAGAAACTGGGAAAATTCACAGCTTTGATACTGCTAGTCGGGATCTGTGCGATCGCTTCATCATTCCTGATAAACTCTATGGCAGAGAAGCAGAAGTCTCAAAACTGTTGCAAGCATTTGAACGTGTCAGCCAGGGTGCAACAGAAATGATGCTGGTAGCGGGTTTTTCTGGAATTGGGAAAACGGCCGTAGTTAACGAAGTGCATAAACCAATTGTTAGACAACGTGGTTATTTTATCAAAGGTAAATATGACCAATTCCAACGAAATATCCCCTTCGGTGCATTTGTCCAAGCATTTCGTGATTTGATGGGGCAATTGTTAACGGAAAGTGATGTTCAAATTCAGACATGGAGAAATAAAATATTAGATGCTGTTGGCGACAATGGACAAGTAATTATTGAAGTTATCCCCGAATTAGAAAACATTATTGGCAAACAATCACCAGCCTCAGAATTATCAGGAACAGCTGCGCAAAACCGCTTCAATTTATTATTTCAAAAATTCACCCAAGTTTTTACAACTAAAGAACATCCATTAGTAATGTTTTTAGATGATTTGCAATGGGCTGATTCCGCATCATTAAAATTAATCCAGCTATTAATGGCTGATACAGGTCATCTTTTCATTATTGGTGCCTACCGTGATAACGAAGTCAACCCTGCACATCCATTAATGTTGACTTTGAGTGACGTTGCTAAATCACAAGCAAAAGTGAATACAATTACTTTAGCACCACTAAGTCAATTACAAGTCAATAAATTAGTTGCTGAGACACTCAAATCTTCAGAAGATTTAGTATGGAAACTTTCTGTATTAATCTATCAAAAAACTCAGGGAAATCCATTCTTTGCTACCCAGTTTCTCAAAGCATTACATCAAGATGAACTGATTCAATTTGACTTTAAGTTAGGTTGTTGGCAATGTGATATGGCAGAAGTGACGGCGCAAGCTGTTACAGATGATGTTGTGGCTTTTATGAGTTTTCAATTGCAAAAACTACCGCCATCAACTCAACAAGTTTTGCAGTTAGCTGCTTGTATTGGCAATCAATTTGATTTAGCGACTTTGGCAATTGTTTCACAACAATCTCAAATCGAAACAGCAGCTTGTCTGTGGAAAGCATTACAGGAAGGTTTGATTTTACCAATTGGTGATGTTTATAAGTTTTATGTTGGGCAAGAAACCCCAGCACATACATTAGAAAATCAAGAAATTGTCACATACAAATTTTTACATGACCGAGTACAGCAAGCCGCTTATTCTCTGATTCCCGATGACCAAAAACAGACGACTCATTACCACATTGGACAACTGCTACTGCAACAGATTTCGCCAGCAGCTAGAGAAGAAGGTATTTTTGAAATCGTTAATCAATTAAATTATGGAACTTCTTTAATTAACGAACAAACACAAAGAGATGAACTAGCACAACTTAACCTCATTGCTTGTCGCAAAGCTAGAACTGCTACCGCCTATCAAGCAGCACAGGAATATGCCGCAGCGGGATTGTCTTTATTGGGAGAACAAGCTTGGCAACAGCAGTATGAAATGAGCCTCGCCTTACATGAATTAGCAGCAGAAGTGGCAATGCTAAATGGCGACTTTGAGGCGATGGAACAGTTCATTAATATTGTCACCGAACAAGCACATTCCTTACTAGAACAAGTCAATGTTTACCGCATTAGGATTCAAGCCAAGACTTCCCAGCGCCAACTTAGTGAAGTGCTGGAGATCGGCATTAATCTCCTGCAACAGTTGGGTGCAAATATAACCGCATCACCTACACCCGCAGATATTCAACAGTCTATCCAAGAAATTAGCGAACTGATTGGCGATCGCCAAATAGCAGATTTTATCGACTTACCTGTCATGACAGATGTCAACAAAATCGCCATTACCCAGATTGCCAGCAGCATCATGGCAGCAGCTTACACCTGTGGATCTCTTTTGTATCCATTACTAGCTACCTTGTTAGTCAAATTATCCTTGCGATATGGCAATATATCTCTTTCTGCTAGTAAATATACTTGTTACAGCTTAGTTCTCTGTAATTTGCAGAATATAGATTTAGCTGATCAATTTGGGAAGTTGGCATTGAATTTGACTGCAAAATTCGATGATAAAGCAACTAAACTAGAAGTATTTTTCCTGTTAGGAGGTTATATTCTCCATCGCAAATCTCACCTCAAAGAAATGTTACCCCTCTTGAGTGAGATTTATACCCTTGGGCTAGAAGTTGGCAACTTGGAATACGCTGGATATGCGGTTAATCATTTCTGTTTAATTTCTTCTTGGTGCGGTCAACCGCTTGCTAACTTAGAGAATGATACGCGCACTTACTACCATGCTTTAGTCCAACTCAAGCAGTTAGGAACAGCTAATTACTGTCTGATTTATTGGCAAGTGACTTCAAATTTACTAGGTTTGGCAGAGCATCCTACCATTTTGTCTGGATCGGCTTTCCAAGAATCAGACTTTCTCCCTCGGTTGAAGTCTGCAAACGATATAATGGGATTATATGTTTTCCACTCATATAAGTTGAAACTTTGCTTTTTGTTTGGAAAAATTGAGGCAGCTAATAACAATGCCCTTGAGTGCAGAAACTATTTCATAGCGGGTGCAGGAACAGTTGCCGAACCTGCATTTTATTTCTATGATTCCTTGGTAGCTCTAGAACTATTGAGTCAACAGTCATCGCAAGTATCAACTCTATTAGAACGGGTGGCAGAAAACCAAACTAAGTTACAGCATTGGGCGCACTATGCACCGATGAATCATCAGCATAAGTTCGATTTGGTCGCAGCGGAAAAATGTCGAGTCTTAGGAAACAAAGGCGAAGCCAGTGAACTATATGATCAAGCAATATCTGGAGCTAAAGCCAACGAATATATCCAAGAACAAGCACTTGCTAACGAACTGGCAGCAAAGTTTTACCTAGATTGGGGTAAACAGCGTATTGCCGGGGAGTACATGATTGAAGCTTATTATGGTTATGCGCGTTGGGGAGCAAAAGCTAAAGTCACTGACTTAGAAAAACGCTATCCCCAATTACTTGCGCCTATATTACAGCAAAGCCGTTCTGTTGTTTCAACTAACGAAACTATCTTCGCCTTGGGGACTATCTCAAACAGTAGTTCTTCGGCTTCTAACAGCAGTGTTTCAGATACTCTAGATTTAAAAGCTATTCTCAAAACATCTCAAACTATCTCTGGTGAAATCGAACTAGACAAACTGCTTTCATCGTTACTTTCCATCATCATCAAAAATGCTGGGGCTGATAAGTGCGTGTTAATGCTGTTGCGAGATGCTCGCCTGGTAATTAAAGGCTCAATTACCCAGGGAACAAACCCAGAGGTATTGCAGAACCTTCGAGTTGAAGACAGCCAAGATATTCCCCACAAGCTGATTTACAAAGTCAAGCACAGTCAACAAACTGTTGTCTTATTAGATGCAACCGCAGATACGACCTTAGCCAACGACCCATACATTATTCATCAACAACCAAAAAGTATTTTGTGCAGCCCAATCTTATATCAAGGCAAGTTGTTGGGCATTTTATATCTGGAAAATAGTTTAATTACAGGAGCGTTCACAAGCGATCGCGTCGAACTCTTGAATTTAATTTGCGCTCAAGCTGCCATTTCGCTCGAAAATGCCCGACTTTATGAATCTGCTCAGGAATATGCCCAACAACTAGAGCGATCGCTTGATGAGTTAAAAACTGCCCAATCCCGCTTCCATAACCTAGTAGATAACGTTCCTGGAGTAGTGTATCAATTCCTGATGACAACCGATGGTTCGGGGTCAATGTCGTACATTAGTAACCACTGTTATGAACTCTATGAAATCAGTGCCGATCAAGCGATCGCCAATGTACAGATCCTCTTAGATATGGCCCATCCAGAAGATGTTGAAGCTTATTATCAGTCCATTGCATATTCAGCTCAAACCTTAACTCCCTGGCGATGGGATGGACGAATTATTACACCCTCTGGAATTATGAAGTGGATTCATGGAGAAGCCCGAATAGAAAAACTTGTTGATGGCACGTTAGTGTGGGATGGACTGTTGTTAGATATTAGTGATCACAAACGCGCAGAACAAGAACTACAACAAGCCCAATTACAAATCATCCAAAGTGAAAAAATGTCTGCGTTGGGTAATTTAGTCGCTGGTGTCGCCCATGAAATGAATAATCCTCTTGGTTTTATTTCTGCTACTCTCCAACAAACTAAACCTAATTTAGCTGACCTAACCGAACATCTCAAACTCTATCAAGAATCTCTAGAAAATCCTGGTGATGAGATTCAAGACCATGCTGAAGAAATTGACTTAGAGTATCTTGTGGCAGACTTACCTAAAACAATCGATGCAATGGTTATGGCCTGCGACAGATTGAAAAATATTAGCACTAGCCTGCGGACATTTTCTCGCGCTGACAAAGATTACAAAGTCCAGTTTAATCTCCATGAAGGCATTGATAGCACAATTTTAATTCTCAAGCATCGCCTGAAAGCTAATGAACAACGCCCAGCAATTGAAGTAATTACTAACTATGGTGATTTACCTTTAGTCAATTGTTTTCCTGGGCAATTAAATCAGGTGTTTATGAATATTCTTGCCAATGCTGTTGATGCGTTAGAAGAAGCAAATATTGGTAAGAGTTTTGCCCAGATTAAAGCGCATCCTAACCGCATTACAATCACAACATCAATCATAGAGCATCAATACGTAACAATATCAATTGCTGATAACGGCAAAGGTATGAGTGCAGAGGTAAAAAATCGCATCTTTGACCATTTATTTACTACTAAAGCTGTTGGTCAGGGTACGGGATTAGGATTAGCGATCGCCCGTCAAATTGTCGAAGAAAAACACGGCGGTAAAATCACGGTTAACTCGATTTTAAAAGAAGGAACAGAGTTCATAATTTCCCTGCCGATTATCTAGCAGGTAACAGATTACAGCAGTTTGTATATTCGTGGAATACTGTAGAGACGTTATATGTAACGTCTCTAAATATAGCTATCCTAAATGATATACAAACATCTCTCTACCTTGTCTCCCTAATCTCCCTTGTCTTCCTTGTCTATTTTGTTCATTTCTCAAATAGGACTGCTATAGTTTTGGGTTTTACGCTTGTACCTCATTTACTCTAAATACGCTGTATCAGCTGACAAGGTTCATATAATGTTGGCTTACTATAATATCAGTAGTAGCCAATTATACTTATGGCTAAGTATTAGTTATTCAAACTCAAATAAATGGGAATACTAAGCTTATCTACACTTGCTGCGCGTGGTTTCATCCATGTAGAGAAGCAACCACCCAAAGACACTAGAGGTATATATCAATGGCTACTGAGTTTCAGACACCCGTAATTCCCGGATATCAAATTAGCTCTCAACTATATGCAGGTTCTAGAACGACAGTATATCGTGCTATCAGTCAAGTTGATCAACAGCCAGTAGTCATCAAACTTCTCACCGCAGAATATCCCAGTTTTCAAGAGTTATTGCAATTTCGTAACCAGTACACGATTAGTAAAAATCTGCAAATTCCGGGTATTATTCGTCCCTTGTCATTAGAAACCTATGGGCATGGTTATATATTAGTGATGCCGGATACAGGCGCGATCGCTCTGCGGGAATATATTAAAACCACGACTCTTTCTTTAGCGGAATTTTTAGCGATCGCGATTCAACTCAGCAATATTCTCCACAATTTACATCAACACCGTGTAATCCATAAGGATATCAAACCAGCGAATATCCTGATTCATCCCTACAGCAAACAGGTACAACTCATAGACTTTAGTATTGCTTCTTTGTTACCGAGAGAAACTCAAGAAATCAAAAGTCCCCATGTATTAGAAGGGACACTTGCTTATATTTCCCCAGAACAAACCGGGAGAATGAACCGGGGTATTGATTATCGTAGTGATTTTTATTCTTTGGGTGTGACCTTTTATGAACTGTTGACGGGAACTTTACCGTTTATCTGTGATGATCCAATGGAGTTAGTGCATTGTCATATCGCCAGAACACTAATTTTGGGTAACAACGTAGATATTCCCCAGGTAATTGCGGATATTGTGATGAAATTGATGGCGAAAAACGCCGAAGATAGATATCAAAGTGCTTTGGGGTTAAAGCATGATTTAGAAACTTGCTCTCAGCAATTACAACATACTGGTAAAATTACCAATTTTGCCATTGGACAACGGGACATTTGCGATCGCTTTCTCATCCCCGAAAAACTCTACGGACGAGAAGCCGAAGTGATCAGCCTCTTGCAAGCCTTTGAACGTGTCGCTAACGGCACATCTGAAATGATGTTGGTTGCGGGATTTTCGGGAATTGGGAAAACCGCCGTCGTCAACGAAGTACATAAACCCATCACCCGCCAGCAAGGCTACTTCATCAAAGGTAAATTTGACCAGTTTAACCGAAATATCCCCTTATTAGCCTTTGTCCAAGCTTTGCGCGATTTGATTGGGCAATTATTATCCGAATCAGATACCCAATTACATCAATGGCGCACTCAGATTCTAGCTGCGTTGGGTGACAATGGACAAGTTTTAATTGAAGTGATGCCAGAACTTGAAAGAGTCATTGGTAAACAACCACCTGCACCAGAATTATCGGGAACAGCCGCCCAAAACAGATTTAACTTATTATTCCAAAAATTTATTGCTGTCTTTACCACCGCCGAACATCCATTAGTGATGTTTATTGATGATTTGCAATGGGCAGATTCAGCATCTTTGCAATTAATTAAACTGCTAATGGCAGATAAAAATTATCTGTTATTGTTGGGGGCTTATCGAGATAATGAAGTGTCACCCACCCACCCGTTAATCTTAACAGTTGCAGAACTCCAGCAAGTTGGCAGAACCGTAAATACTATTACCCTTGCACCTCTAACTTTGAGCGATACCAATCAGTTAATTGCCGATACACTGCATTGTACAACTGAGCGATCGCTACCCCTGACAGAGTTAATTATTCGTAAAACTAAAGGCAATCCCTTTTTCATCACTCAATTTCTCAAAGCCTTACATGAAGATGGGGAAATTAAATTTAACCGAGAACAAGGTTATTGGGAATGTGATATTGCTCAAATTAATGCCTTATCTCTCACCGATGATGTGGTTGAGTTTATGGCGCAGCAATTACAAAAGTTGCCTGATGAAACCCAACATATTCTCAAGTTAGCTGCTTGTATTGGCAATCAATTTGATTTAGCTACCTTAGCAATTGTTTCCGAACAATTACAAATGGAAGCAGCAATAGCTTTGTGGAAAGCTTTGCAAGAAGGATTAATTCTGCCCCAAAGTGAAGTTTATAAATTTTATCTCAGCCCTGAACAAACCAATCAAAACACGCACAAAATTGAGAATTTAACTTATAAATTTTTACACGATCGCGTCCAACAAGCGGCTTACTCTTTAATTCCTGACTGGCAAAAACAAGCCACTCACCACAAAATCGGGGAATTACTTTTAAATAATACCCTAGAGCAAGATTTAGATAACCGCATTTTTGATATTGTTAATCAGCTAAATATTGGGATTGAATTAATTGATGAACCATCCCAAAGAGAACAATTAGCCGAGTTAAACTTGCGGGCAGGACATAAAGCCAAAGTGGCTACTGCATACTCGGCGGCTGTGAGTTATTTAAACACAGGTTTAACACTTTTAACAGAAAATTGTTGGGAAAATCAGTATGAACTAACTCTGCAAATTTATGAATCTTTGGCAGAATCAGAATATTTAAATACTAATTTTGCCCAATCTAAATATTTCATTGATCAAACTTTGTTATCAGCACGCCAACCACTCGATAAAATCAAAGTTTATGAAATTCAAATTTTAGCTTACACCGCCCAAAATCAACTGCTAGAAGCCATCAATACAGGTAGAGAAGCCTTGAATTTACTGGGTGTTGATTTCCCAGAAGATTGTGATTTTGAGACAATGATTGCCCAACATCAACAACTCAAAACTATTTTAGGCGATCGCCCCATCGAAACTCTCGCAGATTTACCAATTCTCCAAACGCCTGAGCAATTGGCGGCAATGCGAATCTTGGTAGGTTTATTCGCTTCTGTATATTTAGCCAAACCGCAATTGCTACCTTTAAAGATATTCACAATGGTGAAAATCTGTATTCAATCTGGTAACTCTCCCCAAGCCGCGATCGCTTATAGTTTATATGGCTTATTTTTATGTGCGACTGGAGAAATTGAGCGCGGCTATCAATTTGGTCAACTCGCAACGACTATTTTAGAGCGATTGCAAGCCAAAGAATTAACTAGCAAAGTTAATCTGACTTTTGCTTTATTTATTAAACATTGGCGAGATTCTTTACGTTCCACATTACCTGTATTTTTATCTGGTTTGACCAGTGGTTTAGAACATGGTGATTTAGAATATGTTGGTTATTGTGCCAATTGCTATTGCCAATTTTTATTTTGGACAGGTGAACATCTAGAAATTGCCGAATCTGAAGCTGATAAATATTGTCTACTCATTGAAGATATTAAGCAAGAAGCGTCGTTAATTTGGGCAAATACCTGGCGGCAAACAGTCATCAATCTGCGTGGCAAAGCCGAAAATGTTATGACATTAGTTGGTACAAGTTTTGATGAAACTGTAACTCTGCCTGCTTTAATTCAAAGTCGCAATGTCAACGGTATTTGCTATGTTTATCTCGCTAAACTCTTACTCTGTTATTTGTTTGGTGATATTGACACAGCAAGAGAATACGCCAGCAAATTTGAAGAATATGAGCAAGGGGCGGCGGGTTTATTAATTACTCCATTGAAGAACTTTTATCAATCTTTGAGTTTATTGTCAGAATATTCTAGCCCAGATATTCTTACAACAACTGTAGATTTAGAAAAGGT
The DNA here is from genome assembly GCF_014697615.1 of Nostoc sp. FACHB-280. Classification (GTDB taxonomy): domain Bacteria; phylum Cyanobacteriota; class Cyanobacteriia; order Cyanobacteriales; family Nostocaceae; genus Nostoc_B. The sequence goes on along the minus strand of NZ_JACJSD010000008.1, from coordinate 6,173 downwards.
TGCTAAAAATCAACAATCTATGCAGATATGGGCTGAACATGCTCCTACAAACTATCTACATAAGTATCAATTAGTCGAAGCTGAGACTTATCGGGTATTAGGCAAATATTATGAAGCTGGGGATTTGTACGATCGCGCGATCGCCCTCGCCCAAGCCAATGGCTACCTACAAGAACAAGCCCTCGCCTATGAACTGGCGGCGAAGTTTTACCTCGCTTGGGGTAAAGAAAAAATCGCCGCGACTTATATGCAGGAAGCTTACTACTTTTATGCTCATTGGGGTGCAGAAGCCAAAACCAAAGATTTAGAAAGTCGCTACTCTAATTTACTGCGTCCTATTTTCCAGCAGACGACACCAATTCTCAACCCCTTAGAAACTCTGGCGGCTGTTACTAGCTCTAATGTCTCGATTCAGACTGCCACAGCTTCTTCTAACACCAGTCTCAATCTAGCTTTAGATTTTGCTGCCATTCTCAAAGCCTCTCAAAGTCTCTCCAGCACAATTCAACTTGATGATTTGCTGTCTCAATTAACACAAATTATTCTGCAAAACTCTGGTGCTGATCACTGCGCCTTGATGTTACCCAACCGTGAGGGAATCTGGCAAGTGAGAGCGATTGCCACTACCAACACTACAGAACTTTGTGCTGAACCTTTGGAGAATAATCCTGATGTGCCAGTCAAGTTGATACAGTATGTCAAAAACACCCAAGAAGTCGTGGTGCTTGATAATCTCAAAACTGACTTGCCTGTAATCGGTAATTATTTAACTCAGCACCAACCAAAAAGCGTATTGTGCTTACCAATTCTCAATCAAGGCAATTTAATTGGAATTTTGTACTTAAAGAATCAGTCTAGCAGTGGTGTGTTTACGAGCGATCGCATCTTGATTCTTAACTTTCTGTGTACTCAAGCCGCCATTTCCTTAGAAAATGCCCGCCTCTATCACCAAGCCCAAGAATATGCCCAACAGTTAGAACAATCCCAACTCCAGACAGTACAAAATGAAAAAATGGCATCTTTGGGTAACTTAGTCGCTGGGGTTGCCCATGAAGTTAATAACCCCATTGGCTTTCTTTATGGCAGTATTCGCAACGCCCAAGAATACACTCAAGATTTAATCGGGCATCTAGAACTGTATCAACAATATTATTCTGAACCTGCTGCCCCAATTCACAAGAATGCCCAAAATATTGACTTGGAATTTTTAATCGAAGATTTACCCAAGTTGCTGCATTCGATGACGGAAGCAACTGAACGCATCAAATCAATTAGCAACAGTCTGCGTACTTTCTCCCGTGCGGATACTATCAATAAAGTCATGGCTAACATCCATGATGGTATTGATAGCACTTTAATGATTTTAAAATATCGCCTGAAAGCCAATGAACAGCGCCCCGCCATTAATATTCAGCAAGAATATGGTCACATCCCAGAAATTGAATGCTTTCCGGGGCAGTTAAACCAAGTCTTTATGAATATCTTGGCTAATGCCATTGATATGTTTGATGAAATGGCACAAACCCGCACATTTGCCGAATTACAAACTCATCCCCAAGAAATTACGATCCAGACTTATGTAACTGCCAATCAAGTTTATATCCACATTCGAGATAACGGCAAAGGTATGAGTGCAGAGGTGACAAATCGCATCTTTGACCATTTATTTACTACCAAAGGAGTCGGTAAAGGTACGGGATTAGGATTAGCGATCGCAAAGCAAATTGTCGAAGAAAAACACAGCGGTCAAATCACGGTTAATTCTGCTCTGGGAGAAGGAACCGAATTTATCATCCAACTCCCAGTGTAAATTTTTAGGTCATTATAGAGTGCTGTTGATCATTGGGGAATACTAAATCAAGACATTGTGAAGATTTAGGTATTATGGTTGGCACTCTTGTGAAAATTCCTGGATATAGGATCAGCGAAGAACTCTATAATGGCTCTCGCACACTGGTTTATCGCGGTTATCGAGAAGTTGATCAACAACCAGTAGTCATTAAATTACTCAAAAATCCCTATCCCAGCTTTAACGAACTGTTGTTGTTTCGCAACCAGTACACAATTGCCAAAAATCTCAACTCCCCCCTAATAGTCCAAACCTACAGTCTAGAACCTTGTCAAAATGGTTATGCACTAGTTATGGAAGACTTTGGGGGGATTTCTCTCAAGAAGTGGGGAACTAGAGAAACTCAACAATCTTTAGAAGAATTCTTAGTAATAGCGATCACTTTGTGCGACATTCTCAACTTACTCTACCACGAGCGCATTATTCATAAAGATATCAAACCCAGCAATATATTAATTAATCCCGAAACCAAACAAATTAAATTAATTGACTTTAGTATTGCATCATTATTGCCCAGAGAAACCCAAACCCTAGTTAATCCCAAAGTATTAGAAGGAACACTTGCTTATATATCTCCAGAACAAACAGGGAGAATGAATCGCGGGATTGATTATCGCACAGATTTTTATTCTTTAGGTGTAACTTTCTACGAATTACTCACAGATGAGTTACCATTCCAGTCTCAGGATGTGATGGAATTAGTACATTCTCATATTGCCAAAACAGCACCATTAGTACATGAAATTAATCCAGATATCCCCTTGGTTATCTCAAAAATCGTCAGTAAATTGATGGCAAAAAATGCCGAAGATAGGTATCAAAGTGCATTAGGATTGAAAGTTGATTTAGAAAAATGTTTAATTCAGCTACAAGAAACTGGTGAGATTCAAAGTTTTGATATTGCTAGGGGGAAGTTGTGCGATCGCTTCATTATCCCAGAAAAACTCTACGGCAGAGAAACTGAGGTTCAAGCATTACTTAAAGCCTTTGATCGCGTTTCCCAAGGCAGTTCAGAACTTATGCTAGTGGCGGGATTCTCTGGGATTGGTAAAACCGCCGTAGTCAATGAAGTTCACAAACCCATTACCCAGCAAAAAGGCTACTTCATCAAAGGCAAATTCGACCAATTCAACCGCAACATTCCCCTGTCAGCCTTTGTCCAAGCACTGCGAGATTTGATGAATCAACTACTCTCAGAATCCGATCAGCAGTTACAAACTTGGAAAGAAAAGTTGCTCAAAGCACTAGGAGATAGCGGTCAAGTCCTCATCGATTTAATTCCTGAACTCGAATGGATTATTGGGTCACAACCTCCCACTCCAGAACTTTCCGGTGAGGCAGCCCAAAATCGCTTTAACCTCCTGTTCCAAAACTTTATTCAGGTTTTTGCGAAGGTAGAACATCCCCTAGTCATCTTTATCGATGACCTGCAATGGGCTGACTCCAGCTCCTTGGATCTTATGCAAAGTTTGTTGACGGAAGCCCAATCTCACTCTCAATGTCTCTTAGTCTTAGGGGCTTATCGAGATAATGAAGTATTTCCCGGTCATCCCTTTTTGATGACAGTTAAGACCCTAGAAAATGCCGATGTTACTCTTGAAACTCTCACCCTCAGTCCCTTGAGTGCTGATAGCCTCAATCAGCTAGTTGCTGATGCTTTTCAAGCCTCACAAAGTGCTGTGCAGCCCTTAACCAACCTGATCATGCAAAAGACCCAGGGCAATCCGTTTTTTGCGACCCAATTTCTCAAGGCATTACACCAAGATACTCTGATTACTTTTGACCGGGAGGTTTGTCACTGGCAATGTGACCTAGTGCAGATACAGGATGCAACCTTAACCGATGATGTGGTGGAATTCATGGCTTTGCAGTTACGAAAACTACCCGTTACCACCCAAGAACAGCTTAAATTTGCCGCTTGTATTGGGGCAAAATTTGACCTCAAGACTTTGGCGATTGTTTCAGAACAAGACGAAATTCAAGTAGCCTCGGCTTTGTGGTCTGCGCTGCAAGAGGGTCTGATTGTGCCGGAGGGTAAAATCTATAAGTTTTATTTGGATGATCACCAAGCCCAGGGGCATCAATCCCTGAGTGAAGAGATTTCTGAGCAAATTCACTATCGCTTTTTCCATGACCGCGTGCAACAGGCCGCCTACTCACTAATTCCTGAAGACCAAAAACAGGCCACTCATCTCAAAATGGGTCAGTTACTCCAAACTCGTTTGTCAAAAGCAGAGCGAGAGGAGAAGTTATTTGATATTGTCAGTCATCTAAATCGAAGTCGTGGGTTGCTAAGTCATCAAGCCGAACGTGAGTCTTTGATTCGACTAAATATAGCTGCGATCGAAAAAGCGAAAAAGGCAACCGCTTATGGCGTGGCGAGAGACTTGGTGACGGTGGGACTGGAATTACTCTCGGAAGATAGTTGGCAAACTCAGTATGAGTTGAGCTTAAAACTCCATGAGATCGCCGCAGATGTGGCCTGTTTAAAGGCTGATTTTGAGGAAGCAATTGCCCAAGTTCAACAGGTTTTGGATCAGGCTCAGACGGTCTTGGATAAAGTGCCTGTTTACAAGGTGCAAATTAGGGTGTTGACGGCTCAGAATCAATTGGCGGATGCGATCGCCATTGCGGCCCAAGCCATCACTCAATTGGGGATCGAATTTCCCTCAGACATCACACCGAGCCTCAGCGAACAAACCTTACAAAATGTGGAAGTCGCACTAGAGGGGAAAGTCATTGAGGATTTGGTCAACTTACCTGCAATGACTGACCCGACCATGATGGCTGCGATGGAACTGCTGGGAACAATCATGCCAATGGTATTTCAAGCTCAACCTACATTTCTGCCCTTTGTTAGTGCAAAAATTGTGAGCTTGTCGCTCCAGTTTGGTAATGCTCCTGTTTCGAGTGTTGGCTATTCTGTCTATGGCTTGGTCTTAGCGACGGGCTTGGGTCAGCTCGATCGGGGCTATCGCTTGGGAAAAATGGCTTTAAATTTAATTGATCGGCTCAATACAAAAGCGTATAAGTGTCTGACAATCCTTTTTTTCGCTGCCTGTGTCCAGCATCAAAAAGAATCTATGATTTCTATGGCTGCTTTGCTAAAGCAGGGATATTTATCAGGAATAGAAATCGGTGACTTTTTGTATTTAGGCTATTGTCTGGCTCACTATTTTTATGCTTATTTCTATGCCGGCAAGGAATTATCTGCCCTTCAATCAGAAGTCGCTCAGTTTTGTTCTGCCATTGCTTCACTAAAGCAGGATAATGCCCTAGCCTACTTAACAATGAACCAAGAATTCTTTGGGCGCTTGCTTGAAAAAAACAATCAACCAACTCTCTTGATTGGAGATGCTTATGACGAGACGAAAATATTCCCACAGTACCTTCAAAATAAGCAACTAACAGGCTTTGGCATTGCTTACACCTACAAGCTAATCTTGGCTTATTTGTTTGGTGATTATAACCGCGCCCTTGAATATACTAATGAAGCTAACCAATATTTAGGTGGTATTGCCGGAATGGTGCATATTCCCGCCGCGCATTTCTATGGGGGATTAACCTATTTAGCGGTGGTAGCAGGTAAGTCTGAGGATGAGCAGTTACAACTACTTGCTTTAGCGGAACAGCATCACGCTAACCTATCAACCTGGGCTGAGAATGCCCCTATGAATCATCAGCACAAGGTGGCTCTCTTGGCAGCAGAAAGATGTCGAGTTTTGGGCAATATCTCGGAGGCAATTGATGGCTATGAGCAGTCTATTGCGGGCGCTAAAGCCAACGGTTTCATTCAAGAAGAAGCCTTAGCAAATGAACTTGCAGCTAAATTCTATCTCGATTGGGGGAAAGAGAAAGTCGCCGCCAGCTATATGCAAGAAGCTTACTACTGCTATGCCCGTTGGGGAGCAAAAGCCAAAGTCGCCGACTTAGAACACCGCTATCCTCAATTGCTTGCGCCAATATTAAAGCCTAGCCGTTCGGTTGTTTCTACTAATGAAACTATCATCAGCTTGGGAACTGTCACATCTACCAGTTCTTCAAGTTCTAGCAGCAGTGTCTCAGATACTCTAGATTTAAAAGCAATTCTCAAAGCATCTCAGGCTATCTCCGGTGCAATCGAACTAGACAAACTACTTTTATCGTTACTTTCCATCATCATTGAAAATGCTGGGGCTGATAAGTGCGTGTTAATGCTGTTGCGAGATGATCGTCTGATAATTAAAGGCTCAATTACCCAGGGAACAAACCCAGTAGTATTGCAGAACCTTCAGGTTGAAGACAGTCAGGATATTCCCCATAAGCTGATTTACAAAGTCAAGCA
>NZ_JACJSD010000079.1 GCF_014697615.1 Nostoc sp. FACHB-280 | reverse complement strand
TACGCTCTTGGTTCTCAATCGCAGGTAGACGGCTCATCGACTACATCATAAATTACACTCGATTTAGCCTATAACCTGAACAAAGCCGGATTCAGTTTTCTTTAGATTCTCTTTACGAATCAGCTCTTAGGACTGACTACAAAATAAAGTTGTGAGCGATAGAAACAAACGTCAAACTCCATAAAAAAATTCACTTGTCCTAAAATCAGGGGAACTTGTACAGCTTTTGTCCAAGCAAATACCAGTTGTACGGGTTCAAACTGACCCACTATTGCCTGAATAACTACAACACGAGCCTCGAATTGAGCAAGATTTCCTGTTAAGTTTAAAGTTGCTGTTTGGCGTTCCCAGACATATTCCAAATCAAGACCGATTTGATAGGGTAAGACGTTAACTGTCGCTCCTGTATCTAACAATGCCGATGTTGTGATAGAACGCTGATTAGACAGTATAATCGGCATCTGTGGGCGAAAACCAGCTTCCCCTAATGCTGTATCAGCGTTAACAAACGGAAATTGCTCAACATTCACCATTACTTTGATTTTGCGTTGTTTGTAAAACTTCTAGCATCGTGTTTGCCGCATCAATTGCATTATAAGGAGACCAAACAGGATAAGATTGCTCTGGTTTAATTAAATCAGCTTCTTGTTGAGCTAATTCTGAAATCAGAACTTGGACAACATAAAGTTTTTCAGCACGGCTAAGTCCTTGAAGCGTATTCAATAATTCTGTTGAAACCATACTTTATGCTCCGGTCAAAATATCCTGACTCTATCATAGGATTGTTGCTCAAGAGTGATCGCTGTCTGAGCCTATGGAAAAATCAGTACAGCAGAGTCAGCAGGAGGTACAGGAGATATTGCAGCAGTTACGGGAGATTCCTTGTACTCCGCAGTTTCGGTTAAACGCAGAGATTAGTGTGTCGTCAGGCGATTCTAGGATAAATTTGGCAAACATAATGAAATTTTAAAACTCCTTTAAAGTTTACCGTAAGGTTTTTAACCTATAGTCAGTACTATAAAATTTCTCGTATTCCAAACTACCTTGTTAACTCTATTTTTAATCAAGGTATCAAGCCCTCAAAGAAAATCTAAAGTCGATATGAACAAACAATTATTTAACCAAAAACACGCAATCATTCCCCTATCAGTTGCTTTAATTGTTAGCAACGGATTTTTCGCCAAAGTATCTGCTCAAGATATTTCTGCTGCACAGACTACGGATTCTGTTGCCGTCACTGTCAAAAACCAAGAGTTTCCTCAGTGGGGATATTACACGATACGAAGAGATTTTCGCAGATGTGCTTCTCCAATCTGCGGTGGATACTTCATCAAGCAAGTCAACTTGAAAGCTACTCCTTGCGTTGATGGTGTTTTTCGTTCTGAATGCTATGTGTCTGCAATTGATTGGAATTCGTTAAAAGTCTCACCTTCCCAATTGGCAAAAATTCAAAATGATGATGGTAGCCGTTTGCTCCTCAGAGGTAACATTGTTCCAGTGACATTTCCTGGATTAGGTGAGTTTGGGAATTTACGAGTAAAAGAAGCATTCATAGCTGCTACAAATAATCCGGCGAAAGGTACTTTTGCGGGACTTAAAGACAATGGTATTCGCTGTATCACAACTCCTTGCTTCTCTACAGATCAGCTTATTTTAAATAAGCCTTATATTTCTCAAGTTTCATCAATTGATTTGAGTCAAACGGGTGCAACACAAAAACAACTTGACGCAGCAGCCAGTGAAATTGTTGGTCAAGGTTTGATTGCTGTAGGTAGAACTGAGGTAGTGGAAAACGTAGATCCAACAAGAAGAGATACTCAGTTTGTCGCTACACAGTTTTATCTGAGAGTGGCACAGAATTAAAGGAATTTGGGCGCAGATTGTAATTTCCTTTAAATATTTGAGTATTCCGCCTTTTGAAGAAAGAAAAAATGAGTTCTTTAGACATCTCAATGAATATCCGAATAATTTCTACTACCCCCTTTGCAGATCAAAAGCCCGGTACTTCTGGGCTGCGGAAAGCAGTAAGTATATTTGAGCAACCCCACTACTTAGAAAACTTTATCCAATCTATTTTTGATACGCTAGGAGACTTACAAGGGCAGACATTAGTTTTAGGTGGTGATGGTCGCTATTACAATCGCCAAGCTATTCAAACTATCCTAAAAATGGCGGCGGCTAACGGTGTAGCTAGAGTTAAGGTCGGCCAGGCAGGAATTTTGTCAACTCCTGCCGTTTCCTGCATCATTCGCAAGTATAAGACTCTTGGGGGCATTATTCTCTCTGCCAGCCATAATCCCGGTGGCCCAAAAGGTGATTTTGGTGTTAAATACAATATCAGTAACGGTGGGCCTGCTCCAGAAAAAGTAACAGAAGATATCTACACCCGCAGCAAAGTAATTGACAAATACCAAATCCTGGATGCGCCAGATGTAGATTTAGATACCTTGGGTGAATCTCATCTGGGAGAAATGATTGTGGAAGTAATTGACTCCGTACAGGATTATGAAAAGTTAATGGAGTCTTTGTTTGATTTTGATCGCATACATCAACTCTTAACTTCTGGTAACTTTCGGCTGTGCATAGATTCGCTTCATGCGGTGACTGGCCCCTATGCCCATGCTTTGTTTGAGCATCGTTTAGGCGCAGCGTCTGGAAGCGTGCGAAACAGTGTACCTTTGGAGGACTTTGGCGGCGGACATCCCGATCCAAATTTGGTGTATGCCCACGAATTAGTCGATATCCTTTATGGAGAAAATGCCCCAGACTTTGGAGCAGCTTCCGATGGCGATGGTGATCGCAATATGATTTTAGGGCGGAGATTTTTCGTTACCCCCAGCGATAGCCTAGCAATTTTAGCTGCCAATGCGAAGCTAGTTCCAGGATATCAGGCAGGTATAACAGGAGTAGCACGGTCTATGCCTACAAGTCAGGCAGTAGATCGAGTAGCAGCAAGGCTGGGAATTGACTGCTACGAAACACCCACTGGTTGGAAGTTCTTTGGCAATTTATTAGATGCAGATAAAGCGACTCTCTGTGGAGAAGAAAGCTTTGGCACTGGCTCCAATCATATTCGAGAAAAGGACGGGCTATGGGCAGTGTTATTCTGGCTGAATATTCTGGCAGTCAGACAACAATCTGTAGAAGAGATTGTCCGCGAACACTGGCAAACCTACGGACGCAACTATTATTCTCGTCATGATTATGAAGAAGTAGATGCCGAGGGAGCCAACACCTTAGTAGAACAACTGCGATCGCAAATCCCAAACCTGAAAGGAAAAAGATTTGGGAAGTATGAAGTTGAGTATAGTGATGACTTTAGCTACACCGACCCAGTTGATGGCAGCATTAGTCAAAAACAAGGCATTCGCATCGGCTTTACTGACGGATCTCGCATTGTTTTCCGACTATCTGGTACGGGTACTCACGGTGCAACTTTGCGAGTTTATCTAGAATCTTACGAACCCGATACTGCTAAACAAAACATCGATCCGCAACAAGCACTAGCAGATTTAATTGCGATCGCCGATGAAATTGCTCAAATTCGCACCTTCACAGGTAGAGAACAGCCAACCGTGATTACTTGATGGGCAAAAAAATTCAGGATATTTAGACGCTGTGATTTATGGTGTGGTTCTATTGATGGCGGCGATCGCTTATTTTATTCTGAGTCGTACCTTAATTTCTCATCACGGTCGAGACTCAATGCTGGCTCTGGCTGTTGGTCGAGACTTTAAGGGCAAAATATCGGTGTTGATTTATGCGGCGGCAATTCCATTAGCTTTCGTAAAAGCATGGTTTGGCTGTGCATTGTATGTTTTGGTTGCAATTATGTGGCTCATACCTGACCGCCGCATTGAAAAGGCTTTGAGATAGCCTTTTACGGACTTTTGCACAAAAATTATGAGCTGGTGCTGCAATATTGACTGTGTTAAAGATACTGTCAGAGATTCTTGTTGATAAACTTCAGGATAACTATCATGGTGATTAAGTTGAAAGTACTTCATAATAAATGCTGAGATGCCAGCACTTTGTCTGCTAATTCTAAGATGTCTCAGCCATGTATTGAGTTTTGTAAATTTATATTTTACTTATATAAATGTACTTATACAAATTTATTTTAATTACCATAATTAGTGTTATGTCTACTATTTCAATATGTTTAATTGATATTGAAGCAGTACTTCCTAGCACTCAAGTATTAGCACAAATACCAAATGATCCACAAGTAAAAGCATCAAGCTTAGTAGAACAAGGTAATCAGCAACTAGAACAAGGTAAATTTGAAGAAGCAATTCATTCTTTTCAAGAGGCTCTCAATATTTATCGAGAAATTAAAGACCAAAGTTATGAGGCGATAACCTTACAAAATCTAGCAGATGCTTACTCTATTTCAGGAAAAAATTTAATAGCTATTGACTATTATGAACAAAGTTTATATTTAGCGAAAAAAGTTGAAAACATTTCATTAGAAAGAGAAGCTCTATTTCGATTAGCTGAATCTTATGAACTCATAGGAAATACAGATCAAGCTGTGAAGGCTTATGAAAAACTTTTACCGTTTTTAGCAGAGAAATCTGCTCGTTACTATGGTGGAACATTAGGACGTTTGGGGAATTTACTTCTCAATACTGGCCAATTACAAGAATCTCAAACCAAACTCTTAAAAGGTATTCAGGTAATTGAAGATGGGCTGAAAAATATTTTTGCTAATTCTGAGTTATCAGATATATCAAAAGTTTTTGTGCGTGATAGATATGAAGCACCATTTATCACTTTACAGCGCGTATTCATTGCTCAGAAAAAGCCAGAGGCTGCTTTAGAAACTGCGGAATGGTCAAAAGCCAGAGTGTTAGTAGAACTAGTAGCATCTCGTCTGTCCCAAACTGATCATCAATTCAACCCACCACAACCGCCTAAAATTAAGCAAATCCAACAAATAGCCAAACAGCAGAATGCCACACTAATAGAATATTCAATTATTCATCATCCCTTAATGGTGAAAATTCCCGGAAAAAGGGAATGGCAGGTATCAGAATTATATATTTGGGTGGTCAAACCCACCGGGAAAGTTACTTTTCACTCTGTTGACTTAACAAAATTTCAAAACGAAAGTCATCTAACTTTAGATCAATTAGTTAATAAAATACCAATTTCTAACATTCATGAATGGAATAAATATTTAAAGAAATTACATAAAGTTCTGATTCAGCCAATTGCTGCGGAATTACCGAAAAACCCCAATGAACATATAGTTTTTATTCCTGATGAGACTTTGTTTTTTGTTCCCTTTGCTGCATTACAAGATGAAAATGGCAAATATTTGATTGAACAACATACTATTCTAACTTCTCCTTCTATTCAAGTTTTATCACTGACTCACCAACAAAATGAAAAACTTAAACAAACTGTTCTAAACGATGTATTAGTAGTAGGCAATCCCCGAATGCCAAAAGTAGCTATTAATCCTGATGAAATTCCTCGCCAATTAGAGCCTTTGCCATTTGCTGAGATAGAAGCCAAGAAAATTGCTAGACTATTTAATACTAAAGCAATTATTGGTAAAGATGCTACTAAAATCAATGTTTTACAGAGGATGAAAACGGCACAAATTATTCATTTGGCAACTCATGGATGGGCTGAAGATCAGGGAGGATTAGGAAGTTGGATTGCTTTAGCTCCCGATGCTGGAGATAATGGTTTACTCACAGCAGAGGAAATTCTCTCTTTAAAGTTGAAAGCTAAGTTAGTCGTTTTAAGTGCTTGTGAAACAGCAAGAGGTTCACTGACAGGAGATGGTGTAGTTGGATTATCGCGTTCTCTGATTGCTGCGGGAACACCCAGCGTGATCGTTTCACTATGGAATATTCCCGATGAATCAACTGAGTTAATTATGACCGAATTCTATCAACATTTTCAGCAAACTCCTGATAAAGCACAAGCTCTACGTCAAGCAATGTTAGCCTTAATTAAACAACGCTATCTTCCTTTAAATTGGGCAGCATTTACATTAATTGGTGAATCCTAGAACACAGATTCACTAATAAAATACAAAACTGATAAACCCTGTTTTTAGGACGGCTTTTCTTGATTTGTAATGTACAAATTTCAAAGCACTTTCTAAACTGTAGTACTAACTTCGCTAACTAATGTTCTTAGCCACTGACAAGCAGGCAAATTCTCTGTACTTTGATGCCAACGCATAAACACTGAAAACCCTTCGAGCAATACTGGAACTGGCAAAAGCTTCAACGATTGACTGTGGGAGAATGCTTTGGCAACTCGTTGAGGTAGGGTGGCAATCAAATTACTTTGAGCCAGAATAAACGGTGCGGTCAGAAAATGCGGTATTGAAAGAGCAATGTGTCGTTGAAGATTTTTTTGTGCCAACAATGTATCGACACGTCCAATTCGATCTTCTTGAATAGAAACAAGCAAATGAGACTGCCGCAGATAGTCTTCCAATGACAAATCATTGCCGATATCAGGATGATTGCTACGGCAAACACAACTATAAATCTCATGAAACAAAAATTGTTGTTTATGCCATTGGCTTTTCTCTTGAAAAAGCCCACAAGCTATATCAATTTCACCTTTATCTAATAGAGAAAGCAATTTTTGACGCTCACCTGTTCGGATTTGAAGGCTGATTTTAGGTGCAATAGCTTGTAAAGTTTGGATTAGTTTTGGCAACAAGATGAATTCTACATAATCTGACATTCCAATTGCAAAGATGCGATCACTGGTTGCTGGCTCAAAGTTTGGTTCATCTAATAAAGCTGATTGAATTTGTTGTAGGGCTGGACGCAACTGAGTAGCCAAAGCATTTGCTTTGGGGGTGGGGCGTAATCCTGTTGCTGTTCTGATAAATAGTTCATCCTCCATTAAATTCCGTAACCGAGCTAGAGCATTACTCGTGGCTGGTTGGCTTAAACCTAATCTTCCTGCCGCACGAGTAACGTTTTGCTCAGTCATTAAAGCATCAAAGACTACTAATAAATTTAAATCTAAACCAGCAAGATTGATGTGATGAATATCGCTCATATAAATTATCCATTGGACAAATATATCATGACCGATCCAGGATGAAATTATCACGATGTAGTAATAATGACGACGAATTAAATGAGCAAGCGAATTTTAATGATTGTGGCCAATCCTGCTATATCGACTACTTTGGGCGTACCAGTGGGTTTTTGGACATCAGAACTGATACATCCTTACGATGTATTTACAAAAGCTGGCTTAGAAGTAGTAATTGCTAGTCCTCAAGGGGGCAAAGTGGAAGTTGATAGCTTCAGCGATCCTCGTGATGCTTCTGGTTATTCCCGACATGACACACTTTCACTGGAGTATATTCACCAGCCAGAGTTTATGAAATTGCTAGAAAATACACCTGCGATCGCCGATATTAATCCTGATGATTTCGATGCGATTTTAGTTTGTGGTGGGCAATCGCCTATGTTTACTTTTCGGCACAATACCGCGCTGGCGGATCTGTTTATGAAGTTTTACGCAGCTGATAAACCCAGTGCGGCTTTATGCCACGGCACTTGTTTACTGCTGGATACTACCTTGGCAGATGGCTCTATTCTAATTGAGGGAAAAACAATTACAGGGTTTGCGAATAGCGAAGAGGATTACGCAGATCATATCGTCGGTCAACAAGTTATGCCATTCCGCATTGAAGACGAAGCCAAACAATTAGGCGCTAACTTTGTCACTAAGGAAGCTTTCACACCTCATGCAATCAAAGATGGAAATCTGATCACTGGACAACAACAAAACTCTGGTACAGAAACCGCCAAACTTGTACTAGACGCATTAGGGATTACAGGAGTTTGATCATGAAGATTGCATTTATTGGCATTGGACAAGTGGGTTGTGCATTAGCTGGACAATTGGTAGCGTTAGACCATGCTGTAACTATTGCCGCTCGTAACCCCGATTCAGATAGTGTGAAAACAGCTTTAGCCAAATATCCTCAACTACAAGTAGCATCTCCAATAGAAGCAGTTGCCCAGGCAGAGATAGTTTTTTTAGCTACGCCATTCAATGCCAACCAAGCAGCTTTAGCCGAAGTTGGTGATTTAACTGGAAAAATTCTGGTTGATTGTACAAATCCAGTAGGCCCAAATTTGACTCACGGACTCAAAAGTGAACAATCCGGGAGTGAACTAGTTCAGAGTTTTGCCCCCAAAGCTAAGGTAGTAAAGGCATTTACAATTTATGGGTTTGAAAACTTTGAGAACAATCTTTATCCTGGTTATAGCGACCTCAAACCCGCTATGTTAATTGCTGGAGATGACACAACTGCCAAGCAAGTTGTTTCTACGCTTTGTCAACAATTGGGTTGGGAAGCGGTTGAAGTGGGTAATTTAGCTATGAGTTTACATCTAGAACATTTAACTCTTCTATGGATTAAGATGGCTAGAGTTCAAGGTCGAGGTGCTGATTTTGTCTGGGCAATGCTCAAGAGATAATGATATTATTCAAAACTCATCAATTCACCAGCTTCAATTCTTCACGCTTGGTATTTGAACTAACCATTTTCATCAACTGCTGATTCAGGTAGCTCTGGGCTGAAAGGTAAATATTATCCCAAATCACAGGGTTACGGCAGATTTTACTGCCAACTGTATTACCAGCCAGTTTCTCCGACACCAAGTATTTCTTATAATAGTTATTCCACAGGTGTTGCAGAAAATCCTCAGCGAACTCATCAAAAGGAATGATCCAGTTATACTGTTCATCCAAAAACACCCGATAAGCAGCGACAATCGGCATGGCAATATCAGCAGGTGCAGCAAACCCAAACGAATATCGGCTATCGGGCAGCAGCGTATTCTTGCGCGGGTCGATAGAGGCGAGATCAACTACTCCCTTTCGTCTGGGCTTGGTTATGTGTTCCTCAATTATTTGAAATAACCGTTGCTCAATCCATAACCCTTTGGGCAGTAACGGTAACAATTTCGACAGCCTTTGTCTTTCCGCCTCACTCAATGAAGGCGTATTGCTCACAGGTGGATGTTTGGTTCTGCTTTTGCTGTCTGGGTTGTATTTGTTCCTGTCCAGACAGTTCATCAACTTAATGAGATGGTTGACGTTACACTGAGGACTTTTGGGCGCACCGCTTTGGTTTTGATAGTAAGCAATGCGGAATTTGGTTTTTTCCTCTCGCTCCAGTTGAGTTAAAAACTGTTTCAGGAATTTATAATCACCCCTAGCGTTAACTTTAGAACGCGCGTCAACCGGGGCAGAAGTATTAGAAGCCAGGGCGATGTCTTTGGCATCGTCCTCACTAAGCCCAATGTGGATTGTGACTTTGACTCTGGCTTCACTTAGATCATACTTGTATTCTCTGGCCTGTTGAAAGGCTAAAACCGTATGCCCACCATTGATAATGCCATCGCTACCGCCCTCAGAGGCTTCCAGTATCTCTAGTTCTAGCTGAGTCTTTTTACTGTTAGGCTTGACCTTGTTGGCACACAGCACGATACCACTATGTCTGGAGAAGAATTTGTCAGGCTCAGTGGTTAAGGAGTCAAAGATTTGTCTGTATGTCGAGCTTTTGCGGTTGGGTTCTCTGATATTGGGTTCTAGAGGTAGGTCGGCAGGGAAACTGTCAACGTGAACGGTAGCGATAATGCAGTGGGGGTTTGCATTGAAAAACTGGTCTATTTTCAAAGTCCAATTTTTTGGCATAGTTTCTTTGGTGTGGGGAGTGCAACTGATACTAATGAAGAATACAAAATTTAGGAGCAAATGACCAAGCCCTGTAAGGTCAAACCTTTGATCTCCACACCAGAAATGAGAAAAAATAAAGCGACGGGTAAAAACCACATCACTTTGCCTTTACCATCTTTGGAGAGTAACCCTATTTAATTTTGTTACGCTATTAAGCGAGATGACTCAACATTTATTAAGATACCTTCACGCACTGCATTTCCGGCAACAGTTGCAATTGCATCCCAGTCTTCATTGTTGTACAGCACACTCAACAATTCCTGTAATACTTGGCTATCACCAATCAATTCTTCGGAGTACAAATCATCACGCATCAATATACTTTCTAGGGAAGGAATAGCTTTTTGCTGTGGTAATTGTAGACGAGACAATAAACGTGTAGATGCAGTTTCAATAGCTTTTTCTTCCCCTACTCCTAGATTCCATCCCTGTAGCATCTGACGAATTTCTCGGTTGAGGGATAAACGTAGTATTGTCATCCTATGTAATAATGCCGGATTTTTCATAAAGGCAACAAACACTCGCTCATTACCCCAATCAAGTCCTGCGCTTACATCGCAAGCAGCTTCATCTTCAGCACGAATTGCTGCTTGTATAGATTCACGGTTAAACAATAATTCAATTGCTTCTTCAACTGTAATATTTTCTTCCATATCCAGATTTTTGTCTATTATCGTCGTAGCTGACTGTATTCAAAATAAATTAAATTGTTCTGATTTTCATCTACTCCGAAATTGTTCATCAATTGATTTTCGTAAAATCGCACACTTTCAGGTAAAGAGTGTAACCCTACCCTTCCACCATATCCTAACTCCACACTTCTGAGTCTGGCGTAACGTAACAGGTTAGTACCAACACCTCGAAACCTTGGCGGACGTTGGATAACTTTTCTATTCCAAGGTGCGGAAGCTAAAAATTCCACATATACTAGTTTTCGTCCGTATTCCTCATGAGAACCATGACGTTGAGTTTCTATTTTCATTAACCCTTGTGTGCTGTCTTCTGCTACGAGCGCATATCCTTCAAATTCCGAATTTCTTCTAATAAAATTTAATTTAAATAACCAGTCCCATTGTTTATCTTGGGTTTGATATTTTTGTAATTCCTTAGACCATAAATTGACAAAATCATCAATATGCTTGGGAGCTAATTCCTCAATAATACCCTGAATTGGAAGATTATCAAATCCTCGGATTAATTCAATTTCAAAACTCACAAAATCTACCTAAAAAATAATTTTTTATACACTGTTTTTAATATTGTATTAATAAGTTTAGATAAAAAATAAGGCGATAGGAAAAACCCTATCGCTTTGCGTTCATTAACCAAGAATCTCAATTACAGCACCCAAGACATCAGCAGCTTTATCTCCAGTTGGCACAAATACCCGCTTACGCCAGTCAATGATCTCGGTGAAACAACCTATACTCACCAATCGATCAGCCAGTGAGAGGGCATTGACTAACTCCAGACGAGGCTCACCAGCAACGAAAGACCGCCGCAAGGTTACGCCGCCAGGAAGTTGCTGTGTATACTTTTCGTTCAGTACAAGCTTTACAAGTTCTGCTGGAGAAAGCATTTGATTTCTTAATCCAAGTTGCTCTCGCACGGTTTGAATATCTTGAGCATTCACCACCCGACCAAGAACTTTCGCGCCATCACTGGTTTGCAGCCTGAATACTCGACTGCTGTGCTGTGGTAGGATTTTCCAAATAGGTAACAAAATCCCACTGACCAAATGCAAGTAATCGGTCGTGAACTTGGGCAGTGCATCAATTTCCTTCGACCACGCTGCGATGAACACGTCAGTAGAAACCTGCTTCCATGTGGATGATTCCAAATCCGTGAGTGTTACGCGAGTTTCCTTTTGCGATCGCATGAGTAAAACCCGTGAGACGACACCACCTTGCTCATCGAACATACTGTGAGTTGGGATAGCTACAGCCGCATTTTGTGACTTCTCATTGACCATAAGCCGCCCCTGGTACTGGATGGCGAACTCCAGCATTTCCTCAGCAGTTCTAATGTTGTTTTTCTGGGTGCGTTCTACTTTCAAGTAATTGGTCACGCTACCAGTAGCAGGGTGAGTGTACACAGCTTCTTGGCTTTCGACGGTAAATCGTTCAGCCCGGAGTGTTTCTACTCCAGCCTCATAGATTCCTGCGGCGATCGCTGCTTCAATCTGTTGGCTTAACAAAAGTTCAAAACGCTCGAAAATCAAGTTTTGCATATCAATCCTCAAAGCCAGCAGCCGATTGAGGAATTGACGCAGGGGTGGAAGCTCAATCTTCATGCCGCCCTCATGAGAAGTGAGCGATAAACCAGTCATCTGCTCAAATTGCCCTAATGAGACTTCAGCAAATCTACCCTGGTAAATCTGCCTGAATAGCTCATATAAAGCACGTTCAGCATACTGAGATTCAAGGTTATCCTTGGTATCAAAGATGCCATTACCACCAGTTTGACGCTGCCCACGAGTCAAAGCGCCTAAGCTGTCCAAGCGTCGAGCAATGGTCGAAATGAATCTGCGCTCACCCCTGACATTAGTGGTTACAGGTCGAAACACAGGTGCAGATGCTTGGTTAGTACGATGCGATCGCCCAAGCCCTTGAATAGCATTGTCAGCCCTCCAGCCAGCTTCGAGTAGGTAGTGCGATCGCCTACGACGATTCACAGCGTTCAAGTCAGCATGGTAGCTGCGACCTGTACCGCCAGCATCAGAGAAGATGAGAATTTGCTTATCGCCCTGCATAAATGCAGCAGTTTCAGCAATATTCGCCCCACTGCCACGAGTATCAACAAACAAACGCCCTGATTCATCTTTGAGAACGCGCTTGCTACGACCAGTCACTTCAGCAACTTGTTTATGACCGAAGTGCCACAGCAGTTGTTCTAAAGCACCGGGAATTGGATCAAGACTTGCTAACCTATCGATCAGGGCATCACGTAAACCCACAGCTTCAAGTGAGATTACAGGAGAACCGTCTGCATCAAAGGCGGGTTCAGAACGCTCTGAGCCGTCTTCGCCGGAGTGGATTTCGTGGAGATGAATTGGAAAACCAGACATCAGGTAATCCATCAAGTACTCACGGGGAGTTAAATCCAGATTCAAATCCTTCCATTCCTCAGCCGGAACTTCATCAAGCCGCCGTTTCAACAACTCTTCGTTGGTGGACACAAGCTGAATAACAACTGCTAGACCCTGAGCAATATCTTGTTCAATCGCCTTAATTAACTGAGGACATTTCATACCCGTAAGCAAATGATTGAAGAATCTTTGTTTGTGCGATTCAAACTGAGACATCGCACTCATTTTAGCTGCACGGTTGTACGTTTTGGAGCCAGAAATATTACAAGCTTCTAAGGCTTTATACAGATTATTGTGGATAATTTGAAAAGCATCAGAATAGCCGTTGTAAATGCGCTCTTGAGTTGGTGTTAACTCGATTTCGAGCATCTGATACTCAACGCCCTCGAACGAAAGACTCCGCGCCAAATACAAACCGAGTGCCTTGAGATCCCTTGCAACAACCTCCATCGCCGCAATGCCCCCGCCTTCAATGGATTCCACAAAGTCCTCACGAGAGGTAAACGGGAAATCCCCAGTCTGCCACAATCCTAGCCTGTTCGCGTATGAAAGGTTAGACACCTTGGTAGCGCCAGTTGCCGATACATAGACCACTCGTGCTTTGGGTAAAGCATTTTGCAACCGCAGCCCGACAACACCTTGCTGGGAAGCTGCAATCATGCCAAGTTTACCTTCGGTCGCCATTGCATTTCCCATACTGTGGCATTCATCGAAAGCGATCGCACCCTCAAAGTCTTTACCAGCCCACTCCACGATTTGTTTGAGCCGACTTTTACCGTTCTTTTGCGATCGCAGTGTGGAATAAGTACAGAATAAAATCCCTTGAGAGAACGGAATTGGTTCACCTAACTTGATGTTGCCCAGATCAATGATATCTTTCTCCGCACCGCCTAAAGCGCACCAATCTCTACGTGCATCTTCAATAAGGGCAGAACTTTTGGATATCCAGATTGCTTTTCGTCTGCCCTGACACCAGTTATCTAATATAATACCTGCACACTGTCTTCCTTTTCCCGCACCTGTCCCATCGCCCAAGAACCAGCCACGACGAAATTTTACAGCATTTTCTTCGCCTCGTGCTGCGACTGTTACGTTATCCCAGGAATCATCCACAATATAAGAACCAGACAGAAATTCTGAGTGAGCTTGCCCTGCGTAAATCACGCTTTCGAGTTGTGCTTCAGATAATAAGCCTTGAGTGACAATATTTTGTGGAAGATGTGGTTTATAGGTTGGTGCTGGTGGGGAGACCAAAGCCAGTGCTGCACTTTCACAAAGTAATGAGGGATGGGGTAAAGCGTCCTTGATTCTGATGCGCTGCGGTCGGTAGGTTTCATAGAGAGTATCCTTTAAACCCTCATTGGCAACCCACTCGACTACCTCATACTCCAGAACAACCACGTCTGAAATCTCGGAAGCTGGTTCTGGCTGAGTTACTACAGTACGTTTGGACAGTTTAACAACCTTTGTTGCAACGACAGCAGCTTTTATAGTTGCAACATTCCATTGCGAACGCCCAGGCAACTGTTCAATCAACGCCAGCAGTTCGGACAGTTCCAGAGTTTCTCGAATGCAAGGGATTTCGCTAGAGTCAGCAGGAACTTTATCAATGACAGTAATTCGGGTTTCTATCGTCGTCCCGTGTTTCGAGTACACCCTGCCACTGACCCCAACCGAAAGCATCACCCTTGCATTTTCCTGCCACTTAACAAAAGTTTCTCGCCAAGTAGGGTTAGCAGGTGAAAACCAATTGGCAGTGATAGCCACCAACCGTCCACCGTCACACAGCCTTTGTAGTGCTGAGTTGATGTGCCGGGGTGTTGCGTCGGGGGAGCGATCGTTGATTTTGGGCGATGATGAGAATGGTGGATTCATCAACACCACTGAGGGCTGAGTCTTGCCAGCCAAATAATCGTTAATCTGCTCGGCGTTAACTGAAAATAATGGTGTGCCAGGGAACAGCCGACGCAGAATCTTGGTTCTGTCGGGGGAAAGTTCGTTCAGCATCAAACTTGCCCCGTACAGTTTAGCAAACTGAGCCAGAATTCCAGTACCTGCCGATGGTTCAAGCACTAAGTCGTTGTTAGTCACTTGTCCCGCCAATGCGACCAAATACGCCAAGGGTAGCGGAGTCGAGAATTGCTGGAGTTGCAATTGCTCCTCGTTCCGGCGGGTATGTGTGGGGCAAAGTGACTCAAGCAGTTGCAGTTGTTCCAGGGGATTTTGAGTAAGTCCCTGGTTACGAAGGTAGAGGATTAGTGCAACCTCAACAGCTTCATAAGCATCTTTCCACAACCACTTGCCCTCAGCCGCAGTGCCGTGAAAGTGGCGATTCATCTGCGATTGAATAGTTTTTGTAGCAATAGGGCGATGAGCAATTAGTGATTTAGCGAGTTCTTGAGCAACGTTGAGGATTGACTGCCCGTAATCTAAAACTGTTTGCAGGTCGAATAGGCAACCCTGTGTAGCGAATTGGCTGACCATGACTATTATATATAGATAGAAATTTCAAAAAAATTTGGCGAAGCTGATGTTGAAGAGTGAACGAAGCAATCAAATTAGACTTAATTGCTTAGAGTTGATTTCTTGTGGATGCTCACGTTCAAGCCACTCAAAAGCACATTCCAGGTTGAGTAAGAATTCTCGCCACTGTTTGGGTTCGGGGATACCAGCAGATGTTTGAACCGCAGCATATTTGTTGACTAACTCGGCCAACTCAATCATGTTCGAGTACGCATTGAATGCCAATTGGTTGCATTGTTGTCTAACTCGCCGTTTGACTCGTTCCGGGGAGGTTTTCCAGAATATGCTCCAAAAAAGCTGGTGATATTCTCCCGACAAAGCAATCGCCTTTTTCAAATGCTCTGTAGCAACTGCAAACTGAGGATCGTCTGGAGCATACTGGAGAGCCACGACTAACGCACAGTGCGCCGCTTGCATTGTTCTAATTTTTGAAACGACAAAAGGAGCGATCGCCTGTAGTAACGGAGATCGCTCTGCTTGGGAACTGGACTGTGAGATTAGGCTGCGGATTTCTTGCGAGACTTACGAGGTGTTAAGGTAGTTTTCGGCTGGCTAGTTTTACTGGTTTTGGTAGATTTTGGTTGAGTGGATTTAGTAGATTTGGTGGTTGTCCTAGCTTTCGGTTGCGCTGAGGCTGCTGGTGGTAGCAGTTTTAAGGTAGGGAATTCAAGTACAACGGGCTGTGGGATTGAGTTTGGTGTAATGTCTGTGTCAAGATCCCAAGGGCTAGGCAGTTGCGCGAACTGCGGTGCTGGTGCAGGTACAGTGTGGGGTGTTTCTGCTGCGATTACTTGATTTGTTGTAGCGACGGGTGCAATCACATAAGATGAATATGGTAGCCAGAACAAGCCATTCACGAAGTCAGCGACGATAAGGCTAACGAACCCCATGACGGTAACTTCAATCGCCCAGTTTAGTACAGTTGAGATTGTGATATCCATTGTTTTTCTCCTGAAGAACGAGAGATTTTCAATGGCAACTAGCGAAGCGAATTGACCTCCTGTTCTCACGGGAGGTCTGGAAAATTAGTTTTAGAACGGAATTTCGATTTTTTTGTCTAAGTCTGTGGAAAGCAAGTCTGACGAAATTAAGGGCTTGGTTAAACTTTGAATCAGCCTGTAATTTTCTGGATGCCAGCAGTTATCGCTTAGGGAATTCTCCAGCCATCCTTTGAGTTGTTCGATTAGTTCTGGACTTTGGCTGATCAGATGCTTTTCTGTCTCACTCCACTCGCGTTGGCTACCATCTGCAACTGCTACAAAGATTTGTTTGCTCATGATTGGTTAACAAAGATTTTCACAAAAATAACGCAGGAAGCGGGAAGCTCAGAGGCTTTAGCCCTGAGAGGCAAGCGACGGGAGCGAATTTATTCGCCGTTGTCTTTTTAGTTTTTGGCGTGGTGCGGGTCTTCAATATATCGCTTAATAACTGCACTGCTAACATTACCTGCGGTGCTGACAAAGTAACTGCTAGTCCACAGTGTAGGCAG
>NZ_JACJSD010000078.1 GCF_014697615.1 Nostoc sp. FACHB-280 | reverse complement strand
ATTAGTCAACAGTAAATAGCCTCTAGGAGTCAACTAAAACAAGGCTTGTGGTTAAATCTTTATATAAAACTTTAAATTTATTTATTCTATTTTCTATGTTTTTAGCATACTAGATACTGAAGAACCATAAATAGCTGAATCTAGCAAACCTTCATCACGTATACCTAGTGAGCCACCATATAAATTAATCTGCTTACTATGTATACTCAAAACATCTTGTTTTTCAATAAATTTAGGACTATGCAAGATTTCTGTACACCCAATCCCATTTTTTAGTAGATGCCAAAGAAATCAGCATGGCTTCTGATTGTTGAGGAGTAATGTCTCCTAAATCAAAAGCATTAATTTCTTCTTTAGATATGGCGTTAATTTTTAAACTTGCTTCAATTAGTGAGCTTATTTTATGCTTTAATGATTCTACAAGGATATATACATCACTCTTCTCATCAACATCATCGTTAAATTCGGTTTTAATTTTTTTATAGACTTCTACAAAATCTTCAGTCAGTATTCTAAAAGTCTTTCTCCCATCCTTATTAAGAAATAAATACCAGTATTGATCAAAAATTTCTTTAAGAATGAAATTGGATCTAACGCAAAGTATAATTGCTGATTCTCCTAGTTGAGTTTTTTGATTCAAAACTTCACTGAGTTTATTAAATTTATTAAGTTTGTACTGTAATTGTCTCCCTTTCTCTAGAAGCTGGCTAACAGTAATTTCTTGAGTCTTTGCAAATTTAAATATCTCTGCTGTTGTTTCATCTTGTACATTATCTTCATTCAGGCATCTTTCCAAGATTTCTAACCGTTCCTGAATGCTCGTAATTGTTTCTTGTGAGAATATAAAGCTGTTTACCATTATTTATATACTGGCTTGTTTAACTATAAACTTTGCCTATCACTATTTTAACTGCTCTTCAGCTATTTGAATTTTTATTCATCTCTATCGCAATCCTAAATGATTGACAAACATCTATCTCCCTTGTCTACCTTGTCTCTCTAAATAAAGTCTCTTATTCATATCTCAAATAAGATGGCTATAACACCTAGCTTCTAACCACTCATCTCTTGTTCAGACTATTCACTCTCACCACTGTAATGTAAAGGCAGTTTAACTATTACCGTCGTCCCCACATCTTGTTGACTTTCTAAGCTAATTTCACCACCATGTAAGTCTACACACTGTTTCACCATCGCCAGCCCTAATCCTGTTCCTTGAATTCTCCGCGCATTACTCGCCCTGTAAAAAGTTTGGAATAAGTTAACTTGGTCTGTTTTGGGAATACCTATTCCCTCATCTTTAACCTGAAAAATTGCCATATCATCTTCCAAGGTTAAATTAAACCAAATATGACTGTGTGGCGGAGAATATTTCACAGCATTGGAAATTAAATTAGTCAAAATACAATAAATTAATTCCTCATCCATATAAATTAAATTACATTCTCCTGCATAATTAAAAATAATATTTTTCTGTCCAGCCGCTTTCATCTGCATTACTTCTGTAATTTCTTGACAAAAGCTAATCAAATTTAAAGGCGCAGGTTTATATTCTAATTTTGCAGTTTCACTTTTACTCAGAAATAAAACTTCATCTAATAGCTGCAACATGTGGTTGAGAGCATCTTGCACACGCTCGAAATAAATATTTCTTCGTGCCTCATCCATATTATTTTGATTTTGCAGAATATCTATAGCAGTTCTAATTGTAGTCATCGGGTTACGAAATTCATGGGAAACCATCGCCACAAAGTTAGACTTTAGCTCATTAAGTTGTTGTTCTTTAGCTAACGCTTGACGGCTAATTTCTTCACTTTCTCGTAACTTTCTCAGAATTTCTTCCCGTTCAATAGCATAGCGAATAGCCCGTATTAATCGCTGAATGGTAATTTGGTCTTTAACTAAATAATCTTGAGCGCCTTCTGCTAAGGCTTGCATTGCTAGTTCTTCATCATCAAGTCCCGTTAAAACCACTACAGGAACATCTGGTACTGCGGCTCTATACGTCTTTAACGTATCTAGTCCAAAAGAATCTGGTAATCCCAAATCCAACAAAACTACATCAAATTTATCTTGTTTGGGATTTGCATTTTCCAAGTCATTTACTTCAGAATTATTCTCTGTTAAACTTAAATTTATTGCCTCTGATAATCGTTCAACATGCAGCATTTTTAGTTTA
The DNA here is from genome assembly GCF_014697615.1 of Nostoc sp. FACHB-280. Taxonomy (GTDB): domain Bacteria; phylum Cyanobacteriota; class Cyanobacteriia; order Cyanobacteriales; family Nostocaceae; genus Nostoc_B. The sequence goes on along the minus strand of NZ_JACJSD010000078.1, from coordinate 15,233 downwards.
TGTTGAACTGTATGAGCAAATATTTGATGTAATAGTTTGGCATCACTAGGACTATCTTCTACCAGTAAAACGCGAATTATCATTTTTTGCATAAAATATATTTATATAAAATGCTTGAATGAGCATCAGATTTCTTGATTGTGAAAACAATGCTCAATCATAATCGATATTGGCCGATATATAATAATACTTATAAGATTGATAAATCTGGTGGAAGCTTCACTGCCGTTAACCAAAAATCTTTAATTAAATGTACAACCTCAAGAAACTGATAGACATCAAGAGGTTTGGTCACATAACAGTTAGCACTGAGATGATAAGAACGTAGTATGTCTTGTTCATCTGCTGAAGTAGTCAGCACCACAACCGGAATATGTTTCAATTTGGGGTCAGATTTAAGTTCTGTAAGCACTTCTCGCCCATCCATCCCTGGTAAATTCAAATCAAGTACAATTAAATCGGGACGTGGAGCATTAGCAAACTCTCCTTGCTGGTGTAGATAATTCATTGCCGTTTCACCATCTTCTACCCAGTGCAAGTTATTGGGAATTTTGGTATTTACGAAGCCTTTCATAGTGAGATTAGCATCGCTGGGAGAGTCTTCAACTAGCAAAATTTCCACATGCCGACATACTTGACTATTTTCTATACTGTCATTAACCATATATTACACGTCTTTGTCTAAACTTTCTGGGGTAGCTGATTCATGAAGGGTAAAGTAAAACGTTGTACCCACCCCTAACTGAGATTCAGCCCATATACGACCATTGTGACGCTCAACAATTTTTTTACAAATAGCCAAACCAATACCTGTACCTGAAAATTCGCGTCGGGTATGTAGACGACGAAAAATTTCAAAAATCCGGTTAAGATACTGAGATTTAATGCCAATACCGTTATCTTGTACAGAAAACAACCAAATTTGGTAGTCAATAGTCAAATCTTCTTCCCCTACACCTCTATTCTTATCTACTATTGCAGCACTAATGTGGATTTGTGGCGGTACATCTTTGCGGCGAAACTTGATGGCATTCCCAATCAAATTTTGAAACAATTGGATTAACTGAGTTTTATCTGCAAGTAGGTTGGGCAATGGCTCATGAGTGATGACAGCTTGACTTTCTGCGATCGCCACCTGTAAATTACTCAAAGCCTCCCTCAGCACAATATTGCAATCAGTCAGCGTAAATATTCGACCTTTTGTCCCTATACGAGAATAAGCCAGCAAGTCTTGAATCAACTGCTGCATTCGTCTTGCACCATCAATAATGTAATCTATATATTCTTGGGCAGACTCATCTAACCTCTCTCGATATTCCTCCACTAATAATTGACTATAGCCAGTTACAGCTCGCAATGGTTCTTGCAAATCATGAGAAGCTACATAAGCAAACTGTTCTAATTCTTGATTTGAGTTTCTTAGTTCTTCATTTAGTTTTTCTAATTCGGCTGTACGTTCCTGAACTTTAACTTCTAGTTCGGCTTTTGCTTGTTGTAGTGTTTCCTCCGCTAGTTTGCGGTCTGTAATATCAGTATGAGTTCCTATCCACTCTTGAATTTGGTTATCAGCATCTAATATAGGAACTCCCCGCACAGCAAAAAATCGATAACTACCATCAGTAACTTGCACACGATGTTCCAACTTATAAGGACTTTTCCATTCCTTCGCTTGATTCCATAAAAACTGAGAAAACTCTCGGTCTTCAGGATGAACTGCATTCAGCCATCCCCATACTTGAAGTTCTTCCTGAGTTTGACCTGTCAAAGCTATCCATGAAGAATATTCTTTAGGAAAACCTTGAGCATCTGCTAACCATACAGCTTGAGATGTCGCCAGCACCAATGAACGATATCGTTTTTCACTGTTTTCTAAAGCTAGTTCTGCCAACTTGCGCCGCGTAATATCTTGAAAGAAAATTGATAACCCTTCTTGACTGGGATAGATACGATTTTCAAACCAGCGATCCCACGGTGGATAATACTCTTCAATCTCAATTACTTTCTGTTCGGTCACAGCTTGGTAATAAGCATGATAAAACTTCTGTCCCACACCTTCAGGAAACTCTTGCCAAATATTTTTGCCAATCAAATCTTCTGGACGACGATTGAAAATTTGTCCAGCCCTTTGATTTACGTAGGTATAACACCAATTCCCATCTAAAGCCACAAAAGCATCAGTCACAGTCTCTAAAATATTTACCAACTTTGCTTTAGCTGCTTGCTGTTCTAAATGAATTGCCTCTGCTGATAAAACTTTATTAATCTGAATTTGCTTTTGTAGCAATAAATAAACTCCTATTATCAGAAAAGAACTCAAACCATATCCTAAAAACACTATAAAAATTATTTGGTAAATTCCTTTATCTGTGTTTGCTATCCGCTGTTGTAATAGTTTTTTTTCTTCACTTTCCATTACTTGAGTGATATTTTTAATTTGATTATCAGTATTTATAGTCTGATTATTTTTAGCAACTTCCACAGCTTTAGCTAAACCTTGTTGCTCAAAAATTTCAATAGATATCTGTAAAAAGTAAAATTTTTCTTTAATTTTCAGTTCAAGCTTTTGAAGTTGCTCTTGTTGCTTAATATTATCCCTAGCTAAATTTTTGATAATTTGAATTTGTTTTGCTACATTTTTTATCTCTTGCTCATATTTTTTGTTATATGTTCCCATACCGGTTAAAAGATAGCTGCTGTGTGCATGTTCTGTATTGCTCAGTGCCAGGTGCAGATGATCTAAAGTTTCTAGAACTTGATGAGTATGAATAACCCAGTGTTTTTCTTGCGTTAACCGCAGAAAACTTAGATAAGAAATTACCCCCACGCCGCAAAGCAATAATAGTGCTAAAGGAAAACTAACCGCAACAAATTTTGCTGAAAGTCTATTCATGAGCAACTCACAAGATTGCAAATGATAAATAATATTTAGTTGTTATAGCTTATTAACAGTGTAATGAGTAAAATGATACATTTATTATGTATAAATATTATGCAAGTTTTGTGTATATTTAAGATTTGTCTTTAAATTTGGTATCAATCTACATAAAGTCAGAGTCACACAACCCAGGCAGAGCCTTGGGTTGTCCTAAAATTTGCTGATTTAACTGTTTAATTGTCTATTCTAAAATATCTATCTAATGATAGATGAAAAAATAATCTATAAATAATGTTTACTATTAACTTTGCAATCAAAAGTTGCACATTTATATTAAGTAGATAGACACCATTATTTAGAAGACGCATTTCGACACCCATCGACTACGCTCTGAGCGAGTCGCTCAATGCTCATTAGGCTGACTAAAAGAGGTTTAAGTGGAGCGATGCACTGAGCCTGTCGAAGTGTGGATACTGAGCGCAGTCGAAGCATCGAAACTCTTTAATCGCAAGTTAGGTTTAATTTATTACTTCTACTTACAAGAGTTTGCATATTCATAGAATACTGTAGAAATGTTTTCTTTAAAGTTTCTACATAATTTTACTTTATTCACTCAAAATAAAGTGTAAATATAAAAATAAGTCTCTTATCAGCTTTTTATGACTTCTAGTCACTCAATTTATGATTTTTTAAAATAATTAAATATTTTTTCTTAAAATTATTCAGTTTACCCATATAAACTTAGACACATTTTTTCAAGTAAATCCAAATTAAGATATGCTAGAGGCTTGTATATATTTTGTGACTTATTAGCCCAAGATATATACAAGTATCCTATAAGATAATTGGAATTTACCTTATAAATAGCCTCTAAAATTAACGAGATTCAGTACCTTGATTAGGGCTACCTGCTACATCATCTTCACCAGGTGCTTCTGGTCTAGCAGTCTTTCTTGCATCAGACTGCGAAGCATCGCCAGTTTTGCGAATATCTTCTTGTAAGGGGGTTTGATAACCACCAGAAGCTGTAGGGGTAGCATCTTGATTGTTAGCAGATTTTTGTTTTTGTTCTTCCGCCATAACGATAAACTCCTATAATTAATTCTTGGTTTATTTTAGGAATATCAAGAATGTAAATTTATCTATCTAAAATATGGTTATGACTTAATGTTGACTCTGCCAGAAGTATTATTTTTTAAAAAACAAAGAAATTCATGTACACTCAAAATTTATCACTACCTTCTGGATGTATTCTGCGTCAGGCAACTGCAACTGATAAGTGGTCAATTCGCTCATTAGTATTTTCAGCGAAACTTGACCCCACTCAATTACGTTGGCAACAGTTCTCCGTTATAGAATGTGAAGGTAGTTTAATTGCTTGCGGACAACTGCGGAATTTTGCTGGCGCACAAGAACTTGGTAGTTTGGTAGTGAGATCAACTTGGCGAGGTCGTGGTTTAGGTAGTTTGCTCACCCAGCACCTTATTAGTCAAGCTACACAACCACTATATTTAGAATGCTTGGGTGAGCAATTATCAAAGTTTTATAGTCGCTTTGGTTTTTTAACAGTTGCTTTTGAAAATCTTCCTCCATCTCTTCAGCCTAAATTTCGCATCTCGCAATTAGCAAGAAAGCTGTTAAGAGTACCTGTTGTGTTTATGAAATACTCAGGAGAGTGGGAGATGAGGGAGAAGGACAAATGAATTACTGTTGACTATTTCACAAAAATTGTGAGCAGAACAGGCCCTAGTAAGTAATGATGACTGACACAGCTAAATCCAGATACAAAACCTAAAGTTTCTCTTTGTTTAGGACTATAAAAACGGACTCCTAAAGGAGAAATTGGCAATTTTTTAGGTTCTAGTTCTTGTTTAAAGGTAAAGTCAACTAAGTAAAAGCGTCCACCGGGAATTAGGATTCGTGCTACTTCAGTGAGAACTTTTTGCGGTTCTAAATAATGTAAAAAGCTAATAGTATTGAATACAGCATCAAATTGACTTTCACCAAAGGGTAGAGACTCAGCATTACCTTCAACATAAATTAAACGAGGATGGTGGCGGTTGCTCTTTCTCGCCATTCGTAACATATTGGGTGATAAGTCTAAACCTGTACCACGCAAGTCAGGAAATTTAGTGGCGAGGCGTTCTAATAAGCGTCCAGTACCACATCCTAAATCGAGAACGTTGACTTGTTGTGGTACGTCAACATATTCTAATAACCGTTGGTGAATAGCTCGATAGAATACTGAGGGAAATGTCCAATCGTAGCTAAAAGCCCAGTTGTTAAAGAGAGATTTCTTGTTAGCAAAGAAATTTTCCGTCATTGGTTTGCACTTGTTTGACAGCGATATCTAGCCTAACGTGCAGGCTCACAAGTGTGGGAACTTAGTCAATGATTCCGAAATCTAAAAACTTGGATATGTATTTAAAGATGTTACACGAAAAGATAATTTGTGAGTGTAGCAGCCTCAAGCGATCGCTTCATCATATTTATCTATATTTAATCTTTAGGTAAATTACTATGACATCTATAACTTTGTTTCATTTACACAAAGATTTCTTACAAAAAGTTCGTAAATGGTTAGAAAATCGAGAAATTAATAACATTCAATTAGCTCATTTTTTGTGTAGAGTGATACCATCACAATGTCCCTTTGAAAGAGATATCACTTTATTCGGGCGGAAATTGTTTCACATTCCAGCCATGTGCAAACTTAATCCCTTTTATGAGCAATTAGTAACTCTGCGTTTTCGTGCTTTATGTTATCTTGCTGATGAATGTGGTGAAGATGTAAATGTTTATTGCTAAACTTTGAAATTCACAAACGTCAGCTATCGGTAATTACAGACATACGCTTGTTATCTGCTTTAATCTATACTAAGCTGTTTGAGAATTAATTCAGACATACATCAAACTAGTTCTCAGTCTGTGTCCATTACTGCCTTACCTTGCTGAAATTATTAACATCATCAATATGACGCACATCTTACTTGTAGAAGATGAGGTCAAACTGGCGCGATTTATCGAATTGGAACTGAATTACGAAGGTTATCAAGTCAGTGTCGCCTACGATGGATTAACTGCCCTGACTGCGGCGCGAGAGTTACATCCCGACTTAGTTATTTTAGATTGGATGTTACCAGGGTTATCAGGTCTAGAGATTTGCCGCCGTTTGCGGAGTACTGGAGATAAAGTCCCAGTCATATTATTAACTGCTAAAGATGAAGTTAGCGATCGCGTGGCTGGTTTAGACGCTGGTGCTGATGACTATGTAGTAAAACCATTCAGTGTGGAAGAACTATTAGCCAGAGTCCGCGCTCATCTGCGCCGCAACCAAGAAGCTGATGCAGCCGACATCTTAGAATTTGAAGACCTCAGCTTAAATCGCCGCACCAGAGAAGTGTATCGCGGCAATAGATCAATTGAATTAACCGCCAAAGAATTTGATTTGCTGGATTATTTGCTGTCCCATCCCCGACAAGTAATTACCCGCGATCGCATTTTAGAAGAAGTTTGGGGTTACGACTTTATGGGCGATTCCAACATCATCGAAGTTTACGTCCGTTACTTGCGCCTCAAACTCGAAATCAACAATGAAAAGCGCCTCATTCAAACCGTCCGAGGCGTTGGCTATGTACTGCGTGAGTAGCAGTGTGAAGTATGAAGGTTTGTAACCTCTCACCTGTAACCTGTAACCTCTCACCTGTAACCTGTAACCTCTCACCTGTAACCTCATTGCAAACAACCGTTAAACTTCATTGCAAAATAAAAAGGTAATTCGAGCAACATGATAAGTTTTGATGATGTGAATCAACAGTGCGATAAGGAGAACACAGTGGCAACGGAATCTCATTTACTAACGGGCAAAGCTGTACAAAACGAAGATTTTAGTGAATATGTTGCTCATTTACAGCTACACATGACGCTACAAGCTCGCAATCTGGTTCCAACCTTCAAGCATTCTGTGGAAGATAGCAGACAACAACTCCTCCATCAAACCCAAGCCAACTTTGAAAAGTTAATTTCTCGGCAAGGTTTGTAAATATAGGAAATTTAACGAAAAGTCAAATAAAATAAAAGCAGGTATTTTTGGGTTAACGCCAATAGCGTACTCATCTAACCTGCTTTTTTTTGCTTTTGTAAGTCTTTAATCAAAAAAATCAACCTTTTGAAGCAATAGCCAGCAACGGAAAGCCGTTAAAATTGTTATTGCAACAGTTCCACCCACGAGCAGTTAGTTAAGGCTAAATGGCCGCTTGAATCAAAATGACTTCATTACTTCCTCGAAATCTCAGCGTTGTCATCCGGCCAGTCCACTATCGGGATCTGGATGGAATTGAGCGATTAACACAAGAGTCATTCACCGCCACGACTTTGGAAGGCTCCAATTCTGCCGAGAGCCAAATGCAATCACTCCGGCGTTGGTATGGCTTACTTAAATTTTTGAGTTGGTTCCCCAACCCACTCCAGTATCGTTTCTGCGCCTATGTCGCCGAACAGGGGCGAATGCTATTGGGGATGATTCAAGTATCACCATTCAACCGCACTCGCAGTACTTGGCGCATTGATAAAGTGATGCTAGATAAGGCTGCGGATAAGCAAGGAATCGGCTCACAATTGCTGCGCCATTGCTTCGAGTCGATTTTAGAAGCGCGGACTTGGTTATTAGAAGTAAATATTAACGATATAGAAGCATTAGCTCTCTATCGCCAAAATGGGTTTCAACGTTTAGCCGAAATTACCTATTGGAAAATAGAAGCCGATTTATTGGCAGAATTGGCACAAGCAGAACCAGATTTACCCAATTTGCTGCCAGTAAGTAACGCCGATGCTCAGTTGCTTTATCAACTAGATACAGCATCAATGCCGCCTTTGGTACGTCAAGTCTTTGACCGCAACACCCGCGATTTTAAAACCAGTTTATTTGGGGCGTTGACCGATGCTGTCAAACAATGGATCACCAAAACAGAAGTTGTCAGTGGTTATGTGTTTGAACCGCAACGTAAAGCCGCCATTGGTTATTTTCAAGTACAGCTTGACCGCAAAGGCGAAACTCCTCATGTGGCAACGCTGACAGTTCACCCTGCTTACACTTGGTTGTATCCAGAGTTGCTTTCGCAATTGGCACGCATAGCGCAAGATTTCCCCCAACAAGGTTTGCGACTGGCTTCTTTAGACTACCAACCAGAAAGAGAAGAATATTTAGAACGGATTGGGGCAAAACGCACTGAACATACTTTGATTATGTCGCGTTCAGTTTGGCACAAACTCCGAGAATCAAAATTTGTCTCCTTAGAAGGTATTCAATGGACAGATGTGTTGCAAGGTTTACAACCAGCACGTAAACCCATACCAGGCGGGATGTCTTGGGCAAAAACTGGGCAGCAGTCATCTTCAGAGATCCCGGTGCCAAGCAAATCAGAATCTATCAACTTTAAATGTAACAACTGTCATACGGAGCCATCTTGCCAAAATGAATCAGTCGATGGTCAACAGGAAAAGTAGTAAAAGCTTGTGTGGTAAGGGTTAGAGGATGAATATCTCAGACTCAGAACTCACTACGCGGCACAAATAACAATGGATAAAAAACAGTATATTTCAGCACTAGGGTTAGATGTCGGACGGAAACGAATTGGCGTAGCAGGATGCGATCGCACCGGGTTAATTGCTACCGGAATTACAACAATTGAACGCTCATCTTTTGAGCGCGACGTTGAGCAGTTCCAAAATATCGTCCATGAACGTCAGGTAGAAATTCTAGTTGTTGGTTTACCTTATTCGATGGATGGTTCTTTGGGATTCCAAGCTCATCAGGTGCAGAAATTTGCCACCAAACTGAGTAAGGCTCTCAAACTACCCATAGAATATGTTGATGAGCGCCTTACCTCTTTTCAAGCAGAGCAAATGCTCATCGCCGAGAATCTCTCACCATCGCGTCATAAAGGTTTAATTGACCGCAAAGCCGCAGCATTGATTTTACAACAATGGTTAGATTCTCGACGCTCTGCCCCAGTTAAAATGCTGTCGAGTATGGATAGCTTTTGACATGATATTCTGAAAGCAATTACTGAGCAGTTGTGTCTAAATGTGAAACTATTAGCTTGACATTATTTGTCATTTAACAGGAAAGCAATATTCACAGTTGCGGTAAAGATAAAGTTTAACTAATCGGCTATGTTTCCTTCTCCATTTTCTGAAGATAACGATCGCGATCACACAGGTTCCATCACCTTGACAGATGAGACAGGGCGAACCCTCGAATGTTATATAGAACATTCGCTCTCTGTAGATGGACAAGAATACGTCTTACTGCTTCCTGTGGACTCACCCATAGAAATTTTCGCTTGGGAAGGTGACGACGAAGAAGAAGAAGCCGTTTTAGTAGAAGATGACGCTATCCTTGACGAAATTTTTGGTACCGCCCAAGCAGTTTTATCTGAGCAGAACCTAATTCTGAAAAACACGGCTTACGCTTTGACAGTTGCTGGTGAACTACCAGCCGTAGATGAGTCGGAACTTTTTACCTTAGAAATCGAAGACGACGAAACCGATTTAGAGCCAGAACAACTACAGCTACTCGCCAGCTTCTATCATGAAGAACAGGAGTACGCTATTTATACTCCCCTTGATCCACTGTTGTTTTTTGCCAGAATTACCAAAGATGGCGAACCGGAATTACTTTCTCCCGAAGAATTTCGCCAAGTGCAACCACTCCTAGAAGAACAACTTTTTAATGAAGTGGAATAAAATCTGCTCAAAATTGAAAATAAAAATGTCTCATTTTTAGACAAGGTTTTAGAGTTGGGTGTAGGGGTGTACACTTCGGCTCCTTTCGGCTTCGCTCAAGGCAAGTCGCTCAGTGACCGGGTGTGAAGGGGATGGAAATCTGATTAAATCGTGACTTTTAGAGTCGCTAATCATCACAAAGTGAAACGGTATCACACTCTCCCCCTTTCCCCCTGCTCCCTGCTCCCCTAACTCTATTGATCCCCTGCACCCATTCTCAACAATGCTCTTACTTGGGAGCATTTTTCATTGTGATCCTGAAAATTATCTATGACTTGGAACAATCTCTTACAGCCTGACTTGATTTTACATGGTTCAGTTTTGCAATTGACTCAAGAAATTATTCAACAATATGGGCTGAAGGGACTTGTCTTAGATGTGGATGAAACACTCGTTCCTTTCACAGTGGGGACTCCTTCGCCAGAGTTGAGACAATGGGTAGAAGAAATTCGCGTTAATGTTGATTTGTGGTTGGTGAGCAATAACTTAAGCGAAGCTCGCATTGGCAGCATTGCCCGTGCTTTGAATTTACCTTATTACTTGGGTGCAGCCAAGCCTTCTCGCCGCAAAATTAGAGCCGCTCTCCAAGCAATGGATTTACCTGCACATCAAGTAGGAATGGTGGGCGATCGCTTGTTTACCGATGTTTTAGCTGGTAATCGTCTAGGAATGTTTACAGTTCTCGTAGAACCGATTATTCATCCTGATGCTGCACTACGTTCTCATCCCGTCCGAAATTTTGAAGTCTGGATTTCTGAAATCTTGGGAGCCTCCATCACACCTAAACGCAGCGTTGTTAATAAAAAGTAATAAATCGTCAGGAAAAGAAAGTTAAAGAAATAATTAAGAATAAAATAGAAACACAGAAAACAGGAGATTATAAGTATTAATAACATGGGGTCAGCTAATAAAAGACCCTAGTAAATAGCAAATAACTATAAACTAGTAAAGCGTCAGCCTTCACTTATAGAAGGATTGGCGCTTTGCTTTTTTGTGCTTTGTCATTTGTCCTTCATGACCAATGACCAATGACTAATGACTAATGACCATGACCAAAACAATTGTCGTCAAAATAGGCACTTCTAGCCTGACTCAACCAGAAACCGGGCAATTAGCACTTTCTACGATCGCCACTTTAACCGAAACGCTTTGTCATTTGAGGCAGCAGGGAAATCGTGTGATTTTGGTTTCCTCTGGTGCGGTGGGTGTAGGCTGTGCCAGATTAGGCTTAACAGAACGTCCAAAAGCGATCGCCCTCAAACAAGCAGTAGCCGCAGTTGGTCAAGGCAGGTTAATGCGGATATATGACGATTTATTTACAACCTTACAGCAGCCAATTGCCCAAGTTTTGTTAACTCGCAGCGACTTAGTACAGCGTAGCCGTTACCTCAACGTTTACAACACCTTTAAAGAATTGTTGGGGCTGGGTGTAATTCCCGTAGTGAATGAAAATGACACCGTGGCTGTCGAGGAACTGAAATTTGGTGATAATGATACCCTTTCAGCATTAGTAGCGAGTTTAGTTGAAGCCGATTGGCTATTTTTACTCACCGACGTAGATAGATTATATTCAGCCGATCCCCGCTCTGTACCCGATGCTAAACCCATTGCCTTGGTGAGTAATATTAAAGAATTGGCGCAATTGCAAATCCAAACAGGTGGTCAAGGCTCACAATGGGGTACTGGTGGGATGGTAACAAAAATATCCGCCGCCAGAATTGCGATCGCAGCCGGAGTGCGGACTGTGATTACTCAAGGGCGATTTCCCCGCAATCTCGAAAAAATTTTACAAGGGGAACCTCTAGGAACGCACTTTGAACCGCAACCAGAACCCACATCCGCCAGAAAACGCTGGATAGCTTACGGACTTGTGCCGACAGGAAAATTGTATTTAGATCAAGGTGCGATCGCGGCAATATCACAAGCCGGAAAATCATTATTAGCCGCAGGTATCAAAACCCTAGAAGGAGAATTTGACACCCAAGACGCTGTGCAATTGTGCGACACCAACGGTAACGAAATAGCTAGAGGTTTAGTAAATTACAGCAGCGATGAACTACAAAAAATCTGCGGGCGACACTCCAGAGAAATTCCCGAAATTTTGGGATATGTAGGCGCAGATACCGTAGTGCATCGAGATAACTTAGTTTTGACTTAAATAGAATTAGGATATCGGGAATAATCGAGAGACATACAAATGGTAAAAACAATCGCTGCGGAGAAAATAACGCTCTATGATTTGGAGCAGCAGTTTAAATTGCAACAAACTGAAGACGAGTCATTTTTCTCTGTGCGATATAGCTACACTTAACGCACTCAAAAATTTAAGGTTTACTTGATAAAACATTTCTTAAAAATAGATTCTTAACTTTTATAAAATAAGAACCTAATAGCTCTATCCCTAAAACTGACAAAAGTGACATTGTTGTTAAGAGTATAAATATAAGAGGTGACAATTTTGGTGAATAAATAATATTTTGGAAGTAATAGTAGCAAAAGAAAGAATGAGTCAGCCACAGGGGAAAAGAATATTTACCTAGATAAGCCATCAATTTAGACAGATTTAATATTTTAACGGCTCTACAAGAGAAATAAATAAAAAAAGGCACTATTAGAAAATCATACGTTTTTTGCTCTAATTTAGTTCTCACCATATAACAAAGTAATACACCAACGAAGCTCACGATCCATTTCGATTTATCAAATTCCTTAATTACATAGCTTGAAAAGAAATTTAACTTAGCACATATTATTCCTAAAGCAAATGATATTTGCCAATAGATAAAACCCAGATGTCCGTAAGGATTTATACGTGAACCAAAGTACCATAATAATATACTTAAAAAAAATAAAAAACTAATATTTTTATCTACTAATATAGTATAAATAGGAAATAGAAAAAGAAGGCTAATTATAAAATTCCAAACAAACCACCATTCGCTATTATATGTTGAACTCCAACCTACAAAATTTTCTAAAAATATTTTGATATCTGGTGAGTAGCGAACTTGATTTGAATGCCAAAAAGTTACTTTTGGGAAGAAAAATATTCCAATTGGTACAAATATTAAAAAGTATAACCAGTATTTTAAATAAAAAGATTTTAATTTATTTATTGAGTAGTATAAAAGTTTTTTTTCTGAGTGTAAATATCCTAGAAACATCCCGTAACCAGATAAAAATAAAAACATAGAAATGCAAATATTTCCAAAATATCCTATGTATAATTCCACATTTATAAAAGGAATTAATGGTATATAATTATTTCCTATTAAAAGGCGATCCTTGAAAGCATATAGATGATGGGCAAACATTAAACAAATTGCGACACCTTTAGCAATATTCGTTTGTTTTATTGTAAATTCCATTTTTGGGTCAGAGGTGTTAATTCCTAGCTATTGATACACTTCTAACCCAAATTTTTCAAGAGTAAAATTACTTAAATGGTGTTAAAAACACTTTTTGGAAAAAACACCAGGGGATTGGAATTCGTGCCTACACAAACAAAGTCTGCCTAAGCGGACTATATTAAAATAATTGTGCTTAAAACAAAATCTAAAACTGAGTTTAGAAACACAATTTTTAAGTCAGTGACTGCCTAATTTTGCTCCGCACGCATAATTGAATTGATTATCGAGATTTTAAGTCCGAGCTAAAAGTGGAGCCGCCGCTAATAGTGTTTGTGTATAAGGGTGCTGCGGGTTGGCAAAAATTTGTTTTGTCGGGCCGAGTTCGACAATTTTACCGCCATTCATCACAGCAATGCGATCGCATAAAAATCTCGCTAACCACAAATCATGGGTAATAAACAGATACGTTAACTCAAATTCTGCCTTTAATTGCAGCATCAAATCTAAAACTTGTGACTGCACACTAGCATCTAACATACTCACTGGTTCATCACAAATCAACAGTTTGGGACGAGTAATTAAAGCCCGTGCGATCGCTACTCGTTGTTGTTGTCCGCCCGATAAATCTGATGGAAAACGTTGATAATAAACTTCTGGCGGTGTTAAACCAACTTTTTGCAACATCCACAATACTTCTTCTTTGGCTTTGGCTGCATCAGCCAGATTGTGAATTAACAAAGGATCACCTATACTCTGCCCTACAGTCATCGCCGGATTTAAACAAGCATGGGGATCTTGAAACACCATTTGCATTTGTCGGCGAGAAGCGCGAATTTCTTGACGTGATAGCTTGGTTAAATCTTGTCCCAAAAATTCTACTTTGCCAGCCGTTGGACGAATCAACTGTAAGATAGTCCGCGATAGTGTACTTTTACCGCAACCAGATTCACCAACTAAACCTAAAATTTCTCCCGGAAACAGTTCCAAGTTAATTCCATCTACAGCTTTGATGGTCTGACTTTCTGCTTTAAACAGTCGTTCAATCAAATTAGGTTCTATGGTGTAGTGTTGCTGAAGTTCTGTAACTCGTAAAAGTGGCGATTGACTATCAAGTGTTGGTTGTGAAGCATCTTCTCCACTTTCATCCACAGCTTGAATATGCAAAGCTGCTTGTAAAAGCGATCGCGTATATTCATGTTGAGGGTTGCCAAATACCGATGATGTCGCCCCCATTTCTACCATTTTGCCGTTGTACATTACGCCGATGCGGCCGCAATATTCTGCCACCATTGCCAAATCGTGAGAAATCAGCAACAGTGCCATATTTTCTTCCGCACACAGACGAGTTAATTCTTGTAAAATCTGCGCGGAGACAGTGACATCTAAACTAGTGGTAGGTTCATCAGCCACAATTAACTTAGGATTTAGGAGGAGAGCAAGAGCGATCGCTACCCGTTGTCGCATTCCACCGCTAAACTCATGTGGATACTGATTCCACCGACTCGCCGGGATTTTCACCTTTTCCAAAGTCGCCAGTGCTTTTTCTTTCGCTTCCTTGGCTGATAGTTCTGGTGAATGTGCTTGCAAAGTTTCCAGACAATGCTTACCAATCGTCATTAATGGATCAAGGCGTGTCATCGGGTCTTGGAAAATCAGTGCTACCGCCTCCCCCCGAAATTTTCGCAACTGAGGTAATGTTAAATCAAATACTGACTGCCCCTGAAAAGTTACTCGGCCGTCAACTCTGCTAGATGGCGGTAGCAAGCGCATCGCCGCCCGTCCTAACGTAGATTTACCGCAACCAGACTCCCCCACCAGACCCATTCTTTCCCCAGGTTGCAGTGTAAAAGATACATCATCAACCGCCCATCTAAGTTCTTCCCCGCCACGCTGAGGATAAGCAACTCGTAAATTTTCTATACAAAATAAAGCATCACTCATATTTATTTATCAGCCTAGAGCTACCAGCTAGAATAATTTCAAATTTTAGCTAGTGTATCAAATTCCCCAAAGTTCCTGTTCTAATTCCAAGAAACCCCAAACCAAAAAGGCGCTCCCCGTAAAGAGAGCGCCTTCGATTAATTATTTACTGCTTCTATCAGAGCAAATTAGCCATTGATAGCAGGAGCAGAGATAGCAACAGGAGCTTGCTCACCAGCAGCCAAGTCTAAGGGGAAGTTGTGAGCATTGCGCTCGTGCATTACTTCCATACCCAAGTTAGC
>NZ_JACJSD010000077.1 GCF_014697615.1 Nostoc sp. FACHB-280 | reverse complement strand
TTGGTAGAATTTAGGTAACATTATCATTTGATAGGTCTTGTTGACAATACCTGACCTATCTTTTTTTACCCCAAAACGGTCACAATCTTTTATTTCCTCGGCTTCAGCCGCTTTGTCACCCCTTCAGGCGTAAGCCTTATAACCCTTGCAGAATCAGTATTTTTGATTATTAGATAGCATAAACTTCTAAGAATAACAGTCAAACCAACGTTCCCAATAATCTTGTTTTTTTGTTAATTTCCCGATTACACGGTTATATTTAGCAAACCAGCTTTCCCAATAATCGTTTGTTTCTTTAACGCAACCATCACAGGTTGGGCAACCAGCTTTGCATTGAGGTACTGTGTGAATAGTGCCAACACAGTCTGTGCAGAGTTCAGAATCAATCCAGTGGCGTGTGCCTTCTACTTTAATTGCACCAGTGGGACATACAGACTCACAGAGATTGCAAGAAATACATTGGCTGGTGATCTTATAAGCCATGATTAATCTCCTTGCGAATAAGGGGAGGGGTGAGAGGTGACAGGTGATAGGTGATAGGTGATAGGTGACAGGTGATAGGTAATAGAAAATTATCTGTAACCTGTAACCTGTAACCTTTAACCTGTAATCTATTCCCTATTGCCTAATTCTTTGACGTACTGGTCGTAAAACTCTAAAGCAACCTTCTCGATTACGTCGTAAGCTTCAACGGTCTGTATGCCAGCTGCGTGCAATTTTTCTTTGGGACAGTTGCCAATTTTAGAAACCAATACTGCTTTACAATCTGCAATTGTCTTCATGATATTCTCTGCGGTGGCGGCTTCACCGTATCCACCTTGACAATATTGATCAATTTTGCGGTGACTGATAAAGCGAACTTCGTTGCCATCAACTTCGTAAACTTGAAATTCTTTGACGTGGCCGAAGTGTTGGTTAACTAATCCACCGCCTTTGGTTGCTACTGCAACTAAGATTTTAGGATTATTGGCAGCTTGCTGCTTGCCCGCTTTTGCCTTTTCTTTGGCTGCTTTAATTTCTTCTCTAAATTTCTCAATACCTTCGTGGACTTCTTGACGCTTGCTGAGGTCGTACTCTGGAGACATTTCCAAGAAATTCTCTTTGGTGAACTCTTGGCTGCGGTCTTCACCTAACAAGCCAATGGCATCTGCACGGCATTGACGACAGTGGCGCATCATTTTCATGTTGCCGGCACACTGGTCTTGAACTAACTTGAGTTCTTTTTGTGAGGGGCCGCGTTGACCTGTTAAGCCGAAGTGTGTACCGTGTTCTGGTGCAGAAATCAAAGGCATGATGTTGTGCAGGAATGCACCATGCTCACGAATGGCTTTGTTGACTTCCACTAAGTGCTGGTCGTTGATTCCGGGAATCATCACGGAATTGACCTTGCACAGAATATCAGCTTCTTTCAGAGCTTGTAAGCCTTCTAACTGCTTTTCGAGCAGAATTCTGGCTCCTTCAATACCTCTGTAACGCTTGCGCTTGTAGTGAACCCAAGAGTAAATCTGCGCGCCGATTTCTGGGTCGATGGTATTTAGGGTGATAGTAACGTGATCTATATTTAGTTGTTTAATGCGATCGATGTATTCAGTTAACATCAAACCGTTGGTTGATAAGCACAGTTTGATATCTGGTGCTTTGTCTGCAACCAACTCAAAGGTGCGGAAAGTTTTTTCGGGGTTGGCGAGGGGGTCGCCAGGGCCAGCAATTCCCAAAACTGTCATTTGGGGAATCTTGCCAGCGATAACTAAAGCTTTGTGTGCTGCTTCTTCGGGTGTGAGTAACTCGCTGACTACACCAGGACGGCTTTCGTTGGCGCAGTCATATTTGCGGTTGCAATAGTTGCATTGAATGTTGCAAGCAGGTGCAACTGCAACGTGCATTCTGGCGTAATGGTGGTGAGCTTCTTCGCTGTAGCAGGGATGTTTAGCAATACGCTCTTGGAGCTTTTCGTCCATTTCCACGGTGGCGCTGCTTTTGCTGTCGCATCCGCAACCACCAGATTTTGCTTGGGTTGGTGTCGATTCAGTAACGGAGGAGCCTGTAACCTGTGGTGTCATTGAATTTCGCAAATGTCGGTGGACTAAGCTGCCACTGTGGGAGATGCAGTTGCTATTTGATTTGCCCTAGTAGAATGGAAGTCACGGCCATAACACTGCCCGCAGGAGTGCATCCTTGGGTTGTAGCAAAGCCACTTGCTGGGCAACTTCGCTGATGATGGCAGGCTATGAATCCTTGTGTTTCGGCTGGTGTGTGTCAACTTTTCGGTTTTGGGTAGAGTTGGTGTGTACAGCCGTGACTTCGATTCACCGAGGCATGGTGCTATCTCATCCCTCCACTCACTTTTGGCTTGCGTTTTGTTTCGAGCCATTGGTGATTGGCGATATATGATTTATAGCAGCCGTTTTTGAACAAGGCTGGTGGTTATTTTTGGATAGAATTTATTGGATTTATTAGATTTGTACTCAAATTTGAAAGCCTTGATTTTCAGCTATAAAAAAGTTTATAAATTTTTTTTCGGGTGGGGGTTCTTGTATTTTTAGGTCAGGGTTCTTGTATTTTTAGAGTGGGGTTTAGGATTTCTTTGTACTCAGCTATAAACCAATATCAGCAAAGTTTTGAGGCGATTTGCTGCTGATTTCGGGATACAAAAAGTTGTACTCAACTGTCCCTTAAATCCTGCTCAAAACCTCGACGGGTAAAGGATTTAGGGGGAAAAACTGGAGTAGATTTGTTGGTACTACTCCAGATACGTGCGAAATTCAATTCTGTATACAACATATCATTTTTTTTTAGGGAAAAATGTAATTCATATTTTCTTAAGTTTTGTCAGTTTAATGAAATTAAATCGCACTGAAAAGTATGATAGTGTTGGGTTTTGCGCTTCTTGGTAGAGTCAAAATTAATGAATATTATTTGCAAAAATTAATTTTTTTATATAAAAAGTAAAATATTCTGATAGTGAAATAGAAGCATATTTAACAGATAGCATAAAAAGTTAATTACGGCACAAATTGGGGGCGATCGCTACAAATTCCCACACATCGCTATCAGAGGCTAGAGGCTAGTAATTCGGACTTTTCAGGTATTTACTCACGGTAAAAATCTGCTTACTACTTTCTTTTTCAAATAGCACTACAGGAGGAATGGTATAAAGGCATTCCCGAAAAATCATGATAATATGGTTGTTTTATTTTTACCTGAGTTCAAGGTAATACATTTATCTACGTAATATTTCTGAGATAAAAATATGGCGAAAAAAGCACTGATTTGTGGAGTATCAGGTCAAGATGGGGCTTATTTAGCAGAGTTACTCTTAAACAAGGGATACATTGTTTGTGGAACTTCACGGGACGCGCAGATGTCCTCGTTTAATAATTTAGTGCGCTTGGGCATTCGTGATCAAATTAAACTTGCATCTGTGGCGTTGACTGATTTTCGTAGTGTGTTGCAGGTTTTGACAAAAATTCAGCCAGATGAAATTTACAACCTAGCTGGACAAAGTTCTGTGGGTTTATCTTTTGAACAACCAGTCGAAACTTTAGAGAGTATTGCTACTGGGACTTTGAATTTATTAGAAGCGATTCGTTTTATTGGTGCGCCGATTAAACTTTATAATGCTGGTTCTAGTGAATGCTTTGGGAATACAGGTGAACAGCCAGCAGATGAAAATACACCATTTCGTCCGCGCAGTCCCTATGGTGTGGCTAAGGCGACGGCTTTTTGGGAAGTGGCTAATTACAGAGAAGCTTATGGTTTGTTTGCTTGTTCTGGTATTTTATACAACCATGAATCGCCGTTAAGACCAGAAAGATTTGTAACTCAAAAAATTATTTCTGCGGCTTGTCGTATTGCTAAAGGCGAGCAGAATCACCTTTATTTAGGTAATATATCTGTTCAACGTGACTGGGGTTGGGCCCCTGAGTATATTGAGGCGATGTATTTAATGTTGCAACAAGATGAACCAGATGATTATGTAATTGCAACTGGTGAAACATCAAAATTAGAAGATTTTGTAGCAGAAGCTTTTGCTTGTTTAGGGTTAGATTGGCAAGAATATGTAACTACGGATGGTAGTTTATTACGACCTACAGATATTGTAATTGGCAGAGGCAACCCAGCCAGAGCCAAAGAAAAGTTAGGATGGCAAGCACAATACACAATGAAAGATGTAGTGCGAATGATGATAGAAGAGAAGCAAAAAGATTATTTGTAATTTCAAGCTGCAATCTCTCAATTTTGTAGAGATGTTGTATGTAATGTCTCTACAACGATTAATTATACTGGGACTGATGCGATCGCCCTTGGAAAATCCCTAGTACAACAAGGCAAAAGGAAAAAGGCAAAAGGAAAAAGAAAGAATAACGATACTACAAGCCTTGTAGCAATTTCTTATAGTCTGTTTATTTACGCCGACCTGTACTAGCCATCTTGCTACTCACCAATATCCATCATCTCTCCCTTGTCCCCCTTGTCTCCCTTATCCCCCTTGTCTACCTTGTCCCCCTTCCCTTGTCCATATAACGGGGTTAAATCATCCTAAACTCAGAAATGCTTGCTAAAGCTAGTGTATATACTCGTAATTAAAATCTCTGCGGATGCGGGTATTATGGTTGACTGGTTGGTTATCTGGGGAGTTGCTCAAGGTGCAGGGTTAATTTTTAAACCAATTTTAGAAGATTTAGCTAAAGATGCGGCAAAAGATTGGGCAAAGGATATATTAAAAAGCATCCCTGGGAAAGCTTTTGAGAAACTGAAGAAAGAAGATATTGATATTGCTGCGGGTAAGGCTTTGAAAGAGTTTTTACAACTGATGCAGCAGCAGTTAAAGGTGCGGTGTAAACTGCCGGAAGGTGAAATTAAAGAATATACCGGGGATATTAAGAAATTTATTAGTGATAAATCTGTCAAAGAAACTCTGGGGAAAGCTTTTGATATTAACTGCGAAGATTTGAGTTATGAAATTTTAGCAGAGAGTTGGCAGAAACTACAACTCAAAGCTTTACCAACTAAATTTAACTGGCAATCGTTAACTGAGCAGTATTTTACTCAGGTTCAAGAATTGCTGTTAGAAGCTAAAGAATTACATTCTATTTTAGAATTACAAAAATTATCTAATATTGAAACTCATACTAAAGAGATTGCTGGTGTTGTTGCCGATTTTGATTTAAATAAATATCAAGAATCAATCCGCGAATTTTATGGTAATTTGAAGCTGGATAGTTTAGATACAACGGGTTACGCCTATAACGAACTGAAGTTATGGCGAATGTTTATTGCTCAAAATGTGCGAGAAGTGCATCAAGTTTTACCGCAAGTACATGAACTGCCAAAAGAGCATTTAAAACGATTGCGCGAAAGTGACCAACTTGAGGCGGAAATTGCCGCCGAAGAATTAGAAAATCACAAACGGGTTTATTTAGAACAACCAATACTTTCTGTATTAGATGTTGTTAATGAAAAACAGACTTATAAATATATTGTGGTTTTGGGTGATCCTGGTTCTGGTAAGTCTACATTATTGCAGTATTTAGCCTTGAATTGGGCAAACTCACCACTAGATAATGTTATCTCATTACCAATACCGTTGCTGATTGAGTTACGCACTTATATGCGGCGGCGTGATGATCAAGAATGTCATAACTTTCTGGAATTTTTTCATAAATGTAGCGGTGTAATGACTCACCTCAATCAACATCAACTGCACGAAAAACTAAAAGCTGGTGAAGCTTTAGTAATGTTTGATGGTTTAGATGAAGTATTTGACCCTGGTAAGCGGGAGGATGTGATTACTGATATTCATCGCTTTACTAATGACTATCCTAATGTGCAGGTGATTGTCACTTCTCGCGTGATTGGTTATAAACCGCAAAGATTACGCGATGCTGAGTTTCGTCACTTTATGCTGCAAGATTTAGATTCAGAACAAATTCAAGATTTTATTCACCGTTGGCATGAGTTAACTTTTAGTAATGAAGCTGATAAGATCAGGAAACGGGAAAGATTATACAGAGGAATTGAAGCTTCTAAAGCTATTACTGAACTAGCGGGAAATCCTCTGCTGTTAACGATGATGGCAATTCTGAATCGTAATCAGGAATTACCGAGAGATAGAGCCGAACTTTATAATCAAGCATCACGGGTATTGCTGCATCAGTGGGATGTGGAACGCGCTTTAGTAGAAGATGAAAGGTTAGATCATAAAACTATTGATTATAAAGATAAGCAAGCAATGTTGCGTCAAGTTGCCTATAGTATGCAAACCAGTGATAAAGGTTTAGCAGGTAATTTGATTAATGCAAGTCAATTAGAAAATATTTTGGCTGAATATTTAAGAAAGCTAGAGATTAATCAACCCAGACAAGCTGCAAGGGTAATGATTAACCAACTGCGGACTCGTAACTTTATGTTATGTTTCTTGGGGGCTGATTATTATGCTTTTGTACATCGAACTTTTTTAGAATATTTCTGTGCTTGGGAGTTTGTGTGGCAGTTTAAAGAAACGCAAACGCTGACTATTGAGGTATTGAAACAGGAAGTTTTTGGTAAGCATTGGCAAGATGAAACTTGGCACGAAGTTTTGCTGTTAATTGCTGGGATGATAGAGCCTAAGTTTACTGGTGAAATTATTAAATATTTAATAGTGCAAGATGGTGAAACCGAAAAATTTCTCAATCTCTTTTTAGCAGCTAAGTGTTTAGCAGAAGTGAGAAATCGTCACGAAATTGAAGTAATAGCTGACGAATTGCTGAACAAACTCAAAGATTTAACTAAGTATAACCTGTGGTATCATTACACTCTCTATATAGATAAAGAAGAAACTAAGCTAGTTCGAGAATTTCGCACTCATGCAGTTGTGGCGATCGCAACTACTTGGATAAAATCTCCCCAAACCCTTACCTGGCTCAAAGACCGCGCCAATAATGATGATGATTGGGTTGTGAGAATTGCAGCAGTGCAAGAATTAGCCCGTGGCTACAAACATGACCCCGAAACTCTCTCCTGGCTCAAAAACTGCGCCAACAATGATGATGATTACTATGTACGACGAGCAGCAGTGCAAGAATTAGCCCGTGGCTACAAACATGACCCCGAAACTCTCGCCATCCTCAAAGACCGCACCCAAAAAGATGATAGTTCGGGTGTGAGAATTGCAGCAGTGCAAGAATTAGCTCGTGGCTACAAACATGACCCCGAAACTCTCATCTGGCTCAAACACCCCACCAACAATGATGATGATGGGGGTGTGCGATATGTAGCAGTGCAAGAATTAGCCCGTGGCTACAAACATGACCCCGAAACTCTCATCTGGCTCAAAAACTGCGCCAACAATGATGATAATTGGGCTGTGCGACAAGCAGCTGTCCAAGAATTAGCCCGTGGCTACAAACATGACCCGGAAATTCTCGCTATCCTCAAACAACACACCAACAATGATGATAATTGGGCTGTGCGACAAGCAGCAGTACAAGAATTAGCCCGTGGCTACAAACATGACCCGCAAACTTTCTCTATCCTCAAAGACCGTGCTACTAATGATAATAATTCGGCTGTGCGATATGCAGCAGTGCAAGAATTAGCCCGTGGCTACAAACATGACCCCGAAACTCTCGCCATCCTCAAACACCGCACCAACAATGATGATGATGGGGGTGTGCGATATGTAGCAGTGCAAGAATTAGCCCGTGGCTACAAACATGACCCGGAAACTCTCGCCATCCTCAAACACCTTGCCAACAATGATGATGATAGTGATGTGCGACGAGCAGCTGTCCAAGAATTAGCCCGTGGCTATAAACATGACCCAGAAACTCTCGCCATCCTCAAACACCGCATCAACAATGATGATGATAGCGATGTGCGACGAGCAGCTGTCCAAGAATTAGCCCGTGGCTATAAACATGACCCAGAAACTCTCGCTATCCTCAAACACCGCGCCAACAATGATGATGATAGCGATGTGCGACAAGCAGCAATGCAAGAATTAGGCAAATATTTCAAAAATCAACCTGATTTGTTTGATATCTACTACAATTGCGCCGTCAACGACCCCTTCCAGAGAGAATATAGTTTTCAAGATAACCCACGCCAAACTGCACTTGAGGCAATTATCAAACAATTTACCCAGCATCCCCAAACTTTACCACTGTTGCACGATCGCGCCGAAAATGACCCAGATGAGAAGGTGCGGGAGTATGCAGAGAAACAGTTGAAACGGTGGCAAGGATAAACATAAACTGAGGTTATGCCCAAGAAAATTAGAGAACTGAAAAAGTTATTGCTGCAAGCAGGGTTTACTTATAAACCTGCAAAGGGTAGTCATAGTAAATGGATACATCCGCTATTGCCTCAAGCTATCATCATCGCTGGTAAAGATGGTAGCGATGCCAAAGCTTATTTAGAAAAACAAGTTAATGAAGCACTTGCAGAATTAGAGAAAATAGAAAAAGCGGAGGAGACAGAAGAATGAAATATACAATTATTATTCAATGGTCAGATGAAGACCAATGTTATGTAGTTTCGTTGCCTGAGTTTACTAATGTCATGCAGCCTTGTACACACGGAGATACTTATGAGGAAGCTTTAAAAAATGCTCAGGAAGTTTTAGAAATGCTAATTGAATCAGCTTTAGAAGATGGTGAACCTTTACCAGAGCCGCAAACTTGGGGCAAGTCTTTAAAAGTAGCATAATAAAATTAAACGGGTCAATTTAGAGGATGTTTTAAAAGTTCTCTAATTGGTAGCAAAACATTTGAGATCCCCCTTTTGAAGGGGGACTTGGAAGCATTTACCCCTTTTTAAGTAGGGCTGTTTCATTTGCTTAGATTAGGAATTTGTCAAGAGTATCAGCCAGAAATTTTAGTGAGTAACCCTTGGCAGGGAAAGCAATAGGAGTAATACCATTTCACTTTAAGAATGATACATATCCGCAAGCAGAGGGGGCAGCACCTCGACTTCGCTCGGCGGACGGAAGCAGAGGAACCAGTGCGTTGCGGAGGAAGAGATTTATATCAGTAATTTCGTGAATTGGTATAAGTTTTTCCGAAATTGTCACGTTCAAAAAAGTCTTGATCAAATTAAGCGATAGATTGCAAATCCCTCTTAGCGTTAGTGCTTTGAGGGATTTTGATATTAGATTTTTTGAGTTTTAGGTTAAATTACTTGCTTCCTTTACTGCTTGCTTTAACTCTTCAAAGGTAATACTACCGTCTTCGTCTGAATCATACTGTACTATCAACTCTTGGGGACTAGTAGTATGTGTTTGTGATGAGATGACTGCACTTAAGCCAGGACTTAAAAAAAGCTCATTAATGGAGATTTTACCGTCTTGATCGCGATCTAAGTTATTAAAAAGAGATTGAAGTTCTTGCTCGGTTGTCATAAGTTTTTTTCTGAATTAATTTTTCACTTTAATATTTCAAAATTAAACACACTTGTATCAAAAGACGTATAAATAGGTATCGCTGAGGCTGAGATTAATGAAATGGTATGAACGATATCTTCTCTGTGCCATCAGCTATGCTATGGCGTTACGCTATCGTCCGTACCTCTGTGCCTTGAAAAGTGCGATCGCTCGGTTTGGTAGTAAACTGTCAACAATTTCATACTCATAAAAGTATTGATATTTACCAAAAATA
This sequence comes from Nostoc sp. FACHB-280, assembly GCF_014697615.1. Taxonomy (GTDB): domain Bacteria; phylum Cyanobacteriota; class Cyanobacteriia; order Cyanobacteriales; family Nostocaceae; genus Nostoc_B. Next base: position 7,844 of record NZ_JACJSD010000077.1, on the reverse strand, counting down.
AAAGCTAAAACAAGGTGAAGAATTTGGTTTTTTGGGTGGCAAAACCGTAAAATTACAATCGTAACTAGAGATACAGAAATTAAGTTGTAGTCGTCTCTACACCCCATTTCCGGGCAATTGAGTACAGCTTAATATATCGTAAAATAACTTGGCTAAATCGCTGCAAATTCATATAAGTCAAGGTTTTGATGGTGAGTACCGCAATTCTTAAACCCCCACCCAAGAAATACTAGTACCCCTACTGTGAAATACTAGTACCCTTACCCCAAGGGAAATTTATTATTAATTAAAAATAAAGCTTTAAAGTTGTTGAGTACAACCTTAATAAATCCAATAAATCCAACCGACATAGAGTGTACTGTCCTGTTGGGAGTCGCCTGCTATAAGCATAAAAATAGCACAAGGCTTTTTTACCCAGACAGTACCGATGCAACAGTCATTAGACAGTAATCAACCAGCGACAGTAGCGCCTGATTCTGTAAAAACATCCCTGCTGAAAAATTTACTCTCTGCTGGCACTTCTTTTGAGCCAGTGTTGAGTGATTTTCGGATTATTTTTGAACGTGACCCGGCTGCACGTAATTGGTTAGAGGTGGTGTTTTGTTACCCTGGCTTGCACGCGCTCTGTTTACATCGTCTGGCTCACTGGTTGCATCGTCGAGGGGTAGCTTTCTTTCCGCGTTTCATTTCTCATATTGGTCGATTCTTAACCGGAATTGAAATTCACCCTGGTGCAGAGATTGGTAAAGGGGTATTTATCGACCACGGGATGGGGGTTGTGATTGGGGAAACGGCGATTGTGGGAGACTACACGCTGATTTACCAAGGCGTAACTCTCGGCGGAACTGGGAAGGAAAGCGGGAAACGTCACCCGACTGTAGGTAACAACGTTGTGATTGGTTCTGGTGCGAAGGTTTTAGGAAATATTCAATTAGGCGATCGCGTCCGTGTGGGTGCAGGTTCGGTTGTGTTGCGTGATGTTCCGGCTGATTCCACTGTTGTCGGTGTTCCCGGACGAATTATTTCTCGCAAAGACAAGAATCAATCTCCTCTAGAACATAACAAACTCCCGGATGTGGAAGCCACTGTGATTCGTTCCTTATTATCTCGCATTGAGCAACTTGAACAAAAACTCAAAACTTACGAATCAATCAGTAAGTCAGAAGTTAAAAGTCAAAAGGCAAAAGAATAAAACATAGTAACTAATATTACACATAAGAAAAAGGATAAAGGACAAATGAGCAATGACAAATAATACTTTAGGTGAGCAAATTTTACAGATTCCGTTGAGCGATCGCTGGCGAATTTATCACCGTTTGCAAGAGTTAATGATTCCCTGCTCTTGTCACCCTGATGGTTCTTTACGAGTCCAAGTTAACAGTTTACTGGCAGCAATTTTAGTCCGTAGTACGATTATGCAATTTTTCGCACCGCGTCAAGAATTGGTCAACTGGTTAAAACATTGTTGGGATTTATAAACCAGTCTTGACAAAACAAAAAAATCAGCCTCTTTCTTATTTTTTACTCTGATTTTTTTAGTTGCTTAAATTGCATTCTCAATCTTTATTTATCCCCTATACTTATCTGTTTCTGGTTTAGTTATGTCTACCCGCACGAAAGAATCAAAATTCATCAAATTTTTACATACAGAACTCGAACTTACCAATGCAGATATTGCTGTAGCACTGCGACACAAAAAGTTTGATGATGCACCATTACCGATGCTGCTTTGGCAATATGGATTGGTCAATTTAGAACAGCTAGAACAAATTTTAGATTGGCTAGATGAGCAGAGATAGGGAGATGAGGGAGACGAGGTAGACAAGGGAGACAAGGCAGAAATTGAAGCTTTGATTTGTGGGATGAACTGAACAAATTTTGACTGGCAATATGTTGGCGATCGCTAGTTACAACTTTTTGGCAGAAATGACTTGCAATTATTGGGAGATAGGATTATGATTTCTAGCTTTGTTTGTGGATTTGTTTTCTTATTTGTTTCCAGTCTAGCTAACACCTATTTGGGCTATCTTCTACTAGAAAAAAGTGTGCATGACAATAGTGAAAATGGCGGTTAAATTATACTGTCGTTTTGTTTTCTTTCATACAGATGGGATGTCTTTATCTCGTTAATATTAAAGAATGATGAAGACAAAATATTAATTGGATTAATTTATAGCATTTACCTTTACTCAGCGTTGCGGAAAATAATTAACGCTACAGAAAGAATATTAAGAAAAATTCCTATGAGGCTGTTTGAAATGAGTGAAATCATAATTAATGACACTACATTACGCGATGGCGAACAAGCAGCAGGTGTTGCTTTTACCTTAAAAGAGAAAATTGCGATCGCCAAGTTTCTCGATGCTATCGGCGTGCATGAATTAGAAGTCGGTATCCCAGCGATGGGAGAAGATGAAATTCGTGCCATCTCAATCATTGCTGACTTGGGATTAAAAGCTAACCTCCTCGCCTGGAACCGCGCTGTAATTTCTGATATCAAAGCTTCCATTGCTTGTGGAATGCAGCGAGTACATATTGCGATACCCGTTTCCGGTATCCAAATCGCTGCAAAGTTTCATGGACAGTGGCGAGTAAGTCTGCAAAGACTCAAAGATTGTATCAGTTACGCACGCGATCGCGGTCTTTGGGTAGCCGTCGGTGGCGAAGATTCTTCTAGAGCCGATGAAAACTTTTTGTTGGATGTCGCTCTGTATGCTCAAGAGTGGGGTGCATCTCGCTTTCGTTTCTGCGACACCGTAGGAGTTCTCGATCCTTTCACCACCTATAAAAAAGTTAAGCGCCTCGTTTCCTGGTTGTCGATTCCCGTAGAAATCCACACCCACAACGATTTCGGCTTGGCGACAGCTAACGCACTGGCAGGAATTAAAGCTGGAGCCACATCTGTTAACACCACCGTCAACGGCTTGGGTGAAAGAGCAGGTAACGCCGCTTTAGAAGAAGTTGTTATGGCCATCAAACGCATCTATGGCTTAGATATGGGAATTAACACACCCCGTTTATTGGAATTATCGCAACTTGTAGCCGCAGCCGCCGGTGCTGGTGTACCACCTTGGAAAGCAATTGTTGGTGAAAATACCTTTGCTCACGAATCTGGAATTCATGCACACGGCGTATTACAAAACCCTAACACCTACGAACCCTTTGCACCAGAAGAAGTTGGTTGGGAAAGACGTTTAGTCGTTGGTAAGCATTCTGGAAAGCATTTGGTATCTAGCTTACTTCAGCAGCATGGGATCTTTCTCAACCCCGAAGAAACCCAATCTGTATTAGATGCAGTCCGCCAACAATCAGTTAAGAAAAAACGCAGCCTGACAACCGAAGAACTGTTGAACTTGGTAAAAGAACAGAGGTATTCTCATGCAACCCGATGAATACGAATTAGAGTCAGAACCTGATTTTGAAATTGGTGAAAAAGTCAGACTCCGCAAACAAATTAAAAACGATGGGACATTTCCCGGTAGAGAAATTGGCGAAATTTTAGCGAAGAAAGGAGACATTGGTTACGTAGCAAGTATAGGCACTTTTTTACAACGTTCCTATATTTATGCGGTGCATTTTTTAGATAAAGGCATTGTTGTTGGTTGTCGCAAAAAAGAACTAGAATCTGCTGAGGAAAATCATGAAGGTAATGCTACGGATGAATGATAATGGTAATTTAACAGTCTACGTCGCTAAAAAAGATTTAGAAGAAGTAGTAGTTAAACAAACAGACGGTGAAGCTGGTAAAATTCTTACCTTAGCCAATGGTTGGGAATTAGAATTTCCCGAAATACCTGATGTAGCAAATTTGCCTAAAACTGTAGAAGCTAGACGCTTGGCTTGAAATCAGAGGCTAGAGGCTAGAGGTTAGAAGCTAGAGAAGAAAAATATCCATTCCTGATTTGTAGGCTATTACCTATAGGAATCTAGCGAAAAAATACAAGTCAACAGTAAAGAGAGAAGGCAAAAGGTAACAACCAATTTTTCCTTCTTCCTTTTTACTCAAGAATCAGCAAAAATGCCCCACAAGCATGGGGTTAATTATTTTGTAATTAAATTTTGAGTAGTTAACATGGGTGACAAATATCTGAGATTATCGGAATTGAACTTAGAAGGTCAGTTCCAGGGTTTTGCAGGCATTAAATCAGGCAAAGCTAAATATCTGCAATTAGCAATTCCTTCTGGTAGTTTATATGTCAAATTACCAAAAGATTTACGCACTTCGTTGCAATGTAGTTTAGCTCCTGGTGAACAAATTCACATTTGTGGCGTGAGTAAAGTCAACACACGCACAGGCAAAATCAAAATTAAAGCACATCAAGTCACGCCAGTTGCTGCTTGTCCTACTCAAGAATTATTACCGCAACCAGAAGCCAAAATTATGGTGTGTCAAAAGTCTGGCTGTGTGAAAAAAGGCGGTAAAGGTTTATTATCAGAATTAGAAAAAACTCTGTGCGATCGCGGTTTGCGAGACAAAGTTAAAATTGAACACACAGACTGTCAAAAGCGTTGCAGCAGCGCCCCTAACTGCGTTTTGTTACTCGGTAAAAAGAAGTATAAGAAACTTCATCCAGAAGCGATCGCATCATTGCTAGAAAATCACTTAACCTAAATTAAAGCTTCCTTCAAAATGTATAGATTACTGTGTAGGGGTAAAAGTTTTACCCCTATTTGTTTTTGATATTGTCAACTTGCAAGTTGTGGGTTAAAACTGTTGCAGTCTCAATAGTTATCAGGTGTGTTAGCAACGCATAACGCACATTTCATACTGACTAAGCTAATTAGCTTTAATTGAAATGTCTTTATTTACCAATTTACTCAATCTGCATTCAGCCAATAAACCATTAGAAGATTTTTTTACTGAAATTGTCGCTTACTTTTTCTCGATTAATAAAGATTTACTAATCGCTTGGTTGCAACAAAACTCAATTATTGGTGACAATAGTTACTCTAGTATTAATATTACCACTCAAAAAGAACATCGAGGTCTAGAAAGCCATAAGGAAGATAGTAGATTCGATATTTTAATTGAATTATCAAATGGTTTAGATACAGATGTCATAGTTATTGAATCAAAAATTGGTTCTACAGATGGAAATAATGCTTTAAAAAGATATGTTGAGATTTTGAGTAGTCTACAAAATGTTAATCAGCGTATCTTACTTTATATTACTCGTAATTATGATCCTCAAAAAAAATCAAGACATTTGCTCACGAACAAACACCGATAGTAAATTTTCATCAGTTAAGGTGGTATCAGTTCTCTTCTTTTTTAGCAAAGCATGGCTCTGATACCTTAGCCCAAGAAATGTGGCTCTCCTAGACTAGCTATAACAAATTAATACTTGATATCTGGTTAAATCCTTACATAGTCTGGGATTTAAAAGAGATAAAGTAAATTTTTATTAAATCTTTGATTCTATTTTAGGCAAACCTTGTTATATCAATTGTTTTAGCCATTTTTTAGTGTTAATTTATCAACCCAAGTCTGGGAGAGCCAGAAATATTAACTTTCATGAGGAGTAATCAAATGGCAGACAAAAATCAATTCTCATCAATTGATTTATTAACAATGATGAACTTTAACAAAACTTTCAATTTCATGCAATCAACGCTGAGTGAAGAAGTAGAAGCAGCATTTAATAATGCTTTTGGCAGAGTTATCAAAGGTTCACCCAGTATGACTCAATGGACATGGGGAAGTAGATATATTATTTATACTTTCTTTGCTCAAAGATGGAATTTTTGGTGTGGTCTTGGTTACTTTTCTTTAAATTCAGATGATTTGACTAGTTATCCCAATATTGGTATATGTTTAGAGGTTTCACCAGCTTTTATAAACAGGGAAAAAATTATTAAAAGGATGAAAGATGTTATCAATGACAAACCTGAAATTTGGATTCCTAGTAATTTAACAGTTACACCAGCATGGTCAGGTATAGTTTATTGCAAAAGCTTACAAGAGTTTTTAGCTTACGAAGACCAATCACATCACATCAAAAATTTCTTCCTAGAATCTATTAAGGAATTGAAAACAGTTAAAGAACAATATTTTGATTTTATTAGTAAGGATTTAAGTACAGAAGAATCTATAGAAGAAGAGATGGGTATTGCAGGCGGCTTATAGCAAAACCCAAGAGAGTTTTAATGATGTTTGGTTCCGTTCCTCCTCCCAAGCTACACCTTTTCCAGCTTCTTGGACTGTCAAAACATCATGTCCCAAATTGCGTAATAATTCTACAACCGGAAACGGAAACTGCTCATCTGCATAAAATCTTGCCATTTACGCTACCTGATTACGCTCAATTACCAATTCAATTTCATCAGAATGAGCTTTTGCATATACCCAAGCATTAGCTAAATCTGTAGCTGAAATGTTTGGATAATTTGTCAAAAGGTCAGCATCACTATATCCAAGATGGTGAGCTTCCACAAGTACCCAAACTGGAATACGAGTGTTGGCAATTCGCGCCTCGCCACCACAAACTCCAGGGGTTTTCTCAATTCCTTGCCAACTGCTACCAAGACTTTGAGCAAGTAACTGTATTGCCTGTAATTTCTCACTAGGGCTAAGAGCAAGAAGTTGGTTTTCTAATTCTCTAAGTGTCACGAATTTAAATCTTTTGGTATTTTGTCAGACTATATCTACAATTCTAGATTTCATATTCAAAATTTCAGCAGTCAAGTCTCTGAGCAAGGCTCTCATCCCCAGGTTATGCTTACGTTTTGGGGTCTTCCCACCAGGATGATAAAGGTTCGCGCAGTGCTTCTTGAATTACTTCCTTAATATGTGGGACATCCAATTTATCCCGCGTCGGCCCTGCAAAATGTGGGTCATACATCACAATATGAATCAAACTTAGTGCAGGTTGCCAGTTGACTTCTGCTAATGCTTGTGAAAAACCTTCAACATGGCTGCCGTCATCTGGGGTTCTGGCTCCATTTACCCATGAAAATATGCGGTTTTGCGAGAAGCGATCGCCAAAAGCAGCCGCTTCAATCAAAATATTGTTATGATGCAAAGTTACATGAAATGGCTCATTGTTAGCGTCTGTTTGCCGAGTCAAAAGTATATATCCCAGCATTTTCAGTCCTTGCGGTGCATAGAAACGCTCTTCATTTAATCCAATTCTCAACCCAGCAAATAAATGAGCAGTGTCAAACAAAGCCCTCCGAATTATTCCAAATCTGGGTTGCGCTTGTCTAAAAAGTTCAGGATCAGGTGTGACTTCAATTTTTTTTCCTCGACCATTACCTTGTTGAATAATCTTGGCAGATCCTTGAGCAATTCCTTTACTAAAACACTGTTCCCAAAGCATTCCAGAACGCCAACTTTGTACCTTGAGGTGAATGCTAGTGGCATTCATTGGTGCTAAACCAACGCCTCTGCTAACTATATGAACGTGGGGAGTATGTTCATCAGATGAGCGTGTTTGATGAATCCGAGTTAGCAATTTAGTAGCAAGGCTAATACCTTCGATATCACTGAGTTCATCAAATGGCAGTCCTGGGCCGTCATCTACAACTGAGATAGTGCTTCCATCCAAAGTTACATTCACAAAGGTTGCTTTTTTTGTCAAATAAGCATCAAGAACATTGGCTACCAGTTCATAAACAAACTGTTCTGTACCTTGCACTCCTGCACTCCCAAAGTACATAGCCGGTCGGCGACGAATTGCTTGAATTTCTTCTATGTGACTGAGGTTGTTAGACATTTTGGTTCTTCAGTATCTAGTATGCTAAAAACATAGAAAATAGAATAAATAAATTTAAAGTTTTATATAAAGATTTAACCACAAGCCTTGTTTTAGTTGACTCCTAGAGGCTATTTACTGTTGACTAAT
>NZ_JACJSD010000076.1 GCF_014697615.1 Nostoc sp. FACHB-280 | reverse complement strand
TGTGCTTTAATTCCAACATTCTCTCATTTAAAGTGGATGTTTGAATGGTTTATCCGAAACACTACCTTTGATTTTATGTCTCTTCAGATGTACGGAGTTTTTTCAGAAATCAAATACTAGTCCTATAGTTGAAAAAAATATACGCAAATGAGATCGCACAAAAAATTCTCATAAAAGGTATAGGGGTGTATGTATGCAAAACCCTTACACCCACTGTTACCAACAACCTTGATCCACAAGTCCTGTAAAAATGACAGTTACTTGGTAAAGCTATAAATCTTCTGTTTTTCTAGGCGATCGCTAATTGCAGAAGGCAAAGTATCTGAAGATAAAATTTGCCGATCAAGTTGAATTTGCAAATTGCTCAGAGGATCACAACCAGAGGAAATCAGAAATTCGAGCTTCTGAATATAAGGTAAGGAGGTGAGATGATCCAAAATTTGGCAGACAGCTTGCACATAAGGATGACCGATTTGTTTGTACCAATCACAGCTTGCGACTTTTGGTTGGTCAAAGCCTAAGTGTACTGTTAAAGATGGTTCATCGAATAATGCGATCGCCAAAGGACGGGCTTCTTCTTGCAATAATAAATCGTTGGTTTTGGCTAAATGACGTAATTTTTCCAACCTTTCATAACGTTTGGTGATCGATTGGGGATCATCTTGCCAATGAATTGCAATGGTTACTAAGTAGGTCTGCAACAGCATGTGACCTAGTTTTTTCGCCTTGGTTGCGAGGTAATAGGAATTGTAGTCGTTGGACTCAATTAACAACGGTACGCGGTCTACAACTTCCAAGCCATAGCCTTTAACACCCGCAATTTTCCGAGGATTATTGGTAATTAGGCGAATTTTTTTGACACCTAAATCCATCAGCATTTGCGCTCCCATACCATAGTCGCGCAGGTCAGCGGGAAATCCTAAACGCTCGTTAGCTTCTACAGTATCTAGTCCCATGTCCTGCAATGAGTAGGCTTTGAGCTTATTAATTAACCCAATTCCTCGGCCTTCTTGGCGCAGGTAAACTACGACACCTTGACCAGCAGTTTCAATCATGTTCAAAGCGGCTTGCAACTGCATCCGACAATCGCAGCGCAAAGACCCCAAAGCATCGCCAGTTAAACATTCTGAGTGCATCCGCACCATGACTGGTTCATCTTTGAAAGTTGCGGGATCGCCTTTGACAATGGCAACATGTTCGCAATTGTCGAGGGTGTGACGGTAAGCGTAGATTTTGAAATGACCAAACTGAGTGGGTAACTCAGCAATACTTTCTCTGATTACAAGGCGGTCATGTTGCAGACGATAACTAATTAAGTCAGCAATACTGATAATTTTTAAATTGTGGTTTCTGGCATACTCAATCAACTGGGGTAGTCGCGCCATTGAACCATCGGGGTTTTGAATTTCGCAAATTACTCCAGCCGGGTAAAGTCCAGCCAAACGAGACAAATCTACAGCCGCTTCTGTATGTCCGGCACGTTTAAGAACACCGCCAGCCTTGGCACGAATCGGGAAAATATGTCCAGGACGGCGTAAATCTAAAGGTGTGGTGGCGGGATTGAGGGCGACTTGAATTGTCTTGGCGCGGTCTTCGGCAGAAATCCCGGTGCTAACGCCTAAATGGGGGCCTGCGTCAATACTAACAGTGAAGGCCGTTTGGTTAGTGTCCGTAATGTTAGTGACCATTAACGGTAAATCTAGCTCGTCTAAGCGATCGCCTGTCATCGCCAAACAAATCAGTCCTCTAGCTTGCACCGCCATGAAATTAATCATGTCAGGTGTGGCAAATTGAGCTGCACAAATCAAATCACCTTCATTTTCCCGATTTTCGTCATCTACCACTACAATGACGCGGCCTGCTTTGAGATCCGCCAAAGCAGCATCAATGGAATCAAATTTAAAAGTTGGGTAAGATGCAGCACTATGATCAGTGGTTTCTCCAGCTTGCGGCGCTACACTCATTTGCGAGTTTTCGCCTTCAGATGGAGTGTTATTAGACTGCCATGTAGGTTTAGGCATGGACACAAAAAACTTCCAGTTAGTGATAGTAAATTTTTTTTAACAATTCCTATATTGTGATTGTAACTCCTTTATACGGTGGAGAATACACTAGCAATGATTCGATAACATGGTCTAGCCTCTACCGTTAAAATTGGGGTTCAGTACAAAAATGCAATCATAGTTAAACAGTCGTAGTTAAGGGGACAGGGAGATTCACAAAGAATAAATTCATAGTGCTGAGGTAACAAAGGACAAATGACAAATGACCCTTGACCTTTGGCCATTGACTGATAAATTAATCAAAAGCGGATAAGGATTTCAAAATCATGGGCAATTTTAGGCGCGTACCCGTTGGGATTGTTGGCGCGTCAGGCTATGGTGGAGTGCAGCTAGTTCGATTACTGATGGAACATCCAGAGGTGGAACTAGTTTATTTAGGCGGTGACAGCAGTGCGGGCAAGTCTTTTGGGGATTTGTACCCACATTTGGCTCATACAGTAAATTTGCCAATTGAGGCGGTAGAGCCAGAGGTAATTGCTCATCGCTGTGAAGTTGTATTTTTGTCTCTGCCAAATGGTCTGGCTTGCCAAATTACACCGCAATTATTAGAAAAAGGCTGTAAGGTGCTGGATCTGAGTGCGGATTATCGGTTTAGTGATTTGGCAACTTACACCAGTTGGTATGGACAAGAAAGAAGCGATCGCACTGCGGCGGCGACGGCAGTTTATGGTTTACCGGAACTGTACCGCGATCGCATTGCCGAAGCCCAATTAATTGGTTGTCCTGGCTGTTACCCCACCGCCAGCTTGTTAGCATTATCACCACTGTTAAAGCAAGGCTTGATTGTGCCAGAAACTGCCATTATCGATGCCAAGTCTGGCACATCCGGCGGGGGACGGCAAGCCAAAGTCAATTTATTACTAGCAGAAGCTGATAATTCCCTAGCTGCTTATGGTGTTGTGCGTCACCGCCACACCCCAGAAATTGAGCAGATTTGTAGCGAATTAGCTGGTCATGAAGTGACTGTACAATTTACACCCCACCTCATCCCAATGGTGCGCGGCATTTTGGCGACTGTCTACGCTACACTGCGCGACCCCGGTTTGGCGAGAGATGATTTAATTACAATTTACAATGCTTTTTACCGTAATTCCCCTTGGGTAAAAATCTGTGACAGTGGTGTTTATCCCCAAACCAAGTGGGCTTGCGGTAGCAATCTTTGTTACATCGGTGTAGAAGCTGACCCGCGTACAGGTCGGGTAATTGTGATGTCAGCAATTGACAACTTAATTAAAGGCCAAGCGGGTCAAGCAATTCAGTGTTTGAACTTAATGATGGGTTGGGATGAAACCTTGGGGTTGCCCAAGTTGGGATTTTACCCATAGAGGTTACAGGTTATAGGTTACAGGTGACAGAAGCTATAACCTGCCGAGAGATGAATGTTCATCTTTTTGTATTTATTAACAGGTTATAGGTGACAGGTGACAGAAGCTATAACCTGTAACCTGTCACCTGTCACCTCTTCCCTATTTCGGCCCTAAACCCACAGCACCAGCATAAATGGCGCGATCGCCTAATTCATCTTCAATTCTCAGTAAGCGGTTGTACTTAGCTACACGTTCGCTACGACACAGAGAACCTGTTTTGATTTGACCAGCGCGGGTAGCTACTGCTAGGTCAGCAATTGTTGTGTCTTCGGTTTCACCAGAACGATGGCTGATGACTGAGCGGAAACCGTTGCGAGTTGCCATGTCAATTGTTTCTAAGGTTTCGGTCAAAGAACCAATTTGGTTGAGTTTAATCAACACGGCGTTACCAGCTTTGGCTTCAATACCTTTTTTCAAACGAGTAGCATTGGTTACAAATAAGTCATCCCCAACTAACTGTACCCGTGAGCCAATTTTCTCAGTCAGCAATTGCCAGTTAGACCAATCTTCTTCGTGTAAACCATCTTCAATTGAAACGATTGGGTATTGGTCAACTAATTGTCCTAAATAATTAATGAACTCAACGGGAGAGTGGGGTTTACCATCGTAAACATACTGACCATCTTTGTAAAATTCGCTGGCTGCCACATCTAACGCCAAAGCGACTTGTTCCCCTGGCTTGTAACCTGCTTTTTCAATCGCCGCCACCAGCAATTCTAAAGCGACTTGATTGGACTCTAGGTTAGGCGCAAAACCGCCTTCATCACCCACTCCAGTCAGCAAGCCTTTGTCATCCAAAACTTTGCTGAGAGTGGCAAATACTTCCGCACCCCAACGTAAAGCCTCTTTAAAGGAAGATGCACCAATGGGGACAATCATAAACTCTTGAAAATCCACGTTGTTAGCCGCGTGTGCGCCACCATTAATCACATTCATCAACGGGACTGGTAATAAATTTGCCAAAGGGCCGCCTAAATAGCGATAAAGGGGAATACCCAAAGATTCCGCACCGGCTTTGGCTGCTGCGAGGGAAACAGCCAAAATTGCATTTGCGCCTAAATTGGCTTTGTTTGGTGAACCATCCACCGCAATCATGGTGCGATCGATTAATTCTTGGTTCAACGCATCCAAATTTAACAACTTGGGAGTTAAGATTTCTTTGACGTTCTGTACTGCCTTGAGAACACCTTTACCACCGTAGCGGCTTTTATCATTGTCCCGCAGTTCGTGAGCTTCAAAAGTTCCTGTAGAGGCTCCACTGGGAACCTGTGCTAGTCCCACAGCACCATTTAGCAAATGCACCTCGGCTTCAACGGTGGGTCTACCCCGTGAATCGAGAATTTCCCGTGCGACAATTGCCTCAATGGCTGTATCTACAATGTTACTCATCTGTGCTTTGTCCTTTATTCGAGTGCGTTCTTAGAGTTGAGCGCCTTAAGTCCAGTGGATTAACCTAACCGTTAGCATAGGCTGTTCAGCGACCTGATGGGCTGAGATTAAAGAAGATTTCCAGATATAGCAGAAGGCAGGAGGCAAAAGGCAGGAGGCAGGAGGTAAAAATCTTACTATTGCTGCCATTCCAGCTTTCAAAATTTTCTACTTATGTAACTACGGCTATATTTGCTAAATTTCTTTAGGATATGCGAACTTTGGATTTTGGATTATTTCTGAGTCAAAAGTCAACAGTAAGCCATGTAGAGTGCTGAGTGCTGAGTTGAAAGTGCTGAGTAAACATTCTTCCCCTGCACCCTTGCCCCCTTCACCCCTGTCACCTATTCCGCCGGAAGTTTTTCAATGAAAGCGATCGCTCTTGCTGCCAACAATGATAATTTTAAGGATTGGGAACCCTTAAAAATCGAAGTTTATGAACGCAGCCGACGATAAAACGATTGTTCGTGAGTATTTCAATTCCACAGGGTTTGACCGATGGAAGCGGATTTATGGTGATGGGGAAGTCAATAAAGTCCAGCTAGACATCCGCTACGGTCATCAACAAACAGTGGATAAAGTTATCGGCTGGCTGAAAAATGATGGCAATTTATCTGAGCTATCAATCTGTGATGCTGGCTGCGGTGTAGGTAGTCTGAGCATTCCCTTGGCAACGGAAGGAGCTAAGGTTTTTGCCAGCGATATTTCTGAAAAAATGGTGGAAGAAGGCAAACAAAGAGCCATACAAGCTTTAGGAAATGCTTCCAATCCAACTTTTGCTGTCCAAGATTTAGAATCTTTGACAGGCAATTACCACACCGTAATTTGCTTGGATGTGCTTATCCACTATCCCCAAGACAAAGCCGATGAAATGATTTCTCACCTTTGTTCTTTGGCTCAATCACGGATAATCATCAGTTTTGCACCCAAAACTTGCGCTCTCAGTTTACTCAAGAAAATTGGTAGTTTCTTCCCCGGTGCCAGCAAAACAACTCGCGCTTATCTGCACCGTGAAGCTGATGTAGTCAAGATTATCGAGAAAAATGGCTTTACAGTCCAGCGTCAGGAAATGACTAAAACTCGCTTCTATTTCTCTCGCTTACTGGAAGCTACACGCAAGTAAAGGTTGTCATTGGTCATTGGTCATTTGTATTGACACAAAACAAAGGACAAATGACTAATGACAGGATGTGCGGATGTTCGATTTCTTTCCTACACCAACTCACACACAGTCGTCATTAAAAGCAGACTTATAGACTGGAACGTTGATGAAAGTGAAGTTAAAATCACAAGCAAAGCCTAAATTTAAAATCGAGTTATGAAGACTGCTGAAAAATTGGCGGCTGGTTGGTTACTGACACTCGGATTCATGTTTTTGACACTTTCAGTCTCTGCGGTAATGGAAAAAAATACGATGCTAAAACCTTTGCCGTCAGGGAATGATGCAGATTCAGGACAGGATTTTGTGAATAAAGAAGCTCTGTTTATGCTGGATACAACAGCAAGACAAGGTTTTATATTTGGTGTGCCGACAATGGTTTTGGGTGGTTGGTTAAGTTTATCTTTATACCGCCGGAGTAAGACTGAACAAAAAGCACTTCAACAACAAGCAAGCGATCGCCTACAATCAATTTTCTATCAAATGTTACAGCAAAATCATGGCAGAGTTACTGTTTTAGGTTTTGCAATGCAATCGGAACTACCCGCATCTGTGGCGCGGGAATTTTTAGACGAAAAAGCTAAAGAATTCAACGCGAATTTTAAAGTCAATGAAGAAGGCGCAGTATCATATCATTTTGATGTTTAAATCTGTTGCCAAGTAAGTCTGATGACGCAGATTTTTTTGAGTATAGCTGCCGTTTTAGGTGGTTTAGCTGTTGCGGCTGGGGCTTTTGCTTCCCATGCTTTACGAGATCATATTAGTGAGCGATCGCTGTCTATTTTTGAAACTGGCGCTCGCTACCAAATGTACCATGCCCTCGCACTTTTAGTAGTTGCTCTCCTCATTAGTCGCCTCGAATCACCTCCAACTACTTTAATTGCTAGTGGATGGCTATTTATTATCGGTATTGCAATTTTCTCCGGCAGTTTATACGCCTTGAGCGTAACTGGTGTGAAATATTTAGGCGCAATTACACCATTAGGCGGTGTCGCCTTTATCGCTGGCTGGGCTGCTTTGGCTATTGCTGCTTGGAATTTGAAATTCTGAAGTTTTTCAACACCAAGGGAAGCAGAGTTTTGTGAGTAGCAATTTTCCAAGGATCTCTGAAAGATTTTTCGTGTTTATTCAAGACTTTTAGATCCCCCTAAATCCCCCTTAAAAAGGGGGACTTGAGGAAAATTCCCCCCTTTTTAAGGGGGGTTAGGGGGGATCGAATGCTACTAGGCAACTTGAGTAAGACTTGTATGTAAACTCTAGCTTTTTAAAGTGAGGCTCAAGGGGATTAAAACAAATATTTCATGTTTCTCACACATCCTCCAAGCTACCCTCTAAAATATCGGTAATTTTGCGGGTCTCTGCCAATGACAAGACGCTGGCCACAAATTTGGGAACGGTTGCGACAATCTTTATCTGTTGAGGAAAGTCTTAATACCACAATTGACACTAGCAAAACATTTTTAGATGCGGCAAAAACTCTTCAAGAAAATGGTGAAAGTTTAGAACCTTTAAAACCTCTACTGCAACATTCATCTTCTTTATTAGATGTGTTGTGTTCACCGTTGGCACAGGTGATAGGCGCGGGTTTACCGTTTGTACCAATGGGTATTGCTTTGCTGAAGTTATATCGCCCAAACAGCCAGGAACAAACGACGCTAGAAGATTGTGTATTTATAGTTAGTCAAATTGCTTATTTAGAAAGCGTTAAAGAAATTTTATCTTCCGATATCAATGTAAATTGGGATGCTCATTTTCAGAGTGATGCAGCAGTCCGCCAACAAATACAAAAACTCAACGATATTGAATTAGATTATGAAGCTGCCAGTAAAACAATCAACTGTTTTCGTCAATCAGAGTTAGCACAGGTATTTAATCAAGTATTATTGGCAAGGTTAATATCTGCAAATATATCTGATGCTGAAATTTTGACAGAACGAGTCGCTTGGAATACGCACCGCTATTTAGTGAAAGCTTGGATAGAATCAGGTGATATTACCAAAAATGTGATTCAAACTTCTTTGGGTGAATGGCAAAAAACACAGCAGAAATTTCAAAGTATTGATGAATATCTAAAGAGTCAGATTGCCACTAAACCAGAAGAAAAGGTTTTTAACGAAGACTTTTCTTTTAAAGATATTTATGTACCATTAAAAGCCAGAAATGTAGATAAAAATGGCAAATTAGATACTAAAACAGAACCTTTTTATTTAGAAACCTGGTCTAAAACTCTTATCCTTGCTACCAACCCGAATACACAACGCCAAGTGATGTTTATTCAAGGTGGGCCGGGTAGAGGTAAAAGTGTTTTTTGTCGGATGTTTGCTGATTGGGTACGGCAGAATTTACACCCTCTATGGACACCAATTTTAATTCGGCTACGTGATATTGATGAATTTCAACCAAGTTTAGAAGAAACTTTGCGCTCCCGAATTAAAGCAGATTTCGCGCAAAGTGATAATGGTTGGCTAACAGATAGAAACACTAGATTTTTATTTATTTTAGATGGCTTTGATGAATTGCGAATTGAGCGCGGCAATAACCAAAGTGTACAAAGATTTATGCGCCAAGTCGGGACATTTCAAAATGACTATCAAGATAATAAAGCGGGTCATCAAGTCATAATTACAGGCAGACAGATGGCTTTACATGGCATTGACCGCCTACCACCGAACTTGGAACGGGTGGAAATTGCCGAAATGGATGTTGAATTACAACAACAATGGTTTGAAAAATGGTACAGGAAATTCTCTACCCAGAAAACATTAGAGTTTATGGATTTTCTGCAAATCCCCTTAGACACAACAGCAGCATCTCAGCAGGTTACACAAAATCAAAAATCCTGTCCCCAGCAAATTACGGAGTTAGCCAAAGAGCCACTATTGCTGTATATGCTAACAGCAATGCACCGAGATGACACCTTAAATATTAATAAGTTTGAGCAAGTTACAGAAACAGAAGCAAAAATATTAGTTTACGAACAAGCATTAAATTGGGTACTAACTAAACAGCGTGCTGATACTCGTCACCCTGATTTAAATTATGAACTGACTCGACAACACCCAGAAGCATTACGCCGAATTTTAGCCGAAGCCGCAGTGTGTGTAGTGCAGTCTGGGGGAGAAAGTGCTTCGATGCAGATGGTAAAAGCACGTTTGCAGCAAGATGATGAAGCTAAAGAACTCATTGCTAAAGCCGAAAAAGAACTAGGAGAAGAAGCATTAAAAACTGCGTTAGGTGCTTTTTACCTCAAGTCTAATGATCATGGAGGTGTGGAGTTTTTTCATAAAAGTATTCGGGAATTTCTCTGTGCGGAACGCATCAAGCAAAGTTTGGAAGAATGGACAGAACCCGGTAGACGCGGCAGAACTTTTAATGTTGACGAGCAGACAATGGACTGGGAAATTTATGATTTACTCGGTTATGGCGGACTCACACGGGAAATTGTCGAGTATCTCATGGGTTTGTTAATTCCCAGTAAGGAATTTCGCTCAGTAGAGTTGTTTAAGCGGTTAGAAAATTTCTATCTGCGTTGGTGCGAAGGAGAATTTATTGACGCGCCACCAGAAAACTTTCCCCAGAAAAAGATGCGGTTACTGCAAGAGCAAGGAATTAAGCAGGGTCAGCGTCAGGTTGATATTTTTGCTGGGTTGAATGTGATGATTTTGCTTTTGGAGTTACACCGCTATGCTCAAGGGCGGGATGAGTTGAAACAACAAATCATTTTCTATCCATCTGGTGAACCACTAGAAGATGCTTGGACAGGCAGATTAATTCGCATCATTAACTATAGTGATGGTGTTAAGTTGGGAAATTTTAGAAATGTAGCAGGGCAATTCTTCTACTACACTAACCTAAGTCGCGCTTACCTTAGAGGTGCTAACCTCAGTGATACAGACCTCAGTTGTGCTTACCTCAGCCCTACAGACCTTAGTGGAGTAGACTTAAGCCGTGCTAACCTCAGTTGCATAAAACTTAGCCGTGCTAACCTCAGTCGTGCCTACCTTAGTGGTTCAGACCTTAGTGGTTCAGACCTCAGTTGTGCTTACCTCAGCCGTGCAGACCTCAGTAGCGCAGACCTCAGTGGCGCAAACCTCAGTGGCGCAAACCTCAGTGGCGCAAACCTCAGTGGCGCAAACCTCAGTGACGCAAACCTCAGTAGCGCAGACCTCAGTGGCGCAAACCTCAGTCATGAGATATTTGGAGATATTATGTGGGATGAAAATACAAACTGGGAGAATGTGCGAGGATTGGATACAGCAGTTAATGTGCCAGAAGCCTTAAAGCAACAGTTGGGGCTGAGTTGAGAATCAATTTACAATTCGCAATTCGCAATTCGCAATTACAAAAGGCGTAGCTAGTAGGTTGGGTGGAATGAAATGGAACCCAACATTTCAAGAACTCGGTATTGTTGAGTTTCGCTATGACTTCACTCAACCTACATTTATTTTTCTATTTCGTGGGCGAGTATCAAATAATCTCGCACTGGGCTTGGTGCTTTTTTATCTTTTACTGTTCCCTATCCCATTTTAATTACCCATAACCAATAACCTTTTTTAAGGAGTATTTTGTAAATTAGGCGTTGGTTGAGGTGTACCATCCACAGGCGGGTTATTGTTACTGTCTGTAGGAATGGTGGGTGTTGGTGTAAACGCTGGCGGAAATGTAGGTGTTAGCGTTGGTGTTGGTGTTGGTGTTAGTGCTGGTGGAAATGTGGGCGTTAGGGTTGGTGTTGGTGTTGCTGTTGCAGAAGGTTGGAGTGGATTTTCTAACGCCACCCGCAGATTATAATCACTTTCACTAACCCCAGACTCCAGCGTTAACTGAACTGTATATCTACCGTTTCTTGGTAATATTCCCGTATAAGAGCTTACTTGTTGGGCGCTACTGTCAAGCACTTGGCGATTCGGGTTTAAAACGGTCAAAGTAATTCCTGTACCTTGTTCCAGCACTGTAGTTAACTTCGCACCAGCTTGCCCAAAAAAGGTATATTCCATAACTTGACCAGCTTTCAGTGAATTTTCGACTGTCGCTGTGTTTGATGTGTCCAATCTCAGGCGCTTACTAGTAATGGTTGGTTCTGTATTGGTGGGTGTAGCTGTTCCGAATGTTGTACCGCCAGAAATCACAGGTGAGGGAAAAGTCTGGGGTGCAGGTGGTGTTGTTTCTGGTTGTGTATTAGACTGACTGCGAATCGAACTCACCAGCGCCCAAGAACCCACACCCGCTAAAATAACTACTGCACTCCCAATTGCACCTAAAGCTAACGGGTTATCTAACACCGAGTTAGCACGACTGGGGGGAATTACTGGGTCTGGTCGGTTAGATGGCTGTGGTGGAATTGCATCAGGACGACGACCGACTGCAATTGTTTGCACATTTGTTACTTCTGGTGATGCGGCTACACCGGGTTGCTCGACAAATTGTAATGCTTGGCTGACCTCAGCTGCACTTTGGTAGCGATCGCTAGGGCTAGGATGTAACATCCGATTAATTACCTGAGCAAACTGCGGACTGACTCTCACAAATCTTTGCCAATTCCAACTAAGTTGAGTTTCATCAAACAACTCAGATGGTTCTTTACCTGTTAGTAAAACTATCGCTGTCACCGCTAACGCATATAAATCACTGCTGGGGTAGGCGCGTCCAGTTTGCATTTGTTCACTAGGCGAGTAACCCAATTTACCCACACTAGTAACACTGATATTAGTATCAGGAGTTTGCAAGCGCGTTGCAATTTCTTTGACGACACCAAAATCAATTAGTACTGGCAAGCGATCGCTATCTCGGAAAATAATATTTTCAGGAGAAATATCACGGTGGATAATGCCGCGACTGTGAATGTGGTCTAATACAGGTAAGAGCGATCGCATCAACTGTAATACATCTGCTTCGCTGAAAGTTTGACCAACAGATTGTTTCTCAGCTAATAAAGCCCGATAAGTTTTACCCGCAACATAATCTTCCACCAAAAATAAACGGTGGTCTTGCTCAAATCTTTCCCGGAATTTCGGGACTTGTGGGTGTTCAATCTGATATAAAATCGTGGCTTCCCGTTGAAAAAGTTCTTGGGCTTTTTCCCAAGCACCAGCCCCAGCTGCGATCGGAATTAATTCTTTAATCGCGCACAATTCATTAAAGCGGCGCTGATCTTCGGCTAAATAAGTTCTGCCAAATCCTCCTTGTCCCAGGATTTGAATTATTCGATAACGGTTTTGTAAGACAGTACCAATTGAAATTGGGGGTTGCATAAATAAATTCAAATTTAATCATAACGAATAAGACCGCCCTCACAAAGCTGAGTCTGGAGGACACAATACATAAAATTGACTCAAAATTTTGCTTTGAGGGATAGTGTCAGGGTTTGAGGATTTTGCACCTTCCACCCCTAAATTTTTTACACTCATACACATCAAATTGTGAACCCATCACTCCCACCTTAGATTTTTCATTTTTATACGTCAGTTACACGACAAATACCTGCGGCGATATTCTACCCTAAGAAAAGCAATAATCCTATTCAGATTTCCAATTGATTACCAAAACCACAGAAAAACTTACTCAGATAGCAACAGAGAAATCATCAACTCCCCTTGATGCTGCTTGTGACTAACACCCCAAAAGCAAGATCCTGGTTTCTAGTTTCCTGGCTAATTTTCCAGATTTGAAAATTTTTGTCCAATTTATAATCCAAAAATAGAGTTTGTCAGTTTATAATTTTGTAGCTGGTATCATAAAATATTCTTCTACCCCAGAAGAATTTAATTTTGGGTATTTCTACTGTCTGAGTTCCTGTTCTACTTCACTTAAGCTGAAAAGAGTTGGTCTCAGTAATCAATACAGTTGGTAGAATTATTACTCTGCCAGACTAATCTAGAGGAAATTTGAGTTGTTGAGAACAGCTCAACTAAGGGGCTAACTAACACACTATATGTCAGTTACGGATTTGATGGTTTGTTTACCACTAAAAACTGAAAAATGGATTGATGGTAGCTCTATTGAGAAATGTTTAAAGTTTGTATGAAAGCTTAAATAAAGCTCACAGATGTTTATTTAGCCTATTCCGGTTAAATCTGGTAATTACCTAAATGATAATCTCGCCATGAATGCACTTCGAGGATCTGCTGTGCTCAGTTCTGCCGCTTTTAAGGTGCAGCCAGCTGCAACAGGACTAACGGAAAACCATCGCCTGCGGCTATTTTCTGGCTCTGCCAATATACAACTGTCTCAAGAAGTCGCTCGTTACCTGGGGATGGACTTGGGGCCAATGATTCGCAAACGATTTGCGGATGGAGAACTTTATGTTCAAATCCAAGAATCAATCCGAGGTTGTGATGTCTATTTAATTCAGCCATCTTGTCAACCAGTTAACGATCACTTAATGGAATTACTGATTATGATTGATGCCTGTCGTCGGGCTTCAGCCAGACAGGTAACAGCAGTTCTTCCATATTATGGTTACGCTCGCGCCGATCGCAAAACCGCAGGACGAGAATCAATCACAGCCAAACTGGTTGCTAACCTGATTACAGAAGCAGGTGCTGACCGCGTTCTGGCAATGGATTTACACGCCGCCCAAATTCAAGGTTACTTCGATATACCCTTTGATCATGTTTACGGTTCGCCAGTCATACTCGATTATCTGACCAGCAAACAACTGCATGATCTGGTAGTTGTTTCTCCTGATGTCGGTGGTGTAGCACGGGCGAGAGCATTTGCTAAAAAACTCAATGATGCTCCTCTTGCCATTATTGATAAACGCCGTCAAGCTCATAATGTAGCGGAAGTCTTGAACGTCATCGGCGATGTCAAAGGCAAAACAGCCGTGTTGGTAGACGACATGATCGACACAGGCGGCACCATTGCCGAAGGCGCTAGATTGCTGCGTGAAGAAGGAGCGCGTCAGGTATATGCCTGTGCTACTCATGCAGTTTTCTCCCCCCCAGCAATTGAACGGTTATCAAGCGGCTTGTTTGAAGAAGTCATCGTTACAAACACGATACCCCTTCCAGAAGACAAACGCTTTCCGCAATTAGTAGTGCTTTCCGTGGCAAATCTTTTAGGAGAAACCATCTGGCGGATTCACGAAGATACCTCTGTAAGTAGTATGTTCCGTTAGCCAAAAAAAGACTGTTATTCAAGTTACAGTCTGGCGTAAATAAACATTAAATTTTGAAGTATGAAGTCAAGAAATTTTTCTCCTTCGTGCTTCAATTTTTATTTTTATGGCATTTTACAAACCGCTCCAGGCGCATAATTCACAGAGGAAAAGCCTAAAATTGAAGTGTTCACCGAGCTTGGCATAGCATCTTTATGAACAGCGAAAAAGTAACAGTGCAGCCTTGGTACACTGTCACCGATGAAGAACTAATGCTGATGAGTTCGCAAAACCCAGAACTGCGGTTTGAACGTAACGCTGATGGAACAATAGAAACTATGCCACCAACTGGGGGAATTTCGGGAAATAGAGAAATTAAAGCAGGAGCGTATTTGCTGGCTTGGGTAGAAAGTCAAGATTTAGGGGAAGTGTTTGGGCAAAGTACAGGGTTTAAATTAGCAAATACAGCTGTGAAATCACCTGATGCTGCTTTCGTTGCGAAAGGACGCTTACCAGAAAGTTGGGATCAGCAAGAAGATGCGTTTATTAACCTAGCACCAGACTTTGTAATCGAAATTCGTTTTAAAAATGACAGCTTGCCAAAACTCAAAGCAAAGATGGCAGAATATATTGCCAATGGTGTGCAGTTAGGCTGGTTAATTGACCGTCAAAATCAGCAAGCTTTTGTTTATCGTCGGGATGGTTCCATTACCCAGTACCCAGCAACAGCAACTTTAAATGGTGAAGATGTTGTCCCATGATTTACCCTAGCTTTGGCAAAATTATTGTGATTAATCGTGGTTTGGAATTAGACAGGGAGTAATTGCTGATGTCGCTATCAACTCAAATATCTTCCAACCTTTCCCTAGAAGCATTTCTCAACTTACCAGAAACTAAACCAGCAAGTGAATATATTGACGGACGCATCTACCAAAAACCAATGCCCCAAGGAAAACATAGTATTCTGCAAACTCGGTTATCAACTAATATTAATCAAATTGGTGAAACTCAACAAAAAGCTTTAGCCTTAACCGAATTACGCTGCACTTTTGAGGGACGTTCCTTAGTTCCAGATATTGCTGTATTTGAATGGTCACGCATTCCAACAGATGAAAACGGAGAAATTGCCAATAAATTTGAAAGCTACCCAGATTGGACTATTGAAATTTTATCACCCGATCAATCACCCAACAGAGTAATTAATAAAATTATTTTCTGTATTAACCACGGGACTAAATTAGGCTGGTTTATTGACCCGAATGATAAATCAGTGATGGTATTTCAACCGAACAAATTGCCAGAAGTGAAATATGATGCGGATATTTTACCTGTCCTGGATGTGTTAAGCGATTGGCAAGTAACAGCAGCAGATATTTTTAATTTGTTGAAAGTCAAATAATTCAACAAACTATACAGGTAACTCTGAACTAGGAACAATAATATTTCCAAATGAAACCGAGTTTAAAACACTACGCTGATTACTTGCGGATGGCTTTTGAGTTAAATCTTTGTTCTCTCGCTGAAATCATCGGCTGGGCAGATAAACTAATTACAAAATGTGACCATCCTGAAAATTGGATGATTGAGCTATCAACAAGTGCAGATAAACATCCATTAGACGTTATTCACCTGTTGTATTTGATTCCAGGCGAACCGGATTTAGACATATCCTTGAAATTATTAATTGCTAAATTGGGTCAAATTTATCCCATACTTTTGCCTGATAATGGTCGTTTTGCCAAACCTGTACACAGTAAATTATTGCGATCGCTCTATCAGTTAATTGTTGATAATAGCTCTTGTGACAAACTAAGAGGCGCTATTTATCAGATTGATCTGGATCTTGACTATGTAGAGCAAGGTTATGGAGACTGGTCATTAATTCAGCAAGACTATAAGGAATTATTTGCAATTAGTTATGATTATCAGCAATGGATCGATTTTCCATTACACTAATCACTGGTATATATAGCTACTAAAATTTTATTTTTAACATACACAATTGCAAGACTCTCAGTCACCTGTCTCAGAAATTATACTTAAACAATTGTAAGTCATTTATAAATTTTTGACTTCTATTTTAAACTTGCTGAATTTTTCTTCAGCAGTATCTATAAAATGCCTTGCAATTGTGTCAATTACGCTAGAATTGTTAAAGGTTCTTTACAGAGTTTGCAGAACACCCCCAATTCTGTTAAAACAGCCTAGCACACTTAAATGTAAATCTAAAAACCTCTCTAGAGTTCAAAGTAAGCTTCTATGACGCTCCCAATTCGTAACGTCGCCATTATCGCCCACGTAGACCACGGCAAAACCACCTTGGTTGATGCACTCCTGAGACAGTCCGGCATTTTCCGAGAAGGTGAAGACGTTCCGGATTGCGTTATGGACTCCAATGACCTAGAACGGGAACGTGGAATTACGATTCTGGCTAAGAATACAGCCGTTCGCTACAAAGAAACACTTATCAATATTATTGATACTCCCGGACACGCTGACTTCGGTGGCGAAGTTGAACGAGTACTGGGTATGGTTGATGGTTGCATCCTAATTGTTGATGCTAACGAAGGCCCCATGCCGCAAACACGCTTCGTGTTGAAAAAGGCATTGGAAAAAGGACTGCGCCCAATTGTTGTAGTTAACAAAATCGATCGCCCTCAAGCCGAACCCCACGGTGCTATTGATAAAGTACTGGATCTGTTCTTAGAATTAGGCGCAGATGATGACCAATGCGACTTCCCATATCTGTTCGCTTCTGGTTTGTCTGGTTATGCGAAAGAAACCTTGGAAGAAGAACCCAAGGATATGCAGCCATTATTTGATGCAATTCTGCGTCATGTTCCACCCCCAGTAGGTGATCCAACCAAGCCTCTGCAATTGCAAGTCACAACCCTAGATTATTCTGAATATCTGGGACGGATTGTCATTGGTAGAATCCACAACGGGACAATTCGTGGTGGACAGCAAGCAGCTTTAGTCACAGAAACAGGCGCAATTGTTAAGGCAAAAATTAGCAAATTGCTAGGTTTTGAAGGTCTGAAGCGGGTGGAATTAGAAGAAGCTTCCGCAGGCCATATTGTGGCGGTTGCTGGTTTTGCTGATGCAAACATCGGGGAAACAATTACCGACCCCAACGAACCCCAAGCGTTACCACTAATTAAAGTCGATGAACCAACCTTACAGATGACCTTCTGGGTGAACGATTCACCTTTTGCGGGTCAAGAAGGTAAATTGGTAACATCAAGACAAGTACGCGATCGCCTATTCCGCGAACTCGAAACCAACGTTGCATTACGTGTGGAAGAAACCGACTCTCCCGATAAATTCCTGGTTTCCGGTCGTGGTGAATTGCACTTGGGTATCTTAATCGAAACCATGCGCCGCGAAGGTTATGAGTTCCAAGTGTCTCAGCCACAGGTAATTTACCGGGAAGTTAACGGTCAACCTTGCGAACCTTATGAATTGTTGGTGTTAGACGTTCCTTCTGATGCAGTTGGTAGCTGTATTGAACGTCTGGGACAACGCAAAGGCGAAATGCAAGATATGCAGCCTGGAGTTAGTAACCGTACCCAGCTAGAATTTGTCATTCCCGCTCGTGGTTTGATTGGTTTCCGTGGTGAATTCATGCGGATGACCCGTGGTGAAGGCATCATGAACCACAGTTTCTTAGATTATCGTCCGATCTGTGGTGAAATTGAAGCCCGTAACAAAGGCGTGTTGATTGCTTTTGAAGAAGGCGTTTCCACCTTCTATGCAATGAAGAACGCTGAAGATAGAGGCTCATTCTTTATCACTCCTGGTACTAAAGTCTATAAAGGCATGATTGTCGGTGAACACAACCGTCCCCAAGACTTAGACTTGAATGTCTGCAAAACCAAGCAGCTAACCAACCACCGTGCTGCGGGTGGTGATGAACTAGTTCAATTGCAAGCACCAATCGACATGAGTTTAGAGCGTGCATTGGAGTACATCGGCCCCGATGAGTTGGTGGAAGTTACACCCCAATCTATCCGCCTACGGAAGATGGCGAAGAAGTTGGCGAAAAGATAAGTAAAGCGATCGCTTAATTCATTTAGAAAGCCCACAATAGTGGGCTTTTTGCTTTTCACATTTTTGGAGTACACACTCATAAAGGTTTTTAATATAGTATTTATATTAATCAAGTAAATCTACGGTATTTAATGTATAAAAAAATAAATAATATTTTGTTATTGCCATAGTATATTGTTATGTTGGCAGTAGAAGATAATCAGGTTTGCCTAATACAAATATGATTGATTTCAGAATATATTTACACAGCTTCTTTTCTGCCGTAGCCAAAGGTGAGGTTGATATATATAACGAGTTTAGTATTCAACATGAGTTTGGTTGCTATCTTCGCTCAAAACTTGATTCGACTTTCAAGATTCAATTTGAACGTCCAGTATCTTTCTTTAATTTGAACAAAAGTGACTTTGTAAAAAAGGAAATAGATATTTCTGTTTTCACGTCTGATCTATCAAAGAAATATGCCATAGAACTGAAATTTCTACGAAATGGTAATGGTAGAGTTCCAGAGACAATGTTTGACTCCTGCCGAGATATTAGTTTTCTTGAACAACTTCGTGATCGTGGCTTCACACAATGT
Source organism: Nostoc sp. FACHB-280 (assembly GCF_014697615.1). Taxonomy (GTDB): domain Bacteria; phylum Cyanobacteriota; class Cyanobacteriia; order Cyanobacteriales; family Nostocaceae; genus Nostoc_B. The sequence continues at coordinate 1,131 of NZ_JACJSD010000076.1, read as the reverse complement.
AATTTTGTAATAGTGACAGACGAACCAGACTTTTATAAGCAGGTTTCTGAAAAAATAAGCATATATCAGTATTTTCGTGCAGGTGTTCCCATACATGGTTCGATTCAGAAACCGACGGGCGCAAAGGATAAGAAAGTAAACATTAATGGCAGTTACTCTATTATTTGGAATAATGTTACGGAACTTATAAAATACGCGATAGTTGAGATTGGCTAAAGGCTCGAATCTGGTGAAATTAGGTTTCGACGTTGCTGAAGCTTTTCCTAACGATGAAGCGGTGAATAACGCATTAAGATTACTAATTCAGATTGCCCAGCGTCAGCAAGCTAACACCAATGTACAGCCAACAGAATAAAAGATGTGTTTAGTGAAGTTTTTTGTTGATGGATTGAGGTTATGGCGATGAGCGATCGCTTTCATCTTTATTAATAATATAGTGAGTTTCAAGTTCTTTTTGCAAGGTAATTGGTGTGGAGTATTCGCTCACTATAAATGGCTCACATCAAGGCAAATAATTATCATCCAATAATTGTGCAAGCGTGTAAGGACATTTTTCGGGAAAAACAGTTAAATCTGTTTTAACTTGGACAAAATCAACTGCACTTTGATAAATATTTTCTAAATCATCCTGTAATTTATTACTTAAATTAGTTGTTAGATGATTATTTAAGTCATATCTAAAGGTTTTAATTTCTCCAAGCCAGTGACGATGGTTTCTCTCATATTCAGTTTGCCAATATTGCAATAATAATATATGAATAATAATTTGCCGTAACAGACTTTTGACTTTGGCTAAATCTCTTTTGCCCAAACTAATTAATTCCTCAATTAAATTTTCTACATCTAGTTGGTCAAATTGTTTTTGTTTTAATAATTTAATAGTTTCTTCTAGCCACACACTATCATCTGTTTCATAAAGTTGTTTTAAGTTGGTAGTAATTGTCATACTTTCACCTTCTATTGACTATTCCTAATTTAATCTTACAGAATCAAAAAGTTATAGATAAGCTCTTGTGCATTTAAATTGTGATAATAGTATCGCCTTTATTTTTGAGTTTTCGTCCCCATTTAATAATTAACGCTCCTTCATTTAAGAGTTGATGTAATAAATATTCTAGGTCTTCAATTGAT
>NZ_JACJSD010000075.1 GCF_014697615.1 Nostoc sp. FACHB-280 | reverse complement strand
AACGGGTTCAATTGATATTAGCTCAATTATCTTCTGAATTAGTATCCTCTTTGACCAGTTATGATTTCATCCTTGAAGCTCTTTTCCATCAAGCTTTATTCTATGCAGGTTCATAGAGAATTGGTATAACCGTCAAATTAGAGAAGTCTACGCACTTGTCAGTTTATACAAAAATATACCAATAGATATTGCATTAGGTGAATTGGATGCGAGTTGGTATGAGCAACGGAAAATTGAGTTATATCAACAATATGAACTACGTGAGAACTCCATCACCAGACGAACAATTCATAATCGTAGCCGTTTAGCAAAGGCAAGACTAGAAACACTTAAGCTTGGTCAAATTATAGATGGCAGTATCAGTAAAATTAAGCCGTATGGTGTCTTCGTTGATATTGGAGGATATTATGCACTACTACATATCTCCGCAATTTCTCAACAACCTGTTGAACATCCAGAAAAGGTATTTCAAATTGGTGATTGGATTAGAGCAATAATTATCTGGATGGATATTGAAAGAGGGCGAGTTTCGCTATCAACTAGCGATTTAGAAACTGAACCAGGTGATATGCTAAAAGACCCGTTGATTGTGTATGAAAAAGCCGAAGAAATGGCTGCTAGATACTATCAAAATGTTTTGTCAAAGCTACAGAATACTGGCGAGACAAGAGAAGATGGTGGTTAGGTTTTTAATAAACCCCTCAGAGGATGTTTGGAAAGTATTACAGGAATCAATTAAGCAAGTCTTTGAACTTCATTAATGAATCTTTGAGCTTCGTTGATGAATCTTTACACCAATTTAGGTGAGAGAATCAGGATCTACGCCAAGCGATCGCAACCGTTCCGCTAGTAATTGTACTTGTTGTTGGGCTTGCTGGGCTTGTTCTTCTGGTGTTAAAAACCGTTCCCCTTGTTCGTTATACCAATACACCCACTCGCGCGGAATCCCTAAATAAGTTCCTCTTTCGATGCCAATTCCTAAACCAATCTCTGGCAACCAAACATGATTTCCATCATGCAATAATTCATAAGCATCATTCACTAATTTATAAACTTCTAAACGCGGTTTACGGCGACGCAGTGGGTTGTAAACTACATAATATAAAATTCCCAATTTTGCATACTCGGCTTTCTTAGTCGAATACTCACCACGATATGTCTGAGATACTACTTCCAGAACTAATAATGGTAGTTTCTTTTCTTCCCAAAGCACATAACTGGGGCGGAGGTATTCATCATAAAATCTCTCTACGCTCAGACTCAAGAATCCATCAGGGACGATCGCTGGTAAGTCTGGGTCATAATAAATACCCATACGAATACCAAAAAACCAATCCATACGATCTTCCCAAGCCATTGCTAATACGCTTCTGAGTAAATCAGGAATTGATTTTTGTAATTGATTATCTACAGGGGTATCGTCGGAGTCAGGTAGCTCTTTTGAAGAAGGCAAACAAGCTAATGGATTGTAATTTAGCATGATTGATGTGCCGTTCCTCAGTTATGAGTATATTTTTATTTTATATAGCTGGGGACAGGTGATAGGTGATAGGTGACAGGTGACAGGTGACAGAGTTAAAAGTCTTTTATTGTCTAAGTTTTATCGGGTAGTCAAATCTCAGTAACAGGCAGCGCAGAGAAGGAAATTCATGACTTCTCGACGTGAGATTGTTACAATCCTTTTATCTTCGTAAACTTCACGCAGAAGGTAGCCAAAAAAGCGATCGCTATGCTTCAGTATCCTAATCTCGAACAGGCGCTAAAATATCACTTCGGTTATGATAATTTCCGTCCTGGACAGCGAAAAATTATCGAAGATGCGCTACAAAATCGAGATTTGCTGGTAGTTATGCCCACAGGTGGCGGTAAGTCTTTGTGCTTTCAATTACCTGCGTTGATCAAGAAGGGATTGACGGTGGTGGTATCGCCGTTAATTGCGTTGATGCAAGACCAAGTGGAAGCACTGCGAAATAATAATATTAGCGCCACGTTTCTCAATAGTAGTTTGAATCCTTATCAAGTGCGATCACGGGAAGAAGCGATCCTCAATGGTAGGGTAAAATTACTTTACGTCGCCCCGGAACGGCTGATGAGTGAAAGGTTTTTGCCGTTTCTCGATTTAGTACATCACCAAGTTGGGATTTCTACCTTTGCAATTGATGAGGCGCACTGTGTTTCGGAATGGGGACATGATTTTCGTCCAGAATACCGCCAGTTGCGCTCGTTGCGATCGCGTTATCCCAATGTCCCGACAATTGCGTTGACAGCAACGGCGACTGAACGTGTGCGTTCTGATATCATTCAACAAATTGGTTTAAGGCAGCCTAGTATTCATATTGCGAGTTTTAATCGCCAAAATCTGTATTACGAAGTCCGCCCCAAAACTAAATATGCTTACGCGGAATTATTAGAATTAATTCGAGAAATTGACGGTTCAGCTATTATTTATTGTCTGACTCGTAAAAAAGTTGATGAGTTAACTTTTAAACTTCAAAATGATAAAGTTTCAGTTCTACCTTATCATGCGGGATTAACTGACGAAGAACGCAGCAATAATCAAACGCGATTTATTCGAGATGATGCGCGGGTGATGGTGGCGACTATTGCTTTTGGGATGGGAATTAATAAACCCGATGTCCGGCTAGTAATTCATTTTGATATTCCCCGTAATTTAGAAAGTTACTATCAAGAATCTGGGCGGGCGGGACGCGATGGTGAACCTTCTCGCTGTACAATCTTTTTTAGTTTTGGTGATATTAAAACCATTGAGTGGAGTATTAACCAAAAAACTGATGCTCAAGAACAGTTGATTGCTAAACAACAACTGCGACAAATGATAGATTACGCTGAGGGGACAGATTGTCGCCGCACAATTCAACTCAGTTATTTTGGCGAAAGGTTTCTCGGAAATTGCGCTAACTGTGATAATTGTCGTCATCCCAAACCTGTGGAAGATTGGACAATTGAAGCGATGAAGTTTTTATCTTGTGTGGCGCGTTGCAAAGAAAGATTTGGTATGTTGCATATTATTGATGTGTTGCGGGGGGCAAAAAATCAGAAGATAACCCAATACGAACACGATAAATTATCTACTTATGGTATTGGTAAAGATAGAAGTGTGGAAGAATGGCGAATGTTAGGGCGATCGCTGTTACATCAAGGTTTACTCGAACAAACTAGTGATGGTTACTCTGTCTTAAAATTAAACGCCCACAGTTGGGAAGTGATGCGACGACAGCGCAAAGTTGAAATTGCTGTGTCTGCAACACCAAAAGTCAGTTTAATGGAAGAAAGTCCCAAAGCTGCTGAGACTGAAGAACTATTATATAGGTTGCGATCGCTGCGTAAGCAATTAGCTGATGAACAATCTGTTCCACCTTATGTCATCTTTCATGACTCGACATTAAAATTAATGGCGCAGGTACAACCAAAAACTTTAGTTGAATTTGGCAAGTTATCCGGTGTGGGGAGTCATAAACTTGCCCAATATGGCGAAAAATTCTTAGCAGAAATTCGGACTTACCGTGAGGCGAAAAGTTCAGTGAGTTCTGATGTTGATGTCATACCTACACTCAGTTTAATTTCTGGCACTGAATTACAAACACTGCATTTACATCAACAAGGTTTGAGTGTAGCTGAAATTGCCAAACAACGCAAACTTAGCCCAGCGACAATTGTCGGTCACTTAGCAAGATTAATCGAAAAAAATCAGCCTGTAGACTTATACCAAATAGTACCTTTAGAACATCACCAAAAAATTTGGCAAGTGCTAGAAGTTCTCGGTGATATTCCCCTTACGCCACTCAAAGAACAACTGGGTACAGCCTATACTTTTGATGAAATTCGCTTAGTCAAAGAAAAATGGCGACAAGAAAAGCGTAAATAAATTTTCTGGCGATCGCATCAACACATATTATTCCATGTTTTTCTACAGAGCGATCGCCCGGCAACAGCAATCAGGATTTTAGGAAATTTCCGAACTAGATACAGGTTGAGTTGCTACTTTAGCTTCGGTTTTGTCAGTCAAAATCACAGACAACAGCTTTGGCAACATCAAACAAGCCACAGTATTTACCAATGTCAGCAATAAACCATCTGTAAAGCTCATGTATATGCCCCTTTTTGCAAAATTTTGTTTGCTATTTATCTAGTGTGAAACATATTTTGTTAAATGTACTACATTAGTCCTTTTGATTTTCTTCTCATCTCCATAAGCTAGTTCAATATTTAGTTTTGTAAAATTTTGCCAGAATGATATTCCACGCTCAGATTCTCCTTTGCTGAAGTAAAAATTTATCTGCGTTTATCTGTGTTTATCCTCTTGCATCGGCGGTTAAATTTATATTGCTGTACTTCACCAGTATAGTAATAGTTATAAATAAGTGTGAATTTGTGGATGTTAGATACGGATTAAGCAGTAAAATCCAAAAATATTAAAATAAATTGTAATTAGAGTAATTTTAAGTAGTAGGACTAAATTAAACCTAACTTAAAATTACCGGGTTTCGACACTTCGACAAGCTCAGTGCATCGCTGCGCTCAACCCTCTTATTCTCAAGGATCGAGCATTGAGCGAAGTCGAAATGCGTCTTCTAAATAATTGTGTCTACCTACTTATCTGTTCATCAAGCACTTAAAGTATGAGTTCCATAATATGACTCAAGCACAAATCGAACCCAAACTATACAGTTTCGATGAATTTATCAAATGGTATCCTGAAAATTCAGAAGTTCGGTACGAACTACATGATGGAGTCATTATCGAAATGCCAAAGCCAAAGGGAAAACATTCAAATCTCACAGGTTCCCTAATCGAGCAACTATTGATAATTATTAGAGAGATAGGCTTTGGTGGAGTTTGGATTATTCCCAGAGAATCGATTATCAAACCTAAACGAGAAAAATCAGGTTATGAGCCAGATATCATCGTTATAAATAAACCAATTCTTGGGGATGAACCCCGATGGGAAAGCGAATCAATTATTCAAAATCCTGATTCAGTCAAATTAATTGTTGAGGTGGTTTCTACTAATTGGCGTGATGATTATTACGATAAATTTCGAGATTATGAAGAAATGGGTATTGAAGAATATTGGATTATTGATTATGCTGCATTAGGGGCAAGAAAATTCATTGGTAATCCGAAGCAACCCACAATTTTTGTTTGTAACTTGGTTGATAAAGAGTATCAGATGACGACCTTTACAGGAAATATGACTATTGTTTCTCCTACCTTGCCCCAATTTAATTTAACCGCACAGCAAATTTTTGATTTAGCTTCGTAGGAAAACTTTAATTACAGTGGAAGCATATTATTGCGATCGCTCACAGTCTTAGAGTAAGAATTAAGAAATCAGAATCTTAGAAAACTTCATCACATTCTTCTCAAGATATATAGATTATTACTCATATTAAATTACCTTAAAATTCTGACTTCTGTGTACTAAATTCTTACATTTTAGAACCCCAACTTCTTTTAGAAATTGGGGTTCTAAGTCTTGTGGTGCAGAGATTAATCAATAACTAGAACATCTGGAACAAAAATGAGGACTGAATTTACAATATTGACTGCCTGTCATTGCATAAACCGTACAATATGGGAAACTAGTAATTGCAACTGTAGCTTTTGTTGATGTGGGCGCTGTTGTAGATGCTTGATTAGACCTGATTTTAGCTAGAATCCCAGACAGAAACTTAGGTAATACCAAACAAGCAGTCGCATTGAGCAGGGTGAGGCATATTGCATCTGTGAAATCTATAGGTAATCACCCCCATTGAAAAGTTAGGTGGTCACTGTTTTTGATGTTTGCCATCAAAATTAAGCAATCTTAGTGATGTATTGCTTAAAGTTTATATAACTTCACTCTAACATAAGTTTTTATCAATGCAACGTTGACCTGACTCAATAACTGACACAATCCGCGATCTAGAAATTTAGGAGAGTATTGTAGTGTGGATAGCAGAATAAACTAGAACTTAAAAATTACTACACTTTAGGTAATGTATTATGTCCCACACTCAATCTGCATCTTCCATATTATTAAACATCAGTGAGAGAGAAAGGCTGGCATTTCAAGGTTCTGTAGATTACTCAAAAGTAAATTTACTCTCGGAGATTTGGCCTTTAGCTGCAAAAGAATTTGGCAATATTGTGGCGTTGCGAAATCCCCATTCTAAACCAGAAACAGTAATTACATATACTCAGTTAGCAGAACAAATTCAACAATTTGCAGCAGGTTTGCAAGCCTTAGAAGTCAAAGTAGGCGATCGCATTTCTTTAATTGCTGATAACAGTCCCCGTTGGTTCATTGCTGACCAAGGTATTATTACGGCTGGCGGGGTGGATGCGGTGCGTAGTTCGCAAGCCGAGAAAGAAGAACTGCTGTTTATTATTGCCAATAGCGGCAGTACAATTTTGGTAATTGAAGATTTAAAAACCTTAAATAGATTACGCGAGCGCCTGTGCGACTTACCAATTCGCGTCATTATCTTACTCTCTGACGAAACGCCACCAACAGACGATGTACTGAAAATCCTGAATTTCAACCAGTTACAAGAACTTGGGGCAAAGCATACCTTAGTGCGACCGCAACAGTCTCCTGATGACTTAGCAACGTTAATTTATACATCTGGAACCACCGGAAAGCCCAAAGGTGTAATGCTGTCCCACAGCAATTTAATGCACCAGGTGAAGTATTTGCGGTCAATAGTCCAACCACAGCCAGGTGATGTTGTGTTGAGTATTTTGCCAACCTGGCACAGTTACGAACGTAGTGGTGAATACTTTTTGTTATCACAAGGTTGCACGCAAGTTTACACAAACTTGCGTTCTGTCAAACGTGACTTGAGAGAATTTAAACCAAATTATATGATTGCCGTCCCCCGGTTGTGGGAATCGATTTATGAAGGTGTGCAGAAGCAGTTTCGAGAACAACCAGCCAACAAGCAACGCCTGATTAACTTCTTAGTAGGGACAAGTGAAAAGTATATCAAAGCGCAACGCATTGCCCAAGGCTTGTGTTTAGATCATATTCAGGCTTCCAGCGTAGACAGAATTTTGGCTAAAATTCAAGCATTGGCATTGTTGCCATTGCATATTTTGGGAGAAAAAATAGTTTATGCCAAGGTGAGAGAAGCCACAGGCGGAAAGATTAAGCATGTAATTAGTGGTGGTGGCGCATTACCAAGGCATATTGATAACTTTTTTGAAATTATTGGTGTAGACATTTTACAAGGTTACGGTTTAACCGAAACTTCCCCCGTAACGAATGCGCGTCGTCCTTGGCGAAATTTCCGTGGTTCATCCGGTCAACCAATTCCAGGAACAGAAGTAAAAATTGTAGATCCTGAAAATCGCCAGCCTCTCCCAAAAGGAAAACGAGGTTTAGTGCTGTTGCGGGGGCCACAAATCATGCAAGGGTATTACCAAAATCCCGAAGCAACCGCCAAAGTCATTGATGCTGAAGGTTGGTTTGATAGTGGTGATTTGGGTTGGGTCACACCAGAAAATGACTTGGTGCTGACTGGCAGAGCCAAAGATACAATTGTCTTGACTAACGGGGAAAACATCGAACCACAGCCAATTGAAGATGCGTGTTTGCGATCGCCTTATATTGACCAAATCATGCTCGTAGGGCAAGATCAGCGCAGTATTGGTGCTTTAATTGTTCCCAACCTCGAAGCCTTAGCAAAATGGGCTGAGAGTCAGAACGTGCAACTACGTCTACCAGAACAAAACTCCGAACCCAGCACATCTGTTGACCTAGAGAGTAAAATAATCCAGGATTTGTTTCGCCAAGAATTGAATCGGGAAGTTCAGAATCGTCCAGGTTATCGTTTAGACGATCGCATTGGGCCATTCAGGCTGATTCTAGAACCGTTTTCTATTGAAAATGGCTTGATGACCCAAACACTAAAAATCCGGCGACACATTGTTGCAGAACGCTACCGCGACCTGATTAACCAAATGTTTGCCTGATAAAGCAGAATTCAGAATCAAGAATTCAGAATTCAGTTACATTCTGAATTCTGGCTACTGACTCCTCCTGAATTCTTTGTTGATAATTTCCAATGCAAACTTTATAGAGTGAACGCGAAATATGGATCTTTCCAACCCCCAACTACTTTTGAAGCGCATCGTCAATGTCAAAGTGATTGTAACTCCTTTGTGGAAAGAGGAAGTACAACAGCAATTGCAAGCCCAGATCAATCAACTTGATCAGCAATTGCAGCAACTAGACCTCGAAGGACAAAGAGCGATCGCCGCCATTCAAAAGCAAAGTATCCAACCACCTAGCCCCCAAACTCTGCAACAAATCGACAACATCCAACTGCAAGTTAATCAAAAGAAAAGCGAATTCCTAGAGCAGAAAAACCAAATGTTGCAAAACCTTCAGCAAGTACAAATGCTGGAGTTAGATCAAGAAGTTAACCAATTTCAAATGGAAGGATTTTTCCGTGTAGAAAAAGGTGATAACTTAATTAGCAAAATGCAAGTTGAAATCGTCATCCGTGACGGCATTATCGAAGATATTCGCGGAGATATCTAAAATTTGTCCTTTGTCATTCGTCATTTGTTATTTACTTTGTCGCTAATGACTAATGACCAATGACTAATTACAACTTTGATTTAATTGTTTGTTGTGGCGACTCCCAGATTTACATTGTATCTGGGAGCCAGCCCAGATAATTTCCCAGACAGGCGGGGAACTAACTAAAAGCGATCGGCCAAAGGTATTCATTTCCACCCGATATTTAATCGCCGTCACAGAAGCACTATTTTGGGGAATATGTGTAATCGTCACTAAGGCTTGATTGTGTTGCGGATAAATCACTTCAACCTTACGAGTTCCTTTCTCTTCACCCACATCTTCAATCGCATTTAACGCCAGAGTTTTGGGGTCACTCCCTTGCAGAGCCGAGTTGAGACTTGTTAATGGTATAGATTTATAGTTAACTCGCTCTGGATAAACCAAATGATTTTCAGAATGTTGTATCACTGAAAATTGCGCCTTTTCGGGATTTTCAGTATTCACAACTGTTGCCGGAGGTTGATGTTGAGTGATATAAACACTAGTAGCAGCAGTAATAAAAATACTAAGTAGTAAAATCCGCAGAAACTTCCACTTGCCTGAAAGCATAAGCTTACAAAAATTTCCTACAGAACTAATTGTTAATTCTGAATTTTAAATTCAAGTTAAACCTTTGATCCTTTACACTTCGCTAAGAACAAAATTCTGATACAAGTGTAGGGTAGATGCAGAATATAAACATATACACACATTTTGTGCCAAGCGACTGAAGTCGCGGCTACACAGACAAAACCCCTGATTTTGCCTTAGTCCGCGCAGGCGGACTTTGTTTTTATAGCCGCGAATTCCATTCGTCGGGGCTAGGTTGTCAAAAAGCAATCTATATAGACTTTTATTGCACCTGAAAGTTCCTGTAACCATTTATCCACAGACACTAAGAGACTATTTATCAAGTAAAAATAAAATTTCCGTAGTGGCGTGGCAAGGCTAAAATAGGGCATAAAAATAACTCTTGTGGTGTGGGCATCCTGCCCGCACCGGACGGGCTAGAAGCCCATCCCACAAGAAATTTATCATGCAACATTTAAGGCTTGCCGCGCTAGTAGGGTGTGTTCGGCGCAGACTGTGTAGCTGATTCATCACCAAAACTATATACCAGCCCCTCACGCCCCATCATCTGGCTACTTACAATTCACTAACCTACCTATCTCCGTAAATTTGCGATAATATGACGCTAAATTCAGCGACTCATGTTTATGACCTCGAATTTTGCGCTTTTAAAGCGGATATATAATGTTTTTGACCCATTCCGACCTCTACCCGCAGGAGATCCGGCTTATGTTGATTGTTCAGAAGTGCGGGGAGACGGGGACATATTAGTAGAAATCGGCAGAGAGATTTTATACTCAGATAGAATGACCTCGCAACTGTATGCAGGTCATCGCGGTGCGGGGAAGTCTACAGAACTGCTGCGTTTACAGAAATTTTTAGATGACGAAGGTTGCTTTGTAGTTTATTTTCCCGCCGATGAAGAAGATATTGATCCAGAAGATGCTCAATATACTGATATTTTGTTAGCTTGTACCCGCCACTTAGTAGAAGCATTAAAAGATAGCACTTCCCCGACTAGTTTGTTGAATTGGTTACAAGAACGTTGGCAAGATTTAAAAGATTTAGCACTTACTAAAGTTTCTTTAGAAAGTTTAAGTATCGAAGCTCAGATTTCTCAATTTGCTAAATTAACAGCAAATTTGCGAACAGAACCCACTCAACGCCAAAAAATTCGAGAACGGATCAATCCCCATACAGTTACTTTGATTGCGGCGTTAAATGAGTTTATTCAAGATGCTAAAAAACACCTACCTTCAGGATATTCTCAACTAGTATTAATTGCCGATAACTTAGACCGAATTGTACCCATACCTCAAGAAGATGGACGCAGCAATCACGACCAAATTTTTCTTGACCGGAGCGAACAACTCCAAGCTTTAGATTGTCATTTACTGTACACAGTACCAATTTCTTTACTATATTCTAATCGCGCTGCCGACCTCGCTAATACCTATGGTAGTACTCAGGTATTGCCCATGATTATGGTGCAAACACCTGATAATCAACCATACCAAAGGGGTATTAATAAAGTTATAGAAATTTTACAAAAACGCCTGAATTTGATAGACCCTAGTTTATCTATTGTTGATATGTTTGAGGAGCGAGGAGCATTAGAAAGACTATGCTTAATGAGTGGAGGTCATGTGAGAAATTTATTATTATTAATGAAGGAGGCGATTAAATACACTAACTCTTTACCCATTCCGAATAGAGCCTTACTGCGTTCTGTTAGCGAGTTGCGAAATACTTATCGCAATACAGTTTTTGCTAATCAATGGGAAGCACTGGCAACTGTGCATTATTCTAAAGAGATAGTAAATGATTCACTGTATCGAGATTTATTATTTAATCGCTGTATTTTAGAATATCGTTATTTAAATGGAGATGGAGAAAGTCAAGTTTGGTATGATATTCATCCTCTAATTAAGGGAATTAAAGAATTTCAAGACACTTTTAATCGATTGTATCCGGGGGAGATAAATACAACACCATAGTAATTTCTGCAAGATCCCCGACTTCTTTAAGAAGTCGGGGATCTGACACCCATAACCCTATCAAGCATCAAACAGTTAAAACTATGTCGCTAGAACTAACTGATTGGGATAAAGATTTACCATCACAAGCAGAAGAAGAATATCAATCCTTAGTGCGTACTCTTAACTTTACAGAAGGATTTGGGTTATTATTTGTGCGTTGCTCTCCGGCTAGGGGTGAGCAGTTAATTACCAAGGTACAAACAGATATTAGTAATAAAAATATTCAAGTTTTACGACTTGAGAAAGCAGTAAATAACTTATATGAAATAATTGATAATTTAGATAATAAAGCAGAAATAAATATTTTATTCATTACAGGGTTAGAGCATTCATTTTATGAGTATGAAGAATGCAAAAGCTTACATGGTTGGCAGAGTAAAGATATTTATTCATACAGTTGGAAAGGTGTACCGCCTGTTTTAATTAATCTAAACCAACAACGAGAACGGTTAAAGGATAACTTTAATATCTGTTTTGTGTTCCTACTACCGATATTTGCAATTAAATATTTTATTCAACGTGCGCCAGACTTTTTTGATTGGCGTTCTGGTTTGTTTGAATTTCCTCTAGATTCAGAAACTTTGGAACAAGAATCATCGCGGGTTATTCAGGAGGGAGATTATCATAAATATCTCATTATGACACCAGAAGAAAGAACTAAGGAAATACTCAAAATTCAAGAATTAATTGCAGAAGACAATCAAACACCTGAACGACAATGTCATTTACTGATTCACCTGGGAAATTTGCATCTTGCTGGACAAGGTTACAAAGAAGCGATCGCATCCTACGATAAAGCTTTAGAAATTAAACCTGATTACTATGCAGCTTGGTACAATCGGGGGATTGCGCTAGATAATTCAGAACGCAATGAAGAAGCGATCACATCCTACGATAAAGCTTTAGAAATTAAACCTGATGACAACCCAACTTGGCACAATCGCGGGAATGCGCTACGGAATTTAGGACGCTATGAAGAAGCGATCGCATCCTACGATAAAGCTTTAGAAATTAAACCTGATGACCACGAAGCTTGGAACAGTCGAGGATATGCCCTAGATGATTTAGGACGTTATGAAGAAGCGATTGCATCTTACGATAAAGCTTTAGAATTTAAACCTGATTACTTCGCTGCTTGGCACAATCGGGGGATTGCGCTAGATAATCTAGGACGCAATGAAGAAGCGATCGCCTCCTACGATAAAGCTTTAGAAATTAAACCAGATGACCACGCTGGTTGGAACAATCGGGGGAATGCGCTCAGGAAATCAGGACATTATGAAGAAGCGATCGCCTCCTACGATAAAGCTTTAGAAATTCAACCTGATGACTACGAAGCTTGGAAGAATCGGAGGAAGGCACTCAGTAAATTAAGACACAATAAAGCATATCAAGATTTAAAAGAAGAAGCTAGGGAAGAAGTTAAAACAGAAATGGTTGCCAAACTGCTGCAACGTGGAATGAGTGTAGAAGAAGTAGCTGAGATATTAGAGTTAGATGTGGAAGTTATTAGAAATGTAGCAGGTGAGCAATCGTCTCCGTAGGAGACTGGAGTCGAGGTGCTGCTCCTTCTGCTTGTCCATTTGTATCATGCTTAAAGTAAAACGGTACAAGCTGCAACAATAGGCGAGATTTAATAATTTTCAGCGCCGCCTAGATATTGTTGACTGCGCGGTGACATAAAATAGAAAGTCTAAAACTCTCTAGCCAAGATACAATTCGATCTGGCAAAAGCTGTTAAAGTCCATAAATTATTTATCGATTCTGAAACCACCATATATGAGCATTCACGAAATATTCATGCCGGCGCTTAGTTCCACCATGACCGAAGGTAAAATTGTTTCTTGGGTAAAATCGCCAGGGGATAAAGTGGAAAAGGGCGAGACAGTGGTGGTTGTCGAGTCAGATAAGGCAGACATGGATGTAGAAACCTTTTATGAAGGTTATCTGGCACACATCATTGTAGATGCTGGTGGCACTGCGGCTGTAGGTAGTGCGATCGCTTATGTAGCTGAAACTGAAGCAGAAATTGAAGCCGCAAAATCTCTCGCTAATTCCGGTAGCACTGCGGCGACGACTCCTGCTCCTGAAAAAGTACCAGCAACAGCCGCCGTCGGCGCACCCACCGCAGCCGCTCAAAACGGTAACGGCTCGAACCACAAAGAAGGTAGACTCGTCGCTTCCCCCCGCGCCCGCAAGTTAGCAAAAGAATTAAAAGTTGATTTAACTAGCCTCAAAGGTAGTGGCCCCTACGGTCGCATTGTGGCTGAAGATGTGGAAGCTGTAGTAGGTAAGGCTAAACCAGCAGCACCTGTAACCCCTGCACCAACTGTTGCACCAATTCCCGCAGCACCCGCACCAGTACCAGCCGCACCCGCACCAGTTCCCGCCGCCGCCAGCAGCGCAGTTCCTGGTCAAGTTGTACCTTTCACAACTCTGCAAAATGCTGTAGTACGGGGTATGGTTGCGAGTTTAGCTGTACCTGTTTTCCGTGTCGGCTACACCATTACCACCGATGGTTTAGATAAGCTTTACAAACAAATTAAATCAAAAGGCGTGACCATGACTGCGTTACTGGCGAAAGCTGTTGCAGTCACATTACAAAAACATCCATTAATCAACGCCAGCTATTCTGAGCAAGGAATTGTCTACCATTCTGATATTAATATTTCTGTAGCTGTGGCAATGGATGACGGAGGATTGATTACACCTGTATTGCGGAATGCAGACATGGTAGATATTTATTCTCTCTCTCGCAATTGGAAATCTTTAGTAGACCGCGCTCGCGCCAAACAATTACAACCAGATGAATACAACAGTGGTACGTTTACCCTGTCTAACTTAGGGATGTTTGGTGTCGATACTTTTGATGCGATTTTACCACCAGGACAAGGTTCAATTCTGGCGATCGGTGCAGCTCGTCCCCAACTGGTTGCTACTCCCGATGGTTTATTTGGAGTGCGTCAACAAATGCAGGTGAATATCACCTGTGACCACCGCATTATTTATGGCGCTCACGCCGCCGCCTTCCTGCAAGACTTGGCGAAGTTGATTGAAACTAACGCCCAATCTTTAACACTGTAAATGATAGCAGGAGTCAGAAGAATTTTGGGCGTTGCTGATTAGTGGGATGTTTTTTGTTTCGAGCAAAGGCGCAAAGGCGCGAAAAATCGATAGTTCAACTTGCTAACAAGGCTTAATTCATCCGCATTTATGCAACGCCGAATTTTGGATTTTGGATTGGTTGATTACAAATCTAAAATTTAAAATGACAAATCCAAAGCTGGCAGGGCAAGATACAGGAAGTAAAAATCACTACTTTCCCTGATTCATAATATTTTCTGAATGCCTGAATTGATTATGCTCTTGCCCATAAAACTAAATTAATAAAACAAAAATAGAGACTTGGATTATTGAAGAATTCAGGTCTCTATTTTTATGTTAACACCTAGTAATAATACTGGACGCATAGTATTTATAAAAACTATATTATGGGAGACATCTACAGCTAGGTTGGCTAGTTGATTTCGCAAAAAACAGCCAAAAAAGGAGATTATATGGGTTATCGCTACAAAATATTGTCGATTGATGGCGGTGGTATTCGTGGTATCATTCCAGGAATTATTCTGGCGGAAATTGAAAAACGTACAGGTAAACCGATTTGTCAGCTATTTAATTTAATTGCTGGAACCTCAACTGGGGGGATTTTATCTGCTGCTTTAACTAAGCCACATCCCAATAATCCCAAGCAACCACATTTTAAGGCAGCAGACTTAATTGATATCTATCGCAAAGAAGGAAAGCGGATTTTTGCAGAATCTGCACTAGCAAAAACTCTCAAAATTGATGATATTGTCAAGGCAAAATATTCCTCTAAAGGCAGAGACGAAGTTTTAACAGAATATTTGCAAGATACTTTCCTCAAGAAAGCACTAACTGACTTGTTTATTACTAGCTATGATATTGAATTGCGGATGCCGATTTTCTTTGTTAATAATGTCAAAGACCAGAAATTAGGCGAAAACTTCCGCAAAATTTGTGATGGTTACACCATGAAGCAAGCAGGAATGGCGACTTCTGCTGCACCAACTTATTTCAAACCTTACAAAATTGATACAGCCGACCCGACAAATGGTGGTTACTATGCCTTGGTGGATGGTGGCGTATTTGCTAACAATCCTACATCTTTGGCAATTATGGAAGCTTTAATTTCATCTGCTAGACCAGATACCCAAAACCCTGACAAAAAACCTTTGACTATCAATGATATTCTCGTTGTTTCATTAGGTACAGGCTCTCTGAATCGTCGATATAATTACGATCAAGCTGTAGATTGGGGTCTGGTTCAGTGGGTACAACCGTTGCTGAATATTACTTTGGATGGTAGTAGTGAGTCGGTAGCTTGTCAATTAGAGCAGATGTTACCACAAGCTGACGGTTATCCTAAACAATACTATCGTTTTCAACGACAGTTAACTAAAGCTAATGACAATATGGATGATACTAGTCCAGAAAATATTGCTCGATTGATAACATTAGCACAACAGATTATTGAGCAAAGAGATTCGGAATTAGATGAACTTTGTCAGCAGCTAAAATCAGGAATTAATTCACAAGAACAGCCAGAAAAATCAGTTCTTGTCGGTAGATAGTAAAGCATATAAAACCCTCAGACTTCCAGTCTGGGGCTATACAAACAAAGCCTGTACTTCCACAAGATTAGTGACTACTTTTGCAGGCTAATTATATGCTTCTTCATACCGATTTGGTATTTCATCATTATGTGGAGATGCGATTAATTGCATCTCTATTATTTTTATAGATATATTTGATTTTTGAAATACACGTAGGATGTGTTAACGACAGCATAACACATCTGCTGCAAAGCTTTGTGTGCGTTACGACACTTAACACACCCTACTGGCGTGGCAAGGCTAAAATAGAGCATAAAAATGACTCTTGTGGTGTGGGCATCCTGCCCGCACCGGACGGGCTAGAAGCCCATCCCACAAGAAATTTATAATGCAACATTTAAGGCTTGTCACGCCACTACACATACTTGAAGATACTGAGTAAAAGACTTTTAGCTCTGTCATATTTTATCCTTAGCAATGCAGAGAAGTTTAGTGCGGATTAAATAATAAATAACTAAATCAATCGTCATTATATCATTAATATAACTTATCAATAATTCTCTACCTGCATTTAAGTTGACACGGAATTTCTTTGATTGATGCAACCTAGCTAACTATTTACGTAATTGATTATATACTCAGTTAGATAATATAAATTATCTAATTTGGTAAATTGGTAGAAAATACAAAAGTGTTGAAATTATGCAAAAACTTACCATTTTTCATGATTTTAGTTAAAATTTGGATGGTGAATTTGAGCAATAAATAACACAATTATTCGCTAGACTGTCACAATTGCTAAATTGAATATGTGATTTAAGTTTGATTTTTGGCATAATTTTTATTAGTAATTTCTCTAATATAGACATAAAATTAATTTGGTTGTATGTGATAAATTGTACAGGAAATATATTTTATGTTTTTGAAATTATGCAATTCTGAATGCGATTTATCTTAAGGAATTTGTCTTAAAATCACTCCACGGGTATAAGGCAGAATCATGGTTAACTCTTGCAACACTAACCGGGAATTATTATGGCGACAGGTTTGGGGATTAGCTGCGTTATTAATAGCTATCATCCTGTGTTGGATGGCATACACTTTTTATCAACCAAAGATATTGCAAAATTTAGAGTTGGTTGAATTAGCTGGTTGGTTGGGAATTGTGCAAGGGTTAATCGTGGCGGTGATTGAACCTTTGAATGGGGGAATTTCCGATCGCCTCCAGCAACGTTTGGGTAGTCGCTTACCAATGATTAGTACGGGAGTGTTGTTAGCTGGTGTGATTTTCGTCAGTGTTTCGTTGTTGGCTGACTACAATTTACCCACAGGTATGCGGTGGATAATTCCCGTACTGATGACAGCTTGGGTAATGGCGATGATTATTTTTCGTGGCCCGGCGATCGCACTTTTAACTCAGTTTGTCCCGACAACCGAATTACCACAAGTCAATACCATCTTAGTACTTATCTTTGGTACAGTGGGAGCGATCGCACCGTTATTTCACACCTTACTCGACAGTATAGGTGCGTCGATTACCTTCATGTTAGGTGCGATCGCTTTAGTTTTGGGCGCATATATTCTGCAATTATTCACACCTAAACATAGTTTGATTCCCGCAATTAATCCAGATAAATCGGCTACTATACCCTCTGTATTATTACTCCTAATTTTTATTATTGGTTTAGCAACAGGATTTGAAATTAACTTGTTATTTGGGATTTTTCCCCAAAAGTTACAAACTCAGCTACCAGGACTGTCAGTAGAATTTATTGCTTCGGAAATACTGTTAGTTTCCGCGATCGCATCTGTACCTTTAGGCGACTGGACAGCAGATTTGGGTGCAAACAAGTCGATATTGTTGGGTGTCGGAACAATAACAGGCTTGATGGGGTTAACAGTATTAAATGATAGTTCGATTCTGGCGATCGCTTTAATTTTGGCTTTTGGGATAAGTTTAAGTTTAGTCTTGATGAGCATCATTCCCTTGGTGTTAGGGAAACTAGCTGTAACTCAGGCTGGCTTGGGGATAGGTTTATATTTGGGTGGGAGTGCTGGCGGAACTGCTATAGCTTCATTATTAATTAAGCAAATTGGTATAACATCTGTCGGTGCATTTTTGTTAGCAGAAGTCGCCTGTGTGGCAGTGACTTTGTGTATTCTTTTGTGTAAGAAGCTTGAATATAGAGGCTAGTACTGCTACGCGGAAGCCAAAAGTCAAAAAGCTTATATTACAAGCTTTTCATTAACTTGAAATGGTATCTTTGATTTCCGCTGCGTTGTACTAGAGAAGAGGATTTTTCGAGGTTTTATCGTTAAGGTGAAGATTGAGGGGAATAAAACATTGAAATGGCTTTCTATTATAGGTATTGGCGAAGATGGGTTACAGGGTTTAAGTGCGATCGCCCGTTCTATAATTGCTCAAGCTGAAGTTATTATGGGAGGCGATCGGCATTTGGCAATGCTTCCCAGTGATGACCAGCGCCAGAAAATTCCTTGGACTTCTCCTTTTAGTGCATCAGTCGCCGAAATTATCAGCCGTCGCGGTCAGCAAATCTGCATCTTAGCCAGTGGCGATCCCATGTGTTACGGCGTGGGTGTGACTTTAACTCGACACATTCCCATCTCAGAAATCACAATTATTCCCGCACCTTCAGCCTTTAGCCTCGCCTGCGCCAGACTGGGATGGTCATTAACTGAGGTAGAGACTTTAAGTTTGTGCGGTCGTCCCGCAAATTTGCTTCAGGCTTATATTTATCCCCAAGCCAAGTTATTAATTTTGAGCGCCGGGAAGGAAACGCCGCAAATAGTCGCAGAAATCCTCAAAAATCGGGGCTATGGTCAGAGTAAAATGATTGTTCTGGAACGCTTAGGTGGCATTCACGAACGAATAATTGCAAATACAGCCGCCGCTTGGAGTGAAACAGAAATTGCGGACTTAAATACCATCGCTGTTGAATGTATTGCTAATATTGGAGTTACAGCGTTAGCAAGATTACCAGGATTGCCAGATCATGCTTTTCACCATGACGGACAATTAACCAAACGAGAAGTAAGGGCAATTACCTTATCAACATTAGCACCCTTACCAGGGGAACTTTTGTGGGATGTCGGCGCGGGTTGTGGTTCCATTTCCATTGAATGGATGCGAACTCATCCCCGGTGTCGGGCGATCGCCATTGAACAAAATTCATCTAGACTGCAATATATTGCCGATAACGCCACCGCTTTGGGTACGCCAAATTTAGAAATTATTGCGGGGAAATCACCCTCGGCTTTGCAAAACTTACCCGCACCAGACGCAATTTTTATTGGTGGTGGCGTGACAGCAGCCGGATTGTTTGATATTTGCTGGTCAGCACTACCCCCTGGCGGCCGTTTAGTTGCCAATGTTGTCACCATCGAAGGCGAGCAAACCTTATTTCAATGGTATGAAAAAGTTGGTGGCAGTTTTACCCGCATCGCCATTCAACGAGCAGAACCCATTGGTAAATTTTTAGGATGGCGAGCAATGGCTCCTGTGACTCAATGGATTGCTATCAAATAATTTTGCTTACCTGACACCCCTTGAGTTTACTTAAATAAACTTAATATATATGTGATTAAAAAGCCTCACTATGCTTAAGAAAATTTCCTATACTATTGCGACAAATTAACGGTATTCAAATTTAGTAAATAGCTATACCAAAGAAAATTGCAGCGTGCTAGATTAAGGTCAAGGTACAGAAAGGTTAAGTTTAAGTGAAGTTAACAACTTGAAATTAGAGTTTGTACCTCCTGCTCTAAAATCTAAATGAGCGATCGCCACTCAACTATCGCATCCCATGTAAGTGTTTTCGCCTTAAGTCTATTGATTGATTTTGTTGGAGGTTTTTAAACATACAGCCAGAAATGCCTGCCTATTGGAATCAAGGATGTTGAAGTTTGAGAATGACGATTGCATTTGTCCACCTTATTTGAGTTAGTTCTTCTGTTTTTTCAATTTTTTCAATCTTTTCGGACGACCCTTATATTTGATCAACCGCCTCAAGTTAAAGACATTCATCGGTCTTAACTTAGGCGGTTAAGTAGGTGGTTGCAATTAAATATAAGATAGAGTCAGTTCAAAAAACAGGTAGTACCAGATGCCTGCTGCATTAAGAGTCGCATTAACAGAGTTAGAAGATAGGACGCTGGCTCAGTTACGAGAAGC
>NZ_JACJSD010000074.1 GCF_014697615.1 Nostoc sp. FACHB-280 | reverse complement strand
TTTACTTGACGCAGGCTACTTGTGCTATTATTGCTTTCAAACTATAATCTTTTCATGGTTCGGTTCCCTTCGAGCGAGCTTCGCTTTGCAGCGCCCCCTCTCTCAGGCACTTATCCAATATATCTAACCTACCGCTTCGTGTCAACCTCTTCTCTAAAAGTTTTTCGGAATTTTTTTGTGATATTGCTAAAAAGCTTATGAGATATAGGTTTTAGGGTATAGTATTTCTGAAAGTGATTCGAGAAATAGTACAGTCGTGAATAAAGTTGGTGTTTTACCGCCTTGGTTAGTGTTAGATCCGCTATTGCGTGGCTGGTTGTTGGAAGATATTGGTCGGGGCGATCGCACAACCAATCCCCTACTGAATCCAAATTCGACACTAGGAACAGCAAAATGGCTGGCGAAAGCACCAGGAATTATTGCAGGACTACCAGTTGCAGCCAGGGTATTTCAGCTTTTAAATGAAAAAACTAGCTTTACTAATATTGTTATTGAGGGTGAATCTTGCGAACCTGGTCAAGTAATAGCTGAAATTCATGGTTCATTAGATGCACTACTCATGGGGGAGCGGGTAGCACTTAACTTAGCTATGCGTTTGAGTGGAATTGCTACGTTAACTCATAAATATGTAGAGAAAATAGCTGATTTCCCCACTCAGTTTGTGGATACACGCAAAACCACACCAGGCTTAAGAATCTTAGAAAAGTACGCAACTGCTGTGGGAGGTGCCATCAATCACCGTATGGGGTTGGATGATGCGGTGATGATTAAGGACAATCATATTGCTGCGGCTGGTGGGATTGGAGAAGCCATTACCCGAATTCGTTCTCAAATACCTTATCCGTTGACGATTGAAGTGGAAACTGAAACTATAGCGCAGGTAAAAGAAGCATTAGAGTATAAAGCCGACATTATTATGTTGGACAATATGGGTCTGGATATGGTGCGTGAAGCTGTGTCTCTGATTCGTCAACACAATAGTCTTGTAAAAATTGAAGCTTCGGGAAATGTCACTTTAGAGAGTATTGCTGATTTAGCGGCGACGGGTGTTGATTACATCTCTAGTAGTGCGCCGATTACTCAGTCAAAGTGGTTGGATTTGAGTATGAAGATAGTTGGATAACAGGATTTGTGTGAGTATTACCAGTAATAGTTGAGGTGTGATACTGGCATAAGTCCTGTTATTTCAGCGTTTTTCGGTTGATTCCAGTACAAGTTGATAGAGGCTAGGGACTAGACGAATGTACCTCATTTGGGTGAAAAACTCTGGACGGCTTGTTTTGGTTTTTATTGTCTTGACTTAAGTTTCAAGCATCTGTATTGAATCACGGGAAAGTGTGCTTGGAAACTTATGATTTTTAAGTATTTATGACTATTGCATATTTCTTAAATCAGAATTATTCTGACTTACATAGCAGAATTTAATTAACCGCCCATACATAAACTGCTGAAGAGGTAAATATGGCTGTGATCGACAGAGTTCCTGACGTTTTATTTAAAACCCGTGTGCGTGATGAGTCTGTACCTGGGCCTAATCCTTACCGTTGGCAAGACCGTACTACTCAAGATATTTTTGGTGGCAAGCGTGTTGTAGTCTTCTCTTTACCTGGAGCTTTTACTCCTACTTGTTCTACTTCCCATCTGCCACGCTATGAAGAACTATATGATGAATTCAAAGCTTTAGGCATTGATCAAATAATTTGTATATCTGTAAATGATGCCTTTGTCATGTTCCAATGGGGTAAACAACAAGGCGCAAATAAAGTATTTTTACTTCCTGATGGTAATGGCGAGTTTACTCGCAAAATGGGTATGTTAGTAGATAAGTCTAACCTGGGTTTTGGAATGCGTTCTTGGCGTTACTCAATGGTGGTTGATGATGGCAAAATTGAAAAGATTTTCATTGAACCAGGGTTTTTAGATAACTGTCCTATCGATCCTTTTGAAGTTTCAGATGCAGATACAATGCTGGCTTACCTCAAGGAAGCCAAGACACCTGTAACTGCTTAAATACAATAATTTGTAGTTGATAATGCGTAATTCGTAACTTGCAATTAAATGAACGATTACGAATTACGCATTAGTAATTATTCATGGGGGAGACATGAGTTACGATTTTGATTTATTCGTAATTGGTGCAGGTTCTGGAGGAATTGCCACTGCTAGAAGAGCGGCAGAATATGGCGCTAAAGTGGGAATTGCCGAGTTTGACAGACTAGGTGGAACCTGCGTTAATCGTGGCTGTGTTCCCAAAAAATTGATGGTTTATGCTTCTCATTTTCCTGATGTATTTGCAGAATCTCAAGGGTATGGTTGGAGTCCTGTTGAGAGTAATTTAGATTGGGAAAAGATGATTACGGTGGTGAACAATGAAGTGAACCGCCTGAATGGAATTTACCAAAGAATGTTGGATAATTCCAAAGTTGAGGTGTTGCAGGGATATGGTAAATTTGTTGACCCCCATACTATTATTGTTGGGGAACGCCAAGTCACCGCAGATAAAGTACTAATTGCTGTGGGTGGAAAGCCTGTTAGACCAAATATTTTGGGAATTGAACACGCGATTACTTCTGATGATATTTTTCACCTGAAAGAACAACCAAAGCGCATTGTAATTTTAGGTGGAGGTTATATTGGTTGCGAATTTGCCTGTATTTTAAAGGGATTAGGTAGTGAAGTTACACAGGTGATTCGTGGAGATAAGATTTTGCGTGGCTTCGATGAAGATATCCGCAGCGAAATTCAGCAGTCGATGATTAACCACGGTATTCGGATTCTGAATAATATTGAACTAATTGCTATTGATAAAAGTGCAGAAGGTGTAAAGGTTACAGTCAAAGGTAGTGGAGATAGTGAAGAAACAGTAGTTGCTGATGCTGTGAGTTTAGCGGCTGTTGGTCGCAAACCTAATACCCAACATCTTGGTTTAGAAAATACCACAGTTCAGCATCGAGATGGGGCAATTATTGTAGATGAGTACAGTCGCACCCATGAAGAAAATATCTATGCGGTGGGAGATTGTACAAATAAAATTAATTTGACTCCTGTGGCGATTAATGAAGGTCGAGCGTTGGCAGATACGGTGTTTGGTGGTAAATCTCGAAT
This sequence comes from Nostoc sp. FACHB-280, assembly GCF_014697615.1. Lineage (GTDB taxonomy): Bacteria > Cyanobacteriota > Cyanobacteriia > Cyanobacteriales > Nostocaceae > Nostoc_B. Next base: position 18,520 of record NZ_JACJSD010000074.1, on the reverse strand, counting down.
TATGAGTTATGCTAATGTGCCGACAGCCATTTTTACTACACCGGAAGCTGCAACTGTTGGTTTAACGGAAGCGGAAGCGAGAGAAAAATACGGGGATGCGGTGAAAATTTACCGATCGCGCTTTCGCCCAATGTATTACACTCTGACAGGTAAAGATGAAAAAACCTTGATGAAACTGATCGTTGATCAGAATACTGATAAGGTCGTAGGGGCGCACATGGTGGGGAATAGTGCGGCTGAGATTATTCAAGGAGTAGCGATCGCTGTTAAGATGGGTGCTACCAAAGCAGATTTTGATGCAACTGTCGGTATTCATCCAACTTCGGCTGAAGAATTCGTGACTATGCGTTAAAAATCTCTGAGGTTGAGCAAGTGTTTGGCTGTAATAGCTATCAAGCTTGCTCAATTCAGTGTGATTTTGGGCAAGTTAAGGGTCAAGTACTATTTGGAGGTGTTAACTGATGACCCAAACCCAAGCTGAACCAAAGTTATACACCTTTGATGAGTTTATCGAATGGTATCCCGAAAAATCAGAAGTTCGTTACGAATTGCATGATGGGTTGATTGTCGAAATGCCTAAACCTACAGGCGAACATTCTGATTTAGCTGGTTTTTTGATTGAAGAATTACTCCTCACAATTAGAGAGATGGGTAAGCGCAGCATTTGGACTATTCCTAAAGAATCTATTATCAAGCCGCACCGCGACAAGTCTGGATATGAACCGGACATTATTGTGTTAAATCAAGAAACTATCGATACTGAGACACGCTGGAAAAAAGAATCTGTTATTCAAAACGCGACTTCGGTAAAACTAATAGTTGAAGTAGTTTCAACCAATTGGCAGGATGATTACTACGATAAACTTCGTGACTATGAAGGTATGGGTATCCCAGAATATTGGATTGTTGATTATGCTGCACTGGGCGGGCGCAAATTTATTGGTAATCCCAAACAACCTACCATTTTTGTGTGCGAGTTAATTGACGGAGAATATCAGATGACTCCGTTTAGAGGAACAAACCGTATTATATCGCCGACTTTCCCGGAGTTGAAATTAACAGCGCAGGAGGTTTTTGACTCGGTATCTTCAGATTAGGCATTCAATGTATAATTGCTGAGTATTTCGTGTCTTTATTTATTGTTCAAACTATTAAATGATTACCCTTGCACCAGAGGAAATTGCTCAGTTTCGCAGCCAGTTGGTAGATAGTCCAGAGGCTTTAGCCGCTTTGGATGCAATAGAAGATTGTAAGGGAAATTTGGAAGCAGCTACACAGTTAATTGCTGTTGAGACAACGGATGCAGAAGTTAGCTTGAGAGGGGATTCTAATTTTTTAGAAAAATTAGCCGAAAAACTCAGCAATATTATTTGTCAAGAAGAATTTGACGAATTAATGACGGGGGTCTTGACTGCGGCGATCGCCACCCTCGCAGCAAGTGGTAATATTCCTATAGCCTTGGCAACTCCCGTAGTTATTTATGTTGCCAAAATTGGGAAAAAGCAGTTTTGTGAAACTGTCAAACCTGAACCTTAAATTCAGTTATCAGTTGATTCTGTTAAGGGATCTGGGGGTTAATAAGGTTGCAACCAGACGGGTTTCGACACTTCGACAAGCTCAGTGCATCGCTTCGCTCAACCCTCAAGGGTCGAGAGTTGAGCGAAGTCTAAACTCGGTTTACACAAGTCCCTAACAGTTTACTGTTCACTGTTAAAGCCCTGTAGCTGTAAATCCTGCCCAGTAAAATGGTACTGCAAAAGGATGGGGTTTACGCCTGCACATTCTTCTTAATATTGCTCTTGCAACTAAACGCTTTTCTTCTGGGAGTTGAGCAAAAATTTCTTCAATGGGTGAATCGTATTTAACCAATAGTGCTTCAAATTCCTCTGTTGTTAAATTTCTCAACCATTGCTGCGCTTGATTGAGTGCAAGGGAGACACTATTTAGGGTTTGCAGATTTTCATAAAATTTCATCATCAAAAATGCTGTAGATAAATCGCTAACAGTCCATAAACTACTGACTACAGCTTTACTACCTGCTAACAGAAAACCGCTAGGTAAACCAATATATTCATCGCTGGTATTTTCAAAATCAATTAATCCAGTTTCGCAAGCGGAAAGGGTGACGAGGCGACAATTTTCTAATTTGAGAGCGAAGATTTTATCTAGGGTAAGACATTTTTCTAAATCATGGGTTTCTCCTGCCCGTAAATTTAGATAACGTTCGGAGTCAGGTTTTGTTGGGATGTCTGCGGCGGGTGCATTTGCTAAAATTAGGGCTGATTTACTGGAGTTTGTTAAATTAAAATAGCCGTGACAACTAAAGTGAGCGCAGTGGTAAGTATTTAATTCAGAATTATTAATTGCTGTGAGTGTTGCATCCGATTTTTTCAGGACGTTGGCAGTATTAAAGTAGCTTTGAATAACTTGTACTTCTAAATCAGTGTAATTTAGGTCTTCTGTGGGGTTTTGAATTGCAAATAGAGATTGAAAATCAGGACGTTTGCGCTGTTGTACCTGTTGCAGTAGTTGACAGCTAGGTGCATAGCTCACACCACCAGCAAATAAATCCAGAAGACAAGACGAATTTTCAGATTTTTGATTTACTGGGAGTGCATGAAGGGGGAATAAGTGCAAGGCGGTATGGGGAATCAGGATGATTTGAGCGCAGTGCTTTGGTATCTGCTTTAATATTTCATCAATGTGCAGAATGGAGGCTAATTGTTTAAGTTCTTCCCCTAATTTATTCAGCCATTGGTCTTTTTGCTCGTCGTAGTTCTGTAAATATTGATTTACCCAATTTACCAAAGCCTCTAGGTCTTCTGGTTGGGATTGACAAACAGTTAACTCTCCTATTTTTGTGACAATAAACGCCAGAATTTTATCGTTGAGAATATACCACTCGATAATGGCTGTTTGCTCATCCAAAGTAGCTTGGAAAGAGTCAAATTTGAAACCATAACCAACAGGTAAGTATTGGTTTTGCAATTCATTATGCTGGTTTCGCAACTGTTTGAGATGTTGTGCAAGGACTTTGGGGTTTTCAGCTTTGCCATTTTGGATTTGATATTGTCCTACGGCTATTTCATCCCTGTATTTTTCTAATTGAGTAAATACTTCTGGAGGGAAGATGGTTTTAGAATCGCGTTCGAGGATTTGTTCAACTAAATTGCGAGTTTTACTACGTTCAACATATTCAATTGCTTGAGTAATCTTATTTAATTCTGTGCAAACTTTTACCATACGGCGATAAAGTTCGTTCCATTCTTCCGCTTTCTTACGCTTGGTTTCTTCCCCAGAAACTATTTCTTCCCGTAAAGATTCTACTGTGGCAATAGCAGATTCAAACGTATTGTAAGCAGAGGTAAACAGGTTTGCGTTTTGGTAACCCATCCCCAGGTTAAATAACGTCTCTACATAGTTTTGGGGAAAGGCTTCGCAGGTTCTGACTTTCAAAGCATTTTTGCAACAAGTGATCGCCAATTGTAAATTCTCAGCCTGCTCCCCTCTAATTCTCTTATAGTAAGCAACACCAAGACTATTTTGTGTCATTGCCCAATCAACAGGAAATGCTTCAAAAGTTCTAACTTTGAGAGCTTCTTGAAAACAAGCGATCGCCAGTTCTAAATTCTCAGAGCGATTGCCTATGATTCTTTCAATGTAAACAGTACCAAGATTATTTTGCGTGTTTGCCCATTGTTGGGGAAAATCATCAATACTTCTGACTTTTAGAACTTCTTGGTGACAAGCGATCGCCTGCTCTAAATTTTCGGCTTTTTCCCCTCTAATTCTCTGACAGTAAGAATTAGCAAGATTATTTTGCGTCATTGCCCAATCAAGAGGAAGTGCGTCTAAAGTTCTAACTTTGAGAGCTTCTTGAAAACAAGCGATCGCCAGTTCTAAATTTTCAGCCCGCTCTCCTCTGATTCTACCAGTGTAAGCAACACCGAGACTATTTTGTGTCATTGCCCAATCAAGAGGAAATGCTTCAAAAGTATAAACTTTCAGAACTTTTTGGTAACAAGTAATTGCCAGTTCTAAATTTTCAGCCCGCTCACCTCTGATTCTATGAGTGTAAGCAGCACCGAGATTATATTGCGTACTTGCCCATTCATAAGGAGAAGCGTCAAGAGTATAAATTTTCAGAGCTTCTTGAAAATAAGCGATCGCCAGTTCTAAATTTTCAGCCCGCTTACCTCTGATTCTATGAGTGTAAGCAGTACCGAGATTATCTTGCGTACTTGCCCAATCATCGGGAAAAGCATCAAAAGTATAAATTTTCAGAGCTTCTTGGAAACAAGCGATCGCCAGTTCTAAATTCTCTGCTATATCCCCTCTAATTCTCTCAGAGTAAGCAGCACCAAGATTATTTTGCGTACTTGCCCAATCATCAGGAAAAGCGTCAAAAGTATAAATTTTCAGAGCTTCTTGGAAACAAGCGATCGCCAGTTCTAAATTTTCAGCCCGCTTACCTCTGATTCTGTCATGGTAAGCAAGACCGAGATTATTTTGCTTACCAGCCCATTGTTGGGGAAAAGCATCAAAAGTATAAACTTTCAGAGCATTTTGGTAACAAGAGATCACCAGTTCTAAATTTTCAGCCCGCTCACCTAGTATTCTGTCACGGTAGGCAAGACCGAGATTATTTTGTGTTGCAGCCCAATCATCGGGAAAAGCATCAAAAGTTATGACCTTTAGAGCATTTTGCAAATAAGCGATTGCCAGCTCTAAATTCTGTCCTTGCTCTCCTCTAATTCTGTAACGGTAAGCACCAGCAAGAATATTTTGCGTAACTGCCCATTCATAGGGAAAAGCGTCAAAAGTTCTGACTTTGAGAGCTTCTTGTGAACAAGCGATCGCTTGTTCTAAATTCTGTGCTTTTTCCCCTCTGATTCTGTTACGGTAAGCAGAAGCGAGATTATTCTGCGTCCTTGCCCATTCATCGGGAAAATTGTCAAAAGTATAAACTTTCAGACTATTTTGGTAACAAGAGATTGCTTGCTCTAAATTCTGTCCTTGCTCTCCTCTAATTCTGTAACGGTAAGCAAGTCCGAGATTATTTTGCGTTTGTGCCCATTCATAGGGAAAAGCTTGCTGAGTGTAAAATGTCAGCGCGACTTCATAGCCAGCGATCGCAATTTCCATATTGCTGGCTTTGCTACCCAAAGAGAATTCTGTTATGAGATAGCTAAAAAAGACAATCACTTCTGCTAGTTTATGCACCTCATCTGCGTCCCCTTCCCCCAGTCTATTTGTCCCCCAACAGCGCAATGTTTCTGCTAACACCTCGTCGAGTTTGTCTGTATTCATTACCAGCAATGGGTAAACTCCAAACCCACTGTCTGCGGTTGCTTGTAGTACCTGCATCAAGAATTGGATATATGCTTGTCCCTCCTCCTCATTGAGACATTGCAAATCTACTTTAGTATCTAGATTTAATACTTCCCTTAGTTGCATTGCCAAACTTTGCAACCAATTCGCTGTTTTCTCATCCCCGTGTTGGGAACACATCTGTGCTACTTCTTCTACCGTCTGCACAAAGCCAGCATCAAGTAATTCTTGGTTTGCTGCTAAAATTTCTGGTTCTTCACCATTGGGAGAATCTAACAGACTGCGAATTAGCTTGAGATAAGCTTGCTGAAGCTCTGGATTCATGGGTAAGGGTGTGAGACGCAACTAAATCATGAGAATAATTCAACACCAACGCCCTAAATTCCAGAAAAGTGCAGAATTTCATCACAGATGATGTGTTTCTGACGATGCAAGAATCTCATGAAAGAAAAAGTCTATATTAAAATTTTTACCGAAATCATCGGCAAAATTTTATTAAAAAAGAACCGTCTACGTCTAGTTGTGTTTAACCCAAAGCAAGAGGTAATTGTGCAATGGATACCTTAGAAAAATATCAAAAAATCATTGACAAGATTCTGAATGAATATATAAAAGTACCTTATGCTAATCGTCAATTAGAAATAAAGCTGATCATTGATCGCACAGCTACTAATTACATAGTCATGACTTTGGGATGGGAGGGAGAAGAAAGAGTTCATGGTTGTATTATCCATATTGAAATTATTGATGGAAAAATTTGGATTCAGCGTGACGGTACTGAATATGGCATTGCCAATGAACTCGTAGCCGCAGGAATTCCCAAAGATAAAATTGTTTTAGCTTTTTATCCACAGGATGTTAGACACTATACTGATTTTGCGATCGCTTGATTTTCTTAAATGCGATCGCTCATCTTTATTTTCGGTACTGTACACAACAAAATATTATACACAGTACAAATCTGACAAAATCCTCTAATTGTCTTAATTAGAAGGACAATTTTGTTGTCAATATTTTTGTTTTAGCAATTGACAAGTATAAATTTATACTTTAATATAAAGATATGAGAAAGGCGATCGCCCTCCGGGAAGAGTCCGCAATCGCCTTTCTTTCAACACCTAAATAGGAGTCGATTACTATCATGGCACAAGAGAGAGAAAACCCCGAAAATCAACAACCTGTTGCACCGCAGTCATTTTCTAAAAGAGAACGAATTAAACATTTGTTGATTGGTTCGCCCAAAGCAGTCACCAGCACAATACACTACTTGCAGGCGATTGGTTATGCAAATGTGGGAGATTGGAGTCCATTATTACCCGCAGAAGACTCTGATGAAGTGATGAGTATTTTAATTCGGCAAATTTTTACTGCATAACTTGAAATTACAACCCCGACTCAACAATCGGGGTTGTGTTCTAATGACTGAGAGTATCAAGCGATCGCACGCATTTTTGATTTTGTGCTGTTGAGTAGCGATCGCAATTAAATTTTTAGCTAACTTGTTTCAATTGCCACGCTTCTTGGTTGAGTGCATAGTAAACCACATCTACATTGTAGAAACGGGCGTTTTTTTCGTATTTCATGCCAACTTTTTGAATGACACGTAGTGAGGCGATGTTTTCTGGATGAGCGATCGCTACTATACGATTTAATTTAGCTTCTGCAAACCCATAATTTATGGTTGCGGTGGCGGCTTCCGTCCCAATTCCCATATTCCAATAAGATTTGTCAAACACGTAACCCAGTTCCACTTCTGGGGTATTTTCTAAAAAACCTAGCCCGCAACGCCCAATCAGTTTACCGTTATCTTTGTAAATTACTGCCCACATCCCAAAATTATGTTGTTGCCAATGCTGGATATGTTTGTGTAAGCTGGCTTGTGTCTGTTCCTTATTTCTTGGGGAGAGGTATTTCATGACTTCTGTATCATTGTATATACGGAACAGATCATCAAAGTCATCTATGACAAAGCGTCTTAACCGCAGCCTGGGAGTTTCTATTTCTGACATATCATTAAACCGGAGGTGTGGATGCTACATTAAATAAACGTGTTTTCCCAGTGCAAAATCCAATTAATTCTATGCTCCCATTATGAGCATCTACCAACCCCGAAAAAAATCTTACAAAAGAGAGCGATCGCATAGCAATGACTGGCGATTATTTTTACGTTTAGTTCCCTATGCTCGCCGTCATATTAAGTTGCTGACTTTAGCAATACTTTTGCTTGTGCCGATCGCCTTAGCAAATGCCATACAACCATTGCTGATTGGACAAGCTATTTCTCTGATTCGCAATGAGCCAAGTACTTATGAGTTTCTCAGGAATCTGCCGTTATGGCAAGGCATCAATATCCTGGAAGGCTTTATATTGGTTGCCATTGTCACCCGATTATTCTTCACCAGTATTCAAGGTTATCTACTCCAGAAGTTAGGACAAAATATCACAGCCGCCATTCGACAAGACTTGTTTAAGCATGTCACATCTCTGGCAGTCCGCTTTTTTGACCGTACACCAGTTGGTAAACTAATTACCAGACTCACCAGTGATGTAGAAATTTTGGGAGATGTATTTTCCACAGGAGCAATTGGCATAGTCTCCGATATATTTTCGATGGTGGTGATTATTGGGATTATGTTGTCTATTCAGTGGCAACTTGCTTGTTTGCTGCTGTTAATCTTGTTACCAGTTACCTGGTTAATTATTTACTTTCAGCAACAGTACCGCAAAGCCAATTACAAAGCGCGGGATGAACTATCGTTGTTAAATTCCCAGCTACAAGAAAATATTGTTGGGATTAATGTAGTGCAGTTGTTTCGGCGAGAAAAAATTAATGCAGAGTTGTTTCGCGCTGTCAACACTCGCTACATTGGTCTAATGGATCAAACCATATTTTATGATTCAGCAGTTTCAGCCACCTTGGAATGGATTGGCTTAGTTGCGATCGCTGGTGTATTGTGGATGGGTGGTTGGTTGCTTTTAGAACAAAGCCTGACATTTGGTGTATTGTCGGCTTTTGTACTCTATGCCCAGAGATTATTTGACCCATTGCGAGATTTTGCGGAGAAATTTACCGTTATTCAAGCTGGCTTTACTGCTATTGAACGAATTAACGATATTTTAGATGAACCAATAGAAATCCGCGATCGTAATAATCAACGCTTCTCAGTTTTTGATCATAGCTTCGGTTACATAGACGAAATCATTGCTGAAATGGAAGCGCAAAACTTCAAGTCTGAGCCAGAATTAGGAGAAATTCGCTTTGAGCATGTCTGGTTTGCTTACAAAGACGATGATTTTGTCATCAAAGACTTAGACTTTGTAATTCGCCCTGGTGAAAAAATCGCCTTAGTCGGCCCTACAGGTGCAGGTAAAAGTTCCATTATTCGCCTATTGTGTCGCCTTTATGAACCCACCCAAGGACGGATTTTAATTGATGGAGTAGATATTCGAGAAGTTCCCCAGGCAGACTTACGCCGCTATATGGCCGTAATTTTACAAGAAGGCTTTTTATTTGCTGGCGATGTCAAAAGTAACATCACTCTCGGAGACAGATATACATTCGAGGAAATTGAATTAGCTGCACAAAACACTAATATTGCTCAGTTTATTGAAGAATTACCCCAAGGTTACAATACTCAATTGCGAGAACGCGGCACAAATCTTTCTAGTGGGCAGAAACAACTGTTAGCTTTTGCCCGCGCTGCTATTCGTAACCCCCAAATTCTTGTATTAGATGAAGCAACAGCTAGTTTAGATGTGAATACAGAAGCATTAATTCAGCAGTCACTCAATCAACTGTTAGTTAGACGTACTGCAATTATTATTGCTCACCGCTTATCTACAATTCGCAACGTAGACCGCATCTTTGTTCTCAAGCGGGGTGAATTAATTGAACAAGGTAGCCACGAAGAACTGTTAGAACAAGGAGGAATGTATGCAACCTTACACAATTTACAGATGTTAGGAATTTAATTTCATGATTCTATAGTGTGGAAATAGCAATTTCTAAACTATATGAAAAGTAGGTAGACAAGGGCATTTCGACTTCGCTCAATAAGACGACTAGAAGATGGTTGAGCGAAGGCGAAACCTGGCAATCTCAAGTTAGGGTTAATTTATCTCTGCTACTTATTTTTTTGATTATTCACTCAATTTTTATCAATCAATATAATCATTAGTAGAGGATTAACCCTTGAATGCTCATTGAGCAAAACTAACCACTTTTGTAGATGATAGCCAGAAATTAGCTATAGCATATTTAACTAATACTGACTCTTTTTGAGAATTGCAAGTACTTCTGAGCTTAACAGATTTATGACTATCCTGAATGAGTTGAGCTTGATAGGTATAAAGAGAGCCATCAGGACTTTCGCAACTGATTTCACCGAGAAATGTCTGATTATCTAAACTTTGTTCCAAGATTTTGCCAGCGATTTTGTAATTAAACCAATCCCAGCCATGATGTAAGATTAATTCTCGTTCTAAAACTTGTAATTGATTTGGTAAAATTCCCCATCCGCGATAAACTTTTTCTAAGCAGTGAATGTCACCAGTATGGGTTAATATTGATTTGAATGTTTCTTGATTAAGAACACCATAATATCTGCCTTCTGGTAAGTCGATGGCTGTTGGTGCAAAACGATGTCCGCCAAAATGGCTAGACTTCCACAAGCGCACATTATCTAATTGCAAGTCAGCTACAGTATGAGCAGCATGGAAATAAAAAGGATTACCATATCTAGCACAGCATTTATCATGACTACCATGAGTACATACTAAAATATCTCTTGTTGCGTCTGTATATACTTGATAATCAGTAGTGCTATGCGCTAACCATTTTTTGACAACACCTGCAACTAACTCAATATTTGGTAAATGGAATTCGTATTTGCAGTATCCAAAACTTAACCCCTGCTTTTTTTGATAAATTAACAGAGTTGTTTCGTCTGCTTTATGGGATATATCATTAGCAATTAACAGAAATCTAATTGGTAGTTTTGCACGAGTAATTTCTTCTACCAAAAGTTGTAAGTTTTTCGGAACCCACCGAGAATTAAAAGCTTCTGTATTCCAAGGCGGAGGACATTCAACTAAAATATATGTTTCGTAATTGGTAGCACTACCAATTAAATCTTCACCTACTTGTCGTGCATAGTCAGAACAAAAAAAGGTATTCATCGAACTTATCTCGTTTGTTGGCTTTACAGATAATGAAGGCGTAAATAAAATTGTGTTGATGAGTACAATTTCTCTATCTCCACAAGATAAACAAAAATATTTTGCATTTACGGCTTAAAAGCAAACTGCCACTTTATAACATTGTTTCTCAATAAAAACTGTCTAATTAATAAAATCTCCACAATATTGTCGGCTAAATTCCAAAAAGTTACTGCTGTACTTTTCAGGAGAAAGTTTAAATTTTTGATTAAATTTTCAATATGGCAGGTAAGAACAGGTAACAACTTGCAGTTTGAAACCACTGCTTTAGCTGTTTTGACTAGTTCTTGGAATTGGCTAACTTGTAAACTTCTCATCATACTTAACTATATTGCAAATATTTCTCAATAAAATTTAAAAAAAAGAGTAAAAAAAATCTTGGTATGTAAAAAAATATACTTTTTATTGCTCAAATTATGGTTTGAGACAGATAATTTAACTCCAGGGAATATATTTTGACTGTAACTGAGGCTAATGAAGAATGCAAGTTTTTGAGACTATTGCTTACATTTACCTTGACTTATCAGTGTACAATAGCCTGACTCACTCCCAACGCAAGAGCTTTTAGGCGAATCATCAAGATTTTCAATCTAGTTGATAAATTCTCTCAACTATCTGTAGTTATAAATGCTGAACTAACTTGCCAGCGAAATAGTCGAGGAAGTTGGGATACATCTATGGCGTAATTGACAATCCACAGCACCAGTTCCAAAATCAGTAAATATCGCACCCACAGCAATTCTGTTTGAGAACCCAACAGTGTCAAACCTTCGTACAGTTGCCAAAAACGATAGGGGAGGTAGATATAGGGAACCATTACCCAGACAACATTTTGTAGTTTTCTCAGGGTGAAAGTTTCAAATACAATTTGCAAACCCAAGATAATAAAGTACCAGCCCAGTACAGCTAACACGATGTCGTGTTTCCACCATACGCCCCACAGCAGCATAATTGGCAATGGTAGTAGTACACCTAGTATTTGCACCGATAAAAACCACCACCTATACCACCAAGGAAAAGGTAAAGGTAAAGTATATGGCTTGGCATTTTTCCATCCCCAACTAATTAGCCCAATCAAAGATGTGGAAACTATGAAGAACAGAAGGTTTTCCAGCAAGAGATAGAGATTGATGTTCAAACCATTCATAAATTTATTTTTACTCTCAGGGGTTTCGATTTCATTCTCCTGAAGACAGAAATTCTATAGGAATCACATTTGATTTTTGAAATACACACACGTAGGATGTGTTGACAACAGCGTAACAAATACTACACAAAGCCTTTGGTACATTGCAACTTGCGCCTAACACACCTTATATATGCTGAGACAGAAGTTCTAGTTAAAGTTCAAGCGATCGCAATACCAATAATCTAATTCACTAGTTTTTAGCTCGGTTTTCTTGAACTAAATGCACAATAGAAGGGACTAAAGAAATCACAATAATAATTCCAATAATTGGCAACAAATATTTATCTATTTGTTCAGCAGGTAAGGTTTTTCCTAAGAAAAAGCCTAATAACGTCATCCCCACAGTCCAAAAAAAGCCACCGATGAGGTTATAAAACATAAAAGTTTGATAGTGCATAGCACCCAAGCCAGCGACAATTGGGGCAAAAGTCCGCACTATGGGAACAAACCTGGCTAAAACGATAGTTTTTTTACCATGTTTTTGATAGAACTTTTGCGTTTTAACGACGTGTTTTTTATGAAAAAATAAAGAATCTTCTTTCTGAAATAATTTTCTGCCAAATCTATGCCCAGTAGTGTAACCAATGTTGTCGCCTAAAACTGCACAAATAAATGCACCAATAATCAAAACCCAAATATTCAGCAAATGTTGAGAAGCCACAAATCCGGCGGTGAATAATAAACTATCACCTGGAAGAAAAAAACCAATAAGCAATCCTGATTCAGCAAAAATTATTGCCCAGACTCCAAAGTAGCCAATAGATTTAATTAATTCTGGTAAATCAAAGTGCATAAATCCTCACCTTTTCAAGAATAAGCAATTATATATATAGCAGTTTTAGTTGATGTGTGAATAACAGAGACAAGGGAGAGAGATGTTTATACATCATTTAGGATGACTATATTAGCATCCAGTAAAATGAATGTGTAATTCAGATTATAAAGGCTGCTTGAGTTGTTAAATTAATTGTGTAATGAGATGTTAGACGAAGATGAGTAGATATTGGAAATTAATCAGGCTATTTTGGTCTACCTCCTTAGCGGCAGAGATGGAGTATCGACTTAACTTTGTGGTTGCTGCATTTACTAGTTTGGGTAATTTAGTTGGAAGTATTTTTAGCTTATTTTTGTTTTATCGTACTGGCTATACTTTTGCGGGTTGGTCATGGGAAGCAGCTTTGATTGTGTTGGGAATTTTTACGATTCTACAAGGTTTTTCCGCGACATTTTTGGCTCCGAATTTAAATAAAATTGTGAGTCATGTGCAGGTAGGGACTTTAGATTTTGTACTCCTCAAACCGATTCGCAGTCAATTTTGGCTATCTACTCATACTCTTTCACCGTGGGGATTACCGGATCTAATTTTAGGTAGTTTGATTATTGGCTATGCAGGCCAGCGCCTGGGCTTGGGAATTGATAATTATCTCCTAAGTGCCGTACCTTTGTTATTTGGGATAGTAATTCTTTATAGCTTGTGGTTTATGCTGGGAGCTACTAGCATCTGGTTTGTAAAAATTTACAATGCCACAGAAGTGCTGCGGGGTTTGTTGGAGGCGGGTAGATATCCAATGGTTGCTTACCCCGCAACTTATCGCTTTTTCTTTACTTTTGTAGTACCAGTAACTTTTTTAACGACTGTGCCAGCAGAAGCAATGCTGGGTCAAGTGCAATTTACTTGGCTGATAGGTGCGCTGGTGTTGGCAATAGTGTTATTGTGGCTGTCTACTAAGTGGTGGCGGTTTGCTTTGCGTTTTTATACTAGTGCTTCGAGTTAAAGTGTGACTATTTTTAGAGAAACTGATACATGAACAAGAGAAAGAAAGAGTTTCGTATAGATGGTATCAAATAAATTATGCAAAAATAGCCAAAAAGCTTAATTTATCGAACCGCCAAGCCGCCAAAAACGCCAAGAAATCGTAGCGTATGCGTAAAGCATTGATTTATGAGCAGTAATAGCTATGAAAATGTTTTATGAGATTGTCATAGCTATTCTATTAACAGACTAAATTGGCATCATTCCATAATTCAGCAAAAACACTAAAATACTGCGTTAACTATTTAGATGCCTGTTGTTGATTTAGTTGATTTAATGGAAAAGACCATTGAATTGGACAAGATACGTACTGGTTTTGGCTTTGTTTGTTTATGAGCATTGTGCCGCCACTATACGTCAAACCTACGCCCAAAAAAAAGCTCACCAGAGTTTTAGACAAGCCAAAGTTAACAGTAACAATTGGCTCTCTATTAGAGTCATTGCCTTGATTCGTTTTTTGTGCCATAGTAATGTAGGCAGTTCGTAGACTGCTTCAAAAGTTAATTCCTTTTATCTCCTGATCCCGTCGCCAACGTATTCAGGAGTAAATAGGTAAATATGATACAAAAACCCTAGCGCAAAAATAACCGCTAGGGTTTTTGCTGCACTGATAATAACGCGCCAGTGCAGGCAAAGTCAAATATTTTCCTGAATATCAGTTCAGTTTAATACTAAGTCGCTGATAGTTATACGAAAAAGTAGTAATAGCAAGCAACAAGAGATGTTTTTCCCTGCATTTGGTACTTTAACGATTATCAAAGTCCACAATGTTTTCAGGATTTATCTGTATTTCTCACATATACCTCTATGTGTATAAGATAATCACATCTTGATTAAAAAAGCAAGCTCTTAAAGATAATTTTCTTGTAAAACTTTTTACGCAGCTTTCCAAGTGCCGTGGAAACTGTGGGGAATAACGCTGGGTAAACCTAATTTACACACTGGTTCTGTGTCTAGGCGATCGCTATCAAAAATCCAAACTTCGCTAGTATGAGAATTACCATCATAGACAACAGTAACTACCCAACTTTGCTGCGGGTGATGAATATCTTGCACAGCTAAGGGTTCTGAAGGATAAAGATTTTCGCCCAGGTTGGCTTCGGTGAGGGTTTGGGTATTGTGATCAAAGCGGGCGATCGCATTTAATAATTCTTGACTAATATCTGTACCTTGACGAAATAAACTCATATAGGTGTAACGCGAGAATTGTCCAACGTTTTGTGCGGGTACATTGGGAAACTCACCAGTCCGGTCTAATAGAGTTTCAATTTTTGTCACCTTGCCAGTTTGGGGTTGCAGCACAACTCGCGTAAATGTATTTTTGGCAGTTGTCTGAGTTTTTCCAGCCGCAACTTCTTGAAGATATTGGTTAGTTTGAAAGTCATCATAGCGAGTAAAATCCACAACTACCGCCCCGCTAGGATCAACATAACCATTAGCAAAATGCCATTGATACCAAGGTTCAGTTTCTCCCTGGCTTACCAAAGTTAAAGTTTCGCGGTCAATAACTAAAATTTGCGTGCCTAAATTTGGTCGCCATTTGAGTGCATCACTATAACTGCTAGTTCCCAAAACTACAGGTAACAAATTCAACCGCACCGCAGGAATAAAAAACACAAGATACTGTCCTGCTAAAACAAAATCATGAATTAATGGCAAACCTGTTAATGGAAACTTTGCTTTTTGAATAATTTTGCCAGTTCGATTACTTTTGTAAACATTAAGTGTGGCATTTAACCCTAGACTCACACCAAAATTAAAAATCTCCTGAGTTGTAAAATCAACCTTTGGGTGAGCAGAATAAAATAATCCTGACTTTAACCCGCCTAAATTATCTAAACCTTGGGTTTCGAGGGTGGCTAAATCAAGTGCGTGGGGATGTCCGCCTTCCCAAAGGGCTAAGAGTTTATCTGGTAAAGCCAACACAGAAGTATTTGCAGCATTTTTCACTGGGTTGCGCCATTGATGCCAAATTGCCCCCGGTGCAGTCATACCATAATTGCCATACAGCCATTTTCCGGCGGCGGTTTCGGCTTGATAACCCGCAGTTTGTACATAGCGATAAACTCCAGTAGCGCCAGTAGCATTAAAATTAACTGCGAGAATTGCCCCATCGCCGTCAAACCAGTGTCCTATATGAATATTGCCCCGTTCTAAGCGTCCTGGGCCATTGCGGTAGAGTGTGCCACGTAAACCTTCTGGGATTTTGCCAGAGAGAATTGGTAATGGGGTGAGAGGAAATTCTGTTGCTGGTTGAGATATTGCTGCTGTCCAAGCTTTTTTAGTTGATTTTTGCTCAATTGTCTGCATATAAAATTACTGAAAACTTAACGTCAGTTCAATACAGTTTTGCCTCTCTGTCTTAATAAAGCTTAACGAATATTTTGCTACATCTAAATTTCAATTCTCCTGTTAATTGGGAGGATTTTGTAACCACAGAAGGATGGCAAACTTACTATTAACTAGACAAGCTAAGAACAGAAATTAACTTTAGCAATGGAAAATGGCCCATATTCTACTTGTAGATGATGAAGCAGCCCTGTGTGACAGCCTCAGCTACACACTGCAAAAAGAAGGCTACACCGTAACCACAGCGGCGGATGGGCATAATGCAATCAAACAGTTCCATAAACAAGTACCTGATGTCATTTTGCTGGATATTATGTTGCCAGAAGTCAGCGGTATGGAAGTTTGCTGGCGAATTCGGGCATTTTCGGATGTGCCTATTGTGATGCTGACAGCTAAGGATCAAGATATTGATAAAATTTGGGGATTGGAAGCCGGCGCAGATGATTATGTCACCAAGCCGTTCAATACCCGCGAATTACTAGCAAGGATTAAAGCTGTATTGCGCCGTCGTTCTGGGGAATAGCCTGATGAAAGGCTGGATACCACCAATCAAATTAAATACAATTCATACCAAGTTGTTAGCAACATATCTAATGCTGACAGCTTTTGGTACGTCAATTATGGCTGGTTATATCCTGTGGTCGTTCCATGCTTACTTTATGCGGACACGACAAATGGATTTAGAAAACTGGACAAGTGCTTTAGGTGAAAGTGTTGCCGATGCGCTCGAAGAACAGGATATTTCACGGGTAAAAATCTTAGTGCAACGTTATGGCGCTCCACAAACCATAACATTGCGCGTATTCGATAAACAAGGCAAATTAATTGCCACTTCTGACCCAAAATTAGACGCACAAGTTAAAGATTGGTATAAAGTTCCGGGAATGCAGCAAGCTTTGCAAAATTATGCTGCACAGGGTGTTGCCAAAGGAGTGTTAACCAACGAAGACCGCCTTTATATTGCTAGGCCAATTGCGCGTCATAATCAATTTTTTGGTGTATTGCGAATGTCAATTACCCTGAAGCAGTTTCAGCGTCAGTTTGTCAGGGTAATTTGGAGTGTTTTAGGAAGTTTAGCAGTAACAATATTCCTATGTACATTAATTAGCAGTCGGTTTGCGCGTAGTCTTTCAAAACCGATTGAAACTATGCGTAATTTTGCAATTCGGTTGGGTAGCGGTCATTTTGGCGACAAGTTGATTATCCAGCAAAACAATGAGTTAGATCAGTTAGCCGCAGAACTGAACCGGATGAGTGAACGGTTAGCTTCTTTAGACCAAGAACGTCGTGTGTTTTTAGCGAATGTCTCCCATGAATTACGCACACCTATTAGTAATGTGCAGGTGACAGTTGATGCACTCAAAGGTGGTGCTTACGAAGAAGCGCAATTGCGCGATCGCTTTTTTCAAACTATCGAGAACGAAACCAAACGTTTATCCCGCTTAATTCATGACTTACTAGATTTAGGACGCTTGGAAGCTGGAGTCACGGAGTTAGAAAAGCAAGCAATTTCTTTACGGGGTTTAATTAACCGTGCTGTGAATGCAGTAGAACCCCGAATGCAAGCTGTGGGTGTAACTGTGCAGGTGAATGTGGCTGAAATCCAAATCCAAGGCGACCAAGAGCGATTGTTACAGGCAATTCTTAATTTATTAGATAATGCCATTAAACACTCACGCCCCAATTCACAAGTGTGTATTTCTGGTTACAGCGAAGGCAAAAATGCCATTATCCAAATTCAAGACCAAGGTAAGGGCATTAGCAACAGCGATTTACCCCGAATTTTTGAGCAATTTTACACCACAGATCCTTCCCGCAAAGGTGATGGGAACGGATTGGGACTAGCGATCGCTAAACGCATCATCGAAGCCCACAAAGGCAGTATCACCGCTAGTAGTCCAGCTAATCAAGGTGCAACTTTTACTATTAGCTTGCCTCTACAAGTGTAAATTTGGGAGTGGGAATAGCTGAATGTGCTTATAAGTCAATAGACAGCATTAATTATGTATCTACGCAATGGCAAATTCTGTTAATCCTCTTTTACTGGGGTGATGAAAGCCCAAAATAATCTCTGTTTTGGGGATACCTGCTGCCAATAAGTCATCAACAATTGCCAAGTCTGTATTATCTTCTTCCACCCAGATTTTACCGTTTTGAATTTGGAGGTATAAGATAATGTGCTGCACTCGTTTTTTATCATCCCAACCACAACGTAGCCACAGGTATTGGTCGCGTTGTTCATCTAAAATTAAGCGATCGCTAATTGTAGTTTTTGTGTTGCATACTGGTTGAGAATTGGTCAATTCATAATATTTTCTAATAATTTTTTGGACAGTATGGCGATATAAATTTAGTTTATCCATTGTACTATTTGTTCCCTTTGGATATCTACAATAGACCTATCTTTAAAAGAAATTTAGTGAGAGGATAAGCATATCCAAGTAAATTTACGCAAACAAAATGACAAGTCCTTTAGAAAGAATAGAGTCACATACACAAGAATCAAAACGATTGATTGGGATTAAGTATGAGGATTTTACCTCATTAGTAATATTAGCAGAACAAAGGCATATAGAGAAACAAGCTCTAATGCAAAAAAATAAGATTCGTTTAATTGCTGC
>NZ_JACJSD010000073.1 GCF_014697615.1 Nostoc sp. FACHB-280 | reverse complement strand
TCTATAAATTCTTGTAGTTCTATGATCGCGGCTTGTAGATGCTGACTTATCATTGTTCGCTGTTAGACAGATATCTTTCTCCGTATTATCTCGCAGTTTTTTTCAGAAATCAAATATGATTCCTATATAACCTTTGTGCATAAGTCTTGCCAATAATCTCAAGGAGTTATGCTGATTTGAATCCCATTCGATTTAGTGGCTGTAGTTGCACCGACTGACATAACTGGAGACCATTCGCTAACGCGGTTTTGAGCTAAGACGGCTCGGACTCGATAACCAAGCTGAATTTTGTGCATTAATAAGATTAGTTCACGGTTGAGTAATCCTTGTGATTTTTGGTTTTCGTTAGATGCAGCTTGAATACGAAAACAGCGATCGCTTTGACGTTGCAATTTTGGCGATTTGCCTTCTACAAGCACTTTTTGTAGTTCATATTCCTTCGCTTCGGGATAAGCTTCCCAGCACATTTGCCAGTAAGTTGACCAGCGAATTAAATCTTCTGGTAATTCCTCAACTTCATCCGACAATGTAGAAACAAGTCCGGTAACAGGAGGTTGCACCACTTGAGGCTGATTGGAGGATATGTCCGTTTGTGCAGCTATGGATGAACTGTCATCAAAACTTAGTATCAGTCCAAATATCAAAGTGAGCAGCAAAACCAATCGTAGGCATTTTAATTGCACTAGCGACAATATTTTCCGATTCATAATTATGTAACAGTTCTTCGCTTACACCAAATGGGAATAGGTTTAATTATTTCAAAGACTTAAAACTAACTGAAGTTAAGTAGTTTCAATCCAAAATTGGTTTACCATTCCACAGATGAAATCAAACTGCCATTGTCGGCATAAATCACCCTAGAACTGATGTAGGTTCTCGAAGGGACTGTAGAATTGAAGACTGCGCTTCTTTGACCTACAGCTGATTTACTACCAATAACTGAACGGAATATCACGGAGTTTGGCCCTAGTCCAACAGAATCACCTATGCTGGTTTCTGGGCCATTAGCAACACCATTAACAACTTGTCGGCCACCATGAACTAAAGCACGAGGCCCATAACCAATTCCATTCCCAAGAGTCAAGCTAGTGCTTTCTAGAGCATGAAAGACAACATCGTTTGCCATCCCAGCAATTTGGCCAACATTGAAAGGTTCACCTTCATCCGCACGCAGGGAAATTCTATTAGCTAGTTTGTTGTTGAGAGTAACTAAAGAATCTTGCAGAACAATATTGCCGATGATGCGGTTACGGAAGTTAGGATCGCGAGTTGAACTACCGCCTATTTGTGGTAAACCACCAGAATTAAAAAAGGTGGTAGGAGCGTAATTTATTCCTGTTACGTTTGTTAAATCGGCTCTAGCTAAGTCGGTGTAACCTTCAGCAAATGCTTCATTGACTTCAATAATACCTTCCATCAATGCAACGTCTGCTTGTGTCAAGTTTGCTACTTTCCCTAAAGCACCGCTAGTTGCTTGTAGGTTAGTGGTGACGTTTTTACCAGGTAAGACAACTTTACCCGCAGGTAAGGTTACACCAGGGCCAACCCGCGCTAGAAAGTTAACTACCGTATTTCTTTCTACTGTTGCACCGTCAATTTCACAGTTAAAAGCAAGAAATGTCTCTGGAACAGTGTTGCTGAACTGCGTATTGCTCACTGGGTCAGTAAAAGGCCCGGTTGAGCCTTGAGTACCAATTTTGGCTGCACCTTTGATAGTAGCCATGTGGGCCATAATGACTCGTGGCCCTATCTCTACTCCTGTTCCTGAAGCTGTAATAATCACTTGGTCTTGAACGTTGGAATCTGCTGCAATACTAATAGGTGCATTAGTAGCGTCTAACTTAGCAAATGGGGCAATATAAACTTTTTCGCCCAAAGTAATATTTGTGGGATTGGTGATAGTTGCAGTTGGGTCAATAAAACTAGCTAAGTCTGAAGTTGCTGTACTAGGACATACAGGTAGGTTAGCCAGCGTTGGGTTACACACTCCTCCAGTCGCAAATGCGGGTTGTATACATATCTGTGTATTGATGACAAACGCCAGGGTAATTGCAACTAGGGCGCTAAAAATTGCGCGAGGTTTGAACATACAAAGAAAACTCCTCACGGTATTTGGTATATTTGGGTATAAGATAATTGGCGTTAACAAATCAGAGATAATTTAGGCGATCGCAACTACAACTATGAGCAAAAAATCTATTTGCGAAATTCCTTAATTAAACTCTTTCTCTCTTTGGATAGAAGACAAAAAATTAACCGCCCCAAAAGCCTGCCAAGTTGAAAAATATTTGCAGAATTAATGATAGTAAGGGACTCAAAATCGGCACTGTAATGATTGTTGTTGCCCCAGCAACAGCATCATTGTATACCGTCTGCCAAGCTTCCGACCCGCTAGTAGATTGTCCATAGACTTTTGTACTAACGGCTAAAGTTAAGCTAAGGGCAGCTAAACCCACTAATATTGTGCGACGTTTAAACATTATTTTTTGATACCTAATAGTTCGCCACGTTTGTTTGGCAAGGTAAACCGAAAAGTTATAGTAAAGGCTGAAACTTTTCGGTTTACCTCACCTAATAACCGCCATATTTAAGTTAATGAAGTACTATTCGCTACAAGCGGCTGTTAACATCTAATTGTATTATTATTTGCTGTTTTATACTAGAGGTTTTTCTATTGTTAAAAATTATGTGGTAGATAAAAACTTTAGTAAACTTACAATTTTTTTAACAAAAACTATCTACATTAAGGAGGATGTTTCTTGGTTTTTGATTGCAACTATCAACCTTTAAAAGCTATAAAAGCTAGTGTTTTCACCACAATATATGATTGAGAAAGTGACGCAGAATTTTTATTCCTTTTGGTTCTTGATAATTCGGTGGCAGTAGAGATACTATCTTCTGTTGCAAAATTTCCAAAGCAGTTTCCACTTCCTGGCGAGAGGTTTTCGTATGAGGAGGAAAATGTAACGGTTCACCAAAGCGAATAGTTAACTGTTTGCGAAGATATAAGTCATGAGTGCCAATTAATGCCACAGGAACTATTGGGACACCAGCGCGTAAAGCGTATATCACCGTTCCTCGCTTCAAGGGAAGATGCAATTTACCCTCAATGTTTCCCAGTCTTCCTTCAGGGAACAAAATCATACCGTCTCCGTGGGCTAAAATTCCCAGTACAATGCGGTCTATTTGGCGTAAAGTCTGTATATCGCCGCCAGTAGGCACATTTTGTGCAATGGCGGTGGCGAGTTCGGCTAAATCTGGTCTTCCCGCTTTGGCTGCTTCTATGACAGCCACTTCTTCTTTCCACAACCGCGCTAAAGGAATAACACCGCCAGCAAAATTCAAAATTAAGCGTTTCCAACACTTGTTATAAAGGGTGCGAGCATCACCCAAAATATAGTAATAAGGCTGGCTGGGGAGTTCTGCCAATAATAACAAGGGGTCGATGTGGTGGAGATGGTTAGCTGCGAGAATGGCTGGTGTCTGCGGTAAGTTTTCGATGTTTTCTACCCGGACGCGGAATAAAGTATGAATGAGCGATCGCACAACAAACCTGCGTACACTACCATTAATTTGATGTTCTGTCTGTCCTTGGTTAATGGCTTCCAGGCGATTTAGTGCCTGTTCGATTGTATAACGCACCGCGCGATCGCTTGCTGCTGCTACTCCTTCTTTTACCCGCTTAATACTAGCAGCATCTAAAGATGGCGAACTATCTTGTTGATGGTTGGCGGAATTGTTAATCACACCCTCGTTGAGTTCATGTACTCATCATAGATAAATATTGGGCATTACTGAACCAGGATGGGAAAAATGACTGGAGAGGCTGAGAATATGTAGGGATAAAATTTATGGATGAACAGCTAATTAGTGCTATTGAATCGCGGGATATTGAAGGTGTCAAAGCACTATTGACAGCAGGTGCAAATCCAAACGCTAAAAAAGGTGATGAAATTGCTTATGAACTGGCACGCTACGGCCCTAATGAAATTAAATGTGCATTAATTGAAGCTGGTGCTGATCACCCATCCCTGAGACATTCACTGGTTTGGGGAGTGATGACAAACCGAATCGAGACTGTGAAAGTTTTGCTTGATAAAGGCGCAGATATCAACGTAGCAACATACTCTGGTAGCCCGTTAGAAGAAGCCGCCAGAATTGGCAATAGTGAAATAGTTGACCTGTTACTTGATGCGGGTGCTGATGTGGATAATGGCACGATGAGTTCAACGCCGTTACTCAAAGCTATTGAACATGGTAACTTTGATATTGCCCTAAAACTACTAACAGCAGGTGCTAACCCCACTCAAACACCGAAATTTGGCGGTGTACCACCAATTGCGATCGCCGCAGCCCAAGGTTCAGCAGAAGTAATTAAAGCATTAATAGCGGCTGGGGCGGATGTCAATACTTTAGTCAGCCGCATTACCATCAATCGCCGAACCATTCAAAAACAAGCTGGTTCAGCATTACAAGCCGCATTTACTAGCCTAGAAACTCTGGGGAAAACTTTAGAAACACTCGACACAGACAATTCACCACCCTTGGCGGAAGTTGAGGAAACCATTGATATTGCTACAAAGCGGGCGAAGTTGGCAACCTCTAACATGAGTGAACCAGAAAATGCTGTTGATACTTTCCCGGCAATTCTCGCCGCACGTTGCGGTCATGGAGAAGCATTAGCAGTTTTGTTAGAGGCAGGTGCTGACCCCTACAGTAAAGATGGTGAAGGGCTATCAGCCTATGAATGGGCAGTGCAGAACGAACATTCACAGGTTTTAGAAGTTCTGCGTCGCTTTGGAGTGGATGCACCAAGAGTCAGCCCCGACGAAAATTTACTCAAAGCTGCGGAACAAGGCGATGTTAATGCTGTACGTCATTGGTTGGCGCAAGGTGCTAATATCAATGCCCGTGACCAACGCAGGAAAACAAAGTACCGCACGCCGTTAATGTTAGCAGCATCTAATGGACATTTAGATGTTGTCAACTTGCTGCTTGAGCAAAATGCTGATATTAACGTTACTGATATTGTTGATGCTAACCAAGGCAAATTTCCTAGCATTATCTCAGACAATTATGAATCGTTAATGGCAATGGGATTCTTTTTAGGGCTAACTCCTTTGATGTTAGCTGCCATGAAAGGTTATACCAACATTGTGCAGGTGTTAATAGTAAACCAAGCTAATCTGACAACAAGAGATTGTTTTTCTAAAGATGCGTTATGTCTGGCTTGTGTTCAAGGAAATCTAGAGATTGTACAGATTTTAATGCAGGCAGGTGTCAATATTAATCAGCAAGATTCTGAAGGCGATACACCACTTTTAATGGCATTAAGAAATGCCCATACAGAACTAGCAAAATTTTTAATTAATTCCGGTGCAGATGTCAAAACTAAAAATCATCAAGATGTAACTCCTTTATTAGAAGCTGTACAAAAGCAACAGCATTTTGAGCTAGTGCAGATGTTAATAGAAAGAGGCGCGGATTTCAATGCTGTTTCTCAAGATGGGGACACAGCAATGACATTAGCAGACTTATTTGACAATCACCAAGTTATAGAACTACTGGTTCAGTATGGTGTCGAAAAACGACGATGGGATGAAGAAGATGAAGGAGATGAAGATGGCAACAGCGATGATAAACTCTGGGGCGAAGAACTACCACGTCCAGATTTTTCTCAAGCTGCCCAGAACCCAGATTATCAAAAAGCAGTAGCCGAGTTAGGAGAAATTTGTGGTAGTAAACCAGTACCTATGTATGATGACATTCCTGGTTGGTTTCAAGTTCATGTCAATAGTAAACGCCGCAGTGAAATCCAAACCGAAGACTTACAACGGCAGTTTTTACAGCGAGGTTGCTTTGTTTATCAACCAGACAATTACTTTGATGCCGAAGGGCCAAAACAACTGTGTATTTTGCCAACTACCAATAAATATGATGCAATTGCCTTACATCAAACAAATGGTTGTAATTATGGAGTCGGCCCTGGTTATGTAGTGGAATGGCTGCAAGAATTGGAAGCTACACAGCCTTTTATCTTAACTTTAATTGCTCACGATACATTAGACGGTCGCTTTCTTACGCCCATTCAAGATCCAGAAAAATTGGCGGCAAGTATGTATGAATTTTGTCCCGATATTATAGACCAGGGTTATCAATCGATGCAAAAATTAGTTGAGAGTCTTCGCTCTGGCGATCGTCTCTATTTTTGGTGGGATTAAGTTTTAAAAATAAGCTTCTCCTTTTATTTGTTAGAAAAGGGAGAAGTTATTTAAACTATACAATTTACAGTGTGTGCTTCGGTAATCTCTGGTATGATATTTTTTCTATAGCGATCGCCTTTATTAAACCAGCCTAAAATTATTATTACATTTGCCTGGATTATCTGTTTTACAAATTATCTTCAATCCACTTTCTAAAATTACGCATAGCTTGACTTCTACCAATCGTCAAACACTGCTGAACATACTCATTAACTAATTCAATAATCGGTATATTAGGAAAATTAGGGCTAGATTGAGATTGAATATATTTACCATCTTGGAGTACAAAAATCTCTAAACCTTGGTTGGTATATCGCCAAAGTTCAGGAACTCCTAGAATTTCATAGTTATTAAATCGAGTCCGGGATGTGATATCAACTTCAATTGCTAAATCTGGTGGTGGGTCTATATTTAAATCAATTCTATTTTTACCAATCACAGTAGCATGATTTTGAATATAAAAAGATGTATCTGGTTCTACTGCTTGCCGCATTCGCTCATTTTTCAGCGTTGTAGAACCAAATGGTTCAAAATCAATCTGGAGTTTGTCTAGTAAATTTCTCACTAACTCTCCAAAAATTTCTTTATCTTTTTCATGCTCAGGTAGAGGAACCATAATTTCTAACCAACCATCACTATAAGATATCCGCGCGGCACGTTTATCTCCCATTTCTTCTAAAATATTTTCTAACTGCTGCCAACTAATATCTTTCAGCAACATTTGGTGTCCCGGCTTGACGATAATCTGTTGCAGTTTTAAAAGCATATCGCCTCTGACTTGGGTTTAGTTTTTATTATAAGGAATGAGAGTGCGATCGCACTCCCACGTTTTCACCGCACTAGCCAATCTACTGTGTGTGCTTCGGTAATATCTGGAACTTCTAGACGCTGCTTTAATTTATGCAGCACCTTTTCGGGAAGTCTAGCAGAGCGATCGCAATTCCTCCGCAATAATTCATCCCAAGGTGCTTCTAAATAAACAATACGAATGTTTGCTTGATAACTAGTAAATAAGCGAGTTAACATCCCTCGCAATTGCCGACTAATATTAGTTGCATTCCACACAAAACATTGACCATCGCGCATATATTCTTTGGCTATGGTTTTGGCTGCATTTATTACTACACCTTGGTCGTCTTCTGGGCTGATATTCATTTGCTTTCGCAGTGCGTCTAACGAAATTACCCGCCAGCCAGGTAGATTTTCCTTTATCCAAGTATCTTTCCCTGCACCCGGTAAACCCGACATCATCACTACCCCAAAGCGTGTATCATCAAAGGCTGCATAGTCTGGGTTGCCATTTTCTTTTTGAAAATACACAAACCGACTATGCGCTGAGGGAAATGTACGTGGTTGGTCAAAACATTGGTTTTCTTGGCAAAACTCGCGGAAAAAATCAATTCGTTCTAATAATTGTGTTTGGTCATTGCAGTAACGTCCGCGCACATCTGCTTCGGCGAGTAAACCCAGCATATCGCAACGAATGATTTGACTGGTTTTAATTACCGCCCGTTCCGGGTTGGGTTTATCCCAAAACCACAGGGGTAAACTGCCATATTTCACCAAAGCTACAACTGTTTCCCGTTCTGCAAATGGTACATTTAAATCCCAGAGAATTTCCTGTGCCATTTTCGCCCCTTGCAGGACGTGACCTTTAGAAGAAACTGCGCCATCTACTTCTATTTGAGTGGCGGCGGGTTTGGCGACATCATGTAATAAAGCTGCGGCGAATAACACAGAACGTTCTTTAGGTGGTAATGTTCGCCATTGGGGTAAAGCTACTAATGCCTCACATACAAGTTTTGTATGAATGAGAACATTCCCCTCAGCATGATAACGTGGGTCTTGGGGACAATCAGCAAGCGATCGCAACCAATCAAATTTTGCTTCTAGCACTTGCCAGTTAATTGTCCAGTCATTTTCATGAGGACAATAAGCAAAAGTCCAATCTTGAATCATAATTAAATACCTGTAAAAATTAGTAGGCTTCAGATCCCCAACTTCTTTAATAAGTCGGGGATCTTGTTAGCTAAACAAATCTGCACTAGGACACAGTTGATTTGGGATTATTGGGCGGTTTAGCCAATGTCCATCGGACTGCTGAATGGTGGTTAAAAAGCTGGAACGCACATATTTATAACGGGCTGTCACCGTTGCTTGTGGCTCGACTTTAATGTATAGACCTTCCATCAAAGCACTTTGGTCAGTTTGTTTGAGGGAACGTTCTACATCTAAGCCTTGTTCTATGCAAATTTGTTGGAAACGCTGCAAATGTGCGGGGGTTTGGTAATGGGATTTTCCCAGCAGTGCGATTAGTTGTTGATAAGATTTCAGTTCGCCAGCAAACAACACAGGTACAGAAACCAATGGTAAATCTGCAAGTAACTGCTGGCGGTTCTTGGTGCTGAGAAAAACTTGCTGTTCTAAATCCAGCACATCGTATTCTAGGAAGTAATGGGGTAAAGCATCATAAAAGACTGTGTGCTTGGCATACAGCCATTCACCAAACAAAATGAACCGACTCCCTAAAACTTGCCAAAATGCGGTGGCGTGAGTATGCGCCCATTGTTTAAATAAGTTAAAGTGCTTTTCTCTCGCACCACCTGTTAAATAATGTCCACGGCTTTGCAATTTGAGTTGTCCGTCGGAAGTAAAGCTAATAGCGGCGTTTGCACCATCGACTTTTTCTTCTACAACTACATACTGATTTTTAATTGCGCTAAAGGGAACGCTGTTTAAATCTTCATCCCCAGGCTGCAACCGCGAACCCTCGATGTGATGGGTACGTGGATATTTATAAATTTGTTCCATGACTTTTTACCTTGGTGACTGCAATCAAATAACTGCGTGGCGAACATTCAACGAATCAACAGAGGATTTTTGCATTCGCCAGTGAAATGAATTTGATTGAGACTGAAGGACTACATAAGCCGTTACCGTAGTTTTCCAAGGAATGTATTTTAATAATTACATACTTCACAAGCAGCCGCAGCGTTTTCGGAAATAGAGCGATCGCTTGACGAATTTTTTGGTAACTTGAAGCTGATGAAGGTGTAGATAGAGTGCGATCGTATTTAAGAGAATAATAGTCTAAATAATGTTGGGTTCCGTTCCTCTACCCAAGCTACACCTAACTTTACTGGTGAATGAGTCTTTGATATTCGTGAACGAGTGTTTAATACTCGCAGGCGAGTCTTTGATATTCATGAATGAGTGTTTAATAGTCGCGGACGAGTCTTTGATATTCGTGAATAAGCAAAAGCAAGCCTCAAAATTTATTCCGAATCTCATAGCGCAAATCCTCTGGGTAAGACTCAACGAGAAATTGATTCCAGTCCACTTGAGTGGACTTTCTCTATTAGCCTGGAACTTTAGTTCTAGGCGGGAGATGTTTCAACATGGAAATTTTCGACTTGTGTGTACTAAGTTATAGCAATCGTATTTGATTGGTGAAAATCTAGAGGCTCAGATCCCCGACTTCTTGAAGAAGTCGGGGATCTTTTGGTTCACGAATGATTGAGGACTGCTATAACAAGGCTGCGAGCCTGATTAAAAACTACGAATTAAGGATTAATATACACAGGCTTATAAGTGAACTTGCAGTAAACTATTCTGGTAAATATCGCTACAGAGTTGGTGAGGTTTGCAGGTGACAAACGAAGAACTGTTGCAAATTATTGAACAAGCTGCGAAGGAAAAGGTAACAAAGCTAAACCTCTCTGATAAGCAACTCAGCAGCCTGCCACCAGAAATCAGCCAACTCGCCCACTTGACAGAGCTATCCCTCTCTAACAATCAACTCAGCAGCCTGCCACCAGAAATCAGCCAAATCGCTCACTTGAGAGAGTTATACCTTGATAACAATCACCTGAGTAGCCTGCCACCAGAAATCAGCCAACTCTCCAACTTGACAACGCTATTCCTCATTAACAATCACCTGAGTAGCCTGCCACCAGAAATCAGCCAACTCTCCAACTTGACAACGCTATTTCTCAGTAACAATCAACTGGGAAGCCTGCCACCAGAAATCAGCCAACTCTCCAACTTGACAATGCTATCCCTCAGTAATAATCAACTGGGGAGCCTACCACCAGAAATCGGCCAACTCTCCAACTTGACAACGCTATTTCTCAATAACAATCAACTGGGAAGCCTGCCACCAGAAATCAGCCAACTTTCCAACTTAAGGCGGGTATATTTTCATGAAAACCGACTCAGTACTCTACCACCAGAGATCGGCCAACTCTCAAACTTGACACGACTATACCTTGATCACAATCAACTGAGTAGCCTGCCACCAGAAATCGGCCAACTCGCCAACTTGACAACGCTATACCTCGATCACAATCAACTCAGAAGCCTACCGCCAGAAATTTGTCAACTCTCCAACTTAATATTGTTATATGTCTATAACAACCCCTTAACCTCGCCACCACCGGAAATTATCGAGCAAGGAACCCAGGCAATTTTGACTTATCTGCAAGAAAAGTTAGAAGATAGTCAACGTCAGTGGGTTTCTAAACTGCTAGTAGTCGGTGAAGGGGGTGTAGGTAAAACATCCTTATTAAGAGCATTACGCGGTGAAGCATTCGACACCCAAGAATCAACCACCCACGGCATTGAAATCAAATCCCTCGCCATAACCCACCCTGCAAAACCAGATGTCACCATGCAGCTAAACACCTGGGACTTTGGCGGACAGGAAATATATCACGCCACTCATCAATTCTTCCTCACCAATCGTTCCCTGTTCTTACTCGCCTGGAATGCGCGACTCGGATTTGAGCAAGGTAAACTCTACTATTGGCTAGATACCATCAAAGCCTTAGCACCGGAATCACCCATTTTAATTGTCGCCACCCACATCGACGAACGCGACGCTGACCTTCCCCTCAAAGAGTTACGCGACAAGTACCCCCAAATTGCCGAACACTGCAAAATTAGTTCTAAAATCAGCCTCGGCATTGAAGAACTCCGCCAAACAATTGCTGATACTGCTGCTAAACTGCCCTTAATGGGTGAACTCTGGCCTACCACTTGGTTAAATGCTGCTAACGCTATTCGTTCCCAGCCAGAAAAATACATCACGCCGCAGCAGTTGGGGAAAATCATGGCTGAGTCTGGAGTTGCGGACATTAGTCAAGAAGTGCTGGCGCGATGGCTGCATGAATTAGGCGAAATACTCTATTTCCAAGATAATGAAGAACTCAATGATACAGTCATCCTCAAACCGCAGTGGGTGACTGAATACATCAGCAAAGTTCTCGAAAGCGAAGAAGTAATTAATAAGTTTGGCATTTTCACCCGCCAGGAAATGGATAAACTCTGGCAAGATTTAGCCCCATCAATGCGTGACCATTTTCTCCGCTTGATGGAACGTTTTGACCTTTCCTACCGTACTTTAGAAAACCGAGATATCAGCTTAATTGTTGAACGTTTACCCCTCGACCCGCCAAATTATGAACAGCAATGGCAGCAAATCAAAGCTAAAGCCAATTGCCATGAAATCTCGATGAAATTCAAACTCAATACCATTCCGGCGGGGATTCCGACTTGGTTTATTGCGCGTCAACACCGCTTTACAACTAACACCCATTGGCGAAACGGGGCAATGTTGGCTTATGAGCAAGAACATTTAGCTTTGGTGGAAGCGGTGAAGGGCGATCGCTATATTAAACTAACAGTACGCGGTGCTAACCCGTTAAATTTCTTTGTCCTATTGCGAGATGGCATTGAAGTAACTCTCTCCAGGTTTCCCGGCTTAGATATTCAACGTACTATCCCCTGTCTTGGTCATGATGGCGAACCCTGCACCCACGAATTTGACTATCACCAATTATCCAAACGTTGGGAAAAAAAGAAAGCAACAATTGAATGTCCCGAAGCAATAGAAGATGTCTCAGTTGCCGAACTTTTATATGGTTTAAACTTCCATACACAAAATGCAGTATTAGAACGCATTGATGAATTAGAAACAAAGGTTGTTGATAAACAAGCAATCATTCTCGATGAAATCAAAAACCTGCGCGAACTTTCTCAAAGAGAATTTACTAATGTCTTCCGCCGCGAACAAGCAAAAATCGATTCGCATTGTCCCAATATTTTTGTTTTGCGTCCCCGTGGTGGTAAATCTTGGCAAAAAGCCCTAGCTGGACAAAAAATAGATTTACAACTTTATTGCCAAGCCCCAGGCTGTTGGCATCCCACCCAAGCAGGCGGTTTATATGAAATAGATGAACCTGCCAAATGGCTCAGAGCAACTGCACCTTATATTGGTAAATTATTCAAAGTTTTGAGATTTGCCGCACCCATAATTGGCCCTTGGCTGGGTGTGGTAGACCCTAAAGAATACGAAGCAATTTATAAGAATGATTTGGAATTATTTAAAGAACTAGCCGAGAAATTACCAGAAATTCAAGATGCCGCAGATTTAGAATTAGCAGATAAAATTGCCAGAGGTGAAGACTTAGATCCCGAACGCGCCGACGGTGCAGCCTTGCGTGCCTTGCGCCAACTTTTAGAAGAAAAAGACACCCAACAACATTGGGGCGGACTCAAAAAAGTATTAACACCAGAAGGACATTACCTTTGGCTGTGCGAACACCATGCAGCCGAATATAAACGGTAATAAGTAATTTTATTGGATTTATAAAGGTTATGGGATTTACTGTAAGCTATTTACTTTAAACAGTAGCCAAATCGTAATGCAAAACTAAAATTTCATTTATTTTTAAAATAGCCATTGCATACTCACAACCTTGAGTATCAGCAAATTCAACTAAATATTTAGTATCTTCTCCTTCTTCATACACTTCTACGATTGTTCCCACTTGTCCATTTGGTAAACTTTCGATAGAAATCATATCTGGTTCCACTAGACTTAATCGCTCAATTGGAATTGAGTTAAGAGTAGCAATAGTATCTAAAAGTTTAGGCTTAGTCATTTAGTTTAAGAAATGCTGTAATTAAACGTGGATATGGATTTTTAGCAGTAATTTCCCAGATTGTCCGCAGTTTGATTCTGTCCGTATCTGGTACTATCCAATCTACCTTAAACTGTTGACCAAATTCTGTATTGTTTTGCTGAATAACATCACCTGCAATTGCTGCTGTTTTTATCAGTTCATATAAAATTTCAGCATTTTCAACTGTGATCCCTAAAACCGACGTAAAAACTCTGGCTTTATGTTTTCCACTAGGATGTTCTGGGTTGAGACAGTACCTGATTAACTTTTCCATCGGTATCTCTGCTTGATCACCGTTGGGTAATTTCATAGCTTGTCCATAATATTGAATACAATACAGAGATTTTAGGCGATCGCGCCTGCCTCACTTTACAACTCCGATTTCCGGTAAAATCAAGTTCGGAGGACTGTGAATTCAGGAGACTAGGGTTGCCTACACTCGGAGTTAACATTGACCATATCGCTACCATCCGACAAGCGCGGCGGACGGTGGAACCTGACCCTGTGGCGGCGGCTGTGCTGGCAGAATTGGGGGGTGCAGATGGAATTACGGTACATTTGCGGGAAGACAGGCGGCATATCCAAGACCGAGATGTGCGTTTACTGAGGCAGACAGTGAGAACACATCTTAATCTAGAGATGGCTGCTACAGAAGAAATGCTAGCGATCGCGCTTGACATTAAACCAGATTATGTCACTCTAGTGCCAGAAAAGCGCGAAGAAGTCACCACAGAAGGCGGCCTCGATATCGTTGGGCAAATTGCTAGAATAGGAGAGATTGTCGATAAATTGCAGAGTGCTGGCATTCCTGTCAGTTTGTTTATCGATGCTGAACCTGCACAAATCGAAGCATCTGTCAAGGTGCAGGCAAAATTTATTGAACTGCACACTGGCCAGTATGCTGAAGCCCATGATGAAACCAGCCGACACAAAGAACTAGCGATTTTGGCTACAGGGTGCGAACAAGCAATTAAAGCTGGACTGCGGGTCAATGCCGGTCATGGACTCACGTACTGGAACGTTCATCCAGTCGCCGCCCTACCCGGTATGGAAGAACTCAACATCGGTCATACTATCATCAGTCGGGCAGCCCTAGTCGGGATAGAAAGAGCAGTCCGGGAGATGAAACAAGCCATACAAGGAAATCAGTGAATAGTTATCAGTTATCAGTTTGTTATTGATAATTGGTCACTGACAACTGATAACTGATACTAGAGGGGTTGTAACTGCGAAATCCAGAAAAAAGTATGAAGTGTGAAGTGTGAAATAAGTATTTTCAGCCTTTATCCTTCAACCTTCAGCTTTGTTGGTTAAATTTTCAATTTAGACTTTTATGACCTCAACACAATCTCAAGACTTGCCGCTTTGGGTACAGGATAGGGATAAAGTTATCGCCGCCAGCACTGATGCGGAGTGGCGTTATCAAACACCTCCTGATTATTCTCGTTCAAAAGAAAATCTTGCCAAAGAAAGTGTATGTAATCATGTTGAAGGATCGTTAGAAGCGATCGTGCAGAACTTGGTAAGAACCTTCGAGATGGAGGTATCATTCAAATCTAACCCGCAGCAGTGGTTATCGGTTGTGAGTGACAAGTTTCGCGTTAGTACCAACGGGGGGCCGGAATATACCGCCGCAGAATTAGGCAACCAAGGTACTTACAATTTATTCATGGCTGATTCTGAACATTACAAAGCTTCCGAAGAAAGCTTTGAATCATCAGCTAAAATCTTCCACACAACATTTCCCCAAGGTTTCCCTTGGGAAGTGCTGGAAGTGTACTCAGGGCCACCAAACGTAACATTTAAGTGGCGACACTGGGGACATTTTAGAGGCGCATACAAAGGCTATGCACCCACTGGAGAGACAGTTGAAATTGTTGGTCTGAGCGTAGCTCGTGTCACCGATGATTTAAAAATTATTTCCGTAGAACACTATTTTGACAACACCCTGTTTTTAGAAAAACTTACAGCTGGTGGTCAACAAACAAATAGTGAAACTAAAGGAAGTAGTTGTCCCTTCAGTTCTTGGTTCCGAAGATTCCGTAAGAGTTAGTTAAATAGGGTACAGAATTAATGCTGTACCCTATTTAACCCGTTAGTAACCCAAGGATGAAAATGCAAACATATTATTACGTTTTAGCCAGCCAACGCTTTCTAGTCCAAGAAGAACCTTTAGAAGAAGTGCTGAAAGAACGCACTCGCCATTATCACGAAAATGAAAAGCAAATTGATTTTTGGTTAGTACAACAACCAGCCTTTTTAGAAGCGCCAGAAATGGCAGCAGTTAAAGCTAAGTGTCCTAAACCCGCAGCTGCAATTATTTCGACAAACCCCCAGTTTATCACTTGGCTGAAACTGCGCTTAGAGTATGTAGTTACTGGTAGTTTTGATGCACCATCTGTAACAATTCCCGATCCTTTGGCTTCTCTTGCGAGTGTTTCTTAAGCAAGAGTCAATAGTCATTGGTCATTAGTCATTAGTTTTGATATGGCAGTAGCCACGTTGCTTAGGAAATCAGTAAATATCAAAGACAGTAAAAAACTTTTAACACTGTAACCTGTAACCTGTAACCTGTCTCTTGCTATACAGTATGTTAGATTGTCTGACTGTAAGACAACATTAATTTACAAATGACCAAGGACAAATGACCATTGACTATTGACAAACTACTAAAATAGAATTTTTTAAAAAAATCCAGCTTATGCGTCCCAACTTTGTGCAGAGAGTTCAGGTTATATCTGGTGGATTGGTAATTGCGATCGCAGGTTTAATCAATACTACAATTTCTGTCAACGCTCAACAAAAACTTCCT
The DNA here is from genome assembly GCF_014697615.1 of Nostoc sp. FACHB-280. GTDB lineage: Bacteria > Cyanobacteriota > Cyanobacteriia > Cyanobacteriales > Nostocaceae > Nostoc_B. The sequence goes on along the minus strand of NZ_JACJSD010000073.1, from coordinate 6,287 downwards.
GTCTGCCAACCGCCAAATCCTGGGGAGTATTTGTTACTAGTTATTACCCCTACAGCCGAATATCAAAAGCAATTGCGGAATGCTTTACCAAATGAAATTGCCACTACAAACTGTCAATACCTCACCGATACAGTAACGCGAATTGGTGGTTTTAACAAAATTGATGATGCAAATCGTTGGGCAAGATACATCAATAATATTGTTGGTTTGTCTGCCATCATTACGACAAAACCTGCCGAAGTTGCTCAACAAGCAGCAACAGTACCAACAGTTAGCTATAATCCCCAACCATTAGGACAAGGCTACGCTGTACTGGTAGATTACTATAACCGTCCAGAAATAGCGAACAGCGTACAGCAAGTTGTTGGCAGTAACGTTGGTTTTGCCTCCTATGGACAACGTCCGTACTTGTTAGCAACTCATACAACAAACCAACAACAGGCATACAATACACTACAAAAACTCAACGAGCGTGGCTTTTTTGCCATCCTCGTTGATAGTCGCAAAGTCGTGTTACTACGTTCAGCCGTCAAAGTACAGTAGTCAGTTCAAGAAGTTTGAAGTGTTAAAGACTCAAGCAATTTCATACTTCACACTACCCTCCGGGAAGCCTACCTAAAAGGTGTCTACACACTTCTAATAAGCCGCCCTTGCTAACCAGTAAATAGTAATTCCCAAAGCTGACCCAGCGATGACTTGCACTGGTGTGTGTCCCAGTAATTCTTTGAGGCGGTCTTGGCTAAACTCGTGCTTTTCATCAAATAATTCCGCAATCATTTGATTCAGAATTCGCGCTTGTTTACCCGCAGCTTGGCGGACTCCAGCCGCATCGTACATTACGATAATGGCAAACACTGTAGCTAAGGCAAACTCCGGCGATGCCCAACCAACAGTTTGCCCTATGCCAGCAGCTAAGGCTGTCACTAGAGCCGAATGGGCGCTGGGCATACCGCCAGTTGTGACTAAAACACGCACATTCAGTTTTTGATTTTTGACGACCTCGATAACAAGCTTCAATGCTTGAGCAATGAAACAGGCTACCAGGGCTACCAGCAGCACCCGGTTGTTTAAAATATCGGCTATGTCCTGCATGGTGTTTTAGTTCAGTTAGTTAAAATTAGCAGTAATTATTTTGTAAGTAAAAATTTTAGACGCAACCCAAAATTCTAAATCTCAAAAGGAACTAATTCCAAATATTGTTTGAGGTTTTTGGAGTAGCCTATTAGTTAAGACTATGAATCTAACTTTTGCAAAATAGTCACTGAAAAGTGGCTTAACTTCAAGTAATGCTGATTCACCACAAGGTAGTGGCTCCAAAATTTAAAATCCAATTGGTTTGTCCTAGTTATTGCGATTCACAATAAAGTGGGCTATGGCTTTTAGTGGTTGTGCCAGACTACCATAAGGTTCTAATTCTGCACAAGCTGATTCAACTAGCTGTTGAGCTTTAGCGCGTGATTCCTCAATTCCCCACAGGCTAGGATAGGTAACTTTTTTGGCTACGAGGTCTTTACCCGCAGTTTTGCCCAATTGTTCTTGAGTGGCTGTAACATCCAAAATATCATCAATAATTTGGAATGCCAGACCGATGTTTTGTGAGTAGCGAGTTAATCTTTGTATGTCGTCTGCTGCGGCTCCAGCTAAGATACCACCACAAACAACGCAAGCTTCCAAAAGGGCAGCAGTTTTATGGTTGTGAATAAAGTTGAGGGTTTCGAGGGAAATATCAGATTTACCTTCTGATTCCAAATCTACCACTTGCCCACCAACTAAGCCTGCTGCGCCCAAGGCTCTGCCTAAGCGAGCAATTACCTGCAAAACTTTATCTCTAGGAACATTCTCTGGTGTTTTAGTGGCAACTAGTTCAAAAGCAAAGGCGAGTAAACCATCACCTGCCAAAATTGCAATATCTTCGCCATAGACTTTGTGATTGGTCAACATTCCACGACGATAATCATCATTATCCATTGCTGGCAGGTCATCGTGAATTAATGACATTGTGTGAATCATTTCGACGGCACAAGCTGTAGGCATAGCCATTTCGATAGTACCGCCCATCATTTCACAGGTAGCAAGACAGAGAATGGGACGTACCCGCTTACCTCCAGCTAGGAGAGAGTAGCGCATTGATTCATAAATTGTTTCTGGATATATGACGGGCATACATTTATCCAGAGCAGTATCACAAAGCTTTTGGCGCTCTTTGAGATAGGCGACAAGGTTAAAGGTTGCTGTTTCTGGCATCTTCTGAAGGTTATCAGCTGCTACCATTCTTATAATTCCTTCAATTTTTGGCTTTTGGCTGTTTGTCTTATACGTCACAATTTTACGGGGCTTTGGTGCTGAAAAGTTATGCAGGATGAATCGGGAGTTAAAAATTCATAACTGATATCTTTTGACTAGCTTGTAGCCCGCAAATAGCTGGTAAATGTATTTTGCAATAATATGGCAACGGTCATAGGGCCGACACCGCCAGGAACTGGGGTGAAATATTCTGCCACACCTGCAATTGATTCCAAATCGACATCGCCGACTAAGCGACTATTGCCATTGGCATCAGTGACGCGGTTCATCCCCACATCTACCACGATCGCACCCTGTTTTACCATGTCGGCGGTAATGAGTCCTGGACGACCAACGGCGGCGATGATAATATCGGCATTCTTGGTGATGCTGGCAAGATTTTGCGATCGCGAATGGGCAATGGTAACAGTAGCATCCGCTTCTAGTAGCATCAAAGCCATTGGCTTACCTACTAAAATACTGCGCCCTATCACCACTGCATTTTTTCCCCGCAGAGGAATATTATATTCTGCCAACAAGTGCATGACTCCCGCAGGAGTGCAACTACGTAAACCACTTTCACCGCGTACCAGTCGCCCTAAATTAACTGGGTGCAGTCCATCCGCATCTTTATCGGGATGTATTTGATGTAACAAAGAGACTGCATCCAAATGTTCAGGTAAGGGGAGTTGCACCAAAATTCCATCAACTCGATTATCTTCGTTGAGTTCGGCAATAACCGCCTCTAATTCTGTTTGGCTAGTTTCTTGAGGAAAATGCTTACCAAAAGAAGCAATACCCACCTTAGCGCAGGCTTTTTCTTTATTGCGGACATAAGCTGCTGATGCGGGGTTATCGCCAACCATCAACACGGCTAAACCAGGAGGACGGCCTACTTTGGCTTGTAATTGGTGAATTTGGGTTTTAAGTTGCTGGTGAATTTTTGCTGCTAAGGCTTTACCATCAAGAAGTTTGGCAGTTGTTGTTTCCATGAGAATCCTCAGAAGATTCGCCTCTAAAATCCAAAATGTAAATTGTCTGTAGCGAAGTCAACGGTTTGAAAGGTTTTTGGCTGTTAATTGTTGTTGCGCCTCTCCTACCACAAGACCATACTTGTTCATCTTCTCAGATCCCTTGTCGAATCTGACGGATAAAACTATGAAATTAGGTGACAGGTTAGAGGTTACAGGTGACAGGTTAGAGGTTACAGGGTGGAGGATAAATTACAATCATTTCTCCCTTGTCGCCCTTGTCTCCCTCACCAAACTCATCAACCGGGGAACAGAGAACGGCTAAAACTCAACAGGTAATAGTAAAACAGAAGGAACCACTACCCATTCCCTATGAGACTGATGCACAAATCGCCAAATTATTACCGTATACTTTGCTATTTTGTCCTAGTGGCGGGACTTTCTGGTTGTGCGGCTTGGAGACTTCCAGAAATCAAAGGTAGTAATTTCATCTTTGGTAGCAATGTGACTCAAATTGCCGAAATTCAAGCCAAACCCAACAAACAGGCGACTGTGTATATCCAAGGTAAGGTAGAAAAGCAAGTACCACTGATGAAGCAGTGGGCATACCAAATTGATGATTCTACTGGGAAAATTTGGGTAATTACTAATCAAAGCAATTTGCAAACAGGCACTCAAGTAGTATTAAAAGGTAAAGTTAGCTACAAAAGTATTCCCATCGCTGGGCAAGATTTTGGCGAAGTATATATAACAGAAGAGTAATTTTAAGTGTAAATTTTATGACTAATCAATTACCAGAAGTAGCGATCGCTATTCTTTACCAAGACAATAAGTATCTCATGCAACTGCGCGACAACATCCCCAATATTCCGGCTGCTGGTTGCTGGGCTTTTTTTGGCGGACATATCGAACCAGGTGAAACACCAGCCGTCGCCGTCCAACGGGAAATTCTGGAGGAAATCGGTTATCATCTGCCAACATTCGCTGAATTTGGCTGTTACCAAGATGAACAAGTCATTCGCCATGTTTTTCAAGCACCCTTATTGGTAGACATCAATCAACTAGTACTCAATGAAGGCTGGGATATGGGACTGTTAACAGCCGAAGACATCCGCCGTGGTAATTGTTACTCAGCCGTAGCTGGCGAAGTCCGTCCTTTGGGGACAATGCACCAAAAAATTATGCTGGATTTTATTAGTACGCGGGGGAGTGGGGAATAGGGAAGGTAGACAAGGGAGACAAGGGGGACATGGTAGACATGGGAGACATGGGGGAAATGGTTATAATGTCTCCTCTTCACCCTACACCCTTGTACCCTGCACCCTTACACCCTGTCACCCGTCACCTGTAATCTGTAACCTAAACCCCCAACCCCTTCACACACATCCATCTGATGCCAGAATAAACTAAAGAATTGTGGTGAAGTCACTCTCATGCAATCAGCAAACAAACTACCACGATGGTTAAGTTATGGCTTGGCGTTTCCGCTAGTCATTCTCAACGGTTGGTTATTAATCCAGGTTGTCAAGTATTTTCAACCCTTGGTGAGTGTAGTTGCGATCGCTATTTTGTTAGCATTTGTCTTAAACTACCCCATCCAGTTCTTTCAAAAACGCGGTGTACCCCGTTACTTGGCAATTGTCGGAGTTTTGCTGTCAGCCGTGGTGATTCTGGGAGGTGTTGGTATCACCTTAGTGCCAGTAATTCTGCAACAGCTTAACGAACTAGCGAATATTCTGCCCTCATGGATAGATTCTAGTTTAGAACAATTAGACGCTTTTCAAAGTTGGGCAGCTACCCAACAAATTCCCATTAATTTGCGGGGTTTAGCCTTACAACTTTTAGAAAGATTATCCAATCAATTTCAATCATTCACTGGGAGAATTTTGGGTTTTGCCTTTGATACTATTGGGGTTGTACTTAATATCTTAATTGCCGCAGTTCTGACTATTTATTTAATCTTAAATGGTCAAAAACTCTGGGATGGCATTTATCAATGGTTCCCTGACAATATTGGCACAAAAGTTAGACAATTACTCCGAGAAGATTTTCAAAACTATTTTATCGGTCAGGCAACATTAGGGGCTGTATTAGCTGTATTAGTGACATTGGCATTTGTCCTCCTCAGAATACCCTTGGCTTTGTTGTTTGGTATTGCTATCGGCTTTTTCTCATTATTTCCTTTTGGTACAGGTATAGGAATTGGCATAGTTAGTTTATTAGTTGCTTTAGAAAACTTTTGGTTAGGTGTGGAAGTTTTAGGTGTCACCGTTGCCCTTGACCAAATTAATTCTAATATTGTCGCCCCAAGAATTTTAGGAAATTTAACCGGCTTAAATCCTGTGTGGGTAGTTATTTCCTTACTTATAGGTGCAAAATTAGGCGGTGTTTTAGGTTTGTTAATTGCGATTCCTATCGCCAGTTTTATTAAAGATATTGCAGATAGTTGGCGAGCCGGAGAGTTGAGTCAGCAAATTGTTACTAATGAAGATGGTGTCAAAACTTCATCAATAGAATTAAATCAAGAAAATTACATCAGCAAAAGTTAATCAGTAACCATCAAGATATTTTCTATCCCTGATTTCTGCCAGAAGTCGGGGATTTTTGAATTGATATCATAATAGTTCCTTAACTTCTGGATAACTAAAAATTTACTTATAACATTCAATGACTATGCTAGATACCTAGTACAAAAAGGCTGAAGTATGAAATGCAGAAACTTTATATATAGTGAGTTTTTCAGCAATTTATTAAGGTTGCTTCTGCTCACAGCATTTTAATTAGGATAAACCACAACTAAAAGCGATCGCCCTAAACCCCCTACACTCTCATACCCCTAAATACCTACTTATACAAAAACAAGCGTTACAAAAAATGTAACAGCAACAGCAATACCTAAGCAAATTAGAGACCATTTATAAAGTAAATCTTTAGACGGCTAGACGACGTAACATAATACGAGTCATAACGGCATATATAGCAGCTTCACTCATTTCAGGAAGACGTTCGTAATCCTTACTCAAACGATGGTAC
>NZ_JACJSD010000072.1 GCF_014697615.1 Nostoc sp. FACHB-280 | reverse complement strand
TGATTGTTATATGCGTTAATTACTTTCTGACGCAGATCACAGGAGTAAGGTTTCATTTCACAATTACTTAGACGTTAATATACTCCATTATCCCATAGTGTATTTTACTCAAGCAGGAACCGCTATATTAACCCATTCCGCCAAGGACATGTCACCGTCAAACCCGATATCCATGATGGCAGTATTGATCCTTGCCATGTTGAGCTACTGGCAAATTTACAAGTCCGAGCTAATCTAGTTGTACCGATTTTGCAAGATGACCAGTTGTGGGGAATGTTGATTGTGCATCAGTGTCAAGCACCACGCCAGTGGCAGCCATTAGAAATTAATTTGCTGCAAGAACTAGCAACGCATCTAGGTATTGCACTGCGACAAGCGGAGTTATATCAGCAAGCACAATATGAATTAGCAGAGCGCCGACGAGCCGAAGGATTATTACAACAGACTAATGAATCTTTAGAGCGAAGAGTTGCCGAGCGGACTGTGGAATTAGAAACTGTTAACACCCAATTGCAACAGGAACTATTAGAGCGACAGCGCACCCAAAAGATTTTAGAAGAACAGGCACAACTATTAGACCTTGCCCATGACACCATTATGACTCGCTCGATTGATGACAGGATTACCTACTGGAACAAAGGAGCAGAGGTAATGTATGGCTGGAGTGCAACTGAGGTATATGAGCAGATATCCCATGAACTGCTGCAAACTCAATTTCCCAAACCTTTAGTTGAAATACAGGCAGAATTGTTGCATCAAGGTTACTGGGAAGGAGAACTAGTGCATTTGCGGCGTGATGGCACACCTATAATTGTTGCTAGTCGCTGGGTATTACAGCGAAATCACCAGGGTAATCCCATCAAAATATTAGAAATCAATAATGATATTACCGAGCGTAAACGTGCCGAAGAACAGATGCGTCGCAGCAATGAGCGCATCAGTTTAGCCAATGCAGAATTGGCTAGAGCATCTCGCCTGAAAGATGAATTTTTGGCAAACATGAGCCATGAGTTACGCACTCCCTTGAACTCGATTTTGGGAATGTCGGAATTACTTTTGGATGAAATATTTGGCAGCTTAAGCGATCGACAACGCCAGTTTTTACAAATAGTAGAACAGAGTGGTAAACACTTACTGGAGTTGATCAATGATATTTTAGACCTCTCCAAAATCGAGTCAGGCAAAATGGAGCTGAAACTAGCTTCTACCTCTATTCAACCCCTTTGTGAATCTAGTCTCAATTTTGTCAAGCAACAGGCTCGACACAAACAAATTCAACTCACCTGCAACATTGATGAAGCGGTTCCGGAAATAGAAGCAGATGCACGCCACTTACTTCAGGTATTGGTCAACTTGCTGGCAAATGCAGTGAAATTCACCCCTGAAGGTGGTAGAGTCAGGTTGGAAGTAAGAATGAATTGGTCAGAACAAACCGTAGAATTTCGGGTGATTGATACCGGAATTGGTATTGCTACGGCAGATATGAATAAGCTGTTTCAGCCATTCGTGCAGTTAGACAGTTCTTTATCACGGCAATACTCAGGTACAGGACTAGGGTTAGCCTTGGTACGGCGCATTGTTGATCTGCACGGTGGGAGCATCCAAGTTAACAGTCAGCTAGGTCAAGGAAGTTGTTTTAGTTTCATATTACCTTGGCATCCATTCCAAAATCAGGATGAATTACCTTTGGTGTCAGAAACAGCCCTACAAGATATTCCGATGCAGCAAGCCTTAATCGTCGAAGATTCCAGTGCAGCTGCTAGTCAGATTAAGCACTACCTAGCGGAAATGGGAGCAACCAGCGTCATTCACCCAGTGGGAGAAGGCGCATTGCAAGTCGCCTTGCGAGTCAAACCCGATTTGATTGTGCTAGATATATTACTTCCTGATTGTTCAGGATGGGATGTACTAGCCCAGTTAAAAGAGCATTCCCAAACAAAGCATATACCAGTGATTGTAATTTCCGTAGTGGATCAGCGATCGCGCAGTTTGGAACTAGGATGTGCCGAACATATTTTAAAACCACTCTCCCGACAAAAGTTTTATCAGGCATTAAGCCAAATTTTTGCCAATGTGCAACAGCCAAGCTTACAAACTGCCTTCGTCATTGCCGCTATAGAGTCATCACAAAAACCTCAAATTTTATTGGCAGAAGACAATGAAGCCAATATCACTACAACTATGAGCTACTTGGAAGCACAAAATTTTCAGGTTATTCTGGCTCGTAATGGAAGAGAAGCTGTACATATGGCAAAACAGCATTTGCCCAACCTGATTTTAATGGATATTCAAATGCCAGAGATAGACGGATTAGAAGCCACTCGTCAAATCCGTGCTGATGTCCAAACTCATGAGATTCCGATTATTGCCATGACAGCTTTAGCCATGCCCGGTGATGAAGAACGGTGCCTAGATGCAGGCGCAACAGCATATTTAAGCAAGCCTGTAAGATTGAAAGCTTTATTAGAACTGATTTCTGAGTGTCTGACGCAGACCAATAATTAAAACTCTCTCCTCAGACCTTCTTAATAATTGATAGGTAATAGCAACAGACCTGCAAGAGCAATGAATCTAAACAAGCAAAATCCGGCTATTAACTTATAGTCCATATAGTCGATATTGTAGGCGTTGAGCATATTCTTGTTCATGGTTTAACGGAGGAACACGAAATCTCATTCAGCCTTTTAAGAAAAAATTTAGATTATTTACCACAATAATTCCCTAAATTAATAATTATTCTCAATAAAGTTAAAATTATTATTTAGTTAATTAACAATATAGTATTGTAGTTGAACAAAGGAAGACATGAAGGTATGAAACTGTCAGTGGTGAAACCTGGACAAACTGTCACCATTGCTGCAATTAGCACTAATGAGCCTGGATTAGAGCGACGACTAGAAGCAATGGGTTTCAAAGTTGGGCAACAGGTAAAAGTCCTCCGCAAAGCTTGGTTGAACGGCCCACTACATTTACGTGTGGGATTAACTACAGAAGTGGCAATGCGAAACCACGAAGCCGAGGGAATTTTTGTGCAAGTGTGAAGTCTGAAAACAAAGATTGTGTGTAGAGATTCGGTGTAGAGGAGAAAGGGTTTTAGATACATACACCCTTATACCCCTACACTCTTTCACCCTTACTAAAACACTTGATTTTTCGTTTTTATGCGTTGAATATTGACCACGAGGTACTAAATGGCACACTGTCATAATTCAGGTTCAGGAATTAACACACTACCTCAACCTGGGGTGCAAAGAATTGCGGTTTTAGGAATGCCAAATGTTGGCAAATCTACTTTATTTAATCGAATTACGGGGGCAGGTGCATTTGTTGGTAACTGGCCTGGTGTGACAGTTGATTTATTCAAAGCAGAAGTAGAGGTAAATGGGCAAAAAGTTGAGTTGGTTGATTTACCGGGAATTTATGACTTAGAAGGCTATTCGGAAGATGAACGGGTAGTGCAGCAATTCTTTGCTACTTGTCCAGTCAACTTAGTGCTGGTAATTCTGAATGCGGCACAAATCGATCGCCAAATTCGTTTACCCTTACAAGTAAAAGCCTTGGGAATGCCTGCTGTTGTAATTCTCAATATGGCAGATGAAGCCAAGCATTTTGGCATCAAAATCGATGAACACAAACTAGCCCAAAAGCTAGGAATGCCTGTAGTTTTGGTCAGTGCTAAGTATGGTCATGGATATACTCAGGCGCTACGTCAAATTAGTCAGCAATTAGGACAACAGCAACCACCCATCTCTCCCGCCGAACTCAAACAACAAATTCAAGCCCACCGCCAAATTCTAGAGTCACAAATTCAAGAGACTTTAGCAAATACGGTGGAAATGCCCTCACGCTTACTGAAAAACCTAACAGAAAAGTTAGATGCTGTATTGTTGCATCCAGTTTTCGGTTTGCCCTTATTTTTTCTGTCCATTTACTTGATGTTTGAGTTTGTCTGGGTAGTAGGGTTGCCATTACAAGATGTGGCTGATGCTATTACAGCTTGGTTGCAGGAGGTAGCAATTGTTCCCTTGACGGCTAATTTGCCAGAACTGTGGCGGGGTTTTTTAGTTGATGGAATTTATGGCGGGTTAGCGACAGTCGCATCATTTGTTCCCTTGGTGGTGACATTTTTCTTCATGATGGCGATTGTAGAAGATAGCGGTTACTTCTCCAGAGCCGCCTATATGATGGATGCGTTGATGTATCACTTTGGGTTAGATGGTCGCAGCTTTGTCTTGCTAATTATGGGGTTTGGCTGTAACATACCTGCGGTTATGGGAACCAGGGTGATGCGATCGCGGGCTTTACGCTTACTCACCATTTTGATTATTCCCTTTGCCTTATGTTCCGCAAGGTTAACGGTATTTGTCTTTATTATTGATGCTTTATTTGACCGTGCTTGGGGGCCGTTAGTATTGTTCTCGCTGTACCTGTTTAGCTTTGTTGTCGCCTTACTAACCGGGTTACTGATGAAAGGACAGTTTCAAAACCAAGAACCCTTTGTCATTGAACTACCTCCTTACCGCTTCCCCACCATCAAGCAAGTATTACTGAGAGGTTGGGGTGAATTAAAACACTTTTTACAACGCGCCACAGGATTTATTACAGCCGGGGTAGCTGGTGTTTGGCTGTTGAGTAATTTACCGCACAATACAGCTAACTCGATGATTTTCATCCCGTTGTTAATTGGGATGGTGACAGGCTGGAATGCTGTCAAAGCATTTTTGCAGCGTGCTGGTGGCTGGATAGCAGTGAGTGTTTTAGTGATTTGGTTGTTGAATAATTTACCAGGAGGACAAGATACAAGTTACGCGACGCGCATTGGTGAATTTTTCTCACCTATCTTAAAAGTGGCTGGTATTCCCCAAGAATTAACCATTGCTTTGCTATTTGGTTTTATTGCCAAAGAAATTTTAGTAGGTTCTTTAGCCAGCATTTATCATTTGCCAGATCCTAACGCTGTACAAGCAACTTTAGCGCAGACAATTACACCAATTCAAGCTTATAGTTTCATGTTGTTTTGTCTGCTGTATACACCTTGTTTAGCAACGGTGGCGACTATTAAGAGTGAGTCTAAAAGTATTAAGTTTACCTTATTAACGCTTGCTTACGGGTTAGGATTAGCCTGGGTCGTGAGTACCCTATTTTATCAAGGCGCAAAGTTATTCGGGCTGAGTTAAGTAGCCTAAATATGTGACTTTGGATGTGTCAGTCGCCACTCCCATTGATTGTATGAGCGTCAGCAACGTCTGTCACGTTCCAAGTCATAAATCACTTTTTCGAGATACCAATTGTCAGACTGTCCTTGATGCAATTGTCTCTGACGTTTGAGTAACCGCTTGGCTGTTGCTGTGTCGCCACGAAGCATCTGTATTAATTTGTGTTGTAATTCTCTGTTTTTGGGGTCATTGAGATATGAGCGAGAGTAATTTTGTTTTCCCCTTGACTGTTGCTGCGGTTGCTTTGGAACCCGAAAACCGATCGGTGTTCTTGGTCGAAAGAGATTTCCTAGTAAATAAAACAGATGTTGTATTTGATAAATTAGTTCTATTACTAACCGCAGCAGATAAAGTATTTGTGCTAGAAAATCCATAGATTGAGTTGGTGATGCGACTCAATCCACCATGTGAGATTTTCCCACACTTAAGCATCAGAATTTTCGCGCATTTGTTTTTAAATTTACAAATTTAATTCATAGTTATACTGAGAAGTATTTAGTTTTGGCGATCGCACAAATAAAGCCGTCTATCAAGTTTGACAAACGGCTTTATTCATCAGAATTTAAGTCAAAATTATCAATTTCTTCTTTAAAAGCGGCATCTACTATATTAAAAGGAGAGAGGTTCTGCCTATTTGTCGAACTTCCTTAGAAAATTACTCCTCCTCCTCATAACGTGGCTTTTTCCCATCCAACACCGCACTCACCGTCATATCGCCCATCACATTAATCGCTGTGCGACAACGGTCTAAAAACCAGTCAACTGTCACCAACAACGCGATATACTCTGTTGGCAAGCGCACGGAAGTAAATACCAACGTCATTGTTACTAACCCCGCATTGGGAATACCAGCAGCCCCCACCGATGCAAAAATCGATGTCAGCACTACAATTAACTGCTGTCCCAAATTTAAATGCTGTCCAATAACTTGGGAAATATACAATGCAGACATCGCTTCATAAAGGGCAGTCCCATCATTATTAAAGTTTGCCCCGACAAGCGCCCCTAAAGATGCCGATGATTCCCTTAAACCAACTTTAGTTTGCAAAACCTCCCAAGTAATGGGCATTGTTACAGTAGAAGAAGAAGTCGAGAACGCCGTGATAAAAGCATCCGAACCACCAACCAAAAATCGCCACGGGTTTACCCAAGAATTAAACTTAACCCTGGTGAGATAGTAGCAAGCTTGCAACACCAAGGCGACCAACACCGCCACAATAAAAGCTGCTAAAGAAACAAATGGGGCAAAACCTTTTTCTGCCACGGTTTTAGCCACAATACCAAACACAGCAAAGGGAACTAAGGCAATTACCCAATTGAGGATGCGAATTACCGCCTCAAACAAAATTCCAATCACATCTTCAATGGGTTGAAATCCGGTTTTACCTTGGGCGATTTGTTCTGATTTTAAACCCCGCAGCACAATCCCAAAACACAGGGCAACCACAATTAACTGAATTACATTATTACTCACTAATGGCGCAAGCACGGCTTCGGGTACAGCGTCTTTGAGTAACCCCCAAGGATCAAGATTTGCAGCTTCTATTGTTGTTGCTGGCTTGGGTAAACTTCCCCAAGTTCCTGGACGCAGGACATTAGCCACAAACAACCCAACTAAAATCGCTACAGTGGTATTAGTAAACAGTAATAACGCTAACCGTCGTCCGGCGGTACCAGGAATAGTCGCCGTCATAAAAGTATGCAGCACTGCTACCAAAATCAGTGGCGTAGCTAAAGCGCGGAGTGCCTTGAGTACCAGTTCTGCCGGAATTGCCAAATTAGTGATTAAAGCTGCATTGCTAGGGCTAGGGCTTCCCGCACCCAAAGCAATTCCCACAATCACAGCCAGCACTAAGGCTATTACAATTTGTAACGTCAGAGGAATACGCCGCCACCAAGGACGGGAAGCATTATCGGGCGGATTTTGACTCTCTGTTTGACTCATTGGTACAGCTAAATAACGGAACAAAAGTAACTATTACAACAACAACTGCGGAAGTGGAATTTACTTAAACAGGATAATCTAATCAATCTAGGGAGTAGAAAAGAGGCAGGGGGCAGGGGGCAGGGAGCAAGGGAGAATAACAAATGACCAATGACAAATGACTATTGACCATTGACTATTAATAAATATTATGTCTTTCGTACCTTTACATATTCATAGTGACTATAGTTTGCTGGATGGGGCGAGTCAGTTACCTGATTTAATTGACCGTGCCATAGAATTGGGGATAAAGGCGATCGCAGTTACAGATCATGGTGTGATGTATGGTGCTGTGGAATTGCTGAAAATTTGCCGCAGCAAAAATGTTAAGCCAATTATTGGCAACGAAATGTATATCATTAACGGCGACATTGAAAAACAAGAACGTCGTCCCAAATATCATCAAGTTGTTTTAGCCAAAAATAATCAAGGATATAAACATTTAGTTAAATTAACTACAATTTCTCACCTCAAAGGTGTACAAGGTAAAGGTATTTTTTCTCGCCCCTGTATTAATAAAGATTTACTCAAACAATATCACGAAGGTTTGATTGTCACTAGCGCATGTTTAGGTGGCGAAATTCCCCAAGCAATTCTCAGTAATAGACCAGATGCAGCCCGTAAAGTTGCCCAATGGTATAAAGATGTATTTGGTGATGATTTTTATTTAGAAATTCAAGACCACGGCTCCCCAGAAGACCGCATTGTTAACGTCGAAATTATCAAAATTGCGCGGGAATTAAACATCAAATTTGTCGCAACGAACGACTCCCATTTTATTTCTTGTTTTGATGTCGAAGCCCACGATGCTTTACTTTGTATTCAAACCGGTAAACTAATTATTGAAGATAACCGGATGCGTTATAGCGGCACAGAATATCTCAAATCTGCTGATGAAATGAGAATGCTATTCCGCGACCATTTACCCGAAGATGTAATTGAGGAAGCAATAGCTACTACAGAAGAAGTCGCCGAGAAAGTCGAACCTTATAATATTATGGGTGAGCCTCGCATCCCCAACTACCCAATTCCTTCTGGTCACACTGCTGATACTTATGTTGAAGAAGTTGCTTGGCAAGGCTTACTAGATAGATTAAACCGAAAAACCCGCGCGGAAGTTGAGCCAGTCTATAAAGAAAGATTGGAATATGAACTGAAAATGCTCCAGCAAATGGGTTTTTCTACATACTTTTTAGTTGTGTGGGACTATATCAAATTTGCGAGAGATAATAATATTCCAGTTGGCCCAGGTAGGGGATCGGCGGCGGGGTCTTTAGTAGCCTACACAATGGGTATTACTAACATTGACCCCGTACATCATGGCTTACTATTTGAGCGTTTCTTGAATCCAGAACGGAAATCAATGCCTGATATTGATACCGATTTTTGTATTGAACAACGGGATCAAGTTATTGATTATGTTACTCAAAAATATGGCACAGATAGAGTTGCTCAAATTATTACATTTAACCGCTTAACTTCTAAAGCTGTATTGAAAGATGTCGCCAGGGTGTTGAATATTCCCTATGGGGAAGCTGACAAAATGGCGAAGTTAATTCCTGTGGTACGGGGAAAACCAACTAAACTCAAGGTGATGATTTCTGATGACACTCCCGAACCAGAATTTAAGGAAAAATATGATAACGACCCGAAGGTGCGCCATTGGGTTGATATGGCGATGCGAATTGAAGGAACTAACAAAACCTTCGGTGTTCACGCGGCTGGGGTGGTAATTTCTGCTGACCCCCTTGATGAAATTGTGCCGTTACAAAAAAATAATGACGGGTCAGTAATTACCCAATATTTCATGGAAGATTTAGAATCAATGGGTCTATTAAAAATGGACTTTTTAGGTTTAAGAAACCTGACAATGATTCAAAAAACCATTGATTTAATTGAGCAGCATAAAGGTTATAGAGTTGACCCTTATGAAATTACTAATCAAGAAAGAAAGGCACAAAAGATTTTAGCCAAGGGTGAACATAAAACCCTACCTAAAGATGTGCAGAAAACTTATGAACTGCTAGAATCTGGAGAATTAGAAGGTATATTCCAATTAGAATCATCGGGGATGAAGCAGATAGTCCGTGATTTGAAGCCTTCTAATATTGAAGATATTTCTTCTATCTTGGCATTATACAGACCAGGCCCTTTAGATGCGGGGTTAATTCCTAAGTTTATTAACCGCAAACATGGACGGGAAAATATTGACTATGAAAGCCAGATTTTAGAACCAATTTTAAATGAAACCTACGGCATTATGGTTTATCAAGAGCAAATCATGAAAATTGCTCAAGATATGGCTGGTTATTCTTTAGGACAAGCCGACTTGCTGCGTCGCGCGATGGGTAAGAAGAAAGTTTCCGAAATGCAGAAGCAGCAGGAAAAATTTATTGATGGTTCGACAAAAAACGGTGTGAAAAAGCAAGTAGCCGAAAAGCTATTTGATGATATGCTGAAGTTCGCTGAATATTGCCTCAGCTATGACACAGAAGTGTTAACAGTGGAATATGGCTTTGTCCCTATCGGCGAAATTGTGGAAAAACAATTGGAATGTAGCGTGTTTAGCGTTGATAGCCACGGTCATGTCTATACGCAAGCGATCGCCCAATGGCATAATCGAGGACAACAAGAATTATTCGAGTATACTTTAGAAGATGGTTCTGTAATTCGCGCCACCAAAGACCACAAATTTATGACTACCGATGGTCAGATGTTACCTATTGATGAAATTTTTGAGAGCGAACTCGATTTACTACAAGTTAAAGCTTTACCAATTTGACATGCTCCCCACCCTTTAAGGGTGGGGATTTTAGGTTTAAATAGTAATAGCAAACCTAATGGCTGATGCCCCAACCATACTAATATTTTTAGCTATGTTACTTGAAGCGCCGTGCGCCGTTGCTGCGATTTTGTTTGTGTCTTGCAACTGCTTTCCGCTTTTGTTTTTCTAGCGGTGTCTCAAAGTGACGCTTCTTTCTCATGTCTTGGAAAATTCCAGCTTTAGAAACTTCCCGTTTAAATCTTCGCAAAGCTGAATCAATACCCTCATTCTCCCCCAAGACTACTTGCGTCATTCTCAATCCTCCTTATTTGGATGAATAGCAAAATCTAGAGAAAAAATAAAATACTCCAGCAGAATTGAGCCTTTGGCTTTATCTGCTGGAGACTCTAGATGCTAAATTTTTATTTCAAAAGTTTAGTAGCGACCACCACGACCGCCGCCACCGCCGCGGTTGTTACCCCAGCCACCACCGCCACCACCACGGGAAGGACTTCTTTCTTCACGAGGTTTAGCTTTGTTAACTCTCAGGTCACGACCCATCCATTCAGCACCATCTAGTGCTTCAATGGCTGCGGTTTCTTGTGATTCACTTTCCATTTCCACAAAGGCAAAACCGCGAGGACGGCCAGTTTCACGGTCAGTTGGTAACTGAACGCGACTTACTTTTCCGTATTCGCTAAATGCTAGTCTCAAGTCTTCCTCAGTGACTTGATAGGAAAGGTTTCCGATGTAAATTGACATATAATGTCTCCGAATTCAGGGAGTGTAGAGAGTTAAATTCGGAGAGACGCTTTTTAAAAATCAAAACGAGTTACTCAACCGAAAATAATCCTTATATGCCAAAGTATAGCACAAGCTCCCAATAATCAAAGTTATCAAGTATTCAAAAAACTTTGTATTCTGTAATAGTTACAGAATAATTTTTGGGTATTTGTACCTAAAAAATGCCTGAAAATTATGTTTATAGACATTAATTAGATTAACTATTAAACATAATTATAAATTATACTGTTAATTCAGACAAACTAACTTTAGCTATATACATATATAGTTCTACACTTTCTTAATACCGTCGAACTCAGATAATATCCTTTGAGCTTCCTGACACAAAAGTTGGTGAGAGTTACTATTACTGGCAAGTAAGCCTCCCCATTGATTAATATCGCCAGTGTGATATTGTAAAAGACTGCCATCAAAGTGAGTAAAGTTACCGCCTGCTTCAGTTAGAATTAGCTCTGGTGCGGCAATATCCCAATCTTTAGGCGCAGATTTACCAGAAAGAGAAATATAGATGTCTGCATTTTGTTCGAGAATGGTAGCAATTTTACAACCCACACTGCCGACAGCTTTTTGATTTTGACAAGGCAAATTTTGTAATAAATACTCTAGTCTTTCATTGCGATGAGAACGACTGACAACTAAGGTTAAATCTTCCACGGGTTTTGTTGGTGAAAGTTTTATAGCTACAGTGGCGTTGGGAGTTTCTTTAAAGGTTCCACCGTCTTTAGTGGCGTAGTAAATAGTTTCGGCTTCTGGTACAGCGACAACAGATAAAATCGGACGATGTTCTTGAATTAACGCAATGTGAATGGCATAATCTCCAGTTTTATCGATAAAATCTCTTGTGCCATCTAAAGGATCAATTAGCCATACTAACTGAGAGTTTTGTAGCTGGAGTTGTGATTTATAGGTTTCTTCGCTAATGTAAGCAAAATCTTGATCACCAAAAGCGTCTTGTAATCTCTGCACAATATATTGACTAACGGTAACATCTGCAATTGTCACAGGTTCGCTTTGTTTGTACTGCACCTGTAAATCAGGGTCTTTAACTGTGCCGTGATAATAAGAGTGGAGAATATCTGCTGCTTTCCAGCCTACATCACGAGTGATCGCTAATATATCTTCTAAATCTGTCATTTTTTCACTTCCATCCAGCGACGTGTGCCAAAAAATTTACAGGAATTAGCGGCGATAGATGCGGCTTGTGCTAAAGCATCGGGGAAATTTTCACTTAATATATAGTGGCAGAAAGCGCCATGAAAAATATCACCAGCCCCCAAGGTATCAACTGCGATAATTCGCGGTACGGTTATAGTAGCACTTTGATTCTGACTTAGATATGTAATTGGTTGATCACCGTGGGTAATGGCAATGTGGGGAATGCCAAAACTGCTGAGATAATCAAAAACCTGTTGTTCTGTCTCACAGCCAGGAGGATAGAAGTTTGCCGAACAAATGGCATAATCGACAAAGGGTAAGATTTTCTCAAAGCCAGATTTCCAGCTACCACCATCAATGACTACTGGGATATGATGAGCTTTTGCAGTTTGCGCGATCGCTTTTCCTACTTCTATCTGGTGTCCATCAATTAATACAATATTGATATCTGCCAAAATATTATCTGGGATAGATGTGTTGCTGGCTTGAGTCTTTACAGCATTAATCGAAATGATTGCCCGTTCACCTGTGGCTTGGGTGACAATAATTGAAGAGACGGGTGGTGGTGTGGGTTTGTTGGGGTCGAGGTCGGCGATCGCTACTTTATAATTTTCTAAGTCACTATAAATGAGTTGCGTCATGGGGTGAGAACCAACCACACCCAAGATATTTGCATAATTTCCTAAATGGGCAAAAGTTACAGCCGCATTCGTAGCCGGGCCGCCTGCTGCTACAGTATAGTCAGTAGCTACCAACTTTTGATTATTTTGTGGAGCAGCATCAGCCAGATAAATCAAATCTAAGGTGACTAAACCGACAAATAATCCCCGATGTGATTTTAAATTTTGGATTTTGGATTTTAGATTAGTCACCATATTTGTTTAATACAAATGACGAATAACAAATGACAAATGACCAACCCCAACCAGGAACACTTTACGTTGTTGGCACACCCATTGGCAACTTAGAAGATATTACCTTTCGGGCGGTGCGAATTTTACAGACTGTGGATTTAATTGCGGCGGAAGACACACGCCACACAGGAAAATTACTCCAACATTTTCAAGTTAAAACACCCCAAATCAGTTATCACGAACATAATCGCAATAGCCGCATCCCGGAGATTTTAGAGCATTTAAATCATGGTAAAGCGATCGCCTTAGTTAGTGATGCAGGTATGCCAGGAATTTCTGATCCTGGCTATGAATTAATTAAAGCTTGTATTGACGCAGGAATTAAAGTAGTACCAATTCCCGGTGCGAGTGCAGCCATTACCGCTTTAAGTGCTGCGGGTTTACCGACAGATAAGTTTGCCTTTGAAGGTTTTTTACCACCGAAAGCCCAACAACGACGGGAATATTTAGAAACCTTGCAGACAGAATCTCGCACCTTAATTTTCTACGAATCGCCCCATCGTTTAACAGATACTTTGCAAGACTTAGCAGAAGTTTTTGGAGACGAACGCCAAATTGTGCTGGCGCGAGAATTAACTAAATTGTACGAAGAATTTTGGCGCGGGACAATTGCCGATGCGATCGCTCATTATCAACAACGAGAACCCCAAGGTGAATACACTTTACTTGTTGCAGGAACACCAGCCACTCAGCTTTTATTAAATGAGACACAACTCAAAGCAGAATTACAGCAGTTAATTAGTCAAGGAATCTCCCGTTCTCAAGCCAGCCGTCAATTAGCCAAATTTACCTCACTTTCCCGCCGCGAAGTTTATCAATTGGCTTTGTCTATTGTTGCAAATGCTGAGTAGTTATCTGCTTGGATTTTTGAAATTATCTGTGTAGGGAGTGGGGGATAAGGGAGATAAGGAAGAATATATCAATAATTGGACTACTTTCCCAGGCTTTGTTTGTATGGTTCCTGACTGGAAATCTGAGGGGTTTATTGTAAAGTCTAAGATGATATTCTACGTATATTTGCTGGATTATACATGAATTTTAGATAAATTTTTACATGAATCTATAGTTTTTTATTAATATGTCAAATATAATAAAGCCACACTAACTTTAGATTTAGCTTAGGCAAATCCAATAATTATGGGTAGGCTTTTTATCAAATTGATAGGCTTAATTTTATTATTTGTAGGATTATATTTCTTTGGTCAAAACATCATATTTGTTAGCGGATACTATTCATTTTTCTATCGGAGTGCGCCTGCTACTGGTTCAGTTCTCGCAATCATGGCTGGCATATTTTCACTAGTTTTCTTTCCTAGACAAACTGGTAGTTTTGGTTGGGTATTACTAGGGCTGGGAATCGTGCTAGTATTTTTAAGTGGTGGAGTTATTTTAAGACCGACTAGTTTATGGAGTTTTTGTGTGGCGTTTACAGCATTAGCCACCGGATATAAATTATTAAATCAGGGCAGAATTAACTTTTAAGCAGTATTAATGATGACATTTGCGCTACAAAACCTCTAGTTGGACTCTACATCAATCACTAACTTTTGTTACTAAGTCATATAATACTAATTTGTGATTATAAATAGTATTTTTCCTGCTGTACGCAGTGCGCTTGCCAAAACTAGTATGTTTGAAGGCAAGCTGGCGGTGTTTGGCTAAGTCGGAGGCTACTATTACAATGGGAATTATCCATAACGAGGAAACAGAATGACCCAAGTGGTTCTAGGCGAAAACGAAGGAATAGATTCAGCATTACGTCGGTTTAAGCGTCAAGTATCCAAGGCTGGTATACTTGCCGACGTAAAATATCATCGGCACTTTGAAACACCATTAGAAAAGCGCAAACGTAAAGCTGTAGCAGCCAGACGCAAGCGCCGTTTTAAATAAACATGTATGGTTTGGTACTGGCTTTGCTTAAAGAAGTCATTCTCAGTTAGCAACAGCACTTTGCCAGAGTACTCAGATGAGATTTAGCAAGATTTACCCATGCCTGACTAGGGCTTGGGTATATTGCTTTGTGTTGGGGAGTCGGGGTGTAAGGGGGGACAAGGTAGACAAGGGAGAAAAGGAAGGGAATGGAACGAATGACAAATGACTACTCATTATTAGCCACGTTACGGCTGTTACAACGATTCATGGCTTTTTCGACTCCTTGTTTTAGGCTCATTTCTACGCACTCGACAACAAATCCAAGTACAGCAGACATCAATTTAGTTTCGGTGGCAGAAAATTTTCCTAGTACGTGAGAGACTGTTTCGGAGTTATCGCTGTTAGCTGCATCTTTTGGCTTGCCGATACCGATGCGTAAACGTGGAAAGTTTTGGGTGCTAAGATGAGCGATCGCACTCTTCATTCCATTATGCCCACCCGCAGAACCAGAAAGACGTAAGCGGGTTTTTCCAAGGGGTAAATCCATATCATCATAAATGATTAATACAGACTCTGCTGGTAATTTATACCAACTTGTAACGGCTTGGATTGATTGTCCTGAGCGATTCATGTAAGTTAATGGCTTCAGCAAGCGGATTTTACTTCCAGCAAATGCTATACCTTCGCCATACTCCCCTTGAAACTTGCGATTTTCCGCTAAGGAAATTTGCCAAGCACGAGCGAGCGCATCAACAGCAGCGAAGCCAATATTATGGCGTGTTTGTTCATATTTCGGCTCTGGGTTCCCCAACCCCACAATCAGTTGAGGAATTACCAAAGCTGGTGGTGTTACAGCTTCTGTCATTTCACTTACAATCAATCGATTCGCAGAACTATGTTAAGGGATTAGAGGTTAGGGAATAGTACAAGAAGGCAAAAGTAAAAAGGCAAAAGTAAAAAGAAATAATGAATGTACCACAAGCCTTTTAGAAATTTCTTATGGTCTGTTTATTTACGCCGACCTGTACTAGTTTTTTACTCAGCACTCAGCACTCACACTTCGACTTCGCTCAGTGTACAGCACTCTAATTAGCAGTATCATGCTGTGGTTGAGCAGGTTCGATTTGTTTGGGTTCGATTTCAGCAGTGGTTTTCACAGCTTGTTCAATTTGTTCGGCTTCGCGTTTAAATTCGTTTTGAAATTCATTAGAAGCATCTTGGAAACCGCGAATTGCTTTCCCCAAGCTGCGGCCGATTTCTGGGAGTTTTTTGGGGCCAAAGATTAACAGTGCCACTATCATAATTAAAGCCATTTCTGGCAGACCGATACCAAATATATTCACGCGATCGCTCCTACCTATAAGTATACAGACAGACAAAATTAGGAAAGTGGGAAGTTAAAATCAAAACTTTCCCCATCAATTACTATGGTGACTTGTTTCAGACTCACCTTTCAAGTTTATAACTTACAAAAAAACCCGGACGAGCCGGGTGTAAGTTCGCTGAATACGCAAGCTTGATTGCGATGTTAAATTAGCCGCCTAAGCTGCGCCAATCAACCAACACATCCTGAATTGCGATGGATTTATTGTAAAGTTGCAGAATTATCAGCAAAAACACGAAAAACAGCCCCATAAATACAGCCATTACAGGGGTAGTTCCCCAGCCGGGAGCCACTTTACCATACTCAGAATTTAAAGGTCTCAGGATATCTCCCAACCTAGTCCGTTGTGCCATAGTTCACCTAAGATTAGTTGCCAAAGCTTTTTTTAATCTTCTGTAATATTCTATAAGAATAGCACTCATAATCAATCTATATTTTATGGAACCCGCAATAGTTCTTAGCATTTCTGTAGGCGCGATACTTGTAGCCGTTACTGCGTATGGAATTTATACCTCGTTTGGCCCTCCAAGCAAGGAGTTAGCAGATCCTTTTGATGACCACGAAGATTAGAAGGCAGTGGTTCGGCTACGCTCACCAACCGGGGGCAGGAGGTAGTGGTTCGGCTTCGCTCACCAACCAGAGGCAGGAGGCAGTGGTTTGGCTCCTTTCGGCTTCTCCTGACGGAGACGCTGCGCGAACGCTCAGGGCAAGTCGCTCACCAACCGGGGGCAGAAGGCTATCTAGCTATCTGCTTCTCCTATCTAAAAAGTTACTCTGGCTGTTGTATAACTTTGACGGTGGTAATTTTCCAAGGCTGTATTATAAGAAACTGCTGATTGCCAGAAAATTCAGTGATATCTTGGGAGCGTTCTAATAAATCCACTGTCTCTCCCAGACTTAGCCCTAAATCACTCTGTAAATACAACTCAGCTATTTCTCCTTGGGATTCGTAACAT
Source organism: Nostoc sp. FACHB-280 (assembly GCF_014697615.1). Taxonomy (GTDB): domain Bacteria; phylum Cyanobacteriota; class Cyanobacteriia; order Cyanobacteriales; family Nostocaceae; genus Nostoc_B. The sequence continues at coordinate 5,405 of NZ_JACJSD010000072.1, read as the reverse complement.
CGCAAAATCAACTCCTGGGGGTTGTCTTCTGTTGGTTTTAAGGCCATTAAGATTAAATTTTGAGAAGTTAGATTTAAGAAACTGATTCGGTCGGGAGTTGGAAGTGCTGTACACTGAGCGGACTTATACTGAGCGTAGTCGAAGTAGTCGAAGTGTGAGTGCTGAGTACAGAAGACTTGTAGGGGAATGTTGAGTTCATAGCCGCGTTGTACTGTCTGGGCTGATTCCCAAGTACCTGCGTGAGGATACAGGGCGTAGGTAAATTGGTGAAAGCCTCTATCGGCTTCTGGATCTGGCCAGTTGGGGCTGCGTAATAAAGATAGGCGTAGTTGATTTGCTTGGGCATCGTAGCCATATTTACAATCATTTAGCAAACTAACACCGTAAATACCGAGTTCTGATTCTCCGGTTAAATCAGCCCAACGCAAGGCGGGGACTTCCCATTTGGCTTTTTCTGCGGGGGTTTGGGGCTTGGTGGGGCGACGAATTACACCGCAAGGTATTTCATAGGTGGCGAAGTCTGCTTCAAGATTTAAAGGAAATGCAGCTTTAACGAAGACTTGATTTTCGTGCCAATTAACTGTGGTGGCAATTTTTAAGATGGGTGAACCTGCTTGTAAAATATAATCTTGACAAAATTCTGATTCGCCTAATTGACGCACTACACGCAAGCGATGTTGTATTGGCCCTTGTTCTAATATCTGAACTGATTTGAGACTGGTGGCTGGTAAGGGATGTTCTGCATAATTGGGGTCAATATTCCAAGCATCCCAATATTGACCGCTATCTTTAAAGGCTTGTAATTGATTTCCCGCACCATTTAAGACTTCGCGCTGATAAATTTTATCAAAAACGCTGGCTAAATCACCTGTGTCTGGGTCAATATATACCCGCAAGAATTGATTTTCGAGGACAAACTCAGGGATAAGAGATGATGAGTTGCTAGGAATTTGGGATGTGGGAACCAGCCAAAATAAACGATAACCAACGGGTGGGATATCAGTAGCTAAAAATAGTAATGTTGCTGGTTGAGTAAATTGCGAGATCAGTTGATTTCCGGCGACATCGTAGATTTGCCATTCTGGGTGAATTGGGGGTAAAGTAACTGCAACTACCTCAGAACGTTGCCAGTTAAGGGAATTAAATACAAATATTGGTAAACTGTTTGGTTCTGGTGGTTCTGGTAAAGTAAAGTGAGATGCGATCGCCTGCATCGACTCTGCTAATATTCTTGTCCCCACTTGTTCAACTTGCTGCCACTCTGGTAAAGCATCGGTATAAACTTGGGTAATGGAAGAACCAGGTAAAATATCGTGAAATTGGTTAAATAAAACTTGCTTCCAAGCTGCTTCTATCTCTGCTTTGGGATATGTTGCGCCACAGGTAATACTTGCTAAAGTTGCAAACAGTTCAGCTTGATAAAGTAAATTTTCACTTTGTCTATTCCACCGCTTTTGATCAGCGTGAGTAGTATAACAGCCGCGATGAAATTCTAGATAAAGTTCGTCATCCCAGGTAGGGAAGTCTGCTTGACTAATTTCTTGTAAATACTTTTCGGCGGTTGTAAATTCTAATTCTGGAAATACCGGGGAATTTTGCCAGCGTTGGGCAATTTCCAACATATCACGGGTAGGGCCGCCGCCGTGGTCGCCCACACCAGGAAGCCAGAGTGACTGATTTAAATTGGTTTGGTCTTGCCATTCCAGGGTATAGGCTGCCATTTTAACAGGGTCAATACCTTCGCCGATGGGTGCAGACATCAAACTAAATACTTGACTACCGTCAGGTGATCGCCACCAAAAAGCCCCATAATCAAATTTAGTAGTATCATTCCACCGCAATTTTTGGGTGACAAAATATTCCACACCTGCATTAGCAAAAAACTGCGGTAAAGTTGCACAAAAACCAAAGGTATCAGGAACCCAAACTATCGGCGAAATCTTACCAAATTTCTCTTGAAAATAACGCTGACCATACAATAACTGACGGACTATCGATTCACCACTAATCAAATTTAATTCTGGTTCCACCCAAGTCGCCCCCAGAATTTCCCACTTTCCAACCGCCACAGCTTCTTGAATGGCTGCAAATAAATCTGGGCGATGTTCTTCCACCCAAGCATAAAGGGCGGGTGTGGAATGACAAAAGATTAATTCAGGAAAATCTTTTTGTAATTTCAGCACCGACTCAAAAGTATTTTGGGTGGCGTTCCAAGTTTCGCTGACAGGCCACAGCCATGCTAAATCTAAATGAGCGTGACCAAGTAGAAAAATTTTAGATTTGAGATTGTGGATTTTAAATTCAAATAACTTTTGGCGTAAAAACAAAATATATTTGTCCCACTCTTCCCTCTCTTTCTCCGCGTCCTCTGCGCCTTGGCGGTTCGTTATCTTATCTATCTCCACCGCCAAACCATCCAACCGTTCCGGCGCAAACCTTTCCAAATATAACTGCATCACCGCCAACTCATCAGCGACAAAACCGGGGTCAGGATAATGATAATCTGTCGACTCGTAGATTAGGTGCGATCGCATCAAAGCCCCTTGATCATGTCCCGGACTGACCAAGCGCAAAGCTACAATAAACTCATCCCCAGCAGACACACTTTGACTCAGCAATACTCTGGGGGAAAAATCAAACAAATCTCCAGCTTGGACTAATTCTCCATTAACATAAACCTCCACCGCATCCGCCCACCAAATCAAAGCCAAGCGCAAAGATAACCCCGCCAAAGGATAACCCTGTAAATCTTGGGGAACAACAAGTTTCTGTACCAGCCATAAAACTTGTTTCCCGCCTTTCCAAGCAATATGTCCTTTAGCATTTAACTCTACAGGTTGCCAATCAGACAAATTAGATGTAACAACATCCGTAATACTCCAGTCACATTCTTGGTATAGCCAAGTAGACTGAAGATTAACTTGACAAAAAGAGCGTAATTGCTCAATAGTCTCTGAGATTAAATTTGTCTGTGATTGAGATACAGGAGGGGTCATATTTTCGCTAAGATGATGGCACTTACAACGATTTACTGTTGGTCGTTATCTATTTTTGCGTGGGAGTCTCACAACTAAACAAAACTTGAACTCATAAATTACTATCATGTCATCTGGTTCTTCTGGGCGTTATCAAAGCAGACTCTTTAACTTTGTCCACCAGCAATCTCGGCGGTTGACACAACGATGGGAACAAACCTTCAGACAAGTGCAAGTAGCAACTAAGTGGGGTGTAGAAGCATTACTTTACCCGTTGTATGTAGTATTGCAGTCAGCCGAGTCAAAGGTGAAAACGCTGTATAGCAGAGAACCACAATCTAGGCTCAAGTTAGCACCAAATGATCGCGATCGCCACGAAACTCCCCCAACTGCGGATACGCCTATTCAGGTTGTCTTAGAAGCAGTCCAAAAGCTTCCATCCGAGGAAACATCTGTCAACACATCACCAAGTTTTCACATCATAGGCGCTTGGTGGCGAAAACTGTTTCCACATAGTAAAACAAATAACCTTGCCCTCACCCAATCCTTAACGATTTCAGACAATTCCTCTAGCCATCTCACCCCATCTCAGCAAAAAGATGTGCTTCAGCGTTATTTACCCAAAGTCCAGGGAATTGCGACAACGCTGGAACAGCGCAACTTAGTACTGGTGACTACAAATAATGAAATTCTCGATATTTTAACACCGCAACAACAAACAAAAATCTTAGACAAAATTATTAGTGAAGTTGCGCGTTACTGGCATTATCAACAATTAGCATTACCAGAAGCACAGACAGATTTAATACCAGAAATTCATCGTCTCTTAGCCAAACTAACGGGTGAAAATCCTAGCAAAATTCCTGAATTGACAGCAGGTATATCACCTGAAATTCTCAATACTGGCAAAATCATGGAATTGCTGGATAAAGTGATAGCTAAATTAGAAACAAACACCTTAGTACCATTACAACAAAATAGTCAAGAGCTTATCCAAGTTACTCGCACAAAATTCAATATATTTCTCTACGGTCAAGATGAGTTTGCTGTACCAGGAAATGTTACCGTTTCATCTGATAGCTTGGAAACACAACCCCTGAATTTTCAAGCTTTAATTGAAGCTGCAATCAATTATTTTTTTGGTGTAGGCAAAGAGAAAAAACTTGATACTGCTAAGTCTCATAGACAGTCTTTACCTGCAAAAAGATATCAAACTCGGTCTAGAAAACGTAAGCTAACCAATCAAAACACAGCCGCAGAACCTTGGTTAAAGTGGGGGGATTTATTTGGTAATTCAGAATTAGTGTATGACAAAAACAACACGCCGCCACTTAACTCTAGCTTGTCAGTTACACAAACAAAACTTGACCGCACTAATAAAAAAGTATCAGAAAAACTAGCTAATATCCCGACAAATGAAAGTGATGCAGGAGAAATAATCCCCAATCAAAACTACAATCATCAAGTCGAAATTCAGCCAGACTGGATAGAAGTTAAAGCTAATTCCGTAGAGTATGAGCAGCACTTACTAGAGAAAATTTTAAAATGGCTCGATCGCACTATGCTGTGGTTAGAAGAAATCTTAGTAAAAGGTGTTAATTTATTACAAAGGCTATGGCGAGGTAAATAACCAATCAGCAAGCAGGATAAAACGTCACCAATAACCATTAACTATCGTGAAAGTTCTTGTTTACTGTAAATACTTTAATTTCAAAAATCCCCTAGACAAACCAAAAATTGAAACCTTTGTCGTGAATTTGCCGCAAATTCCCAAAGTGGGTGAAACAATTGTGGTTGAGAGAATTTCAACGCAAAAACAATTTGTAATTATTTTTGAGTATATTGTGACAGCCGTACAGTTAAATGCTTCTAAAGAATCTACTGATACAGCAGATGCTCAGGTAAATGCTTGTTTAAATCATTGCTGGGAAGGAACATCAAATTTTAAAATCACCAACTTTTTAGAAAAATAATATAGCAGAAGGCAGGAGGCAAAAGGCAGTGGTTCGGCTACTTCGACTGCGCTCAGTACAAGTTCGCTCACCAACCAGGCAGGAAGAAAAGTCTTACTATGCTTGGCGTTCAAGTTTTCAAATCGGTATAACATGTCTGACTACCGCTATATTTATCAGAAATGACCAATAGCAGTCCGATTTGATTTCTGAACTTACTTGTGAAGGTAGGGAACAGGGAATAGAAACTGTACTGAGTTTTTTTCAGAAATCAGTACACCCACAAAAGGCTTATTTCCTACTCCCCACTCCCTGACTACATTAGTAAATTCGGAAATCAAACCAGATTCATATAGGACTAGTATTTGATTTCTGAAAAAACTCCGTACATCTGAAGAGACATAAAATCAAAGGTAGTGTTTCGGATAAACCATTCAAACATCCACTTTAAATGAGAGAATGTTGGAATTAAAGCACA
>NZ_JACJSD010000071.1 GCF_014697615.1 Nostoc sp. FACHB-280 | reverse complement strand
ATTTAAGTCTGTGGGATAAGACTTTCGTGCCATAAGCAATTACGTAAATACACTGCATATCAGGTATTTTAATTCTTGCCGTCATCCCCTCCTACTCGCCTTTAGATTTACTTTATAAATAGCCTCTTAGTCCTAAAATTCACAAAAAAACATAAAATAATACCACAATATTATCGAAAAGATTTATTTTTTCGATTTAAAATCATAGAGTCATCTGAGTGGATTTTTAGAATATATCCCAACACTGAACGCACCGAGCAAAATGGTGTGTTATGGCTTTATTGTGAGCAGAGGGAGCAGAGGGAGAATGAATCTGCTCATTGTCTTTACTCTTCATTATTGGATAATTTGTTTTCTGGAAGTCCCTAAATAGCCTTTTAATATCATAGGTTGCGGAATATAAAATCTATCCCCCTTGTCCCCAGAAGATAGGCTAATTCCTAGCCTCTAGCCTCTCCATCCAGGCTGTTGACTAAAGCTTCTACTGTATCAGCATCATTTGGTAAGGCGGCTGTTAAAATTTCACTGCCATCGGTGGTAACTAAAACATCATCTTCAATGCGGATACCCCGAACATCGGCAAATTGTTCTAGACGCTCCCAATTGATGATGTTTTGATATTTAGCGTGATTTTGGGGATCATTTAAAATTGCTGGGACTTGATAAAATCCTGGTTCAATTGTGACAAGCATTCCTGGACGTAGGGGACGATTGAGACGCAGGTAACTTAAGCCAAAGCGATCGCTCCTGGTTCTATCATCTTCATATCCGGCTAAATCTCCCAAGTCTTCCATATCATGCACATCTAAACCTAGTAAATGCCCAATTCCATGCGGGAAAAACAAGGCATGGGCATCTATTTCTACTAAATCTTGGGGGTTGCCTTGTAAAATGCCTAAATCAACTAACCCTTCAGCAATCACCGTTGCTGCTAATAAATGAATATCTCGATACTCTACGCCAGGGCGAATTTTGGCAATGCAAGCATCATGAGCCGCTAAAACAACATTATATATATCTCGTTGCGTGGCGGAAAATTTACCAGACACAGGCCAAGTCCGGGTAATATCAGCCGCCCACCCCATTTCTGTTTCTGCACCCACATCAGCCAAGAGTAAATCACCAGGTTGCAGTGGGTGATGATATGCTTCATTATGTAGAACTTCACCGTGAACGGTCACAATACTGTTGTAAGAAGTAGTCATATTTTGGGCAATAATTACCCCTTCCATTGCCGCCCTAACTTCTGCTTCTTGTTTTGCTTTGGGAGTGGCTACCATCCCGGCTTTGTGTGCAGCCACACTCACAGCCGCAGCTTTACGTAATTCGGCTAAGGCTTCCCCATCGTGAGTCAAGCGTAAACTGACAATTGCCTTGGCTAACTCTAAATCTAACCCTTCTAAATCATAAGGTGAAGAAATTTCTCTGTGCAGAATTTGGGACTGTACAATGCTGGTGCGATAATTCTGCACAGGAATTGAGGCGGCACCATGACCACGGTGTTTCAACTCAGATAAAGTTCTCGCCGTATCTGCACCAATTTTGGCGGCAATTTCTTCGCGTTTGGGCATTTCACCGTGCCATAAGGCGCTACCGGGTTCGGGATCATCAATGAATAACTCTAGTTTGCCTGCTTCTAGGCGAATGGCGGCGTTGTGTAGAGGTAAACCAGCAAAGTAGAGAAAATGGCTGCTGGCGCGGAATGGATAGGTATTAGCTCGAAAGTTGCGGGTGCTGCTGCTTCCTGACCAGATAATTACCGGGAAATCAACTAATTGAGCTAGTTTTTGCCGTCTGTGGCGTAAAGTATCACTGAGGGTGTGGGAGATATGGTGAATTTGCATAATTTCAGACGCAAAGTGACGTAGAGAAGTTGCGTAAATCTTTAATGTACTCTCGTAGATATATATTGCTTCCATATTTTAGAGTAAGTTCATGGGACAAATCATTACTCAGGTTGATGCTTTTACCGATAAACCTTTTGCGGGGAATCCTGCGGCTGTTTGTGTTTTACCTGCACCAAAAGACGCTGACTGGATGCAGCAGGTAGCACAGGAAATGAATTTGTCGGAAACGGCTTTTTTGGTGAAACAAGATGATGGCTTTAATCTGCGGTGGTTTACGCCATCTGTAGAAGTGCCGCTTTGTGGTCATGCAACTTTAGCCAGCGCCCATGTGTTGTGGTCGCAAGGACATTTAGCAAGTGATGAGGTGGCGAGATTTCATACTAAAAGTGGCTTATTGATTGCCAAGCACCAAAATGAATGGATTGAACTAGATTTTCCTGCTAATCACTCACAAGTAACTAATGCACCATCGGAACTCAGTACGGCTTTAGGTGTAAATTACAAGGCTGTTTACCAAAATTCTCTCGGTTATCTCGTAGAAGTAGCATCAGAAGATGTAGTACAGCAAATGCAGCCGAATTTTCAACTCCTGAAAACTTTCCCGGTAGATGGTGTGATTGTTACTAGCACAACTAATCCAGGCTCAGAATATGATTTTGTTTCTCGGTTTTTTGCCCCAGCCTTGGGCATTGATGAAGACCCAGTAACAGGAGCCGCTCATTGTTGTTTAGCCACGTTTTGGCGCGATCGCTTGGGTAAAAATACTTTCTTGGCTTATCAAGCATCCCATCGCGGTGGTGTAGTTAAGTTGTATTACGACGGCGGCGATCGCGTACTTCTTTCTGGTCAAGCAGTTACCATCCTAAAAGGGGAACTCCTGAGTTAATAACCATAAAAGTAACATTTAGCGACAAGTTTGTAGTGATTTACACTTAAAAAATTGTATAATGCTAGTTCTAGTATTATCTAGCACGGAACTTTTAACTTAGTTAATGCACATTTAAGGAATTATGATTAAGTATATATGTGTAAATACCTGTTGAAAAGGTATCCAGAAATGATAGTTCCAGAATTAGAGTCAATTACTTAGAGATTTTCTACACAACTGATTAAGCAACCTCCAATCTCTTCTGATTTATTCGTTGGCTGACTCGTAAATTCTGTTTTGTAAAATTTGGCTTTTTGGCTTATCAAGAGTAGTTTGTAACCAAATCAAACTTATACCAAATCGATATGAAGTTGCACATATCTTGAGCCCCCTAACTCCCCTTAAAAAGGGGGATTTAGGGGAGATCGAATTCTATGCAGCCTTATAAAGAATTGGTATTACACACAAAGTTAGTCGGTTGAGACTGGCATTTTTGGGGTGTCGGGGTGTGATGATTGTTCACCTAAACATACCCTTATATCCCTACGCCCTTGCCAAACCATTGATTTGTAATTTCACTGTGTAAGTCAAACTTAACTATTTATCCCAGTAATTTTTAAACATGGATTACACTCAACAACTCATTCATTTAACAGAGATATCAGCCGCCGATTTTCCCGCAGGCAGAGATTTTAAATATAAATGTCGTGTACAAATTCTCTCTGAGCAAGGTCAAGAAATATTATCTAAAGATTTGTTTTCGCGGATGCAGCCAAGCTGGTTAGTGAATTTCACTAATTATAAAGACTCCGCGATCGCTATTACGCTGTGTTACCGTCAAGGCGACATGACCCAACCTTGGCAAGATGCTGGGACAGTTACCTTTGCAGCCCAAGATTTTCTGCATGGACATAACTCCATTGAACTAGAATTTCCGATTACTACCTGGAGTCTCGCACCCCACTTAACCCTCAAAGCCAGAATCACCCAAACTGTTGGTGAAGCAGGTAGCAACACCATCAAACTGTTAGCTAATCAGCCAATTCAGTCACGTTTTCAACTTAAACCCACCGTCACCATCGACAAAGAAGTTGAAATTCCTGAACCTATTAACCTGACATCCCAAGAAGAAGTAATTGTCAAAGATGTCTGGAATAAACTGCGGGCTTGGAAAGAACTGCAAATGGAAAAGTTCTTAAAGCGGCTGTTGTTAGAAGAACCAGAATTAGAACATATTTTTGGGGAAGCGATCGACAGTATGACAGATTACTTTTATGAGTTATTTGACTACTGTATTCACCAACTCCAACCCCACACTCAAAATATCATTTCCGAACCTCTAACAGGTGTACCTTACGAAACAGGCGATGACTTTGATACCGTCGAAGATTACGGGGCTTTGTTTGCGGATATTGGGATGCGTCCTCACCACTGGGTAAAAGCGCGACAAGTGTGGATGTGGATGTTACCTTCGATTCCTTATCTAGAAGAATATGACCGCCAAGATTTAGCGAAAGGTGTCAACTCCGCACTTTACAAGTTTTTCAATAGTAATATTATTGTGCCGATGGTAGAGGCAGTACGTTGCTACGAAGCTGCTTTACCACCAGAATTACTCAAGCAAATGGCAGATACTTGGCAGGTATTTAGCCAAAATAAACAAGAAATGGGGATGGTCTTTTATCAAACCTTGTTTGAAAAATATCCCTTTGTATTGCCAATTTTTGGCAGAGCCGATATTGATTATTTATCGCTACACCTGTTCCAATCGTTAGACTTTCTCATGCGTTGCTTGCGGAGTGAAAGCACAGATGAACTGTTGCTAGAACTGCGGTTATTGGGACAAATTCACGGTAGTGTCGGTGTGCCATCTTGTGCTTATCCTGCCATTTCTGACACAATGTTTGTCTTGTTTGAAAAATATGTGCCGAATTTTAGCCCAGAATTGCGGCGGGCTTGGCAGACATTGTTTAATCGCGTCACCAATGTGATGAAATTGCCCAAGCTAAATGAAGAGCGATTACTGAAAAAAGCCGAGCAATTCTTGGAAGTAATTGCTAGTGAACAAGGTTGGGAACCAGAACATCGAGCGCGACGTTGGGCAGAAATTCAAGCCGAAATTAAAGCCACCCGGACTTATAATCACACCTACGAAGAATTGGCTTATGGCGCACAGTTAGCTTGGCGGAATGCTTCTAAATGTATTGGTCGGATTCAGTGGAATAATATGGTGGTGCGTGATTGTCGCCATGTGACCGACCCCGATGAAATGTTTCAAGAATTACTCGAACATTTGCGCTTAGGCACCAATGGCGGCAATGTTCAAGTGATTATGACCGCGTTTCGTCCCAAACTCCCCAAAGAACGCTGGGGGCCGCGGCTGTGGAATTCGCAACTACTACGTTACGCCGCCTACGAACAACCAGATGGTAGTGTGATGGGCGATGGCGCTAACTTAGATTTAACCAACGCCATCATAAAATTAGGTTGGCAACCACCCGAACCGCGCACACCCTACGATATTTTACCGATAGTTATTGAAGTGCCGGGAATGGAGCCGAAGCTGTATGAATTCCCGCAAGAGGAAATTTTAGAAATCGATATTGAACATCCCACCATTGCCGAGTTCAAGTCTTTAGGGTTGCGCTGGTATGCAATTCCCGCCATCAGTAATTTCCGCTTGGATATTGGTGGGATTAGTTACGCCTGTGTACCCTTCAATGGCTGGTATATGGGTACAGAACTGATGCGCGACTTCTTAGAAGAAGGGCGTTACAACAAACTCGAAGACATCGCCCAAATTCTGAAATTAGATACCAGTTCTGAGCATACCTTATGGCGCGATCGCGTGGCCTTAGAATTAAATATCGCCATCCTGCATTCTTTCCAAAAAGCTAAGGTGACAATGGTAGACCACCAGTCTGCCTCACGCCAATACCTCACCCATGATTTGCGCGAAAAGAAAGCTGGTCGAGAATGCCCAGCCGAATGGGGTTGGGTGCTGCCCCCCGCAGGCGGTAGTGTTTGTCCGGTATGGCATCACCAAACACGGGATTTTTATTTAGAGCCAGCTTATCATCACGCCGCCGATCGCTGGGCAGTAGAAGATGGCATTGACTTAGAAAAAATCACCACATCTCTAGCAGAAGATGACAACAAAGAAGACCGGATTTTGATTTTGTACGCCTCGGAAACCGGTACCGCCGAAGGTTTTGCCCGGACGGCTGCGCGACAATTAAATCGTTACCGTCCCAAGGTGATGGCGTTGGATGAGTACGACAAAACTCATTTAAGTTCCGAAAAACTGGTGTTGATTGTTACCTCCACCTTTGGAAATGGGGAAATGCCAGGAAACGGTAAACAATTCTTGTTCTGGTTGAGAAAGCAACCCCCCGGTTCATTGATGAGTTTAAATTATTCTGTTTTGGGACTGGGTAGCACAGTTTATGAACAATTCTGTGCGGCGGGAATTGCTGTGGATAAAGCCTTGGCGCGTTCCGGTGCTAACTGTATTGTGCCTCTACATAAAGCCGACGAAATCAAAGGCCAAGCTGATACCTTCAAACAATGGCTGAGATTAATTAGCCGTGTCTTGGGTGAAGATGCGACTGCGGCGGATGGGACGACTATTAACGCACCTCAATTACAGGTGAAATTCCTCACTGGTAACGCTGGCGAAAACTTGGCTGTGGCGGAGAGTGGCGAACGGGGGATAGAAGTACCTGTAATTGCTAATCAAGAATTGTTGCAAGAAGTTGTTCCCGGTAGCCGTTCCACCCGGTTTATTAGCTTTGATATTGCCAATACTCACCTCAACTATGAAACAGGTGATCATGTGGCAGTATATCCCAATAATCCCCCAGAATTGGTACAGCGAATTTGCGATCGCCTGAATCTGACACCCGACACCTACTTTAGTGCCAGTTACGTCACCGGCGATGGCCAGGAAACCGAAGATAAACCACCAGTTGCCGTACCTGCAACCGTTGGTCATGTTTTGTCAGAAGAATTAGATTTAGCTTTGCGGGAACCATTCAATGATTTATTGGCATATTTACATTTTGCTACCTCAAACCCCGCAGAAAAACAACGCCTGGAAACTTGGTTAGAAATTCTTCGCCAAGGTGAAGACCACCCCGACAGCATTGCGCTCACCAAAAACATCACCGACAATTACATGAGCGTGGCTGATTTATTCGATGAATTTCCGGGTGCGACCATTACCCTTGCCGCTTTACTAGAATTACTACCAAAACAAAAACCACGTCTGTACTCCATTTCCTCCTGTCCGTTATTGCATCCCCAGCAAATTCAAATCACCGTCGGGGTGTTGCAAATTAAGACCGATGCAGGCAAAGTCCGTCAGGGACTATGTTCTAATTACCTCGCTGGACTGCAACCAGGAACCAAAGTGCGAATTGATGTGCGTACCTCCAGTTTCCGTCCACCCAGTGACCCAGAGGCAATGATGCTGATGGTCGGGCCAGGTACAGGAGTTTCACCTTTAATTGGCTTCTTACAATACAGAGAAGCCTTGGCGCGGCAAGAACAAACCCTAGCAGATGCAACTTTATACTTTGGTTGTCGCAATCACCAAGACTTCCTTTATCAAGAACAATTGCAGACATGGTACAGTCAGGGCGTGCTGTCAGAATTAAACGTGGCATTTTCTCGCCAAGGTGCTGAGAAAATCTATGTGCAGAGCTTGATGCAGCGCAAACCCAAAGAAATCTGGCAACTGCTGAGTCATCCAAAATGCCACTATTACGTTTGCGGCGATGCCAAAATGGCCGATGATGTTTATGAAGTTATGTTAGCGATCGCTAATGCTGAAGGTGGTTTATCACTGTTAGAAGCTATCCAGTTCTTTGACAAAATGAAACAGGAAAAACGCTTCGTCTCTGATGTTTGGGGCGTAACCCTCAACTATAAACAAGCCATCAAACAAGTACAGAAAGATAACTACTCCAAAGCTGAAAGATGGCTAAATCGAGTTAATCAATCAGCAGATGATCATGCACAAGTTACAGAGATAGCGCAACCATCAGTTGTCTATAATATTTGAGACATCATGACTCGATAACTTGCTGTTGAAATTCTGTAAAAAATTAGTTAGATATTCAGATCCCCGACTTCTTTAAGAAGTCGGGGATCTTGTTCTTCACCAATTATTGAGATTTTATTTATTTTTGTGAGCCTAATTTTATTCTCTGGTAAAGTAAAATTTAGGAATTCATGCTCTAAAAAATGTTCTTGTTATTAAATTCTGACTTCTGAATTCTTTCCATTCTCCTGGGTTATCTATTGACTGTTTTTTATTAATTGCCACAGTAATATATAGCAATCCTAAATCATTTGTGAAATTCTCTTTCTTTTCCTTCTTTGTGTCCTTTGCGTCCTTTGCGGTTCGTTAAAAAGAATACTTTTTCACAACTCAGATAGGATTGCTATATAAACGTTCCAAATAAAAACTGAGGCATGGAACAGACTTTATTTTTAGACTTTTTAGCCAGCTTACAAAAACTATTTGTAGGTTACATTCCGGCTGCTGTTTTCGGCAGTTTCATTGGATATTTTATTGGCATAAATGTTACAGTTTATCAGATTTTTAGAAGGATATTTCAGATACCACATAGCATTCCGCCTTTAGCCCTACTGCCAATTGCCCTCATCTTATTTCAAGATAGTGAACCTGCATCAGTAATGGTGATATTTCTTGCAACATTTTGGACAGTTATCATTAATGTAGCTATCGGTTTACAGCATTTTCGCAGACAAAATAATAACTTTCGGGCTGCCATATTTCATGTATTTCATTCATTGAAAGTTGGTATTTGGGTAGCGTGGTTTACAGTTATAGCCATAGAAATGCTAATTGGCCCCAGAGGATTAGGATTTATTCTCTGGGAAAGCTACAAAGCAGGTAATACTAATAGCATGGTTCAGGTATTACTCTACATTGGTATTATCGGCACTTTATTAGATCAATTTTTAGATTTCATGGGTTCTCTACTAGCACAGATGATTTCTGAAAACAAAAAATCGAGTTAACCTTTTATATAGTACAAGTCGGCATAAATAAACAGACTATAAAAAATTGCTAAAAGGCTTGTTGTATCGTTATTATTTCTTTTGCCTTTTACCTTTTGCCTTTTACCTTTTTACTTTTACCTTGTTGTACTAGGCTGACGAATTGCACTTTGCCAGTTAATAGTTTGCTTGGCGGAACGTCCGCCTAATGAACGTGTTGCTGTCACTTCAATATCAACATTAATACCAGGACTTAGGGCATTTTCTGGTATTTTTAACTTACCTAACGCCAAAATAAAACGATTATAGTCACGGGTGACAAATTCAGGTGGAAAATCACCTGTATAAACAGTTTGATAATCAGAGAACCCCCCAGAGTTATCTCGCGCCCGGAATTTCACGCGAAATTTAGTTTGCAGAACATCAGATTTTGCTGCTAAATCGACAATTTTTAAATTGAGATTTTCTCCCGCACCAGCAAATTCAGCTACTGCTAACCGAGTCACATCTTGTTTGAGAATTGCGTGATTCACGGTATAAGTTGTCAAATTATTCTCACTTTGACTGTTAGCATCAACCCACAAATCTTCAGGAAAAGTCACTTCTAGTTGTTTACTATCATTTAAAGCGACTGTGACAGCTTGATTACTAAAACTTTGACTCGGTTGTTTTTCCTGCCAAACTAACTGAAACGACTCTTCTAAACGCTGGTCAAATTCGCGGTATTCATCAGCAATGATAGAACCAGGGGCAAGTAATGAAGCTGCACCTGTACGCAGATTCCATTTATTTTTTGAGAGTGGGAATGGTTTACCGGCAAGTTCGGGAATTGACAGCTTGATGCTAGGAGTGTCAGCCGCCAAGGGTTCTTTACTATTGACAATACTCAACACTCCCAAGCGTCCGGTATTACCATCGCTACCGTCGCTACCGTTGCTTCCATTCCGCCCGTCATAACATCTGTAACGCTTCTTAGTACATTTGTAATCAGAACTCCCAGGAGTACCTTTGCAGGTTTGCACTTCCCAACTGCGCCTGCGACAATTGCAACCAGTCGTCCCACTACCCCCACGTCCACCGCGTCCGCCTTCCCCTGGGGTAGCACGCACCAGAATTTTGCGTAAGTCGGCTAAATTAGTGTAATAAGCCGTAACAGAACCGCCATTTCCGCCATTTCCGCCTTTACCGCCATCGCCACCAGCACCACCATTTGCTGCTTGAATATCATGATTTTTGTTCTCTGGTTGATAACCGCAGTCAGGGCGATAACCATATCCGCCGTTTTCGCCATCCTCACCATCTTGACCAGATAAATCGAGGTTGGCTGCTGAACCATCGACAAAAATAGTTTGATTTTGACCGTCGCGGCCGTCTCTCCCCGATCGCCCACTTGTCCCTTTACTCCCATTTCTGCCATAATCTCGATCAGCAAGGTAGTTGTTATTAGCGATCGCTGGACATAATACCGCACCAGAGGCAGGTAACAAGCTAGTAACTAAGCAAAATGTCAGTAAAAGTGGCAGTTTACCCCTAAGACTGTTGGACATCGAGTCAAACCTAAACTTTAGTAATATTTACGTAATCTGACGTTGTATGACAGGAATTTGCTCCTGATTTATACTCATACACTAAAGTCAGAAGTGTGAAGTATGAAGTATGAAATTAGGAAGCATCTCATTTTGTTGAATAAAAAACTCATCCTCGCCAGTTATCAATTACTAAAGGGTATCCTAATACTTGGATTGTTTGATAATGTTTAGTATTACCTGTGACTAAAATTAAGTTATTTGCGATCGCTGTAGCAGCTATTAAGACATCTGCTAATCCGATTGGTTGTCCTGATGTTTCTCAATCCGCTTGAATCAAACCTGAAAGTTCTGCACAGCTTTGGTTTAAAGGCAAGATTTCTAGTTGAGATAAATCTGCTAAAAACTCTTGAATGCGGTCATTGCGATTTATTCTCTTCCATCTCTTGATAATTTCAGAAACAGTAATTACAGAAATTGTGTACTGTTGCCATATACCTATATAGCCGAAACCATACCCAAAAACCACGGCGAGAAACTACAGGTGTTTGGATATATTTCACAGCATTGCGGATCGCTCACTCAGTGCGTTTGATTCTCGGTTAATGATAAAATCCTACAATTCCTCGTTAGACAATAAAGGTTCAAATGATTGGTAAGCTTCGTAATTGCGGAAATGGCGGGTATATAAATCAATACCATTTTCGGAAGAATCAAGGTCATCATCCAAAACTGAGTTAACATCTACTACTTGTTGCAGCGACCAAGTAATAGTTTCTCCATTTTCATTTTTATAGCTGACACTCTCATTCTTACCATACTCCACAGCCTTAGCTTTTGCTGCTTCTAAAGAAGTGGATTTTATTAAAACAAAGCTTTCTTGGTACAAAGGCTGATAATCAGGTTTGTCTGAAGATGATTTGTAGAGAATTATCGCTATGTAGAAAGATTCTTTTTTATTTATGCTTTCGGTTTTCATCAATAATTCTCCAAAGTTATTTTTTGAATCTGCCATCATTTAATAACTTCCAAGCTTTTTTACCAACAGCAGACTTGTTGTTCTTGATGTCTTCTAAATAAGATTTCAAAAACTCGCTGGGAAACTCTCGTCTAATTGATGCTTTGCGGCACACACTAATAAAAGTATCAGCAAATAAACTTAAGTTATCGTTGGCTTCACAACTATCGCCTGGTCTAAATTGGCTTATTAGTAAAGACTGCTGAGATAAGCTTGCATAGTTGTCATTATAGGTTAAATATGGGGAGTGAGCAGTAATAGGTTGTATCAACCATCCCATAGTTAACAGACAAACCAGTGGTTTTGGTAGATATTTGTGCAGCATATAGTGAGAATATAGCTCAGTTATTATTTTTTCATATATAGCGAACTATTTTACTGCCGCAACCAAGAGCGAAGCCAACGCCACAACCGACGCAACCACGCCCAAAAACCACGGCGAGAAACTACAGGTGTTTGTGGTTGAGATAGACGCTCAATTCTATCATTGCAATCTTGCACATCGGCATCGAGTCCCATTTTTTGATATAGTTCACGAGCATTGCGATAAGCACCAAGCGCGTCTGATTCTCGGTTGACGTTTTCTAATGACAAACCTAAGTTATACCAAGCGTTTGCTTCCCCGCGAATATCGCCTATCTCCCTTGATATTTCCAAAGACTGCTGGTGGAACTCTATCGCCTGCTGCTACTCTCCCAGGGAAGGCTAAAACCCTCTTCTTTCCTGACTTGAAAGTGCTGAGTGCTGAGTTGGAAGAAGTTTCAGCAAATCTTTCTCCTTCTGCCTTCTGCCTCCTGCCTCTTCCCAATGGTATTACACCTTCTCCTTGGGCGGAGTAGCGATACCCTGCTTGAGTAAATTTGCTTCTAGTTCTTTGATGAATTGACAGTCTTTTTCTAACCAAGGCTGACTTTCTGCACTGACTGATGGCTGCTTTTCTAAGAAACTAAATGCTTGGCGGAATTGCTGGGGAGTGGTAGCAATAGGCGCATCAAAATGACAAGAAATAATTTGGTGAAAATTCCATTTTGCAACTTTGTTAGCCCAGTCGATGACTTGTTGTGGTGCTTGGGGCAGAATGAGAGTTTGCAAAATGGGGGCGACAAATGGACGACCATTACCACTCAGAGCATAAAATGACTCTTGCCAATTTGTTTGCCAACGAAATGGATATAAACCGAAATATGCTTTACGAGAATGGTTTGGGGCTTGCCAAGCTTCGCGGAAACTTTCACCGAGTCCTGTGATATCTAATGCACTGGGACGGAAATAAATCGCAAATAAGGCAATACGCTGCCATCCTTTAAGGCGGTTTGCGGGGTTATCTTCAATGGGTTGGAGGGCATTTTCTCTGGCGTGAAATAGCAAGGGGTATGGGTCTAATTGCAAGATAGCTGGAGGATTTTCCGAGATAGAGATGATTGTATCGGTTAACAGTAGGGTGTGCGATCGCTTGTGAAAAAATGCCACTTCCACAAAAGAACCTCGTCCCAAGTTAATATCTAACACTTCATACTCAAAATCATCTGCAAACGGCGCAAGACTCGCATCTTCTGGTAGTTGCTGAGTTCTGTTTTGGGGAAACCCTAGCCAACTCAGTGGTAAATTAAACGGAAAACTCCATTGATGAGGCGCAACAAACACCTGCGCTTGCGGAAAGTTTCTCGCAAAGGGGCCGACGAAAACCTTGTGTTCAAGACCAGAACTGGTTGGTAAAATAATGTACTTCACCTCACCATGTTTTGCTACCAATTCCTGCACCATCCGCACACATTCTCTAGTTGCTGCTACAGGTGCATAAACCAACAAACCACCACCTGTCAGCTTCACCACAGTCATCCGAATCGGCACAATAGTGTAGAGAATGCCATGCAGTTGGTCGAATGTCCAAATTGTATCTTTCACAATTTCTTGGCAAAGTGTTCGCCGTTGGTTGTAGGGATAAAAGGGAACAACAGGCCAAAACTGCCATGACCAATCTTTTGGGTTGTTGCTGAGATACATAGATGAATTGACCCAATCCTAATCTCTTGCTATGTCATTATCCTAAAATACTCAAAGCTTGCAGCGCGTAGTTTAAATAGTTGGTCATTGGTCAGTTTGTCAGACACATACAGGACTTACGCAAAAATTCCCACAAAGCTTAATTTATCGAACCGCCAAGTCGCCAAGAACGCCAAGAAATCATAGAGTCTGCGTAAGTCCTAACATAGAAATATTGCATTCTTGTGAACCCAGAGTGCAGACGTTTTTGCTCTTTTTTGTGAGATATTATGACTCCTGATTTCTGTTCATTCGGGGAAAATCAAAAGATTTATAAAGAAAATTGTTCATAATACTGTATTCCAGACAACATAATTAATAGATTTCAGCCAATTTTTCTCCAAAAACTTTAGGAGGGCCTGATGGTTACAACGAAAGAACCGAAACAGCAGGTCAAAATCGGCTCAACCAAACTGCTGATTAATAATGAGTGGGTAGATAGTGTCAGCGGTCGCCGATTTGCAACAATCAATCCAAGTACAGGTGATATGATCTGCCAAGTGGCAGAAGCAGATGCAGCCGATGTCGATAAAGCCGTGCAAGCAGCGCGTCAAGCCTTTAAAAGTGGGGAATGGCGCAATATGTCTGCAACCCGTCGGGGTGAGTTGCTTTATCGGTTAGCTGATTTAATTGAGCAGAATATTGACGAGTTAGCGCGACTAGAAACCCTAGATAACGGCAAACCATTACAAAATTCTTTAGGAGACTTGGGTTTAGTTATTGCCTGTTATCGCTACTATGCAGGTTGGGCTGATAAAGTCCAAGGTAAAACTATCCCAATTAACGGCCCTTATTTTTGCTACACCCGTCATGAGCCTGTGGGGGTAGTTGGGCAAATTATCCCGTGGAATTTCCCCTTGTTAATGCAGGCGTGGAAATTAGCCCCAGCTTTGGCAACTGGTAATACTGTAGTGATGAAAACGGCGGAACAAACACCGTTATCAGCATTGCGGGTGGGAGAGTTAATTATTGAGGCTGGTTTTCCCCCAGGGGTAGTCAATCTTTTATCAGGATACGGCCCAACGGCTGGAGCGGCGATCGCATATCATCGAGACATCGACAAAGTTGCTTTCACAGGTTCTACAGAAGTAGGACACCTGATTATGGAAGCGGCTGCGAAAAGTAACTTAAAGCGTGTCACCTTAGAACTTGGTGGTAAGAGTCCGAATATTGTGTTTGCTGACGCAGACATGGATGCAGCGATCGCAGGTTCTCACGAAGCTTTATTCTTTAACCAAGGTCAATGCTGTTGTGCAGGTTCGCGGCTATTTGTCGAAGAAAAATGTTACGACGAATTTGTGGCTAGAACTGTGGAAAAAGCTAGACAGCGAATTGTCGGCGATCCCTTTGATTCTGCGACAGACCAAGGGCCGCAGGTAGACCAAGAGCAATTTAACAAAGTCATGAGTTACATCGAATCTGGGATGCGAGAAGGCGCTCAGATGCTTTGTGGTGGACAACAAGTAGGCGACAAAGGTTACTTTATTGCCCCCACGGTTTTTGCTGATGTACGTGATGATATGAAAATTGCCCAAGAAGAAATCTTTGGCCCTGTACTGAGCATTATTAAATTCAAGGATATTCACGAAGTCATCGAACGGGCAAATAACACCATGTACGGACTCGCCGCCGCCGTCTGGACACAGGATGTTACCAAAGTTCATGCGATCGCTAACAATCTCCGCGCAGGTACAGTCTGGGTTAATTGCTACGACGTATTCGATGCTGCTGCACCCTTTGGTGGTTTCAAGCAATCGGGTATCGGTCGTGAACTAGGTGAATATGGCTTACAGCAATACACCGAAGTTAAGACTGTTACCATCAAACTGTAAACTGGTATGTATTAAGGCTCCTTGGCAAGTTGGGCTTTTGCCTGTTGCCAGAGCGTTTCTAACTCATCCAAACTGTAATCAGAAAGGGGGCGGTCAACCACTGCCTCCATTTTTTGTAACCTTTGGACAAATCGCTGATTTGTCCCTTGCAAAGCGGCGCTAGGGTCAAGATTATACCATCGGGCAAGTTGCAGCACAGCAAATAATAAATCCCCTAATTCTGATTCTTGACGTTCTGGTGTTTCCTCCGCCAAAGCTTGTTGAAACTCTGCCAACTCTTCGTGAAACTTTGCCCACACACCATCAATGTTTTCCCATTCAAAGCCTACCGCCGCCGCTTTTTGGGAAATTTTCATCGCCGCCATCAACGGGGGAAGAGTGCGTCCGTAGCGACTGAGTTTAGCACTGAGCTGGTGTTTCTCTGGGGTTGGTTCACCTTTTTCCGTCGCTTTGATTTGTTCCCAGTTTTGCCGCACTTCATCTACATTCTGTACTGACACATCACCAAAAACATGGGGATGGCGACGGATGAGTTTTTGGGAAATGCCTTGGGCGACTTCTTTGAGGGAAAATTGCTGATATTCGCTGGCAATTTGGGCTTGTAAAACAACTTGTAAAAGTAAATCGCCTAATTCTTCAGTAATTGCTGCTTGATCATCACTTTTAATCGCGTCCACCACTTCGTAAGCTTCTTCAATCACGTAAGGTATGAGAGTTTGGGGAGTTTGTGCCAAATCCCAAGGACAACCACCATCAGGCGATCGCAATTTTGCCACCACATCAATTAATTCTTGTAAAGCCGCCAATGTTTCAGCCTGATTTTGATTGCATTCCATAACTCACCTGTCGCCCAGCTAAATACTTCTTTACCTTAAGCAAAGCATGATGAGTATTCAACTTGCGATATTAATTTTCCATAGCTACAGCACTCACCCCATCTCTCACCAGATGTCCATCTTCCATGTAAATAATTCGGTCAGCAATATCTAAAATCCGGTTGTCGTGGGTGACTAGCAAAATTGTACAGCCTTGCTCTTTGGCAAGTTTTTGCATTAATTCTACGACATCGCGCCCAGATTGTTTATCGAGGGCGGCTGTTGGTTCGTCTGCTAAAACTATTTTAGGCTGATTTACTAAGGCACGAGCGATCGCTACCCGTTGTTTTTGTCCACCCGATAAGCTATCAGGATAGTAATTCAGGCGATGTTCTAACCCAACTGCGGCTAACATTGCTTGGGAACGTGTCAACATTTCTTGGGGTGCAATTCCCGGATGTACTTCTAAACCCATACGCACATTCTGAATTGCTGTTAAACTACCGTGCAAGTTATGAGCTTGGAAAATATATCCATTACTGCGTCGAGCTTGGGTTAATTCTTCACTACTCGCATGACAAAGTTCTCGATTTAATACTTGTAAACTACCAGATTGGGCAGAACGCAAGCCACCTACTAAGGTTAATAATGTAGTTTTACCAGAGCCGGAGGGGCCAGTCATAATGATAATTTCACCAGCGTTAATGGTGAGGTTGATATTAAATAATACTTGTTTCCGCAGTTGCCCTTGACCAAAATAATGGTCAAGATTTTGGATGGATATAACAGGTTTAGAAAAGTAATTAGTTTCCATATCGAGTTTTTTACCTCACGCAGAGGCGCAGAGACGCGGAGAGTGATGAGTTTTTAAAACATATCGGCGGGGTCGGCGGATTGGAGTTTGCGAGTGGCGATTGCTCCAGAGATACTACACATCATTATTGTTAAAATCAACACAAATAATGCCCGACTTATGGTCATATATATGGGTAAGTTCGTCGCCGTGGCAGCTAATTGATAAAGTCCTAATGGGAAGATAAAGCCAGGAATAAACCCCAAGACGGCTAATATAATTGCTTCTTCAAAAATGACTCCGAGTAAGTAGGTATTGCGATAGCCCATTGCTTTAAATGTGGCATATTCTTTAATATGGGCATTCACATCAGTTGATAAGACTTGATAAACAATAATCACACCCACAATCACACCCATTGATACACCTAAACTGAAGATAAAACCAATCGGGCTTTCGGTTTTCCAATAATCTTCTTCAAATTTGATGTATTCTGCGCGGGTTAATACTTTGACATCTTCACTTTGGAGATGTAATTTTAATGCTGCTGCAACTTGTTGGGCATCATAACCTGGTTGAATATTAATTAAACCAAGATTAATACTGCCTACTTGTCGTTTTGGAAATAAGCGTAGAAAGTTTTCATCACTAGAAACTAATGTGCCATCAGCACCAAATGATGCACCTAATGTAAATCCACCACTCAGATTAATCGTGTGTTTATCTACTTCTGTGGTGACAGTTTTACCTGCGTCAAGTTGCTGAACAACTTCTTGATATTCACCTCTGGATGCGCGATCAAAAATGAAGCTATCTGGTAGTTTAATTTTGTCTAATTGACTTTGAACTCCGGGAATGTTTAAGGCTGATTGTTCCGGGTTAAAACCAATGGCTTGCATGGAGGTTTTGCTACGGGTTTGGGGATTTTTCCAAGTCAATAAACCGATATACATGGATGTAGTTGATTTCACACCGGGTACATCTGCGGCTTGCAACAGTCGTCGCCGAGAGAATGTCGCTAAATTCTGCATATTCCGGCTTTGGGGACTGAGCAAGATAATGTCTGCAACCAGGGCGCGATTTAGGCGGGTGTTGCTGTCATACAGTGCATTCTGAAAACCTAGCTGCATAAAAATCAGCACATCAGCAAAGGCAATACCAGCTAATGCAACTAACAAGCGGCTTTTATGATGACTGAGTTGCAGCCATCCCAAAGGTGTGCGGCGTTGCAGTTCTTGGATCATTCCTGTCATAGTTCAATTACCGCTTTGACTTGTAAATTGGTAAATTTGGCGGCTTTGGCGCTGGAAGCGTCATCTAGTTGCACATGAACTTCCACGATTCTAGAGTCAATATTTTCGCTGGGATCTGTGTTGATCACATTTTGGCGTTGGACTTTCCAGCCAATCCAATCTACGGTTCCAGACAATTCTCCAGGGAGAGAGTTGCTGGATATTCGCACTTTTTGTTGTGGACGAATTTTGCTGACATCGCTTTGATAAACTTCTACGACTGCATACATCTGGTTAGTTTGTCCAATTTCCACGATGCCATCGCTAGATACTAGTTCACCAGAACGTGTATGAATATCGAAGACTACACCATCTTGGGGCGATCGCACATAAGCTTGATCTAAGTTTGCCTTGGCTTGGCTGGCGGCGGCAACTGCCCGATTAATTTCTGCCTTTGCGGCTTGCACATCCACGGGGCGGACTTCGGCAATACTATTTAAACTGGCTGCGGCTGACTGGACTTGTTTGCTACCTGTTGCTGTAATTCGATCTAAAGCTGCCTTGGCTTCACTAATTTGTTTGCTACCAGTACTATCTATGCGGTTTAGATTGGCTTTGGCTTCGCTCAACTGCTGGGTGATTGTATCTACACTCAAGCGTTTACTGTCAAAGGTAGAAAGGGAAATTGCACCTTCGGAATATAGTTGCTGATAACGCCGAAATTCGGCTTCAGCATTTTTTAATTCTGCCGCTAATCTTTTAATTGTTGCCTGTTGAGCAGTCGTGTCACCTTGCCATTGTGCTTCTAACCGCGCAATAGTTTGCCTTTGTTCGGTTTCTTGACCTAAACTTTGGGCTTGTAAACGGGCAACTTCGGCTGTTTGGGCAGTAATTTCGCCTTGTTTCGCACCCGCTTGCACTTTCGCTAAATTTATCCTCGCTACTTTTACAGCTTCTTGAGCTTCTTGCCAAGCTGCCTGGAGGCGATCGCGGTTATCTAAAATGGCAATTAATTGCCCAGCTTTGACTGTATCACCTTCTTTTACCAGCAACTTCTCAACTCGACTAGTTTGACTAGCCGCAGGAGCCGACAGTTTAATGATCTCTCCCTTGGGTTCTAGTCTCCCTAACGCTGTCACCGTCTTAATTTGCGGTAAACTCACCTCAGTTGTGGCTGTGTTCTGAGTGGGCTTTGATTGCACTTGCCAAAATTTATAACCTGCGATCGCAATACCTAAAGCAGCTGCCAAAATTATCAGTTGGCGAGAGTTAGGCTTAAAGTATGCGGAACCTTTTGCTGCGGCATTACTCACCGTAAGCTCCCTTTTGTTTTAAATTCTTACTAAACTAGAATGTTTAGTTTTGATATTACTAAACTAAACTGTTCATTCCAGTAATGTCAAGAGTCACTCGAAAATTTTTAGGCGAAATGACCAATGAGCAATGAAAAAATTGATGCTATTCTCGCTGGAGCAATGCAAGAGTTTCTCGAAAATGGCTATGCAGCGACAACAATGGATAAAGTTGCAGCCGCAGCAGGAGTATCAAAAACAACTATCTACAGCTACTTTCGAGATAAAGAAACTTTATTTACCGCCCTTGTAGAGCAATTAGCACGGCAAAAAATTCTGCCACTATTTGACTATCAAGACCCGCAATTTTACCAAGACGACCCACAAATTTTGTTGCGGCGTTTAGCCATCAATGTCTTAGATAAAGGGACTAGTGAACAAGAAGCACTAAACTTCGTGAGATTAATTATTGGGGAATCTGGGCGATTTCCTTCCTTAGCGCAAATTTTCCTCAAACATATCGAAAAACCCGGTTTCGATTCGTTGAGTGAATACTTTACCGCCCATCCAGAACTGCAATTACCTGATCCTTTAGTAGCTGCACGTATATTTATTGGTGCATTAGTACATTTTATGATTCTTCAGTATATGCTTCATGGTCAAGAAATTGTGCCAATGGAGCGCGATCGCCTAATTGATAACTTAGTTAAATTAATTACCATTAACCTAACTCCTAAAACTGAACTTGCAGATAAATATGCCGGTACAAGACAGAAAACACCAAGACGCAAACGCACATCCTCCGGCAAATTTCAAACAGATTACAAATCAGAACCTAAACAGTTACGGTCAATTAGACTTACAGATACAGCCTGGGAAAAACTCGCAGAACTAGCGGCTGAAAATAACCTGAGCCGCAGCGAAATGATTGAAATCTTTGCCCGTCAAAGCAACTTAGAAAGGGAGTAGGAGAGATGGAAAAAAGTTTTTTCCCGTTGCTAATTAGTGTATATACATGGCAAATTTCAATTTGTGTATATACATGGATAAGGTTTATCTCCTCTGCACCCTTGCTCCCGTTTGGTAGGCGTAGCGGAACCACTACCTCCGGCATTTTGGTAAATTTGCTAGAGTGAACACACTAGGATTTTTCTGTTAAATCCCTGAAATTCAGCCAGCAGACGAGGCTACCCATGCTTACAAGTACCCTACTTCTCTCGAACCAACTACCAACTTTAAAATACTCCTCCACAACAGAACGATTCGATGAAACATGGGAAGCCCCCCTGGCAACCCTTTTGGGACTAGGACGCGCCGCCGGTGCTGACTTCATCGAATTTTTCTTAGAACGTCGCAACTACATTAGTTGTTTAGCAGAAGACGATGCCATCACCAGCATTTCGCCCAGTTTAGCCACAGGCGCAGGTGTAAGAGTATTTCGTGGCAAAGCCGACTGCTATGTTAGTACCAACGACCTTTCCTTTACTGGCTTAAAAGCAGCTTTAGAAAAAGGACTTTCCATTTTAGGGTTGCAACTACCCGCCCCTTATTCCTTCATCCCAGAAATCAACCTGGAATTATTGCGCGACTACGCCAGTAAAAGGGGTAAAGATGGTTGGTTGGGGCTGTGTAGTTCTATCCGCGAAATGGGAGAAGTCCTCTTAGATGGCACTGCGGCTCTGAATAAAAAAGCCAGTCATATCCAATCTCGCCGCGCCACTTATTTCCGAGACTGGCAAGAAGTTTTAGTCACCTCTAGCGATGGCACCTTTGCCCGTGACATTCGCCTCACCCAATCGGTAGGATTTAACTTATTGTCTGCTGATGGTGCCAATCGTTCTTCCATCGGTGAACGTGCCGGAAATACCAGCGATGCTAACTTCCTCAGAACCTGGGACTACACCCAAGCCGCCGAGCAAATAGCTGAATCTGCTGGCAAAATGCTGTATGCAGATTATGTGGAATCTGGTACTTACCCCATCATCATGGCCAATCACTTTGGCGGCGTAATCTTCCACGAAGCCTGCGGACACCTACTAGAAACCACCCAAATCGAGCGCAACACCACCCCCTTTGCTGATAAAAAAGGCGAAAAAATCGCCCACGAAAGTTTAACAGCTTGGGATGAAGGACGTTCTGATTATGCCTTCGGGACAATCGATATGGATGATGAAGGTATGCCAGCACAAAGAACATTACTCATAGAAAAAGGCATTCTCAAAAACTTCTTAGCAGATAGAGCAGGTTCTTGGCGCACCGGACACCCCAGAACAGGTAGCGGCCGCCGCCAAAATTATACCTTTGCTGCTGCCAGCCGGATGCGTAACACTTATATTGCCACTGGCGAATACACCAACGAAGATTTATTTGCCTCCATTGATAAAGGCATTTACTGTAAAAAAATGGGCGGCGGTAGTGTTGGCGCTACAGGTCAATTTAACTTTAGTGTTGATGAAGCTTATTTAATTGAAAATGGCAAAATTACCAAACCATTAAAAGGCGCAATTTTAATTGGTGAAGCCAAGGAAATTATGAATAAAATTTCCATGTGTTCTCAAGATTTAGAATTAGCTCCCGGCTTCTGTGGCTCCGTTAGTGGCAGTATCTACACTACAGTCGGACAACCACACATCAAAGTTGATTCTATCACCGTCGGCGGCCGTTAATCATTCATATATCAAACCACAGATGCACACAGATATCTGCGTCCATCTGCGGTTAATTTAAGGCATTGCTGAATGAGGGGATGAATTTGATGTCTTGGAAATTTTTAACTCCTTATTCTCTCTGCGTCTTTGCGCCTCTGCGTGATATAAATCATCCCGCAATTATGCAACGCCTAATTTAAAATCCAAAATCTAAAATTTGACTATGCCAAATATCACAGAAATCGCCAATTACGCCAAGGAAAATGCTGATAAACTTGGCATCAAAAAATTCGACATTTATGGCTCAACCATAGATGAAACTAGCGTCCAAGTAGATCAGGGTGAGCCAAAACAAGTTAAAGCTTCCAATCGCTCTGGCGTTACCGTACGTGTGTGGAATGAACAAAACACAATTGGCATTACCAGCACTACAGATGTAGACCCCAAAGGATTAGAATTAGCCTTAAAAACTGCCTACGAAGCTAGTTTCTTTGGTGTTAAAGAAAACGTTCCAGATTTTAGTCCAGAAGCAACAGTTCCTATTGCTCAACCATCAGAAGATAAAGCACCCCAAGCCCCAGTTTCTGAACTAATAGAAAAACTATTGGTAGCAGAAAAAGAATTACTGTCTGCTCATCCAGCAATTCAAGGTGTACCTTACAATGGTTTAGCACAAAGAGATATTGACAGATTTTATCTCAATAGTGATGGTGCAGTTAGAACCGAATCTCACTCCATAGCATCAGTTTATCTGTACAGCAAAACAGAAGAAGAAGATAAAAAACCTCGTAGCGGGAATGGTTTTAGAATCAGCCGCAGTGTTGATGAGCTTGATATTAATGGTTGTATCAAAGAAGCCGCAGACAAAACTATCAGTCACTTGAACTACGAAAAAGTCAAGTCCGGCAAATATTTAGTTGTCTTCTCTCCAGATGCTTTTTTAAATTTGTTGGGTGCTTTTTCTAATTTATTCAATGCTCAAAGCATTCTAGATAAGCAAAGTTTGTCTACACCTGATGATTTAGGCAAAGAAATTGCTTCGCCATTAATTTCAGTCTACGATGATGCACTGCATCCGGCTAATATTGGTGCCGAAACTTTTGATGGCGAAGGCACACCAACTCGTCAAGTAAAATTAATTGAGAATGGTGTACTTACAGGCTTTCTTCACAGTGCTGGTACAGCTAAAAGACTCAATGCTCAACCAACGGGTAATGCTAGTATTGGTGCAAAAGTCAGCGTCAGTCCTAACTTTTATCATGTCTTTGCTGCTGCAACCCCTGAGCAAGAATTTAGTTTAGCAACTGCGGAAAATGTCATTTTAATTGATGATTTACACGCTCTGCACGCCGGGGTGAAAGCTTTACAAGGTTCTTTTTCTTTACCTTTTGATGGTTGGGTAATTAACAAAGGTGAGAAGACAAGTATAGAATCAGCTACTGTTGCTGGTGATTTCTTAGAAGTTCTCAAGTCGATTGTTTGTGTAGAAAAAGAAGTCGAATTAACTCCAGGTGGTGTTGCACCTAGAATTTGGGTTGATGGACTTTCAATTACTGGAGAGTAAATATAGATTCTGTAATTCATTAATTAGGGTGTGTCATCAATTAGATAAACTGGAATCAAAACTGTTGAAGAAAACATAAATAACAGAAAAAGGATGACACGCCGATACGCACTACGAGATGACCAGTGGGAGAGAATCAAAAACCTGTTGC
>NZ_JACJSD010000070.1 GCF_014697615.1 Nostoc sp. FACHB-280 | reverse complement strand
AACGGGTTCAATTGATATTAGCTCAATTATCTTCTGAATTAGTATCCTCTTTGACCAGTTATGATTTCATCCTTGAAGCTCTTTTCCATCAAGCTTTATTCTATGCAGGTTCATAGAGAATTGGTATTACTATTGAAGAGTTGTTTTTTACTACGCTTCAATTGTTTCCAAAGAGATTTAATTTTTTTATAAGCTTCCTGTGATGTGAGCTTGCCATTTGTCTCTAAACTAGTAATAATGCCCACTTTTTGAGCAAATTCTTGGAGATTCGCATTAAAAACCAAGTTTTCTGGTTTAAACTGACCATAATAGCGACTACGAGGAGAAATAAATTTGTCTTTTTCTGGTTCACTCGGCTGTTGCATAGTTTCAGATCCCATTCAAAACTTTCTCCTCATCATAGCCAATCTAGTTAAATTTCGTCTTTGTAAATGCTGATTCTTTCTGCAATATTTATTTATCGAAGGATCTAGGCTCTAGCAATTCTGTATCAATTATTCCCACTGATAGCTTCAGAACCCCGAATTATAGGAGAAGTCAGGGTTCTATTGTGCTTTGTTATGTAGGTTATCAAAATAGAATTCAGGAGTAATGAGCCAGAATTCTCCAATCCCCCACTAATTAATTCTGACTTCTGAATTCTTATTCAAAAAATTTCTGAAAATTTTTACCTGTCTATTTTGAAGACTTTGCGGCTTGAATTTTGTCAAAAATAGCCCCTTCATTAAAAAACCTCTGTTGAATTTGGTTCCAGCCGCCTAAATCTTCAGCTTTAAACAGAGTTTTAATCTGAGGGAAAGTGCTACTTACTTCTTGAGCGATCGCAGTATTCACAGGGCGGAATCCGATTTTGGCAAACTCGCGTTGAACCTCTGGAGTGTAGAGATACTGCACAAATGCTTCTGCAACTTCTCGATTTTTGTGTTGCTCGACATTTTTATCGACAATAGCAATTGGATTTTCAATCGAGATATTGACATCAGGGACAATATATGAAAACTTTTCGCCTTTTTGTTTTGACAAAATCATTTCGTTTTCATAGTTAAGTAACGCATCACCTTCTCCTTGCTTAAAGAACAATTCCGTGGCGTTACGAGCAGTTTTGGGTAACACAGGCACATTTTGATAAACTTTGGTAGTAAAATCTAGAGCCTGACTTTCATTCTGTCCGGTTTTTGTGACATAACCCCATAAACCTAAAAAGTTCCATCGCGCACCACCAGAAGTCTTGGGATTAGCCGTCAATACTTTGACTCCAGGTTTTGTTAAATCTGTCCATGTTTGAATATTTTTAGGATTACCCTCACGAGTAGCGATCGCACCTACAGATTGAGTCACAATTGCATTATTTGGGGCTTCTTTTTCCCAACCCTGCTGAATAAAACCTGTCTGAACCAGTTTTTCTACATCCAGAGCCAATGATAGGTGTACCACATCAGCCTCTAAACCATCAATTACATTCAAAGCTTGAGAGCCAGAGCCATCATAACTTTCAGTAAATTTGAGATTTTGGTTATGTTCTTTTTTCCACTTCTCGATAAATTGCGGAATAATCTGTTCGTATGCAGCCTTGGTGACTGAGTAAGAAACAAACGTGAGATTGACATCACCCGCTGAATTAGCGACGTTAGTATCAGTTTTAGCAACATTGACTGAAGAGCAAGCCGTCACCACTAGACTCAAACTGATTCCCAATAAAAATAAGCATATTAAGCCCCAATTTCTTGTAGCTTGCCAACTTTTAACAATCCGAGTGCGAACTTGTTTTGTTATGTGTTTGTTGAACTTCAAAGTTAACCTCCCCCCCTGGTAAATCGGTAAGCCGATCAATTTACTGTAGATTAGGGGTATTATAAGGTAGTTACTGCAATTACATAACCTTTGGTTAACCTAAATTTAAACAAGTTATGGTTTTCATTTGATGTACAAGCTTCTACTTTAAGAGAGTCAACAGAAAACACCTCTCCCCTGTCCTCCGTGTCTACCTTGTCTCTTTTATTCACAATTCAAATAAGACTGCTAGGATATTTGGCGATATTTCTCTAATCGCTGCTCTAAAGTACCTGTGTGTAACTCAAATAAATGATTATCGTAGTCGTAAAAATATAAAGAACGCCCTTCACCTTCTACACGACTGCGACCTTCCTTTACCTCTACACCAAGACTACGAATTTTCGCTGCATAAAATTCGTAATCTTCTTCAAGTATTTTGAAAGCTACGTGATTGTATGATTTTTCTGGTAGAGGTTCACCTTCCATAACGGCAATCCATAAGTCATTGATTAAGAAAAACTTTTCTTTAGCGATTGAAAAACTATGCTCACCGCTAGAATAAATTTCTTGAGCATTAAATATAAACGTAAGAAAATTTGTCATTCGCTCTAAATCTTTAACGATAAAGGTAATATGGCTAACTCCCTGAATCATCTTAATTTCTATATTTATGTAATTAAATGAAACCTAAAAGTACGTAGTGGCGTGTCTAGGCTAAAACAGTGCATAAAATATAGCTCTTGTGGTGTGGGCATCCTGCCCGCACCGGACGGGCTAGAAGCCCATCCCACAAGAAATGTATAATGCAACATTTTAAGCTTGCCACGCCACTACACATACTTAATTTTTAGACTTATGTAATTAAATTAAACCTAAAAGTATGATAAATATGCAAAATAATATACCCGACTTTATCAAACAGCCAGGTATATTTTTTGTAAGCGCAACTAATTTGATTAATTAAGCCCAATTACGCACTACAACAATTTTGAAACTACGCTCTTCAGACAAATCGTAATCTAGAGAACCAAAGTGTAGTAAAGCCCACTCGCGCAAATCTCGCACAGCCGGAACAAAGATATCATCAGGAATTGCCCAAGATGCACTTTGAGTTTTATTTTCATAATTTTTTAACAACTGGCCAAGTGTTTGTTTAAATGGCCATCTAGCAGCAATTACTGTTTCTAAAGTTGCGCCTTGTGCTTCTAATTCTGCTAACACTTCTTCTTGTGTTGCACCATAACGAGGTAAAGGATGACCATAGCCATCTAAAATAGCTCGCCAACGTTGAGTAAATTCCCACCTTTGAGGATTAGTCTCCTCACTAGGTTGAGTAGCGTTAGCCTGTCCGTGACTGTAGAGGTAAATTCCACCTGGTTTCAAGACACGGCGGATTTCTGCTAATGCTTGTTTCCAAGCCGAAATTAAATGAAATACATGAACCGTCAAGGCTACATCAAAAGAATTATCCTCAAACGGTAAAGCTGTAGCATCACCTTGAACAGCTGTTAATTTGTGGGAAACACCCTCTAGTTTTTGGTGTAGTTCCGCCAACATTTTTTCTGAGACATCTATACCTGTATATGAATAACCCCGTTTCACAATTGGTACAGCAATTCTACCTGTACCAATACCAGTTTCATAAAACTTTGTTTCTGGTGTTGGTGAAACTAAGTTGAGAATAAAGTCTGTCACCTGCTCAGAAATTCCTGGTGGAAATCCCCTGGTTGCATCGTAAATATCAGAAACTCGGTCAAAAGAAACAACGGTAGTCATAATATGTATCCCTAATATTGCTTAGTTGAGAAAATAATACAATAAATTGATAGATTTATCGTAGATTAAGTTATAATTTTTCTTTCAATATCTGCAACCAAACAATTTATGAACACTGTCTATGTTTCTGATTTAGACGGTACTTTGCTGGGAAATGATGCGATTCTTTCTTCATTTAGCAAACAAGTCCTGCATAAACTTTTAAGTCAAGGGCTACAATTTACCGTTGCTAGTGCGCGTAGTGTTATTTCTATCCAAAGAATGCTGAAGGGTTTAAATCTGCGTCTTCCAATTATCGAATTTAATGGTGCTTTTATTTCTGATTTAAATTCTGGTAGACACGAAATTATTCATGCTATTCATCCTGATGTAGTGGAGAGTATCTATAAACTCATTATTGAGTTTGGCTATGTTCCTTTTATCTCAAGTTTTAATGGTGTGGAAGACTGTGTTTATTATAAAGATATTATTAACGATGGGATGGATTGGTATATTAATCAATGCCTAAAAAACCAAGATAAAAGATGGCGTACTATTGAAGATTTAACTTATTCCTTTCGTGATCAAGTTATTTGTTTGACGGTGATTGGTCATGCACAACAACTGCTAGAACTTCAAGATATAATTTTTGAAAAACATGGCACTAGTATAGAGATACACTTATTTCCTAACCAATACTCTCCGGGCTGGTATTGGTTAACAGTTCACGACAGTAAAGCTACTAAAGACCAAGCTATTCAGACTTTGGTCGAGAATTATGGCTTAGGAGAAAGTGAGATTGTGGTCTTCGGTGATCAAATTAACGATATTAAAATGTTCAAGATAGCTGATTATGCTATTGCAGTTGCGAATGCAGATGCTAAATTGAAGCTTTTTGCGTCATCAGTCATTGGCTCTAATACAGAAGATAGTGTCGTGAAATATATTCATCAGGATTGGTCAAAGAAAGTCGCTCTTAATAAGATAGGGTAGGTAAGTTATTAATCATCAGATGTGACAATAGCGATCGCTAAACCGTCATATCCTTTATTCCCTATTAATTAGGAAAATCATGACGCTTTAGCAGAGAAAGTAATGTGATATCTTCAGCTAGGAGTTTATCAAAAGCACCTTCTTCTCTGTCGATAACGCAAAGAGCGTAATTAATTTGTGCGCCAAGTTGACGCATTTGATTGGCTGATATGACAATTTGACCGCCAGAAGTTACCACATCTTCTACAATCAGCACTTTGCGATCGCTAATTTTAGCACCTTCAACTAAACGCGCAGTACCATATTTTTTTGCCTCTTTACGGACAAAAGCTGCGGGTAAACCAGAGTAGTGTGATAATAGCGTTACTATCGAAATAGCTCCCAGTTCAAGACCAGCCAATACTTCAGTGTCTCTGGGAATGATGCGAACCATCTGTCTGGCGATCGCATCAATTAAACTTGGATCTGCCGCGAATTGATATTTATCAAAATATTCGCTTGATATCTTACCAGAACGCAGTTGAAATGAGCCAGATAGATGCGAAACTGCATAAATTTGCTTTGCCAGTTCGCTTTTAACTAGGGTTTTTTCTGAGCCTTTTAAAACATCTGCCATTGATGCAACCTTGCCATAAAAAAGTTGTATTACTTAAAATCTCAGCCGCAAAAGTCCACTTGCTAAAGCTTCATCCCAAAGAGGCAATTGTCGTGTTTCGGAGATAGAAATGGGTGGCTTTACTGATTTACCAGTATCCAAAAAAGATGATTCTGGTTGTAAAGCTAATTGCCAAAAACCATTATCATGCCACTGACCAAATTTATACCCAACTCGACGTAAGACACCTACGGGTAAAAAACCAACAGACTCATGTAAAGCCACGCTTGGTTGATTGGGTAAAGCGATCGCTGCAATTACGTTATAAAATCCTTGCAGTTGCAGTAATTTCAACAAAGAAGTATACAAAGCTTTAGCAATTCCTTTTCTGTAATAATTAGCGTTCACATACACAGAAGATTCCACAGACCATTGATAAGCAGCACGGGGACGGTAGGGACTAGCGTAGGCATAGCCAACAACCTCTTGATTAATTTCGCAAACTAGCCAAGGCATCTGCTGTTGATAGCTGGTAATTCGTCGTCGAAACTCTGTTTCACTAGGTGGTTCTAACTCAAAAGAAATGGCTGTTTCTTTGACTATTGGTGCATAAATAGCCAGCATTTGCTGAATATCCTGTTCACTGACTAGTCTGATTACTGCCTTCACTGCAATACTTACCTTTGAGAAAATTTCGCTGCTTCAGTCATTTAATGCTTGCTTTCTGGGAATGAATTATGATAACTTCCTAATCAAAGCTTAACTACGGCAATTCTATCAGGTTATAGTAGTTTTATCAGAACTCAGTTACAAAAGTCAGCGTAGTAGTTAAAAGCTGAATACAAAGCATTATCAAGCTTTTTATGGCAATTCAAACAGTCGGTATTTTAAGTCCGGGTGATATGGGACAGGCTATAGGATCTGTTCTCAACCAACATGGATTGAGAACTATTGCCGCCCTAGAAAATCGCAGTCCCAGAACAAAGCAATTAGCAGCCGCAGCCAATATCCAAGATGTGGGTTCTCTCACACAGTTGGTAATTGAATCGGATGTAGTGTTATCCGTTTTAGTCCCCGCAGCTGCGGCGGAAGTCGCCCAGCAAGTCGCCCAAGTAATTAGTAACGTAGGGAAACAAATTCTTTATGTTGATGCTAATGCGATCGCACCCCAAAAAGTAAAAAGTATTGCTCAAATCATTGCATCATCAGGCGCGACATTTATTGATGCTTCGATTATTGGCCCACCTCCTAGAGTTCCCGGACGCACTCGCATCTATGCTTCTGGTAAACAAGCCGCAGAATTTCAACAACTCAGTAACTATGGGTTAGACATCCAAGTCATTGGCGATGAAATTGGTCAAGCATCTGGTTTGAAAATGTCTTATGCTGCCCTCACCAAAGGATTAACCGCAATTAGTACAGAATTATTAATTGCTGCCCATCGTTTAGGGTTGGATGAGCAATTATGGAACGAAGTATCTACTAGCCAGCCAGAACTTGCGAAGATACTGACTCGTTCCGTTCCGTCTATGACACCAAAAGCACATCGTTGGGTAGGGGAAATGGAAGAGATTGCAGAAACTTTCAAAGAAGTTGGTTTGACTGAGCGCATTTTTTACGGTGCGGCTGATATCTACCGTTTAGTGAAAGATACTTCTTTGGGCAAGGAAACGCCAGAAGAATCTGATCGCGATCGCCAATTGAAAGAAATTATCACTACTCTGTCTGAGGAAACAGATAAGAATTCAGAATTTAGCAGCAACTCACTATCATCAATCTATTAATTGTTCAACATTCTGACTCTTGGAGTCTTACATACCGTTGATTGATGAAGATGCAAGTTATCGATTGTTATAGAGACGTTGTATACAACGTCTCTATAATATTTATGAGGCGCAACTTTATCTTAAATTGGTATTATTTAATTGAACAAAAATCAAATTCTGGACAATTCATGGGCAGATTCAATTTAGTTATTTTTGATTGTGATGGGGTACTGATTGACAGTGAACGAGTTGCCAATCAAATTTTGTTAGAAATGCTCACAGAACTAGAATTAATTCTAACCTTAGAAGATATATTTAAGATTTTTGTTGGCAAATCAATGTCTCAAGCTATCGAGATAATTACAAATATGCTTGGTAAAGCTCCACCAGAGAATTTTAGTCATGAATTTCATCAACGGGTTTTAGAAGCTTTTGACAGCGATTTGCTACCAGTAACAGGAATACATGATGTTTTAAATAACCTGAATACTACTTACTGTCTAGCATCAAATAGTAACTATGATTGGATTTATAAAGCTCTAGATGTCACAAAATTATCATCATATTTTGTAGGAAAAATATTTAGTGCTGAAGATGTTCAACGCAGTAAACCTTATCCTGATGTATTCTTACATGCAGCTAAAAAAATGGGTTTTTTACCCCAGGAATGTGCGGTGATTGAAGATACACCCACTGGTGTAAAAGCAGGAGTTAATGCAGGGATGACTGTGTTTGGTTATGCAGAATTGACCAATCCAGAAACATTACGAGAAGTTGGTGCATCTGTTGTATTTAATGATATGAGATTATTACCAAACCTTTTGGGGCAACAAACTTTTAAAGCAAAACATGATGTTTCATAACAGGTGAACTTTGACAGTCTCGCCAGCACTACCTGATACTAATTCACGAAATGATTGATACAAATCACTTCCTCTGCACCTCTGCTTGCTGATATGTATCATTTTTAAAGTGAAATGGTATGAGCTACTGTAAACAAATATTTTTAATCTTGACTAAATACGTGTATTTACCGGAGAATAGGCTTTACCTATAAAAATCAGGAGACAAATCCTTGAGTAACGCAAATTTGGCACTCAAGAAAATTACCACTGAGATTAGTGGCACAGTGTTCTCACTGCCTTACTATGTGGCTCGTGATCAAGGTTACTTTGCTGAATTAGGGCTGGAGATTGAGTTTGTCAAACGCAATTATGGCGATCGCCCAGCCAACATCACCCTAATTGATGATCACCGTCAAGTTAGTTCTTTTGGCGGCCCCTCTTTGTTTGAGCAAGGCCAAAGCAGCCTTTACCGCGCCTGTGAGTGGGGACAAGTACGCCGCACATACGACAGTT
This sequence comes from Nostoc sp. FACHB-280, assembly GCF_014697615.1. Lineage (GTDB taxonomy): Bacteria > Cyanobacteriota > Cyanobacteriia > Cyanobacteriales > Nostocaceae > Nostoc_B. Next base: position 17,855 of record NZ_JACJSD010000070.1, on the reverse strand, counting down.
CTCGTGGTGGACAGGTAATTGCTAAACGGGCGGCGATCGCCAGTCAAGCTATTATTGTCCGTCCAGACTCACCCTACAACATCCCCCAAGACCTCGCTAATGTACCGGTGGGTGTGAATTTTCACCACGGTTCCCACTACATCGCCATCCAAACCCTTGAAGGCTTCCTTCCCCAAGAAGAGATTAAAGTAGTTCACATTGAAGGCGGTAGTCAACCCAAACAATTCAACCGCTTTCTTGCTTTGCGTGATGGTTTAGTTGATGCAGTGGCGGTGATGGAACCTTGGATTACAGTCGCCGAAAAACTCGGCTACAAAATTATTGCCGAGGCTCACTATGTAGGTCTAGAAATTGCTAGTCCAGAAGTAGATCAAGCCAGCTTTGAAGCCATTAACAAAGCTATCCGTCGTGCGGTGAAGGATTTGCAAGAAGACCCCACCCGCTATGTGAAATATTTGATTGATGACGTATCTGAAGAGATTGTCCATCTAGAACCGTCAGACTTCCGTCGCAACCGTTTACGCTATGCCGACCCAGCACCATATTGTGAGGCTGATTTTCATCGGACTTATAACTGGATGGTGAAATGGGGACTGATTCAACCTGATGCAACCTTCCAGCAAATTGTTGATAACCGAGTTTTGACTGTTGGTTAATTTTTGAAGAAACTGCCCGACAAACGTGGGCTGATCCAAATTGGGCAACCCCACGTTTTTCTGTTGAATAAGTGGTGCTGATTGAATAAATCTTGAATAAGCCAATGCCTACACGTAGAGATTTTTTAAAATATGCTTCTTTAGGAGTAACAACTGCTCTAGCGACACAAGCCTGTAATAACATCACCCAACCTAGTGCTAATCAAGGAACTATCAGCGTCAAACTGGGGGCGGTAAGTGGAATTAACTCGATTGATGTGTGGATTCCCCAAGATTTAGGTTATTTCAATGCGGCTGGTTTAAATGCGGAAGTCATTACCTTTCAAAGTAGTGCAAAGATGCGCGATGCGCTGATTGCGGGGGAAATTGATTTCACAGCCCAAGCACCTTTACATGTCTATCTTTCGCGCCTCAAGGGTGTACCGTTAAATGTGGTAGCCAATCGTCGTAATTTGGTGGATACTTCCTTAATTGTGCGCTCTGATTTGCAATCTCAAATCAAAAGCGTTGCTGACCTCAAAGGGAAAAAAGTTTCTGCCGGTGAAATTGGGACTTGGAGTTGGGCCGTATTCGTTAAATATCTGCGTCAAAATGGTTTGAGCGATAGAGATGTGGAGTATGTTCAAAGTACCACTGCTTCTACTTATACATTAATTAAATCTCGTCAAGTAGATGCAGCGATCGCAGGTGCGCCAGACCTGCACAAACTCATCAAAGAAGGAGCAGTTTTTCAACTATTAAATGCTTTAGATCCAGAAGTACATAAAAAATACTTTGGTGCTAATGAAGCGATGACTCGTGCTTGGTTGAGCCATGAACGTGTAACTTCCCAAAAATCCGAGGCGGTGAAAAGATTAGTCGAAGTTGCCAATCGGACTTTTACATATATGCACCAAACCCCGCCAGAACAAATTTTACAAGTGGTAGGTAAACGGTTTGATAGCAAAAATTTAGATGCTATTTTGACAGGGTTGAACACAGAACTTAAACGCTCTGTTCCTAAAGATGCTTCTATTAGCCAAGAGGCTTATTTAGCTGACCAAAAAGTATTCTTTGACACCGGAATTATTAAGAAAATGGTTCCTTATACTGAAGGAGTATTTGATAAATTTGCAGGTCGTCGGGCTTAGTAGTTTGTCACACAAACTTTGCATAGTGGCAGACCAGGGAGGAAATTTTTCCTACAGCAAAGTTGGCTTGATCAAGTATGAGGAAGAAGCAAAAATATGTCAGTCCCGACAATCAGCACCCACAATCTCAGCATTTCTTACTGGAGTAAAAATAAACGGATTGAAGCATTACAAAATGTGAGCTTGACTATCAATGCTGGTGAATTTGTCAGCTTAATTGGCCCTAGTGGCTGTGGCAAGAGTACATTACTGAATGTGATTGCGGGATTAATTAATAGTGGTACAGAAGTAAATGGTAGTTTTAATATCAGTGGCATCAAAGAAATTGGTTATTTATTTCAAAAGCAAACTTTGTTACCTTGGCGGACAGTTATAGATAATGTGACCGCGCCTTTAGAAATTCGTGGTGTATCCCGGCATGAAAGAAGAAAAATAGCCTTGGCTATGCTGGAAAAATATGGCTTATCAGGTTTTGAAAATAGTTTTCCGAGGGAATTATCAGGAGGAATGCAGCAGCGTGTATTACTGATTCGGACATTAATTTATCAACCCGATGTCGTATTACTTGATGAGCCTTTGAGTAGTTTGGATGCCCAAACACGCGCTATTGTACAAGATGAATTCTTGCGAGTTTGGCGCGATACGGGATGTACATTTGTGTTGGTAACACATGACTTAGATGAAGCGATCGCATTATCACAGCGTGTATTTTTATTGAGTGCGCGTCCTGGCAAAATTGTCAAGGAATTTCAGATTGACTTACCTCCAGAACGCTCGGCGATCGCCATTCGGACTGACCCCAAATTTCAACAAATCCAGCGTGAGATGTGGTCAGAGTTAACCACGCAAGTATTACAACCAGACCGAGGGATTTCCCTGTTAAAAACTTAATTGCATAATATGAAAACTATCCGCGATCGCAGCGTAAACCTGGGACAATCTGCTCTTGCTTTTAGGAAAAATAAATCAAAAAATATCAGTTCTCTCCCTAATCAAATTAGTTGGGAACAACGCATCATCCAACTAGCCATCCAAATCACACCATTGGTTGTCATTTTACTGGTGTGGGAAATCGGCACGGGCGCATTTAATATTTCTCCCTTTATTGAACCAGCACTTGTTGGTAAACCAAGTTTAATTGTGCAGCAGATATGGCAACTATTATCTAGCGGGAGTATATTTCAACATATTTTTGTGACGTTCCAAGAGGCAATGACTGGACTAGTTTTAGCCATGACTGGTGGCGTGAGTTTAGGAATCGTTTTAGCATATTCGCCATCAGCAGCTAAAATCACTCTTCCTTACGTCCAGATATTTAATTCTTTACCAAGAATTGCTTTAGCACCATTTTTTATTGTTTGGTTTGGCATTGGCTTACTCTCAAAAGTATTATTAGCAGCTTTAGCCGCTTTTTTTCCGATATTTTTTACAACATATCAAGGACTCCAAAGTATTGAACGCGAGTTAGTTTCTGCGTTTCAAGTCATGGGGGCTAATCGCTGGCAAATGTTGTATATGGTTGTATTGCCTTCAGTTTTGAGTTGGGTAATTGCGGGGATTCGGACTAGTTTAGGTATGGCATTGGTTGGTGCTTTAGTGGCTGAGTATATCGGTTCAACCCAGGGATTGGGTTATTTGTTAATGTCAGCCCAGGGAACTTTAAATGTTGATCAAGCCTGGGCAATATTGGTAGTTTTGGCATTTATTAGCGTTTTACTCGATTGGGGTGTGCGCGTTTTAGAAGCTTATGTTTTACGCTGGCGACCCAATCCTCAAGAACTGTAAAAGTATGGAAGAACGCACAATTACTATCAATGGTCTTTCTAAAACATACAGCGTTACTGGCTGGCGAGTTGGCTATATAGTGACAACACCAGCATTAACAGGAGCTATCAGAAAAGTTCATGACTTTCTCACTGTGGGCGCACCTGCACCGTTGCAAAGAGCCGGAGTTGCTGCAATGCAACTACCACCATCCTACTATGAAGAACTTGCTAAACTTTATCATCAAAAAAGAGACAATCTGTTATCAATTTTAGATCAGGTGGGTATTCCTTATTTTGTACCAAAAGGTGCTTATTATATCTTTGCTGAGATTGCTAAGTTTGGTTACAAAACAGATATTGAATTTACTAATTATTTAATTAAAGAAATTGGTGTGGCTGTTGTTCCTGGTTCTAGCTTTTTCAGCCAACCAGAAAAAGGCAATTCATTCATCCGCTTTTGTTTTAGTAAAAAATCCGATACCCTGCAATCAGCCGGAGAAAGATTAGTGAAATTGAGGGCTAAAATTAACTTCTGACTACTATAATCAAATATTATTTTGATAAATTCATTTTATGAATTAGACAATTAAACCAAATTGCTGATTTTCAATTCTCTGCATATACTGAATCTACGACATCTACAATACTGAGGAGACTGTATATCTTTTGACGTAAATTAGCAAATATATGCTGTGCGGTAGAGGTAAAATATCTCGAATCCGACTAATAATTCTGCTTTCGGCTCAATAATATGACTTATTTTTTGCAATCCGATTTTTGAGTAATCATTTAACTTTTGATCTAGCAAATATATTGAAACTATGAATAACTCTACTTTTATATCCGCTCCAGTTGGCGAAACCACCGATGTCGAAGTTTGGCTGGCTAGGGCTGGTCTAAAATTTACCGACTTAGGCAACAATGCTACAAGTGCAGTTATCCGTAGACAATGGCGAGAATACCAAGCTGCTGTCTACAAATGCTGTATACTTCTGCACTTACCACCAGAAGCTGTCCAACTAAGTGATGCTTATGCTCATCTGCGAATACCTTTCATAACAGGAGACAAAAGGCAGGAGTCAGCAGGCAGGGGGTAAAAAAAGTCTTACTAGGACTAGTACAATAAGGCAAAAGTCAAAAGAAAAAATAGTTATAACACAAGCCTTTTAGCAATTCCAAATGCTCACTGAGCGTAGCCAAAAAGTGGTCTGTTTATTTCAGCCTACCTGTCTACCTGGGGATTTGAAATAAAAGCGCAGTTGTTTACCATCGTTAAATTCCAGGATGCAGCTAAGGTTTTCGGGGGCAAAGCCTGTGGGGTTATTGTTGAGAACTGAGAAGATGGTTTTGGCGCGTACCAGGGCTTTTTCTTGATAGTCTTACTGCCACCAATTCGGAAGATGTCGTCGTTGGGGTTGCTTAATCACCTCACAATGTGAATGCGTCGCCTCACAATGTGAATGCACTAAATCACGTTGTTAATGTGCTAATTCACAATGTGAATGCGTCGCCTCACAATGTGAATGTACTAAGTCACGTTGTTAATGGGTTGCTTCACATTGTGAATGCACTGGGCTATACTCATTAATTCATCATGATAAGTCTTTCAGATACCAGGATATAGGTGTTGCTGATTAAGGAGATGAATTTCAATACGGTTCAGTTAAGCAGAAAAGTCGGTTGGGTAAAGCGATAGTGAAACCCAACTTACTTTTCTGTAACCTGTTACTTATCCTCTTCCCTTAATATTCAAAGCTTGTCCCTGAACTGTGGGAGCAGAGGAAACGTTTAGTAAACTGTTGATAGTTGGAGCAATATCGATATTACGAATTCTGCCAATATTGCCACGACGCTGAATGTCAGGGCCAGCAGCATAAAAAATGGCACTGAGACTGGGAATTGTGGGATCATAACCATGCGCCCCGTAGAAATTTGGTACAGAAAATACAGAGTTATCACTGTCTCCTAAACGGGTGACGATGGGGCTTTGTACACCGTCAAAGTTGTATCCCGATCGCATGATTGCAAACACATCACCAGTATCTTGACCGACAAATTCGCTTGTACCTAAACCAAATTTTGGATCATTTATATCTGTGGGTAATGGGCGAGGGTAAATTAAGTCAAAAACCGCTTGTTGTCTTCCCCGGACGTAATTAGGATTGGTATCGAGCAATTCTCGCAATGCTGTGATCAGTTGCTGTTGTAGGGTAATATATTCAGCACGACTGACAACACCGTTTGGTTCACGTCCTTGGAGATTAATATAAATGTTGGCGGCTGGCCCTGATGTGACAGCGCGAACTTTAGTTAAATCAAAGCCGCGATTTCTGAGGTAGTTATTTAAGTTAACGGCTGTGTGGAAGGGAGCAAAGCCGTGATCGGAAACAACTAAAATATTACTGTTGGGTGTGCCTTGGCGATTTGTCCCTACTGCGTCGATGATGCGCTGAACGGCATTATTAGCGGCTTGATAACCGGCTTGTACGTAAGTTCTATATCGCGCCACTTTGGCTTTATCTTGTCTAGCGCCAATCGATAATGGATTTGTCTGATCACTAGGCTGACGGGAATCAGTTAATAAAAACTGGTGTTCTGAACCATCTGGTTGTTCAATATAAACCATGACTAAATCTGCATTGGGATTTTGGTTAATGGCTCTCAATGCTAATCGAGTTTGATAATCAACAAACAGTTGTACTTGGTCTTCGTAAATTGCTTCTAATTCGCTGTCGGGAAACGTGGTAAATCCTGGGCTGAGGCGTTCTGGAATGCGGAAATCAGCTTGGGGAGACCAAAAACCAACATGAGTCAGGATATCATCGACACTAGTTTGTACTGCGGGATTGCGAGGAATTGCATTGGCAGAATAACGTGCAATGCGAACGGTACTTAAATCTGGAGCGAGATTGCTGACGTAAAATGCTGTACCTGCTTGATTAGAACTGCCTTCGAGATAAAATAAACTAGATTTGCGATCGCTCGCTTTCACATAAGCCGGGCCAGTTGCAGGTAAACTAAAAGTCCCTGTGGGAATACCAATTTGAGCATCGAAAAATACTAATGTGTCATAATTGGTGCGGCGATCGTCTGTTGTATCTAGTGCCGCAACTTGAATATCATAATTGACACCACCAACAGTAAACTGATCATTTAAACTCGCTTGTAAAATGGGGCTGTAAGAAATTCTGCCTGCGTTATTTAGTTGCGTCACTATCAAACTAGCCGCAGAACTAAAGTTAGCCGTAGTTAAACTAAAACCCCTCGCCCCTACCCCCGCAAACGCCCCAAAGGGAACGGTATAAGATACAGTTCTTGTGCTGGCTGGTTGAATTATTGGGCTATTAGTCAAACCGGGGACGCGTACATCAACTCCATCTGCGCCGGGAAAGGTAGCCGCCACAACTTGCTTGCCATTGCGTTGAAGCCCGACCCAAATTGGTTCCGCCGTTGGTTGTACACTGGCGCTAGGGCCGATTGTAGAATAACCACCAATGGGTGCGCCAAAACCACTAATGTTAGAGGTAAAGGGACTGGCAACTAAATGAAATGTATTAGAGTTAATATCATTGCGGGCAGCAGTGGAACCTGTGCCAATAGCTACGTGACAAGCCGCAGTTAAAGAAGCACTGCAAGTAATATTTCTTTCCGCATACACACCTTGTCTTCTGAGTAATCCCAATCCTTGGCGGCGATTTAATACACCATCTCTTAAGTACTGCTCGACAAAATCGGGTGTGGCACCATCGAGAGAAATTAAAATGACTTTGGGGCTGGGTGTATTTGATGCTGGTTGAGACGCAAGAGAATGCACACTTAAACTCAGGAAAACAGTCACCAGAACTATTGCAGATAAGCGGAAAAATAACTTATGTCTGAAAGTTTGGCGTAACCACAACCATGTTTGATTTATGCCATAAAATTTTAAATACTTGTTCACTTGTCCTCCGTTAGTCTGCGACCGTCACTTGCATAGGATGATTGCAGATCAAATTTATTGACAGTACGTTAACGAAAGACTATGAAAATCTTAAGCTGAGAATTCTATCGGAATCTGGTTTGATAGATGAATAGACAAAGCAGAAAAGGCAGACAAGGGAGAGGATTGTTCATACTAATTTTATGAGAAGCTCCACTCGATAAATTCTGTAGAAACGTTGTATACAAAGTCTCTACAACAACTGTCATATTATGTACGTTAAATCATTTATTGACAGAAAGTTAGTGAAATAGTTCTCAACCAGGATAAACTCGTCCTTTCCAAGCACCGCCGCGTCCTTGCCAATGGCGGATGGCTGAGTCGATAGTCATTAAAGTGTAGAGAAAAGCGATCGCAGGTAAACTCAAAGCTAATAATGGTGAGCATTGATAAAAGCGGATAATTGGCAAGTAAGCCAATGCCATTAATAACCATGTCGCTAAACCTGTAGTTGCAATCATCCAATTGCCCAAAATTACACCAATTACAACACCCAAAGGTGGTAAGAGGTAAATCAAGGTCATAGCAATTACGGTTCCGAATAATAATATAGGTGAGTAATTTAATTGTGTATAGGCAGTCCGCGCCACCATATTCCAAATTGTGTCTAGGGAATCATAAGGGCGTAAACTGCGAGTTAAACTACTTAATCCTAACCAGATACGTCCTTGACTAGATTTCACAGCATTCGCTAAAGCGCAATCATCAATTAAAGCCTGACGAATAGCGGCAATACCACCGATTCTTTCTAAAGCGGTGCGGCGAATTAAAATGCTACCACCCGCCGCCGCCGCCGTGGGATTTTTGGGATGATTTACCCAACGGAAGGGGTAGAGTTTTTGAAAGAAAAAGACAAACGCCGGAATTAAAAATTTTTCCCACCGACTATCACAACGTAGTCGCACCATTACCGAAACCAAATCTAAATTTTCTTGTTCGGCTTTGGTGACAAGTCGCCGCAGATTATTGACATCGTGTTCAATATCTGCATCGGTAAGTAAAAAATATTCTGGGACGAGTGCTTTAGCTTGTTGGATACCTTGCTGCACTGCCCAAAGTTTACCAGACCAACCAGAGGGTAAAGGTTCACCAGAGATAATTTGCAATTGCTGGGGTTTATTAACAGCGTGGGCGACTCCTTCAGCACAGGCGGCTGTGCCATCAGTACTGCGATCGTCTACCAAGAAAATATTAAAATTGCCATCATAATCTTGTAGTAAAAGCGATCGCAAACTCATCGGCAAAACATCCGCTTCATTCCGCGCTGGAATCACCGCACACACTGACGGTAAAGATTCTCGCTGCGGCTGGATGACTTCTAATTGCTGGTCTAAACGCCAAAACTGTCCCCGCAAACTCAGTAATCCTAACCAAATTATTAAGGATAAGACCATCAACCCTAGTACAATTGCCACAGTAACCTCTTGCAAATTATCAGTGTCTCAGACAGAATACTATGTCTGCTGATTGTGGGAAAACATTTTTTCTCCGTATTGCCGTGTTGAAAACTGGATGTTGAGTGAGTGTTGAGTTTGAGAGAGATTTAATGCAAACACAAGACAGGGTAAAAGTCAATCAAGTTGCAGATGCGATCGCAGCCAGCCAAAAATATCTGCTGTCAATGCAATATCCCGCAGGTTACTGGTGGGCGGAGTTAGAATCGAACGTCACCATTACGGCGGAAGTGGTTCTACTGCATAAAATTTGGGGAACCGATAAAACTCGGCCATTAGCGAAAATTGAAACCTACTTGCGTTCTCAGCAACGGCAGCATGGCGGTTGGGAACTGTTTTATGATGATGGTGGTGAACTCAGCACTTCCGTAGAAGCATACATGGCGTTGCGGCTGTTGGGTGTTCCCGCCACAGACCCAGCCTTAGTACGGGCGCGAGAATTTATTCTACAACGGGGCGGAATCAGCAAAACTCGCATCTTTACCAAATTACACCTCGCTTTGATTGGCTGTTACGACTGGCGCGGTATCCCCTCCCTCCCGCCTTGGATTATGCTGTTACCGCCAGCTTTCCCCGTAAATATTTACGAAATGTCTAGCTGGGCGCGTTCTAGCACTGTACCACTGTTGATTGTGTGTGACAGCAAACCTGTTTATCAATTTGACCAAGCAATTAACTTAGATGAGTTATACGCCGAAGGTGTGAATCAAGTCCAGTATGAATTACCCCGCCAAGGTGATTGGACAGATTTATTCTTAACTTTGGATCAAGGATTTAAATTAGCCGAAAGCTTGAATTTAGTTCCTTTCCGCCAAGAAGGAATTAAAGCCGCCGAAAAATGGATTTTAGAACGCCAAGAAGTCACAGGCGACTGGGGCGGGATTATTCCAGCGATGTTAAATTCGATGCTGGCCTTGAAGTGCTTGGGTTATAGCCCAAATGACCCAATTGTGGAACGGGGACTCCAAGCCATTGATAATTTTGGCATCGAAACTGAAGATAACTATTGCGTTCAACCTTGCGTATCGCCTGTGTGGGATACAGCCTGGGTAATGCGGGCGTTGATTGATTCTGGTTATGCACCTGATCATCCGGCGATTGTGAAAGCTGGAGAATGGTTACTGCAAAAGCAAATCCTGGATTATGGTGATTGGATGGTAAAAAATCGCCAAGGTAAACCCGGTGCTTGGGCGTTTGAATTTGACAATCGCTTTTATCCTGATGTGGATGATACAGCCGTCGTGGTTATGGCTTTACACGCTGCCAAACTGCCTAATGAAAGTTTAAAACAAGCTGCGATCGCCCGCGCTTTAAATTGGGTTGCATCTATGCAGTGTCGTCCTGGTGGTTGGGCAGCTTTTGACTTAGATAATGATCAAGAATGGCTCAATGCTATCCCCTACGGTGACTTAAAAGCCATGATTGACCCCAACACCGCCGATGTCACCGCCAGAGTCATCGAAATGTTGGGTGCTTGTAACTTATCCATTGACTCCCATAACCTCGAACGCGCCCTAACTTACCTCCTTGCCGAACAAGAAACCGAAGGTTGTTGGTTTGGGCGTTGGGGCGTAAATTACATCTATGGTACTAGCGGCGTTCTTTCAGCTTTAGCATTAATCAACCCGCAAAAGTATCAACGCCAAATCGAAAAAGGCGCAACTTGGTTAGTCGGATGTCAAAATTCCGATGGTGGTTGGGGTGAAACTTGCCGTACTTACAACGATCCCAGTCTCAAAGGCCAAGGACGCAGCACCGCATCTCAAACAGCTTGGGCATTAATTGGCTTAATCGCCGCCGGTGAAGCCACTGGTAAATTTGCAATGGAAACAATTGAACGCGGGATTGATTACTTAGTAAAAACCCAAAAATCAGACGGTACTTGGTTTGAAGCCGACTTTACTGGTACTGGCTTCCCCTGTCATTTTTATCTCAAATATCACATGTATCAGCAATATTTCCCGTTAATTGCTTTAGGCAGATATCAAAACATCAAATAAAGCAAAAGTGTAGGGGTATAAGTGTTCACAAACCTTACACCCCACGTTCTCTTTAACTTTACTATCACTTCTTCATCTAAAATTTTTCATTTAATCCCAGTATCCTTTGCTGAGGAGTTTCTTGGGCTTTTTCAGGTTGAGCATATTTTTGCATTAAAAATTCCACAAAATCCAAGACTTGCTGTTTCTGTTCTGGTGCTAGAGTTTGCACCTTGGAAATTAATTCTGAGGTGGTATCTACAACTTGAGCATTCATCTCACCTTTTCCCTTGGGTACATCTGATTTTATGTTACTGGTTTAGTCAGGCGATCGCCCTTGATTTGGTATTACTATAAAAATATGGGGAAACAACGCGCGAATCCTGACCCCTTCATTCTCGTTGCCTAGATTTTCCATTAAAGACTTGACAAAATCGCATATTCATATATCTGGTTATACCCCTCTTCAAAATTACTGATTTGCCAGAATATATGAGAAATATTAAGCTTTTGTTACAATTTTTGAGTATTTGCTTTTATTATTTATTAATGTTTGTTAACAAAGTTTGCGATTTTTATATCGATTTATGTCAGATAACCGACAAAATGCCCATTTGGTAAGGTTTTTCTGATAAAAAACTCTTATTGCCGAAAAAAATCGTTAAACTTTGTGGGCAACTTAGCCGCAAATAAATTCCAGTCGAGAACACGCATCAAAGGAGCAGAGGAAGCATGTTCACCCACGTCAAGTCCACCATTAGACACATTGCGCCTGATAACCTGGGCGGACGTAACTTAATCAAGGTGGTCTATGTCGTGCTTGAGTCCCAGTACCAGAGTGCATTGTCGCAAGCGGTTCGTACAATTAACGCCAACAATCCTGACCTTGCGATTGAAATCAGTGGGTACTTGATTGAGGAACTCAGAGACCCCGAAAACTACGAAGAGTTCCAGCGCGATATACAAAGTGCCAATATTTTTATTGCCTCTCTGATTTTTATCGAAGACTTAGCACAGAAAGTAGTAGCAGCAGTAGAACCGTACCGCGATAATTTAGACGTTGCTGTTGTCTTCCCATCGATGCCAGAGGTAATGCGCCTAAATAAAATGGGCAGTTTTTCCTTGGCGCAGTTGGGTCAATCGAAGAGTGCGATCGCACAATTCATGAAGAAACGCAAAGAAAAATCCGGTGCAGGATTCCAAGATGGAATGCTGAAGCTATTGCGGACACTGCCCCAAGTGCTGAAGTTCTTACCGATAGATAAAGCACAGGACGCACGCAATTTTATGCTGAGTTTCCAGTATTGGCTGGGTGGTTCTCCAGAAAACCTGGAAAACTTCTTGCTGATGCTGGCTGATAAATACGTATTAAAAGATGTTGAAAAACAAAAAGTTGCATCTTTAGAATATCAAGCACCAGTAGTTTATCCCGATATGGGAATTTGGCATCCTTTAGCCACAACCATGTATGAGGATGTTCGAGAATATCTCAACTGGTACAGCGCCCGACGAGATATTTCCCAAGATTTAAAAGATCCTTTAGCACCTTGTGTAGGGTTAGTATTACAACGCACTCACCTAGTTACAGGTGATGATGCCCATTACGTGGCAATGGTGCAGGAGTTGGAAGCATTAGGCGCACGGGTAGTACCTGTGTTTGCCGGTGGGTTGGACTTTTCCAAGCCTGTAGATGCTTACTTCTACGAACCAACTACAAATACACCGTTAGTTGATGCTGTAATTTCCTTAACTGGTTTTGCCTTAGTTGGCGGCCCGGCTAGACAAGACCATCCCAAGGCAATTGACGCACTCAAACGCCTAAATCGTCCTTACATGGTGGCGTTACCATTGGTCTTCCAAACTACGGAAGAATGGCTAGATAGCGATTTAGGCTTACATCCAATTCAAGTTGCTTTACAAATTGCGATTCCTGAACTTGATGGTGCAATTGAGCCGATTATATTATCGGGTAGAGATGGGGCGACAGGAAAGGCGATCGCACTTCAAGACCGCATCGAAGCTGTAGCGCAACGTGCATTAAAGTGGGCTAACCTCCGCCGCAAACCCAAATTAAACAAAAAAGTCGCCATCACCGTTTTCAGCTTCCCACCCGACAAAGGTAACGTCGGGACAGCCGCCTACTTAGATGTATTCGGCTCAATTTATGAGGTGATGCACGCACTCAAAAACAACGGCTACGACGTACAAGACTTGCCAGAAAACGCGAAAGAGTTGATGGAACAAGTCATCCACGATGCACAAGCACAGTACGCCAGCCCCGAACTCAACATTGCTTACAAGATGTCAGTGCCAGAATACGAAGAACTGACACCATATTCCCAACGCTTAGAAGAAAACTGGGGGCCACCACCAGGACACCTAAACAGCGACGGACAAAACTTATTAATTTACGGTAAGCAATTCGGTAACGTCTTCATTGGTGTTCAGCCTACCTTTGGTTATGAAGGCGACCCCATGCGGCTGTTGTTCTCCCGTTCCGCCAGCCCTCACCACGGCTTTGCAGCTTACTACACTTACCTAGAAAGAATTTGGGGCGCGGATGCTGTACTACACTTTGGGACACACGGTTCTTTGGAATTTATGCCAGGGAAGCAAATGGGGATGTCTGGCGAATGTTACCCCGATAACTTAATCGGCACAATTCCCAACCTCTACTACTACGCCGCTAACAACCCCAGCGAAGCCACAATTGCTAAACGCCGCAGTTACGCCGAGACAATTTCTTACCTCACACCACCCGCAGAAAACGCTGGTTTGTACAAAGGTTTGAAAGAACTCAGCGAATTAATTGGTTCTTACCAAACCTTAAAAGATAGCGGTCGCGGTATCCCCATCGTCAACACCATCATGGATAAATGCCGGATGGTGAACCTAGATAAAGACATCGACTTGCCAGAAATCGATGCCAAAGATATGTCCCCAGAAGAACGGGATAATATTGTTGGCAGCGTCTACCGCAAGTTAATGGAAATCGAATCACGGTTGTTACCTTGTGGTTTGCACGTCATTGGTAAACCGCCAAGTGCAGAAGAAGCGATCGCCACTCTAGTTAATATCGCCAGCTTAGACCGTCAAGAAGAAGAAATCCTCAGCTTACCCCGCATCATCGCCAACAGCGTGGGACGCAACATTGACGAAATCTACCAAAACAGCGACAAAGGCGTATTAGAAGATGTCCAACTTCTGCAAGACATCACCCTAGCAACTCGCGCCGCCGTCCGCGCCTTGGTACAAGAACAAACTGACGCAGAAGGCAGAGTTTCCTTAGTTTCCAAGTTGAATTTCTTCAACATGGGTAAAAAGGAACCTTGGGTAGAAGCACTGCACAAAGCAGGTTACCCCAAAGTTGATGCTTCCGCCTTAAAACCCCTGTTCGAGTATTTAGAGTTCTGCTTGCAACAAGTTTGTGCAGACAACGAACTCGGCGCATTACTCAAAGGCTTAGAAGGGGAATACATTCTTCCCGGCCCTGGTGGCGACCCCATCCGCAACCCCGATGTATTACCCACAGGTAAGAACATCCACGCCCTTGACCCCCAATCAATTCCTACGGCTGCGGCTGTACAATCAGCAAAAATCGTTGTTGATAGACTTTTGGCAAGAAATAAAGCCGAAAACAATGGTAATTGGCCGGAAACCATCGCCTGTGTTCTCTGGGGAACAGATAACATCAAAACCTACGGCGAATCCCTAGCACAAATCATGTGGATGGTGGGTGTCCGTCCGGTTCCCGATGCTTTGGGACGGGTGAACAAGTTGGAGTTAATTCCCTTAGAAGAATTGGAAAGACCCAGAATTGACGTTGTAATCAACTGTTCTGGTGTATTCCGCGACTTGTTCATCAACCAGATGAATCTACTAGACCAAGCCGTGAAGATGGCAGCTGAAGCGGATGAACCCACAGAAATGAACTTTGTCCGCAAACACGCTATGCAGCAAGCTGAGGAATTGGGAATTAATTTGCGTCAAGCAGCAACCCGCGTATTCTCCAACGCTTCCGGTTCCTACTCCTCTAACATCAACTTGGCAGTAGAAAACAGCACCTGGGAAAGCGAAGCCGAGTTACAAGAAATGTACCTCACCCGTAAATCCTTCGCCTTCAGTGCCGACAACCCTGGCATGATGGAACAATCTCGGAAGATTTTTGAAAGCACTCTCAAAACTGCTGAAGCGACTTTCCAAAACCTGGATTCCTCCGAGATTAGTTTAACGGACGTTTCCCACTACTTCGACTCAGACCCCACCAAGGTTGTCTCAAGTCTGCGTGGTGATGGCAAAACACCAGCATCTTACATTGCAGACACCACCACAGCCAACGCCCAAGTCCGCACCTTATCTGAAACCGTGCGCTTAGATGCCCGTACCAAATTGTTAAATCCCAAGTGGTACGAGGGTATGCTGTCTCACGGTTACGAAGGTGTCCGCGAACTCTCAAAGCGGTTGGTAAACACAATGGGTTGGAGTGCAACAGCTGGTGCTGTGGACAACTGGATTTATGAGGATGCGAACGAAACCTTCATCAAAGATGAAGAAATGCAAAAACGTTTGATGAACCTCAACCCCCATTCTTTCCGCAAGATGGTATCAACATTGTTGGAAGTAAATGGTCGCGGTTATTGGGAAACTAGCGAGGAGAATTTAGACCGCCTCCGCGAGTTGTACCAAGAAGTTGAAGACCGCATTGAGGGTATAGAATAAACTTACATGGCAGGCATAGTGCCTGCCATAATTTTTCAGTCTAGGCGATCGCTATAAATGATTGAAGCGGCTGAGATAAAATCAGAAATTCCAAAAACTGGAAATTGTATCTAAAGTTTTTTTCATCAAATTTTGAGACGTATCAACTATTGATTTGCCATTGTTCACCAAAGCATCAGAAGCAGCAATTCCACTGTTGCCTATAAATATCAAGTCTTTATAATTCTCTACTTGATCACTAATAGGTACACCTGTTTTACAATAACGTGCAAAATGTTCACAGTTGTTATAAAAGAGATTGTATTTTGTTTCCCCAAGTCTACGCTTTGCTCTTTCAACTACAATTAGTGGTGAATCGCAATTATTATATATCCTTGTATAAATTTTCCTACCTTTAGTAAAATCTTTCATAGAAACCCAAAGAATTATGCCATTTTTCTCATTTTTGTAATTTTTTTGGTAATGAATAACAGTGTCATTACCACAATCAATGCCATGATGATATGGAGCAGTATTATTCGTGTAAATACTGACGTAAATATGATCGCCTTTAGCCATAATTTACATTTTTTAATTAGATAATTTGTAACGAGCTAAAAATTAAAATATAAAATAATAATATATTTGTCAGCAGTAAAAACCGTAAAATACAAAAGCTTTAATTTGAGCATCTGTATCAGCTACTAATTAAACTAGGGTTTGATGAGCGCATTCACAGTAGCCATCATATATATACAAACGATGGTATAGAAGAAATCTTGAATCTTCCGCTCAAACAAGGAAAAGCTAAAGCTTATCAGGTCAACCAAGTTCGTGAAGGAATTCTCAAAAATAAACTATGAGGACAAGATGAATCTGCGTTATGAAATTAATCTCTATTGGAGTGAAGAAGACCAAGCATTTATAGCAGAAGTACCAGAATTACCTGGATGTGCTGCTGATGGTGAAACTTATCAAGAAGCACTACAAAATGTAGAAGTTATTATGCAGGAATGGATTGAAACTGCTCAAGAATTAGCTCGTCACATTCCTGAATCAAAACAGCGTTTGATGTCTGCTTAGGTGATTAAAATATAAATCAAGCTCATATTTTTATACAGGCGATCACTTATCTTGAGAAATTTTTACGTTACAATCGCTCATTGTGATCAACAGGTGATCGCTAACGCTAACCGTATCATCATAGAATCAACGATCGCTTTTGGTCATGTAGAGTGCGATCGCTCATCATGACAAACAGGCGATAGCTAACCGTGTCATCATAGAATCAGCAACTATATATTAGAAATAAGGCTATGCTAAAAACACTTTGGGCTACTGTCAGACAAGGAAAAATAGAGCTGCTAGAGTCTGCGGAATTACCAGAAGGAACAAAAGTTCTAGTGACGTTGCTTCCTGATGATGAAAATGAATTTTGGCTTCAAGCTAGTCAAAAATCATTAGATGCAGTTTGGGATAATACTGAGGATGATGTCTATGCTCAACTACTCTAAAAATGACATCATTTTAGTTCAGTATCCCTTTTCAGATTTGTCAACTTCAAAAGTTCGACCTGCTATTGTAGTCAGTACGCAACACATTTCTCAAGATATTTTTATTACGCCTTTGACAAGCAAAACTGAAGCATTACTTAGAAGGCGAGTTTGTGTTGTCTGAATGGAAAGCCGCAGGACTAAATGTAGCAACAGCAGTTAAAAGAGGATTATATACAGTCCATAGAAGCTTGGTTGTAAAAGTAATCGGCAAGTTAGCTGATGCTGATGCTGAATTGTTAGAGCAATCCTTAAAAGGATAGTTGGGACTGTAATACAAAATACCATTATTTATGGCAATATCTCAAAACTGAAAATTGAATATTTTAATCAGGCGATCGCTTTGAAAATGTGGAGTGCGTTAGTGACACTTACCGCAGGTATCGCTCTTCATTACAAACAGGCAATCTCATTACAATTACTGAAAGTGCGATCGCCGATATTCAAAATATTAGATTTTGCCGCAGGATACAGGGCTAAAATCGTAGTTGAAATATTTTAAACTAAGTGAGCTATAGCAATCCTAAGTGATTTATGAGAAAACACCATAATTATAAAGTTTTGAGAAGTCAAAAAGTTGACCATGTACCGCCAGATGAAATAATTCTTTGACTACAGTAAACGAATGACAGAAAAAATA
>NZ_JACJSD010000007.1 GCF_014697615.1 Nostoc sp. FACHB-280 | reverse complement strand
GGCTCTTTACTGTTTCTGATAAAATCTTCTAGTAATTGCATCCACATCACTGCTAGTATATTTGAGTTTTAAATTTTACTTTTTGCTCTCTCAGTATTTTCTCATATATTATTTAGGATTGCTATAGTAAGTATTTTTGCTGTAAACGTGAAATATTTTGAGCGTGTGGGAATAATAAGCTTGGTATTTCTGGTTTGGCATTATGCTTACTATTCCCGGTTATCGCTTGATTGAAGAACTGTACAATGGTTCCAGAACATTAGTTTATCGGGCTATTCGGGAAATTGACTCATCATCGGTAATTATCAAACTGCTGAAGAATTCTTATCCTAGTTTTAGTGAACTAGTACAGTTTCGTAATCAGTACACTATTGCCAAAAATCTCAACTATCCCGGAATCATTCAAACCTACAGTTTGGAAACCTACCAAAATGGCTATGTATTGGTGATGGAAGATTTTGGGGGTATTTCTCTGAAGGAGTGGGTAGTTGAGAGTCGGGGAATAGGAAATAATGGAGAATTTCTGAGGGATTTTTTACAAATAGCGATCGCACTCTGCAATTGTCTAGAGATACTTTACCGTGAACGGATTATTCATAAAGATATTAAACCCAGCAATATATTAATTAATCCCGCAAGCAAACAAATAAAATTAATTGACTTTAGTATTGCATCTTTATTGCCTAAAGAAACTCAAACACTGATCAATCCTCATGTTTTAGAAGGAACACTGGCTTATATTTCTCCAGAACAAACAGGCAGAATGAATCGCTTCATAGATTACCGGACTGACTTTTATTCTTTGGGTGTGACTTTCTATGAGTTACTCACTGGAGAATTACCTTTTCAATCAAACGATGTTATGGAGTTGCTGCATTGTCATATTGCTAAACAACCTCCAGAAATTAACAATACAGAAATTCCCCAGGTGCTTGCAGATATTATCCTGAAATTGATGGCGAAAAATGCCGAAGACCGCTATCAAAGTGCATTGGGAATCAAATATGATTTGGAAAATTGTTTGACCCAACTCCAAGAAACTGGTCAAATTTCAACTTTTAAAATTGCCCAAAGGGATGTGTGCGATCGCTTTATCATTCCCGAAAAACTTTATGGACGTGAACAAGAAGTTCAAACTCTCTTAGAAGCATTTGATCGTGTTGCTAATGGTGCAACGGAAATTATGCTGGTTGCAGGTTTTTCTGGGATTGGTAAAACGGCAGTTGTGAATGAAGTTCATAAGCCAATTGTCAAACAACGGGGTTATTTTATTAAAGGTAAATTTGACCAATTTAACCGGAATATTCCCCTTTCAGCATTCGTCCAAGCTTTTCGTGATTTAATCAAGCAATTACTCACCGAAAGCGATCAAAAAATCCAACAATGGCAAAATAAAATTACGGAATTATTAGGAGAAAATGCCCAGTTAATTATTGAAGTTATTCCCGAATTAGAACTCATTATTGGTAAACAACCACCTGCATCTGAAGTATCTGGTATTGCAGCCCAAAACAGATTTAATTTATTATTACAAAATTTTATTAAATTATTTCTCAACCAAGAACATCCATTAGTGATATTTTTGGATGACTTACAATGGATTGATGCTGCCTCCCTAAAACTGATGCAATCATTAGTGAATGAGGCTAATACTGGTTATTTACTTCTGATTGGTGCTTATCGAGATAATGAAGTATCACCAGCACATCCTTTAATGTTAGCATTGGATGAAATTAGTAAGAATAATATCAATATTCAAACAATTACGCTGCATCCCTTAAATGAATCGAAATTAAATCAGTTAGTGTCTGAAACCTTATATTGTGCAGACACTTTAGCTTTACCACTTTCACAGTTAATTTACCAAAAAACTCAAGGTAATCCATTTTTTGCCACACAATTTATCAAATCTCTACACCAAGATGGACTGATTTGTTTTAATTATCAACAAGGATACTGGGAGTGCAATCTAGCAGAAATTAACCAGCGATCGCTCACCAATGATGTTGTTGAATTTATAGCATTACAGTTACAAAAATTGCCAATAGCAACACAAGATATTTTAAAATTAGCAGCTTGTATTGGTAATCAATTTAATTTAGAAACATTAGCCATTGTTTCTCAACAATCAAAAGTTGCAACGGCAGATTGTTTATGGAGTGCCTTACAGAACGGTCTAATTTTACCCCAAAGTGAAGTTTATAAGTTTTTTATTGGTTCAGAAAATCAGCATTTAACTCCAGAGAATTTGGAAACTGTTACCTATAAATTTCTGCACGATCGCATTCAACAAGCCGCCTATTCGTTGATTCCCGAAAATTATAAGCAAGCAACTCACTACCGCATTGGTAAACTATTACTAGGAAACTTATCAACTGCTGAAATAGAAGAGAAAATCTTTGATATAGTTAATCAAATCAACATTGGCAAGTTACTCATTGAAACAGAAAATGAGCAACAACAGTTAGCAGAACTCAATTTAACTGCTGGACAAAAAGCCAAAGCTTCCACAGCTTATGAAGCAGCCAAGACTTATTTCCAAACCGGAATTAATTTGCTGACGCAAGATGCAAAAACTACTACCTATCGTCTGGCGTTTGATTTGCATTTCTATTTAGCAGAAGTCGCCTTAATGAGTGGGGATTTTTCACTATTAGAAGAGACACTGTTGATTTTATTGGAGTTTGCTAACTCCAATGTAGATAAAGCTAAAATTTATGTGCTGAAAGTTGATCAATATTCTTTGCAAGGGCAATTCGCACAAGCTATCCAAGCCGGGTTAGCCGGATTACAAAGTTTAGGGATTAGTATTGAGCGAGCTACCTTAAAGCAAGTGCTACAAGAAGAGTTTGCTGTGATTGAAGACTACTTAAAAAATCGCTCAATTGCTACATTACTAGATTTACCGGCGGCAACAAATCCAGAAATTAAAGTTGCGATTGAATTGTTAATTATTTTGCAACCACCAGCCTATATTGTCTCCGATTTTGATTTTTACTGTTTTGCCACATTTCGAGCCGTCCGGTTATCTATTGAACAAGGTAATACAGCCGAATCGATTAAAGCATTTGCTTCCTATGGTTTTTTGATTGGTATTATCCATAATCACTACCAACGCGGACTAGAGTTTGCTAACCTGGCTCTGCAATTAAGTTATAAGTTACATAATAAATTTCAACAATCACGGGCTTGCTTTATCGCAGGTTACGCCATTCATGTTTGGGCTAAACCAATCAAAGGAGCAGCAGAAATTAATTATCAAGGGTTCCTAGCTGGATTAGAATCAGGAGAAATTATCCATGCTGGATACAACCTCTACGGTAATATTTTGAATCGGCTTTTTCAAGGTGAAAACTTAACAGATATTGCCACTGATATTGATAAATATTGGCTAATTGGAGAAAAGCTCAAACATGATTTTATGCTGAGTATTCTTACAGCTTGTCGTTTCTTTATCAACCAAATTTCGCAATTTCCAGATGAACAAGCTGCAACAGCAGAACAGGCTTGGGTTGAACGTTCTGAAGCATTAAAATCCCACACAGCACTGAGTACTTATTATATTCAGCAAACCCATCGGGCTTGCTTAATTCCGGGATTCAAGCCCGACATTCACTATGTTACCCAGGCAAAGAAATTCCTCCAAAGTTGTGCCGGATTTACTACCTCTGCTGGTTACTATTACTACAGTTCTCTAATTTTATGCAAACACTATCCTAGTTTGCCAGAAGTAGAGCGTAACGAGGTATTGCAGCAAATTGAAATCAATCAAGCCCAACTCAAAATTTGGTCAGAAAGTTGTTCCGAAAACTTCTTACATAAATATTTGTTAGTCGAAGCCGAGCGATCGCGCATTGCGGAAAAATATTTAGTGGCTCAGGAACTTTATGAGCAAGCAATTACCGAAGCTCAAACTAATGGTTATCTCCAGGAAGAAGCACTAGCCAACGAACTCGCCGCAAAATTTTACCTAAATTGGGGTAAAGAAAAAGCTGCCCAAGGATATATGCAAGAGGCATATTATTGCTATGCCCGTTGGGGAGCCAAAGCCAAAACTTATGACTTAGAAAAACGTTACGCACAATTACTCAAATCTATTCAGCAACCGCAAAAAATCAATTTCAACTTATTAGAAACTATTGGAACAATTGCTAATATATCTAATACCAATAGCACTAGTATTACTGATGCCATTAATTTTGCTTCTGTCCTCAAGTCTGCTCAAACTATTTCCAGCACTATCGAATTAAACCAACTTATTGCCAGTTTGACACAAATCATTTTAGAAAACTCTGGGGCAAACAAATGTGCATTAATTCTTCCAGAACCACAAGGCAATTGGCAAGTTAAGGCAATTACTTTAATGAGCAATCAAGCAAATTCCGAAAGTAATATTCAAACTCAAATTAGCTCGCAAACTATTAATAACTGCCTAGAGATTCCCAAAAAAATTATTAATTACGTCAAAAATACTCAACAAACAATTGTAATTGATAATTGTCTGACAGATATTCCCGGCATTATCGGGGAATATATGCAAAGAATTCAACCCAAAAGTGTATTATGTACACCAATTATTCATCAAGGATATATAGTCGGAATTCTCTACCTAGAAAATCAAATTACCAGCGGTGTCTTTCATAGCGATCGCCTCGAAGTTATCCAAATGTTGTCAGCCCAAGCCGCTATCTCTTTAGAAAATGCCCGCCTGTATCAAGAATCGCAAGAAAAAGCCCAACAGCTACAACAAACTCTCCAGCAGCAACAAACTTTATTTGAGGTGGTAACGCAGATTCGCCAATCTTTAGATTTAGAGGCGATTTTCCGCGCTGTTACCCAAAATATGCGGCAAATTCTTGATGCTGATCGCGTGGGAATTTATCAATTTCATCTGAATGTCAATTATCAATATGGTGAATTTATCGCTGAGGATGTTTTACCTCAGTTTACTTCCGCTATAGCTGTGAAAGTGGAAGATAATTGCTTTGGTAACAATTTTGCTACTTTATATAAACAAGGACGCTGTTGTGTCATTGATGATATCAACACAGATATAGTCATCGATTGTCATCGAGAAATGTTAGCACAATTCCAGGTAAAAGCATCTTTGGTAGTACCAATTATGCAAGACAACGAACTTTGGGGTTTGCTGTGTATTCATCAGTGCGATCGCCCGCGTCATTGGCAACCTTTTGAAATTCAATTTGCCCAGCAAGTTGGCGCACAAATAGGAGTTGCTATCAAACAAGCAGATTTATTAATTGAAACCCAAAAACAAGCCACCCAACTCGAACAAACACTCCAACATCTCCAACAAACTCAATTACAATTAGTCCAAAATGAAAAGATGTCGGCATTGGGTAACTTAGTTGCTGGTGTAGCACATGAAATGAACAATCCTCTGGGATTTATTTATGCTAGTCTCCAGCAAGTTAAACCTACCTTAGCTGATATCACAGAGCATCTCAAACTCTATCAAAAAGCTTTACCCAACCCTGGAGAAGAAATTCTTGGTCATGCAGAAGTAATTGACCTTGATTATAGTTTAGAAGACTTATCTAAAATTGTTGATACGATGGCTTTAGCCTGTGACAGATTAAAAAATATTAGTACAAGTCTTCGCATTTTCTCTCGGACTGATAGAGACTACAAAGTACCATTTAATCTTCACGAAGGTATTGATAGCACAATTTTAATTCTTAAACATCGCCTGAAAGCTAATGAACAACGCCCAGCCATTGAAGTGATTACCAACTATGGAGATTTACCTTTAATTAATTGTTTTCCTGGGCAATTAAATCAGGTATTTATGAATATTATTGCCAATGCTATTGATGCGTTAGAAGAAGCCAATATTGGTAAGAGTTTTGCAGAACTTCAAGCTCATCCTAACCGGATTACAATTACAACCTCAATGGTAGATAAATACGTAAACATCTCAATTGCTGATAATGGTACAGGGATGAGCGAAGAGGTAAAACAGAAAATTTTCGACCATTTGTTTACGACTAAAGCTGTAGGCAAAGGTACAGGGTTAGGCTTGGCGATCGCCCGACAAATTATTGAAGAAACCCATGCTGGCAAATTAAATTGTCATTCCGGGCTAAGTAAAGGCACTGAATTCAGTATCCAAATTTCAGTATAAAAATCAGTAAGTATTTGTAAATAAATATAATTTATTCTGGGAATACTAAATCCAAACATTCTGAGGATTTAGAGGTATGATTGGCACTCTTGTGAGGATTCCCGGATATAGCATCAGTGAAGAACTCTATAATGGTTCCCGTACACTGGTTTATCGAGGATATCGAGAAAATGATTCCTTACCAGTAGTCATCAAGCTGCTAAAAAATTCCTATCCTAGTTTTAGCGAACTGTTGTTGTTTCGCAATCAATACACAATTGCCAAAAATCTCAACTCCCCCTTAATTATTCAAACTTATAGCCTGGAACCCTTGAATAATGGCTATATGTTAGTTATGGAAGACTTTGGGGGAATTTCGCTCAAGAATTATTTTACCAAAAATCAGAGTGTCACATCTCTAGAGGAATTCTTAGAAATTGCGATCGCACTTTGCAACGGACTAGATTTACTTTACCGCGATCGGATTATTCATAAAGATATTAAACCCAGCAATATTTTAATTAATCCCGAAACTAAACAAGTAAAATTAATTGACTTTAGTATTGCCTCTTTATTACCACGAGAAACTCAAACCCTCGTCAATCCTAATGTTTTAGAAGGGACACTAGCTTATATTTCTCCAGAACAAACAGGGAGAATGAATCGCGGAATTGATTATCGCACAGATTTTTATTCCTTGGGCATAACTTTTTATGAGTTACTCACTGGAGAATTACCATTCCGATCTAATGATGCAATCGAATTGGTACATTCTCATATTGCCAAAACCGCACCATTAGTCCAAGAAATTAATCCAAGAATTCCATCAATTCTCTCAGAAATCATCAGTAAGCTGATGGCGAAAAATGCTGAAGATAGATATCAAAGCGCATTAGGGTTGAAGTTTGATTTAGAACAATGTTTACAGCAACTAAGAGAAACTGGGAAGATTAGCAACTTTAAAATTGCTACTAGGGATGTGTGCGATCGCTTTATCATTCCTGATAAACTTTATGGCAGAGAAAGCGAAGTCTCAGCCTTGTTACAAGCTTTTGATAGAGTCAGCTTTGGCACAACAGAAATGATGCTTGTTGCTGGTTTCTCTGGAATTGGTAAAACAGCCATTGTCAACGAAGTCCATAAACCAATACTCAGACAACGTGGCTATTTTATCAAAGGCAAATATGACCAATTTCAACGCAATATTCCTCTCAGTGCTTTTGTACAAGCATTTCGTGATTTAATCGGGCAATTATTAACCGAAAGCGATGTTCAAATTCAGCAATGGAAAAATAAAATTCTCGAAGCTGTTGGGGAAAATGGACAAGTTATCATTGAAGTTATTCCTGAATTAGCAAACATTCTTGGTGAACAACCACCAGCCGTAGAACTATCAGGAACAGCAGCCCAAAATAGATTTAATTTGTTATTTCAAAAATTTACTCAAGTATTTACAACTAAAGAACATCCCTTAGTCATATTTCTCGATGACTTACAATGGGCAGATTCAGCATCACTAAAATTAATCCAGTTGTTAATGACTGATACCAGTCATCTGTTTATCATTGGGGCATATCGAGATAACGAAGTCAATGCTGGACATCCATTAATGTTGACTTTGAGTGATATAGAAAAGGCAAATGCAACAATTCATACAATTACCTTAGCACCACTAAGCCAATTACAAGTAAATCAATTAGTTGCTGACACCCTCAAATGTACAGAAGAAACGTCATGGCATCTTTCTGTATTGATATATCAAAAAACTCAAGGTAATCCCTTTTTTGTGACACAGTTTCTGAAAGCATTACATCATGAAAACCTGATTCACTTTGATTTGGAATTAGGCTGTTGGCAGTGTGATATTGCTCAAGTCAAAACTCAAGCTGTGACAGATGATATTGTAGATTTCATGAGTCTTCAATTGCGAAAACTCCCCTTATCAACGCAGCAGGTATTACAGTTTGCTGCTTGCATTGGTAACTCTTTTGATTTAGATACTTTAGCTATTGTTTCAGAACAATCAGCCATCGCAACATCTGATGCTTTGTGGAAAGCATTGCAAGAAGGCTTAGTTTTACCAATCAGTGATGTTTATAAGTTTTATCTTGGTAAAGAGAATCAAGCACTAGCACAAGAAAATCAAGAGAATGTTAGATATAAATTTTTACACGATCGCGTCCAACAAGCTGCCTATTTACTAATACCCGAAGATAAAAAGCAGGAAACACATTACCAGATTGGACAATTATTATTAGAGCATACATCTCTAGAAAAACAAGCAGAAAATATTTTTGATATTGTCAATCATTTGAATATAGCTAGAGAGTTAATCGCCACTAAGTTCCAAAAACATCAATTAGCACAATTAAACCTCATGGCTGGCGAAAAAGCCCTGACAGCAACCGCCTATAGTGCGGCTGCTAAATATTTCCACAATGGAGTTAAGTCTCTAGATACTGATAGCTGGCAAAGCGACTATAGGCTAACTGTATCTCTTTATGAATCTGCGATTAAAGCAGAATATCTTAACATCAACTTTGCCTATGCCCAAAGTTTAGCTAATCTTGTTTTAGAGCGTGCAACCAGCCTACTTGATCGCATAAAAATTTATGAGCTGCAAATTCAAATGTATACGGCTCAGTCAGAAATGCCAAAAGCACTGGATGTAGGAATTTTGGCATTGGAACTTCTAGGTGTCGATTTAAATTATGCACCTGCATCTTCAGCAATTCACCTACCAAAATTGCACACAATCGAATCATTGCCAGTGATGCAAGATGCCCATCAAATTGCTGTCATGCGTATACTTATGGCAATTTTTCCTCCAGCCTACACAACAAAACCAGAGCTACTCTCACCCATTGTCTTGACAATGATTGATTTAAGCTTAAAACAAGGACACACATCGCTGACAGCATTTGCCTATGTATTTTATGGCATATTACTGTGTGCATTTGAGAAAGATTTAGATAAAGGATACTACTCTGGTTTGCTGTCCTTGGAAGTATTAGAGCGATTTTCTGCTAGAGAATTAGAATGCAAAGTCAAGAATTTATTTAATGTTTTTATTCGACCTTGGAAAGAACCTCTAATTGGCACGATAGAAGCATTAGTAAAAGCTAGTCAAGTCGGTTTTGAAATGGGTGATATTGAGTATGCTAGTTATGCAACTGCCCATAGCTGTACCTATAGGTTTCTTGCCGGAGAAACTTTAACAGATTTGCAACAAAACCAAAAGATTGCCCTTGAAGTTTTGCAGCCGATTCAACAAGTTCACTCTCTGGTCAATGCTCAAATTTGGCAACAACTTGTTGCTAATTTATTGGAAGATAGCACTGAGCCAAAGCAATTATCAGGTGAGCATTTTGATGAGCATGAACTTCTACCTGTTTACTGTGCCGGGAACGATCGCTCACTGCCATTTACAGCATATTTAGCTAAGTCTATTCTCAGCTATTTATTCGCCGATGATTCTGCTGCGGTGACATCGGCGCTCAATGCAGCAAATTACGCTGATGCTGGGATTGGAATAACTGTGGCAATCCACAACTTTTATTATTCTCTTGCTCTGCTGTCCCAGCGTATTGATTTACAAGCATCTGAAGTCAGAAGCATATCACCCCTAAACCAACAGTCTCAATCCCTACTAGAGCAAGTAGAAATCAATCAAAAACTCATGAAAGTCTGGGCTGTTCATGCACCTACCAACTTTGAACATAAATATATTTTGGTAGAAGCAGAAAAATGTCGAGTGCTAGGAAAAATTGCAGAAGCTATTGACCTGTACGACCGGGCAATTTCCCTAACCAAAGCTAACGAATACATCCAAGAAGAAGCATTGGCTCATGAATTAGCCGCAAAATTCTATCTTGATTGGGGCAAACACCGCATCGCGCAGGAATACATGACCCAAGCTTACTATGCCTATGCCTGTTGGGGAGCCAAAGCCAAAGTTGCTGACTTAGAAAGACGTTATCCCCAATTGCTTGCGCCTATATTACAGCCAATCCGTTCTGCTGTTTCTAGTAACGAAACTATCTTTGCTTTGAGTAGTGTGACATCTAGTAGTTCTTCCAGTTCTAGCACTAGCAGCAGTGTTTCAGATTCCCTCGATTTAAAAGCAATTCTCAAAGCATCTCAAACCCTCTCTGGTGTCATCGAACTCCAAAAACTACTTGCATCCTTACTTTCCATCATCATCGAGAATGCTGGGGCTGATAAATGTGCGTTAATGCTGTTGCAAGACAATCATTTAGTAATTCAAGGTTCAATTATCCAGGGTTATGAGCCAGTTGTATTGCAAAGTCTTCCCATTGAAGACAGCCAGGATATTCCCCACAAGCTAATTTACAAAGTCAAGCACAGTCAACAGACTATGGTGCTATTGGATGCAACAATCGATCCCAGCTTAATTAACGACCCTTATATTATCCGCCAACAGCCCCGGAGTATCTTGTGTAGCCCAATTTTGTATCAAGGTAAATTGCTGGGTATTTTATATCTCGAAAATCATTTAGTGACGGGGGTGTTTACAAGCGATCGCGTCGAACTGTTAAATTTACTCTGCGCCCAAGCCGCAATTTCCCTAGAAAATGCCCGACTTTATCAACGTTCTCAGGATTATGCCCAACAGCTAGAACAGGCATTAGATAACTTACAACAAGCACAATTACAAATCGTTCAAAGTGAGAAAATGTCTGCATTGGGTAACTTAGTGGCTGGTGTCGCTCACGAAATGAATAATCCTTTGGGCTTTATTGCTGCCAGTCTCAAACAAGCTAAACCGACATTTAACGATATCATCGCTCACTTGAAAATCTATCAAGCAACTTTACCCGATAAAACTGAAGAGATCCTCGACCACGAGTCTGAAATTGATTTGGAATATACCATAGAAGACCTGCCTAAAATCCTGGATTCTATGACAATGGCTTGCGACAGATTAAAAAATATCAGCACTTCACTCCGCGTTTTCTCTCGGACTGATCGAGATTACAAAGTACCATTTAATATTCACGAAGGTATTGATAGCACCATTTTAATTCTCAAACATCGTCTCAAACCTAACGAACAACGTCCAGCAATTGAGGTCATAACCAATTACGATAATTTACCACAGATTCAATGTTTCCCTGGGCAATTAAATCAGGTATTTATGAACATTTTAGCTAATGCTATTGACGCATTAGAGGAGTTGAACTGTGACCGTAGTTTTGAGGAAATTCAAGCCAATCCTAACCGCATTACCATTACAACTTCCTTAGAAAACCATTTAGTGAAAATTGCTATTGCTGATAATGGTAAGGGCATGAGTGCAGATATTAAACAAAAAATATTTAACCATTTGTTTACTACTAAAGCCGTAGGAAAAGGTACAGGCTTAGGTTTGGCTATCGCTAAACAAATCGTTGAAGAAAGCCACGGTGGAGTAATTGAAGTTAATTCTCAACCAGGCGAAGGGACTGAATTTGTCATCCATTTGCCGCTATAAAATCAACAAACTTTCAGAATTTTCCTGAGATTTCCTACGCTATGGTTGTCCAAATTAGACAAATTCTCCATCAACAGTGGTCTTTAAGAGGTTTTTCTTGGCTGAAGAAATGCCCGAATTCACTCACCCACAAAACACTGATGAATATGGCAGTGCGAGTCACAGTAGTGGTACTCCTATCTGCTGGGGTGAGTTATGTTCATATGATGTCGCGTTTAGAAAGCCAAACTCAAGCACAATTAGAAAAATATATCAAAGAAAGAGGGGAGCAAGAAAGTAGCATCTTTCAATTGGCACAAGATAACTTGACTTCGTTGCGCGATCGCTTATTGGTAGAATTTCAGCAACCTACTAATATTGATATCCAAGCTGAATTTGAACGGCAGTATTTTTCCTGGAATGATGGTACTCGGCGTAATTTTCCCCAAAATCGACCGATTAAAGAATTTGATTCCACTCGATATCCCAGTTCCATCATTAGTCGCAATGTGCAGCTAACTACAGAACTCAAGCAGCGAATGTTAATAGCTAACAAAGTCATTACTGCCTATGGGGCTGCTTGGTCTAATCGATTTGTCGATACATATTTTCTCACACCAGAAAATACAGGAGTTAATTATTGGAATGGCGTACCGTTGGCTTTACAGGTACCGCCTGATGTCTATCTGCCAAATGAAGAATATTTTTATATTGCCGATCCTCAACATAACCCAGCCCGCTTGCCAAAATGGACAGGTGTTTATCTTGACCCAAGTGTAAAAGTCTGGATGGTGTCGGCAATTGTCCCAGTTTATCAGGGCGATCGCTTTTTGGGAATTGTGGGACATGATGTGGTTTTAAGCGATCTGATACAGCATACGACGGAGGATCAATTACCCGGTACATACAATCTCATTTTTCGCTCTGATGGTCGTTTAATTGTCGATCCCCACCACACTCAGGAAATTCAGCAAGCGCAAGGAAAGCTCAAAATTGATGCAATTTACGATCCCCATCTCCAACGGATTTTTCAGTTAGTCAGCAACACTTCAGCAGAAACCCAAGTTTTAGACAATAGTCAAGACCGTGAATATCTAGCAGTGACTCGTTTAAAAGGCCCAAACTGGTATTTTGTGACAGTTTATCCCAAATCATTACTATCGGGGATAGCTTGGGATATGGCTCAGTTTATTTTAATGTCTGGTGCTGTGGCGTTGCTGATTGAAGTGTTATTGCTGTTGTCGGTTTTACAACAACAAATCACTACACCTCTACAACAATTGACCATTGCTAGTCAGCAACTTGCTAATGGTGACTTTGCAATTAATCTAGATACTCATCGACAAGATGAACTCGGAGAACTCGCTAGTTCTTTCAACAGTATGGTAAGTCAGTTAAAGACTTCTTTTATTGAACTAGAACAAGTAAATAATGCCTTAGAACTCAAAGTTGAGGAGCGCACCACAACATTACAAAAAACACTTCAAGAATTGCAACGTACCCAAACCCAAATGATTCAAAGTGAAAAAATGTCTGCTTTGGGTCAGATGGTAGCAGGTGTAGCACATGAAATTAATAATCCTGTCAGCTTTATTTATGGGAACTTAACCCATATCGAAACTTACATTCAAGATTTGTCAAAATTTATCCAACTCTATCAGCATTACTATCCACATCCAGTGGACGAAATTCAAATCGAGGCTGAAAAACTGGATTTGGCATTTACCCTAGATGATTTGCCCAAGACGCTGGCTTCAATGAAAATAGGCACAGAGCGAATTCGAGAAATTGTGCTATCACTACGTAATTTTACTCGGTTAGATGAGTCCGAATTTAAAGCAGTTAATATTCATGAGGGCATTGATAGTACATTATTAATCTTGCAAAATCGCCTAAAAGAGCAAGCACAAAAACCAGCCATAGAAGTAGTCAAAAAATATAGTGATTTACCTTTAATTAGTTGTTATCCTGGACAACTCAATCAAGTATTTATGAATATCTTATCTAATGCTATTGATGCCTTAGAAACAGTAAATCAGCAGCGTCATACACATCAAATTTTGATTCATACTCAAGTATTATCAGAAAACCAAATTATGATTTCTATTGCAGACAATGGTTTGGGAATGCCCGATACTATAATCACAAAAATATTTGACCCATTTTTCACAACCAAAGATGTGGGTAAAGGTTCTGGATTGGGTTTATCTATTAGTTATCAAATTGTGACTGAATTACATCAAGGTCAGCTTAATTGTCATTCTACATTAGGCACAGGCACAGAGTTTGTGATTACTTTGCCTGTACAAACTCACCGCAGACTTTGATTGCAGATATCAGCAAAAGTCATCTATCTGAAGTAGTATAGCAGGGGACAGGTAATAGGGGACAGGTGACAGGTTTCAAAGCTTTTTAGTGTCTCAGTTTTATTATTTATCGATGTCCTAAGCAACTTGGCTGCTGCTATATATTTTTAATATATAAATATTGGCGCGATCGCCCAAATAATACATCTATCCTTTTTTCGACACAGCCAGACTATTCCATAAATACCAGCGCCAAGGCAAGTCTACACCTTTAGTCAAACCAATGCGCGTAGTCTGAATTAACGAGAGATTTCCCTGTTCTAGCTGTTGTTGAAACTCAGGCTGGCGGTGTTCTAACCAGAGGGGTTGACCAAATTCTAGGGGTGTTGCATTCAATGTCAAATCAATCTTCAAAGCGCGGCAAAGTTTACCTGGCCCGGCGGCGATGCGATGCGGTTTGAGTTTTTCTTGATGATCAACCCAGGTAGGGACTTGCTCTAACTCCAAGGCGCGAAGAAGCACCGCACTAGGAATTCCGTCTCTGTCAGTTACCACATTCAAACAGTGGTAAACACCATAAATTAAGTACACATAAGCTTTTCCAGCCGCCTCAAACATTACCTGATTGCGAGTAGTCCGACTACGATAAGCGTGCATTGCTGGATCATCGGGTGCATAGGCTTCTGTTTCGACAATTATTCCCCGAAAAATCTTACCATCGGGCATTTGTCTTACTAAAGTACAGCCAATCAATTCAGGAGCCACTAAAGTTGAGGAACGAGTCAGCCAAATTGCATCAATGTCAGATGTCATAGACTAGGGGCTAGAGGTTAGTATTTTTACTCAGCACTCAGCACTCAGCACTCAGCACTTAAAACTCAGCACTTCAAGTATGAATACTCTGCTGGATGGGAACTTCAATGCGAAACTCTGTACCTTGCCCTGGTTGTGAATCGCATTGAAAAATACCACCATGCTTATCTACCACGATTTGGTAACTAATTGATAGTCCCAAACCTGTACCCTTACCTACAGGTTTAGTGGTGAAAAATGGGTCAAAGACTCTTGTTTTGACGGCTTCTGGTATGCCTAATCCATTGTCTTTGATGTAAATTACCACGCTTGGCACATTTTTGTTCATGTTACCAATGGTAGTGCGAATGGAAATTTGAGGTTGATGAGTAACTGAGGTGGATTCTGGGTGATATTCTATAGCATCGATCGCATTGCTCAAGACATTCATAAATACTTGGTTGAGTTGTCCTGCATAACACTCTACCAATGGCAAATCACCATACTCTTGAATAACTTGAATGTCAGCACCATCGGATTTCGACTTTAAGCGGTGCTGTAAAATCAGCAGGGTACTATTTAGGCCTTCGTGAATATCTACTACCTTCATTTCCGCTTCATCCAGGCGAGAGAAATTCCGCAAGGACATGACGATTTGGCGGATGCGTTCTACACCAACGCTCATAGAAGCGAGAGTTTTGGGTAAATCTTGTGAGAGAAATTCTAAATCAATATCTTCCAGGCGATCGCTAATTTCCTCACTAGGTTTAGGATATTGTTTTTGATAAAGGTTGAGCATTCCCAGTAAATCATCTGCATACTCCCGCACATGGGATAAATTGCCATAAATAAAATTTACGGGGTTATTAATTTCATGAGCCACACCAGCTACTAACTGACCGAGTGAAGACATTTTTTCGGTTTGGATGAGTTGAGTTTGGGTAGCTTGTAACTCATGCAAGGCGGCGGTTAATTTTTGGGCTTGCAGTTTGGTTTGCGCTAGTAAATCAGCTTGTTCTAGGGCGACAGAAAGTTGCGCGGCGACTTGGGTAGTAAATTGAATTTCGGAAATTTCCCAGTCTCGCGGTTGGGCGCATTGGTGAATACACAATAAACCCCAGAGTTCTAAACCTTTGACTAAGGGAACTACTAAATTGGCTTGTACCTGAAGTTTTTCCAATAAGTTTAAATAAC
This sequence comes from Nostoc sp. FACHB-280, assembly GCF_014697615.1. Taxonomy (GTDB): domain Bacteria; phylum Cyanobacteriota; class Cyanobacteriia; order Cyanobacteriales; family Nostocaceae; genus Nostoc_B. The sequence goes on along the minus strand of NZ_JACJSD010000007.1, from coordinate 218,483 downwards.
AAGGGTTAAGTCCAGAGTTGTGAACATCAGTAATCACATGCACTCTTCCCTGACGATGCAAAGCAATATATTTCTGCTTAAAGCAAGTGTCTTGAATTTTTAAAGCAAGTGTTGAGACAAACCCAGGTAAAATATCCTCTGCTACAACTTCACCCGTATCTAGTTCTGCATTGGGGTCAAAGCGATAAACTACAACTCGGTCAGCATTTAAAGTCCGTCGCACTTCATGGGCTGTTGCACTAAAAATCGTATCTAAATCTAGAGATTCCCGCAATTTAGTCACTACTTCAAATAATATTTGCCGTTGTTCGGCGGCTTTTCGCAAATCAGCAGCTTGTTGCTGAGTTTGCATCAGTAATTGGGCTTGTTGCAGGGCTACACCTAATTGGGCGGCGATTTGACTGAGAAAGTTAACTTCCGAAGGTTTCCATTCGCGGGGGCCAGTATGTTGATAGGTGCAAAGTAAACCCCAGAGTTTTTGCCCAACAAAAATAGGAGCTAAAACAAAAGCATGAATGTGATAATACTCTAGATTATCTAAATGGCACTGGTTAAAGCCAATTTGATAGATATCATCCACAGCAAATGTTTCGTTGTGGCGGTAACGTCCTCCCTCGGTTTTTTGCAGGTAGGTGTCATTCCAAACGGTATTTAGCCCTATTTTGCTTTCATTTGTCCAATGGGGGCTAGTAGCTTCAAAATCGCCGACAAATTCACCGCCCCAATCTTCGGTAAAGCGATAAACCGAAACGCGATCGCCTTTGATTAACTGACAAACTTCTTTGGTGGTAATTTGAAAAATCTGATCCACATCCAACGACTCCCGAATTTTAGCAATCACGCCAAATACGGCTTGTTGTTGTTGATATGTGCGTTCTAGTTCAACTGTGCGTCTTTTTACTTGATGTTCTAAATTCTGATTAAAACCTTGTACTTGCTGATAAAGTTCATATTGTTGAATTGCTGAGGCAAAATGTTTAGCAAGTTCTCTAGCTAATTCAATATCTGCGTCTGTCCATTGTTGCGCTTGGGCTGTTTTTGATTCTTTCCAAACATCAAAAGATAACCGGGGATACAACTGGCGGCGATCGCTGTCAAATTGACCAGCCCACAAGGTTTCTGTATCGATTTCATTACGAAAGATACTTAAATAGCCAACTAACTGCTGACGATAATACAGGGGGATCATCAGCAAGCTGCGAATTTTAGTTGATTTAAAAGTTGGTTGCAAAGTTCGCAAACTAGCTGTTTGATAAATATCATCAATTGCCCAAACATCATATTCACCAGACTGATAATGTTCTTGCCAGACGTTATACTGCTCCATTAAGGGATAAATATTATCTTGGGGAATTTCTGGCTGTTGTCCACAGGTGTAAATTTGAATGCAGTCACTCCCTGGAATTAAACATTCTTTCAAACTTTTAATTTGATTATTAGACGCTTGAAAAGCTTCGTTTCTCATACACAATCTCCCACCAACACCTTGAAAGGCGGCGACAGCCGCTTCTAAGGCTGGTTGTAAAACAATTGTCGGGAGGGAATGTAGCAGGGTAGCAATGCGATTAATTACACTTTCTCGTTCAGCTTTGGCGCGGGCTTGGGCGAGAAGATTGCTTTGGGCGATCGCCACCGATAATTGATCTACAACCATTTGCATCGCTTCTAATTCATAAAGTGAAATAGAATGCGCCTGGGAATGATGAGATACCAGCAATCCCCAAAGTTGATTTTGATGGAAAATCGGTGCGACGACACAGGATTTCACCCCCATCGCCGTTAAGTATTCTGCATGACAAGGATCTACAGGGCGATAACGAATATCTTCCGGTTTCAGTTCCCCCGTTTCTAAAACACTCATCGAACTGTGACCAATCTGTTGCAATTCTACATTTACAACCGAACGTACCCTAGATTTAATAAACAATTCACGCGCATGAGGCGGAATATCATCGGCGGGAAAATTCAGCCCCAACAACGAAGGTAAACGCTGTTCATGAATGGATTCAGCCACCACCTTACCTGTACCATCCGTATGAAATTGATAAATCATTACTCGGTCAGTCCCCAGTAAACAGCGTACTTCTGCTGTTGTGGTTGTAATAATTTCTTCTAACTCTAATGTTTGACGAATCCGATTTGTTATCCGGCGTAGAAGACTCTCTTGATTAAGTCTTGTCCGCAAGTTTGGATCTGCTAGTTGGGACATTGTTTTTAAGTTTAAAAATTTTTGAAATTAAATATCTTGTCAGCGATAAATCTAAAAATATTGTGAATTTTATATAATGTATTTGTCTACAGTAAAACCACGGTCAAAATACAGTGAATACTCCTAGGTTTTTGTTACAGGTTTTTACATTATTTTATTTAAGAAAAAAATCTCAGTATTTTATAGATTTTTGATAAATTTTTACTAGTAAAAAGTTTAAAAAAACCAGATATTTATGTTTTTCTAAAAAAAAAGAGACCAGAACTAAGCTGTGTCTCTACTGTTAAAGATAAATTATTCCTTGAGGATGATTACCCAGAGAATTAAACTCGGTTATTATCAGCAAAACGAATTCTTAAATAGTCTTCTTCCATCTTAGCCCCAGCAGGTTGTAGTGCGGCTAAAGCCTGTGGCAGCACTAAATTGCGGCGATGGTTGCCGATTGTAATGTTTAACTCATCACCTGTTTTACTTAGCTGAATTTGGTGTTTAGGAATCCCCGGTAAATACAGTTCTAAACTGTATTCATTTTTCTCTTGTACGACTCTAACTGTTGTTTCTTTATAATAAACTTGGCTAGGGTCTTCGTCTTTATAGAGAATTTCCTTGAGTCTTTCTAGTGCCGCTAATCCACACATTTCTTCAGAAAATAGCGGCACTTCTTTAACTGGCAGAGGATGGAAATTTTCGTGAATTTCTTGACGATACTGTTCTTGATTTTGTTTCCAACGTTGGAAAAATGGATCTTCCACTTCCGGCGGAATAATCCTGTTAGCAACTACTAAATCTGTAGCTACATTATACAAGCTTAAATAAGCATGGGCGCGTAGCGATTCTTTAATCACCATCTTTTCGGGATTAGTGACAAGACGCACAGAAGTTTGAGTATTATCTGTTAATACCTTTTCCAGTGCCTCAATTTGTTCATAAAACTCATAAGGTGCATCCATTACCTCTTTGTCGGGTAGAGAAAAACCCGCAATTGGTTTAAAAATTGGTTCCACTAAAGGACGCAACGCTACAGATATATTTTGAAATGGTTTGTAAAAGCGGCGCATATACCAACCGCCAACTTCTGGTAAGCTTAACAGGCGCAAAGCTGTGCCGGTGGGGGCTGAGTCAATAATTAAAACATCAAAATCCCCTTCATCATAATGGCGTTTCATTCTTACCAAGCTGAAAATTTCATCCATTCCTGGTAGAATCGCCAATTCTTCCGCTTGCACTCCTTCTAAGCCCCGCGCCTGCAAAACCTGGGTAATGTATCGCTTTACAGCACCCCAGTTACCTTCCAGTTCTTGCAGTGCATCTAGTTCTGCACCCCACAAGTTTGGGCGAATTTGCTTCGGTGCATGTTCTAGTTCTAAATCAAAACTATCGGCTAAGGAATGGGCAGGATCTGTACTTAAAACTAGTGTGCGATAGCCCAGTTCTGCACAACGAAGTCCCGTAGCGGCAGCAACAGAGGTTTTTCCCACACCGCCTTTGCCTGTCATCAAAATTACTCGCATTATCTCGAATCTATAAGGTTTTTAGCTTGTGAGTCCTCTAAAATGCTCAATTAATGCTCAAAGAGGGGTGGTTAGTTTTGCAGCCAAATATTAAGTATGAATTTCATACTCAATCTCTCTGCCAAAAAAACACTCATCTCTTATTATTACGTAATTCTCAAGCTCACAAGTTGCTGCATTCTAAATTCGCTGAGGAATTCAGAGGTGAATCATTACCGCAAAAGTATAAAGAAACGAACCGCAAAGGACGCATAGACACGAAGTGGCTTCCCGAAGGGTAGGACACGAAGTTATAAGAGTTTGAGAGAGTTATTGCGTAATACCAATTCTATTTGAGGTTGCATTTAATCTTTATATCTCTTCTTTCTTTGTGTCCTTTGCGCCCTTTGTGGTTCGTTCTTTAATTCAGTGCATCTTCATACAGAATTGGTATAAGTCCTATAAAATTCAGAAGTCAGGAGTCTGAATGGTTAATAAATCACAGTTTTGCTAGACAGAGATTTTCACAGTTTCAAACAAGTTTCTCAGCGAAAATCCAAAATCCAAAATTGGTATGAGTCGTTATTTGATTAGTCCCATCTCATATAAACCTTGGTGCAGTCTTTTGGCTTCTGCGATATTTTGCTGCTGTTCGTGGAGGAGTATGGCATTTTTAAATGCTGTCAGACTAGCTTGGAGATTACCAACTTTTAGCTGTACTACACCTAAATTTTGATATGCTTCTGCGTAATAAGGATTTAATTTGATGGCTTTTTGATAACAAGCGATCGCATCAGTAAATAAATTCAAAGCCTTTAATGTCATCCCTAAGTTATAATACCCAGTCGCAAAATCTGGATCAATCTTTAAAGCTGTTTCGTAAGCTTTTTTGGCGTTGTTTAAATCGCCTGCATCTTTGAGTAAGTTGCCTAAATTGTTATATGCTCCTAACTTGAGCATAGGATAAATCGGTAATTTAATCGCAGCTTGATAGTGTTCTAGGGCTGGTTGCGGCTGTTTTAAATGATTGTACGCAATCCCTAAATGATAATGGAGTTCATATAAAATTTCGTAGTTTTCTGCTGATTGATTTGCTGTCACCCAATCTTGGGATGACCTACCACTAGCTTGCTTGAGTCCCCGTAGCAATAATTCTACACCTTGAGAAAGTTTGCCAGTTTCAACGTAAAGCGCCCCTAATTTACTGCAAACATAAGGATCATTGGGATGGGTGGCGAGAAACTCTAACATTGCGGCTTGCGCTTTGATGTATTTATTATTTTGGGCGATCGCTCTTTTTTGATACCCTGTATGCAGAATTGCTACACCCTGCAAATAACCAACTTGCCAATGAGGTTCTTTTTGTATAATCGTCGCTACACTATCATCCACTAAGGCATGATAAGGCCTTTCAAAGCGAATTTCGGGATGATTGCGAAACAACCGCGAAACCAAAGAATAGGGAGATTGAACCGCACCAATTTCTTGGCGGATGAGATTGATTAAGATATATTCATCACTTTGCATTGCATCTTGTAGCTGTGGCACAATGCTGGGGTTGAGTATTTCATCTGCATCTAACACCAACACCCAATCACCAGTCACATATTTTAAAGCGGCATTCCGAGCAGTACTAAAGTTATTAGTCCATTGAAAATGATGTACTTCTGCACCGAATTGTTGAGCGATTTCGGGAGTGCGATCGCTAGAACCTGTATCTAAAACTACCATTTCATCCACGAAATCCTTAACACTATTTAAGCACTTCGGTAGCGTAGTTTCTTCATTTTTTACAATCATGCACAGACTAATACTCATACGCGAACTTCAATTTATTTACTTATATTTATTAAACATAGGTGATGCACTTGCACAAATTCGGCACTTAGCAATCTTAAATCGGTTGCTGACAAATCTACTCCCTGTCTCTTCGCGTAGTTTACAAATCAAACCGGATTGCTATATGACAACTCTACTTGCTACCAGCCAATGCTTAACACTTTATTACAACAAATTGGCAAAACAGTGAAGTACACTATCTGCCGAGGATTCTGAATCTGGCTGTGCTGTATGTGCAAAAATCAAGATTAACAAATCAGTGAGTGGGTGTTCTCAAAGAGAGGGGAAACTTCATGCTGGGTCAAACGGTCGGGGGACGCTACCAAATTCTTACTCAGTTAGGACGGGGAGGATTTGGCACGACTTTTATAGCTCAAGATATACAAAGACCTGGAAATCCCCAGTGTGTTGTCAAGCAATTTAAGCCACTGGCGAATGATCCCTACACCTTAAATGCAGCTAAACGCTTTTTTGACTTAGAAGCAGCGATTTTGGAAATGTTAGGAAAACATGACCAAATTCCCCAATTACTCGCGCACTTTGCAGAAAATGAGGAATTCTTTTTAGTCCAAGAATTTATTCCCGGTCACGATCTCAAACAAGAATTACCGCCACTCAGTGATAAATTAAATGAAACGACTGTAATTCAATTGTTAAAAGAGATACTGACTGTTTTAGCATTTGTCCATCAAAATCATGTGATTCATCGGGATTTGAAACCTGAGAACATTCGCCGCCGAGAATCAGATGGCAAAATAGTTTTAATTGACTTTGGCGCAGTCAAACAAATTAGTACCCAAGTCGCCAACACTGCGGGACAAACAAGTTTTACTGTTGCTATTGGTACACCTGGTTATATGCCTAGTGAACAAGCTAATAGTAATCCCCATTTAAGTAGTGATATCTATGCAGTGGGGATGATTGCTATCTTAGCTTTAACAGGGATAAATCCGGCGGCTGGTAGTCATTCAATCCCCAGAAACCCAAATACAGGCGAAATTGATTGGCGTAATCAAGTGAAAGTTAGCCCCCAGTTTGCCAGTATTTTAGATAAGATGGTGCGCTATGACTTTCGTCAGCGTTACCCTACAGCCGAATCGGTGTTACAAGCCTTAGAAATGCTTGAGAAAGCACCATTAACTAAACTCAAACAATCTTTGCCGAAAAAATGGGTGATGGGTTTAGGAATTACAGCCGCAGTTGCAGTTGGATTAATAGTTTTATCTCAAATCAAAATTAATCAAACCAAATTTTTAAATTATGCTGCTCATGGAGTAAAAATTAACTATCCTGATAATTGGGCAGTGCAGGAAACACCAAATGCTGTAACCCAAGATATCGTTACTTTCTTATCACCAAAACAAAGTGATACTGACCAATTTCAAGAACTTATAACTATTCGGGTGGAACCACTTTCGAGTACTTTAGACGAGTCGAAAGATTTATTTATTCGGGAAGTGAAAAATACAGTAGATGATGCTCAAATAGAAAGTTCTAGTGAAACAACACTGGCTAATCAGAGAGCCAATCAACTGGTATTTACAGGGAAAATTGATAATGGGCGGTTAAAAAGTCTACAAGTTTGGACTTTACAAAATGATAATGCCTATATTATTACTTACACGGCAACTGTTGACGAATATAATAACTTTTTACCCATCGCAGAAAAAATGATTCAATCTTTTGTTTTTGAATAAAATAAACTAATTTAAAAAGTTTTCTGTTCGTTTCCTCATACTCCTTCAGCCATTTGAATTGAAAGCCTTGTTTTTAAACACAAGCATTTTGGGCGGGGTCGAAATCCCCGTCCAAAACCAGCGCGTTCCCTGTTCCCTTTTAATAAGATTGTTTTAAAACTGAGTGACTGTCAAACTGACACCACCAGAATCTAGTCGCGGAACCTTTAAATAATCTACTGGTTCGCCGTTACGTTGAGTAGGTTCGTTATGATTGGGCTTTTCACATTCTTTAATTGCGGCTTCGGGATCGTTGAGAATTTCTAGGGGTTTAATATTTTTGCAACCCTTTTCTTCACGGACGCGGCCAATAGTGTTAGCAATTTGTCTTAAGGCTTGAGCGCGATCGCTGTTACTAACTGCGCTACTGTTGATTGTAATTGGTTCAGTGATCAGGGTAGCGGCTTCACGGCGTTCGATAGTCAGTGGCGCAAGTTCTTCTTGTTGTTGCGCCTGGACAGGATAAGCAAGAGCGATCGCACTGACAACCACAGCTAAAGTTATAAATGGGCGTTTCATACTTTAACCCCTGAATTTAAGTTATATGTGATACCTACAAGTGCAATTCCATCTTATCCGCAAGCAATTAAAATGTAATCACCTGTAAAGTTGAATGTGTTCCATTTACAAAACTGGCACAGTTGTCTACAGCAGAATTCAGAAGTCAGACTTCTAAAGTCAGAATAAAAATAGGCTCTCTATCTTGCTTTGGCAACTACGCTTTATACTCATCTTACTTGTAGCATACTGTATCTATACCCGTAATTTTCCTTATCTACCTCATCAAGCATGAAAATATTTTTTCTTCACTTTCTTGTAGAGATTTTTAATTCTTAATTGATTTAAGCGTAATTGTGTCAATTTAGGTATGTTAGATTGATAATGCCGTTTATGGTCAAAAAACTCATTTAATTCCTTTAAAATTACTTGCATTCTCTGAATAATATTTTCGTAGCGGTACTCTTTTAGCACCTCCGCTGACAGACTTAAACCTGTGCCAGATTGCAGCACTTTGAGAATCTGAGCTATATCATATTCTTTAGAATAATTAGCAATTTTATAACTATTAAAACCAGGGTCTAAATAATCTGAAAGCCCGCCATTAACGCTAGAAAATACCTGACATCCACAGGCTAAAGCTTCCATTGGTTGCAATCCAAAACCTTCACTGACAGCTTGTTGCGCCCAATATTCTGCCGAATCATAAATATACACCTTAGCGCGATTAAATAATCCTGGTAAATCTTCTACATAATAATCAACCAAATGCACGTTACATTTTTGTTGTAATGTGGGAATTAGCTTTGTTAATAAATACTCCGAAGACTTTCGCGCCTGAACTAACACATCTATATCTCGTTCTAAATGTAAATTTTGAAATTCTGGGCTAATTTCATTCGGTAAATAATATATCAGTGTGTTTGGTGACTTCTGTCCCCAATATCCCAATGTATTGCGGCTAACTGTAATAATGGGAATCTCTGTAGGTAAATTAAATTTGTAACCAGAACTATGGGCATGATATACCACATTATGTTGCTTGAGTTTGGCGACTAATTTAGCGATGTCAAATCCCCAACTAATGATAAAGATGGCATTATCTAAATTTGGTTCTTTCAGCAAGTCATTTAAAAACAACTTACCTGCTTCTCTTTGGCGGTAAGTCACGATTTCCGCACTACAAACCTGTTGAGCAAGTTTCAATGTTTTTAATTCTGCCCAGAGACCACCACAGACAAATCTGCCCTGAGTTCCAGGCAATACAAAATACAGCTTTCGCATTATAAATTATGAATTACGAATTAATTTCACTCTCGCCATTTTACCTTGACAAAATGCCCTTGCCGTCCCCAAACATCACGAGCCACAGTAATATTTTCTACTGCTAAGTTAAACGGAATAGCTGTGGTGAGATAACGCTGGGCTATTGAACCTAAATCTGGGGCGATTTCTGCGGCTGTGGTGGCGGCTAGTCCCAAACCAATTAATTGTTCAACTGGGCGAAAGGGAAGCAATAAATTGACACCGACAGCGAGTCCGGCGGTTAACAACATTGTGACTGAGAGATTTGTACCACAACGGGGATGTACTGCTAAATCCCATTCCCCATGTGTCAGGCGATAAAGGGCTTGGCTGACTGCGCGTCGCAAGTTACTAATATTAACTTCACCATAAAGGTAAAATCCTTGATCTGTAGATAAACCACCCAATAATTCGTTATCAAGTTGAACTGTATTGGGTCTCCCTGGGGGAGTATGAACATTTTTAGTTTCGCTCAAAACCCAAACTGTAGCATGTTCTAAGGCGTGAACTTGCCGCAGCATGATAATTTCTTTTAAACCGGGAACAAATGATAGCTGTTTGACTAAATCAGCATCTAGGGTAGATTGCGGCGTAGTAAAGTCAAAGTTAAAAAAGTTAAAGGAAGACAAGCCACCTTGAACAGAAGCAGAAGTTTCCATAGCAACACTGCTCCTCAAACTGACGGAGCAACATAGATTTCTTACAAATGTAACGCTTGTAGCCAAAGATTATTGCTAATTTTTATTGATGACTGGATAAATATCTTTTTAAATATGGTGAAATGTACCGTTGAGCCAGTTTGACAAAACTGACTCAACGGTAACAATTCTGCACGATAACCAATAACTAAGTAATCTGTTCTGCCTGATGTTGATGTTAGCGAGAACTAAAGGTTCACGCTGGAATAGATGCGTGAGGAGTAAAACAAGCAGTGAACCATGAAAATGTCGTAGCTGCACGCCAAACGAAATTTATCGCCATATTAGACGCGATTAATGGCATCTGCCAAACGCCATTGACCACATCTTTACTAGCAATTCACTCGTTTTGGTTAGGCAGAGGGCAGCAATTCACATCATTTAAGCAGACCTTGCCCCACTGTAAAGCCCAGCGGACAAGCGCCACTCGGTTTTCTGTTTGGGTTTTGGTGAGAATATTGCTGATGTGGTTATCAACTGTTCGCTTGCTAATTTCCAGTTTTGCTGCAATCTCTTGGTTAGTTAAGCCAGCGGCCACTAAGTCGATAATTTGCAGTTCTCTGTCTGACAGAGTAACAGGGGTCTGGGACTCGCCACCAGCCATGACTGATTCTATCCTCCCTTGGTATATGTACTTAATCACTCTCTTTAATTCTAGAAGATTCTTTTGTTGGTAGGGGTTTGAAGTGTTAGCTGCAATACGATTGACAATAATTTTTTTCAAGTTTAATTCAAGGACAAATTTCTATACATAAGTTTAATGTTGTTTTAATTACGTCTATAAAAATTTTATTAAGTATTAATTCTGAGGCAATAAAAGCCGATATTAAAGCCTACATATTCAGTAAGAGTAATAAAAATTGCCATTGAGTTCTATGAAGGACTGGCGACAGAAGACAAAGATTATTGTAGATTTTATACTGACCTCACAAGAACTTAAAAGTTAGGGGTCAACAGGAAAAACTTAGAATTGAGAGTTCTGAGTTCAGGCAGAAAAATTCTGATGTCAGGATTCTTCTTGCTTCCTAAACCTAAATCGCAAATCTAAAGTGAGATGAGCAATCCCCGTGTTTTGTGTCTTGGTGAAATTCTATTCGACTGTTTAGCCGATCAGTTGGGGCTAAAGCTGGAGGAGGTACAGTCTTGGACTCCTTACCCTGGAGGAGCGCCTGCTAATGTGGCCTGTGCTTTGGTGAAGCTTGGAACTTCTGCCGGATTTGTTGGTTCTGTGGGTGAAGATGAACCGGGAAATGAGCTGGTTCAGTTACTCCAAGAGATTGGGGTAGATATAACGGGTGTGCAACGTCATCCAACTGCACCAACGCGACAGGTGTATGTGGTGCGAGATTTGGCAGGCGATCGCAGTTTCGCAGGCTTCGGTCAATATGATACATCTGAATTTGCCGATACCCGTCTCCAAGCCAAGCAATTACCCACTTCGCTGTTTCAAGAGGCAGATTTTCTGGTTTTGGGTACTTTAGAATTAGCCTATCCTGACAGTGAGCAGGCAGTTTATCGCGCTTTAGATTTGGCAGAACAATTAGACCTGAAGATTGTGCTAGATGTCAACTGGCGACCAGTATTTTGGCAAGACCAAAATATCGCGCGGCAAAAAATCCAAAATACATTTAAGCGGATTGACTTTTTGAAACTTTCCAAAGAGGAAGCAGAATGGCTATTTGACACCGCCGATGCGGGAGCTATTACTTACCGTTTAGATTCGGTGGAAGGAGTACTGATTACTGACGGTGACAAAGGTTGCGCCTATTGCTTAAGTGGGAACGAAGGAATATTACCTTCTTTTCCAGTCAAGGTAGCTGATACCACTGGCGCAGGAGATAGCTTTTTGGCAGGATTTATCCACCAATTAAGTCAGTATGGTATCCAAAAATTAGCAGATGCAGACACAGCAAAACGCATTGTTACTTATGCCAGTGCTGTGGGAGCATTGACTACGATTAAACCAGGTGCGATCGCTTCTCAACCAACAGCCGCAGAAGTTGATGCTTTTCTCGCTACCCATCAACTTTAACAAGACTGTTGTCTGTTGAGAATGGGTTTCAAGGTATAGGGGTGTCAGGGTTTGAAATATCTATACCCCTATACCCTGATAGAACCAATTTGGAATCTATTGTTTTTGATGATATTTCTCCAATGTAGGGGCGAATGACTGGGAAAGCCTCTACTAAATTTTGAAAAACCAACGCCGACGATACATTCCATAAAGAATTGTCCACCACAATAAAACCATGACTATGGCAAATGCAAGTGAACCATTGAATGTCCCCGCCCAAGGGCGAAATAGGTTGTCATAAATCCAGTTGTAGGTTGTGCTGTTGCCAATGTTAGTTTTGAGTAAAATTCTGGTAAGTATGCCAGAACCAACAAACAAAAAGATGGCATTTAGTCCCATCACTTCTAATGGTAGTCCCCAGTTTCTCAAATTGCGGACTTCGATGAGTTCATAACACAAAGCTAAAGTGAGTAATGCCCAACCTGCTGTAAAAACAACATAAGAACTTGTCCAAAGTTGTTTATTAATGGGAAATAAAAATCCCCACAATAATCCAATTACTAAGGCAATTAAGCCAAAAATTACTAAATTTACACTTGTGCGGCTTTTAATTGGCTGAGTGCGTAACCAGTCGCCTGTAAAATATCCCAAAAAGACGGTGACAACAGATGGCAAAGTACTAAACAAACCTTCCGGGTCAAAAGCACCGCCGCGATAAATATGCTTACCTAGAATTATGCGGTCAATGTAACCACTAAAATTTCCTTCTGGGGTGAGATTTCCCGCACCAAAGCCGGGGACAGGGATAAATTGCATCGCCAGCCAGTAACCGATGAGGATAACACCCGCTAATATCCACAACCAACGGCGGGAAAGGTTAAGAACTGCTAAGGCTGCAAGTACATAAGCAAGACTGATGCGCTGCAAGACTCCCATAATTCGCAGTGTGCCGAAATTGGGTGGTATGCCTTTAACTAACCAATCAAGGGTTAAAGAAACCAAAGCCAGGAACAAGCCCAGGGCAAATAATATCAGACCACGGCGGAAAATACGCTGATAGACAGTAGCCGTGGGGCGATTTTCTGGGGTGTACTTGGCGAAAGAAAACGGCATTGCGACACCGACAATAAATAAAAAGAATGGAAACACCAAGTCTGTCGGTGTGCAACCATTCCATTTGGCGTGGTCGAGAGGGGGATAGACATAATCCCAATTACCGGGATTATTCACTAAAATCATAGAGGCGATCGCAATTCCCCGAAATACATCCAGGGAAGCGAGGCGCGTAGAGGGTGTAGAGGAATTTTTCATAACGTTATAGTTTAATCTGTTCAACGCTCCTCCAAAACTTTTGTGAACATCAAAGACATTTTTCTTAGTGGATTTTTACGTCTAGGAAAGCAGCACAGGAATTTAATTCTTACCTCCTGTCTCCTGTCTTCTACCTTCTGCCTTTTTCCACTTCAAATTGCAGACTCCTCACCCCAGCCAGCAGCTATCATCCCCCCATCACCCAGCAGAGAATTTCGGGGTGTATGGGTTGCGAGTGTGGCTAATATTGACTGGCCTTCTAAACCGGGTTTAACCACCAGCCAACAACAAGCTGAGTTAATTACAATACTCGATCGCGCGGCGAAATTAAAACTCAATGCTGTAATTTTACAAGTCCGTCCTGACTGTGATGCCTTATACCAATCTACATTAGAACCTTGGTCAGAATTTTTAACAGGACAAATGGGTAAACCACCCGCACCTTATTATGACCCCTTAGCTTTTGCCGTGGCAGAAGCCCATAAACGCGGACTCGAATTACACGCTTGGTTTAATCCTTATCGTGCCAGTCATCCCCAGGGCAAATCAACAGTTGCACCGAATCATATCAGCAAAACCCATCCAGAATTAGTCAAACGTTACGGCAAATATCTCTGGTTAGACCCCGGTGAAAAAGCCGTGCAGGATTACACCGTGCAAGTAATTATGGATGTTGTCAATCGATATGATATCGATGGTGTTCACATTGATGATTACTTTTATCCCTATCCCGAAAAAGATAGGAGAAATAAAAAAATTGATTTTCCTGATCAAATTAGTTGGCAAAAATATCAACAATCAGGAGGGACAGCAACCCGTGATGATTGGCGGCGAGAAAATGTCAACACATTAATTCAACGACTTTATCAAAACATTAAAACAGCTAAACCTTGGGTGAAATTTGGTATTAGTCCTTTTGGCATTTGGCAACCAGGATTTCCCAAACAAATAGGCAATGAAAAAGGTTTTAATGCTTATCAAGAACTATATGCCGATTCTCGCAAATGGTTAATGAATGGCTGGTTAGATTATCTCTCACCCCAACTTTATTGGAAAATTGCACAGCCCCAAGAAAGCTATCCTGTATTGTTGAATTGGTGGATATCACAAAACACTCAATCTCGACATATTTGGCCAGGAATTTACACTAGCCGCATTGGACAAAACAGCCGCACAGCTTGGCCTGCAAAAGAAATTGTCTATCAAATTAAAACCACTCAAGGTCATGTTGGTTCTGATGGCAATATTCACTTTAGTATGAAACCTCTGCTGCAAAATCGCGGCGGCATTGCAGATTTATTACCCCAAGATGTTTATCACCATCCCGCATTAGTCCCGGCATCACCTTGGTTAGATAATACAGTACCTGAAAAACCCCAAGTGAGTTTAGAAAAAGATGTGACTGGGACTAGAACAGTTCTGAGATGGCAACCTACAGGTAAACAAGCAGTTTGGTTATGGGTTGTGCAAACCAAAACAGGTAATGAATGGAATACCAATATTTTACCTGCTGGGCAGAATTCAACTTTGTTAAATCATAATCAAGTTGAAGATGTCGCTGTTTCGGCGGTGACTCGTTATGGTGTGCAAGGCACAAGCGCCGTTGTGGAAATTCCTCAATATCAGGCGAGAAACTCTAATGTTCACACTCCTTTGCCAAGATTAAATTCTCGTTAATGGAGTTATAAGAGGTTTTTTTAAAAGTAGTTTGTTGTGTTTATCGGCACTTACAGATCCCCCTAAATCCCCCTTAAAAAGGGGGACTTTAAGAAACTCTTAGCCCCCCTTAAAAAGGGGGGTTGGGGGGATCTAAAATGTTTGGCTACCAACAATAGGACTTTTGAAACATCCTTTAAGGCTCATTAATGAAGTCTTGAATACTCGCGCGAGAACCTTTGATATTCGTGAATGAATCTCGGATACTCATTAATGAAGTCTTGAATACTCGCACGAGAACCTTGGATATTCGTGAATGAACCTCGAATACTCATTAATGAAGTTCTGATATTCGCACGAGAACCTTTGATATTCGCGCGACTATAGCAGTAGTTTTGTGAAATGCTATCAGCACTATTCATCAGCTTAAGCGTGTAGTAAAATTTGCTTAAGTGCGTAAAACTACAGATGGCTTTAGACTTTTCCGGTCAAAATCTCCGAGGACGCAACTTCAAAGGACAAAACCTTGCAGGTGCAAACTTTAGCTATGCTGACATTCGAGGAGCAAACTTTAACGGTGCTAACCTCACAGACGCAAACTTCAGTAACGTCAAAGCTGGACTGCAAAAACGTTGGGCAATAGGTTTAATTTTGATTTTGCATTCCTTGTGGGGATTGTCAGTATATTTATTAAGTTTCAATATTTACTTAATTAGCAATACTGATGAAACCCATATTACAGGCTGGGTTGTCTTAGTCGTATTAATTGCTTTCTATTTCATCACAATCCTTAAAGGATTCAAAGATGCTTCAGGAGCTTTTGCATTTGTTTTCATAGGAGCCTTTGCTGCTGCGAGAACCTTTTTTATGGGAGCCTTTACTATTGTGGGAGCATTTGCTATTGCGGTAGCTTTTGTTGTGGTTGGAACTATTGCTGGAGCCGTTGCTGCGGCTGGATATGTTACTCTCGCTGGAATTTTTGCCATCGAAGCATCTTTTCCTGCTGTCTTTGCTATTGCGTTGGCAATCTTTGGGTATT
Organism: Nostoc sp. FACHB-280; assembly: GCF_014697615.1. Taxonomy (GTDB): domain Bacteria; phylum Cyanobacteriota; class Cyanobacteriia; order Cyanobacteriales; family Nostocaceae; genus Nostoc_B. The sequence continues at coordinate 202,688 of NZ_JACJSD010000007.1, read as the reverse complement.
TAATCGCTACCGCCATTGCCCCATCTCACAAAATTGCCGGAGCCATAGCTGGAGTCGGAACGTTACTGAACATTTACATCGCTTGGGAAGCGATGAAAAGAAAAGAGAAGTATTCCCTAATTCGTAATATTGTTATTGCCTTTACAACTACAGGCGGTACAAGCTTTCGTAACGCCAATTTAACCAATGCTGATTTCTCCCAAGCCATACTCGAAAGCACAGATTTCCGCAATGCTACCCTTACCCTTACTTGCTATCATCAAGCCAAAATGCTTGACCGTGTCCGCCCTGGTAAAACCTATCTGCAAAATTCCCAAGTACGACAACTGCTAGTTACTGGACAAGGACAAGACAAAAACTTTGATCGCCAAAACCTGCGGGGTATAAACTTACAATCTGCTAATTTAGCAGATGCCAGCTTTATCGGTGCTGACCTCAGTGAAGCTAATTTACAAGATGCTGATTTATCCAGAGCCAAACTCAAACAAACCCAACTCGACGCAACCGATTTAACAGGCGCAATTCTCACAGGTGCATTTATTGAAGATTGGGGTATTACCAGAGAAACTAAACTGCATGGTGTGAGGTGTGAATATATCTTCATACGCTTACCCACCACAACAAACCCCGACCCCCTCCGCAAACCAGATAATCAACAAGAAGTCTTTCAAGACGGCGACTTTGCCGAATTTATTCAACCAATTTTTGATACCCTCGACCTTTATCACAATCAACAAGTTGCCCCTCGCGCCATTGCTATTGCGTTTAATAAATTAGCAGAAAAACACCCCGAAGCTGGATTAGAAATCGTCGCAATGGAGAAACGCGGCGATGATAAATTATTAATCCGCGCCAAAACTGCGGCAGATGTTAATAAATCGCAACTGAGTGCCGAATATTTTGCAGATTATAATCAACTCAAAGCTTTATCTCAAAGTCAACAATCATTACTTATAGAAAAAGACGATCGCATTCGTAGTTTAGAAACTATGCTGACAACTGCTCTCAATCAGCCCAAATATTATATAGAAGGAGATAATAAAGTGTCTGATATTAGCGGCATTAGTATTCAAGGCAGCAGTAATGTTAGTGGTATTGCGGGTGGTGGTTCTGTTGCCAACTTAGGAACAATTAGCGGCAATGTAAATATTGCCATTAATGATTTACCTAGTTCCCCGAATAGTGAGCAACCAGGAATTAAAGAATTACTCACACAATTACAAGCGGCAATTTCCCAATCATCAGAGTTATCTGATGAAGATAAAGCCGAGGCTTTAGAACAAGTTAAAACTTTAGCTGAAGCAGGTCAAAATCCTCAAGAACCTGTTAAGCAAAAGGTTGCAAAGACAGCCATCACCATGTTAAAAGGTTTATTTTCTGGCTTACCCGCCGTCGCCACATTGGTAGAAGCAGCAAATAAATTATTACCTGTAATTTCTAAACTGTTTGGGTTGGGATAATTCTGGAGGCACAGATCCCCGACTTCTTAAAGAAGTCGGGGATCTTGGAGAATGTGATGAGGCAATTGCGATCGCCTACAATATATACATAAAGCGATTGTTTAAACATATATGGAAAAACTAAACATCAAAGAAGAAGCCAAAAAATTAATTGAGCAATTGCCAGATAATTGTACATGGGATGACCTAATGTATGAGATTTATGTCAGACAAGTAATTGAGGCTGGACTTGCTGACTCTCAGGCTGGTAGAGTAACTTCTGTACAAGCAGTTAGGGCAAAATTCGGACTACCAGAGTGAAAGTTTTTTGGACAGAAACAGCTATAGAAAACTTATCGGCTATCTACACTTACATTTCCCAAAACTCACCGCAATATGCAGCAAGGATAGTAGATCGAATTACCAGACGTTCGGAACAAATTTCTAATTTTCCTTTATCTGGAAGAATTGTGCCAGAGTTTGAAACTGAGCAGATTCGTGAAGTCATTGAAGGTTCATATAGAATTATTTATTACATTAAGCCTGAACAAATAGAGGTTTTGGCTGTTATACATGGCTCGCAGCAATTCACACAGCAACCGTAGGGTGGGTATTATATGCTCACCCTACAAACTAATAAAAGAATTTATTTTTAATAAATTAATTTAAAAAAAGTCAAGTAAAATCTACTGACTAACATCAAATATATGGAACACAATACAACAACAGATCCGAACTGTTTCTTAGTGTGTGGACTGGGGAATTTAGGACAATATTGTGTATCTGTGCTGAAGGAGTTTGGCGTTAAGGTCAATGCAATTGAACAAGTAAATACTCACACTTGGGAAATTACAGAATTACCAGAATTAATCGATAAATTGGTGATTGGTGATTGTCGGCAACCGAAAATATTAGAACAAGCAGGGATAAAACATTGTCGGGCAATTTTGATTGTAACAAGTGATGAGCGGGTGAATATAGCTGCGGCATTTGCAGCGCGATCGCTTAACCCTCATGTGCGTTTAGTTATCCGTTCCGCCCAAAATAATCTCAACGATTTACTCCAAGACAGTTTGGGTAATTTTATCGCCTTTGAAGCCACCCAATTACCCGCCCACAGTTTAGCCTTAGCCGCATTAGGCTGTGAAACCAGAGGATTTTTTAATTTAGAAAACCATTTACTCCAAGTTTTCGCAGTATCTATCCATGCTTCTCATCGCTGGAGTTATTGTTGTCTTTCGCAAATTAATACTAGCCACCGCCGCGTACTTATTCACGTCACAGCCGGTCAACCAGTACCTAAAGGTTTTTATCAATGGAAACCAGATGCAAAAGTCCTCCCCGGAGACTCTATCTTTTACATTGAAGTCACCGAAAATCTCAAGACTTCCCCAAAACAAATGAACAGCTTTGGGCAATTTTGGTATGAGATTTTAACAGAAATATCATGGCAAAATCTCCGCAACAAAGTAACGCAGTTTTGGGAAGAAACTACCCAAACTCGCCGTGTCGCTTTAGTTGGGGCATTATTGTTAGTGAGTTTATTTTTGTTAGGAACACTGCTTTTCAAATCACAGTATCCTGACCTTTCTTGGCAAGATGCGCTAAATGTGGCTTTGGTATTGAGTCTCGGCGGTTACGGTGATGTCTTTGGGGGACAACAAAAAATATCTTTTCCCCTGACATGGTGGCTGCATTTATTCAGTATTACCACGAGTGTGACTAGTACACTGTTCGTTGGTATTCTCTACGCCTTAATGACAGAACGCGTCTTATCTGCAAGATTTCAGTTTTCTAAACGCCGTCCCCGCATCCCCAAAGCCGACCATGTAGTATTAGTGGGAATGGGGAGAGTTGGTCGGAGTGTCGCCCAGTTGTTGCAAGAACTCAAACAACCCTTGGTAGGCGTAAATACCAAAGACCTAGAATCAGGAATGTTACCCCAAATGCCCTTAGTTTTGGGAAATCTCAACCATGCTTTAACGAAAGTCAATCTTTCAACAGCGAAAAGTGTTGTGGTTGTCACCGATGATGAAGTGACAAATTTGGAAATTGCTTTAAAAGCAAGTACTGTCAACCCAAAAGCTAACTTAGTTATTCGTACCTTTGACCCTTGCTTTAGCGAAAATATTGGACTGTTGCTACCTCACGCCAGAATTATGGGAGTTTACGCTTTAGCCGCCGAAGCATTTGCGGGTGCAGCATTTGGGGAAAATATTTTAAATTTATTTCGTTTGCATAACCAAACAATTTTAGTTACCGAATATCAAATTGAAGTAGAAGACACCCTCAATGGCAAATTAATTGCTGATATTGCCTATGGTTATCGAGTAGTACCAATTTTTCATCTGAGAGCTAAACAGCATACACCCAAGTTTATGCCTGCCGATGATATCAAATTAATTGTAGGCGATCGCTTGGTCGTCTTAGCCACCATCGAAGGACTGCAAGCCGTTGAACGTGGAAGCATCAAACCCGGACACTGCTTGGTGCGAGTCGAAAAAACAATTTCCGCAGAAGCCAAATTTGAAGGCGCAACCATAATTTCACGAGTTACTGGTTGTGATATGCACCTAGCCAGAACTTTAATGAATCAATTACCCGCCACTCTCCAACATCCCCTATACTTGCACCAAGCACATCGTTTAGTACAAGAGTTGAGTAAATGCCAAGTTTCGGCTCATGTTGAGTGCTGAGTGCTGAGTGCTGAGTGCTGAGTAGATATTCTTCCCCTACACCCTTTACACCCTTACACCCACACACCCCTAATTACAGTTCTCTCTTCGGAATTTCCTCACGAAACTCAATCACCAATTGCATCGTTTCCACAGTTAAATCGCGCAAATCTCGATTCAGAAAAACCGCACCTTGCGGCCCAAACCAACGGTCAAAAATAGCCACATATTTACTATCGCCGTTGACAAAACCTTGCATAAACTTAACCAGAGAATAATTTACAGCATCGAGAAACTTAGAATTATCCTCTGGAACCATACAAGCAATACCTTCTCGTGAAAAAGGTCGATCAGGTGCGATCGCAAAATTATCAGGATTCTTCGCCTTTTGCAACCATCCTTCCAACAAAATACTATCAGATGCAAAAGCATCAATTTTGCCTTCTTCTAAAGCTGTATATCCTTCTGCACGAGTTTTCAAATAAACCAACTTAGCTTGGGGTTGTACCTGTTTAATCGCTAATTCATTTGTAGTTTGTGCTAACACCCCAATTCGTTTCCCAATTAACGATTCCGGCGAACCAATATCACTACCTGCTTTCACTAATAATTGCGTCCCCGTCACACCATAACTCACCGAAAAATCAACCTTTTTATCTCGTTCCCAGGTAAAACTACTAGCATCACAAACAATATCAACTTCCCGGTTAACTATTTTTGGAATTCTCTGTGCAGGAGTCAACCCAACTAATTTTAATTGAATTCTTTTACCTAATTGTTTTTCTAATTGTTGTTTGATGACATTTAACATATCTACCGAATAACCAGTTAATTTACCTTGGTTATCGGTGTATGCAAAAGGCAAAGCATCTTTACTAGTACCAGCCGTCAGTACCCCTGTACGTGCAATTTTTTGCATCACAGTCTCAGCTAAGGCAGCATTAGGCATAATTGCTGCGATCGCCAGACTAATCACAGGAATAGTTATTTTAGTATATTTAGTGATTTTGATAAATTCAGATAAGCACTTTAAATCAAAACTTCTATGCACAGCACCCTCACAAAAAATCTGTTGTGATGGACAAAATACAGTAATTATCCCTGTCAAATGCAAATTAGTTGAATCCGGTAATGATTCTTTACCAGCACTTATCCAAAGACTCTCTATCCTACTAAGTATAATTAGCCTGCCTACGCAGGCTTTGTTTGTATAGCCCCAGACTTCCAGTCTGAGGGGAGGGGTTTACTGAAGTTAAATTTTATTAGGTATTACCACTTTTGCTTCTACCTTGACATTCTTCACACCTTTGACTTCCTTAACTAATTTTTCAGCTTTTTGTAACTCTGCATTCGATGTCGCAGTACCTTTAATTACCACATCTCCTGCTTTATTTTCTACCTCCAATTTATTATTTTGTAACTCGGCTTTCAGCTTTTTGGTAATTTCACTTTTTAATTCATCCTCAGACTTTGTAGTTACAGGAGTATTTTTGGTTACTGCTGTTTTCTCAGTTGTATTTTTAGGTGTTTTACCTGTAGTTTGAGTAGTTTGAGAAGCGGGTTTTGCTGAGGCTTGAGAAGTTGGGTTATTAGTAGAACTTTTAGCAGTATCTTGATGATTTTCTTGACAACCAAAAGCACTAACTAACAGAATACTACTGATAATCAACGGAAATAACTTTTTCATATCTGTCTCCAAATTGAATACTTGCAGCGGTCAATAGAGATAGATGCTATTCTGAAGAAAAAATTTCAAGACAATCACTGAGGCTATGGCAAAATAGCTAAAGTCAACAGCTATTAATTAATAAGCAATTTGCCAGCTAATAAACACCCTAGATACCAAGATATTTCTTTAGGATGTATCCTACGCAGTTTCATAACGGTTTTCTGATGTTATCAGATTAATTAGATATTTGCCTATATTTTGTCAAAATTTTATATTTTTATAAAATATATTCACCAGTTATTTTGGATACATATTTTCTTGAAAAATATTTTTATTACTGAATAAAATATATATGATTGCTATTAAAGTAAAATTCATCAGATGTAGAATAAACCAGAGTTGGGATGTTCGGTTAATCTGAATTTATATATCTAAAAAAACTGATAAATTCAACATAGTGAAGCGCACCCGGAAATAATACTATGAGTAATCTTTCCTCTCGCCAGCCAGAAAACCTTATGCCTGAAGATATTAACAACAATCAATTTTGGCAATATCTTCAATCTCTCAATCGAGATACAGTTGTCCAACTATCTAAACCAGACTCCCCAGAAGTATTACATTTAATTCAACAGACAATTGTAGCAATGTTAGGCAACTTGCCTCATGATAAATTTAATACTACGATTACTACTAACCGCGAAGAATTAGGCAGATTACTAGGTTCAGCTATGGTAGATGGCTATTTTTTAAGGAATGCCGAACAAAGACTGCAAATAGAAAAAGCTTTTCATTTAGTAGATGAAAAATCTCCAAATCCTGAGTAATTTTTCTGCTGATTAATATAGTAGTCCTAAACCCTTCGTGAACCAAAAGATCCCCGACTTCTTGAAGAAGTCGGGGATCTGAGCCTCTTGACTTTCACAAATCAAATACGACTGCTGTATTCAAAATTTCATCAATTAAAACCCTCCAAATATCTGGAGGGTTATTTTTATCAATTTACTTACAACCTAAAGACTCGCGTGTATCTACACCTGTTTTAGAATTGACACCACTAGCTTTAGTACAGAGTTTTTTCACCTGCGGCCCGTCTAACACTGCATTCGTAAAATCTGCACCTGTAATCTCAACATTATCAAAGGTCGATCGCAACATCATCGCGTCGGTCAAAATTGCATCTGTCAAATCAGCATTTTTGAACCTAGTCAAGTAAGCTATACCATTACTAAAATCTACACCATGCAGATTTACACCTTCTAGGATAGTCCCATTAAACACCCCACCGCGTAAGTCAGCATTGCTAAAGTTCGCATTTTCTAAATCAACGTTGGTAAACTCACTACCCACTAAACTTTGACCAGAATAATCCTTTGCTATCACTTCATCCCCAGCCGAACGGGTAATACTCGAAGAACTAGCAGCCTCCGCCGACAGAGGAAATAAAAATAGAACCATTGCTAAAACAACACTCGCTAGTATGCGCCAATATTTCATAACTTATTCTTAACAAAACTCAACACTCCTACAAATAACATTACTAGGTTAAAGTCTGAAGGGTGAAGTCTGAAGTCGGAAATTTTATACTTCAGACTTCATCCTTCATCCTTGACTTAGGATATATAGATGTTGAAGAGCATAACTACCTGTGGCTAATCAAGAAAACATCGCCGCATCCTTGGCGCGAACTCCTTTATATCAACTGGGTGTAGAACTTAAAGCCCGCCTCACCAGCTTTGGCGGTTGGGAAATGCCTGTACAATATAGCGGTATTACCAGCGAACACGAGGCTGTGAGAAATGCTGCTGGGATGTTTGATATATCTCACATGGGCAAATTTACCCTGGAAGGTAAAACAGTCATTGACCAACTCCAAGGTTTAGTCCCTTCTGACTTGAGTCGCTTACAAGCAGGTCAATCGCAATATACAGTATTGTTAAATCCCCAAGGGGGAATTATTGACGATATTATTATTTATTATCAAAGTGAAGAGAAAGTAGCGATCGTTGTCAATGCAGCAACCACAGCCAAAGATAAAAGCTGGCTATTGCAAAACCTCAACTTAGATGAAATTCAATTTCAAGACCTCTCACCCGAAAAAGTCTTAATTGCCTTGCAAGGGCCAAAAGCTGAAAAATATCTCCAGCCATTTGTAGAACAAGACCTACAACCAATTAAAGCCTTTGGTCATTTACAAGCAAACATCCTCGGTCAACCAGCCTTCATCGCCCGTACAGGTTACACCGGCGAAGATGGCTTTGAAATTATGGTAGACCCAGAAGTAGGGATAGAATTATGGCGGAATTTATACAACGCTGGTGTTGTTCCCGCAGGACTAGGTGCAAGAGACACCTTGCGCCTTGAAGCCGCAATGGCACTGTACGGTCAAGATATAGACGACAACACAACACCCCTAGAAGCAGGTTTAGGCTGGTTAGTTCACCTCGATACCAAAGGTGACTTTATCGGTCGGTCAGTCTTAGAACAGCAAAAAGCCAACGGAGTGCAACGCCGACTCGTAGGTTTACAAATGCAAGGACGTAACATCGCCCGTCACGGCTACCAAGTTTTATCCGCAGGTCAAGTTGTAGGAGAAGTTACCAGTGGTACGATATCTCCCACACTGGGTTATCCTGTTGCTTTGGCATATATTCCCAGCAATTTAGCAAAGGTTGGTCAACAGTTAGAAGTCGATATTCGCGGTAAAGCCTACCCCGCAGTAGTAGTCAAACGCCCCTTTTATCGGTCAAAAACTAAAAAATGACGTATGAAGGACGAAACTTCAGACTTCATACTTTGCAGTTTTTAAGGAATAATGTGTTGTGAACTACTTAAGCTACAGTAAACCTGATTATTAAGTATGACCAGCATTACTGTGAGAACAATAATTTTGGTGATATTGGAGAGTAAATAATATGTCTAGATATCCTGAGGATTTGAAATACCAAGATAGTCATGAATACGTGCGACTAGATGGTGATCTTGCTACCATCGGCATTACTGAATTTGCCGTCAAAGAATTAGGTGAAATTGTATTTGTAGAACTGCCAGAGATTGGTCAATCTTCTACCAAGGGTGATGAATTAGGCACAATAGAATCAGTCAAAGCCGTTGGAGAATTGTATTCACCCGTAACCGGCACAGTGGTAGAACGTAACGAGACTGTAATTGATGATCCCGAACTACTGAACGATGACCCATACGGCGATGGCTGGTTGCTAAAAATACGTGTTGATGACCCTGGTGAACTAGATGATGCCCTAACTGCAAGCCAGTACAGCGCCCTCGTGGAAGGGATGGCTTAAGAAGTATGAAGTATGAAGTATAAATTCCATACTTCGTACTTTTCCTTGAATGTCAACTTGTTAAAAGTATTTTTTATTGCAAAATATTAAATAGTTGCGTCCGGAGTTCGATTTGTGGTATACCATGCCCCTCAAACCCAGTCTACCCTTCCTGAAAATACAACATATTCTAATTTTATAGAACGACATATAGGCCCTAGCTTTCATGACATTCAGCAAATGTTGAAAGTATTAGGTTTTGCCAGCCTAGACGACCTCATCGATCGCACAGTACCACAAGCCATCCGATCGCAGCAAACGCTACAATTACCCGACGCACAAAGTGAATACGCCGCCCTAGCAAAGTTAAAAAATATTGCGGCTAAAAATCAAGTGTGTCGTTCATACATCGGTATGGGATATTACGACTGCGTTACCCCGCCTGTAATTGGTCGTAATATCTTAGAAAATCCTGGTTGGTACACTGCATACACACCCTATCAGCCAGAAATTGCCCAAGGGCGGTTAGAAGCCCTGCTGAATTTCCAAACCATGATTATTGACTTAACAGGTTTGGAAATTGCCAACGCTTCCTTACTCGATGAAGCCACCGCCGCCGCCGAAGCCATGAGTCTGAGTTATGGTGTCAGCAAAACCAAAGCCCATAACTATTTTGTTTCCCGTGACTGTCATCCCCAAACCATAGATGTGTTGCAAACACGGGCTAAACCTCTAGGAATCAATATCATCGTTGGCGACCATCAAACCTTTGATTTTGCAGAACCAATTTTTGGTGCAGTCTTGCAATACCCAGCCACCGACGGCACAATTTACGACTATCGCGCCTTTATTGATAAAGCCCATACAGTCGGGGCGTTAGTTACAGTCGCCGCCGACCCCCTCAGCTTAACTTTACTTACCCCACCTGGTGAATTTGGTGCGGATATTGCCGTGGGTAGTACTCAACGCTTTGGTATTCCCTTGGGGTTTGGCGGCCCTCATGCAGCGTATTTCGCCACCAAAGAAGAGTATAAACGCCAAGTTCCAGGGCGTATTGTTGGGTTATCTAGAGATGTTAACGGTAAGCCTGCATTACGTCTAGCACTGCAAACCCGCGAACAACACATCCGTCGAGAAAAAGCGACCAGTAATATTTGTACTGCCCAGGTATTATTGGCGGTGATGGCGGGTATGTACGCTGTTTATCACGGGCCACAGGGACTAAAGAATATTGCTGAAAATATTCACAAATTAACTTTAATCTTGGCAGCAGGGTTAAAGCATCTGGGTTACAAAATTAGTTCGGAAAATGTCTTTGACACACTGCGCGTAGAGTTAGGTACACAAAACCTCGAAACTATTCTTGCAGGTTGCCAAGGTAGAAATATCAACTTACGAATTTTTGATGAGACTGCTGTTGGTATCTCTTTAGATGAAACAACTACAGCAGAAGATTTAATCGACCTGTGGCAGATTTTCGCCGATAAAGATGAATTACCTTTCACCATAGAAGAATTAACTAATTCCACTGCCGATATTTTGCCACGCCGTCAAAGCAGCTACCTCACCCATCCTGTATTTAACCGCTATCACTCGGAAACAGAGTTGTTGCGTTATCTCCACAAACTAGAAACCAAGGACTTATCCCTCACAACATCAATGATTCCTTTGGGTTCTTGTACCATGAAACTAAACGCAACCGCCGAAATGATTCCGGTGAGTTGGGAGGAATTTGGCAAGATACACCCCTTTGCACCACCATCACAAACACGCGGTTATCAAATTCTCTTCCAACAACTTGAGGCTTGGTTAGCGGAAATTACTGGGTTTGCGGGAATTTCTCTGCAACCAAATGCAGGTTCCCAAGGAGAATACGCCGGACTGTTGGTCATTCACGAATATCACGCCAGTCGCGGCGAAGCACACCGCAACATCTGTTTAATTCCCACCTCCGCGCATGGAACCAACCCAGCCAGTGCGGTGATGTGTGGGATGAAGGTTGTACCGGTTGCCTGCGATGCTGACGGTAATATTGATGTATCAGACCTCAAAGCCAAAGCCGAAAAGCATGGTAGTGAACTCGCGGCGTTGATGGTGACATATCCTTCAACTCACGGTGTATTTGAGGAAGCCATTCAAGAAATTTGTGAAGTTATACACCTTCACGGTGGACAAGTATATATGGATGGGGCAAACATGAACGCCCAAGTCGGGTTGTGTCGTCCCGGTGATATTGGTGCAGATGTTTGTCACTTGAATTTACACAAAACTTTCTGTATTCCTCACGGTGGTGGCGGCCCTGGTATGGGGCCAATTGGTGTCGCCTCCCATCTCGTACCCTTTCTCCCCGGACACGCCGTAGTTCCCATTACTAAACCCACTCAGCACGCCCCACTTCCTACTCCCCACTCAGCAGGCGCAGTCGCCGCCGCACCTTGGGGTAGTGCCAGCATCTTGGTAATTTCTTGGATGTATATTGCCATGATGGGGGTGGCTGGTTTGACCGAAGCTACGAAAGTGGCAATTTTGAATGCTAACTACATTGCCAAGCGACTAGAAAACTACTATCCAGTTTTGTACAAAGGCAAAAATAACTTAGTTGCCCATGAATGTATTTTAGATTTGCGATCGCTCAAAAAATCCGCCAATATCGACATCGATGATGTTGCTAAACGGTTAATGGATTATGGTTTCCATGCGCCGACAGTCTCTTGGCCTGTGGCGGGAACTATCATGGTAGAACCCACAGAAAGCGAATCTAAGGAAGAATTAGACCGTTTTTGTGATGCTTTGATTGCTATTCGTCAAGAAATTGCCGAAATTGAATCAGGCAAAATGGATATTGAAGATAATCTTTTGAAGAACGCACCCCACACCGCCGAAAGTCTCATCGCTGGGGAATGGACTCATCCCTATTCCCGCGAACAAGCCGCCTACCCCGCACCTTGGACGCGCGACGCAAAATTCTGGCCTAATGTCGGTCGTATTGATGCTGCTTTTGGCGACAAAAACTTTGTCTGTGCTTGTTTACCAATGGAGGCCTACGCAGAATAAATCACGCCGTGTGCAACTTTCTCTCAAACCTAACCCCCAACCCCTTCCCTGGTAGGAAAGGGGAGCAAGATTCAAAGCCTCTCTCCGTTTCGGGGAGCCAGCGCGTTGCGGAGGTTCCCTCCGTTGTAGCGACTGGCGTGAGAGGTTTGGAGAGGGGTTTCAAGAATAAGTCGCACATCGCGTTAAATAATAATGTAAGAGGCTGTGCTGAATTTTAGATTTTGAATTTTAGATTTGAGATTCAATCCAAAATCTAAAATCCAAAATCCAAAATTTCTAGACACCTCAACCAAGGTGCCACTCTACCATGATTGACAGTTTGATTCATGCTTACACCCCGCTTTTCCTGTGGATTGGGATAGGATTATTAGGTTCTCGATTAACTTCAGATAATTTTCTCAAGTGGCTGGGTAACAGCTTGTATTGGGTGGGAGTGCCATTGCAACTTTTTGTTTTGGCGCGTCATACTGATTTATCTCACGGCCTCCTCATCCCTGGAGTCGCAGTTGCAGTATTACTGCTGAGTTTGGTTTTAGCGTTGTTGATTTGGCAAGCCATACAGTGGTTCCGACATCATCAACAGCCAGCCTCTGAATCATCTGTAGACATCCCATTAATGCAAGCTAGTTTAGGCAGTTTTATTCTCGCTACCATTTTAGGGAATACTGGTTTTGTTGGACTCACCCTCACCCAAGTCCTTACTAGTCCCGCCAACAACGACTGGGCAGTATTATTTAGCGTCACTAACAACGTCATCGGCACTTATGGTATTGCGGTCTTAATTGCCAGCTATTTTGGGAAAAGTACAATCAATAAGCACTGGTGGACTCAGCTACGCGATTTAATTACAGTGCCTAGCTTGTGGACATTTTTTCTGGGCTTGAGTACTCAATTTATCCAATTACCAGCAGTCGTTGAGTCAGGCTTAGAACAAGCTGTTTGGGTAGTTATCGCCTTGGCTTTGTTACTCGTCGGTCTGCGGTTAGGTACAATCACAGGCTGGAAAAGTATTAAGATTGCTTCCATTGCCAGTGTATTGAAGGTATTTATTATTCCTGTATTAGTAGGGTTAAGCGCCACCTTTTTAGGTATAACCGGCGAACAACGTTTAGTGCTAGTGTTAATGTCCGGTACACCTACTGGGCTTTCTGTATTAATTTTGGCAGAAGTGTATGAATTAGATCGCAACTTATTAGCCAGCAGTATTGCCTTGACATTTGTCGGCTTATTTATAGCACTGCCTTTGTGGCTTTTATGGTTTAGTTGATTTTAGAAGACCACTTTAATAATTTTTGATACAACTTCTCTTTGAGCAATCAATCTTGGGACACTATAATGTATCGGTTAAAGAAAGGTTGGCACAAAATCTTCCAACCATGTCTTAGCCTAGTTTTTGCTTGACAAAGTATAGTATTTAATTGGAATCAATGATGATCATTGGCGATCGCATCCAAATCGGTATAGTTTATTCATTAGAATGTTTATTGACATAATATTATGGTGTTCCAAAATAATTGCATAGCGAAGAAAGCCCTAGCAATGATTATTTAGGCTAAATGTTCACAAAAAAGGAATAATATTATATTTCTATGATTATCGAGAATCATCCTAAAAATTCTCAGAGTCAACTAGTAACTCGCCATACTAAAAATTTTTTATCTGGGATATTTATATCTTTACCCCTAACATCGGCATTACCCGCAGCAGCTTTGCAAGTGCAGTTATCCCCTAGTAGTCCCCAATTGGGAGACACCCTGTCGGTAATGATTGATGTCACCCAAGAAAATAATCAGCAACCAACAGTAGTAGTAGGCGAGAAAACTTACCCAGCTTTTGCCGTTGCGCCCAACAAATATCGTGCCTTTATTCCCACCACTCCCCTAGAAACAGCAGGAAATCGAACCTTAAAAATTGCGGGAGATGGTCAAGTTAAGAATTTAACAGTCAAATTGCGATCGCGCAAATTTCCCATACAACGCATTACCCTCCCACCAGGGAAATCCGCCGATGGAGCCACCGAATATGAACTCCAGCGTGTCGCCGCTTTCAAAGCTTTGCAAACCCCAGACAAATATTGGAACGGGAAATTTCTCGCCCCCAGCAAAGCCCGGATTAGTACAATCTATGGCGTACGTCGTTACTATAATGGTAAATTTGCAAAGGATTATTATCATCGGGGTGTAGACTACGCCGGAGCCGCAGGTTCACCTGTAACCGCGCCAGCTGCTGGGCGAGTTGCTTTAGTAGGTACAGTATCTCAAGGCTTCCGAATTCATGGCAATGTAGTTGGCATTGATCACGGCCAAGGAGTAACCAGCATATTCTTACATTTAAGTCGCATTAACGTTAAGGAAGGCGACTTTGTAAAAGCTGGCCAATTAATTGGCGCAGTGGGTTCAACAGGTGCTTCTACAGGGCCGCACTTGCACTGGGGTTTATATGTCAATGGCCAATCTGTTGATCCCGTACCCTGGCGAACACAGATTTTTCAATAAAAAATGTTAACTAATAACCTGTGTGCATAATTTGTAGATTATGCACCGATAATTGGGCAAGATAAATTGGATTTGTACCGTCCTTACCTTACTTGGGTGGCTTAAACAAGATGAGCGTTATGAGTATTGAAAAAATTGTAGAACAAGCTCTTCAGGATGGTTATCTCACACCAGCAATGGAAGCAGAAGTTGGGCGAATTTGTGATAACGCATCGGAACTCTCGATAGAAGAGTATATGGCCCTGGATCGATTAATGGGAGCTTTATTAACAGGTGAGGTAGTGGCGGTACCTCGCAAACAATTTATCAACGTCATGGAAGAATTGGTGTTGACAGAAGCAATTGCCCGTGTTGCCGAAATTGAAGCTACCAGCGAAAGTTCTCTTGATGTGGGTGATATCGCTGCCTATGCTCTCAACCGCCTGCCACCTTTATATGCAACCACAGAAGAAGGTGCAAACTATCAACGTCAACGTGCTAGAGCCGAACTACAAGAGTTGATTTCTCAACAAGTTAGCGAAGCAATCGGTCGTAACCTCGACCAACCCAACGACAACAAAACACCAGTTTTAGCTAAAAACACTGGTAATGAAGTTCTCCGTCAAGTTAGTACCTTACTCCAGGTCTACGCCCCTAGCTTCGAGCAGAAATAAATTGTGGTCAATAGTCAATGGTTGATGGTCAAGATTTGTTGACGCTGAACTCTTGACTATGGACTCTTGACTCTTGATTAATCACGCACTGTTACCAATGTGCCAACTTTAACTTGGTCATACAACAAACGCACATCAGAATTACGCATTCTCAAACAACCGTGAGAAATGGCAGTTCCTAGCAAGTGAATATCTGGTGTGCCGTGAAAACCAATTTCATTGCGTCCATCTGTCCAAAAGCCAATCCAACGCTCACCTAAAGGACTGTCACTTCCGGGAGGAAACACTTTGCCAGTAATGGGGTGTCGCCAAATTGGGTCATGTTGCATATCCATGACTTGGAAAGAACCCGTAGGTGTTTCCCAGCCTTTTTTACCTACAGCAATTGGGTAACTGGCTATAACCAAATCTCCTTGATAAACATAAGTGCGGCGATCGCTTAAATCAACTATTACTTGTGTTTTCATCCCCAGTTTATTAGCCGTTTTTTGTTGAGTGGAAAACTGGGTAAAAAAGGATTTTGGTTGTGTATCAGTATTCTGAATTTCTCTTGGTTCTGACTCAGCGCCCACTAATCGTCTGTTATTAGGTATATCAGTATCCCTAGCTACATTTTGGATGACTGTACCTGATTTATGATCAGAATTCCGTTGCGATTTCTGACCTGGAATGGATTCATCAGTCGTTGTAGACGCACCAAAGGCTGTTTCTCCTATACTCCCTGGAAACTTCCGATTAGGGGCATAATTATCCGACTGTTGTTGCGTTGTCGTAACTCGCCAATGGACAGCTAAAGACAAGATGGCTGCGCCAAAACAGAGAAACATTGCTACACGCGTTACAGATTCATTTCTTATCATTGCGATCGCCTATTATTTATCCCTGACAGATCCATCTCTTGGAATAATTGAATGCGCTCATCATCCAATTATCAATAATTCATAAATACTTATCTGTTTCCTTATACATTCGCTAATCTTTCTGGGCAAACTTAACTTAAGCAAATGTCCCAGCAAATAAAACTTCTGGAGAGAAACCTTGATTCCCGTAAAGACCGAGCGAAGGTTTCCTCCGTTCAGGCTTTTTTCTAGAACTCTCCAAGTGCAGCAATCAATCATTAATGGTGTGGGTGGGAGATAATCCATGTTTGAAAAACTATTGCTAGCAATCACAATCACATTTTCCATTAATTTCTTTCTTCAAGTTCGGATTACAAATCCAGCGAACACTGATGCTATTTATCAGGAACATCCAGAAAAAACTACAATTCTGGTAACTAGACCAAATAAATAACATGAGTTTTCCAGGATGCCAGCAGAAATTCATAATGTCTGATTCATAATTATTAATTATGAATTTCTGCGAGCTTCATAATCTTTGGCAACAATCACCAAAAACAAGATTCTACTCTACCCTTAGTGAAGTTACCACAATCTTTAAAACAGTCTAACGACTTCTTCAACCTCAATTCAGTATTCAAAGTAGAAGCTCAGAAATTTAGTTATTGCTCTGTCAACAGATTTAGATTTTTGCCCTGAGCGTGAGGAAAGAGGTGATAGGTGACAGGTTACAGAGGATATGTAATCACAGATTAACTTTGATAATCATGAAAGGTAAAATTTGTCAAGCGTAAATAGTCAGTTGCTATCAGCCGCACAATTATAGGTAAAACACCCATGAGTACAAATGTGGCATGATTCAACGGCAAACCCTACTTTTCGACCAAAAACTAGAGTTGAGCAACATTGTTGTAACCAGGAATCTTACCGAAATTCAATATTTTCATGTTCCAGTCGTTAATCCGGCACTGAAACCAGGAACATACTGTAATTTAGTAGGTCTAATAGTAAGGGATGATTTAAAGCGAATACGATCTATGAGTCAATCGATTGCTGTATCCTGGTCAACGGTTGATGCGAAATATCCAGAAGCATCGGTGCAAGTTGACAAACTCTCAAATCACGATTTAATTTTGCGCTGTCAAGCAGGACTGCGTCCAGATCGTGCTGCGTTTGCAGAACTCCTGCGCCGCTATCAGACCCAAGTAGAGAGGGTTTTATACCACCTAGCGCCCGATTGGCCAGATAGAGCCGACTTGGCTCAAGAAGTGTGGATTCGAGTGTATCGGAACATTAACCGATTACAAGAACCTGCTAAGTTTCGCGGCTGGTTAAGCCGGATTGCCACTAACTTGTTTTACGACGAATTGCGTAAACGCAAGCGCGTTGTGAGTCCATTATCGCTAGATGCTCCCCGTGCGGTAGATGATGGCGAAATGGATTGGGAAATTGCTGGTGATACTCCAGGGCCAGAAGAGGAGCTAACCACCAGAGAATTTTATGAACAACTGCGAGAAGCGATCGCTGACTTGCCAGAAGTGTTTCGGACTACAATTGTCTTAAGAGAAATTGAAGGCATGGCCTATGAAGAAATCGCCGAAATCACAGGGGTTTCTTTGGGTACGGTAAAATCAAGAATAGCTAGAGCTAGATCCAGACTGCAAGCGCAATTGCAAAATTATCTAGATACCTAAATTACAATCTCTTTCCTTTGTTTGATGCCAAAATTTAAACATTGATTAAGAATTGTGAGGAATCAAAAAGCCTGCTGCTGCCGTCAGGAAAAATCAGGAATTTATCAATGAATTTCTGAGAATTACTAGCTTGCCTTACCCGTGTATGAATTAGTAATAATGTTAAGATGACTACTGATTCTCAGTTTAACGACCTTTCCCACTTACAACTTACTGGAGATTTGTCAGCAGGGATGGATCAACATACCAATGAATCAACGGGTACTACAGATATGGTGAAGCGCGATCGCTTCGAGTTATTAAGTGCATACCTCGATGGTGAGGTAACAGCTACAGAACGCAGGCAAGTAGAAGAATGGTTGGCTAATGATGCCTCTGTTCAATGCCTGTACGCCAGATTATTAAAACTGCGGCAAGGTTTACGGACTTTACCTGTACCAGACACCGCACAATCACCAGAAGTCACAGCCCAAAAAGTTTTCTCTCGTTTGAGTCGTCGCTCGCGTTTGGCATGGACGTTTGGTGGTGCGGCTGTTGCGGCCTGTTTCATTAGCGTAGTTTCGGGTTTACTACCGGGAAGTGAATCTAGAACACCACAACTAGCTCAAAAACCACCAGTAGAAATAGAATCTCCATCAGCAGCCAAAACATCTACTAGCCCCACAGCACCGCTAATGGTGGCTATAAATAATCCAGTGATTGAAATTCCTAAAGCAGCAGTCACTAAACCAGAAACAACTATTGACTTCAACCAACCGGAAATCCATAAAACCGAGCCAGACTTGAATTAATCTCAAGTCAGACAATTTTGGATTTTAGATTCTTTTCACGAATAAATTCGGTGGCTTCAAACCTGGTTAAATTTTGGCTCTTGAATTTTCAATCTAAAATCTAAAATTCGGTGAGGGTTAAACCACAACCACTCCACCAGCCATCAGCTAAAAAAGTACCGTTGAATTGGTGAACCAGCTCTAAACCCATCACATAAACCCAAGCCCAACCAAGAGCTTCGCCTTGGGGTGTGTACACTTCAACTCTTTGGCGATTGTAAAGATTGTCTGAGGTGGGTCTGTGGGGTTGGTAATCTTCCAGGGAATCTAGAGCTTGTAAAACCTTTGATTCCGAGAAAGAAAGTAAATAACCGTGGACTTGATTTTGTCCCAATGTCATTCCTGGGTAGCCCATAGGTAAAGCAAACAGCTTGCCGAGTACGACTGCCCTCTTGGTATCTACCACCTTACCTGCACAGTATTTTTGATAATTAGCTTCACCGGGTTTGAGTGTACCGTAAACAAAAACCCGTAGTTCGTCAGGCGATATTAACCTATCACCTGTAACCTGTAACCTGTAACCTCTCACCTATAACCTCTAGTCAATTCAATACTAATTTTGCCACCGAAATCAGGAATGGGGGCGGCGGGTTTGGTAACAATGACTTGGACTTGTGTGACGCGATCGCTTTGTTGCAAGATAGAGTCAGCGATTGCACCTGCTAACTTTTCTAGTAAAGCGAACTTAGATGTTTTAACTAAGTTTTGAATCGTGCTAATTACACTGCGATAATCAAGAGTATCTGCGATCGCATCAGTTTCAGCAGCTTGGGCAAGATCCAACCACAACTTAACATCCACCTCAAACCATTGCCCTAAAACTTGCTCTTCTGGCAAATATCCAGTGTAGCCATAGCAGCGAATTCCTGTTAAATGAATACAGTCCATAGTTTTCCAGATAAATTTGCCATCCAAAAATTTAACAAACAACGGACTTACACACAAACTTTGTCTGTTGATACTGGAGTTATAAATTCTTTTTCTACTTTGCTGTTTCCTTACTCTGTATGTTGTGATAGCGCATATCTTCGCCAACAATCACGTTTAGTTGATTCCCAATGAGTAACACAGCTGCGCTCATCCACAACCACAACATCAAAACGATGACAGTCCCAACCGCGCCATAAACTTTATTGTAGTTACCAAAATTAGTGACATAAAGGCGGAATAGTGCTGAGAGTATTGCCCAAAAAATCGCTGCTAAACTTGCCCCTGGCATAATTGGTGTACCAGAATTCCACACACTAGGGCCATAGCGATATACAAAACTAAAAGCTGTAGCAACAATACCTAAACTTACAGGCCAGCGTAATAACTGCCACAGGTGCTGCAAGAATAGTAGAGAACTATGCTCATAGACAGCTATTTTTAATAGCAAGTCACTGACAAAGACTAAAAACGAAGCCAACATTAACAGTGCGATTGTACCAACTGTTAAGCCCAAGGAAATCAGTTTAGCTTGCCAGAAAGGACGGCTTTGTTGTGGCGGAGTTTGATGGATTTGATCAAATGCTGTCATGGCTGTACTGATAGCACCAGAAGCAGTCCAAAGAGCGATCGCAAAGCTGAGAGAAAACAAACTACTATTTTTAGAGTGGGCAATTTCCCGGCTGGCAAAGTCTCGAATCAAAATCATCGCTTCTTCTGGTGCAACTTGACTCAACAAAGCCGCCATCTGTCTAAAAGTATCTTGTAATGATTCTGCCAACAAACCAATCGCTGTTAGTACAGCCAGAATCGCCGGAAACAACGATAACATGGCATTGAAGGCAATTTCAGCAGCAAGTCCTAGTAGTCGTCGTTCGATTGTCCGAGCAAAGGTTTTTTTGAGAATGCGCCAATTCAGATGGCGAAAAAAACGGACAAAACGCGGCTTTGGCATAACTAGCTATTAAGTCTTCACAAGCACAATGCCACAATAACTTATCTAGTGTCATTGGTAAATCTAAATGCTTTGGCTTGCAGAAGTCAGAAGTCAGGAGTCAGAAACAAAACAATTTAAGTGGGGACGAACTGCTGTTCGCCCCCACCTTTGGGGAATATTGGTAATGCTGATTTTATGTATAGAAAATCACTTATGGCATCGGATGGAAAAGCAAGTCAGGGAAGAAGTAATTAATAATTGCCCAGGTAGAAAAAGCAATTGATACCGCAAATACAGCCAGAACT
Organism: Nostoc sp. FACHB-280; assembly: GCF_014697615.1. Classification (GTDB taxonomy): domain Bacteria; phylum Cyanobacteriota; class Cyanobacteriia; order Cyanobacteriales; family Nostocaceae; genus Nostoc_B. Next base: position 181,887 of record NZ_JACJSD010000007.1, on the reverse strand, counting down.
GGGGCTAAAGAAAGATACCGAAGAAAGTATTGTTGCTGTTTGCTAGATTTCTGCATATAAAGCTCCTAAAAATTGGCAAGCTACAGTTCTTGATGGTGATACTTTTTCAAACATTAAACATTTTGAGAAACATTCACACCTGCTACTTTAGATGGAATGATCAGACCGTAATAACCTGCTGCGATCGCTGCTAAAAAATTAACCCAAACATTATTGCCAAAAAGTGGCATAAATCCGAAAAATGTCTTGGCGAATGGTAATAATCCCATGATTGCTAATGCCACATAAGCGACGGCAAAAGTAGCATTAAATAACCGCGCACTTTTAGCACTGTTATAAGAAGCAATGCCTAGTAAACCGACAGAACATCGCACTAAATCATGCAAGAAATTGGTAGGAAATAACCCAAATATATAACCAAATCCCGCAGCATAAGCGTTAGGAGATTCATCTAAAGGAATGAAAGATTCATGGGTTCCTGGTAAAGATACCAAAGCTGGTGTAAACCCTGCCAAACCTAGTAATAAATAGAGAATACCAATGGTTAAAGCACAATAACGTTCTATCATTTTTGCTGTTTGAATATTTTCCATGTTCTGTATTACTCCTGTGATGCTTTAATTTCTGAGAAAATTCATACCCATTCGCTATTATTAAAGATTTACAGCTTCATTTTTTTTGTAGGCTTAAAGCTGTGGTCAATCAATACTTTCAATTCAACCGATAATTTTAAATTTAAACTCTATCAAAAGGTGGGGTTAAGTATATAAATCATATTTAATTTATGAAATAGATATGTTTCCCAAAAGTAAGGGCGAACAATCTTTCGCCCTTAATTCATGAACATGATTTTTTTGATAAGTCCGGTTTCTTGTGATTCATCAACTAATAATCATTCAATTTGTTTGAATGCTTGTGCTGCAAGTAAAGCTAATAAAGCGCCTGTTCCTAATTGAAAAATCGGTAATTTACCCAAAGCATCAGTAATGCTGGGAATGACTAAATTTTGATAATCCCCATCAACTCTATCATCTGGAATAGGTTGATAAAAATTGTTGGGTGCGTCTTCCAATTTTAATTCGCCACTACTAAGTTGAAGATTAAAACCTAACAGTAATAACAACGAATCTACTAATGAAGGCGAGATTTTCTGAGCTAAATCGAGTAATTTAGCGATATCTCCAACTAATAAATCCCGAATTGGGTGTTCTGCTGCATAAACTATGGCATCAGCCACAATTTTGGGGTCATAGTAAGGTGGTATTCCTGATGGTTTTACGCCTAATTTAGTTAAACCATTACTCCAAAATGGAGTGTTAATGACGGCTGGTTTAATACTCGTGACATTAATAGGCCATTTTTCATGAATCAATTCAATTCGCATCGCTTCCAGAAAGCCTTCAATGCCGTGTTTAGCACAAGAGTAAGCACTTTGATAAGGAAGCGATCGCCTACCTTCCATTGAAGATACATGAATCAGTGCGCCCCGTCCTTCACGTTTTAGATGGGGTAACGCCGCCATTGCACCATAGACTTGTCCCATCAAACTCACATCTATAACGTGCTTAAACTCTTCTGGAGATGTTTTGTCAAAAGTGGCGAACATTCCAATCGCCGCAGCATGAACCCAAGTATCAAGTCGTCCGTATAACTCGACAGTTTTATCTGCGATCGCTTTTACTTGGTCAAATTCTTGCACGTCAGCAACAATATAATTCGCCTCACCACCAAAACCGCGAATTTCTTCCACCAGCGACTTTAACTTTAATTCACCACGCGCCGAAACAACTACCTTGGCTCCACGTTGAGCAAATTCCAGGGCGGCTTTACGTCCAATACCACTGGAAGCACCAACGACTGCAACGACTTGCTGATTTATAGGCTTTAACTGCATGGATATTACTAGATAAACTTCTGTTAGGGGTTAGAGACTTGGGCGTGTTTTCAAACTATTCATTTAGCTTTTTAATTTTTTAGATCCCCCTAAATCCCCCTTAAAAAGGGGGACTTTAAGATGTCTCTTAGCCCCCCTTAAAAAGGGGGGTTGGGGGGATCAGAGACTTTGAAAACAGTTCCTAAAGGTTAAGGGCTAGAGAAGACAGTATTTCATGTACTGACTTAAAAGTGCTGGGGAAAAAATCCTAGTTTCTAGCTTCTAGCTCCTCGTCCCTCTTGATAAACGCCCCAATTTTGAATATCTTGTTCACGTAAAATTGGTTCGGCGCGTTGAATTTCTGATTCTGTACCTTCGAGGATGAGCAAATAATAGCTTTGTTGCAAGCGATCGCTATAAATTCTCGCTCTCTCTTCCGGGATACCCAAATCTGTGAAAGCTTTGACCAAGTTTTGATTTGCTGCTGCGCCTACAGCCACACCTGCCACACTAGTAGCTAAAGCTACACCAACAGAACCTGCTGCTAATACTGCACCCAAGCCAGGAAGTGCTAGACTGCTCAAGCCTAGTAGCAAAGTACCCCAACTAGTTGCTGTGAGAGTATTTCCGACTGGTGAGCTAACATTGACATCTTGATCGCCGATGCGATCGCTGAGTTGGGCTTCACCGATACTTTCACCTTGCTTGACATCTTTAGCAATCACAGAAACTCTTTCTTTAGGAAAGCCAGAAGCTTGCAAATTATTAATCGCTGTTTCTAAATCTTGAGCATTAGCAAATACCCCTAACGCATAGATACTATTTTTCGTTACCATATTTTCCTCAGTGATAATTTTGTAAGTGAATGATTGTAGAGTTATTAACCTTGAAAAACAGATGCAATTTTGGACTTAAGCGAATTTCCTGCTTCTTTAAATGTCTGATAAATGGGTTCCTCACCTTGCAGAAATACTCGCGCACAATTGTGTCCCGGCATTCCCAAAATTGAACCACCAGGGTGAGTTCCAGTACCAGTTAAATAAAAATTCTCAATCGCCCTTCCAACAACAAGACGCTGTAACCAGCTTTAAGTAAGTAGCCAGCACATACCAAGCCATTGTGACCAGCACCAATAATTACAACGTCATACGCTTCCATGATTGCCACTTAGAAACCAGAGCATCTTTACCGATGTTAGAGAATATATCCAAGCTCTGACTCTTTCGTGGGTTATATTATTTTTAATAACTAAAGGTAGTGTCCCATACACGAAAAAACGTTTATCTCACGCAGAGGCGCAGAGCCGCAAAGAAGAGTGGGAGAGAGAGTTGACAACTTGATTAGTGTTGATTATTTTTTTGGAGATGTTCATGAACGGCATAGATTGGTTAAGAACATTGCATACAAAGCAAATTCTCACAATTAAAAATGATTATTCTCAGTATTTTCTGTATTGTGGTTATATTATCTATAACAATGGGGATTTTCCTCCAGACTCTGGAATTAAGATTACCTACGAAGAATTAAAACAGGTATTAAGTGAAAGACCTCACGTACCAAATAAAGCTGAAACTAAACGTATCAGACAGCAAGCAGCAAAGCAAAAAGTCAGGTCATATCAATCTAGTAAGTAGGTGAACACAATTATGTAGCAGACACATTATGACTCCCTTATCCTGCGGAAGTACTAATGCGAAGAAGAATGGGAGAGTGAGTTGAAAACTTGATTACTGTGGATTATTTTTTTGGAGATGTTCATGAAGGGAATAGATTGGTTAAGAAAATTGCATACAAAGGAACTTCTCGGCATTAAAAATAATTGCTATAAGTGGTTCTTCCATCCCGATGGTTATGTTATCTATAACAATGGTGATTTTCCTAAAGGCTCTGGAATTAAAATTACTTACGCAGAATTAAAACAGGTATTAAGTGAAAGACCTCACGTACCAAATAAAGTTGAAACTAAACGCATTAGACAGCAAGCAGCAAAGCAAAAAGTCAGGTCATATCAATCTAGTAAATTCTGATATCAAACAATAACCGCCAATACTCACGAACAAACACAAATCATCTTCCTGAACTATCTGCATTCATCCGCGTTTATCGGCGGTTAAAAATTTAATTAACAGTAGACTTAGCAATTACTCCCAACTGCAAACCCGGCGGATAACTACCTTCTTCTTTAATCCGCTTAATTTCCACATCGGTGAATGGAATACTTAACTTTTGTGCAACTGCACTCACAATATCACCCCGGTCAATTACGCCAGCTACCGCACCAGCCGGAGAAAGTACAGTAATACGTGGTAACTGTTCATTTTCTAGTTTGTTAATCACTTCTGCGATCGCAGTTGATTCGGGGACTGTTGGTATTTCTGTGAGAGGATGAACAATAGTTTGCAGAGTGAGGGTTTCCCATTCACTTCTTTCGACTAAGCGCAAATCCTCAATCGCCACCAGACCACGATAACGACCATCGGATGCAGCAAAATAAACTTGTGGTGCAGCACTTTCTAATAAATATGCGTCAGCAAAGGCGCGTAAACTTTGGCCAGCATCAACTACGCGAAAGTCGCGTGTCATCGCACTACTAGCGACCATTTTCAACAAAGTTTCTTGTAAGGTAGTCACGCGGTCGTAGGTGTTGGCGTTACGAATCCCAAACCAACCAATCAGCGCAATCCACAAACCGAGTGCTAATTCTCTTGTAAAGAAGTCTACCGCAAATCCTAACGCGATCGCCGCATAACCCAGAATTTGCCCTGATCTTGCAGCCCAGTGTACTGCTTGAAAGCGATCGCCTGTAACTTTCCACAGTGCCGCTTTTAACACCTGACCGCCATCCAACGGTAAGCCAGGAATCAAGTTAAATAAGGCGACAACCAAGTTAATTCTCGCCAAATCTCCCACCATCATACTGAGCGGACTAGTCTCAGGGATGAAAATTGCTACCAGCCGTAATAAGAAAAACAACCCCACACTGACCAAAGGCCCGGCGATGGCTACTTGAAAGGCCTTACCAGGAGTTTTCGATTCTTCTTCAATTGCCGCAATCCCACCAAACAAAAATAGGGTGATGGAATTAACTTTAATACCTTGCGATCGCGCTGCCAAACTGTGACCTAATTCGTGTAACAATACCGAAGCAAATAGCAGCAATGCCATCACTATCCCAGCACTCCAGGCGATGACAGACCCCCATTCTTGGTAAGCCACACCAAAATTGAGAGTTGCGAGTCCTAAAATCACAAACCACAAAGGGTCTAAAAACAACGGGATGCCAAATAAAGTCCCAATTTTCCAATTTGTTTGCATTACATTGTCCTAAATCTACAATCATCCCCAGTTCACTTTATTCACCCACAAGGAATTTCACAACTCCTCTAGGTGGGAAAATCGTTTTATTTACACTAAATAATTTATGTATTAGAAGTTACATTAAAACAGCGATGCCTACCATTAATATTTTACAAACATATCGGCGATCGCTCCTTAGAAAGCGCAAAATACACGATTATAAATTGTAGAGATTTTTAAACCATGTAAAAAATATTTGGGCGTTTGGATGTTGCGGATTTAGGACTTTATACTTAATAGCTTGATGTAATTTATCAACTAAACGAATACATAGCATTCCTAAATTATTCGTAAGCCAAAAGATCCCCGACTTCTCAAAGAAGTCGGGGATATGAGCCTCTCAATTTTCACAAATCAAATATGATTACTATAAGAATACTGAGTTTCCACTCAGCACTTTGCTATACTTCACATTTTACCTGTACCGCATCGCCAAAGATTTGTGGCGCGTTAGGAAGATTTTCCATAACGCACCTTAACATTAACTATTGTGGCTCGGAGGGATTGATTTTAGCTATCGATTTACTATTTGTTACCTGACGAATTGGTAGTTCAACTACAAACTCAGAACCTTTGCCAAGTTCTGAGTGGCAATATATCTTACCTTTATGTTTATCTGTAACAATTTGATAACTGATAGAAAGCCCTAGCCCTGTGCCTTTACCAACAACTTTAGTTGTAAAAAATGGGTCAAACAATCGCGCCAGGATATTTTCTTCTACACCAAATCCATTATCAGCAATCCGAATCGAAATCCAGTCTTTATTCATTAGGGCAGTAGAAATCCGGATTTCGCTAGGTTTTGCTGCTAGTAATTCAGGAGTAGATTGGACATTTCGCTCTTCTAAAGCATCAATAGCATTAGAGAGCAAATTCATAAATACTTGGTTTAATTGACCAGGATAGCATTCAATTAAAGGTAAGGAATCATAATCTTTGATGACATGAATAGTAGGGCTATCGCCTGAAGGCTTTAAGCGGTGTTGCAAAATCATCAATGTACTGTCAATACCTTCGTGAATATTTGCTACTTTAAAATCAGCTTCATCTAAGCGAGAAAAATTGCGTAAAGAGGCGACAATTTCACAAATTCGTTCACTTCCCACTTGCATAGACTGAAATAATTTTGGTAAATCGTCAAAGAGAAATTCGATTTCTGTGTTGCTAAAAAATTCTCGAATTTCCGGTGCAGCATCGGGATGATGTTGGCGATAAAGTTTTACGCAACGTAGTAAATCTTGAGTATATTGGTGCGCGTGTTGCAAGTTGCCGTAAATAAAATTAATTGGGTTGTTAATTTCATGGGCAACTCCCGCGACTAATTGTCCCAAACTTGCCATTTTTTCGGCGTGAATAATTTGCATTTGAGCAGTACGTAACTCGTTCAATGCTTGGGCGAGTTGATTTGCTTCTTCACGGGTTTGACCAAGTAAACTAGATTGTTGGAATAAGTTGGCTTGACGCAAAGCAACGCTGATTTGAGCGGCTACTTGGGTGACAAATTCAAGTTCTTCTTCTTCCCAATGACGTGCATGGGTGCATTGGTGAATGCACAACAAACCCCAGAGTTCATCACCTTCCATGAGGGGGACAACAATTTGGGCTTTGACTTGGAAGCGTTCAATGACATCTAGATGGGGGACTTTGGAACCAATGCTGTTGACATCAGAGATTACTTGCACTTGGCCTTGACGATATTGCGGTGCGAAATGGTCGCCAAAGCAATAGTCTTGTACTTTTACAGACAAGGCAGAATCGAATTTAGGTAGTACGTCTTCAGCGATAAATTCGCCACTACAAAAACCCACATTTGGATCAAAGCGAAATATCCCAACTCGATCTGCTGTGAGCGATCGCCTGATTTCCTGTACTGTAGTCTTGAGGATGGTCTCTAAATCTAATGATTCTCGGATTTTAACCACCAAATCAAATAAAATCCGGCGCTGTTCTGCTGATTTGTGCAGCTCATCGGCGCGAGTCTGCACTTGAGTCATCACTTGAGAACTTTGCAGTGCTACTCCTAGTTGGCTGGCTACCTGTCCCAAAAATTCTACTTCTACAGTATCCCAGTAGCGTGGTGCAGAATGTTGATAAGCTGCCAATAAGCCCCACAAATTTCTGCCGACAAAAATGGGAGTCAATGCGTAGGCACGAATTTTAAATTGCTCTAAAATATCGAGGTGACAGCGAGTGTGTCCAGCTTGGTAGATATCGTGGACAGCAAAATGTTCGTTGTTGCGATAACGTCCGCCTTTGGTTTCTTGTAAATAAGTATCTTCCCAAACGAGATTTTTGCCAAAGGGATTGATGCTATCCCACTGTGCCTCAACCATACCAAAATGACTCACAAATTCGCCACTCCAATCTTGATTAAAGCGATAAACGCCAACTCTCTCGACTCGCAACAGCTTACATACTTCTTGGCAAGTTGTTTTCAAAATCAAATCAATATCTAAAGAGGAGCGAATTTTGCCGACGACTTCTGTGAGTGCGCGTTGACGAGCGATCGCTTCTTGTAAGGCGGTTGCTTGTTGTTTCGATTGGTTCAAATTCTCGGTTTGTTGAATTGCAACCCCTAATTGCGCTCCTACTTGTCCCAAAAACTCAACTTCGTAATTTACCCATTGGCGTGGCCCAGAATGCTGATAGGCGGCAATTAGCCCCCAAAGTTTCGGCCCAGTAAAGATTGGTGCTAAGGCATAAGCACGAATTTTAAATTGCTCTAAAATGTCAATGTGACAACGTGAGTGACCAGCTTGGTAAATATCGTTGACCACAAAACTTTCGTTGTTGCGGTAGCGTCCCCCTTTGGTTTCTTGCATGTGGGTATCTTCCCACACCAAATTTTTGCCAAAGGGGCTGATTCGATCCCACTGCGCTTCCACCATCCCAAATTGGCTGACAAATTCACCACTCCAGTCTTCATTAAAGCGATAAACTGCCGCCCTCTCTAGCTTGAGAAGTTTGCAGAGTTCTTGGCAAGCTGTGTTGAGGATAATTTCGGTATTGACTGATGAGCGAATATTCCCGACGACTTCTGTTAAAGCCCGTTGTCTAGCGATCGCATCTTGCAGTTCGGCGGTGCGTTGTTTGGTTTGCTCAATAATTTCGGCTTGCTGCATCGCTATGCCTAAATGACTGGCGGCTTGTGCTAAAAACTTGACTTCATGATGTTCCCATTGTCGAGCCGCCGAGTGTTGATAAGCTGCCAGTAAACCCCAGAGTTTAGCACCCACAAAAATAGGTGCGATCGCATACGCCCGAATCTGAAACTGTTCTAACACTTCAATATGGCAACGGGCGTGACCTGCATCGTAAATATCAGCTACGGCAAACGGCTCATTAGTGCGATATCTTCCGCCCTGGGTTTCTTGTAAATGAGAATCTTGCCACACCAAGTCTTGACCAAAAGCAATCAGCGTATTCCAAGGTGGTTCGGCAAAACCCAAACGATTAATAAAACTACCACTCCAATCAGAATTGAACTGGTAAATTGCTACACGCTCAATCTTTAACTGGCGACAAAGGTCTTGACAAGAAGTTGAACACAAAGATTCTAACGGTACTGATCCCCGAATTTTAGCTAAAATCCTTGCCAGAATTTTTTGATATTGAACATCAAGTTGTAATTGTTTTTGACATTCATGTAAAGATGTTGTCGCATCATCATCATTTGGTGCCATAAACTGTTAAAAAATGAAACACTTAGTTACAGTGTTCCCGGTTTTAGTTTTTGACTCACAAATAACAACAACAAGTAAGTCAGTGAGAAAAAAGTCACTATCTTAAGAAAGATAAATTGATTTAAAACTCTCTTTTTTCCTGCCTCTTGCCTTGTCCTGACTATAAATATTCACGATGACCTACTTATGTCTTGGGGCTGATTTTCTCATCTTTACAAGACTTTTACGTTGCAGAGCAAAGTGTTGAGTTGGATAAAACACATTAAAATTATGATTCGAGTTTCAATTTTTCATCTTCAAGTTGATTCGCTACTAGTTAATTCTTTCTGCTCGTAGTAACGACAACCTTGACAGGGGCCACAGGGGTTAACAGCGCAACGAATATAACCAGAACGGGCGTTAAATTTACAACTAATGTCACCAATTAAATAGCCTACTCCTTCTAAGTAGTAGCGATCGCCCTCCATAAGTTGGGTATTGTGTCTACCCCTTGTCCCGGCAAAATTCATGGCTGCTTGTCTAAGCTGCGCCCTTGTTCTTAAATGGGTTTTCCTAATTAACCACAAAGAAAACAGGGACGGTAAAAAACCAACGATAATTACCAAAAGTGTCTTTATATTTAACACCTTCTTTTTACCCCTTTTATACGCTGATTGATTGATCGTCCCAGATATGACATTCTAGTTGTTGCCAGAATGCAACTAGGGCGTGGCATCTGGCAAAAAACTACCAGTGCCACTTCAATCAGCATAACCGCTACAACCGATTGGGTGAACCACGGTTAAATTTTTATAACTTTAAGATTTGTTGATTAGCGCCCCCAAGGAAAAAGTTTTTGGTTCAATATCCGCACTTTGTGGGTTTTTTCGGTGTTTTTGTGCAGCTAATCTGCGGTTTTTATTGTGCTGTCTCAGTTTTTGTGCGAGTGATGCGGCTTCTCTTTCTGCACGAAATAAATCAACTTTTCTTGTTGTCAGAATTAAAGAATCATCTGACTTTTGTTTTACCCAAGGAATACTGACTGTAAAGTATTTAAAAACGTTTTTACGAGATTTACCATTTCCTGTCCAATAATTTCTTTGACTGTTGATTGTAGCAGCGATCGCTTTTAATTCTAGAATCTCAGTTTCTAACTCTGCGGCCATTTGATTGATAGTTTGGGCTTGGGCTACTAAACGCTCCCAACCACTGATAATTTTTTCTTCTGGCGGTTGTAAAGGTGCGATCGCAGACTGTGATGCGGAAGGTAAGATGGAACTTTTGTAACTATGTGCAATTTTTTTCATAGTTCCTCTGCTAATGCTACTGAGCTTGTTAGGCATTGTAGCAGCATTTTAATACAAATGTACTAATCAGACAAATTCCGCAAAGATACGATCATGAGTGTACTCCACCGAGAAACGCTGTATGTCTAGTTCACTAACCGAAAAAATTCTGTCTCAACTTCCGGGTGATGTGTTGCGGGGATTACGTCGCACCGATGATATCCTGACAGCCATTCGAGAAAATACTGCACCCATACCAACGGTAGTCAAGGAAAGTCAGCAAGATTTAGATTATCTGGAGTGGGATGTAATTATTTGCGGTGGAACTTTAGGCATTTTAATTGGTTGTGCTTTAGCAGTTAGAGGATTGCGTGTAGCGTTAATGGAGCGCGGAATATTAAAAGGCAGAGAACAAGAATGGAATATTTCGCGCCAAGAATTAGAAGTATTTTTGCAATTAAACTTGTTAACAAAAGCAGAATTAGAAAGTGCGATCGCTACTCAATATAATCCAGCCAGGGTAAGTTTTTATGGTGGTGTAGAAATTTGGGTAGAAAACGTCCTAAATATTGGCGTAGATCCTGTTTATTTACTAGCAACATTAAAAAATAGATTTCTGGCGGCTGGTGGAAAGTTACTAGAAAATACACCTTTTACTGAAGTTGTCATTCATCCCAATGGTGTGATTGTTAATCAGCAATTTGCTGCTAAATTACTCATTGATGCAATGGGACACCTTTCACCCATCAGCAAACAAGCACGCCAAGGCAAAAAACCTGATGCTTTATGTTTAGTTGTGGGAAGTTGCGCTCAAGGTTTTCCGGAAAATCCATCAGGCGATTTGTTGTTATCCTTTACATCCTTGCAGAATCAGTGCCAATACTTCTGGGAAGCTTTTCCCGCTAAAGACGGCAGAACCACCTACTTATTTACCTACATGGATGCCCATCCACAACGCTTGAGTTTAGAAACTTTATTTGAAGAATATCTGCGCCTACTGCCCACATATCAAGGCGTAGAATTGTCAGATTTAAAATTTCAACGGGCGTTATTTGGTTTTTTCCCAACTTACCGCGATAGTCCACTCAAAACCCCCTGGAATCGGATTTTGCCAGCCGGAGATAGCAGTGGAAGTCAATCGCCGTTAAGTTTTGGTGGTTTTGGTGCAATGGTGCGTCACCTGAAACGTTTAACTTTTGGGATTGAAGCAGCACTACAAACAAATCAATTATCTGCACAAGCATTGTCATTACTGCAACCATATCAACCAAATTTGAGCGTGACTTGGTTATTTCAAAAAGCTATGAGTGTGGGGGTAAATCAAAATATTCCCCCAGAACAAATTAATCAGTTGCTGGCGGCGGTATTTGAAGAAATGCAAAAGCTAGGTAATCCAGTCCTCAAGCCATTTTTGCAAGATGTGGTGCAGTTTTCGGCATTAACACAAACATTAATTAAAACTGGGTTATCTCATCCAAAATTAATTGCCAAGATAATTCCCCAAGTTGGTTTAGTTAACTTACTTGATTGGCTGGTGCATTATGGAAATTTAGGTGTTTACACTGCCTTGTTTACTCTGAGTCCAATGTTAGAAACATGGATTAAGAGCCTACCACATCCACAACAATATTACTGGCATCGCTTAATAGATGCTTGGAAGTATGGTTCTGGTGCTGATTACTGCGATGAAAGTTAAATAGTATGTTTGTGAGGATGACATAATGGAACGGAAAGCTGGCAGTATTAAATACTTTGCAGTGTTAATTGGTTTACTGCGCGATCGCCAAGGTTTTTTAGAAGAAGTTCGGCAAGGAATTAGAATCCCTAGTAAGATAATTTCTTTGCTGGTTTGTAGTTCTATTTTTATTGCCATCTACGGGGCAATTATCGGCTCTTCTCATAGTTGGATGCAGGCTATTTCTTCGGCGGTAAAACTACCCGCACTTTATTTAATTACTTTGCTAATTTGTCTACCGACGCTGTTTTTCTCTAATATTATCTTTGGTTCCAAGCGGAGTTTTGGGCAGCATTTTATTTTAGTTCTCACAGCAGTTGCCGTTACAAGTGTCCTACTATTTAGTTTTGCACCCATCACACTGTTTTTCTTGCTCACCACCAATAACTATCAATTTATCCTTGTGTTGAATGTATTAATCTTTGCCATCACAGGATTTATTGGAATTTCCGCTTTATACCAAGCAGCCAATATAGTAATAGAACAAGAGGATGATGGTAGTAAAACTCGCAAGCGAATTTTACAATCTTGGTTGTTTCTTTATGCCTTTGTTGGTAGCCAATTAGGTTGGACTCTCAGACCTTTCTTTGGTTCCCCAATGCACCCCTTTCAACTGTTCCGCGAAAGAGAAGGTAATTTTTATTTGGGTGTAATGAAAGCTATTGGTTATCTTTTGGGATTAAATTAATAGTTTACAGGATTTACGCACAAAGATTTTCTGTGGAGACTGGGTGTAAGGGTGTGGGGGTGAAGGGGTTTTAGATACATACACCCCTTCACCCCTTCACCCTATCTCCAACACTTAATTTTTCGTTATATTTTTATTTTGTACTAGCGATCGCACTTTGGCATTCTTCCACAGAAGCACGTTGTTGCATAGCTTGAACTAAAGCTTGATAACTTGACCAATTTTCTTCTAACAGAGTTTTTGCTTGCAAAACATGAAACCGTTGTTTTTGCTGAAAAGCTGACTCAGAAAAACCCACAACTTTTAAGACTTCCGCCAACTTCGCTTTATCATCACCGCCACCTTCAGCGCGTTCAAATACCAAAGCTTCCGCCGCAATACCAGCCATCCACATTGTGCAGTAACGGTCTAGCATTTGGGCGCTGATCGAACCTTTTTCTAATTGTGCAGCTAACTCAGCATCATTAAAAGCAACACCGCCTTGTCCTGGTTGTCCTTGTCGCCAAGCTTCCCAGGCGCTGAGGGTGTAGCCAGTGACGGGAATACCCAGCACCGAAGCTACCAAAAAATGTCCCGCTTCATGGTGGATAATGCGATCGCGGTGTTCACTCGAAAATCCCGCAATCCAATCTAGCAAGATAGTTCCACCCTTACCTTGCAAGCTAAAACTGTCTAAAGTAGCGATTCCCAAAATGGTGAACGTGGCGAGTGCTGGTACTGTCGGCGATAAGTTGATTAATGGCCCCAGCAATACCGAGAAAGTCATCAGAAAGACTGATATGGCTACTAAATTGAGGGCTGTTTGGCTCATTGTCAGTTTTTTAACTCAGGCTTAATCTTTCTTAATTATGGGGCGATCGCTCCATTTTTGAGTAGGATTTCTGATAGTCTGCATAGATAGACTGGGTTTTTCTATAGCAATCCTCAATAATCTCCCCCTAGTCTCCCTTGTCCGCCTTGTCTCCCTTTTCTATATCTAAACTTCCAGAAATGCCCATAATTCATCAATTAATCGAAATTGCCACCGAACCAGGAATTAATATTCACAACATCACCCCACAAATCAAAGATTTAATTGCTCAAACCTCAATCAAAAACGGACAAGTTTTAGTCTTCTCCCGCCACACAACAACAGCTTTAGCCATCAATGAATATGAAGTCAGATTATTAGAAGATATCAAAGTATTCTTTGCTAAATTAGCACCAGCATCAGACCGTTACTTACACAACGATTTGCATTTACGAGATGTTCCAGAAGATGAGCCAATGAATGCCCATTCTCATTTACTAGCAATGATGTTAAGTACCAGTGAAGTAATTCCGATTGTGGATGGAAAATTAGCTTTAGGAACTTGGCAATCTGTATTATTTTTTGAATTAGATGGGCCGCGTCAACGAACCGTATCTGTGCAGATTTCCGGCGAGTGAAACTTATGAATATTATTCAACCGAAACGTTTCACCTTGGATGAATACCACAAACTTACAGAATTAGGCTTTTTTCATGAAGATGAACATATTGAATTAATCAACGGGGAAATTATTCAAATTATATGTAAGGGTACAGCCCACGCAACTTGTTTAAGAAATTTATTACGAGAACTACCAAAATTAGTAAGAGATAGGGCAACATTACAATCTAAAGCACCAATTACTTTACCTCCCAATAGTGAGCCTGAAACTGATTTCGCTATTGTCAAAAACCGTCCTGATAATTATCTATCGGCTCATCCTAGCCCTGCTGATGTTTTGTTAGTAATGGAAGTTGCCGACTCTTCATTAAGTTATGACCAAGATGTGAAAATTTCTCTTTACGCTCAAGCTGGTATTTCTGATTATTGGATATTTAATTTATTCGATAATTATTTAGAATGTTACAGCGAATCTTATCAAGACAATCACGGTAAATATGGTTATTTAAATAAGCGAATTGTTTTACCTAATCAAGTAGTAGCGTTACCCTGTTTCCCTGATTTATCTTTAGAGTTAAGCAAGGTATTTTCGAGTAAGAACTAATTACTTTAAGATTTCTTTATAAAAAAAATTACCAGTATGCACTTGACATTACCACAATTATACGTGTTATATTTTTTGCAGCACAGCAATCAATCATCCAAGAGCTAAGGCTTAGGTTGGTGGTTACATAGGTTGTACTTTGTTATGCCTAGGTAAGCTTGTAGTCTGTGAACTGGGTAGTTACGGGTTAAAGTATTTAGCTAAATAATAGGTTTTGGTTAAATACTTTTGCTCGTAGCTACCCAGGCGTTAGACTATTAGCTTTCCTGTTCATAACAAAGTGCAAAGTTTGTAACTTTTAACTTAAAGGCTTTGTGTAGGTGTTTATTTATAAGATGAACATTCTATGCAGCTATTTGCTAAAGCAAAGGCGATTTTTGAATGCTGTTGAGCAAAACTCACAATTCTTCAGGTAAGAATATGTTTGAAAAAACAAGCTGGCAGCAACCTTTAGTTTCAATCTATTGGGACTATCAAAATGTCTCTAACATAAAAATAGCTAAAGATTCGTTATTATTAGCTAATTCATTAGGTTGTATCAATAACCGAAAAGTTTATAGCAATTGGTGTAACGCTAGTAAAGTTAAAAAAGCTTTAGAAAATCTGAATTTTGATTGTATTCATGTAGGTAATAAGTTTAAAAATGCTGTAGACTTTAAAATTGTCATGGATTGTGTTTGTGATAATTCTGATATATCTATTCTTATTTCTGGAGATAGTTATTGTGAAATACTAATTGATGATTTGCACTTAAAAAGTAAAAAAGTAGTAATTCTAGCTCAGGAAAAAAGTGTTAGAAACAGCCTGAAATTTCTTGCTGATAAATTTTACTATACAAGTGAGTTAAAGAATTTATTTAGAAACAGATTAGACTGATTGAAAGAGTTTTTAAAACCCAGTTCGGGAAAAACTGGGTTTTATGTAAACTACATCAATTTGGATTTTTTGCATATTTTAGATGCAATCTAATCGCGGAGTTTTCTAAAAATCAATAATTTGTAACTAAGTTAAAAATAACATGCACAAACTTCTAACATTTCGGAATGAAAAACTTTTACGTCATGCGCTGACTCACCGTTCTTATGTTCATGAAAACCCAGGAGAAGGGGAACATAATGAACGCTTGGAATTTCTCGGTGATGCTATACTCAACTTTTTAAGTGGTGAATATCTTTATCGCCACCACCCAGAAAAGGGAGAAGATGAATTAACTCGCCGACGTTCTGCATTAGTAGATGAAAAGCAATTAGCTAAATTTGCTGAAGAAGTTGGTATAGATTTTAGAATGCGGTTAGGAAGAGGAGCGATTTTAGATGGTGGTTTTCAAAATCCTAATTTGCTGAGTAGCACTTTTGAAGCTGTTGTGGGTGCTTATTATTTAGATAGTAATTCTGATATTGAAGCAGTAAGAGCTATTGTTGAACCATTGTTTGATTCTGTCCCTGAACAAATTGTTGTAGTTCGCTCAAATGTAGACTCAAAAAACCGTTTTCAAGAATGGGTACAACGCAATATCACAATAAACCCGCCTGAATACGTCACAAAGCAGGTAGGTGGTTTGTCTCACGCACCAATATTCACCGCAAAAGTATTTGTTGATGGTAAAGAGTATGGAGAAGGAAAGGGACGTAACAAAAAAGATGCGGAAAAAGCTGCTGCTGAAAATGCACTGGCTAAGTTGAAACAAGAAGGTATGTTGTAGAGATTGATATAACTTCTAAGTGTTTGGAGAAGTTAGCCTTGGTTGTGGTTGATTACTTCTAGATTGTGCTTTCATCCATTGAAAAGACACAAGGTTTAATAACAAACCGATGAGTAATAAAATCACCATCAAGGTTATCTGATACCACAGAATTGGCTGCACAAATAAATCTGCTACAAGATGAAGCAAATTCATAACGCTATAAAACACAGTCAATGCAAAATGCGACACGCGGTAGCGTTTAGATTCCGTAAAAGAAGTAGCAATTATCGCCAATATTGGTAGTGTAAAAAATCCCAACATCAGCCACAAAATTACAGAAATATCACTCAGTTGTGAGGCGTGTTGAGATTCAGCTACAGATAAACCATGAAACAAAGGCATTAAACCTAGTTGTGTATGAAACAATGTTCCTAGGAGAAATGCTGTCCATAGAGTAATGATTCGTTCTCTATAATTCAGCATGATGAAACCTTCTCGATTTATAGTCGCCCAGCTTTTAATTTAGGGAAAAAATCTGAGGAACTTGTGAAGGATGTAATTATTTCTATCAGGTATTGATTTTTAAGGGGAAAGTTACAGTAAATGTGGAACCAACGCCTAGCTGAGATTCTAAATTGATTTCGCCTTGGAGTAATTTGACTAACCGAGAAACGATCGCCAGCCCTAATCCTGTACTATCAGGTAGGTAAGTGCGATCGCCTTTACTCACACGATAATAGGGTTCAAATATCCGCGCTTGGTTTTCTGGCGCAATTCCAATTCCTGTGTCAGCAACCGTAAATGACCAAGTATTTTCGTCTAAAATTTGACAGCTAATCTTGACACTACCCGACTCTGTATAGCGAATGGCGTTACTGATAAGATTAGTAATCACTTGTTGTAATTGAAATTCATCTGTGAAAATTTCTTGTGGACAGCGATCGCAGTCTACAATAATTTGTAAATCTTTCTCTTCTGCTAACGGTTCCAACATTTCACACACATTAATTACTAATTCTGTGACATTGGTAGGCGCGATTTGTAGTTGTACTTTACCCGCATCATATCTGGATAGTTCTAATACATCATTAATTAAGCGCAGCAAGTGTCTGCCATTGCGTAATACTCGCTCGATATGTTCTAAATTTGTATAAGAGTCTTTAATATCATAATTCCGTTTTTGTTGTCTTAAAAATAAATCAGAATAGCCAATAATTGATGTTAAAGGATGTTTCAATTCGTGGGCGAGTTGGGAAAATGTATCTTGATTAGCATTAATTAACCGGGTTAGTTCTTCGTTATGCAGAGTTAATGATAAATGTAGGTGCTTTAATTCTCGCAAACGCTCTTCAACATAACTCTTAAAACACCGTGCGATCGCTTCATCTATTACAGCATCAATTAAACGCATATAACGCACAATTTCCACTGGCGTTCCTTGCAATAAATCTGACTCTAAAGTATCAAATATTACTATTCTTAATAAGCGATATTCTCTGGCAATTTCTGTTGGGTCAAAACCTTGTTCCGCCCGCAATAACCCATGCTGCCAACTGGCTTTGAGTATCGACTTGATATCACTTTCCTGAGATGGGGCAAGTACACTAATCATGGCGCAAAACACATCAGGAATGTGATTTTTAATCGCTGTATAAGACAAGTCATCAGCACTTTCAATCTGCCTGTCTTGCCGAACTGCTGCCACCCATTTCTCAATAATACTGTTAGTATTTTCAGCCAGTATGAGACTAAAATCCATTACGTTAATTTTTGTAAAGATTTAGTGAGGGAATTTGTAACTAGAACTAGTGTATCGAGAATGGTGATTTTTTGGTGCCGAATTAACCGAATCATTCAACTATAACAAGTAGGAAACTACGTACCTATAGAGATAGATTTTAGCTATTGAGATTGAATTTTTTGGCTTTTTGTTGAGTAATACTTACGAGGTAATAGTAGATATTTGTTACACATCATTGATAGCCCAAAGGATAAATAAATTAAGCAATATCAATCAATAGAATCTATCCCTGGAAGTTGTTTTTACTGGACAGCAATGTTATATTTCGCTATATTGTTTTCAATTCGAGTAAGTCAGCCTAATTCAGCGCGTCAAAGTACGTAACGCTGAAACGGAGGAACCAAATTTTGGGGCGTATCTTAGTAGAAGTGAAAAGTAAAAAGTGACTAAGAGTTGAACTCAGCACTCAGCACTCATTACTCAGCACTCTAAAAGAAGGGCATCTCTCAGCCCTAGCCCGTCAGCTAACTTCGTAGGCATTGAGAGGAGACTGAAGAGATAGCATTTTTCTAATGTGTTGATCTCATCAGTGTCCAAGGCTGGTACTGCTCAGATTTTTGTACCCGTACTGAAACCTGCTGAGGTTAAATATGATATTGCAATTAAATTTAGCAGCGATCGCGGCGATCGCCGGTAAAGCTGTATGGCAGAAAAGCAAGCCCATTATTACTAAAGATGTCGTCTTTCTACCTATTCTGGGTTTTTTAGGCATTATTTTGCTGTGGTGGGCAGTTGCTTTAGTCAACCATGAATTAATGCCCACACCACCAGAGGCGTTAATTGCTAACTTAGACTACATATTAAATCCTTTTTATCAACGCGGGCCGGGTAATTTGGGCATTGGTTGGCTGTTACTAGCCAGTCTGCGCCGCGTGTTGATTGGTTTTTCGTTAGGTGCAGTCGTCGCCATTCCCTTGGGATTTCTCATTGGGATGTCTAAGCCAGCAATGTTAGCCCTCAACCCCATTATTCAGATATTTAAACCAGTATCACCCTTGGCTTGGTTGCCCATTGCTTTAGCTATCTTTAACTTGGCAGACCCCTCAGCAATTTTTGTAATTTTCATCACCTCCTTGTGGCCGACCATTATTAACACAGCCCTGGGAGTCGCCAGCGTTCCCAAAGATTATATAGATGTGGCACAGGTGTTAGAAATGCCACGCTGGCGCAGAATCACTAAAATTATTTGGCCTGCCAGTTTACCTTATATCTTCACAGGCTTGCGAATTAGCTTAGGCATTGCTTGGTTAGTTATTGTCGCCGTCGAAATGTTGACAGGCGGTATTGGTATTGGCTTTTTTGTTTGGGATGAATGGAGTCGGTTGAATCTCAGTTCTGTTTTTCTGGCTGTATTTGTCATTGGTTTAACTGGACTAATTCTCGATTTCGCCGTTGGTAAACTCCAAGAATTTGTCACTCATCGCCCAACAACTGCGAAATAACAGAATTTAAGACATTACCTAATTAAATCAAAACTCTTGTGGGGTGGGCATCTTGCCCGCCCAAAATATCAGGGACGGGTGAGGACACCCATCCCACAAGAACTTAAAATCATCTCCTTTCGTAAAAGGTGGTCAGATCCCCGACTTCTTAAAGAAGTCGGGGATCTCGCAGCCCATCAAAAACACAATATGGAGCTACAAAAATGGGCGATAATAACTGGACTAGAAGATATTTTCTCTTAGGACTAGGAACCACAACAGCCGGAATTGCCTTATCATCCTGTGGAATTTCGGGAGATAAATCTGCGTCAGGGCTGACAAAAGAAGCCTTAGCAGTTCAACCCGTAGTTAGGTCTCAAGACTTAGAAAAACCTGATATTACTGTTGGTTACGTCCCTGTTAATGATTGTGCGCCATTTGCGATCGCCTGGAAAAAAGGTTTCTTTCGCAAGTATGGTTTAAACGTCAAACTCAACCGTGAAGCCAGTTGGGCAACTTCCCGCGACGGTTTAATTTTCGGTCGTTTAGATGCTTCCCCCGTTGTCTCTGGGGCTGTCACCAATGCCAGAATTGGGGCTGAAGGCGCACGCCACGCACCTTTATGTGCAGCCATGACCATTCACCGCCACGGTAACGCTATGACGATGAACAAAGCTATGTGGGATTTTGGCTTGCGTCCGTGGTACGAATATCAACAACAATATGGCGAAGGCGCATTAGAAGCCTTTGGTAAAGATTTCCGCGCCTACTTTGATAAGCAGTCAGCAGAAAATAAAGTTTGGGCAGTAGTTCTAAGTTCCGCAATTTACGAATACTTCGTGCGTTACATATCTGCGGCGGCTGGTGTTGATCCTCTCAAAGAATTTCGCGTCATCATCGTCCCGCCTCCCCAGATGGTGACAAACGTGCGAATTGGGGCAATGCAAGCTTATATGGTAGCCGAACCTTGGAACACCAGAGCCATTACAGGTAACGAAAACATTGGTTTTACCTTTGCCCAAGGTAAGGAAGTCTGGTTAGGACACCCCGATAGATTATTAGGCGTGATGGAATCCTTCATCGATAAATATCCTAAAACCTATCGTTCTCTGGTAAAGGCGATGATTGAAGCTTGCCAATATTGCAGCAAACCAGAAAACCACCAAGAAGTCGCCGAACTACTTACAGACCGTTCCTTTACAGGTGCGAGACCAAAAAATAAGAATGCACCAATTACCAAATTTACAGCCCCAGGCATTTTAGGAAGTTACAACTATGGTGGGTTTGACGGCAAAGACCGCACCATCCAAGCGGCTGATACTACCATCTTTTACGATATTCCCGACAACTTACCCAAACAACCAAACGAACACGCAACATTTATGTGGCGGTCGAGAAGTATATGGTTAATGACCCAAGCCGCACGGTGGGGACAAATTCAGGAATTTCCTAAAAATGCCGAAGAATTAGCCGAAAAAGGTTGGAGAACAGATTTATATCGAGAAATAGCAGCAGAAATGGGTATTGAATGCCCGAAAGACGATTACAAAGTTGAAGCAGCAGAAGTATTTATTGACAAAAAACCCTTCGACCCTAGTGACCCCGTAGGATACCTCAAAAGTTTTGAGATTCGGGCTAAATCTCCGGTGCGTTTTTTTATGTCTTAGGTATTAATTCTCAACATTGACTAACAAATAGTTCAAATTTTAGCGGAGCCTTTGATGATGAAATATACACCCACTTCAATCGATACTGAACAGCAAGTTATGTCTCGTAATAACTTCTTAGAAATTGAAAATTTAGTCAAGTCATATCCGACACCCGATAAAGGTAATTTTGTGGTTTTGGATAGTGTCAATCTCAGCATTGGTGAAGATGAATTTATTTCCGTAATTGGTCATTCTGGTTGTGGTAAATCAACTTTGTTAAAAATTGTTGCCGGGTTAGAAACAGCAACTTCTGGTTCAGTGCGACTAGATGGCAAAGAAATCCGCAAGCCAGGTGCAGAAAGGATGATGGTCTTTCAAAACTACTCCTTATTACCTTGGTTAACTGTTAGAGAAAACATCCGTTTAGCCGTAGATGAAGTGTTAAAAAATGCAACTCGCGCTGAAAAAATTAGCATTGTTAACGAACACTTGGCAATGGTAAACTTAACCCCGGCAGCAGATAAGTATCCTGATGAAATCTCTGGAGGTATGAAACAACGAGTAGGTATTGCCAGGGCTTTAGCAATTCGTCCCAAAATGTTGCTGATGGATGAACCTTTTGGGGCATTAGACGCATTAACTAGAGGAAAATTACAACGGCAAGTATTAGATATTTGGGAAAACAATCGCCAAGCCGTGATGATGATTACTCACGATGTTGATGAAGCTATTTATATGAGCGATCGCATCGTCCTAATGACTAATGGCCCAGCCGCTAATATTGGGGAAATTTTAGAAGTACCTTTCGATCATCCACGCGATCGCGCCGCTATGCGTAATTCCCAAGAATATTTTGAATTGCGTAATTATGCCTTGAACTTTCTTGATAGATACTTCACCCAAAATGAGTAAATTAGTTTATTATTTCTTTTAGCGGGTCGCCTAATTCAAATTCATCCACAATCGTGATTTGAAGCGGAGGAACCATATACATGGGGCTAATCTTTCAGAAAGACACCTTCCAGTCTTAGCCCGTCAGCTAACTCCGTCGGCAATGGAGGGAACTCCCAAAAATTTGGCTGTAATAACAGTTATTATTGGGGTTTCTTGAAATAAAGGATAAAAATGAATCCTGAAGAATCAAGTCTCAAGGATGAAATTACTACTGAAAATTTCATACTTCACACTTCATACTTCATACTTCATTCACCCTGCTTCTCATTATTAATTCATTTGCTTTAGGAGAAGTTAAACTGTGAACATTAAGCCAATGTTAGTGCGCTTGCAAAGCGCCATAGGTAGAGATGATTTAGTTGAGCAAATGGTGTTAATACCAGAGCCAAAAAGCAGTAATTTGACAAATTCTCCCATAGCTAAAGCCATCAATTTAATTGTTGGTTATGACGCTTCACCTCATAGTCACACAGCACTAGATATTGCTTTTTGGATTGCTCATCAAACACGTTTAGCAACAAATCAGCAAGTTATAGTCCAAGCTGTTTATGTAGTAGAACAAAATCAGAGTGAAAAGTCTTTAGATAAAGTGAATTGGGCAGATTATCTAACTCCCTGCGAATGTGGAGTTAGTAATATGTCCCAATCTGCAACCTCGGTCTTAACTCAACCAAAAATTAAAGGTATCGCCCAGCCTTTACAAGCACAAACTATTACTCATCTAGAACAAGCTGATAAAATTCTTTGGCAAGCACGTAGTTTAGCTGAAGAATGGCAGGGTTCTTTTAAATCGCATTTACGCTTCGGTAACGTTGCTACAGAATTAACAAAAGTTGTGAAATTAGAAGCGGCTGATGTTTTATTGCTGGGGTGTAAATCTATTAATCATAAGATGATTCAGGCGCTAGGTTTTAAGTTTCCTTGTGCGATTTTAGGTGTACCCAATGGCATTGATGAATAACTACTGGATGAAATAACAGTAATTCTTGAGCTAAATCAGATTTATAGCAAGCCACCTATACTTTAGGTGGCTTTTTCAGTAATATGCAACTAACTAGCTAGACATCAAGAGGTCTAAAGTGGAACATTGGCAAGCTATCCTGAGTGTTTTCACCTTTTTGGGTGTAATTCTCCTAATTATGACGGAATGGGTGCATCTAACTATCGCTGCTTTATTGGGAGCATTGCTATTAGTTTTCACCAACGTTATGACATTAAAAGAAGCTGTGGGTTATATCGGTAATAGTCATGGAACATTAGGTTTATTTTTTGGTGTGATGGTGCTTGTCAGGGCATTTGAACCAACTAAAATATTCGATTATTTAGCAACTCAGATTGTAATTATAGCCAAAGGTGATGGCAAACGTTTGTTATTAAGTATTGTGGGGATTGTTACGCCGATTTGTGCAGTCTTACCCAATGCCACAACCGTAATGTTGTTAGCGCCATTAATTCCCCCAATGGCACAAGAAATAGGCATAAATTTTGTACCATTGTTGATATTAATGGTGTTTATAGCTAATAGTGCAGGTTTATTAACCTTAGTTGGTGATCCGGCAACGTTTATTGTCGGAGATGCGATTAATATTAGTTTTATAGATTATCTGTGGAACTTAAGTTTAGGTGGAGTGATTGCTATTATTACAGTCACAGCAACACTACCATTTTTATTTCGGAAAATTTGGCAGACTAAACTTGATAGTCTTGAGGAATTACCACATCCCCAAATTAATCATCCACGAGTATTAACTGTGGGGGCGGTGATTATAGTCTTTGTCTTAATATTTT
The DNA here is from genome assembly GCF_014697615.1 of Nostoc sp. FACHB-280. Classification (GTDB taxonomy): domain Bacteria; phylum Cyanobacteriota; class Cyanobacteriia; order Cyanobacteriales; family Nostocaceae; genus Nostoc_B. The sequence goes on along the minus strand of NZ_JACJSD010000007.1, from coordinate 157,974 downwards.
TTGTGATTGGCGAATCTTTACCAGTGCCGATTTCACCTGCTGCTGTGGCTTTATTAGGTGCAGCTTTGGCATTGTTACTATCTCATCACAGCCGCATTGATACTGTTAACAATATTTTACGTGATGTTGATTGGAGTACATTAATATTTTTTATGAGTATTTTTGTATTAATTGGCGGCTTAGAGAAAACAGGTGTAATTAGTGGTTTATCAGGGTTTTTGGCAATTATTCTCGGAAAAAATATCATTCTCGGTTCTTTAGTTTTATTATTATTTGTCGGCATATTATCTAGTGTCGTGCCGAATATTCCTTTGGTGGTGGCAATGGTACCCTTACTCAAGCAATATATTGTCAGTGTAGGGTTAGCACCAACAGAAGTGTTAGCACAAGACTTTCAAGGGCAATTTCCGACTGAAGTTTTACCATTGTTTTACGCCATGATGTTTGGTGCAACTTTGGGAGGTAACGGTACACTTGTAGGCGCATCTTCTAACATAGTTGCAGCCGGAATTTCTGAACAACATGGTCGCCGCATATCATTTAAAACTTTTCTGCATTACGGTATTCCCGTAATGTTTTTACAACTAGCAACTTCGGGATTATATGTGTTAGTGCGATTTTTAATCTAGACATAATCACAACTAATACAAATTCCTTCTGGAGAGGGATGATTTTAACAGCACGTATTTAAATATACTTACGTGTATGGTTTTGTCGTGGCTATAAATGTTGCATTATAAGTATAAGAGCCAAATCAAAATCAGCTTCAAAAAGGATCAAAATTATGAACCCGCCTGAAGAATATACCAACTACAATGCACTAGAACCAGGACAAGGGGGGTTGAATCAAGTCAATAACAAACTACAATTTACTACTAATGGGATTGGTGAAACTAACAGCTTAGATAAAGTCCGAGATATTCTTTTTGGCAACCAGATACGTGATGTTGACAAAAGATTGACTCGCTTAGAAGAAAATTTAATTTCAGAACTTGTCAGCTTGCGAGAGGAAAACCGCAAACGTTTAGATGTTTTAGAAAGTTATATCAGACAAGAAGTTGATTCGTTAACAGAACAACTGAAGAAAGAGCAATTAGAGCGTGATAGTGGGATGCGATCGCTCTCGGAAGAGCAGAAAAATAGTAACTTATCTTTAGAAAATAAAATCGCTCAAGTTGACGAACAAACTACCAACCGTCAACGAGAACTGCGTGAACATATCTTGAATCAATCGAAAAATTTACAGGATGATATTCAGCAAAAGTATGAAGAGATTTTAGCGGTGCTGAAACGCGAAATGCAAGACATTCAAAGAGAGAAAACAGACCGTTCTAAGTTGGCTGCTTTGTTTACAGAACTAGCCGTACGGCTAAATACAGATCATAAATTTTGAGATGAAATTTCAGTTACTTATGTAGATTAAGGGATTTGGGTAATGAATAACTATCCCCCGAATCGAGTACCTCCAGAAGCTAAAAGCATGAATGGAGAATCTGTTAACTTAGATTCTCTCAATCAAGATGACCTCTCTTTACTTCGCAGTTTACTCCTAGGGATTGAACCTTCTCAACTAAATAAACTCTACGACAGATTAAATAATCCGCAAATTCAACCAGAAGATATCAGTCGTTTGCTTCCCGAAGCTGTGGTTTTGCGTTCCAAGCAAGATCAACAATTGGTAGAAGCAATGGTTTCGACTGTGGAACAAGCAATTCAAACCTCTATTAGCCAAGATGAAAATGTTCTTTCTGAAGCATTTTTTCCCATTATTGGCCCAGCTGCTCGCAAAGCGATCGCCACCGTTTTAGATGAAATGATGCAATCGCTGAATCAAGCCTTAGAAAATAGCCTGTCGGTACAAAGTTTTCAATGGAGGTTAGAAGCCAGAAGAACCGGAAAATCCTTTGCAGAAATTGTTCTGCTGCGGACTTTAATTTACCGCGTTGAACAAATATTTCTGATTCACAGACACACTAGTTTATTGCTGCATCATGTCAGGTTACAACAAGTAGCTGTTCAAGATCCCGATTTAGTAGCAGCGATGTTGACAGCAATTCAAGATTTTGTCAAAGATTCTTTTAAAGTCCAGCAAGAAGATACATTAAGAAGTTTGCGCTTTGGCGAACTCACAATTTGGGTAGAAGCAGGGCCACAAGCAATTATCGCGGGGATAATTCGTGGTAAACCGCCGCAAGAATTACGCGCAGTTTTTCAAGCAGCTATTGAAAAACTACACCTCAAACTCGGAACAGAACTGCATAGCTTTACAGGCGAAACCGAACCATTTCAAGCTAGTGAACCTTATTTAGAAAACTGTTTAGCAGTACAGTATAAAACTCCGGCTCGGCAAAATTATACCTATGCTTGGACTTTTTTAGGTTTAATGGCGATCGCCGCAGGAATTTGGGGCTTTTTTGCTGTGAGAGAAAATATCCGTTGGCAAACTTATCTCCATAAATTGAACTCCCAACCAGGAATTGTGGTGTTGAACACTCGATATTACAACGGGAAACACTTTATTTCAGGAATGCGTGATCCTGTAGCTGTAGATCCCAACACCCTCATCCCATCAACAAATTTGCAGCCGGATAAAGTTATCGCTAAATGGCAATCTTACTTATCATTAGAACCACAAATCATTACTAAAAGAGCCACAGAATTACTGCAACCACCACCCACCACAAAACTACAAGTAAATGATTCTGGCATTCTTGTGGCTAGTGGTTACGCACCACAAAAATGGATTTTAGAAGCTCAGAAACTCTGGCGTTTTATTCCTGGAGTCACACAATTTCAAACTAAAAACCTGTTAGCAAATGAACTCAAAGAACTAGAATCGGCTAAAAAGAAAGTTGAAGCTACGACATTTTTATTTGTCGAGGGCAAAGATGAGTTAATTTCTGGAGAAAGTCAAAAATTGCCGCAGTTACGGACAAATTTTTCTACCCTTTTCAAAATAGCTCGATTCTTAAATAAAGATGTACAAGTTTTAATTCGCGGTCACACTGATACTACTGGTACAGAAGGACAAAACTTACGCTTGAGTCAAGTACGCGCGAATAAAATCTTTACCGCTTTAAATGTGCCGCAAATTAATGCTAATCAATTTAAACTTGCAGCTTTAGGTTCTACACTACCTTATCAGCCAGAACTAAATTTAGATGCCAAAAAGCTCAATCGCCGCGTGTCTTTTCAAGTATTCCTCACTGACAAAAGTAAATAAATATGCTGCAAAAGAAAATATGTATGGTAGGTGCATTTGCCACTGGTAAAACTAGTTTAATCGCAAGGTTTATCTATAGTATTTTTTCTGAGAGATATTATACGACTGTTGGAGTCAAGATTGATAAAAAAACGCTTAATCTGCAAGGCAATGATGTTAATTTAATTCTTTGGGATTTGTATGGTGAAGATGAGTTTCAAAAAGTCAGAATGTCTTATCTGAGAGGTTCATCCGGCTATATTTTAGTGGTGGATGGCACAAGGCGCAATACTTTAGATAAAGCTTTTGAGTTACAAACTAAAGTAGAAGAAACAGTTGGTAAAGTACCTTTTATTTTAGTATTTAACAAATGGGATATGGCAGAGGAATGGGAAATTGAACCCCAGGAGTTAGATAGTATTCTCAGCAAAGGCTGGAATGTAATTAAAACGAGTGCTAAAACAGGACAGGGTGTGGAAGAAGTTTTTCAAACACTTGCTCATCAAATCATCAATCGATAAATGGCAGACATCCCCAAGGCTATAGTTTTATATATTCTCAATTTTATTATCGAAGAGCGATCGCTTGCTTATCTCTTAGTCAACAAGAATGGTGGTCTAGAAGCCTGGGGTGGAAAACTCACTGAGTATGGGATTACAAATCTCAGTCCAGGAATGCAAGTATGCGAACAAATTTTTTTTCTAGAAGGGTTACTACCTATAGATGACTTTCCGTTATTCTTACCCTTAATCAAAATCGCAGAGGGTATTTGTGCAGATGTCCATATTTTCCCCTCAGAGGAAGGTGATTGGGTATTACTATTAAATAGTATTTTAGATGAAAAGCATCTGTCGGCTATGCAGCAAGAAGCAAATTATTCCAGTCTAGCACAAGAAAAATCTGATAAATTAATAAGTAAGGATTGAAGAATTACCCGTCAAAATTTAGAATAATTAATCGATCCAATCTTTCCTAAAAGAGAGATTTTAATCATCTAAAAATTAATCAGTGACCTAGAGAATAAAAAACTATATTTTTTATAGGACTCAGATTTAATTTTGAAAAAAAACTAGGTACACTTCTAATCTTTTTGTCTTGTTCCCTTTTGCCAATCTACACGATTATGTTCAGTGAGCAAATCAGATTCCGATATATGTTCATGATATGACTACAACTATATTATCTGACTTATTCTTAGGCTTAAATATTTTAGTCTTAGAAAGAATTCAGATTGGATTATTTAGAGTCACAGCTCAACCACCTAGCTGGTTACAGCGTTTTTGTAGCCAGAATTTAAGATTTGGGATGGATATGTTAATTCCGCAAGAGGAATTTGCATTTTTAGAGAATTTTCTGTTTGATGCCGAAGATTTTTGGAGTGAAAATAGGCTTGGTAAGCTAAATTCTGGTCTTTGGAGTCAAAAAAACTTAAATGGTTACGAAGAGCAGTTAGAAGCTTATGCTCTTTGTGTTAATGAAAGTAAAGTTTTATTAATTGAATTGGCAGAAGATAAATTTAAATATAAACAGCACCTGATTCAAGCGGGTAGAGAACAACAATTAAATTATCAACGATTATTAAAAGATAATCAAAGAAAAGAAGTATTAGTTAATTGCATTATTCATGATATTGCAGGACAACTTAACGCCATTAATTGCTGTTTAGCATTGCTAGAGTTTGAGAACTTAACAGATAAAGGCAAAGAAAATTTAGAAATTGCTCGCAAGCAATCTATTAAGCAAGAAATGTTAATTAGAAATATTTTAGATGCTTTTTCAGATGAGGTGCGATCGCTAGAAAGTTGTATCATTGATATTGATACTGCTCCCGATATTCTACTGGCTGTAGAAGAAACTATAGAACTATTTCAAGCTAGTTTTGCCCTGACTAACCAAAAGTTACAGCTTGCGCCTAACGTTGATAGAACAGCCGATTGGAAAGTTGTAGGCGAACAATCGCGCTTAGATCGAGTTATTACAAATCTGGTGGAAAATGCTTATCGCCACAGTCCAGAAGACTCTACAGTAACTATTAATTTGCAAGCAGAAACAGAATATATTCTCTTCACTATTGATGATGAAGGTGAAGGTGTACCACCAGAAATGAGCAATAATTTATTTCAAAAGTTTTCTCAAGGCCAAAATCGTGCAGGTAGAGGTGGAATTGGTCTTTATTTTTGTCGAATGACAATTGAACGTTGGAGTGGCAATATTGGTTATTTACCACGTCCCGAAGGCGGTTCCCGTTTTTGGTTCCGCCTTCCCAGACCATTAAGAAGGGTGTAGGGTGGTAAGGGCATAATGTGCAATTTTCAAGCGTGATTGAGCCGCACTGTCTGATGACGGCGGAAACTGTAATAAGAAGCGATCGCTCGATATCACCATCCCCGTTGACGAAAATACCACGAATTTGATTAATCACTTAAATTTGAGCTATTTCTGGAATAAGCTCCCTGATTTTTTTGAGAAGTCGGGGAGCTTATATTTTGAAACCAGGGATTTTAGTTATTAATTTTCTTGTTGAATTATGCCATTCTGGCGTGATTACAGAAATTGATCCCCATACCTCAGCGTATGATTCGCTAGAATCGCCTTTATGAATTGAAAATTCACATTTTGATTTGCTTATGCAGCGACGCTCAACGATGGTGATAGCATTTTTACTTAGTTTTGTTCTAAGTTTTATACCTTTTTCGGGAAATGTGATTAATGCGGTAACTCCAGCCGCAGTTGCGCCTGTATCGGGATTATCTTTTACCCAAGGAGTTAAAAAAACTATATTAGAAAACGGTTTAACAGTGTTAACTAAAGAAGTTCATACTGCCCCGGTGGTGAGTGTGCAAGTATGGTACAAAGTTGGTTCACGCAATGAAGGTAAAGGCGAGAGTGGTATTTCTCACCAGTTAGAACATTTGATGTTTAAAGGTACAAAAGACCGCCCTGTACAGTTTGGCCGTTTGTTTAGTGCTTTGGGTAGTCAGTTTAATGCTTTTACAAGTTACGATGAAACAGCCTATTTCGGCACTGTGCAACGAGATAAACTCCAAGCATTGCTGATTTTAGAAGCAGACCGGATGAAAAATTCTTTGATTGGGGCTGAACAACTTGCTAGTGAAAAGCGTGTTGTAATTTCTGAGTTGCAAGGTTATGAAAATTCACCCAGTTACCGTTTAGGTCGGGCGGTGATGAAGGCGGCTTTTCCCAATCGAGCTTATGGTTTATCAGTCGGTGGTACGAAAGCAGATGTGGAAAAATTCACTGTCGAACAGGTACGAAACTATTACCAAACTTATTACAGTCCTGACAATGCGACTTTGGTCATTACAGGTGATTTTGCCACAGAACCTGTACTCAAGGCGGTGAAAGAAAGTTTTGGCAAGTTGACGAAGAATCAAAAGTCAACTGTCGAGAGTCAAGAAAGAGCTGTTAGTCAAAAACCCAAATCTCCCACTCCCAACTCCCAACCCTCAACTCCCATAGTTTTAAAAGAACCAGGAAGTGCGGCCCTGTTAAATGTTGTCTATCCTTTGCCAGATATCAGACATCCTGATGTACCAGCAATTGATGTGATGGATGCAATTTTGACAGGCGGACGGAGTTCGAGACTTTATCAAGCTTTGGTGGAATCTGGTTTGGCAAGTTCTGTGGGTGGAAGTGCGGCGGAATTAATTGAACCGGGTTGGTATGAAATTGAGGCGACAGCCGCACCTGGTCAAAAGTTAGAGAAAATTGCCCAAGTTCTGCAAACATCTTTATCAGAATTACAACAAAAAGGAGTGAGTGCAGCAGAGTTAAACCGCGCCAAGACAATATTGCAAGCTTCTTTTGTGTTAGGTAATCAAGATATCAGCAGCCAAGCTAATCAGTTGGGGTATAACCAAACTGTAGCGGGAGATTATAAATATATTGAACGCTATTTAGCTGCGATCGCCAAAGTAACGCCCGAAGATGTCCAACGAGTAGCGAAAATTTACCTTGTTCCAGCTAAACAAACCATCGGCTTTTTTGAACCAACTCAACCAGATGGTCAAGCCGGAACTTCTGGTTCTGGTTCTGGTCGGACTGTGGAAAACTTTAGTCCTGGTCAACCTGTAGACCCGGCCGAACTGGCGAAATATTTACCACCGGCGAGTTCATCTACAGGATCTAATCAGCAACCTCTACCACAACAGTTTTCTTTAGCCAATGGTTTGCGAGTCTTACTATTACCCGACCGCAGTCTGCCCACAATTAACATTAGTGGTCAAATTGATGCGGGAACTGAGTTTGATAGTAATCAAAAAGCTGGACTCGCTGTTCTAACTGCGGAAAACTTAATGAATGGTACCCAAACTAAAAATGCTTTGGCTTTAGCCCAAACTTTAGAAGATCGGGGAACCAGTTTAGAGTTTAGCGCCAGCCGCGAAGGTGTCAGCATTGCAGGTGAAGGGCTGTCGGCTAACTTGCCAATTTTAGTGCAAACTTTGGCGGATGTAGTACAGAATGCTAATTTCCCCGCTGACCAATTAGAACTGAGTCGTCAACGCACGTTAACTAATTTGCAAGTGCAGTTAGATGACCCCAGTACTTTAGCAAGGCGCGTATTTCAACAAGCCATTTACCCAGAAAATCATCCTTTCCACAGCTTTTCCACAGAAACGAGTTTAAAGAGTATCACTCGTGACGATGTGTTGAATTTTTATCGTCAACATTACCGTCCAGATACAACCACACTCGCTATAGTGGGAGATTTTGACCCAGTGAAGGTGAAAGATTTGCTGAATCAAGCTTTTGGGAAATGGCAAGCTGAAGGTAAACCACCTGCGTTGAATTTGTCGACAGTACCCCTACCAAAAACTTCCACCCGCTTGAATCAAGTGATTCCTGGTAAAGCGGAGGCTGTAACTTACATTGGTTACAACGGTATTTCACGCAAAGACCCCCGTTTCTATGCTGCTTTGGTGCTGAATCAAATTTTAGGCGGTGATACTTTATCTAGCCGTTTGGGTACGGAAGTGCGCGATCGCCTTGGTTTGACTTATGGTATCTACAGTGGTTTTGCTGCGGGAATTAATCCCGGCCCCTTCTTAATTGAAATGCAAACTGCGCCTACAGATGCCCAAAAAGCGATCGCCAGTACCCTCGCTTTACTCAAACAGTTACGTGAACAAGGCATTACAGAATCAGAATTAAATACTGCAAAACGTTCCATTACTAATAGCTACCCTGTAGAATTAGCGAATCCCAGCGAAGTTGCCAGCATCATTTTAAATAATGCTGTCTTGGGTCTTTCACCCGCAGAAATCCGCGAATTTCCGCGACGCATTCAAGCTGTAAATATGACGCAAATTCAACAAGTCATCAAAGATTTAATTCAGCCAGAAAATGTCGTGATTGTGACTGCTGGCCCTGGTGATACGGCATCTAAATAAGGGTAACTTATTGATGATTTGACTGCTGTATGTCAATCCTCAATCATTCATAAACAAGTAGATACCCGACTGCTTAAAGAAGTCGGGTATCTAATTCAGAGCAATTTCTATCATCGTCTCAATTAGCAATGAAATAAACATCGCATTCGCAAAAATTATCAATGCGATCGCCGAAATTCTACTTTAATTCCTCACCGACAAAAATATCCGATCACGTCCTGCGGCTTTAGCTTGATACAAAGCAGCATCAGCAGCACGATACAGCGTTTGCACATCATGGCCATGTTTCGGGAACTCTGCCACGCCGCCACTAATGGTAACAGTAAAACTTTCTTGATTGCTGGTTGTAAATTCTATGCCGCGCAGAATATCTAATAAATTATTTAACCGCTTAATTACCTGTTGTTGAGTAATACCATACAAGCCAATGATAAATTCTTCCCCTCCCCAACGCGCTACTACATCTTCCTGACGAAATGATTGTTTTAAAAGTTTTCCTAATTGGCTTAAAACTTGATCTCCTGCATCATGACCATACTGGTCATTGATATATTTAAAACGGTCTAAGTCCAAAACCACAAAATAAAATGGTTGATTTTGGCGTTCAGCAAGGTGCAGTAATCTGTTAAGTTCTTGGACTGATTTGCGCCGATTCGTAATTCCGGTTAACGCATCAATTTCGGCTAACTTACGAAGAATTTGGCTACGTTCTAAACGACAAAGCACACGCGCTAATAATTCTGGTTCGACAATTGGCTTGGTGACATAATCATCAGCACCAGCTGTAAATACTTTTTGTACTATGTGGGTGTCTCTGTGTGCCGAGAGAAATAATACAGGCAAATTACTCCATTGAGGGTCATTTCTGACAACTTGACACAAATCTATACCGCTGAAATTTGGCATTTCCAAATCTAAAATCAGCATATCTGGCATAAACTTTTCTAAGGTATCCCAGAAATATTGCGGATCATCTAGCAAAGTTAGTGTAAATCCCCAAGGCTGGAGAATTGTCCGCAGAATATCAAGGGTTTGCGGGTCATCATCGACAATCAACAGTTTGGCTGATGATGTTGTAGATTGTTGCAGAATAGTGGCGATCGCTTCCATAATCTCTGATGGAAAAACTGGCTTTTGTAAAAAACCTCTACCGCCCATCCTGGCAACTTTGACTCTTTGTGCAAAACTATCTTGAGATGTAAATACTAATACAGGTATAGGTGGATGCAAGGCTGTTAACTCGCCCAGTAATCCAAAGCCATTTTCCGCAGATTGAGGAAAGCACAAATCCAACAATACAATATCAGGTCGAGAATTGGCGATCGCTAACCTCGCCGCAGATATACTATCAACGACCACAGTTTCAATCCCTGAAATGCTTGCTTCTGCTGCGACTTGTTGTGCTAACTGCACATCATCATCAACAATTAACAAGCGATATTGTTGATTGAGATAGGGTGGTTTCACACCTGACTGTTGTGGAACTAGTTTGAAATTTTGCTTTAATGTGTTTCTTAATTCCACCAGCAAGGTTTGGATTTGTACGGCTTGGGTGTTACCTAATGTTTCTGTAGATTTGAAGATAGTTTCTATGTTGTGACACAACTGAGTCGCGCCCTCAAAACCAAAAATCCCCAAGGAACCTGCTAAAGTATGAGCTTGTTGTTGTGCTTGTTGGCGCAAGTCTTCAGTTAAGGTATTTGCTAACAAAGATTGAGCCGCTTGCTCAATAATTGTAATGCGATCGCTATACTTGACCTGATAACGTTCCCATAATCCAGCCAGTTGAGTAGTTACTCGCTGTTCAATAGAAGAATTACTTGGATTTTCCCCATCTGCTTTTTCACTGTATTTTGGCTGTTCCGTCTCCACAATTTGCTGCTGCAAATTACCAACTTCTAACTCTTGAGTATTCAGGCGATAACCAAATCCATAGACAATTTCAATCAAGTCAGCCTTCACACCTGCTGTCCTGAGTTTAGAACGCAAACTCTTGATGTACTTTCTTACCGTATCTTCCCCAGCAATTTCATCAACAGACAATAAATATTCTTGCAGAAAACTGTAGCTAAATATCCGCCGACTATTGCGTAATAAAAGTTCTAGTAAAATATATTCCTGATTGGTCAAGGGCAAAATTTTCCCTTCATAAGTAATTTGACCACAACTCGCATCAAGACGCAAAGCCCCTAACTCAATGGACTGTGTAGTCCTGATCATACTTCGCCGCAACAAAGCGCGGATTTTCGCCAATAATTCCTCTAAATTAAATGGCTTCATTACATGATCATCTGCTCCTGCATCTAACCCAGCAATTGATTTAATACATTGATCTTCTTCTATAAGTAATAGAATTGGGATATTACCACCTTGATCCCGTAGATGCTTGCAAATACTTATACCGTCAACTGTTGGCAAGCTCACATCTAGCAAAATTAAATCATAGACATTTCCTAACGCAAGTCCTAAAGCACTTTTAACATCAGTAGCTACCTCCAAAACATAATGTTGTGCTGCAAGTGCTACCCTCAGTATTTCAATGATATTTGTATCATCTTCTACTATTAGAATTTTCACAATAAATTTGTCGTGAATTTAAAATTTTAAATTTGATAAATTAATGGTTACTTCTTCATCTCAACAGGATATATAGTCAATCAAAAAACTTGGCTTAACATTAAATCTCTAATTTTATTTGCTCGCAAAATATTTATAACCAGCACCAACCTGTTATCTATATTGTATAATATAAGTCTTCACACTTGGCTCATCAGAAAAACATTAAACAAGAAATTGGGCAAATCAATCATTCCCAACTTGCATTTGAGTAAACTGTTTCTGACTTACCTACATAACTCGCCTTCTTCAAAAGAGTAGTAATTATTTAAGTACATAAATTTATCTAATAATTAGGATAAACAAAAATGACAAAACAAATTTTAGTCAGTGCAAGTAGAATTGCTCCACCTCGGTGTAGCAGGAATAATTTGCAAACCATTTGTGCCATTAGATGTAGTTGATCAAATCTGCTAAGTTATCAACTGGTAGCAAGAAAATACCCCAGTATAAAATATGTGATGATATTGGTTTTAAGTGAGCTTAAAATGCTGGAATGATTGGCTGTTTACTGGATATAAAATTGTGTTCAAACATTATGTTACCATCCCCAAAACTTCCTGAAAATTAGTGCGAGTTTGAGAGATTTACAGAAATTACAGCAGTTTGTATATTCATGAAATACTGTAGAGAATTTATATATAAATTCTCTACATAGTTTTGGTTTTTACCCTTGTACCTCATATAATAATTCAGAAATCAGAAGCAAAATGATTGATCAATCAAGTATTTGCTAGACAGTGATTTTCATAGTCTAGAACCATGAGTCATTCAACTGTAATCACTTCTGAGTTCTGTATTCTGAATACCTACAGACTTTTGACTTCCAACCACCTCTGTAAAAAAGGTAGATGTAGCTAAAAGTCTTACATTATCTACATTTCAACGTTTATTTAAGTAATAGTATTGCTTTTTAAGCCGATTTGTGGGAAATTCTAATTTAATCATAACTACGGTAAATCGGTAGATTTTTAGTAGTTAACGAAAATGTATAGATAAAAGCGGCTGTTAAAGTCAGCCTCAATTCTGATGCGTAGATTATCTGCTAAGTATCAGAAAACAGGCAAATCTTTGCACCTGCAAACAGAAATTCTCTCACGCATCCGGTTTTGATGATGCGCCATAGATAAGCAACGTCTACAAACAACTGCTTGTAGCGATATATCGTCTTGACTTTTTTATTGAGGAGCAAATCTGATGCAATTTGAATCTGAATCAGCAAATCAAGCGCAAAGCGAAAGCCAACATTCACCAACTCGTAATTCATTTATTAAACGCTTAAGCAGACGTTCATTTCTTAATCGCACGACGATGTTAACAGCAACTGGGGTAGTTGCAGGTGTGATGGGTTCCACAGTTTCGTCTTTCCGCAAAGAAGGTATTGTTCAAGCTAGTGGACGAGATGTTGTTGGGCGGTTTAACTATAACAGGTTTGTGGATAGAGCCTACCGAGTTAGGTTAGAAGCTGCCAGACTAGAACGAAGTTTTCCGATTCCACCTCATCCTACCAACGGCGATGAGCAACGATATGCTAACAAAATTGGCAGTGACTCTAGAGGCTTACCTCACAACCAAAGAGGTGAAGTTAACCTAGAAGCTTACAACTCTTTAACTACAGCACTCACCAGACAAGACCCCAGCCTATATGAAAGGATTATCTTGGGTGGTACAAGAAAACTAGTCAACCCTCAAGGGCCTTTGGCAATTAGCCTTGAAGGTATCAACGCGGCTCAAATAGGAGTACCAACACCACCAGCGTTAGCCAGTGCAGCCCGCGCCGATGAAGCCGTGGAATTATACTGGCAAGCTTTACTGCGTGACGTGTCTTTTTCTAAGTTTCAAGATAATACAGATGATCCAAATGTTTTGGCAGCTGTTGAAGAGTTGAACAGACTGTCGGCTTTTTATGGGCCAAAAATCAATGGTCGTGTCACCCCGCAAACTTTGTTTCGCGGTACTGTTAGCTATGTTGACCCCTCTGACCGTTCTGGTAGAACTGCAAAACACGTCACTCCTCCAGGGGTGTTAAACGGCCCTTACATTTCCCAATTTTTACTGCGGAATATTCCTTGGGGAACGCAGTATATTTTGGCCGTTATTCGGACTGCGCTCCCTGGTAACGACTTTTTGATTGACTTTAACGAATGGCTGACTGTGCAGAATGGTGGCAATTCTGGCAGAGCAATTAATTATGACCCTACACGCCGTTATGTATCGACTGTGCGTGATTTGGGTGAGTTTGCCCATATTGGTGGTGCTTTGTATTACGGGGCTTCTTTGCTTCTCAGTTCCCCTGTAAATTTACGTGACCCACTCATTGACGGTGGTATTGGCGCACCATTGAATCCAGGTAATCCCTACGTTAATTCTCGGACTCAAGTGGGTTCTGCTGCGACATTTGCAGTAGGTCATTTGCAAGCACTATTAAGTTTGGGAACTTCACGAGCAATTCGCGCCTCATATTGGCAAAAGTATTATGTACACCGCATTTTGCGCCCAGAAGCCTACGGTGGATTAATCTACAACAATCTTGTCAACAGAACTCAATATCCTATTCATCCTGAGATATTAAATTCCCAAGCTTTGGCAAAAACTTACAGCAATTTGGGTACTTATTTGCTACCACAAGCTTATCCAGAGGCTGCACCTTTACATTCTTCATACACAGGTGGCGCTGCGGCGATCGCAGGTGTTAATGTGACATTGTTAAAAGCTTTCTTTGATGAAAATTATGTCATTCCTAACCCAGTAGTACCCGACCCCAGCGACCCAACAAAGTTAATTCCCTACACTGGTGAACCATTAACAGTTGGTGGTGAGTTGAACAAGTTGGCAACTAATTATGCCATTGGTCGCGGCCACGGTGGTATTCACTGGCGGACTGATGGTGCAGCAGGTTTAGCTTTAGGCGAAGAGGTGGCTATTAGCCTCTTGAGAGATGAAAGGTTAGGTTATATCGAAGATTTCCCAGGCTTTACCTTTACTAAATTTGACGGCACCAGAATTACTGTGTAATTTGATTGGTAGTAATAAATGCGATGGTATATGAGCGATCGCATTTATTACTATAATTTAATTGACCGTTTTGTAAATTAAAAACACCGAACCAATTGCACCGCCATTTTCGACATAAATTTTACCGTTGTAATATAATCCCGGCGACCCACCCCCATCAAATAACATTCCTTCTTGAATTTTGCCTAAACAGTTATTTCGGGCAATTCCAGATAAAACATCATCAAACATATCTGGCATTAATTCCTGATTAACTTGAGAAGATTCAATAACTGAATTAGCTTTGATATCATTCACTAATAAAATTACATAACCTTTACTAGTTGTCGCCACCATAGAGCGATTGATTGCTTCTTTACAAGCAAGTTCTCCTAAATCTTGACAAATGTCTTTAAACTTACCTTGACGATAAAATCTACCATTCCCACCCACTAAATTGTAATTCAAAAGATTGTTACTTCTTCTTCCGGCTTGAATTGTAGCGATTCGCTCTTGTGGTTTACCTCCCGAAATACCAAAAGAAGAACGCCTATTTTGAAATGCCCCTGAATACTCAACACCACGGGAAATATTTAAGCCTTGTGGTTTATCGTCAGTTCCTATATAGTCGGCGTTAATCGCTACTAGTGGTCTTTGGCCATTTAATAGGGAGTTGCGATCGCTAATAATTTCATTAAATTGCTTCGGTACATAATTTCTGATAAATTTTCCCTGTTGATTTTTAGCATAAAGCTTGTGAGATAAACCCACATTCACCTTGAAATCTAACTTGGGTGATTTAGGATTAAAAATAATCACATGATTAATACCCTTGGCAGACTTCTGTCCTTGATTATTAGTTTTAAAAAATTCTAGGCTGAATTGAGGATTTTCACCAGGGCAAGTTTTTGCAGCTTTAGTTGACGAATTGGCTGTATCTTCTTTACAAGCTAATAGCAAATTGATTGTAATACTCAATATACATAAGAGAAATATTTTTTTAATCCACATATTAAGATAATAAGAACCCGCTACAGAACGACTATAGCGGGTAATAATTCAAAATTCCAATTTCGGCGGATTATTTAGAAAATCCATTCGGGAATAGCTTCTTCTTTGGTGTTGGTATTGCGAGATGGTGTTTCACGATTGAACTTCATGTGAATTGAGCGTGTTTGCTCACCATCAGCAGCTACAGCCAAAATTGGGTAGTCGATTAAACCATCTTGGAAGGACATCTGGAAGCGGAATGTGCCATCGGGATTCAGTTTAATTTCACGACCACCAATGGTTACGGTAGCGTCGGGTTCGGTTGCACCATAAACAATCAATTCAGCATCGGCAATTAACCAGAACTGGCGGGGACGAATTGGTGCAGCAGAAGCGGAGAAGCCAACACCAGACATTCCTGCACCAGACATGGTTAAACCAGACACGGTGGGAACTGCCCACATACCGACACCAGAGGGGAAGACGTAGGAACTGATAGCTTGTTCGGGGCGTACAGAACCAGCTACGTGCTGCATGGAACCAAACAGAGAACCTGCGACCCTTTGTGCTTCGGCAGACTCGGCTAAACCAAAGATTTGGTCGTAGATGGGGTTGCCACCATTAACTCCTGCTGCTGTCGCCAGTTTCTTAGCAGGTGGTACTAGTTCGTACAGAGTTCTACCACGCAGGTCTTCTTCAAAGTTGACGGTGATGAAGACATCTTCAATCCAGTCAGATGGGTACACAGGCGGAATGTGTACTTGAGCAGAACGAGCCAAAACTAACCAACGACCATCAAAAGTCCGATAACCAATATCGATGACATAATCGCGATCGCTCACAGGGATGGGTAAATACCATTCTCTAGCTAGTTCATCAACAGGATATTCTTGGATGCTGTGGGGGCTTTGATAATCAAGGTTGATGTCGGTAACATCATAAATTCGTAGTGCTAATTGCTGTCCACCTTGACGACGCAGTTCTTCTTTATGGTCGTTGGGAATATCCCAATAAGTGTAAGCCCATTGGGGATCGCGGGGTAAAAGCACAATCCGACTTTCACCATAACCACCCGGTAGATCGGCGAGTCCTTCATCAACATCAGCCAGAGAGCCACCTGTACGGTCTTCTTGACCCAGTTCAAATTTTGCTGCTTCCACGGTTTCCTGTGCCTCAAGTGAACGAGATGGACTAAGGGATGCTTTGCTGCGCTGCACTTCTTGAATTGCTGCCAACAATTGTGATTTACGCATTCGGCTGTAGCGGGAGACGCTATATTCACTGGCTACTTTACGTAGTTGTCTCAGTGTCATCTCCTCTAGCGGTGGGCGTTCTTTTGCCATTAATTTGGCCTCCAGTAGTTTGAAAGGTAATTATCTCTCTGAGTTAGAGAATGTTTGATAAAAAAGCCATTCTTCTCAGATGAATTTCTTATTCCTGACTCCTGGTTTTGCCCAGTTTTTAAAGTTTTTTAATTTGCTTTTAAAATGAGGGTCACTCCCTATTTAATTTCCTTAAATGCTTGAGTAAGCATTTTTCGGGATCGGAGGAGTCGTTTTGTTAAGTCAATACTAACCAGTAACCCTCAGTGTTGATCAAGGGGTCTAAAGGCACTTTTTTCAGGCTTTTACGAATTTAATAGCTTTGACGGGATCATTTTGTCATGGTTTTTTGACATTTGGGATTTACAACTCTCTAAATTGTCAATATTTCATGACTTATATAGAAATAAAGCAATCAAACCCTTGTGGATAGATGATCTCATCTCAAATCCTGGCATTTAATTTGGAGCGATCGCCTAGTTGTAAGGTAAATACGTCAAAATCTAAATAAAAGCGAACTTTAGCAACCATGCAGATTACTCAAAGCCTTCATACAGCCATTCTCGTTACTAACTTAGAACGCGCTGAAAATTTTTACACTCAAGTGTTGGGATTATCTAAAATCGACCGTTCCCTAAAATATCCTGGTGTATGGTATCAAGTCGGCAACTATCAAGTTCACCTCATAGTCGCATCCACAGTACCAACCGATAACCCCAATGAAAAATGGGGACGTAATCCCCATATCGCTTTTGCAGTGAGTGATTTAGAACAAGCTAAACAAGAACTGCTGAGTCAAAATTATCCTATTCAAGCCAGCGCCTCTGGTCGACCCGCCATCTTTACTCAAGATCCCGATGGAAATGTGATTGAGATCAGCCAGCAGTGATTACATACTCGTTATTACAGCAGTGTGATGTAAATCAAATTAGCCGCTTTACCCAAACAACCAACACGGTCTTACTACTATGGAGTAAAGGCAATTTTAGCTACACTTACTTTTGATAAAAGTGTCATATTTCCAGTTTTGATATCTACAGCAAACACAGAATTCTTCGACTCATTATTGAGATTAGCAAGTGCAATAAGTTGACCCGAAGGAGAGAAAGTTAAGCTAAGTATGTCACTGGATAAATATTTTCTGTTGTATGTTAAACCCGCCACAGTAGTAATTAATAATTTACCTGTAAGTAGTGAGGTTTTGTTAGGATCTAGCTGCACTAAAGTTGTTCTACCTTCTGAAGTCAGAATAGTTGCATAAAACTTGCCATCAGGACTAAGAGCAAGATTACTGAAGCGTGCATTTCGTGGTAGTTCAGGTAACTTTAACTCATCACCAGAGGTAACCTTACCATTTTTGGGGTCAATCATCACTAGATAGAAAGGAGGAACACCATTATTCGCACTAGCAATTCCAATAATTTTGTTATCTTTGGTTCCTAATACTCCTTCGATTGTATGATTACCATTTTTAAACCCTGAGATTTTTTTAGCCTTTGCTTTCTTAGATTTACTATCCGTGAATATAAGTTTACTATGATTACCTTTTTGGGTTGTTTCTACTGTAACCATTGCCATTGTGGCATCTGGTAGGCTGGTAAAACCAGTGATGCGGCTTGATTCAGTATAAAACGCTCTTTTAGCAGCTTCAATTTTTGTAGTTTGATTATCAACAATACTTGTAGGAATATCTGTACTTAATTTTTCACTCCCAGTTGTTAAATCTAAAGACACTAAAGTAAATGCTGGACTAGTATTTTCTACATCTGTAGAGATTTTAGCATTTTGCTTATTTTGGCTTGCAGGCATCCGAACTCCAACTAGCGATCGCGCTGCCTCTTGTGCCAAGGTTTTATTTTTGACAAGATTAACTAGCATTGTTGTGGCTGCGCTAGCAATAACTAAGTGTCCAAATTGTCTACGTTTGATTTTCAAGTACATAAATCAAAATCCTAAATTTGATATTGTTGAACGAAACAGGGTTAGGTTTTAGCTAATAAAAATTCTTGATTTTGCCAGAAAATAAAGCGATACAATAGCATCTGTATTCTAAAATTATTTTCTGGTTGAATACATGATTATTGAATAATAACAAGATCAAAAATTACTAATTGTGTCTTGTTATTCCTATTTTAAAAATAGAATATATAGTGAAAATTAACTGAACTACCTTAGACTTCTTACAGAAATATTTTTTGTCTTAGAGCTTTGCTGATTCGCATTATTTATCACTAACAGTGGCAAAAAAACCTTGCAAATAATTACTTTTACAAGATGTCTAGTGATTTAAACCGAATATCAAAATAGGGTGTAGGAATGAGGCAATAGATAAGCAATCACCTTCAGACTTATCTATATGATTTCTCTATAATGCCTGGAGCATGATTAACAATGAATATCCTTCTTGATTTATATCTGTTAAGTTGTTAATAACAGCATTTTATTTCAGTAGTAATCAATTAACAGCATTTTCGATTCACTCTCATCAAATAAATTGGAACATTACAAATTAGATTCTTGCGGATTTTTAAGCGCAAGCAATCTTAAACCGAGTGATTAAAAAAAGTTAAATAGGGAAAATCATAAATATCAGCATTTTAGCTAGTTAATGGTCAAGAACTATCTTGTGTAAGATAATTCTTCGCTAAGTAACATCGCTCTAATATCATTATATACACTTTAAAGAAGAGTATGATGCTAGTCATACTGAAACTTTAAAATATCTTTGCTAATAGCATAGATTTCATATTGATGAATTAATGATTAAGATAAAAAATAACATCAGAATGATTTACCAAATCTTTACTAAAACTTATTCTTTACCTCATAAAAATTGATGCTTTATAAAAGTTGATAGTTACAGAAAGCTGAATTCACGGGACTTGTAGCTGATGTTTGTGTCATATAACTATTGATAGTTGATTTATTGACTAATGAAAGTTATTGCCTACATTTATTGTGATCTACTCCTAGACTCTGTGCCGCAAAACATTAATTGGCAATGGGAGGTAGAACGAGTTTATGAAGATTTGTCTAAGAGAGATACTGATGGATATACTGTACGATCGCAACTACAACAATTACTCATAGACTGCCAACATGAACCAGTAGAATATTTGCTGGTTCGTCGTCTGGAAGAATTAGGTGATACGGTAGAGGAAGTCAGCGATCGCTTAAATGAATTAGAAGCGATGGGTGTAGCTGTAATTGCTACTGAACAATCCTACACATCAGAGCAATCCCAGTTTCGGGCTGAATTACTAAAACTAATCCAAGAAATTCAATATCAACAAAGAAGTCGGCGTATTCGTCAAGGACACGCCCGCAACCGCCTGGAAGCCGCACCCCCACCCGGAAAAGCACCTTATGGTTATCGCCGTGGTCAGGGAAAATATATTATTGACCGCAGCACCTCCCCCGTAGTGAAAGACTTTTTTGATCACTTTTTACTCTACGGTTCCTTACGGGGCGCAGTGCGTTACTTAGCGAAAAAATATGCGAAAAAAATTTCTGTTACCACTGGACGACGCTGGTTAACAAATCCTGTTTATCGGGGAGACACGGCTTATCTTAATGGTGAAATTATCTCTGATACCCATACGGCGATTCTTTCTAAAGAAGAAGCAGCCCAAATTGACCGACTGTTACGCCGTAATAGCCGCTTACCATCTCGAACCGCCAGTGCGCCACGTTCTTTAGCTGGGTTAGTTGTCTGCGGCGAATGTCAGTCTCATACAACAGTTACTCGTGTTACCCGTCGCTACCAAGACCAAGAGTATCTTTATTTACGTCCGATTAGTTGTCCTCGCAGTCCCAAGTGTCGCGCCATTCCCTACCAAGACATTTTAGAATCGACGATCGCTAAAGTTTGTCATGATTTACCATTAGCAGTAGCCGGGATGAATTCTCCAGAGTTGGATACTGTCAAGAATAGTTTAGGAGATGCGATCGCTCGTCAACAAGAAATCTTAGCTCAGTTACCTGCTTTAATTGAAAGTGGCATTTTAGATGTAGAAACAGCCAAACTCAGAGAATACAAACTCCGCACAGAAATCTCTGCACTCCAAGCCAAGTTAGCCACACTTCCCCCTGTCAATCTGCGTTCTGTCGCCCAAGCCGTTTCTATTCCGCAATTTTGGTTAGATTTGTCAGAAACAGAACGACGCTTTTACCTCCGGGAGTTTATTCGTCAAATTGAAATTATCCGTGAAGATAAAAAATGGGATTTACGAATAGTATTTATTTTTTAGCAAGTCATTTAAGCCTTTCCATCAACTCAATACACTTGTGCATTTGCTGATTCATAGTTGCAACATCAGCGTGGAATCTCCGCCCATGACCAGGTAAAATCCACTCAAAAGTATAATTAGCTAAATTCCGCATTGATTTAATTTGTTCTGACCAAGAATACCAACAGTGGTCACGAAATGCTGCTAATTGATGTCTAGTTTCTGACCAAGCGAGATGGTCGCCTGTGAATAAAAACTGATTTTTGTAAAGTAAAACTGTGTGTCCTTTGGTATGCCCAGGAACGGGAATAATTAATATATCTGAAGTAAGGGCAAATGTTTCTAAACCTGTTAGCTGAATTTCCACATTACGCGTATTTGCAGAAATATCATCTACGTGGAGGATGCGATCGCACCCAAAATGTTCAGCATACTTTTGATGATCTGCCACATCATCTTGATGGGTTAAATACATATAATGAATTCCCCCCATTGCTTCTAGCTGCTTAACTAGAGGTGGTGTAAACCGAGGAGAATCTACTAAAATATTCCCTGTTGCTAACTGAATAAAATAACTCGCAGCACCGTAAGATTTTTCGGAATGATAGCCACAATGATAGACATTTTCTGCTACCAAAATCGGCAAAGTTTCTTGAGTATGTTTGATATCTTTGGGTTTTTCAACTGTACCAATGGAACTTGTCGGACAAGCTAAAAGTGCTTGCAGTGCTGTTACTCTTTCTGCTTCATTATTTGGTTGATGATAAACTGCTGACTGTTCCTCAACACGCGAAAAAACTTCTGGACTCATCCAGCGACAAGTATCACAATCAATACAGGTAGTATCTACATAAAAATCGCCGTTAGTATTTTGGGGACGACGTAAATCTAAATGAGCCATCTTAACCTCTTGGACTGACCATAAACCCCAATAGCCCTAGATTAGCAAACATGACTATCAGTTGAGATTAATCGTTAACTAAGTAAGTCGGTGGGAAAAAACCTAACTATGTTACGAAAGATTAACTAAGCTAAAAACCTCTTCTCTCCTGCCTTCTGCCTCCTGCCTCCTGCCTTATCCTGACGATAAATATTCACAACGACCTACTTACAAGATCCCTGACTTTTTTGACTCGACTTTAGCCAATCAAAAAGAGGAGGCGAGCAGTTGAATCAACTGTTCGCCTTCTATATTGAGTGCAGATAACACTTCTGCTGTTTCTTTTGATACACTCAGCATAAGTTTTATTAGAAAATACAATGGAGCCAAGCTTACATTTCTGGTTTGACTTGGCTCCATTTTCTTTACATTTTGTTTCCTTACTCTTTCCTCTCTGCCCTAATGGCTAAAGTCGAGTTTAAGAAGTCGGGGATATCGTAAACTACTAGTAAAATGAGTTTATTAATATTAAGAAATCGAAATAATTGAGGTGGGTTATCCCCACCTGAAGTCAGTTACCCAGGCAAAATTACTGTATCAATGACATGAATCATGCCATTGTCAGCATCGATATCTGCCGCTAAGACAGTAGCGTTTTTGATTTCAAACCCCTCAGAACAATCTATTTTAATGATTGAGCCTTCTACAGAAGTAACTGTGCCTAGTTTGGCTAACTCAGCCTGAGACAACTTCCCAGCCACGACGTGATATTTTAGAATTCTGGTCAACTGAGGAATATTCTGCACCAGAGTTTGGATTGTTCCTGGTGGTAACTTGGCAAAAGCATCATCAGTCGGGGCAAAAACTGTAAATGGCCCTGGACTTTTTAATGTTTCAACTAAACCAGCCGCTTGTACAGCTGTTACCAAGGTTTTAAACGCATCGTTACTAACTGCAATATCGACAATATCGGCCATATTTTTTACCTATTCACTGCTAAAAATTTTAAATTATATTAAAGCGATTTAATTTTTTTGACGAAAGCCGAAGTTATAAAATTACACTATCATAGGCAAAAGTCAATCTAATTAATAGATACTAACCAATAGTTATTAATTAACTTGGGAGCAACAATGGGCGATAGCAAGTACGCCATCATAGGAACAGGTGCATTAGGCGGGTTTTACGGCGCAAAACTACAAAAAGCGGGTTTAGATGTTCACTTTTTACTCAAGAGTGATTACGAACACGTCCACCAGCATGGTTTAATCATCGAATCGAAAGATGGCGACTTTACCTTACCCCAAGTTAACGCCTATAACGATGCGGACAAGATGCCACAATGTGATGTAGTTATAGTGGCACTCAAAACAACCCAAAATTATTTATTACCAAAATTATTAGCACCTGTAATTAAAAATAATGGTGTGGTATTAGTATTACAAAATGGATTAGATATAGAACTAGAAATTGCCCAAATTGTGAATAATGTCAACATTATTGGTGGCTTATGTTTTTTATGTTCCAATAAAGTTGGACAAGGCCATATTCATCACTTAGATTATGGACACATTTCTTTGGGGGAATACAGTCATAACTACGAAGCTGCGGGAATTACCAATAGAATGCAGCAAATTGCTAACGACTTTCAAAATGCTGGCATAGTAATAGAATTAACAGAAGATTTACTCTTAGCGCGGTGGCAAAAATTAGTCTGGAATATTCCCTACAATGGTTTATCTGTAGTTTTGGATGCCAGAACTGATGAATTAATGGCAGATCCATACACTCGTCAATTAGTTGAACAATTAATGTATGAAGTAGCCGCAGGTGCAAAAAGTACCGGACGCATAATTGCTGATAGCTTCATTCAAAAAATGCTAGATTACACAGTCAAAATGAAGCCTTACCGCACCAGTATGAAAATTGACTATGATGAACAACGTCCTTTAGAAGTAGAAGCAATTATTGGAAATTCCCTACGTAAAGCCCAAGCCGCAGGTGCATTTTTACCACAAATTAACTGCTTGTACAATCAGTTAAAGTTTTTAGACAACAGGAATAAACACTAATTTTAGAGCAACGTATCTGTAGAGTGGGCATTTACTACTATGTTCTTGCTGAATTGCAAGTTTTACAGAAAATGCCCGCCTATAGTAATCCTATCTGATTTGTGAAAAAGTATTCTTTTTAACGAACCGCATAGACGCGTTAGCGGCTTCCCGCAGGGTAGGGCGCATAGACGCGATAGCGGCTTCCCGAAGGGTAGGACACAAAGAAAGAGAAAGAGGAAAAGAAAGAGAATTTCACGAACGATTTAGGATTGCTATATGTATAGTTCAGAAATAAAATCCGATCGCCTGTATTTAATTAGCTTTTAAAATCTCAAACCCACCCCACCTTGCACAGCCAGCGCCGTACCACCGCCATCACGGTAAGCATCAAAGGCAATAATCGCGTTGCCAAAAATTACCGTATTGCTATTGGGAACAACGTAATCCACTCCTGGCTGTAAAGCAAAACTAATTTTATTTCCTACAGGAGAGGGACTATCACCACCAGTTAATACCAACCCTGCGCCTAAATAAGCATCTGTTTGCCA
This sequence comes from Nostoc sp. FACHB-280, assembly GCF_014697615.1. Lineage (GTDB taxonomy): Bacteria > Cyanobacteriota > Cyanobacteriia > Cyanobacteriales > Nostocaceae > Nostoc_B. The sequence goes on along the minus strand of NZ_JACJSD010000007.1, from coordinate 133,728 downwards.
GTTGAGTGGCAAGTCATAAGATACAGTAGGGACAACAGCAGTATTCTGACCAATCAATGCTTGAGCGCGAAAAGAAACTGGTGCTTCTAAAAGTTTGTAACGAAAAGCCACAACTCCGCCGATTTGAATACCATCAGTTAACCCAACAGTGGGGCCGACACCCACATAGCTACCATAAGCAACTTGAGCCTGTGCTGGTTGATAATCCATTAGCAAGCTGAAAACGGCACTAGCCGCTATAAATGAACTTAAATTAGGTAGATACTTCATCACCCGACTCCTCACACCGTAATTTGAATGTTATCTTGTGTCATTTGTGATTAGTGAGGAGATAGGATTAAGTATTTTCCTGACTCCCCATCTAAATTTTACGGGCAACGGGGATGAATGCCACCTTGGGTACAAATGTAAGCTAATTGCTTGGCATCTAGGTTTTTCGCTTGAGAAAAATCAACACCTTTGACCACAGCCGATACTGTACCAGTATCAGGTGTTTCCACAAATTGATCTGCGGGGTCTTGTTTGCTGGGTGCAATAATTGTGTCTTTAAAATCTGCGCCTGCGACGTTTGCACCGCGTAAATCTACAAAACTCAAATCAGCATTGCGTAAATCAGCATTTTCTAATTGAGCAGAACGTAAAACTGCACCAGTCATCCGGCTAGTACTCAGGTTAGCATTGCTGAGATTGGCATGATCTAAATAAGCTCCAGATAAATCTGCACCTTGCCAATCGGTTTTGGTTAAGTTGGCAAATGATAATTGTGTACCGATCGCAATTACCCTACCCAAGCGAGCCGCATAAAGATTAGCTTCGTTTAATTTAGCATCACCTAAATCTGCTCCAGTCAAGCTGGCATTTTCTAAAACTGCATTCCGCAAATCAGCCCCCACCAGTTGGGCGCTGCTGAGATTTGCCCCAATTAAACGCGCACTTTCTAAATTAGCGCGGTTGAGAGTTGCCCGACTTAAATCACTACCAGTCAATAACACCCGGCTGAGGTTAGCATCGGTGAGATTGGCTTTTTTCATTTGGACTTGCGTTAAATCAGCGATCGCATCATCAAAAGTATCCCAACGGCCATCTTCACCCATACTCCGAAAACGGCTACCTTTGAAACTCGCTTGGTTGAGATCAGCAGCTTTTAATTTCAGTCCCGACAAATCAATGTTTTCTAACACTAAATTAAACAAAGGACTGCCATTTGTACTGGTTTGACTTAAAGTCGTACGAGTCAAGTCCAGACCGTTGATTTTGCCACTATATACATTCAAAATCTTATTGATGGTTTGCTGGTTGAGTTGTAACCGCTTTTGCCACAATTCGCGCTCTTGTGGTGCAGCTGATTGCAGTTCGTTAGCGAGAAACTGGTTCTTGTTTTTTAATTCTGGGATGGCGGGAATACCCACTGTTGTTAAAGCTTGCTGAATCGAATTCAACAGTACAGGGTTAGTTTCATTCACTAACAAATCAGCCAAAAATTGAATCGATTGGGTATCATTTAGACCACCCATCGCCAGAATTGCACTTTGGCGTTCTTCTAAACTAGCGCCAGAGTTGGGACTTAATTGTTTGACAAGTTCCAAAAACTTCTGGCTGTTAATTTGTGAAGTTTCTCGCTGAGTTTGCTGTTTTTGAATATAAACTTGTGTCCCAATTAAAGCCGCTAGTACTGCACTCATACTTGCTAGGGTAACTGCAAACAAAGCTAGGTTTGAGTTTTGCTGCATCCGTCGCCACAATGTTGGCAATTTGGTATCTGTGGCTGAGGTTGGCGCAAGGCTGGCTTCGGTTGCATTTGGGGCTTCTGGTTCACCAATTTTCACTAATGCACTCCGTCCATTTTGACGTTTAGCATCAATGGCTTCTGTACCTGCTAACCAATCATGTAAAGCGCGACGACCTTGGCGGGAAGATAAAGCGACACTTTCGCCTAACACCATCAATACTGCCAAAAAGGTAAATAGTCCCAAATTCGGAAAGGCAAAACTATAGCGCCAGAGAATGTAAGCAATCGAAACTGGTACAGACCAGCGACCAATACCTTCCCTAGCGATCGCTGCGCCTAAACCTGGGGCTTTACCTTGGTCATTCACCACCCGCACACCAAACCAGCGTTTTGGTAAAGTACTCCCGGTTTTTGCTAGTAAGTATAATTGCCACCAAGATAAAGTGACAGGTGCAATTAAAGCCAACATCCATAAATAATTAGTCGGCCAAGCAACATTGGGAATACCGTAACTAACAGGTAAAGCTAAAGGCCGTGCGATCGCTCTTTCGGTTACAACTAATACAGGATTCAGTGGTACACGGTTGAGATCACTCCTGGAATTGGCATAAGCTCCCAATCCAAAAGGAATTAACCCACTCACAACCACTAGGCTAATTTCTGCTGTCCAAGCCGCCAAACGTCGAGTTACTAACGGTAAGGAATTGGTTTTTGTCGGTGCATTTGAATTACTAGGTTGACTATCATTTCTCCTCACAATTGGGGTCGCCATTGAATAATTCCCTTTAAATTTAATAGTTTTGCCATAACTGGCGTGATTAATATAGAGTGCTATTGCTTATTGGAAAAGCTATCAGCGACAAAAAATTTGTATCCAAGATACACTAACCCTGCCAACACCGCCAGACTAATTGCAGAGGTTACAAGTTTTAGTACTGCTTGCAACACCGCCAAACCCAATAGCACCGTGACACCCATAACTACCAACTTCCCCGTTCCCGACAAACTTTGAAACCACAGTTGCGAACGAGTAAAATACTGTTTAAAGTTGAGAAAATAAGACTGAGATTGCTGTCTGGCTGCTGTTTTCTTCGCTTCTACACTCTCAGCATTAATCTCTGCTTCTAGCTTTTGTAGGCGTTGTTGCCAATCTTCTTCCGGTTGAGGATTCATAAATATTGTCTACCTCTGCTAAAACACTTGTTCAACAGGTGAGCAATCACATCCGAAATTTTTCCGGTTGTGTTTGTGATTTTAACGAATGTTTGGTTTTTACAAGGCTGATAATGGCAGAAAATAGAAACTTCTGTCGCTATGTATGTATAAACTTAATGAGAATATCAGTCTAAAGTTTTTTACCATTAAGACAAATTCTCTGTCTATCCAAAATGAATGACTTCATCTCTTTTTCATATTTAGCCATATAGTCATCAAAAATCAGCAATAAAATTTTATACTTCGCTTTAGGAACATTGAGGGATTGCGATCGTCTATTAACTCGGACTATTTATATCAATATCGCTCTACAAATAGTCGGGAGCATAAACGAATATGAAAACTCTGAGGCTATGGCAAATTGTTCCCTTGGCTGTTGTACTGAGTATGGGAATTATCCAGCCTAACTTGGCAGAAGCACCATCAATTCCAATTCCTGCCAAACTCAAATCAGATCCTCTAGTGTTAACTGGCAAGTCTGGAGGAACTGTCCAAAGTAACTGCGGAAATATTCCTGCTGTCCCTAATCAAGTTATTCAAGTTACAGAGTCAATGCCTTATATGCGGTTAACTGTTGACAGTCCTGGACAGCCAACATTACTCATTGACGGCCCTAGCGGACGCTTTTGTGTGTTAGCAGATAGCTACTCCCAAAACAAGCCAGAATTATCCGGTTACTGGCAAGCTGGCAAATACTCACTGTATGTAGGTCAATTGTCCCAAGAGCAGCATAACTATACTCTTTCAATTTCGCAACAAAAAAAGCCTAAATAACAATCAGGACTGACGCATCTGTGGAGACTGGGTCTGGGGGTTTTGCATACATACACCGTTCGACTGACGTTCACGGCAAAGCCCCTATCTACACCCAGTGTTTATCGACTACTTTCATGAATCTAGATATAGTACATCAGGTCTTTCTGCCTGTGGATATTTCGCCGTTCGCACAAGTCTTGTAGAGTATGTTGTTGTAAAACAGCGTTGGCAGCTTGACAAGCTTCTTGCCAAACCTCCTGAATTACTTGAGTTTCTGTATTTTGGGAAGTTTGATTGGATGCGATCGCCCCAGCATCCAATCCTTCCATACAAGTAATACAATCTAATATGGTAATTTTACGTGGTTCGCGTGCCAAAACATAGCCACCTTTAGCACCGCGAATACTTTTAATCAGTCCTCCACGTCTTAAAGTTGCTAGTAATTGTTCTAAATAACGAATTGGTATATTTTGTAGCTCTGCCATCTGTCGAATTTGCAAAGATTCACCACTGGAATAACAAGATGCCAATTCCAATAGAGCTAAAAGAGCATATTCCGATTTGTTCGAGATTTCCACAGGCGTAAGATTTTTAAATTCACACCTAAAGCTTTTCAAGTTGTTGACTTTGATTGACTCGGTTCATCCTGAGCAAAACTGATCACGCAACTTTCATATTTAAAGGCTTGACTTTACTGTAATCAGCCTTACTAATAAGAGCAATTGTTTTTATTTTTTATTTCAATAAAAAAAAATGATTAATTATTGTCAATCACAATCTAAACCTTCAAAATGCCCAATCTTTCCCTGCTTGGCTGATTGTTGCTGGGAACCCTTTCAATTTTGAACAAACATTGCTATACTAAATAATCGTGGATACGGCGACATAGCCAAGTGGTAAGGCAGAGGTCTGCAAAACCTTTATCCCCCGGTTCAAATCCGGGTGTCGCCTTAAGGCTTTTAGCCTTCTCAAAATAAACTAACTGGGGTAACTAAGGTAAATTGATAGTCGAACCTAGGGTGTGTCATCAATTAGGTAAACTGGAATCAACAATGTAAAATAAAAACGAAATTTAAAGAAATAATGACTCGGCGTTACGCACTGCGAGATGACCAGTGGGAAAGGATTAAAAACTTACTGCCAGGAAGAGAAGGATGTGTGGGAGCGACAGCTAAAGATAATCGATTGTTTGTGGAAGCAGTACTGTACCGCTACCGAGCCGGAATACCCTGGCGAGATTTACCGGAACGATTTGGGGATTTTCGAGTAATTCACACTCGCTTTACGCGGTGGTCAAAAACAGGAGTGTGGGAGAAGGTATTTGAACACTTGACAGAAGATGCAGATAATGAATATGCGATGATAGATTCGACGATTGTCCGCGCCCATCAGCATAGTGCGGGTGCAAAAGGGGGGAGCAATCAGCACAAGCCATTGGTCGTAGCAAAGGCGGACTGAGTACCAAGATTCATGCTGTGGTGGATGCTTTAGGAAACCCACTCAGCTTTCACCTCACACCAGGGCAAGCCTGTGACCTGGATGGAGCCGATGAATTGCTACCAAATATTGTGGCGGACACAGTACTAGCCGATAAAGGCTATGATGCTTCGGAGCGAGTAATTGAACGACTTCAGGCACAAGGTAAAACCGCAGTCATTCCTCCCAAACGCAACCGTACTAGACTTCGTGAATACGACCGGGATTTGTACCAAGCTCGTCATCTCATTGAAAACTTTTTTGCCAAACTCAAGCAGTATCGAGGCATTGCTACGCGCTACGATAAACGCGCTAGCAACTTTCTTTCTGGAATTTATCTGGCTGCTTCTGTTATTTGGCTTAATTGATGACACGCCCTAGAGTTTAAGGGTCGCTTTAGGGCTAGGTTGACTTATTCGTAGAGTTGGGCTGGCTAGTATTTTCCTAGTTACCTTATGATTACTTTGCAGAAGAACTCAGCCATCAGAACAAGAGTGTGTGGCAAAGTAAGTAGGGCGACGTAAATATTTGTAGTTGGGAAAAGGCAGGAGGACGACACTTTGCTCAAGTCGGGAAACCCGCCCACGCAAGTGTCTCCAGAAGGCAGGAGGCAAGAAGATTTTAGCCTCATTAACCTTTCTTAATATAGTTTGGTTTTTCCCACCGACTTACTTAACATAATATATTGTAAATCGCTAAATTTAAAACTTAGCGCGGTGTTTCATAGCTTATTCATCCGCGGCTTTGTAGAGAATTTATACTGAATTCAGACTCCTGACATATTTATTCTATATATAATGCCGAGTTACTTTACACAATTAATTTTTACAAATACATTAATTTGCCTAATTATGATGGCGATCGCATCTTTGAGTAATATCAATATTCTCTCCAAAGATAAGGTTTTAGCCAAAACTATAAATTCAGAGAAATTGCCAGTAAATATATTAGGCGATCGCATATTTAAATTAGCAATTAATTCTGCTACAGAACAGAGTAAGCAAGTGGCTAAACAACAAAATGCCACCCTTGTACAGTATTCAATTATTAATGATGAATTTACGATTGCAGGCAAAAAACAAACGAGAGAATCAGAACTCTATATTTGGGTCATTAAACCTACAGGAGATATAACCTTTCGTAAAGTTGATATTAAACCCTTGTGGCAAAAACAAAACACATCACTAGCTGATTTAATTGCTCAAAGTCGTATGTCTTTAGGCGTGGTAGGTAATTATAATTATCTCAAACGTAATCAACTTAAAGATAACTTCCAAAAACTGCATGAATTGTTAATTAAACCTATTGAAAATTTATTACCCACTCAACAAAATACAAATATTGTTTTCATTCCCCAAGGCGAACTATTTCTTGTACCTTTTGCCGCCTTACAAGATGCGAGAGGTAAATATTTAATTGAGCGGTATGCAATTGCAACTGCACCTTCTATTCAAGCTTTAGATTTACTTTATCAGCGAAAAAAACAATATCAAAATGTCGGACAAGATATTTTAGTAGTGGGTAATCCTGCAATACAATCTGATCGAGGAGAACCGCTTCAGCTATTTGGTGCAGAACAAGAAGCAAAAGCGATCGCACAGTTATTTAACACCCAACCACTCATAGGTAATGCAGCAACCGAAACCGCAGTTGTACAGCGAATGTCGCAAGCCAAAATCATTCATTTAGCAACACACACATATCTCAAAAATCAGCAAGGTTTAGCTTTCACACCCTCCACTCAAGATGATGGCTTACTCACACCCGCAGAAATTCAAAAATTAAAATTAACAGCAGATTTAGTTGTCTTAAGTGCCAACGATACAGCCATCGGAAAAATCACAAATGATGGTGTAATTGGCTTATCACGTTCTTTCTTATCGGCGGGAGTTTCCACTGTGATTGCTTCTTTATGGGATATATCAGATCAATCAACTGCATTTTTAATGACAAAATTTTATCAAAAACTCTATGAAAAACCAGATAAAGCAGCAGCCTTGCGTTATGCAATGCTAGAAACTCAAAAAAAATACCCAAACCCCAGAGATTGGGCAGCTTTTACGTTAATTGGCTTGTTATAGTTTTATAGAAATCTTAAATCATTTACAAACATCTCTTCCTTGCCTCCCTTGTCTCCCTTGTCTCCCTTTCCACCTTGTCTCTCATATTCATCAAATAAAACTCCAGTGAAGAAACAACAACTTCAAAAGAAATAGACATTGCAGCTAATTTTTTACTATCAATACCACGCACTCCTGATGGTAATTGTACTTGCTTTGCAGAAATACCGCCACGAGTGCCTGCATCTAAATCATCTAATATATTGTTGGTGACATCTAAAATTTCATCTGTTACAGCAATCGGAGTACTACGATTTGCGACATTTCTTAAACTAGCAATTTTTTGCAAGGCTAAAAGTGAAGTTCTTAGGGGTGTTGTACTAGCAATAACTAACGCTTCTGAAATTCCTAAAGGTCTATCAACAGCTAAGATAAACTCATCATCTGTTTGGGGGATGAGTTTTGTTTTTTGTGCTTCTACTAAAGCCGCATTTTGTGTGGCAGACCAATTATTAGGGAATATAACCGTCATTTCTCCTTCCGCATCAATTACTAAAATGCTGACATAAATGGGTTGATTTTCATTGTTTTGAATTTTAAAAGCAATTTTGGTGCCGACGGCAAGTTGAGTCAAGCCGGAATTAGACAATTTAATAGCAGGTTTTGGTTGTTTCGAGATAGATCCGCGAACTGGGAAAGATTCTGCTAGTAATTCATTGCTATCCGCCACATTCATCGAAACAGCAACATTAATGCGGGATGAATTAATGTTACCCAAAATTTGCTTAACTACTCTAGCAGCTAGTAAAGATTTGAACTTCGGCTGTAAACGTTTTACAGCTTCAGTAACAGATTCACCAGCTTGACCAAAAGACTTAGGAATAATTTCATCTTGGCTAGGGAGAAATAACCCAAAACTACCAACTTCTGGCAACTGAGAAATGCCTTTTTTCTGTAATTCCTGATATTTAGGCTGAGTCATCTGCCCTAGAATATACTGAACAGATTGTTTTCCTAAAAGTTGCGGTTCAACACGTTTCAGGGATTTGAGAGCTTTTATGGCTTGCTGGGCATTGTTATTATTGAGAGATTCATCAATGCCTATTTTTAAAGTAGGATTGTTGGGAATACTGCGAATCCGTTCTTGTAATAAATTTCCTGGCTGTAATTTTAAAGTTGAGCGTGTACCTGTATTGACTAATGTACCTTTACCAATTAATCCTTGACGGGATTCTAATTTGATTAAGCCAACTTCATCACCTTGAGGATTGACAACGGAAAATAAGGGATTATCTGTGAAGGCTTCTAAGCTTTGTGGATCTATACCACCCAACCACAATTGAACTTGATTACCCTTGACTTGAGTCACAACAGCTTCAGCCGGCACAGCTTGAATCGGAATAAAATAAATCGGTGGGTTGTTTTTGTTGCGGCTAAGATTTAATTCAAACTCTGGGTCTTGGAGATTACCATTTTCCCTCGCTAAGATTTTAGTACTGCGTCCAATATTTGCGATCGCACTATTTACAGATTCATTACCAGCTTGTTGCCAAAGATACTGTGTCAACAAATAAGTAAACGCCCCAGCATGAAAGCCCTCAAACGGTGCATCCGCCGCAAATTGATCACTTCTCGCACTAGCAATCACAACTCCCTTCGCCACAGCTTGTCTGCGTTTCTGGATAAATTCTTGTTGCGAAAGTCCCAGCCGCTTCAGCCATTGGCGTTGATATTCCAACTCTTCGGGACTGGGTTGTAGTGATGTACCACCATTCACCGAACGAACACGCAAATTTCCCCGTTTACCACCACCAGAATGACAACTATCTAACACAACCGTCACATTCTCGGTTTTTAATGCAGACATCAACAAAAACAATGTGTGTCCCATAATATGATTTACAGAACCGCGTCCGTTAGGTGGTAATTTACCATCTATCGGAATAAATGTACTATTCAGCCCATCTGGTGAATTACTATCTGGATCTTTGACTCGTGTACCATGTCCAGAAAAGTGAAATAATACTACATCATTGGGCTTGGCTTGTTTAATTAAATGTTCTTCAAATGCTTTCAGAATGCCTTGACGAGTAGCTTGTTTGTCAGTCAAGGTGAGAATATCTTGGGGTTTAAAACCAAAACGATGAATTAATAATTCCTGCTGTAGTCTGACATCAGTAACACAACCAAAAAGGGGCCACAAACCATCATCTTCAGAATACTCATTAATGCCTACTAATAAAGCTAGTTTGCGCCCTGTATTTTGTGCCAAAACTTTACCCAGATGATTACCCTGCTGCATCAGATCCCATTGGCTCAAACCCAATGCGGTGAGGGTAGCAGCAGAAAATTGTAGAAAATGACGGCGTTTGATATTAGACATAAGATGTAAGAAATATCTAGGTTGAAACTGTTTTAAAAAATTGTATTTGTGGCTTGTGTGAGATTATGCAAAATGTTCCAGATAATTTTATAGAGTTCCTCATCTACTGAACTACAAATTTATCTGCGTCCATCCGCGTTTATCTGTGGTTAATTATTTCCCTATATAGCAGTCCTAAATCAATTGTGAAATTCTCTTTCTTCTCTTTATTCTCCTTCTTTGTGTCCTACCCTGCGGGAAGCCGCTATCGCGTCTATGCGCCCTTTGCGGTTCGTTAAAAAGAATATTTTTCACAACTCAGATAGGATTGCTATATAACCCACACAAGGCGTAAATTTTCCAAATCTACTCAGCTTCACCAATTAAACTAAAAGCAGCCCAATGTAAGGGATTTTGATATTTATCTTGTTTCATTGTTGTTAACATAGCTTGGCGTAATGCAGTAGCTTTATCTTGTTTTTGTTGGAGATTTTTATAAAATTCGGTCATTAAAAACGATGTCGAGTTATCATCAACTGCCCATAAAGAAACGATGACACTAGGGACACCAGCACTAATTAAAGAACGAGATAAACCAATAACACCATCACCCGTTACTCTACCGCGTCCGGTGTCGCAAGCACTTAAAACTACTAAGTCTGCATTTAATTTTAAATTGAGAATTTCTTCTGCTGTCAATAAACCGTTATCTTTACCGGATGGTGCTAATGCTATGGCGCTTCCTAAACCTTGGTTATCATCTAATAAACCGTGGGTTGCTAAATGCACAATTCGCGCTTTTGAGATTTGCTGTAAAATGGCAGCTTTAGTTGCTTGGCTACCAGTAATTGCTTTAGTTTTAAATAACGGTGCAATTTCTTTTGCTTCTTTTTCTGCACCTGGTAAAGCTGGTAATTGTGCCAATGGTTTGCCCGGTTCTAAAACTACTTTTGGCATTGTGGGATTACCCACGATTAAAACTTCTCCCTGGCGCGAACTTTGATGTCCTAACTTTTGTTTACGAGTTAAGTCTAAGACTTGAATTGATGGCGCGGTGAGAATTGTATGTTTTTCAATTAAGTATTTGCCTTGTTCATCTTGCAGGGCTGGAAAGGGAACTAAAAACAAAGATTCTTGAGGAATAAAGATAACTTTTGTACTTTCTTGACTGGGTAAAAGGTCGGCAATAGGTTTAATTAATAAGTCATGTAATTGTCTAAAAGAGTTTTTGGCTTTGGTGACATTGGGGTTAGCCGTAACTTGAATTCCCCCGCGGCCTCTCACACCAATTGATTGACGACTCACCGTCACTAATTCTGCGAGAGAGGTTTTATCTTTTTCTTGTAAGGGTCTGAGATCAGTTATGCGGAAGGTAATTTCACCTGTAGGTTTGACTACCCAAATATATAGCGCCTGCTCAAGAGTTGATGATGCTCCTAAGCGAGAGGTAGTTTTAGAATCAATTGAATATTGAACTAAGGTAGCATTTTGCTGTTTAGCAATTTGTTTGAGCAGCGATAATGTTGGTTTTGCGATTGTTGGTAATTGTGGTGCATTACCGCGAGTGCTAGGCCTTGACTGGCGGGAAGATAATAAATCTATAAACGCTCTGGCTCTACCTCGTTCTGAAACTTCTAGAGCTTCATTTGTTTTATTTTGGGCAATTAAAACTTTTTGTAATAATTGATAAGCTTGAATTGGCTGCTCAAAAAATGATATTTTATAACTATCATTTTCTCCTAATCTTTCGCGCAGTGATTCCCAAATTTCAATGGAAGAATATAGGGCTTTTTCTGCTTCTGGGAGCTTGCCTAACTCCATCAAAGGAATACTTAAATTATAGAGTGTGATGCCTTCGCCTCTGGTATATTTTGCCTCTCTGGTAGCAACTAAAGCTTGCTGATAATATTCTACCGATTTACTATAATTTTTCACTTGCAGGTAAGCACTACCCAAGTAGCCTAAAGTTTGACTTTCGTTGAGGCGATCGCCTACTATTCTGGATACTGCCAAATCTTTTTCTAGATAATCTATCGCCTTAGCTGCTTCACCTTTATTAATATACGCTAGTCCGATATTTCCTAATGCTAATCCCTCGGCTCTGCGATTAGATTGGGAACGGGCAATAGACAAAACTTGCTCATAGTAATTAATCGCTTTATCATAATCTCTCAGATAATAGTAAATATTGCCAAGAGAGTTGAGAGATTGACGTTCACTATCTTTATCTTGAATTATCCGAGCAATTTCTAAACCCTGCTGGTTGTATTGAATTGCTTGATTATAATCAGCAATAAAATAGTAGGCACTGCTGATATATCGCAGAAAATCTATAACTGCTGTACTATTAGTTAATTCTTTAGCAATGACTAAGCCTTTTTGAGAAACTTCAATAGCAGCAGCATAGTTTTCTAAATTTAGATAAGTCTCACCTAAATTTAACAGTGCGACTAACTCACTTTGACGGTCATTAATAGCTCTCGCAAGTGCTAAAGCTTGTTGGTAATAATCAAGAGCTTGTGGTAAATTATTCAGGGCTGCGTAAGTTCTCCCTAAATTTCCGAGGGCAGCTATGCGATTTTGACTATCTTGATTTTGCTGGTCTAGAGCTAAATATTGTTGATAATATTGTATCGCCTGATTGTAGTTTTTTTGCAGGCGGTGAGCATTGGCTAACTTAACTAAAATTTCACCTGCATTGGGTCGCTTGGGTAATTTCTGGACTATCTGCCAAGATTTTTCATAATAATCAATGGCTGTTTTGTAGTTATTTTCTTGCTCATAACTAATTCCTAAAAATACTAAAGCAACAGACTCACCTTGAGGCTCATTAACTTGTTGATAAATACTTAAAGCCTGTTGTAAAGCTTGTCTGGCTGAAGTGATTTGTTTATTACTTAAAAGTGCAGCCGCTTGTCTAATTAATGTATTGGCTTGTTGTTCTTGACTATTGGATGTTTGTGCTAATACTGGTAAATTAAAAAATAGTAAAGGTAAGTTTGCCGGAGTAAGAGAAATAGTCAAAATGACCGGGATAAATGCGGTTAAATTTATTTTGCTTAGGCGTAGACTGTTGTGAAATTTATTTAGCATTTGATATACGAAAAAAAATAGACAAGGGAGAGTGTTTGTTATTTAGGATTGCTACATCTGAAATTAGATTAGATTATTGTGGTGTGGGCATCTTGCCAGCTCACCTTGTGCAAGTTAAATGTGCAATAGCTGATCAATTAACGTTTTTGGTTTTGATTTCTTTCATAACTAAGAATACCAAGAATATTAGTTAATCTCGACTCGGTTTCTTTATCATTGATCTCGCGGGCAATATTTAAGCTCTGCTGGACATACTCTAAAGATTTATCATATTGTTTTAAGCGATAGTGAGCTTCACCTAACTTTTCTAGAAAAAACATTGCCCCTGGTTTATCTTGTAGAGTTTTGACTAAGGCTAAACCTTGTTGAGATACTTCAATGGCTGCGGCATAGTTTTTGACTAAAATATGACCAATTCCTAAATTACCTAGTAGTTCTTTTTCATTTTTAGTATCTTTATTTTTTCTAGCTAACACCAAGGCTTGCTGATAATATGCAATAGCTTGGGGATAGTTTTCTGATTTTTGATATGTATCTCCTAATAAACGAACAATGGCATATTCATTTTCTCTTTTTGGTAATTGCTGGACAATTTTTAAAGCACGTTGATAGTAATTAATCGCAGCATCATAGTTATTTTCTTTGTTGTAAGTAATGCCCAACAATAGCAGCATTGCTGATTCACTTTGCGGCTTTTTGGCTGCTTGATACAGTGCCAAGGCTTTTTCAAAAGACTGTCTAGCTTCAGCAACTTTTTGATTGTTTAAATATTCCACACCTTGTTTGAAAAATTTGTCTGCTTCTACTTCTTGACTGTTTTGAGTTTGTGCCAATACCTGCGTTGATTGCCAAATGAACGAATTTGACGGGATCAATCCAACAGCTAATACCAGTGTAGTAAGTGCAGTTAAGCCAATAGTGCGATAAGACATGGTGCTTTTACATATAAATATTTTTGTAATTTATTACGTAGGTGGATATTCTTAGCCAATATAGAGATAAATTTTAAGAATTCAATACTCCCCTTCCTTCGTCTACGGTATATACACAAATCAGGGTTGAGTGCATCTATCTCGCCTCGGAATCAATTCCGAGTCTCATAGCGCAAGTCCTCTCAAGAGGACTCCAGCCAAAGTTCATTTCAGCCCACTGGAGTTGTTTTTTGAATTAAAGTATCTCTTATTATGCTTATTTCCAATTTTTTCTTTGTCTAGTCTCTAAAAGGATATGACACCGTAGTTACTTGAACAAATGCGTCGTCAACTGTGGAATTTATTGACTTATAGTATGCTGAATTTAAACACCTACCAGCAAATTTACCAGAAATTAGCTTTGTTAAACATCAGCTTATTAAAACCGTACCGAATAGTCATTGGCGCAATGCTGTTGGCAATGACTGTCACAGCCTGCGATAACTCGGCTAAATCGCAACTAATATTTATCAATAGCCCTTCGGCCACAAAACTTTCGGACAATTCCAATTCATCGCCACCACTTACATCTACCACACAAAAACCAGTCGATACCAAGTCACTGGAACAGCAAGCAATCCAAGTTATTCACGATTATTATGATGCGATCGCTACTCAAGACTACAAAAAAGCATACTTGCTTTGGGATGGAGATGGAGCCGCTAGTAAGCAGTCTTTTGATGAGTTTAAGCGGGGATTTGCTAACACGGCATCCGTAGCTGAAGAAATTGGAAAACCAGACCCCACAGAAGGGGCAGCAGGCTCGTTATATATTAAAATCCCAGTTACGGTAACGGCGGTGACAACCAATGGAACCCCGCAGCGATTTCACGGTAGTTACGTGCTGCGACGAGTCAATAATGTTCCTGGTTCAACGCCAAAACAGCGTAGCTGGCACATCTACTCAGCTAATATTTCTCAAGAGAACTAAGCTCCCCAACGCCGCGTCAAATTGACTATCAAATATTAATCCTAATAATATAATTTTCAACCTAAGAAATAACCTGGGAATCTCACAAACTTTCAGCTACTCATCTTGAATAATCAAGAGTTTGACTGTGATTTGCTTAAATCCCCAGGACGGAAGTTTACTACTACTGCCAGTAAGAAAAATATCTTTATACTAGTTCTGTTAGCGTCTAACTAAAGAAATAGGTTTTTTGCAGTTAATTGGATCAATAGTAGAATTGATCACACATTAGTTATTTGGCTTTTTGTGCCACTGCCCATCTTCGCCTTTTTCATAATCACGCTTTACTGCGCTCCAAGCAACCCGAAAAGCACTTTCTTCTTCTCTATATTCTGTTTCCGCATTATTAAATGCAGCCCTGAATATTTCTTGGGCGTGTTTAGGCAAGTGGTGTTTTACTGAATCTGGTAATTCCTCAATTTGTTGATATGGCATAAAATATCAACCCTGCTGTTTTAAAGGTGTGATAGTTAAGAAAAATTGATGGTTTGGGGATGATAACTAGAACTGCTATCCCAATAATCGGCTTGTTTAATATTGACTTGGAGTAATGCCAAATCTGGCTGATCTAAGCCTTGAGAAAACCAAGTTTCTAATTCTGGTTTCCATAATTCGGCCATCTTTTGACGGTCTTTGAGGAGTTGTGCTGTACCAGAAATGGAAACATAACGCTGCTGTTCACAGGAGGAAAAACTCACATTTACCTGCTGATGATGTTCAATTTCACTGACTCGATGGGAGTTAGCACTAGTAAAAAACCAGAGTCTTCCTTCTGCATCTATTTCGTTGATTGAGTACATAGGACAACTGTGCAAGCTACCATCATCATTGACTGTGGTCAACATTCCAGAGTCAATATCTTGAATTAATTCTTGCAATTGTTGAATTTGGCGCTCGCTGTTTGTAGAAATTGTCATAATCTAAGAGGTTTCTATTAATTGATAGGGATATTTTTCTGATTACAGCCAATATTCTATTCTGGCGCAATCTATTTTTTATTCTTAACGTTTCCCTTGATTTATGGCTTGAGTCTAAAGACATAATCTTGCTGTGTATACTAATATATCCCCGACTTATTTAAGAAATAGGGGATCTGAATTGTGCAAATATAATTAATACTAGAGATATAAATTTAAAATTTTCTCTGTGACTTTTGGATGATGGAAACAGTTAATAGTTTGATTACGCTTCTATAGTGATGTGTTACTTATAGAGGAGATAGTGATAATGGAGTCTAAGTTTGATTGGGAAAAAGTGAATTTACCAGAAATTGCTGAAGGTTTGAGTGCAATTATTTTTTCCCAGATGATTATACCTGTGGCTGAGGTTATCAAACAACCTTTAGTCCAAACAGCCATTAAAGAAGGTATTAATCTATCAGAAAGTTATCAAGAAGCAGTGACAGTCATAACGGATAATGGTCAGACTCAGCAAACAGATCAGAATTATCGAAATCAGTCAATTTCTCAACCTTATTTAACAAATAATCAATCTGCGATCGCTAAAGATTTGTTAAATATAATGTCCGATTTTAATGCCGATGTTTATAAAATGACTAACGGTGCGGCTGATTTACGGGTAATCGTACCTCTGGGACTTGGTTTATTTGCCCTAGCTCAATTAATCAAACAAGGTTTTAAGTTTGAAGATATACCTTGGTACACAGTGGTATGGTTTGCCTTTGATAGTTTCATAAAACTTAACGATGCTGAGAAATCAAAATCAATCAACATAAATAAAAATTAATCTATTTTGCCTCATTTATTAAGTTATAGGCTTTGCAACCCTTAACATTTCTATTAACAGCAATACAGTCACATACCCTATAATTTTACTAATGGAGATATATATCAAAATTGCAGTTTTGCAAGAGCAAGCACGGGGGCAAAAATTGCAGTGATTCAAGCAGTACATACCAAAGTTAAAGGCAGAGCTAGATATAAAGTAGAAGAACTTCACAATTCAGCAGAACTCAAAAATTATCTGGAGCGATCGCTGTTAAATTATCCAGAAATCAAGTTTGTGAATGCTAATCCTTTAACTAGCAAAGTTTTAGTTTATTTTCCTCAAGAAAAAAGCTATAAAGACATAGCAATTATTATCGAAAGTGTTTTATTAACATACCAAGGCAAGAGTAAGTTAATTTCAACCAAGAAAAAAGAGAAAAACTTAAAAACTCACAAACCAACTGTTAATAATCTTCAAAAACAAAACCAAGCCGACTGGTATTTAATTCCGTCCGATAAAGTTGTTCACAAATTAAATACCTCACCAACACTAGGATTATCCAGTGAATTAGCTAGTATCAATCTGCATAAATATGGTGCTAATGTCCTGGCACAAACAGAAACTCGCTCTGATTTAAGCATTATTATTGAGCAATTTCAATCTCTACCCGTAGCATTACTCGGTGTGGCGGCGGGAGTATCAATATTTACGGGTGGAGTGATTGACGCGGCGGTAATTTTAGGTGTAGTAATTCTCAATGCTGCCATTGGTTACACTACTGAAAGTCAATCAGAAAAAATCATTCATTCCCTAAAAAATCGAGACCAACCATCAACATGGGTAATTAGAGACGGTAAACCGCAAGAAATCCCGACAGAAAATGTCGTTTTAGGTGATATTTTAACCCTCAAACCTGGTAGTTATATAGCCGCAGATGCGCGATTAATTGAGGCTGATAACCTGAGTATTGATGAATCTGCCTTAACAGGTGAAAGTCTACCCGTGACGAAAATCAATGATTCGCTAATAGGTGAGGATATCCCATTAGGCGATCGCTTGAACATGGCCTATAAAGGCACTTTGGTTACAGGTGGTCAAGGACTGGCGGTTGTAGTCGCCACGGGACAGAATACCGAAATGGGCAATATCCAACAACTTGTAGGCGAAGCCACCGCAATGGAAACGCCCCTCGCCAAACAACTAGACCAAGTAGGTAGCCAGTTGGTATTAATCAGTATGGGTATTTGCGGTGTCGTCTTTGGTTTGGGCGTGTGGCGGGGATATGGTTTAGTGCAGATGTTGAAATCATCCATATCTCTAGCTGTAGCGGCTGTTCCCGAAGGCTTACCCACCGTGGCGACTACCACCCTCGCCCTTGGTATCCGTGATATGCGCCGTAACCGCGTCCTCGTACGTAGCCTGAGTGCAGTGGAAGCCTTGGGTTCTGTGCAGACAATTTGCATGGATAAAACCGGCACATTGACAGAAAATAAAATGTCAGTCGTCGAAATTCAAAGCAACACCCACAACATTAAAGTTACAGACGGGGAATTTATCACAGCAGAAAAAACAATCAACCCCTACAACAATGATGAACTATTAAAACTAATTCATGTCTCAGTTCTCTGCAACGAAAGCCAAGTCAGCCGCGCGGGAAATGGTCAGTATGAAGTCATCGGTTCCGCCACAGAAAACGCCCTGATTTATGTGGCTATTAGTTCTGGGGTAGATATTATTGACCTCAAACAAAAATATCCCCTAGTGCAAACCAACTTGCGGTCAGAAAATCGCAACTTGATGAGTACAATTCATCAAACTTATGATGGTAATAAATTTATCGCCGTCAAAGGTAGCCCCGCCGAAGTTGTGGAAATCTGCCAAACATGGGTAAAAAATGGGCAAATTGTAGAATTAACCCCAGCCGATAAAAGCGCGATCGCTATTGAAAATGATCGCATGGCTGGGAAAGCATTACGAGTTTTAGGCATAGCCTATAACCAGATTCACCAGTCACCAACCAACAATAACCATGAAACAGACTTGATTTGGTTAGGTTTAGTCGGGATGGCTGACCCCATTCGGAAAGGTGCAAAAGAACTCATTGGGGACTTTCATCAAGCGGGAATTGCCACCGTGATGATTACCGGCGACCAAAGCCCCACAGCTTATGCGATCGCCAAAGAATTAGAATTAAGTCAAGAACAACAATTAGAAATTCTCGACTCCAGCAACCTAAATAACCTCACCCCCGAAGCCTTAACCGCCCTCAGCGACAAAGTAGATGTCTTCGCCCGCATCAGTCCCAGCAATAAACTGCAAATAGTCCAAGCCTTGCAAGCCGCCGGGAAAGTCGTCGCCATGACAGGTGATGGAATTAACGACGCACCCGCCTTAAAAGCCGCCCAAGTTGGTGTAGCTATGGGTAAAGGCGGTACAGATGTCGCCAGAGAAGTTGCAGATATTGTCCTGGAAGATGACCGACTCGAAACCATGATTGTCGCCGTCAGTCGCGGACGCACAATATATAACAACATCCGTAAATCTGTACATTTCCTCCTCGCCACCAACCTCAGCGAAATCATGGTGATGACAGTAGCCACCGCCGCAGGTATTGGTGAACCTTTAAATGCGATTCAACTACTCTGGCTAAACTTAGTAACCGACATCTTCCCCGGTTTATCCTTAGCAATGGAAGCCCCAGAACCAGAAGTTTTGAGTCAACCACCACGCAACCCCGACGAACCAATCATTAAAAAATCCGATTTTGGGCGAATTGTCTTTGAGTCTGCTGGTTTATCTGTGAGTACCTTACTCGCTTACGCCTACGCCATCCGCAGATATGGTTTTAGCCCCCAAGCCAGTACCATTGCCTTTTTCACCCTGACCTCAAGCCAATTGCTGCATACAATTAGCTGTCGTTCCGAACATCACAGCATATTTAGCAAAGAAAAACTCCCACGGAATAACTATTTAAACGCTGCCATTGTTGGTTCCTTTGCCATTCAAATTTTAGCGATCGCCTTACCACCATTGCGAAACCTCTTAAAGATTACCTCAATTAACTTTATCGATACTGCCGTCATTATTGGTAGTGCATTGTGGCCTTTATTGTTAAGTGAATCAACAAAGAATATTCAGCCAAATCTTAATAGTGCTTTACCCTTACTACCTCCAGAAAAAACACAACAAAATTAGGCTTTGCATAAATGCGGGTTGAAATCATAAAATTCCACTTTTAAAACTCTTGCTCTTTGCGCCTTTGCGTCTTTGCGTGAGACAAAAATCATCCCTGTAATCAGCAACGCCACAAAATTAAATTAAACATTCTTCTCTCTGCGTCCTCTGCGTCTCTGCGGTTCGTAAAATCTTATGAAAAAAGACTTCATGTTCACATCAGAATCAGTCACCGAAGGACATCCTGATAAATTGTGCGATCAAATCAGCGATGCCATAGTAGACAGATTCTTACAACAAGACCCCTACGCCAGAGTCATTACCGAATGTGCCGCATCCACAGGCATATTATTTATAGCTGCCCGATTTGAACCCAACGCCAATGTAGACTTTACCAATATTGCCAGACAAGTAATCGAACAAATTGGTTACGAACAAAAAGAATTTAACGGTAAAACCTGTAGTATTTTGACCAGCTTGCGAGAATTACCCGCCAGTCAAACTCACGTATTTGATGAACAGAATTTATCAGATGAAGAGATAGAAAAAATTACTGTGACAAACCAAGTAACAGTATTTGGTTTCGCCTGTAATCAAACCTATACCCTCATGCCCTTGCCGATTTGGTTAGCGCATAAATTAGCCAGACAATTAAGCGAAGTCCGACACAAAAATATTTTGCCATATCTAACACCTGATGGTAAAACCCAAGTAGGAGTAGAATACCGCGATCGCCGTCCTTATCGAATCCATAGTATTACCGTCATTGCCAGTCAAAATAAAGCAGGCAAACCCGATTACCAACAATTGCAAGATGATATTCGAGAAACAGTGATTAATCCTGTGTTTGAGAACGAAGAAATTCGCCCCGATGCCAAAACCAGAATATTTATTAATCCTGATGGCGCATTTATTAAAGGCGGGCCAGCAGTACATTCAGGCTTAACAGGTAGAAAAAATGCGATCGATACCTACGGCGAATATTCTAAACATAGCGGTTCAGCCTTGAGTGGCAAAGACCCAATTAGAATAGATAGAATTGGAGCCTATATTGCTCGTTATGCTGCCAAAAATATAGTCGCCGCCAAACTTGCTGATGAATGCGAAGTACAACTCAGTTATTCCATTGGTTTGTCTCGTCCTGTGAGTATTCAAGTAGAGACATTTGGTACAGGCAAAATCTCAGATGAAGAGATTACTAACTTATTAGAAAAGCATTTCGATTTCCGCTTGGCAGGAATTATTAAACAGTTTAATTTAAGACATTTACCCACAATTCATCCAGGTGGTTTTTATCGCCAACTCGCAGTTTATGGCCATGTAGGAAGAATGGATATAGATTTACCCTGGGAAAAAACAGATAAAGTCGATGTGTTTTGAGATGTAATAATTTTTTATAACTCAATTATGTGCATTAACCTACAGCAAACTCTGTGTACTTTCGCACATAAGGCGCGTGATAAGCCAACACAATATCTTGCTTTGGTACTCCCTTTGCCACTAACTGATCTGCAATTGCATCTTCAGTTCCATCATGTTGAACCCAAATTTTTCCATCTATAATATCGACGTGCAGCACACAACCATAAATTCGAGTACTGCTATTTTTCCATCCTAAATTGACAAGTTGATAGTGATCACCATCCCGATCAAAAATTGTTTGACTTTTGATCGGGTCATTAGGAGAACGCAATTTTGCTCGTTCTATTAACAATTCCTGAATTAGTTGACGATACAAATTTAATTTATCCATTGGGCAATCTCCTGCTTTTCGATGTTGTAAAATAACAACGCAATTTGTTTACAACAAATAATTTTTATGACTACATTTTAACTAACTTTAACTACTGAAAACCAGGTAATTTACCAAAATAGATAAATAACAGAATTGCTGATATTGCTAACCAGAGATTTTTTGAAAGCTCCTGACTATATTTATACTTTTCAAAATCCTTGGCAAATGGTGTAATTCCTCGTTCGTATAAATAACAAAACTCAAACCATAACCACAGAGGCGGCATAACAATCCAAAATGCTATCAGTGCTTTTTTGATATTATCTGACCAATCAAATAAAATAGCACCCACAACCGAAATTAACAGCACAACAATAGTAATTCTGGCAAACAACTCTGTGGCATTATATTTTATGCGATTCATGTTCACGCCTCCTTGAGATTTATTTGTCTAGCGTACCCAAATGTTATGCAAGACTAACAATAGTAGTCATATTTGATAGATGAATGAAAGAGACAAGGTAGACAAGGGAGAGAAGTTTATAATGTGGTTACAACAAATGAGAATGTAGTAATATCAGTTGGATACTACATCAAAGATTTGCTTCATATTATGAAGAGATTAGAACTGATATTACCAAATCAAATCCGTAAATTTAGTTTTGTATCGATTGCGGGAATTATTCTGATTGCTGTAATTGGTTGGTGGTTGAGTGCGAATCAACCAGAAATTACGAATGTTGACTCTAGCAAAACTTACGAACAAAGAGTTAATCATAGTCCCGATGGAATTGGCAAATTTTATATGGGAAGAGAAATCGCTAAAGTGATGGGACACACAGGCGCAGGTTGGCTAGAACGTCCTAGCCGCGAGTTAGAAGAACAGCCAAGCAAAATAGTTAGTGCTTTGGATTTAAAACCCAATGATGTAGTTGCCGATATTGGTGCTGGTACAGGTTATCTGAGTTTTTTAATTGCACCTTTATTACCCCAAGGAAAGGTTTTGGCGGTAGATATTCAGCCAGAAATGCTAGAGATAATTCAAGATAGCAAACAAAAGAAGAAAATTACTAATGTTGAACCAATTTTAGCAACCATTGATAATCCCAATTTGCCAGCACAAAGTATTGATTTGGCTTTAATGGTAGATGCTTACCATGAATTTGCATATCCCTACGAAGTGATGCAAGGAATTGTCAAAGCACTCAAGCTGGGGGGTAGAGTCGTATTGGTAGAATACCGTGGTGAAAATCCCTTCATCATGATTAAAACCCTGCATAAAATGACACAAAAACAAGTGCAGAAAGAAATGCAGGCTGTTGGTTTAGAGTGGCGCGAGACTAAAAACCTGTTACCCCAACAGCATTTGATGGTGTTTGCCAAGCAAGCTTCTCAGTAAGGGAATCAAGGGAGACTGGGGGGACAAGGAGGACAAGGGAGACAGGGGAGACAGATATTTGTAAATCCCTAAGAGATTATTGAACATTCTGGTGTAAAGTAGAACAAAAAATATAAAGATGAAAAGGAATTACCCAAAAGGCAAATCTTGGTAGGGTTTCTGGGATATCCTAAGATAAGTGAGAGATTTGCCAAAGAATAAGTAAGAATGAAACTGGCAGCAAGAGTAAGTCAGGTAAAACCTTCTTTAACCTTAGCGATCGCAGCTAAAGCTAAGGCGATGAAGGCAGAAGGTATAGATGTTTGTAGTTTTAGTGCTGGTGAACCGGATTTTGACACCCCAGCACATATTAAAGCCGCAGCAGCAAAAGCTTTGGCAGAAGGTAAAACCAAGTATGGCCCTGCACCTGGAGAACCAAAGTTAAGGGAAGCGATCGCCCAAAAGCTGAAATCTGATAACGGTTTAGATTACAAAGCAGAAAATGTCATCGTCACCAATGGCGGTAAACATTCTTTGTACAATTTGATATTGTCACTCATCGATCCGGGTGATGAGGTGATTATTCCGGCTCCCTATTGGCTGAGTTATCCCGAAATGGTAACTTTAGCAGGTGGCGTATCCGTGATTGTCAACACCGATGCTTCCACAGGCTATAAAATTACACCGGAACAACTGCGCCAAGCCATCACCCCCAAAACCAAGTTATTTGTCCTCAACTCCCCCTCCAACCCCACCGGGATGGTTTACACGCCAGAGGAAATTAAAGCTTTGGCACAGGTAATAGTTGATGCAGATATCTATGTAGTCTCCGATGAGATTTACGAAAAAATTCTCTATGACGGTGCAGAACATATCAGCATTGGTTCCCTGGGACAAGAAATTTTTGAGCGCACCTTTATTAGTAATGGGTTTGCCAAAGCTTATTCTATGACAGGTTGGCGCTTGGGTTACTTAGCCGGGCCAGTCGAGATTATTAAAGCAGCCAACTCCATTCAAGGGCATAGTACATCTAATGTGTGTACCTTTGCTCAATATGGTGCGATCGCTGCTTTAGAAGAATCTCAAGATTGTGTAGCTGAAATGTTGCAGGCTTTTAGCAAGCGGCGACAAGTCATGCTAGAGCGAATTAACGCCATTCCCGGTTTATATTGTCCCAAACCAGACGGCGCTTTTTATCTGTTCCCCGACATCAGCAAAACCGGACTCAAATCTCTAGAATTTTGCGACGCATTGATTGAAGAACATCAAGTTGCAGTCATTCCCGGAATTGCTTTTGGTGCAGATAATAACATTCGCCTTTCCTACGCTACCGATTTAGCCACAATCGAAAAAGGCTTGGATAGGTTAGAGAAGTTTGTGCGTTCAAAAATTTAATTTAGGGTCATTTGTTATTGGTCATTTGTCATTTGACAGATGACCAAATAATTAAAAATACCGTAGAACAAAAACTTTAGACCTCTTGCATAAATATTTTTTTGTCTCACGCAAAGGCGCGAAGGCGCAAAGAAAAGAGCGCAAATAACGACTTTTGCAAGGGGTATTTTGATATCGAAACCTATCATTATTCCTTGTAACCTAATTCAAGCCGCCAGCAATCTTTCCTGACTAATTGGAAGTATAATTACAAATTCTGTACCTTTGCCGACAGTAGAATGACATTCCAACTTACCCTGATGTTTTTCCGTCACAATTTGATAACTAATAGATAAAGCCAAACCTGTACCTTTACCAACAGGTTTAGTAGTAAAAAAGGGATTAAATAGTTGCTTTTGTGAAATTTCAGAAATCCCAATTCCATTATCAATAATGCGAATAATAACTTGTTGATTAGCAGTAATTTCAGTTTTAATGTGAATTTTGCCTGTACGTCTATCTTGAGTTGGCGACAAATTAATAAAAGACTCTTCTATGGCATCAATCGCATTTGTCAGCAAACTAATAAATACCTGATTCAGTTCTCCTGCATAGCATTCTACCAGTGGCAAATCAGTATATTCCTTGATAACTAGAATTTCTGGATGGTTGGGTGTAGCTTTGAGTTGGCTTTGCAAAAACATGAGTGTACTATCAATACCTTCATGGATATTAACCAGTTTCATTTCCGCCTCATCTAAGCGCGAAAAATTCCGCAGAGACAGCACAATTTGTTTAATCCTTTCAGCCCCAACTTTCATCGAATTAAGTAAATTTGGTAAGTCTTCTATCAAGAAATCCAATTCAATAGCTTCTGCTTCATCTTGAATTTCTGCTACTGGTTCGGGGTAGTGATATTGATAAAGTTCTAAAAATCTGAGTAAGTCTGCAATATATTCTTGGGCAGGTTCAATATTACTATAAATAAAACTAACTGGGTTGTTAATTTCGTGGGCTACTCCTGCAACTAATTGACTTAAACTAGACATTTTTTCAGCTTGAATCAACTGAGCTTGAGTTTGTTTTAATTCTTGTAAGGCTTGCTCTAATTCTTGTGCTTGTTGTTGTAATGTTTTTTGTTGTTGACTGAGCATTACAACTTGAATTTTTGCTTTTTGGGATAGTTGTATTTGTCGCCAAGCGATAATTGTTCCTATCGCCAGCAGTCCACCTAATATTGAAGTTAGTAAATTTAGTGCTTGGAGTTGAGATTCGATATTTTCTCGCGGTATAACTAAAGCTATTGACCAATTTGCTTGTTTGAGATGAACATAAGCAACATATTGGTAAGTCCCATCAATAGAAATCAGTTCAATTCTCTCTTCTTTGTTTACCATCCGCCGAGCCAGTTCCGCCAAGCTAGAGTCGGTTGATTTGAGAAAACTGGGAGCAGGTTTTTCTTTGGTTGACATCACTTTCGGATGAATAATTGGTTCTCCTTGAGAGTTAAGTGCAAAGGCGTAACTCAAATTACCGTAACGCAGTTTGTTGACTACTTGAGTAATTCTGTGTACTTTTAAGCTACCGTTAATCACAGCTATGGGAGGACTTTTAAAATCGTAACTTTGACGAATAGGTGCAGCAATTGCGACAGAAGGAATACCTGTAGTCCGACTGACAAAAGGATCTGATATATTTGTTTCTCCTGCTAATGCTTTTTGAATAAAATCTCGATCGCTATTTTTGGTGTTGCTTTTACCCACCTCAGTGTTGTAATAATAACCATCAGGTAGTGAGAGTGAAATTTTAAAAAAATCATCAGTGCGCTTCACTTCTGACTTTAATAATGGTTCAATCAATCTCCAATTTAAGGAACGGGCTGCGTCTGTATTTGCAATAGTTTGAATTGTGGTAGAGCAAATTGCTAACCACTGATCAATCTCATCAGTTCCTTGGCGGACTTGTAATAATGCTTTTTCTTTAAGTTGTTGAATAATTAACTTTCTAACCACCAAGTAGCTAGTCCAACCAATAATCCCTATTGCTAATGTACAAGCAATCAAAATTAGTGATGTTCTAATATCAGGTGGTTTTGTGGTGGGAGTGGGTTGGGATTTGCTAATTTTGAGGGCTTTGGGGAATAAATAGAACATATAGGTATGACTGTAAAGCTTTAGTTAGACTCATTACCTATAGTTCCCATAGCATTCAGCTGATAAACATCAATTGATGAATTCAGAATTATTCCATATCTCGTCCTTGCAACATTCCCATCAGTTTGCGCTTGCGGGCGTGGATTTCCATTAATTTGGCGCGATAATTTGACCAGTTGGCTTGTTTATTGGACGCAATGTAAGCAGCGCGGGCTTTTTTGAGCCATTCAACTGCGGCATCATAATATTCAGCTTTCCCTGCATTCATAATTGCTTCCGCAAGCCGACAAGCATGAGTAATTACCCATTCAGGACGATGGGGAATGGCAGCATTCATGACTCGATGAATAATATCAGCATAATAGACATTTAAATCATTAGCGATCGCGATCGCATCATCAATCAGTCCTTCATGTAAGAAAATATCGACTTTGATGGGGGCAGTTTCCCAACCACTATAAAGCCGGAGAATCTTCAATAAATCAGGTTTAATTCGCAGCCATTCTTCCCCAGCCAAATCTTGAATATCTTGGTATTCTTCTAGAGAAGGATGTGCTTGAAAAGCTAATTTTTTGGCTTGCAAAGCTGTGGTTTGATCACCTAACTTTTGGGCTAAATCGCTTGTCCATAAACCCAAGTCATATTGACAATTTCCCTTTAATTGCAAACCAATTTGAGCAATATGCAAAGCTTGTTGTAATGCCCCTTGTTCTTGCAGAGTTTTACCCAAAGCAAAGGCTTCTTCCATTGAATTCATCTCGGTTTGGGCAGCTTCTAAAGCTTCTTCTACCCTGCCGAGTCTCCCCAACATGGTTAAATATTGCCGCGTTTGTCCTTCTGCTTCTGCTAAATATAAATATTCTTGATAACGTTCTTGGCGTTCGAGAATTTTCAACCGAATTAAAGCTAAATCATCGGCATAATCGGGAATGGTTGTTTCCCAAACTCCCCGTTCACTAATTTTGCCTTGCAGAACTTCTGTGAGTTGTGGGTAATCCCAACCTTGGCGCAAAGCTTCTAAACTCAAGCCAAAATCTACATCCCATTCATCTTGCCAAACTTCCAAATTCACCTGGATATCTACTTTTTCTTCGGGAGTTAAGTCAGCAGTCAGAATAGCTTCACACCAAGCATTATTTAATTCCCAGGCAATTTCATCATAGTCTGCACCATACTCGGCGACTTCATACCAATTTTCAATACAGGTAGAAGTAATCGCCTCTAAAATTGCGATCGCTTTATTTCCTTCTCCCCGTTCAATCAAGTCTACCGCCGACTGCACTAAACCCAGCAATTCCTCGGCGATGGGATCTTCTTCACAGCCATCTTCCAGATAGCGTACACCATCGTGAATAATCTGCCGTACTTGTCGCCGAAAAGCAGTGGTATCAATGGCATTTTGCCGCAAAGCTTTGAGCTTTTTTGTCTGGGGCAAAGGATTTGTCATCCAGGTAACATGACGATCAATTGTCTCGATCAATTGGGGATGTTCGGCGACTAATTCTTGCACTAGTCTTTGTGTCTGCACATGATCCAGCCGATCAAGCAATTGCTCTAACGTCGGACGATGTTCAATAATCTCAGGCTGGCGCACACAGACAAGCAACGTTGCCACAATGTGTTTACACCATCCATCAAAATTGTAGGCACAAGTGCAATTAGCTGAGGTTAAACTATGGCCATCAAAACTGAGGCTAACACGATAAGGTCTAGCTTCACTGCCATCAACTTCGGCGTGTAATAGATTACCACGGCGAGTGATGGTATCTACAGCACCAGACTCAAAATAAGCCTCACCTCGTTGGTAAGACTTGGCGTTGGCATAACGACGGATGGTAAATTCACTGATTTTGGGAATAGACATCGGGCAGACGAAGTGCGAAAATCCTATGGGTAAATGAATTTTAGATCCAGGTTGGCTTTTCGGCTCATACTGATTTTGAATTTCCAGCCATAACCATCAGGCTCTTACTGAACTTTCAAACATTACGATACTAGTACAATAAAGCTGCTGATAAAATCTTTACCTCAAAAGTAGTTTATTTCCACAATTGAGTACTAGTATTTTCTAATACTTATTATCTAAGTTTAATTGTCCAATTTATTGCTAAATCAAAGCACAAGCAGCTTAACAAGGTAAAAATAATCAGTTTTGATCAACCTGGATCAGCTATTATAGCTTTCCAAAAAAATTAGCCATATCAGTATAAAATTCAATAAGTGAATAATGTTTACTAAAATTGTCAATAAAGTTATCTCTTCGCTTGCTAGGGTGAACGATAATAGTTGATTTAGCCATTCCCAACTCTTTGGAGTTGTCAGAATAGCTAGTCGAATTGAGAATACATAGGCGAAGCACACGGGGAAACTAACGTGAGTCAAGGATTTGATTACGATTTAGTAATTATTGGCGCTGGTGTAGGCGGACATGGCGCAGCCCTACACGCGGTAAGCTGCGGTTTGAAAACAGCAATTATTGAAGCAGCTGACATGGGCGGAACCTGTGTTAACAGGGGCTGTATTCCCTCGAAAGCATTGCTGGCAGCAGCAGGACGTGTGCGGGAGTTACGTAATGCCCACCACCTCAAGTCACTGGGCATTCAAATTGGTAATGTGGAGTTCGATCGCCAAGCGATCGCGGATCATGCAGGCAATTTAGTCTCGAAAATTCAAGGCGATTTAACCAACAGCCTCAAGCGTCTAGGCGTAGATATCATTCGGGGTTGGGGAAAAATCGCGGGTACTCAAAAAATCACTGTCAGTGGCGATGGCAGTGAAAAAACGATCACCGCTAAAGATATTATTCTTTCTCCTGGTTCAGTTCCTTTTGTTCCCCCAGGCATTGAAGTTGACGGCAAAACTGTATTTACCAGCGACCAAGGCGTAAAATTAGAATCTCTCCCGCCTTGGGTGGCAATTATTGGTAGCGGTTACATCGGTTTGGAATTTTCTGATGTCTACTCGGCTTTGGGCAGTGAAATCACTATGATTGAAGCCCTAGATCAGTTAATGCCAGGATTTGACCGTGATATTGCCAAACTCGCAGAACGGGTATTAATTACGCCGCGTGATATTGAAACCAAAGTCGGTATCTACGCCAAAAAAGTCATCCCTGGTTCGCCAGTGGTGATTGAGTTGGCTGATTTTAAAACAAAAGAAGATTTAGAGGTGATTGAGGTTGATGCTTGCCTAGTAGCGACAGGACGCATCCCCGCCACCCAAAACCTTGGTTTAGAATCTGTGGGTGTGGAATTAGACAGGCGGAATTTTATCCCCGTCGACGATCGCATGGCAGTATTGAGTGCGGGTGAAGTTGTACCCCATCTGTGGGCAATTGGTGATGCTAATGGCAAAATGATGCTGGCTCATGCGGCTTCGGCTCAAGGTATTGTAGCGGTAGAAAATATCGTCGGGCGATCGCGCACTGTAGACTATCGCAGCATCCCCGCCGCCGCCTTCACTCACCCAGAAGTTAGCTATGTCGGTTTAACCGAAACTGCTGCTAAGGAATTAGGACAAGCAGAAGGTTTTGAAGTTGGTACAAGTAAGAGTTACTTTAAAGGCAACTCCAAAGCTTTGGCAGAAAACGAAGCCGATGGTATCGCTAAGGTAATTTATCGCAAAGACACAGGCGAAGTTTTAGGTGTTCACATCTTTGGAATGCACGCCTCCGACTTAATTCACGAAGCCTCAGCCGCCGTGGCGAAGCGTGAATCTGTCCACACCCTCGCCCATCTAGTTCACGCCCACCCCACCCTCTCGGAAGTTCTAGATGAAGCCTACAAACGGGCTGTAGCCTAATAAAGGCAAAAGTAAAAAGGTAAAAAGTAACAATCTTTACTTTTACCTTTTTACTTTTTACTTTTTACTTACTACTCAGCACTCAAATATGCAAATCCGTCGTCGTCAACCAAGCCCAGCTATTGATGTATCCGTAGTGCGCTATCAAGCCGCTTTGCCAGATGCCGAACCAAATAATATTCTGGAAAAAATTGTCTGGCAAAAAGAAATTGAAGTTGAGCAACTGCGAGAAAAAAAGCCTTTAAGAGAATTACAAAAGCAAGCACTTTCCGCACCGCCAACTCTGGATTTTGTTGCCGCCCTCAAACAAGGTAAGACAAAACCAGCGTTGATTGCAGAAGTGAAAAAGGCTTCACCGAGTAAAGGTGTATTACGCGAAGATTTTGACCCAGTGGCGATCGCTTTATCCTACCAACAAGGCGGCGCTAGTTGTATTTCTGTGTTGACAGATGTGAAATTTTTTCAAGGCAGTTTTGACAACTTAGCGAAAGTCCGGGCCACAGTTGATTTACCATTATTGTGTAAGGATTTTATTATCTATCCTTACCAGATGTACTTAGCTCGTCTCCAGGGTGCCGATGCCGTTTTATTAATTGCGGCAATTTTAACTGACCAAGACTTACAGTACTTTATCAAAATTGCCAAAGCCTTAAACATGGCAGCCTTGATTGAAGTCCACAGTCTAGAAGAACTCGACCGGGTATTGGCTTTAGATGGTGTCTCTTTAGTAGGCATTAACAATCGCAATCTCGAAGATTTCACCGTAGATTTGCAGACAACTTGTCAACTTTTACAAGCTAGGGGTGAACAATTACGCGATCGCAATATCGTGGTTGTCAGTGAATCCGGTTTACACACACCTGATGATTTGACTGTTGTTGAACAAGCAGGTGCAACTGCTGTGTTAATTGGCGAATCTTTAGTCAAACAACCAGACCCAGAATTAGCGATCGCGCAAATTCTACCCAATCATTAATCTAGGTGAAGCTATCTTGCTCTATTGAAACAGAGCAATGATAGCATGTTATATAAACAACATAATAATTACCGTACTTTCACCAGGGTTTGCGAAAAATTTATCGTTAAAAACACCCACGCCTTAACCAAAAGTTCATTTTTTATGTAACAATTCATGGCAAGAGATAAACTCTAACTAACACAAATTATACATTTGTAATATTAAAGCCACATGGAGCAAATTCCTCTACCGTCACCCATCCACTACGAATTAATACTCCAACTGTTAGAAAGACAAACCTTGTTAGCCGTTAATCAAAATCCCGATTTGCGACATCAGGTAAATCAACTCATCATCACCCTTCGCAAAGCAGCAGTCCAACAAAAACGGCTAGAAGAGATTTGTGAGGTAACATCTGTGGCTGTTGACCACCGTTGGTCACTCAACCACCATATTGCTGAGAAAGTGGTTGTACCTGACTGACAAAGATATTCAGCAATTATTATTTGATTTATAAATATGAGGTTAATATCCCCGACTTCTTCAAGAAGTCGGGGATATTGTTTGGAAATTGAAAAACTGGATTTTATAGTGAAGTGCTGAGTGCTGAGTAGGAACTAAGCATTTTCATGAGTTTCAGCCACCAACATAGTCCGAACCTATGCTTCGACTGCTATATCAATAAAAAATATAGTTGTTGTCAAGAAAAATACAGTTTAAAAAATAATTTTTTTGCTGTAAATGATATTACAAATTAGCTCAAAGATATGTTAATAAAATTCTACAAAATGTCAAATATTATTAATTTTTTGATTCTTAAATTGCCTATCATGGAGATAAGCAAATCAGGTTTTAGAAGAAATTATGCCAAAGCGTGTAATTAAAGAAGTAAATAGTTGGTTTGAGCGAGAGCGCATTGTCAATAACCTAGAAAGATTCCAGGATTTTATCATTATCTCATTATGCCTTGGCTTATTCTGCGTTATGCTGATTCGGCTTGGGGATATGTTCTTTTCATTTTTACACCCCTTAGATTTACGAGAAATTACATCTGATATCTTGTTTATTTTGATTCTGGTTGAGTTATTCCGGCTACTGATTGATTACTTACAAAATCAGCAAATATCAGTAGGCGCAGCAGTTGAAATTACAATAGTTTCGGCATTACGAGAAGTAATTTTACGTGGAGTATTAGAAATACCACAAAATCAGCTTTTTGGTATTTCGACATTTTTATTAGTTTTAGCAGTAATTTTCATTACCATACCTTTAATTTCCCGCATATTTGGTCATGTTAATAGCCATAACCATGAAACCTTATCCGATACAGAAATAGTTGCCAATAGAACTGTAGCTGCTGATGAAATATAATGCAGAAATTATGAGTGTTACAGTTGGCTGTAAATACCCCTTCGCCAGTAGGAATTAGAGGATATCGGCTTTCACTTCAGCAACATAAGTATAAATTAAATACTTATTGAATTTTTAAGTCATTTTTATCGAATTCTGATTATATTTACTCAAGCTGGAGCTAAAAAGATAAATCTCTTTTTTTGGAGAAATGCAAGCAATGAATCAGGTTGTCATCAATGACACAACATTACGTGATGGCGAACAAGCAGCAGGTGTCGCTTTTAACTTAGAAGAAAAAATTGCGATCGCCAAATTTCTCGATGCAATTGGTGTACCAGAAATTGAAATTGGGATTGCAGCGATGGGTGAAGCCGAGCAAAAAGCGATCGCCACAATTGTTGACTTAAATTTACAAGCTCATCTGTTAGGCTGGAACCGCGCCGTCATTTCTGATATTCAAGCTTCCATCGCTTGTGGTTTAAAGCGTGTGCATATATCTATTCCCGTCTCTGCAATTCAAATTGGCGCAAAATTTCAGGGAAACTGGCAATTAGTCTTACAAAAACTCCAAGATAGCCTGAACTTTGCTTTAGATAAAGGACTGTTTGTTTCCGTAGGCGGAGAAGATTCTTCCAGAGCCGATGAGCAGTTTTTGTTAGATACAGTACTTGCAGCTCAAGAATGGGGTGCATCACGGTTTCGCTTTTGTGACACTGTAGGTATTCTCGACCCATTCAGCACTTATGACAAGGTAAAAAAATTGGTCACATCCTTGTCTATACCCGTGGAAATGCACACTCACAATGATTTTGGTTTAGCCACAGCCAACGCTTTAGCTGGTATCAAAGCTGGTGCATTATCTGTAAATACTACAGTCAATGGTTTAGGTGAAAGAGCCGGAAACGCAGCTTTAGAAGAAGTTGTTATGGCGCTAAAACACTTATCTAAGATTGATTTAGGCATAGACACCCGACGTTTATTAGAAATCTCGCAACTAGTAGCCACAGCATCTGGTTATGGTTTACCCCCTTGGAAAGCAATAGTCGGCGAAAACACCTTTGCTCATGAATCAGGTATTCATGCTCATGGAGTCATACAAAATCCCCATACCTACGAACCCTTCGCACCCGAAGAAATTGGACAAGAACGGCGTTTAGTAGTGGGTAAACATTCTGGCCGCCATTTATTATCAAATGTGCTGCAACAACATGGGATTATTCTCAATAGTGAAGAAACACAATCTGTTTTAAATGCTGTACGACAAGAATCAACCCAGAAAAAGCGCAGCCTGACAACACAAGAGTTGTTATCTTTAGTCGGAGTTAAACAGTAATCAGCTTTCGTTGGGTTTCGCTACTGCTCCACCCAACCTAACTATTGTCTTATCCAAAATATCTTGGGTTAGTGTCAATTATTGCTATGGGTGTTGAATCAACTTGACCAACAGGCGCAGGTTTCATGTCTCGATAATCGAGGAATTGAACAAGAATTAGATAAGCAATAGCCAACAATACAGAAATTGCACCTGTAATAATGGCAACTATTTTAGAACGATTCATCAGTAATCCTAATAATGTAGACTTTTTGCTGTTCTCAATATCCACATTGCCACAAGATAAGTAGAGCGGCGTAAATATTTGTAGTTGGAAAAAGGCAGGAGGCAGAAGAATAGAGGTTTTGGCAAGATTCAGGACAAGCTCAGTGACCATCTTCACAGGCTAATTATATGCTGCTTCATATCGATGTGGTATTGCAGCTATGCAAAAATTTTGAGACCGTAAAAAATATTAGAGACGCGGAAGTTCGCGTCTCTAAGAATGTAGTATTAACATAAGATATAAATTAAATAAGTAAAATAACTAAAAGAAAAGTTAAATGGTGCGTTTGTAACTTCTGCGCCATTTTTCTAACTGATCAATTGCAATTGACTTAGTAACTACATTCATCCCGTTACCGCGCCATTCCACTTCGGAATCTGTTGTAAAAACACCACATTCTAACTGATTCAGTTTTATATCCCAATATTCACTAAATCTATTTTTTAAAGTAATTACTTGTTCAAATACTTTATTTCTGTGCTTATTACGTCTTTTTCTCTCAGTTGCGCCTGTAGCTTCTGTATCAATAAATTTCGTTTCGATGAGAAATAGATTACCTTTTAATGTCAGATAAACAAAATCACATTTTCCTAAATCGGTGTAATCTGCAATTGGTGATTTTTCAAATAACAGCAATTCGCAGCAGTCAGGAAACAAGTTTTTAATATTTAAAAATAAATAAGCTTGCAAAAGTAGTTCCTTATCGTAAGGAAAAACAATTACTCCTTCAAAAAACTGTTTGATATCTTCTTGGGTTTGTGGTTGAATTTTTTTACAATACGATACAAATCGATGTAAATCATTGGCAATCATCAAGCTCTAACTCCTTCACTTAGCAAATCTCCAACTCTCCCTAGCATCAAAAAATACCATTACAACCAAGAAATCATCATCCGCATAAGTCACTAAAAAAACGAATTTACTACAGTATTACTACGGTGTTATACTGTTGACGAAGGCATATTTAAGATATCAACTAGTTTTAGTAATTAAAAATCAGGTAATTTTTCTTACCCAATCTTGCAAAGTTTCTGATCAACTACTAGTTAATTGTTTTACATGAGCGAGAAATCTGGCATTTTGTAGTGCTAAAACCGTTGAGCGAGAATCTTGCACCCAAAATTGTCTGCCAAACCGAACAAGTTGCCGAGAACTACCAGCTTGTACAATGCCTATGACAGGGACTTTGGCTTTTTCTCTGTCACCTGATATTTCTTTTAAAATTGTGCGTAGGCGATCGCGTTCTTCAATTGTGATAGCTTGTTGAGGCGTGAGTTCTACCATCACCAGTTGCACTGTTTCTACGGGTTCAACATCTTCCACAATTAATTGCACTTGTTCATCACGTCTATCGACTTTACCCCAAATAATTAATCTGGCATCAACTTCTAGTGCAAGACTCACCCGTTCATAAGTTTTAGGGAAAACCACAGCTTCTAATTGTGCAGTTAAATCTTCAATCTGCAAAATTGCCATTGGATCACCTTTTTTGGTCATGACTTTTTTGACATGATTTAACATCACAACCGCACAAAGTAATGTGTCTTCTTTCTGATCACCAAGTTGTGATAAATTAATTGGTGCTAAAATCGAAGATGAGTTTTTAATTGATTTAAGCGGATGGTCTGAGACATAAAAGCCTAACAATTCTTTTTCCATCTGCAACTTTTTCTGCGGCGGAAAATCAGGCACAGGTTGGGCTTTGGGTGCCGAGTCAAAGACATTATTGTTAGTTTTATTAGTAGATGTAGAAGCAAATCCACCGCCTAATAAATCAAATAAGTTACCTTGACCACTGGCTCTATCTTTAGCGCGAGATTGCGCCCAATCATAAACAAGTTCTAGGTCTTTAATTAATTGGTGGCGATTTGGTTCAAGTTTGTCAAAAGCACCGCAATAAATCAGTGATTCTAAAGTGCGGCGGTTAACTGCACGCAAGTCAACGCGATCGCAAAAGTCAGATAATGATTTAAACACCCCTTGGTCTTCCCGCGCTTCTAAAATACAAGCGATCGCATTCTGCCCCACATTGCGGACAGCAGAAAAACCAAATAAAATCTTATCGCCCACGGGTGTAAAATCTACACCAGAACGATTAATATCCGGCGGTTCGATTTGAATATTCATACTCAAACAAGTCGAAATATATTTCTGCACCTTGTCTGTGTCACCACTGTTAGCCGTTAACAGGGCTGCCATATATTCTAAGGGATAATTTGCTTTTAAATATGCTGTTTGATAAGTGACATATCCATAAGCAGTAGAGTGGGATTTATTAAAGCAATTAGAAGCGATGAAATTATTTTTAATGACAAAATTATGGTCTTGTTCTACCCCAATGTCATAGACATTTGACTGACCAACATATTTACGCGTAATTATTTTAACCATCTCTCTTTTCCCCGACGCAAACTTAATAAAAGCGAATAATATTACTTTAATGATTTATCAACAACCAGACTTAAAAGTTTACTTCCCTAACGGCTACTCATCTCCTCTTACTCGACAATAACTGAAATTTATAGCTAAGTTAATAGTCTAAGTTTTATAATTTGCAAACATCCAGTTATCAAGTATATATTTGCTGTTTTGGGAAAGGATGACATACATCTTGCACCTGACGATTAAAATCGCACGCCAGTTGCTTCAAGTCGGGAAACCCGCCCAACGCACTGGCTTGGCTACACGAACAAAGCCTGCCTCCGCAGGCTCAAAAGGCTTGACTTTACGTTAGTCCGCCTAGGCGGACTTTGTTTTTATAGCCGCGAATTCCATTCATCGGGGCTAGGTGCAAGATATGTGATGACATACTTCCCCGCAATATGTACTAAAATCAATGACTTGAGTTACCAAGAGAGCAGTCATGGCATCCATACGCGAGTTGCACGAACAGCTAGTTAAAAAAGAACGTTCCGCCGTTGAAATTACCCAAGAAGCTTTGGACAAAATTCAAGCTTTAGAGCCGAAATTACACAGTTTCTTGCATGTAACAGCACAACAGGCGTTAGAGCAAGCTCGTGCTGTAGATGCCAAAATTGCTGCGGGTGAAGAAATTGGCTTGTTAGCGGGGATTCCGATTGGCATTAAAGATAATATGTGTACCAAAGGAATTCCTACTACCTGCGGTTCCCGGATTTTGGAAAATTTTGTGCCACCCTATGAGTCTACAGTGACGCAAAAATTGCTAGATGCTGGGGCTGTCACGGTGGGCAAAACCAATTTAGATGAATTTGCAATGGGTAGTTCGACCGAAAATTCTGCCTACCAAGTTACAGCTAACCCTTGGGATTTAACGAGGGTTCCTGGTGGTTCATCTGGCGGTTCAGCCGCCGCCGTAGCTGGGGGAGAATGTGTGGTTTCTCTAGGTTCTGATACTGGTGGTTCAATTCGCCAACCGGCTTCTTTTTGTGGTGTTGCTGGTTTGAAACCAACCTACGGACTGGTTTCACGCTACGGTTTGGTGGCTTACGCTTCATCTTTAGATCAAATTGGCCCTTTTGGACGCTCTGTAGAAGATACAGCAATTCTGCTCCAAGCGATCGCAGGCTACGACCCCAAAGATTCCACCAGCCTGAAAGTCGACATTCCCGATTATGTGGCTTCCCTAAAACCAGACTTCAAAGCTAGAAGAAAACTGCGAATTGGGGTAATTACAGAAACCTTTGGCCAAGGCTTAGACTCAGTGGTTGAAACGGCTGTTACCAAAGCCATCGACCAATTACAAATGTTGGGCGCAGAAATTCATACAATTTCTTGTCCGCGTTTCCGCTACGGCTTACCCAGCTACTACATCATTGCTCCATCGGAAGCATCAGCCAACCTCGCACGTTACGACGGTGTGAAATACGGCTTACGCACACCCGATGCAGATAATTTACTGTCAATGTACAAGAGTACCCGCGCTAGTGGCTTTGGAACCGAAGTTAAACGCCGAATTATGATTGGTACTTACGCCCTATCGGCCGGGTATTATGATGCTTACTATCTCAAAGCCCAAAAAGTCCGCACCCTGATTAAACAAGACTTTGAAAATGCGTTTAAAAAAGTAGATGTATTAATCACTCCCACCGCTCCCACCACAGCATTTAAAGCCGGCGAAAAAACCACAGATCCTTTGAGTATGTACTTAAATGACCTGATGACCATTCCCGTCAATTTAGCTGGCTTACCGGGGATTAGCGTACCTTGTGGTTTTGATGACAACGGTTTGCCCATTGGCTTGCAAATCATTGGCAATGTCTTAAGAGAAGACCAAATTCTGCAAATAGCTTACGCTTATGAGCAAGCAACTAATTGGCATTTACGTCAGCCAGCATTGTAGTGCTAAGTTTGTGCCTCGCCATATCATGTCTGATAAAAAGTAGAGACGTTGTATACAACGTCTCTACAGAATTTATAGAGTGCAGTTTGAATTAATGAACTATTGACCGTTAACCTTGGGCTGTTGACTGTTGACTTGAGGGGTGAATGTGACTTCCTTGATTTTCCCGGAAGTTCCCAAGGGTGTTGCTGGTTGATTGTTCACAGAAACCAAGACAACACCAGCATTTCCAGAACGCACAGTCAACTGTTTTTTGGCTGTCCAGGTTTTGCGTTGTCCTTTGTTTAAGTTACCCACAAATTCAGTTTTACCGTCTACTTTCACTTGTAACCAAGATTTACCTTGAAGTTCTAAGGTAACAGCCACAGCTTGACTCAAACTATCTTTGGGTGGTGCAATCACAGCTATGGGTGTTGGGGGATTTTCGGCTGGTGCTTGATTAGCTGATGGTAAAGATTCGGTTTTAGGTAAGGGTGCAGGTTGAGATAAGGCTGCTGTTGTTTTTTTAGATGTTCCTAAGTTAAGTTTTTTAACAAGAGATTCGGCAGAAAATTGGGGATTAAGTACATACATAAGCCCACCAGCCGCCACCAATAATAAAACGGTGTAAGGAATGAAGAGTGGTAAAGAAAATTTACGTTTTGAGGCTGCTTTGTGACCAGAGGTTTTTTCAACCATTGAAGGTTGAACTTCAGTGGAAAAAGTTTTGGCTAACGATGCACCATCTAAACCGATGACATCTGCATAACGACGGATAAATCCTTGAATATATACAGGTTCGGGTAATTCATCGAATTTGCCTGTGTCTAAAGCTTTTAAGCAAGCAAGGCGAATATTGGTTTTAATTGCTACCTGCTCTAGTTGAATAGATTTTTCCTGTCTGACTTGTTTTAAAGTTTTACTTATTTCTTGCAACTGTTCTTTTTGAACGTCTTCTAAGAGGCTCACGACCTTCTCCTAAAATTAACTTACGTTTACTATTTAACGGAAGAATTACTAAATTTCCGAATCCTGAATTCTGACTGCTGAATTCTTCTCCAAGAATCCCAAATTGTTTTTGACTCTATACTCTATACGAAAACAACAAAAACTGCTATACAAGTAATTTTTAAAGCATAAAATTACTTGTATGAAAATACGTAAGCAGCAATTGTTATTTTTATTCAAGTCTAGGCTGTTACTTGTTTTTGGAATATTTGTGGCGATCGCCTACTGTAGTATCAGTCTATTTCTGTTTTTCCAGCAAACCAAGTTCATCTTTTTTCCCTCCAATTTCATTGAAAAGACACCAGACTCTTTCAATCTGCCTTATCAAGAAGTCTGGCTACCTGTAAAAACTAGCTTGGGAAAGGTGGAAAAAATCCATGCTTGGTGGATTCCAGCCAACCAGCCCGATGCCAAGGTGTTGTTATATCTGCACGGGAATGGCCTGAATATTGGCGCAAATATAGCGCATAGTCAGCGATTTCATCAACTAGGATTTTCGGTATTGCTGATTGATTATCGGGGATATGGTCGCAGCCAAGGCGATTTTCCTAATGAAATGCAAGTCTATCAAGATGCTGCTACTGCTTGGCAATATCTGACGCAGCAACAAAAAATTCCCCCCCAGCAAATTTTTATTTATGGTCATTCTTTGGGTGGTGCGATCGCTATTGATTTGGCGGTGAAACACCCCGAAGCCGCTGGGTTAATCGTAGAAAGTTCTTTTTCTTCCATACGCGAGATGATATCTACT
Source organism: Nostoc sp. FACHB-280 (assembly GCF_014697615.1). GTDB lineage: Bacteria > Cyanobacteriota > Cyanobacteriia > Cyanobacteriales > Nostocaceae > Nostoc_B. Next base: position 93,785 of record NZ_JACJSD010000007.1, on the reverse strand, counting down.
CGCAAATGGTTTTCCGTCTTTCCCATCGATTTAATTTTGACACAGCGTTTTGACTCAATCAAAAAAGTGCCACAGTTGCAAATGCCAGTTTTATTTATTCATGGCACTGCTGATTCTACTGTACCTGCTTACATGAGCCAAAAACTTTATGATGCTGCTCCTGAACCAAAACAGCTAATTTTGGTTCCCAATGCCGACCATAACAATACAGCTGTAGTTTCTGGTGGTAAATATCTGCAATGGATACAGTCATTTGTGCAGAAGGCTAGTATGTAATATTACTTAGTTCTTAATCTTGCCTTCTTTCCTTTTGGTAAGTATACCTAAAATAAGCAAAAATCTGGGATTTCATAGATAAATATCCTGATACATTATCTAAAGCGCAGGAGAATTTATACAACTAGACTTTCTTGCGGTATGGGGAGTGGTTTGTATTATGAGTATGGCACCTGCATATTTATTAAAAATTCTGGGAAATCCTACTATCGAAATTTCGCAAGCAGAACTGCGATCGCTACTGGGAGAAATTGAGTCTCAACTTCATCGCAGTCAGGTTTATCGTCAAGCTGTGACTAAACTACAAACATTACTTGGTTCTTCCGAAGAAGCCAAAAACTTATTTAAGGCTGTCGGTAGAGAAGCCATTAGTTTAGTCTTCCAGAACTTTGCACACCACGCGAAAGTCGCAGATAGCAATCAACAAACAAACACAGAATCAGAACAATCTAGTGATGTTGCTAATAGTATTTCCAGCCATCATTCAAATACAGATATATTATCAACACCTTTGGTAACGGAAAATACCAGTAATCCTGCAACCCAAAATCCAGAAAGTTCAACTAAAAAGCATCCCACAGCAAAACTCATGAACTGGCTGCAACCCAATCAAAAAAAAGCGAGTGTTGAACTAGCCCAGCAACAACTAGCCGCACAACGGTTAGAAATCATGGGTCAAATTGGTCAACAACTACGCCAAGCCCGTGAAGCTAGAGGCTTTTGTTTGAGAGATTTGAGTATCTTTACTCACTTACCAACTCATCAAATGGAAGCAGTCGAAAATGGCGATTTAGATTCATTACCAGAGGATATTTTAGTTAGAGGATTTATCCGGGTGATGGGTAATGCTTTAGGACTGAACGGCACAAGTTTGGCTAACTCGTTACCAATGGTTAACACTGTGCCATCAGTTATACCTTCTTGGTCTCAGCCTAAACATAATTCCCCTAGTACGGGGTTAGAACTACGACCGATACATTTATACTTAGGCTACACAGCCTTGGTAGCTGGGACAGTAGGAGGGTTATCTGTCATGTCTCAGCCGGGAAAAATTGACACTACTGTTAATCCAGATGTGAGTCCGTCTTCGTCTATTTCCAACTCAACCCAAAGTCCTGAAATTAATACTAAACCAGGTATTAAGTCGAGTAAGACTGGAATTAGTGTCGGTTCAGATATTGCCCCGCCGGAAGCACTGTGAGGAGTGCTGAGTGGGGATAGACAAGGTTGAGGGGGTAGACAAGGTAGAAAGATTACTCCCTTGTCTCCCTTGTCTCCCTTGTCACCCTTGTCTCCCTTGTCCCCCTGCTCCCCGCCCCCTGCCTACAAAGTGATACTATATCTTTGTAATCAAAAGCCCCTTATGACACCAGACCCTTATGCTTGGATAGAAGAATCATTAGCAACCATCCATCGGGCGGACTGGTATCGTGCAGTACAAACTTTAAGCGATCGCCCTGGTGCGACGGTGATTTTGGCGGGGCGAGAGGTGATTAATTTTGCCAGTAATGATTATTTGGGCTTGGCTGGGGATGAAAGGTTAATTGCTGCTGCTATAGCCGCCACTAGTGAATTTGGCACTGGGAGTACAGGTTCTCGGTTACTCAGTGGACATCGACAATTACACAGAGATTTAGAAAAAGCGATCGCATCTCTCAAACAAACTGAAGATGCGATTGTCTTTAGTTCAGGATATCTGGCAAACTTAGGAGCGATCGCAGCTGTTGTTGGGAAACGTGATTTAATTCTTTCTGACCAGTACAATCATTCCAGCCTAAAAAATGGTGCCATTCTCAGTGGGGCAACCATCACAGAATATCCCCATTGTGATGTTGTTGCTTTAAAAACCCTACTCAGCCAACAACGGCAAAACTACCGTCGTTGTCTAATCATTACCGATAGCGTCTTTAGTATGGATGGCGATTTATGCCCTTTGCCAACATTGTTAGCGATCGCTGAAGAATTTAACTGTATGCTGCTAGTTGATGAAGCTCACGCAACTGGGGTCATGGGTCAAACTGGCGCGGGGTGTGTGGAATTTTTTGGCTGTACTGGTAAGCAGTTAATTCAAATTGGCACTTTAAGCAAAGCTTTAGGTAGTTTAGGCGGTTATGTTGCTGGTAATACTCACTTAATTGATTTTTTACGCAATCGCGCCCCGACTTGGATTTACACCACCGGACTTTCCCCAGCCGATACCGCCGCAGCTTTAGCCGCAGTTGAGATTATCCAACAAGAACCCCAAAGGCGAATGCAATTGTGGCGTAATGTCGATTACCTCAAAAATCTGATGCAGCAGCAATTACCCCAACTAAAGTTATTACCAACAGAATCACCCATACTTTGTTTTCAATTACCTAGTCCAACTGATGCACTCCGCGTTGGTAAGCACCTCAAAGATGCAGGTATTTTTGCCCCTGCAATTCGTCCACCCACTGTCCCAACCAGTCGCATCAGAATCTCTGTCATGGCTACCCATCAAACAAAGCATATAGAAGCATTAGTCACTGCATTAAAAAGTATTCTTCCTCATCTGTGAGTTTACCTGCTGTAGCAATCCTATCTGAGTTGTAAAAAATATTCTTTATAACGAACCGCATAGACGCGTTAGCGGCTTCCCGCAGGGTAGGACGCAAAGGACACAAAGAAGAAGAATAAAGAGAAGAAAGAGAATTTTACAAATAATTTAGGATTGCTATATATCGAAATTACTGCTATTCATCCCACAGCCATCACATCATCAAGAACTGACAATTTATCCGGAATTTAAAAATTGAGTTTTGTAGCTTTCCGTATCCACACAGCAATTATTTCAGTCATTAATCTGAGAATACGGAAATGGCAATCAAACAACTATCACAACTTAATTTAGCTGCTTATACCGCCAATAAAACATTTTATCCATCTCCCAATGCTTGGGAAGACCAAGTGTTTTATTTTATGATGCTCGACCGATTTTCTGATGGTAAGGAGAATGGATATAAAGATAATTTGGGCAAGATTGTCTCTAATGGTGTAACTCCCTTATTTGCAGGTGATCAAAATAATGCTACCCGCACGCCAGAAGGCGCAGAACGTTGGCGTGAGGCGGGTGTAAAATACGTTGGTGGTAATCTTAAAGGACTAACTAGTAAAGTCGGATACTTGAAGCGGTTGGGCGTATCTGCTATTTGGATTAGTCCCATTTTTAAACAGGTATCTTTTCAAGAAACATATCACGGCTACGGTATTCAAGATTTCTTAGAAATTAACCCTAAATTCGGTAGTGGTGAAGATTTGCAAGAGTTAGTGCAAACGGCTCATGCCAATGGTATCTATGTAATTTTAGATATTATCCTCAACCATTCTGGGAATATTTTTAGTTACGAAGCTGGTAATGTTAATTACAATGGTACACCCTATCAAGTCAAAGGTTTTAATGACGCAACAGGTAAACCTAGCATCCCATTCCGCAAAACAGACCCCAACAAGCCTGCAACTTGGCCTCAAGAAAATGATGCAATTTGGCCTGTAGAATTTCAAGATCCATCTTTATATACTCAAAAAGGACGTATTAGAAATTGGGATGGCTATCCAGAATTTTTAGAAGGAGACTTTGAGGATTTAAAAGATATTCATCATGGTTTTGGTGGACTGGATGATTATGTACCATCTCCTTCGCTCAAATATCTGGCTCAGGTGTATAAATATTGGATAGCCTATGCAGATATTGATGGTTTCCGCATTGATACTGTCAAACACATGGATAAAGGTGCAACGCGCATTTTTGCTTCGATGATTCATGAGTTTGCTCAAAGCATTGGTAAAGAAAGATTCTTTTTGCTTGGTGAAATTACTGGCGGAAGAAGGAGAGCATTTGAAACTTTAGAAGAGACAGGTTTAGATGCTGCTTTAGGTATTGATGAGATTCCTGACAAACTGGAATATTTGGTTAAAGGATATCGTAACCCTAGAGATTACTTTAGTTTATTTCGTAATTCTTTACTGGTGCAGAAAGAATCTCACATTTGGTTTAGAGATAAGGTCGTGACGATGTTCGACGACCATGACCAAGTACGTAAAGGACAAAACAAAGCAAGATTCTGTGCAGATAAAGACGCTACAAAAGTAGTACTGAATGCTTTAGCACTCAACGCTTTAACGCTGGGTATCCCTTGTATTTATTATGGTACAGAACAAGGTTTTGATGGACATGGAGATAGCGATCGCTATTTGCGCGAGTCTATGTTCGGCGGTGAGTTCGGCGCATTTGGTACTAGAGGCGTTCACTTCTTTAACGAAGACAATTATATCTATCAAGAAATCTCCCAAATTCTCAAAATTAGAAGCGAGAAAAAAGCTTTAAGTCGTGGTCGTCAATATCTTCGTCCCATTTCTGGTGATGGCGTAAACTTTGGCTTACCCCAAATCATTGGTAACGAAATTCGTTCTGTTGTTCCTTGGTCTCGTATTCTCAGCGACCAAGAAATAGTCGCCGCTATCAATACCGACTATTATCAACCTCGTGAAGCTTGGGTGACTATTGATAACGAATTACACAAAGAAGGTGATTTCCTGACTTGCATTTACTCTACCGATAAACAACAAGTCGGACAAAAGGTGAAAATTGCAGCCAGGAATGGTAAAGCTGTGAAAATTACTGTACCTGCGGCTGGGTTTGTCATTTACGAATAAATTTCTTTTCACTACCAATCTTCTCTCCTTGTAGAGCGCATATATATAGATATGCGCTCTTTTATTATTTGTATTGCGGGAGCGATCGCAATTACCAAACTTTTATCACTAAAATATTTTTGGGATAAATATTATATGTAAAAATAACTGATTTAATCATACAATTTTTCACTGAACAACAAAATTTATCCTAGCTCAGTATGAAAAACATCTTTCCCAACTTACATAGTAGATAAAACACTACGCCAGCAAGCTGAACTGTTGTAGTTCCTCATTTAGCCTCTGTCTGACTACAGTCTGGACTGAACAACATTTATATAAGATATCTTTTTTGATAGCTAAATTTTTGTAAAAAACAAATATTAAAATTTTCCAATGAGCGATTCCGATACGATTACTATCATGGACTGTGATCAGGAACTAATTAATCTGCCGGGTTATATTCAACCATTTGGTGTCCTGTTAGCTTTAGAATTACCCCACCTGAAGATTCTACAAGCTAGTGAAAATACAAATGAATTTTTTGGGATTTCTGCAACCGATTTAATTGGGCATAATTTAAATTTTCTCTTCGCCACAGAACAAGTCCAATCAATTATTGATTCTCTGCAACAAGAAATATTTCCGTTTGTTCATTTGTTGGAATTAAAACCTGAACTGCACCAATTTCATGGAGAAAATAGGCAGAAATTTTATCTTGGAACTATACAGCGATCGCAAAATTTTCTGATCTTAGAGTTAGAACCACGTTCCCATACACAAAGCAGTCCATTCCTGGGATATTGTCATCTTTTAGAACAAACAGTTTCCCAGCTAACCACTGCTAGAAATTCCTTAGAACTATTTCAAATTATCGTCAAAGAAGTGAGAAAAATTACTCACTTTGACCGGGTGATGCTCTATAAATTAGAAGCCGATTACAGTGGAGTTGTGATTGCAGAAGATAAGCTCAATCATCTCGAAAGTTATTTAGACTTACATTATCCTGCTTCCGATATTCCCGCCCAAGCTAGACAACTTTACACCAAAAAATGTTTACGATTAATTCCAGATATCAATTATCAGCCAGTTAAATTAATTCCGTCTCATCTAAGCTTAGATTTAAGTACAGTAACCTTAAGAAGTGTTTCACACTGGCATCTAGAATACTTACATAATATGGGTGTAACAGCAACTCTGTGTATCTCCCTTGTCAATCAAAATCAGCTTTGGGGGATGATTGCTTGTCACCATTATACACCTCAAAATGTTGATTATGAAATTCGCAAAATTTGTGAATTTATTGGTCAATTTGCTTCAATTCAATTACTCAATCAGCAAGAAAAAGAACTAAATTTTTATCGCCAACAAGTTAAAATAATTCAAGAACAACTCAGACAAGCCTTATCTAATGAATTAGACTACATTGGCAATGTCTTTAAACGCAACGAATCTAATTTATTAAACTTAGTGCAAGCTCAAGGTGTAGCCATCTTATTAGAAGAACAATTAACTTTAATTGGCCAAACTCCTTCAGAAAGTGATATGAGAAAGCTGATAAGTTGGCTTTCTGAGCAAAACCGTCAAGAAATTTTTTATACTGACTCCTTACCAGAAATCTACCCCATTGCCAGAAAATTTAAAAATAAAGTTAGTGGTCTCCTCGCCATTTCAATTTTTCTGAATCAAAGGTCTTATCATATTATTTGGTTACGACCAGAGCAAGTCCAAACTGTGAATTGGGCGGGAAATCCTCAAACATCAATTTCTATAGCTACTGATAATAGGTTACATCTTACTCCTCGCAAATCATTTGAACATTGGAAACAAACAGTAAAAGATAAATCTTACCCCTGGCAAGCATTTGAAATTGAAGTTGCACAGGAAATGAAAAATAACTTGATGTTAGCAGCTTTAGAATTTTCTCATGTGGCGCTTCAGCAAGCAGCTGAACAAGCAGAAATTGCTAACCGTGCTAAAAGTCAGTTTTTAGCCAAGATGAGTCATGAATTGCGTACACCACTCAATGCCATCTTAGGTTTCACCCAAATTATGAATCGTAATAGTTCTTTATCGCAAAACGACCAAGAACATCTAGACATTATTAGTCATAGTGGTGAACATTTATTAGCTTTAATTAATGATGTTTTAGAAATGTCAAAAATTGAAGCTGGTCAACTCACTTTAAATGAAAGTTACTTCGACTTGTATCGGTTAATTTTATCAATTCAAGAAATGTTTGCCCTCAAAGCTTCCGATAAAGGAATCAACATCATTACTGAGTTTAGTCCAGAGGTAAATCAATATGTTTATGGTGATGAAGGTAAGCTGCGACAAATATTAATTAACTTACTGGGCAATGCCATTAAATTTACAGTGGTTGGTTATGTGGCGCTGCGAGTTTCCTATGCTGAATATGCCAAACAATCCGGCAAGGTAACTGTAAAATTTGTGGTAGAAGATACTGGCCCTGGAATTGCCAGTGAAGATTTAGAGTTAATTTTTGAAGCATTTGCACAGGCTAAAGGTGGAAGACAATTTATGCAAGGTACAGGCTTGGGACTAGCCATTAGTCGCCAGTTTGCCAGATTAATGGGCGGTGATGTACGCGCTCAGAGTATCTTAGGCCAAGGTGCAACTTTTACTTGTAGCATACAGATGACTATCGCTGAGAAATTGGATGTTTTACCTGTTACACAGGTTACTAGGCGCATTGTTGGTTTAGAACCTGGTCAACCTAGATACAGAATTTTAATTGTTGAGGATGTTTTAGAAAATCGCCAATTAATGGTAAAACTGCTGAAATCTGTTGGTTTTGAGGTTTGTGCAGCGGAAAATGGTTTGATGGCTGTTGATATCTGCAAAGCTTGGCAACCCCATCTAATTTTAATGGATATACAAATGCCTGTGATGAATGGTTATGAAGCAACTAAGCAAATTCGCGCTCATACTCAAAATAAAGTTTTAGCAATTATCGCGTTAACTGCCAGTGCTTTTGCCGAAGATAGAGAAGTTATTTTACAAATAGGCTGTGATGATTTTGTGGCTAAACCTTTTGAAGAAACAATTCTCTTGGAGAAAATGGCACAATATCTCGGTGTACGTTATGTTTATGCTGAAAATCATCAGCACAAATTACCAGATTCCAAACATCAATTGCAAAAAATAACATCATCTGATTTAGCAGATATGCCAGCAAATTGGCTTGCTCAGGTTTATGAAGCTGCATTAATTATTGATGAGGAAAAACTTTATCAACTTTTCCAAGAAATTCCTGTTAATAAACATCAACTTGCAGAGGCTTTAAAAGATTTAGTTGATAACTTTCATTTAGAAACAATTATTAATTTGCTCAAAAATGTTTTAAATTAAACAATATTAGCACCTCATAATTAAAGAAAACTAAACTAATAAATTATGTCTTTATCTAGATTGACAATTGATTCTGCTTTGATTTTGCTAATTGATGACACACCAGATAATTTACGTTTGTTAGCGAAAATCCTAGAAAACCACGGTTTTAAGGTTAAAAAAACTGTCAGTGGTAAAATTGCAATTCAGGCTGCCCAAATAGAACCACCTGATTTAATTTTACTGGATATTAACATGCCAGAAATTAATGGTTATGAAGTATGTCAGCAATTAAAGTTATACCCAAAAACTGCTAATATTCCTATAATTTTTATTAGTGCGTTAGACCAAATTACAGATAAAATTAAAGCCTTTGAACTAGGTGGTGTCGATTATATTACTAAACCTTTTCAAGAGTCGGAAGTGTTAGCGCGGGTGCAGAACCAACTGATTATTTATGAGCAGCGAAAAATGCTGCTGGCTCAAAACCAACGCTTACAGCAAGAAATTCAAGAACGTCAACAAGCCCAAGCAGCTTTGCAAGAACTTAATCAATGTTTTGAACAACAAATTATCCAAAGAACTGCGGAATTACAAAGATCCCTAGAGTTTGAAGCAAGATTAAAACGGATTACAGATATAGTTCGTGACAGTTTAGATGAGAAGAATATTTGGCAAGCAGCGGTGGCAGAGTTGGTAGTAGGCTTGGAACTAGATTGTTGTTATGCCACTATTTGTAATAATGATTTAAAAACTTGTGTTGTTGCCTATGAATATCACAAAAATAGTGAGAATGATTGTGTAATTAATTGTATTAAGCAAATAAAAACCTGGGTTGAATTTCCCGCAACAATGCGAACAAAACACAGTACACAATTTTGCTGGTATTTTCTCAATGACAAACAGGAAATTGAGCGAAAATATGCAATTTTATTATGTCAAATTTTTGATAATCAAAAAACTTTAGGGAGTTTGTGGTTGTTTAAATCAGCAGCAAAAGCCTTTGATGAATTGGAAATTAGATTAGTCAAACAGTTAGCCAATCAATGTGCGATCGCTCTCCGTCAAGCTCGACTTTATCAGGCAGTGCAAGCACAAGTTGAAGAGTTACAAAAACTCAATCAATTAAAAGATGATTTTCTCTGTTCTATCTCTCATGAATTACGCAATCCCATAGCGAATATTCAATCATTTATTCAATTACTAGAAACGGAATTAACAAGTTTAAATTACCATAATCCCAAGATATTGCAGTATCTGGCAATTTTACATGAAGAGTGCCAAGGTGAACTTCAGCTAATTCAAGATTTACTAGATTTGCAGTATTTAAATGCTGAGTTTTATCCCTTACAATTTACGACGATTAACTTGGGTGATTGGATTCCTTACACAATAGAAGTATTTATTATTCAATCTCAACAACAGCATCAGAATGTGCAGATTCAATTGCCTCCTGACTTACCATTGCTAACAACTGATATATCTAGCCTGAGCCGCATTCTGCGCGAGTTAGTTAAAAATGCCTGTAAGTACACGCCTGCTGGAGAAACTATTACAATCACTGCTTTCCATCAAAATGATCACCTCCATCTTTGCGTGATTAATTCTGGTGTAGAAATTCCGGAAGCTGAACTATCTCGGATTTTTGATAAGTTCTACCGCATTCCCAATATCGGACATTTAACATCTGGTGGTACTGGTTTAGGGTTGGCATTGGTGAAAAAATTGGTAGAACACTTGGGCGGTTCTATCTTTGTGAAATCACGCCCAAGAGAGATTTGTTTTACCTTGGTGTTACCGTTGCTGACTGAATGTAACTATAGGGGCGAAAGGGTGTAGGAGTATAAGGGTGTATGTATCCAAAACCTTGACACCCTTATACCCTCACACCCCTACACCCAGTATCTCTACGTAAGTCCTAGTTTTAAGAAGAGATTATGAGGAAACTTGACGACTCAGGGGTTTTATAGTACAAAAATACTAAGATAATTTGCCGATCGCACACGCACAACAATACCAGCAGGAGCGCCAAGTTAATGAAGCTATCGAAAATAGACTTAAGCAGTTTAGTAGGGATTGCTCATTCTGACGGATACTTGCAATTATTACTCGATAGAGGTGATGAACTGGAATTTTTAGAAATTCCTGCACCAGTTCAAGCTTATGAAGGGTTACAACACCTGAATGAGATGGTGGCAGAAACGCTCACCTTGCCTGTGCTGGAAGAACCGATTGCGATGCTACCAGTCAGTTCATCAATGGCGATCGCAGTGGGATATAGTGAAGGCGATCGCATCTTACAAGTAGAATTTCACAACGGTGCAGTCTATCAATATGCGGAAGTAGAGCCAGAAACTTGGGAAGATTTACACGATGCTGACTCTGTTGGTGAGTTTTTCAATCAAGAAATTAAAGGTCGATATCTGTCAGAACGGGTAGATTAGCAGGAGGCAGAAGGCAGGAGGCAGGAGGCAGGTAAAAGAGAACAGGTGACAGGGAATTATCTGTTCCCCAACTTTTGATACTAAGTTGCTGTCAGAAATAGTATCCCGACTCCCCACTTCCTACTCGTAATTACAACTTAACTTGGTTTAAATGACTGCGGGGGTTATATGTACGTATCGCCCGAATTTTTTCATAATATTCGCGTTCTTGGGGGCTGAGGTCTTTTGGTGGTGCGATCGCAACTTTCACCAATTGATCACCACGTCCACCTTTGGGTAAAGGCCAGCCTTTGCCCCGTAAACGCAGAGATTGACCAGAACGCACACCCGCAGGCAATTTCACATTCACATTTCCATCAGGGGTAGGTACATCAATGGAAGCGCCTAAAGTTGCTTCATCGGGTGTAATTGGCACTTCACAAACCAAATTATCACCTTCAATTTGGAAGAATGAATGAGGTTGCAGTTCCACTTTTAAATACAAATCGCCCCGTTGTTGAGTCATGGGGTTAAATTGACCTTTACCCCGCACCCGCAAACGACTACCGGGTTTAGCACCAGCCGGAATGCGGACATCAAGGGTTTCACTACCCAAATTAAACCGCTTTTGTACACCAGCAAACGCTTCCAAAAAAGTCAAAGTAATGATGGCTTCCGTATCTTGGGCTGTACCTGCACCAGCATCTTGAAAGCCAAAATCGTTAAAGCCGCCATAACCGCCACCTGGTCTACCTGTGCTAGTGCGGTAAGAGTAACTTTGTCTACCACCAGCCGCACGAGAACCAGCCGCACCACCAAAGCGGCCTAATAACTCATTAATAAACTCATCAAAACTACCGTATTGGCTGAAGTCGAAACCACCCATATCAACCCCAGCACCACCACCGGGGAAACCTTGGCCGACTTGTTTCCAATATTGACCAAACTGGTCATATTTTTGGCGCTTATCTGAGTCAGATAAAACTTCGTAGGCTTCGTTGACTTCTTTAAAATTGGCTTCTGCTTGCTTGTTGCCAGGATTAACATCGGGGTGATACTTTCGGGCTAATTTCCGAAAAGCTTGTTTAATTTCCTCTGGACTGGCAGTCTTACTAACTCCCAAAACTGAATAATAATCTTTGAAGTCGGTTGCAGCCATCTACCAGCCTCCTGTAAAAATTTACTTTAAGTTTTTTTGTAAGATGTCAGATTTATATTTTGCTAGGTATAATGCCGAGCAATTAGATTCTGATTTTAAATTAACAAACAATACACAATTACAAGTGGGGTTCTTGCTCACTGCACCAGCGCAATTCCCGTACTTTGGGAATGGGGGAGTAGAGAGTGGGGTAATAATTTCTTTACACCCTTATACCCCTACACCCCACACCCTATTTTAATCAAGTCGTCTAGTCCTTCTTCGATGCTGGGTGGAGCGTCTCGGAGTTGGTGGTGCATTCGTAAGATGACTTCTTCGGGAACTTGGCGATCGCGTCTTTTATTGCGAGCTAAACACAGCCATACTGGTGTAGTCAGCCAAATTCCCACCACTTGGGTAAAACCTATGTCACGGCTAAAGGTAATCAAGTCGCGGCGATGGCTTCTTTGGGCATTAGTAGCATCAAAAATTGCTGATTGATTAGCCAGGACTGTTTTTTGGAGTTGCTGTTCTAATTCTTGCCAAATCAAAAACCACGGCCCTTGAATAATTTCATCGCCAAACAATTGCCCCCGGATGGCATCTGTAGAAATCAGTTGCATCTGGGGGCATTTAGCCATTAATTGTTTTGCTAAAGTTGACTTGCCGCTACCCGGCAGACCGATGAGTAATATGAGTGCTGAGTGCTGAGTGCTGAGTGCTGAGTGCTGAGTGCTGAGTGTGGAGTACTGAGTGCTGAGTGCTGAGTGAGAAGTTAACAGAGAATAGTAGTCATCAGTTGTACTCATAATTCAAAGTTTCAAACTCAGCACTTTCAACTCAGATGGCAAGAGGTGGGTTTGAATCCCTCTTGGATTTCCCTCCTGCCTTCTGCCTCCTGCCTCCTGCCTTCTGTCCCCTGCCTTCTTTAAATAATCGTCCCATCGGTAATGACTGCACCTTTGAGAACAACTACAATGCCGCTACGGATGTAGAAGCCTTGACTTTCTCGGTCAGCTTCCTGGACGTTATCTTTGTTGATGATTTTAACATCGTGACCAATGCGGGCATTTTTATCAACGATCGCCCGCCGAATGATGGTATCTGTACCAATACCTACGGGGATATCACCTTTGTCGATGCTGCATTGACGTTCAACCGAAGCTTGATAAAAGTCTGCACCCATGAGCAAAGATTCTTCGATGATACAGCCCGATTCAATCCGCGATCGCACTCCTAAAACTGAATGTTGAATCCGGCAGTTTTTCAAAATACAGCCTTCACCAATAATTGATTCGGTGACATGGCAATCTAATAATTTGGTGGGTGGTAGATAACGCGGACGGGTGTAAATTGGTGCTTCTTCATCGTAGAAGCTAAAAGGTGGTTGTGGTTGCTGGGTTAAGGCTAAATTGGCATCATAAAATGCTTCAATTGTCCCGATATCTTCCCAGTAATCATCAAATAAATAAGCTTGAATGTTATGGTCTTGGGCGGCATCAGGGATAATTTCTTTCCCAAAGTCAGTCCGTTCTAATTTTTCCCGCAACAACTTGATCAAAACATTTTTCTTAAAGACATAAATCCCCATTGAGGCGATGTATGGCTGTTGTTCTGCCTGTTCTTTGGTTAATCCCAAAATGGTAGTATCAACCTGCATTTTTGCTAAAGCCTCACCTTTGGGCTTTTCGCTAAAGTCAACCACCCTACCAGACTCATTGATTTTCATCAAGCCAAAGTCAGAAGCCCGACGGTTATCAATGGGAATTACCGACAGGGTAATGTCAGCATTGGTGTCTCGATGACGCTGGATGAATTGACGATAATCCATCCGGTAAAGGTGATCTCCTGAGAGAATCAAAAATTCATCTACATCCCATTCCTCCAACATCCACAAGTACTGTCGCACTGCATCGGCTGTACCTTGGAACCAGTTGGGGTTTTCTGGAGTTTGTTGTGCAGCCAGCACTTCCACAAACCCTTCACTGAATCCACTAAAGTTATAAGTACGAGCAATGTGACGGTTCAGAGAAGCTGAGTTGAATTGTGTCAGGACGTAGATTTTAAAAATTTCCGAATTAATACAGTTACTCACAGGGATATCAATTAAGCGATATTTCCCTGCAACGGGAACTGCTGGTTTTGCCCGGAGTTTAGTTAAAGGGTAAAGGCGGGTGCCTGCGCCACCACCGAGAATGATTGCTAAAACTTTTTTCACAAAATTTCTCCCGACTGCCTTTCAACTCTCACTTTCAGTTTATGACTGTATGTAGCCTCTGATAAGGGGGGATCGAAATATTCTCCGGGATGATTTTTGGAAAATACTGGCTGTAACTGTTACTAGTGGAGGACTAAAATCGCTCCAGCGTCATATTTCTCCTGCCATCTGAAATTCTGAAATAATGTATAAGACTCTCGCCGTGATCCAAAAAATCAAGAGTATAAAGATGTGGGGGTAGAATCAAGTCGAAAGTCAAAAATAAGAGCATTTTTGACTTTCGACTTGCTTGTAGGGGTGTGTTTATCCCAAATTCTTACACCCAATCTCCACGGACAATCTGTATGCGGAAGTCTGGAATATCTATCTTTGGCTGGCTAAAGTCTAGCCAATAACATCGTATTTTGTTTACAGATCATGTAACGCCCTATAATCATTTTGAGATCATGAACCCTAGGCGGCCTAAAAAGTCTCAGTCTTCTAATTCCGATAAGCAGCAACAAACACTCCAAAATGAATTATTTCCGATTGTGGGGATTGGTGCATCTGCCGGAGGGTTGGAAGCATTTACCCAATTACTCAGCCATTTGCCCAATGATACAGGGATGGGATTTGTGTTTATTCAACACCTAAGTCCTAACCAAAAAAGTATATTGGCTGAAATTTTATCCCGGACAACGGAGATGCCAGTCATGGAAGCCCAAAATGGCATGGTGGTGGAACCGAATCATGTTTATGTGATTCCTCCCAACGCGATGATGACTATTGCTGAAGGCAAGTTAAATTTGGTTCCGCGTCAGAAAACTCGCGGTCAAGTGATGTCGGTTGATTTATTCTTCTTTTCATTGGCGCAGGAACGGGGTAGTAAAGCTATTGCCGTGGTGTTGTCTGGGGGTGATGCTGATGGTGCAAGGGGATTAGAAGCAATTAAGGAAGCTGGGGGAATTACCTTTGCCCAAAATGAAACATCGGCACAGGTGAGTGATATGCCGAATACAGCTGTGGCTTCTGGTCAGGTAGACTTTGTGTTAACACCACAAGCGATCGCTCAAGAGTTAGCTCATCTCAGTCATCATCCCTACATTCGTCCCTCAAATCCCGCACAATCAATTGAGGTGCGACCCACTGAAGAAACTGCTTTGCTGCAAATTTTTAGTCTGTTAAAGGCTGCTACAGGTGTTGATTTTAACTTATACAAACAAACCACCCTCAAGCGGCGCATTCTGCGGCGGATGATTTTATACAAGCTAGAGAGATTAGAAGATTATGCAAGTTATCTTCAGGAACATCCGGCAGAAGTCAAAGCATTGTATTATGATGTGCTAATTACGGTCACTAGTTTTTTTCGTGATCCAGAAGCTTTTGAAGCTTTAAAAACCAAAGTATTTCCGCAGATTATTAAAGAACGCAACTCTCATTCCCCCATCCGGATTTGGGTAGTAGGATGTTCTACTGGAGAAGAAGCTTACTCAATTGCAATTTGTTTACTAGAGTATTTGCACAATCAAAATATTAATCGACAGATTCAAGTATTTGCTACGGATATTAATGAAATCGCCATTGAAAAAGCCAGGACTGGAGTTTACAAATACAATCAATTAATTGGTGTCTCTCCTGACCGTTTGCAACGTTTTTTTATCTCGGTAGAAGGTGGCTATCAAATTAGCAAAATAGTGCGCGAAGCCTGTGTTTTTGCTAGACAAAATCTGATTGGTGATCCTCCTTTTTCCAATCTGGATTTAATTACCTGTCGCAATGTCTTAATTTATTTGGGTTCTTCTGTCCAAAAGAAACTGCTGCCACTTTTTCACTATGGTTTGAATCCCAACGGCTTTTTAATGCTAGGTACATCCGAGACAGTAGGCGAGTTTAGTAATTTGTTTACTTTGATTGACAGAAAGTACAAAATTTACTCGCGCAAAATGGCTGTGATTCGGTTGGGAATTGATTTAATTAGTAGTAGCTATCCCAGCGAAAATTTCAGCACACAACTATCAGCAAGTGAAAGAACGTGGAATGATGTAGAAATACAAAAAGTGGCTGATCAAATTGTATTAGATCAGTATGCGCCAGTAGGTGTAATTATCGACAGTGATTTAGAAATTGTCCAGTTTAGAGGACAGACCAATCCTTATTTGCAATTACCATCAGGTAGACCAAGCTTTAATTTGTTGAAAATGGCTAAAGAAGAATTAAGGCTAGAACTACGTGCTGCAATTCACCAAGCCAAAAAACGCGGCGTAATAGTCAAAAAAGAAGGCATTAAAGTTAAAGACAACGAAAAAATGAAGCTGGTCACCATTGAAGTTATACCGTTTAATGCTGCCAGTACTACAGAACGCTACTTTTTAATCATATTTGCAGAGATACCCGCGGCCGCCACTGCTTTGTTAAATTTACCTAGTGATAACCGTAAAAGCAAACCAACTAATGAGCAAGACGAAATTCACCGACTCCAACAAGATTTAGCCACCACTAAAGAATATTTACAGTCAATTATTGAAGAACAACAATCGACTAATCAAGATTTAAGGGCGGCTAATGAAGAAATTCTCTCTAGTAATGAAGAGTTACAAAGTACTAATGAAGAACTGGAAACTGCCAAAGAAGAAATTCAAGCTACGAATGAAGAATTAAACACAATTAATGATGAACTGCAACGCCGGAATTTAGAATCAACCCAAGTCAGTAACGATTTACAAAATCTCCTCAGCAGTATTAATATCCCCATCTTGATGTTAGGTGGTGATTTACACATTCGGCGATTTACTCCAGTCGCAGAAACTATTTTTAACTTGATTCCTTCCGATGTGGGGCGGCCATTGAGTGATATTAATCACAATTTAAATCTTCCTGATTTAGAGCAGCAAATTATCGAAGTGATCAACACACTCAATTTTAAAACGCAGGAAGTCCAAGACCAAGAAGGACATTGGTATGATTTACGCATTCGCCCCTATCGCACTATTGATAATAAAATAGATGGTGCTGTTGTGGTGTTGGTTGATATTGACGCTCTCAAACGCAGCACCAGACAAGCTACAGCCGCCAGAGATTACGCGGAAGCAATTGTCGCCACTGTGCGAGAGTCTTTGGTGGTATTAGATACAGATTTGCGCGTAATTACCGCCAATCAGTTTTTCTATGAAAAATTTCAGCTATCACCAGCCGAAACCGAACAGTGTTTGATTTATGAAATCGGCAATGGGCAATGGAATATTTCCCAATTGCGATCGCTCCTAGAAGATATTTTGCCTCATCACAGCCAATTTCAAGATTTAGAAGTTGAGCATAACTTTGAGCAAATGGGGCAGAAAGTGATGCGATTGAATGCGCGGAAATTGTCGCACATCCATGATATCCCAATGATATTGTTGGTGATTGAAGATATTACCCAACAAAAACAGCTAGAAGCAGAACGAACTCAACTATTAGCCCAAGAACAATCTGCCCGTGAAGCCGCCGAGACCGCCAACCGCGCCAAAGATGAATTTTTGTCAATTCTGTCTCACGAACTGCGAAACCCGTTAAATGCCATGCTGGGGTGGGCAACTTTACTCCGCACTCACCAACTCAACGAAGCCACAGTCAATCAAGGTTTAGCAGCCATTGAACATAGCGCCCAAACCCAAGCCCATTTGATTAGTGATTTGTTGGATATCTCCCGCATTAGTTCCGGTAGGCTGCAAATGAATGTCCAAGAAATTGAACTAGTGCCAATTATTGAAGCAGCGATCGCGGTAGTAAGTCTAGCAGCAGAAACCAAAAACATTCAAATTAACACTAACTTAGCTTCCACAAGCCGAGTAATTATCGGTGATCCAGTCCGCTTACAACAGATCATCTGGAATTTACTCTCTAATGCCATTAAATTTACCCCAGCTAACGGCAGAGTTGATATCTCTTTAGAGTACACAAATTTGCAAGCACAAATTCGAGTCAGCGATACAGGTCAAGGCATTAGTGAAGAATTTTTACCCTACATTTTTGAACGCTTCCGCCAAGCAGATGGCAGCAAAACACGTTCTAATCCAGGTTTAGGGTTGGGGCTGGCGATTGTGCGTCACTTGGTAGAACTCCACGGCGGGACAGTGGAAGCCCACAGCCCAGGAGAAGGTCAAGGCGCAACATTCATCGTCAGACTACCTCTACAAGCTAATCAGCCAGAAATTCCTGTGGTGACTCCTTCCTTACCATCCATCACCAGAAATAACCTACCGGATATCCCACCCGATGACCTTCCTTCCTTGGCAGGTGTGCGGGTACTAATAGTAGACGACGAACCAGATATTCGCCAATTATTTAAATTAATTCTGGAAGAATATGGAATTGAAGTTACAGCCGTCGCTTCTGTCAGTGCGGCCTTATCAACTTTATTGGCAAATCCTGGCGGTTATGATGTCCTTTTGTCTGACATTGGTTTACCAGAAGAAGATGGTTATATGCTGATGCGCCAAGTCAGGGAACTCAGCCCCGAACTGGGTGGGCAAATTCCCGCCGTCGCCCTCACCGCCTATGCTAGTGATGCAGACTATACCGAAGCTTTAGCCGCAGGCTACCAAATGCACCTAGCAAAACCTGTTGAACCTATGCAGTTACTCAGTGTCGTTGCGGCTTTGAGTGGGAGGGGGTAGGGGTGCAGGGTGCAGGGGGCAAGGGGGACAAGGGGGACAAGGGGGACAAGGGGGACAAGGGAAGGGAGCAATCTTTCTACCTTGTCTACCCCCTCTACCTTGTCTACCCCCTCTCAGCACTCAGCACTCAGCACTTCGTACTCACTGGATGTTTGACTAGCGATCGCACTGCGGCAATTATGGCATCAGCATCGATTTTGGCGGCGTGGAGTAGTTCTTCGGGGGTTCCTGATGTGGGCATTTCACTGACGGCTAGTTTGATGAGTTGTAGTTGTGGCCCTTCGTAAGTTGGCATTTCGCCGACACCAGCAAAAGCATCCAACACCGCCGCACCTAATCCGCCCTCTAGCCAATGATCTTCGACTACGATTAAGTTACCTTCGGTGTCTTGTGCGGCTTGATGTAGGGTTGGCAGATCAATGGGTTTGACTGAGTAAGCATCGATGATGCGGACTGTAATACCGTCGTTTTTCAGTTGTTCATAAGCTTTGAGGGCTTCATGTAAAGTAATCCCCGCACCGATGATGGTGGCTTGGTCTTGGTCAGAACTGCGGATAACTTTGCTACCACCAATGGGAAATTCTGCTTCTGCATCGTAAATGACGGGTGTAGCTTCGCGGGTGGTGCGTAAGTAAACAATACCTTGGTGATCGCTCATTTGCGCTACTAATTTGGCGGTTTGATTTGCGTCGCTGGGGTACAATACAGTGCTACTCCACACAGCCCGAAACGCCGCTAAATCTTCTAACCCCATTTGGGAAGCGCCATCTTGACCGATAGAGACACCAGCGTGGGAACCCATTAAATTAATGTTGGCGCGAGACACAGCCGCCATCCGAATAAAATCGTAGGCGCGGGTTAAAAAAGCAGCAAAGGTAGAGGCAAAGGGTTTATATTTTCTGACTTGCAAACCCACCGCCGCCGCAATCATTTGTTGTTCGGCGATGTACATTTCAAAGTAGCGTTCGGGAAAGGCTTCGGCAAAATCTTCGACATAAGTGGAATTACTGACCTCAGCATCAAGGGCAACTACATCTGGTTGAGCATTGCCTAACGCCTTTAAAGCATCGCCATAAGCCCGACGTGTGGCTACTTTTGTGCCTTTTTCATAACTAGGAAGTTGTAGGGGTTGGGGTTTACCCGTAGGAACCGGCTCTTGGGTATCTGGTTGATGAACTGGGATAATTATCTGACGTTCACCGCCTAATTCGGCAATTGCTTGCTGTTCTTGTTCAGGTTTTAAAATTTTGCCATGCCAACCGCCTAAATTTTCCAAAGTAGCCACACCTTTACCTTTCTTGGTGCGGGCGATAATTACTGTTGGGCGATCGTTAATTTCAATAGCCGTACTCAAGGCTTGATCTATTTCAGTAAAATCATGACCATCAATTTCTATCGCTTGCCAACCAAAGGCTTTGGCACGATTAGAGTATGCTTGCGTATTCCAGCCTAACTCTGTTTGCCCCCGTTGACCCAAGCGGTTGACATCAATAATCGCAATTAAATTATCTAAGGTGTAATGTGCAGCATGGTCAAAAGCTTCCCAAATTGAACCTTCGGCGGTTTCGCTATCTCCGAGTAACACCCAAACATGATAGGGAAGTTGGTCGAGATATTTCCCGGCTAAAGCTAACCCCACAGCAATGGGTAAGCCTTGCCCTAGAGAACCAGTTGCCACATCCACCCAAGGTAAAATGGGCGTGGGATGACCTTCTAAACGACTACCTAATTTTCGCAGCGATCGCAATTCTTCATCGTTAATCACACCTGCGGCTTTGTACATAGAATATAGCAATGGTGCAGCGTGACCTTTAGAAAAAATCAGGCGATCGTTATTGGGATTTTCGGGATGCTCAAAATCGTAGTGCAAATATTTAGTCAGTAAAACCGCCATCACATCCGCCGCCGACATAGATGATGTCGGATGACCAGAACCCGCAATTGTGGTGGCGCGAATGCTATCAACACGCAACTGTTGGGCTAGTTCATACCATTGATGCAATTCTTCTTGTGTAGTCATAATTGTTTTCCTAACTTAAAATAATTGCCATTAAGATTTGGGATGTTGATGAAAAATTTGTGGGAAATGATGACAGGATGTTTTAAAACTCCTAGTGTTGGTAGCCAAACATTTTAGATCCCCCTAAATCCCCCTTAAAAAGGGGAGCCACTGCGTTGGGCGGGTTCCCCGACTTGAAGCAAGTGGCGTGGACTTAAAGAGACTCTTAGCCCCCCTTTTTAAGGGGGGTTGGGGGGATCTGTAAGTGCTA
The DNA here is from genome assembly GCF_014697615.1 of Nostoc sp. FACHB-280. Classification (GTDB taxonomy): domain Bacteria; phylum Cyanobacteriota; class Cyanobacteriia; order Cyanobacteriales; family Nostocaceae; genus Nostoc_B. The sequence continues at coordinate 72,822 of NZ_JACJSD010000007.1, read as the reverse complement.
ATAATCACAGCGAACCGCTTTTAAAACAACCTCTGAGATAAAAATAATTTAACGCTGAGAAACACCGATGTTTTTTATCAGCAGATACAACCACTATCAATCAATTCACGAATAAGATATGATTGCTCTTGTCAAAAATCTCTCTATCTGGGTTTACTTTAGAGAGGAGAATCAAAAAACTCTTCTGACTAAGGGAATAAATAATATTTATATCTAGAAGAAGACTGCAAAAATCACTAAAGTAGTTAGGGATTATTATTCAGAGTGAAATTAAATTTTGCTTAGGGATGAATATTGAGATGATAAATAAATTATTGTGTGGAAATAAAACAATCAATCGCGTTTCCTAATGTGTTGATGTACAAAGTCTTGGACTTCTTACATAATTTTTTGTGTCTCACGCATTCGCCCTTGGCGTTCCGCTTGCGGTAGGCGCAAAGGCGCAAAGAAAGATGCTACTATGATCATGATTTTTGTAAGAAGTCTATTCTTGCTTATACCTTACTAAAATAAAAACCACTAAACGTCAAAAAATAATCAAAAATATCTGCATCCATCCGCGTTCATCTGCGGTTAAAATCATCCCATAATCCTGAATAATAAACTATTTAATTCCCCATTATTCGCTACAATATAAATATGTCTGAAAATTCTGCTTTAACTACAACACGCCCCACATTCATCTTAGTTGATGGACATTCTTTAGCATTTCGTTCTTACTTCGCTTTCGCCAAAGGAAGAGATGGCGGACTGCGAACTAAAACCGGGATACCGACGAGTGTGTGCTTTGGCTTTCTCAAATCTTTGCTGGAAGTGATGACAACACAACAGCCAAAAGCAATGGCGGTTGCATTTGATTTGGGTTTACCGACTTTCCGCCATGAAGCTGATGATACATACAAAGCTGACCGTCCGGGGACACCAGAAGACTTTGTTCCTGATTTAAAAAATCTGCATGAATTACTCGAAGGCTTGAACCTGAAGATTTTTACTGCACCTGGTTACGAAGCTGATGATGTGTTGGGAACCTTAGCGCAAAAAGCCACGGCGGCTGGTTATAAGGTGAAAATTTTAACAGGCGATCGCGATTTATTTCAACTCATTGACCCAGACAAAGAAATTACCGTTTTAAACTTTAGTCCTGATGCACTCAAACGCGCCACAAATAGCATCACAGAATTTAGTGTAGAACAAGTCAAAGAAAAATTAGGCGTATTACCTACACAAATTGTCGATTATAAAGCTTTGTGTGGTGATAAATCAGATAATATTCCTGGGGTGAAAGGCATAGGTGAAAAAACGGCAGTTCAGCTATTAAATACCTATGGTTCTTTGGAGAATATTTATGCAGCCATAGCAGAAATTAAAGGCGCAACCCAAAAAAAACTTACTGAAGGTCAAGAGGATGCTAAAAAGTCGCAATATTTAGCACAAATAGTCACCGAAGTACCTTTAGAAGTTAACTTAGACAACTGCCAATTAACCGGATTTGACACAAGTAATCTCACTCCTATTTTAGAAAAACTAGAGTTCAATACTTTTTTAAAGAAAATCAACGAAATTCAACAGAAATTTGGTGGTGAAGTTACAGAAACTCCCGCCAATGTAGAAGCATCCAGCATAGATGATGATGGTGATGATTTATCATTTTTCACTGCTGCTGAAACAGCCGCATATCAACAGCAACCAGTTTCAGAAATTCAGCCACGGATAATTAATAGTGAAGCTAAACTGACTGAGTTAGTAAATATATTGCAACAATTTACTGACCCTGCAAACCCAGTGGCTTGGGACACAGAAACCAGCGATTTAGAACCACGGGATGCAGCTTTAGTCGGAATTGGTTGTTGTTGGGGAACACAACCAGATGAATCAGCATATATTCCCCTGGCGCATAAAAACGGTGAAAATTTACATCCAGAAACAGCACTTGCAGCACTACGTCCAATTTTAGAAAATGCTAATTATCCGAAAACATTTCAAAATGGTAAATTTGACCGCCTAGTATTTCGCTGTCAAGGAATTAATTTAGCCGGAATTGTCTTTGACCCAATGCTGGCGAGTTATGTTTTAAATCCCGATACTAGCCATAACTTAACTGATTTGGCTTTACGATATTTAGGTTTATCTATTCAAAATTATGCCGAATTAGTTCCTAAAGGTAAAACCATTGCTGATATCGATATTACATCAGTTGCCAATTATTGTTGTTTCCAAGTGTATGCTACATGGCAATTAGTAGAAAAATTGCGCGAAGAACTGGATAAATTTCCAGCCTTGTCAAAATTATTACTAGAAGTAGAACAGCCATTAGAAGCCGTTCTCGCAGAGATGGAATACACAGGTGTCAGCATTGATTCTGCTTATCTGCGAGAACTTTCACAACAGTTAGAAATAGATTTAGCTAAGTTAGAAGCACAAGCAACAGAAATAGCTGGCGAAAAATTTAATTTAGGTTCTCCAAAACAGTTGAGCCAAATCTTGTTTGAAAAGTTAGGGTTAAGTACGAAATATTCTCGTAAAATTCAAACTGGTTATTCTACCGATGCCGCAACTTTAGAAAAGCTATTAGAAGTTGATAACACTGGGTTTGTAGAATCGATAATTGAGTATCGCACATTATCTAAATTAAAATCTACTTATGTAGACGCTTTACCAGCGTTGGTGCGTGCAGATACTCAACGTGTGCATACGGATTTTAACCAAGCCGCCACATCAACTGGTAGGTTATCTTCTTCTAATCCAAATTTACAAAATATCCCAATTAGAACTGCTTTTAGTCGGCAAATTCGCAAAGCATTTTTACCCGAAAAAAATTACTTAATGGTCGCTGCTGATTACTCACAAATTGAGTTGAGAATATTAGCACATTTGAGCCAAGAACCATTGTTAGTGCAAGCATATCAGCAAAACGAAGATATTCACACAGTTACAGCAAGATTGGTATTTGAAAAAGATGATGTTTCCGCAGATGAACGCCGAATAGCCAAGACAATTAACTTTGGTGTAATTTATGGTATGGGTTCGCTGAAATTCTCACGTTCCACAGGAATAGATAAGAATGTTGCCAATGAATTTATTAAACGATTTAACGAACGCTATGCTAAAGTATTTGCATATTTAGAGAGCGTGAAAAAACAAGCGATCGCACAAGGTTATGTTGAAACTATCCTCGGTAGGCGGCGTTATTTTGATTTCCAAACCAACAGTTTACGCAAGTTAAAAAATACAAATCCCGCAGATATTGACTTGAGTAAATTAAAAAATATAGGTGCTTTTGATGCTGGCTTGCTGCGTTCTGCTGCCAACGCACCAATTCAAGGCTCTAGTGCTGATATTATCAAAATTGCCATGCTGAGACTGCATGAAATTTTAAAACAATATCAAGCACGTTTATTATTGCAAGTTCACGACGAATTAGTGTTTGAAGTTCCGCCCCATGAATGGGAAGAATTGCAACCACAAATTAAATCAGTCATGGAAGGTGCAGTAACTTTAACTGTGCCATTACTAGTAGAAGTCCGCGCCGGAGAAAATTGGATGGAGACGAAATAAACTCAATGGATACCATTAATTTTGATGGTGTAAATGGGTATCGCTACTGGTTTTATGAACCTTATGTTTACACTGGTGTGGCTGACATTGATGAACGATTAAGTGGTTTTCCTGTCGCTGTTTTTTTACCACAGCACCAGCCTACACAGGACACACCCTTAGTAATTGGTTTGCAAGGGATGTGTGCGCCTTATGGTTGGAATGCTTTTATTGTGCCGACATTAACGCAAATGGGTATAGCTGTGGCTTTATTTGATACACCTTTTGCGGGTGAACGCAGCTTAGTACGTACATTTACAGCCGTAGTGCAGAACGAAATTAAGCCATTAATTGATAGAGGTATTGCCTTTGATACAGCATTACTTTTATCTATATTTCGCAGTACTGCCCAGGATATTACTAGGATACGAGATTTTTGCTGCGATCGCTATAATCTGAGTCAGACAAAATTGGCATTATTTGGAGTTAGTATGGGAGTCTTGCTCTCTGCATATAGCTTTACAGCACATAGCTTGGGAGATAGACTACTAGGCACTATTGGTCATGCTGATCTGCCATCATTTGCTAAAAGTTGGGGATATGGTTTTTTACCTGATTTAGCAGCTTCGCCCCTTGGTAATTTAGCAGAAATATTCTTAAAAAAATTCCAGCCGGATTTACAACCTGTAGTGCAGCTTTTACAATTAGCTAAACATCTCAAATATGAAGATAAATATACTTGGGAATGCAACCCGATGAACTATGTTCAACAAGTCCAACTTCCCCGAAGAGTGCGTTTTTTAGTTGGTGCGAATGATCCAATTGTTAATATTAAAGATACTCGTGCTTGCGCTCAAAAATTTCCCGATGGTGCTTATTATGTTGTTCCAGGAATGGGACACGGAACTAGACAACAAGGGCTAACATTTGTGGAGCATGTACGTTATTTTCTCGCTACCCAGTTGGGTGACTGGCAAAGATAAAAAAGAATTGACAAATAGGCAATCCACTAGCAACTTCTGTGGTTGAATCTCATTGATTTCAACTACTGAGGCATTGCAAACACAGCAAAATCCTCTTCTGTCACCTATCCACTGCTCCTACACGCAATGCCACACGCTTGTACTTACTCGCATCATAAGGAACACCTGCGTGCATGACTTGGGAGTTATCCCAAAAAACCAAATCTCCAGGCTGCCAAACATGAGCATAAACTGGCGTACCTTCTAAAATCCGTTGAAAGAGTTCATGCCAAAACTGCTTTGCTAAACTCAATTCATCTTCCATTCCCAGCAGTATGGAAGTATCTGAACCCAAATATAAACCTTTCTGCCCAGTGACTTTATGAGTTGACACAATAGGATGTTTTTTCATCGGCACCTCTGCCCCTAACTTAGAGGCTGGTGGCAGATGATACATTGACATTTGCTCTAGTTGTCGCTGATATTCAGGCTCAAGATTTTGATAAGCTTCCACCATATCAAGGAATTCAGTGGTGTGGGGTTGACCATCAAGTCCTTGTGCTGGTATTTCTACACCATACAACATCACCACATACAAAGAATTCATATCTAAACCTGTTGTTCTTGGCAGATGGTCTTTGTCATGATGCCATTGCCAAGCAAATTTCCCCAGAATTTCGGGAGAATTTGTTTTGGGATTTCCTAAAATACCAACACCAGGGCTTTGTAAATTTGGGTCAATATCTGGGTCTAGCGGTTGAGGTGGATACTTAAAACCTGATTCCCCAAAAGCTCTGTTGGCAAATTCCTGCAATTGTGAGGCTGTTAAATGTTGCTTTCTCAGAACAACTACACCATTCGCCCACAGAGATTGTTTAAATTCTTGTATTTGTTGGGTTGTGAGTTGCGTCAGGTTGCAACCTGGTAAAACTTCCGTACCTAGTCTATGATGCTGCTGAACTTTCTGCGGCATTTTCCTAGTCCTTGTGATCTGATTTCAATCTATCGGCCAAACAGCACAAGAGAATGGATGTGTTACAAAATATTTATTCGCTAGTTACAATTCTCAACAAACAGCATTCAGTATGTATCAGTACAAATCCTGTACGGAGCCGTGGAAATGAGAAATATCAGCAAGTACTTTAGTACAATTTCTTTAGTTGTGCTACTTCAAAGTTTTCCGGTAAATGTTCAGGCACAATCAACAGAAACACCTTCTGCGACAAGCTCAGATTCTATTCAACAGGTAATTGCCGCCAAATGGATGACCAATTCGCCAGATGGTAATTTTTATCCCGAAAGATTCCTCAGTCGGGCAGAATTAGCCTCAATTATGGTGAAAGTCTTTCGGCTAGATAAACGACAAGCTGTAAATCAAGAAAATGTTGTGATTGCAGATGTCCCGGCTTCTAATCGCGCATTTAACGATATTCAGATAGTCTTAAAAACAGACATTATGAAAGGCTATCGGGGGAATTTGTTTTTTCCTAACCAAAGAGTTACCAGAGCAGAAGCATTAGCGATATTTGCCCAAGCTTACGGTGTCTTTCAATTTGATGATGATTCGGTGAATGAGATTTTAGCCTCCCATCCTGATGCTAAATCAATTCCGACATGGGCGCGAAGAGCGATCGCTACTGTAGTCTCAGAAGGATTTGTCAAAACAGATAGCCTTGGCAATCTTTCCCCATTGCAACCCATGAATCGTGGAGATATGGCTTACGTGTTAAGTAAATACTTGCAACGGCAACAAAAACTACCAGATACACCAGAAGTTCCGACTGTGCCTGATAATACAGTTTCACCCTAGTAATCAAGGTAACTTACCCATATTCAGAGAACTCACACAAACAACAGGTATCAGGAATGTCAAACCTTGACGACCAAAGACTTTTATCTTCTAACGTCATACCGAACTAGAGTGTGTGATTACGTAAGTTCTCATTCTTAACGGGTCATGTAACAGAATTGCAACGCCTCATCATCATGGGGGCAACCCGACCGTGGGAAAATCAAAATACCAGAAGTAGAAATTAGAGAGGAAAACCCTATAATATGCATCTGAGCGAAATCACCCATCCTAATCAGTTGCACGGTTTATCTATCCGGCAACTGCAACAAATTGCTCGCCAAATTCGAGATAAACACCTGCAAACAGTAGCAGCAACAGGCGGTCATTTAGGGCCAGGTTTGGGTGTTGTAGAGTTAACTCTAGGGCTTTACCAAACATTAGATTTAGATCAGGATAAAGTTATTTGGGATGTGGGACACCAAGCTTATCCTCACAAATTGATTACAGGACGTTATAGTAACTTCCATACCCTCAGACAAAAAGACGGAGTTGCTGGTTATCTCAAACGTTGCGAAAGCAAGTTTGACCACTTTGGTGCCGGTCACGCTTCTACAAGTATCTCCGCCGCCTTGGGTATGGCATTAGCTAGAGATTTAAAAGGTGAAAAATTTAAAGCGGTTGCTGTTATTGGTGATGGTGCTTTAACTGGTGGGATGGCGTTAGAAGCCATTAACCATGCTGGACATTTGCCGAAAACCAACTTACTGGTAGTACTGAACGACAATGAGATGTCCATCTCTCCCAACGTCGGTGCAATTCCTCGTTACCTCAACAAAATGCGCCTGAGTCCGCCCGTCCAATTCATTAAAGATAATTTTGAGGAACAATTCAAGCAAATTCCTTTCGTGGGTGAATCTTTGTCTCCAGAGTTGGGACGCATTAAAGAAGGAATGAAGCGGTTGGCTGTTCCCAAAGTAGGGGCAGTGTTTGAAGAACTCGGCTTTACCTACATGGGGCCAGTTGATGGACACAACTTAGAAGAACTGATTGCAACTTTCCAACAAGCGCATCAAATACAAGGGCCAGTTTTAGTTCATGTAGTCACCACCAAAGGTAAAGGCTATGAACTGGCGGAACAAGACCAAGTAGGCTACCATGCCCAAAACCCCTTTAACTTGGCAACCGGCAAAGCTATTCCTTCTAGCAAACCCAAACCCCCGGCTTATGCTAAAGTCTTTGCCCATACCTTAGTTAAATTAGCTGAACAAAACCCGAAAATTATCGGTATTACAGCCGCAATGGCCACAGGTACAGGTTTAGACAAACTGCAAGCTAAACTACCTAATCAATATATAGATGTGGGTATTGCCGAACAACATGCTGTAACTTTAGCGGCGGGTTTAGCTTCTGAAGGTATGCGTCCGGTGGCGGCTATTTATTCAACCTTCTTACAAAGGGCTTACGACCAAATTATTCACGATGTTTGTATTCAAAACTTGCCTGTGTTCTTCTGTTTAGACAGAGCGGGTATTGTAGGTGCTGATGGCCCTACTCACCAAGGAATGTATGATATTGCTTATTTGCGCTGCATTCCTAACATCGTGTTAATGGCACCCAAGGATGAAGCCGAATTACAACGGATGATTGTGACTGGCATTAATCATACCAGCAGTGCGATCGCTATGCGCTTCCCCCGTGGCAATGGTTACGGTGTACCCTTAATGGAAGAAGGTTGGGAACCTTTGGAAATTGGTAAGGGTGAAATTCTCCGCAATGGTGATGATGTGTTAATCGTTGGCTACGGCACAATGGTTTATCCCAGTATGCAAGCGGCAGAAATTCTCAGCGAACATGGTATTGAAGCTACAGTCATTAATGCGCGGTTTGTTAAGCCATTAGATACAGAATTAATCTTACCCTTGGCTAAGAAAATTGGTCGCGTTGTCACCCTAGAAGAAGGTTGCATCACGGGTGGTTTTGGTTCTGCTGTCGCTGAAGCTTTACTCGATGCTGATATTGTTGTCCCAGTCAAGCGTATTGGTATCCCAGATGTCTTGGTGGAACACGCTACCCCAGAAGAATCTAAGGCAGAATTAGGTTTAACTAGTCGTCAAATTGCCGAAAGAGTGATGCAGGCTTACTTCCAGAAGCAAGTATCTACTGTAGTTTAAATCTGCTGTGTGATCTTCATTAATTGATTTAGGTGGTAATTTACCACCTTTTTTTGTATTGTTAAATTTCTTCCTATTCCCTACTCCCCAGTCTTAAATACTGCATAACGCGCTTTTCCTTGTTGCTTGGCAGCGTACATTGCTGCATCGGCATTTTGCAGTAAGTTTTCTGGTTTATCGCTACCACCTTGATTGATCGTAATACCGATACTGGCTGTAGTCGAAATTAAATTGCCATTCAGAGTTAAGGGTAAGCCTAAAGTGTCTTGAATACGTTTAGCGACGTTAATGGCATCGTTGATATCTTTAATATCTTCGAGCAGCACGGCAAACTTATCACCGCTAAACCTGCCGACTGTATCACCACTGCGTAGGCACGATTCTAACCTGCGAGCGATCGCTATTAATAAATCATCGCCCATCGTATGACCATAGCGATCGTTCAATTCCTCAAAGCCATCTAAATCTAAAAATAAAATGCCAAAACGGTAATCTATCCGGCGTTTACTTCTTTCTACCGCTTGTTTTAATCGATCTAAAAATAAAGCTCGATTTGGTAATGCTGTCAATCCATCATAAAACGCATTCTGAAGCAGTCGTGACTCCATAATTTTGCGTTGGGTGACTTCTTGAAGAACTAATACTGTACCAGTAATATTATTACTACTATCACGAATCGGTGCAGCATAATCTCCAACGAATATTTCTCTCCCATGTTTATTAATTAATACACAGTTATCTGGTAAATATACAATTGTTCCTGTAAATATTATTTGTGTAGCTAAATTTTCAATTGCTTCTTCTATATCTTTGTCAATTAGTTTCACAACTTCTGCTACATTTTTTCCCTGTGCTTCTTTTAGCTGCCAACCTGTCAGCATTTCCGCCATTGAATTCATAAATTGAATGCAACCATCAGTATCCGTGACAACTACAGCATGTTGCATACTGTTAATCATTGCCACCATTGGTTGCTGTTGTTTCTGCATTTTCTCGTTAATAAAGAAATTTTCATCCTCAGCAACTAGGATTTTGTGCGTCAGCATGTTAAGACTACCTATTTGCTAAGTTCCGATATTGTGGGAATTGTTAACTGAATCTGAAGGTGAATAATTCTATGATAATCAATATCTCGAATAATCCGTTTTGAATTTGGAAATTCTTCAACGCCATATTTTAGCGTTACTACGCCACTACGTGTATTTCAAAAATCTGTCTTTATAAGATTTATCGAGTACTAATTCTGATAAAGTTGGTATAAAAATCAAAATGTTAATTTTAAATACAGTGACAAGCCAACTCTTCTTCAATGGTCATCATCAAAGCGTTGAGATTAATTGGTTTGACAAGATAACGACGTGCGCCTAAATGTATAGCTCGTTCTTGATCTGCTTTAAAAGCAAAGGCTGAAATCACAATCACAGGTATTTTAGATACGTATGGATGTTGTTGGATTTGTTCTAACAGCCAATAGCCATCAATATCAGGTAATTTTAAATCTAGTAACACTAAATCGGGCTGAAATGTGTTGACCGTTGAAAATAACGCTGTACCATTTGACAAACTTTTGACATCATATCCACAGTAACCTAGATAGTCACTCAGCAACATCCGGTTTACATGGTTATCTTCAATTAATAAGACTCTTTTTAATTGATTGAGATGCACTTGCTGATTAATGGTGAGTAAGTTTACTGTCATTACAAAATAGAATTGAAGATATACATTCCAGGCTCGAAATTGAATAAAAAATATGTTGTTAGGCGAACTATTAAATTAATAAAAATCTATTTATACTATTTCTCTATATCAAAAAATAGTCAATAAAAGTTAGCTTTTATCTTAGTATTTACTAAATAATATCATTATGATTTATTTAATTATTTTAATAAAAAATTAATATTTACTTAACAAATCTTGATATTTCTATTATAGAACTTGATTGTGAATTTGTTTCCAGTCATGTATATGTACTTACATAAATGGCTTATTACAGTGATATATACAACAGTAATTCCACAGGAAAGGTATAAAGATTTCATAAAAAAAAGGAGCATAGTTGCTCCTTTGGTGATTATTTGGAATGGAAACCGGAGTCTCAACCGGAAACTTTCTTTAACTTGCGTTGTGTAGCAACGATTCCAGCCACACCCAACATACCCAATACTACTGAAGGTTCTGGTACGGAAGTGGAAGAAACATAGCCTGGTGTTTGCCAAGTGTAAATAGCACTGTAAGATACACCGTCATCAGAAGCGGTAATACCAGATGCAGTCGACTTAAAGCTGTAAGCGTAGTAAGTCTTACCACCAGTAACTACTTTGGCGATTTCACTAGCACCAATTTCACCTTCGTACTTCTTGAGTGCATCTTGCAGGCTCAGTATATCTTTAAAAGATGTCAGTTTAGAGATTTGCTCTGGAAGTTGAGTTTTGGCAGTCTCTAGGGTGTTGATTCCACTTGTGAGTTGAGTTTTGGCGGTATTTAGGGTGTTGATTCCACTTGTGAGTTGAGTTTTAGTGGTATTTAGAGTGCTGAGTCCACTTGTGAGTTGAGTCTTAGTGGTATTTAGAGTGCTGAGTGTGCTTGTTAGCTGAGTTTTTTGGGTATTTAGGGTGTTGAGTGTGTTTGTCAGTGTTTGTCTTAGTGTTGTGTTGGTTAAAGGAGTTGCGTTTAGCTGATTTTGCGTTGTGGTGATTTGTGAGTTAACAGTGTTCAGTTGTGTTTGTGTTGTGGTGATTTGTGAGTTAACAGTGTTCAGTTGATTTTGCGCTGTGGTGATTTGTCCGTTAACAGTGTTCAGTTGTGTTTGCGCTGTGGTGATTTGTCCGTTAACAGTGTTCAGTTGTGTTTGCGCTGTGGTGATTTGTCCAGGAATGGCATCTAGTTGTGTTTGCAGTTGTGGAATCAGAGTTTCAACTTCTGAGAGGGTTGGTAGAGTTGTTTGTTGAGGAAACTTCGATTTCAGTGAATCCCAAGTATTATCAACCTGAAGTGAAATAGTGCTTGCAAGCTTACTCTTGACATCCAAGTGACCAACTAATTTCAGTTCTACGCCACCATTTTTATCGAATTGGAAACCGCCAATGTTGGGGTCTCCCATTCCCAAAGAAGGCAAATAATTGGTGACTAGTGATTTAGTGTCGGCTGAAAAACCGTTCCAAACTGACTGAAATGGAGTGTAATTAGTCAATAAATCATTTACCCATTGGGAACTAAAACTCTTCCAGTCGTCAGCAGTGACACTAGTAACAGTGGCGTTGTATTTTCCTTTGGTTGCAGTGAAGCCAACATTAGAAGTAGGATTTTCTGTACTGTGCCAAAGTTCAACGTTAGAACTAGCATCTTTATCTGTTAAAGCTTTAATAGCAGCAGTGGTATCGCCTGTAATAAATTGGCCGTTGGAGCCACCTGTGTAAGTCTTAATTTCGTTGGTATCGTTGAAGGAAAAAGTTGTAGCTTGTGCTGGATTAGAGGCGATCGCACTCACGCCAACAGCCATTGAGGCACCAATTACAAGTGTTTTCAAAGTTCTTTTCATTTACTGTCTCCGCCAGTTTTGCTGTGATTTTATATACTTCTATTTGTTTCTGGAATTGGATGAGCCTGACTACAGGCTTTGACTTTTAAAGAATGCGGCTGGTCTCAAAAATCACCAGCTTTTAATCATCCCTCGTAGTTATGCACACCAATCTAGTTTAGGAAACGGGGAGACTTTATTGGGTAAAGCTGTTGTGGATTCTAAATAAAAAGATGACTAATCTTTTGCTATTGATTTCAGCAAATCTACGATATTACTAATTTTCCTAGTGTCGTGAATATGACATTGATTGAAACGGTAACAGGGAATGGGCAACAGGCAACACTTCAGCAAGCTTAGTGCATCGCCGGGGAATAGGATTGATAGGTTGTGGCGCGTTCTTTACTCCTCGCCCCATTTTTCTGTTCAAAAGACTTTTACTACCTAGCTTTTTTCTGCTGATGCTGCATTCCTAAGCAACTGGCGATCGCAATTAATCCTAGCAATACTGAAGGTTCTGGGACTCTGCGGGGGCTGGGATTTGTACTGTTGAGGTTTGCCCACCTATTGCTATAGGGAGGAATGTAACTAGATACAGGTGCATCACTTTTAGAGGTAGGAATCAAACTGGGCGTGTAGTCATGATTTGGGCTGGTATGATTTTCATCTTCAGTTACTTCTAGTTGGGAACTCGTCTGTTCTGGTTCTATTAATGAAGTGTTGTTTAAGCCCCAAACTGACTGCTGTCCCCAAGCACTAATTACAAAGAAAGACACAGCACAAAGGCTAATTTTTACTACACTACTTGCCATGCACCCCTATTCACCACTTCTAGTCTACTGTCACCGATAGATTTTAATATCTCGATGACATTTCCGTAATTTCTCTGTAGTTTATCTTAAACAAATTCAAAATTAGCCAGGGATTAATCAAATTCTGACCAATTTAACATCAAGACTTGATAAATCTACTGACCTCGGCGTACTTAAAGAAACTTAGCAATTCGTTCCACGGCAGTTTCTAATAAAGCTGGCTCATGTACCAAGGCAAACCGGACATATCCTTCTCCAGATTTACCAAAACCAGCACCGGGAGAAGCTGCTACCCCTGTTTGTTTGACTAACTGAGTACAAAATTCCACAGAGTTATTTTGCCAAAGTGCGGGTAACTTAGCCCAAATATACATTGTGGCTTCGGGACTGGGAACTTGCCAACCAATGCGATGTAAAGCATTCACAAAAGCATCACGGCGTTGGCGGAAGGTGGCGACTGTATTGGTGACTCCGGCTTGTGGCCCGGTTAGGGCTGCGATCGCCCCATTCAAAATTCCTCTATACTGATTAAAATCAACTGCGGCTTTGATGTGACGTAAAGCTTTGATTAACTCAGCATTGCCAATGGCATAACCAATGCGGAAACCACCCATATTGTAAGACTTAGAAAGGGTGAAAAATTCAATCGAGACGCTTTTTTCTGGGTCAGCTTGCAGAATTGACGGTACTAAAGATGGGGATTCCATTCCCTGAATTCCCTCAAACACCAAATCTACATAGGGGAAATCGTGAACTAACACAATATTGTGTTGCTGACAAAAAGCCACAGCTTCTTGGAAAAAAGCCAAAGGGGCGATCGCGGCTGTGGGATTATGGGGATAGCTCAACACCATCATCTTCGACTGAGCCACAACTGCATCCGGAATATCAGCTAATACTGGTAAGAAACCATTTTCTGCCAGTAATGGCATAGGATAAATTTGTCCACTGGCTAAATAAACTCCGCCTGCGTGGGAGGGATAACCAGGGTCGAGCAATAAGGCAAAATCCCCAGGATTTAATAAAGCTAGAGGTAAATGAGCCGTACCTTCTTGAGAACCAATTAAAGGTAACACCTCGGTTTCGGGATCAACTTTGATGCCAAATTTCTGCTCATACCAGTTAGCAGCCGCTTGTCGAAAGGCTTGTGTACCGTTAAATAACAAATAACCGTGGGTGCTGTGGTCATGTAAAGATTGGGCGATCGCTTCTAGAACGTGCGCCTCAGTCGGCAAATCCGAAGAACCCAATGATAAATCAATTAACTGCTGCCCAACAGACAAAGCCGCCGCTTTAGCTTTGTCCATCTCCGCAAACACATTAAATTGTAGAGGTTGTAAACGTTGTGCAAATTGGATGTTAGTCATTTGTCCTTTGTCCTTTGTCATTGGTCATTAGTCATTTGCTAATGACCAATGACCAATGACTAATGACTAATTTTTATTTAAATGCGTATCTAGCAGACTCAGTAATTTGTCTTTACTAATAACTCCCTCAGTTGATTCTAATAATTTTTCCCCTTGAATTAGCCTTAAAGCTGGTACACCTTCTACCCCGTACTGTTTGACAGAAATGGGATTGGGGTCAACTTCCATTTTGACAATTTTCAGGCGATCGCTATATTGGTTGGCCGCTAAATTAATCAGTGGCGACATTAACTGACATGGGCCGCACCAAGAAGCCCAAAAGTAAACTAATACAGGCTGCTCAGATTTCAACACTTCGGTTTCAAACTCAGCATCAGTGATGGTGATTACACCCTTACTCATGGCAGTCTCCATTAGTGGACATTAATACTTGGCACAAAAAATACTTTATCCCAAAGTTGTCAATAGTCCATAGTCGATAATTCATTGACTGTTGACTACTGACGCAAAATCCCACAACCAACAGGTGTGGGACTAGCTCAAATCAGTAAGCTAAACACATCTAAATTAAATATACAGCTTGAGTGTTGCCGGACTTACGTAGTGGGACGAAAAATCAAGGGTTGTAGCCAGGGTGTGTGCGTAAGTCATGTGTCTAATAGCTAATCTAGTCAAATTTTACATTTGATCTAGTTGCTTGCGTAAAGATTCCAACTCAGCGTCAACAACTTCATTGGTTTGGGGAGGCGTAGGTTGGGAAGGAGTTGCTTGCTGTGGTGGTAGTTGGGGTTGATTGGCGGGGCTGGCGGGTGCTAGTGAAGCTTTTAAAGCTGCCAATTCATCATCTACATCACTTCCCGCTTCTAAACGGGCAAACTGGCTTTCTAAATCAGCACCAGCGAGTTCTGCGGCAGATTGGGCGCGGGCTTCTTGCATCAGAACTTTTTCTTCCATCCGCTCAAAAGCTGCCATTGCACTGCTGCTGTTCATCCCGCGTACCATACCTTCGAGTTGCTCTTGGGCTTTAGCGGTGGTGATCCGCGCTTTGAGCATTTCTTTTTTGGTTTTGGCTTCGGAGATTTTGCTTTCTAGCTGAATTAAATTGCGTTTTAGAGTTTCAACTTGAGCAACTTGCTGATCTAAACTAGCTTTGAGGGCTGTAGCAGTATCGTTAAAAGTTTTTTTCCGTTCTAGGGCTTGACGCGCCAAGTTTTCATCGCCTTTTTGCAGTGCTAGTTGAGCGTTGCGCTGCCATTTATTGACTTCGTTGAGATTGTCGTTGTACTGTTTTTCAGTTCGTTTTTGAGCAGCGATCGCTTGAGCAACACCTTGTTTCAACTGTACCAAGTCTTCCTGCATTTCCAGAACTGCTTGCTCTAGCATTTTTTCTGGATCTTCAGCTTTATTTACCAAGTCATTGATGTTGGCACTGACGACTCGTTTAATCCGATCAAATAATCCCATAATTACTTTTCCTTTGGCAGTTTCGGTACTTGGATGAACAGTTAAGGTTTTTACTATGAAATAGTTTCTTATTTAAATGTAATCTTTCTGGTTTGGTTCGGTACCCCTCGATACCCCATAATTGCTAAGATATACCCTATTCATAGCAATTGACCAGTTTTTAAGACTCTGGAGCTTGAGGCAATTGCTGTTGTGGTGTATTGTCTGATTCATGCAGTACTTGTTGTTTCAGACTGGCCAATTCGGCATCAATACTGTTGCCAGATTCTAAGGAAGCAAATTGTTTTTGTAAGTCATCACTATCTAGTTGACTGATAGCTGCTGATTGTGCTTCTATTTGCCAGACTTTTTCTTCCATCCGCTCAAAAGCATTCAAACTACTGGTAGGGGAAACGCCACTCAGCATTTCTTGGAGTTTATAAGATGCTTCTGCCGAACGGGCGCGGGCGATATACATATCTTTTTTGGTTTTGGCTTCCGAGATTTTGGCCTCTAGCGATCGCATATCTGTTTTCAGACGGTTGACAATTTCTGTTTGTTGCCCAATTTGATTCGACAAAGATGTGGCAGTTTCTTGGTAAGCGCGACGCTTTGTTAAAGCTTCTCTGGCTAAAATTTCATTGCCTTGTTCTAGGGCGAGTTGGGCGTTGCGATACCATTTTTCCGCCGCAGCTTGGGCGGCTATGGCTTGGCGTTCTGTGCGTTTTTGGGTAGCAATTGCTTGTGCTACACCTTGCCGTAATCGCACTAAATTGTCTTGCATTTCGGCAACGGCTTGTTCCAAAACTTTTTCTGGATCTTCTGCACTGCCTATCAGACTATTAAGGTTAGCCTGAATCACCCGCAGGATACGCTTGATCAAGTCCATTTCAGCTCTCCATTCACTTTTGCCAGTTGACAGGCAGAGCATTTTCTCGATGTTTTCCTCATCCTATCTTAGATGTTGATCACTTATGGTTGCTGCACCCGTGCTTTAATTCCTTTGGCTTGTAGTTCTTGTAATCTTTGTGCAACTTGTTCTTTGGTTTTTAAAGCAGCAAGATGAATCAGTTTCTTGTCGCTTGATAAATAAGCATCAGCAACTAGTTGCCGTGCGGTTACAAAACTGCGATCGCCTTCATTATCCATAACGATATGAAAAAACCCATCTGCTGCTGGTTTGATTTCGGTATTTACCTGTGGTGAAGTGACTAGAGGCTGTGTTGTGGCGATGGGTGGTACATTCAATGGTTGTACTGGCTGCACCTCTGGTAAAGGATTAACGGCTGGTGGGGCAATTACCACAGGTGGATTTACAGGTGCGACCGCATTTGGCGGAGTTTTTGGTTGTAAACCCACAATATCGTTAGGATCTTTCAGTTCAGGAAATTCTTTCGCCGCTAAGTTGGGATATTTGGGTATGGGAGTGAGTTCGGTTGGATTTTGGGGCTGAGATTGGCTGGCGGCTGGCTGAGTCTGGGTTTGATTGGTATTAGTTGCAGAATTGCTGTTAAATATTTTATCTAGACTCAACTGCGGCAAGCTTTTGGGATTAAAAACTACATAGCCCAATGTCAAACTAGCCATTAACAATAGCAACATAGAGCCGATACCCAAAGGCGATAGCAAACTATCTTGGGAATTACTGGGTGGCTTGGTTGGTTGTGGTTGTTCATCATTTAAACTCCGCAGCAAAGCCTCACTTGATTCTAAGTAATCATCAGGTTGAGTCGGAGTTTCGTTGGTTGACATCAAATTTTCACCTTCAGCCGTCTTGACAGTTGCAGGCACTATACTGCTAGTCGCATTGGGCGATGGTAGGGGTATTTGAGTTTGCTGGGAATCGGTAGAAGATGTTGGCTGGGGTGGCGTTGTTGTTTCAGTCTTGGCTACTGTGACTGGTTTTTCGATAGAGACTTCCGTCACAGGTGCAGGCGGTATACTGGTTTTAACTTCTGTGACAGGTATTTGAGTTTTGCCAGTTAATGCCGTGATTGCTGTTGGATTTTGGAGTTGAGTGTTAACGTTACTGCCTGTTTGGGCTTGATAAGCTGTCTTGGCTGCTATACGTAAACGACGGTATCTAGCCAACTCTTGATCTAGCTGCACTTCTAAACTGGCCAGGGCTGCGGCTAGTGCTGGCTTCAACTCAGGTGTTTTAGATAATTGAATACCGGAATCTATCGGCGAGTTTTGACTCATTACCTGTCTGCCTCAAACCTAGACTGTTAGTTTAACTTTAGATAATTTGTGCCAATGGTAGCGAAAAATTTCGCATCACTATAGACTTTCTTGAACTATCTTGAATTTCAGCAATCAGCACTTGGAAGTAAAGATGTCTTTGAAATCAGTCAATGATATTTTAGGCTGTTTAGAACAGCAAGCCAGATGGCAAGAACAGCCATTCCAAAAAGTGCTGCATTTTTGGGCAGAAGTGGTAGGTGCGGTAGCCGCTAAACACACCCAACCAATCATGATTCAGCGAGATGTTTTGCGCGTGGCAACTTCCAGTGCTGCTTGGGCGCAAAATCTGGCTTTCAAACGCCAAATGATTCTTTTAAAGTTAAATCCAAAGTTACCTGCGCCGTTGGTTGATATTCGCTTCTCGACTGCTGGCTGGCAAAATTCATCAGTCAAACCCCAACCAACCACAAATACACCCCAAGAACATCCTAGTTATCTGGGAAAGACGGGTGCTGTTCAGCCTGATGCTGTAGCTGCACAAGAAACTCCTGAAACTGCATTTGGGGAATGGGCGAAAAAAATGCAAATGCGATCGCATAATTTACCTTTGTGTCCCCAATGTCAATCTCCCACACCTCCAGGTGAACTCCATCGCTGGCAAGTTTGTGCAATATGCGCGTCTAAGCAGTTTTGAAGAAGGCAGGAGTTAGAGGGCAGGAGGCAGGAGGCCGTTGCTGAGTAAATATACTAATTGCTCTTTCATCCAAGGCTCGTGAAATAAGTTTCATCAGAACAACCTTCTGCCTCCGATTGATGAATCTCGACACTTCGGCAAGCTCAGTGCATCGCTTCGCTCGATTACCGCGTAGCAGAACCACTGCCTTTCTGTAACGATAATTTTTAATACTGAGTTACTTATGTAAACAATATTTAATAAAATTGATATTTTTACAAAAAAAATCGCAAAGCTTTTGTAAATTTCATATTTTCTATAGGTCTCCCGGAAAATACTTAAGAAATCTAGAGTTAATTCCAGGCTTTTCCAGAAACAGTTAGAAATTATTAACTGGGTTAATAGCTGAAGTGTTCTCCCTAGAAATCAAGATTTGGCTGATAGCATCCAACTTGAATGACATAAAAAGTCATTTATCAAGGAGATTTCGCTGTGCTGGACTAGGAGAAATCTATCCTTTTGCTGATTTTTTTCTAAAAATTAGGTTTAAAAATCAAGTCTGATTAACTTCTAACTCAGGTGTTAAACGGATGTGGTTGTCATATAGATTTTTGGTTTAACTAAAATTTTTACCAGGATTTTAGGTAATTTCCATATTCAATTTTTCTTTGGATATCTCCTTTCTGAGTACTGATTGACACATCAAACTTTTGATTTTTAACGTGACTGAGGACTAGATTGAGCAAATAGTATTTCTCAATCTAGCAATTTTTCCTGATGACATCTCAGTAATAACTATGTAAGTTTCAAGCTTAATGGCTAAATTAAATACACAATTTTATCGTTAACTAGCTATATAAGGTGGATAAAAAAATTAAAGTTAAACTCAGCTTAAATCTAAACTTTTAGTTTTAACCTTGATCCCTAGCTATTTTTAGCTCAAAATTAGTAGGTAGCTACTTTAGCAATCATTTACAAATATAACAAGATTCTAAAAACATCCTGAAGTTTATTTTTCTGTTGGGATCGCTAGAACCTAGAGTAAATAATCATTTGTTGGCAATATTACGTATTTATATCTAGGCGCAAAATATAAACATATCAAACAGCCCTGAACAGCACGAAAGATGAACTCAAATGAAACCGATAAAATTTTTGACCTCTGCCTGTAGATATTGTCGTCATTACAAACCAGAAGGTCGCCGTGGCGGAACTTGTCAACAGTTGGGAGCGCATGTGCAAGCCAGTTGGAAAGCTTGCGCATTAGCGATCCCACCTTTTGCTCCTTCTTGGGAAACTTTAGAAGATTCTTGGAGTTTGCCGGATGGAACACCAGTTTTAGATGGTGTTCATTCTCTAGTTTCTGTGGCAGACAATATAACAGTTGTGCCTATAGAAGAAATAGCTAATTTAATTCCTGAAGAGACTGAGGCTAAAACAGTAAGTGCTAATTTAGCAACTATTTCTTATTAAACTCAGTTTATAGACATTAAAAAAATATTTCTCTTGAAAATTGCTAGTGCTGTAAACGTTGACATCTGGAAAAATCGCACCTCATACCAATTTTGGTATACCTGACGGTGCGATTTTTGCTATTTTTAAGGCAACCAAGGGAAAGAGCGAAAATTAGGCGATCGCTTTTCTAAAAATGCTTGCTTACCTTCCGCACCTTCTTCGGTCATGTAATAAAGTAAAGTTGCATTCCCCGCCAGTTCTTGTAAACCGGCTTGTCCATCACAATCGGCGTTAAATGCAGCTTTCAGACAGCGAATAGCAATGGGGCTTTTTTGTAAAATTTCTTGCGCCCATTGAATACCTTCATTTTCTAATTCTTCGACCGGCACAATACAGTTAATTAAACCCATATCTAGGGCTTGTTGAGCATCATATTGCCGACAGAGAAACCAAATTTCTCGCGCTTTTTTCTGTCCCACAATGCGGGCGAGATAACTAGCACCAAAACCACCATCAAAACTGCCGACTTTGGGGCCAGTTTGACCAAAAATAGCATTATCAGCCGCAATGGTGAGGTCACAAATCAAATGTAAAACATGCCCACCACCGATCGCATATCCCGCGACTAAAGCAATTACGACTTTTGGCATCGAACGAATCAATCGCTGTAAATCCAGCACATTCAAGCGAGGAATCCCCGCATCATCAACATAACCCGCCTGTCCCCGCACACTTTGATCACCACCAGCACAAAAAGCGTACTTGCCATCAGTGTGAGGGCCAGCCCCAGTAAATAGAACTACCCCAATACTTGTATCTTCACGGGCATCACAAAAGGCATCGTAGAGTTCAAAGACTGTCTTTGGGCGGAAAGCATTGCGCTTGTGGGGACGGTTGATGGTGATTTTTGCAATACCATCGGTTTTGTGATAAAGGATATCTTCGTAGGTTTTGACAGATTGCCAGTTAACTTGCATGAGAATGAATTGCGCTATTGTGCTTGAGAATTTTATCGCGGACTGAGAAGCGATCGCTAAAATTTTCTCTGTCAAAAAGTCTGACTTGTGAAGTATAAAAAACAAATTATATTGATTTCAGAAGAACCACGGGCTATTCGAGAAGCAAGAGAGGAAGAGGCGCGACGCTCATTCTCCGACAACTAAACCGACGAGTAGGTGCAATTTCCGATGAACTTCAGCGCCAGATTCAGGCGTTATCGTTAGAACAGGTAGAAGCATTGGGTGAAGCTTTATTGGATTTTGTGGTGATCGCGGATTTAGAAACTTGGTTACAGGCACACGCTACTAGTTGAGAGCGATATCACTACAGTAAAACGATTATGGCAGAGAGAGATGGTTTCCTTGATGAAGTAGCTTTTTAGCCTTGTTATATTCAGCCCTGAGATATAAACAATACCCTTGGGAATCCTATTATTAGGATTGCTTATCTTAAAGGGTATAAAAATATGAATGACCTTAAATCTTTACTAGATCGTGCTTCATTAGAGGATAGGAAAGCATTGGCAGATATTCTTAAAGCCTCAAAACCAACAGTCGATGCTATTGTTAATCGTCTATGGGAGGCAAGTCAAGATGCTGCAATTTATATATTTAACGAAATATGTGATGATCAACCCAGCTATCACAAAATAGTTAAGAAAGCTGCTAAAAAGTTAAAAATTAAATGTGGTAAATATGAATCTGCTAGTGAGATGGAGGTAAAAATTACACAGAAGGTGATGGCAAAAATCTTGGAAAAAATGACTCCCGAACAAAAGCGAGAAATGGAACAGGAGTTAAGAAAAACAGCATCACAATTTGATAAAGGCGGTGAATTATTAGGAAGTACTAGTATTTTTATTGCTTTAACAACTGCTCAATTGTCTGGTTTTGGTATTTACTTACTAGCTTCAACAACATTAGGTACGCTTACGGGAATATTAGGAGTTACTTTACCTTTTGTTGCCTACACAACAATGTCAAGTACAATAGCGGTAATTATCGGCCCAGTTGGGTGGATAGGTGCAGGACTATTCACTGCATGGCAATTGACAAGCCCTAATTATAAAAGGCTCATTCCAGCCATTATTTATATTTGCGCCTTAAGAGCAAAATTAGATGGAGGTTTTGCTTAATGATTTTTGAATAATTGCAAGATGTCTGATTTTCTGCACTGATTGCTTAATCATGCTTCGGTTACTGAGATTCACTTCAGAATATGAAAATGTCTGGTTATCTCAACTAAACCTTAATGATGAACATCTTTAAGCTTGGTTACTTTATTATCGACCACAACTACATATACTCCTCTAGTAGCTAGATTTTGTATCATCCAGTTGTCTTTTACTATGATCAATTCGTAACCATTGCCTTTTACATATTCAGTAGCTTCTTCAACTGTTTTCCCAATGAGAATTCTTTCATTTATCATGACTTCTTTCTTTTAATTTATGAAATATGAGTTATTCTCCTAACTTTTAACACATTTAAATCACAATAGCTTACGCAAATTTTCCTAAATTTTCCTGTCGCCATTTAGCATCGGCTTTCCGATTTGTCTGCAACTCTAAAACTCTGATTCCTTGAGTTGGTAACGAATTTAGTTTTCTCTGTAACTCTTGCCAAGAAGTAATTAATTCATGCTGTACACTGTATGTAGCACACAACTGAGCAAAATTAATATCCTGGGGTGTGCCGAAAAATTCTTCAAAGGGTGGGTCGAATTTGGCGATAGGCAACATTTCAAAAATGCCACCGCCGTTGTTATTAATTAAAACGATTGTGAGATGACCGACAAACTTATTGCGGATTAAAAAACCATTGGTGTCATGTAATAATGCTAAATCTCCTGTCAACATCACGCTGCTTTGTTGACGATGGGCAATTCCTAACGCGGTGGATAATGTGCCATCAATCCCATTTGCGCCACGGTTAAAATATGCCCGCACTCTTAAATTATTCGGTCGCCAAAAATACTCTACATCTCGCACAGGCATACTATTGGCAATAAATAACGGCGTTTCTGGGGGTAATATTTGAGACAATAACCAAGCTGCTTTCCCTTCAAATAAATTCTCCATTGTCGTCATAGTTTGGTCAACGGCAGCCCTGACTTTTGCTTCTGCAACACACCAATTTTGCAGATATTCCGATGGCGAATTTTGATTGTGACTTTCCCTGGTATCCAAAGTATCTACACTGATTCGTAAATGTGTGGTTTTGCCGTGGAGTGGGTCAAGGTTTTGGTCGCTGGGGTCAATTACCCAGCGTTGGGGTTGTGTTGCATTTAACCAAGTCCGCAGTTCTTTACTGGTAGGCATATCTCCGACCTGAATCACCATTTCGGGTGCTAACTGCTTGGCTAATTGCTGATTACGTAAAATCAGGTCGTAGGTGGAAATTAAATAGGGGTTGAGGTCGGCGTAGTTTCTCAGTGGCGAGAGTCCCTCAGCCAGAACAGGCCATTGCAGCGTTTGGGAAAGTTTGGCGATCGCTCTACAATAATTTTCAGGATTTTGTGGTTGGGCAACTCCGGCAATAATTACACCGCGATCGCAATTTTGCCATACTGAGGGCGTAGGGAGTGGGGAGTAGGAGGTGGAAATAGTATTGGTGACGGCTGTGAAGAATTCTTCTGGGTCAAACTGAAAGTCAGTACCGTCGGGAACTGGCGCAAGGGGGTCACGGAAGGGAATATTCAAATGTACTGACCCTGGAGTTGGTATTTGCGTTCTTTCCCAGGCATAAATCACCATTTGTCGTAAATAAGCCAGCATTTCTGTATTTGCTGAGGGCAAGGCTAACTCAGTTTGCCAGTTGGGATAACTACCATATAATTTCACTTGGTCGATGGTTTGACCAGAGTGACAATCTCGTAGTTCTGGTGGTCTATCAGTTGTTAATACTATTAGTGGTATGCGGCTTTCTCTGGCTTCTATCACGGCTGGATAAAAGTTTGCCCCTGCTGTACCAGAAGTACAAACCAGTGCTACAGGTCGTTTGGTGGCTTTAGCAACTCCCAAGGCAAAAAAAGCCGCAGAACGTTCATCTAGAATAGATATAGCTTCAATATGTGGTACTTGTTGAGCAAAGGCAACGGTTAAAGGTGTGGAACGAGAACCAGGACAAATTACAGCACAAGTTAAACCTAGTCGCTTTAATGTCTCTGTCAAGACAAAAGCCCAAAGTTGATTAACATTCCTATAGGCGACCAGCATTCAAATCCAAGGTAGCTATCAGACAATATTCATTCAATTGTGACATTTTCCCATACTGAGACCAAGTTGCACTTGAAGATTAAGTATTAGGACAAACTCTTGTCAAATTACCAAGCAGCAGTAAAATATTGAACGGTTCCAACTTCAAAGAAGCGATCGCTTGAATGCCTGATTCTTCACCACGGTTTTCTCATATTGATCCTGACGCTAAAGCACCTTCCTTGAGGCGACTGCGCCAGTTAAGTCGCGTTATGGATAAAGCCATCACTATTCCTGGCACAGAAGTGAGTGTAGGTTTAGATCCATTATTAGGACTGTTACCTGTTGGTGGTGATGTTTTAGGATTGATATTTTCAGGCTACATTATCTTAGAAGCTGCTAGATTAGGTGCGCCTAAAGCTACTTTGGGCAGAATGATTTTGAATATCATCATTGATAGCTTGGTAGGCAGTTTACCTATAGCTGGAGACTTATTTGATTTTGCTTGGAAATCAAATGAATATAATCTCAAGCTGTTAGAAGACCACTTAAAAATTCCTGGCAGTACAAAAAAAGCAGATACTGGGTTTGTGTTAGTTGTTTTAGTGGGTTTATTATTGCTAGGCATTGTTTTAATCACAATCCCAATATTATTAATTAGCACTCTGTGGCGAGTATTCACTGGTGGTTAGTGTAAAAGAATGAAAGATTGGTGGCAAGAAACTTTTCCTCAAGGTCGGCAAAACATCATTATTACTGATGCTCAAGGGTATCCTGTGCAGATTGCTTATGGAGAAAAAGGTACAGGTAAGCCTTTAATTTTAATGCACGGTATGGGGAGTTGGAGCTATAACTGGCGTTATAGTATTGAACCATTATCGAAATATTTTCGAGTGATTTGTTTTGATGCTAAAGGCTTTGGATTTTCCGAAAAACCTTGTTTACGACGAGAATATGACGGTCATCAAGTAATTGAATTAGAACGGATTATTCAAGAATTATGTGATGAACCTGCGGTTGTAGTTGCTGAGTCTTTAGGGGGCTTAGTTGCTTTAGCACTAGCACAAGAAAAACCAGAATTAATCGCGCGGTTAATAGTAGTTAATGTGCCAATTTTTGCTGACCGTTTACCGCATTGGGCAATGTCGATTTTAGCTCATACTCCCATTGAAGTTTTGCAAGCAATAGATTCTTTGCGGTTAGCGTATTTCGCTGCACCACTCGTCAGAGAAATTATGGCAATTGAACGCCGGAGAGTGCTATTTGACCCATCAATTTTGTCACAGGAAGATGTCTATTGGATTACTTATCCTTTTACAGAAATTCCCGGAACATTGGTAAAAGTTGCCGAAGATTTACAACTAGCGGCGCGAGAAATTGAAAACTTGCAAAGTAATAAACCTAATATGCTCACGAGAATTCAAAGCAAGTTATCTCATATTGAGTGTCCTACACTAATTTTATGGGGTGATAAAGATAGTTGGTTTCCTGCAAGTCACGGTGAAAAACTACATCAAAGTATTGCTAATTCTCAATTTCAAATCTTGACTGATTGTTATCATGATGCTTCTACAGGTTCAGCCAAAGTAATTAATACAGAAATTTTGAAATTTTTACAGGAAACAAATTTTATTTAGTTAGCAGCATCAAGTGTTTTGAACCCGCCTGTGCGTGTTTTGTCTGTGTAGCAGAGCCAGTGCGTTGGGCGGCTTTGCCGACTTGAAGCAACTGGCGTGCGACTTCAGTCGCTTGGTGCAAGATGTAAATTAACAGCTTATCCACCGATATTAATCAGATGTAGCGGCTTCTAACCAAATTTCCACATCATCTGATAGTAATTTTTCCGCAGCTTCTAGCATAGTTGCGGCGATTTCCTTGAGGTCTTCACGATTATTTAAGTAAGTTTTCAAGGCTTCCATTGGGTCGATGCTGTTACTTGCACTCAATTCAGGAACACGGGGACGCGCTAATTGACTGAGTAATTCTGGTTGAATGGTGTAAGTGTGGGCTGATTGTAAGGCTGTGTGTAAGGCAGCATTTTCAATCACATCTAACTGTTCAGAACGGAGTTTGTAAATTAATCGCACTACTGCATCTTGAATATCATATTTGGCGATCGCTTTTAAAATTGCTCCCTGGGGATCTTCGGCTTTGGAAATATCCACTTCAATGGTGCGGAAACTGCGAACGGGTAAGGGACAAAATTCCCAAGTCGTATTTCCCCGTTCCAGTTCAATCATTACATAGCCTTTGTCTTCTTTTTCTTCGCTAAAATCTACCCGTTCAATACTCCCCGGATAAATAACTGGCGGGTTATTCAATTTATTTAAATTTTGGTGTTTGTGGACATGGCCTAACGCGACATAATCAAAACAAGGGCGCGTCAACAACGACAACGGTAAAGTAAAACCTTTACCCACAGCTAACAAACGTTCTGCGCCTAAAGTTGCATTATCCGCCATCAAGTGAGCTAATAATACAGTCGGCGCGTCTGGGTCAAGGCGACGAATTTCCCCTTCAATCACAACTTGTAACCTTTGGGTTAATAACTCGTTGACTTCTGATAACGATAAACCTTCAGTTTCTTGGCGCGTCATTAAGGTCGAACGAGTCAACCAAGGTAGAGTAATGACTTGCACTTTACCGTTACGAGTTTGGATGTGATGAGTTGTTAATGTGTCACCCACCACAAACCCCGGTACACCCAAAGTTCGATAAATATTTAAGCTTGCGCCTCCTAAACCTTGGGAATGTTGGTCATGATTTCCCACCAACAATACTGTCGGGATATTCGCATCCACCAACCGACGAAATTGACTTGCAAAAGCTTCTTGGATATATGGCGGTGGTGTCGCATCAGGAAAGGCATCACCACCAAAGATTACCAAATCTACAGGATCTGTCAATGCGCGATCGATGCACAGGGATAAAGTCTGCACAAAATCCTCCAACCGCGTGTTTAACCCAGTCGCCGGGTTAATTCGACCGTGAGAAAAACCGCTTCCCATGTGGATATCTGAAAGATGGAGGATTTTAATCATAAAAATTTCAATAATTCCGTGTTTCCATATTAATGATAAATAAGTAGGTCGGTGCAATTAAAGATAACTAATGAGGGCTGTCATTTGTCATTGTCTTTTTAATTCACCCGATGGCGTTGGTGAGTGGATAACGATTCCCTTAGAGAGAAATTGAGATCAAACAGTACCTGCAATTAAAATTAACTTAAAAACTGGCGAGTTTCTCCCAAGATGAACTGCAAAACTTTAATTTCCGATCCGAGTAAGCAAGAGGCAATTACTTTAACTGTTGATCAAAAGCGTTATAAATTGGTACGTTGGGATGTTGCCGATACAGCCCAGATGTTGTCAGAGTCTTCTTTGGAACGATATACAGAATTAAGTTTACTTACCAAAATACCTCAAGCAGAGGCGATCGCTGTTATTCAGTGTAATAATATTTACGAACTTCCCTCCAAGCCAGTCAATGCCATCTTAGAAATTCGTCGCTGGGAAGATTTTAGCTGTATCCAGGAAATAGAGTTACCTGAATGAACCGATATACCAGGTTGTGTCACGATTACTCCCTGTCAACAGTACATCGTCGTTGTCGAATCATATACTTCGCTATTTACTAATCCAAAAGGTAAATTAGTCGTCAAGCCCCAGTTTGATGCAGCTTGGTCATTTTTTGAGGATTTAGCAGCAATTCAAATTGGCGAACAATGGGGATTTATTGACCGCACTGGTAAATATATTTGGCAACCAACCCAGTAATTATATAATTAATTTTCTCAACTTTGATTTTCTAGATTGCTGATATATTCTCACGAAACTTTTATATATGAATATTCAAAATAATATCAATTATGCTTTCATAAATCGTCTCGCTTTCTACATATATATACTATCTATAATTTTGGGTTGGATATCTTGGATGTGGTTATCGGAAAAATTGGAATATTCAATCAGAGGCGGCTTAATTAGTAATTTTTATTTTGTGATTTCAGTTTTAATTATTTCTATCGTAGCAGTAATTTTAATTTTCAAATCGAATTTATCTCTTTGGTTAAAATTTGGATTATCCATACCTCAATGCTTGGGAATATTACCATTAACTTTATTTATTATTCAATCATTGATAGTAATTTTTATTTTTGGAGCTGGATGTAGAACTGACTTTGTTTCTCCTAGTGGTAATAAGTCAATCGCAATTAGCGAGACATGTTTTATGGACTGTCATCATACTGTTTTTAGACATTATTGGATACTGGAGAAAAAAATCGGTTCAATCTCCTCTAATGCCGATAGAGTATGCAAAACAGAGAATGATTTTCAAATAACTTGGAATTCCAATGAAACTGCAATCAAATGGCAAGATAATAATCTATTAGAAGGAAGTTTAGTAATAGATTGAGAAATTGAATTACGAGGGTAATTTACAGAGGGAGTAATACCAATTTGCAATAAGGGAACCTTTTTCTGTGCAGAACTAGCATTGTCAAACTTTCTCCAGATTTGCAGATTCAAGGAAACTTCGATCAATATATAGGACATAAATGTAATGCAATCCCTAAAACTGCTTTGAACAAAGGAAATCGCAACTGTCACTAATTGCGATCGCAATAAACTACAAATCAAATCTGCTAACGCCACTCAGTACACTTTGCCAAACTAATTCACTAATTGGATTCATGATTTTAGGCGAATTTGAAAGAACGATGTTACGATCCTGGCGAATCACACCCAGGAAATCAATTGTGCCTAAACAATTTTTTAATCTCAAGTGGTTGAGATTTAATCGTACTTCTTTCACTCTGTTTGCGATTCTATTTGCAATAGTTGTAATAATTGCCCTCTGCTTTCGAGACGATTGGATTAGACCGTTACTGGGCGACGTTTTAATTGTCATGGTGATTGCTTACTTTGTTCATGCTTTTATTGCAGTTCCATTACGGAAGGTTGCTATTGGAACTCTCATATTTGCCTACTTGATTGAGTTTCTTCAGTTTCTGAATCTCATTGATATTTTAGGCTGGCGAAACTCCCAACTAGCTCATTTAACAATTGGATCTACTTTCGACTGGCGAGATTTGGTTGCTTATACGCTGGGGATTGCGATGGTTCTCCTCACTGCTAATCGTTTGAAGTCATAAACCAGTACCTAAGATAGTTGTCAACAGTAATTTTACAACCACAAAAATCTGCTTGAGTGATTTCTGCTATTTTTCCTGCTGAAATGTAAGCACATACAACAGTCTTTACTAAGATAATTTACGGTAATTTAAGTTTTGCGTTGCTTCCGTAGATATTTATACGGAGATTGTTATTCTTAAACAAAGCATAATCATTTCATTAAGGAAATAAAAAAATGAACAGTTCTAAACCCAATCAGCTAGGTGTATCCGTAGTTATGGGCGCTTTGATTATGTTAACCAGTGTGAGTATTATCACAATTATGAATATGTTCTAGGTTGAATGCTGAGAATTTTTGCAAATAAACTTTACAAAACCCTGTGTGGTACTGCACAGGGTTTTTATATTTTGTTATCTCATCACTGTTTTGTTATTGACAAATTAGTCTGAAAAGTCTTGCTATATATAAATTTGAGCATTTTTATTCTCAGGCTGTGATTTTGGCTAAAGATACTTGCAGTCTCAGGTTTAATTTTTTTAACTATATTGGCTAGATACTATTCCGGATTTGTACTGAGTCTACTGAGAATAGGAAATAAATCTGTTTAATCACTTCTAAGCGAAATGAGAGCAAATTTCTCTACTTTTAGCAAATGAGAAATTTGAGATTTTATTGTCCATAAGCATAGTTGCATTCCAATTTTAATGTTGGAATCAATTTTCATGCTGTCAGGATAATAAATATTCATTTCATTAGCGCGATAGAAGAAGATTGACCAAACATTAACATAAGCTTGACTGCTTTGAAATGCTAGTTTTTGGCTTATGCGATTTTTGGATAACTCATCAGTTTTGCAAGGTTAATAACGTTATGACAACAAGATTTTTTCGGGGAATTAATTACACTGTTGAATCATTAGTGGGAAGTGACCAAACTTTTCAGAGCAATCAAAAAAATACTTGGTTAGAAGTTTTAGGTACGAATAACGTCATCACAACTGGTAGAGGTAATGATGTCATTTTGGAAAACCTGAAGTTCCTGTTTATTAGTAATTATCCTCCTTATGTCGGCCCCGCAATTTTTTATGGTGGTTATGGTGTGATACCTGAAGCATCAATAAGAGGTACTACAACTATTGACACTGGACTTGGTGATGATTTTGTTGTTTTAGGAGAGGGCAATTATATTGTTGATCTCGGTCAGGGTAACAATATTATTGATGGTACTGGTACTTCTGGCAATATCAAAATATCGGCTGGCAACGGCAATAATATTATTGATATGACAGGAAGTGCTGATTCTCAAATTAATCTTGGTAATGGTAATAACTCAGTTTATCTAGGAGCAGGTAATGTCTCTGTGTCTACAGGTTCAGGAAATGATTTGATTACTACAACTATTAATGGGGCATTTACAATCTTAATTGATATTGAATTTTTTGGAGCAGAACCTTACAAACAAACTATTAATGCAGGAAATGGCGACAACCTGATTAAAGTAGTCGTGGCTGGGGAAACAAGTATTACAACAGGCTCAGGGAAAGATTTCGTTTTAGCTACCTCTGCAAATATTGAACTTTTTGATGGAGCGCCTAATTCTGATGTTGTGGATATTCTGACAGGAAGTGGTAGCGATACTGTCATTACAATTGGCACTAAAAGTTTCATTAATTCTGGTTCTGGAGATGATTTAATCATATCTGGTCGGGGCGACGACACAATTTTTACAGGAAGTGGTCGTGATGTAGTGAATCTTCGCGGAGACACTTTTTTTGCTCCCGCCCCTATCCAAGACCTTGAAGAAATATACTTTTCTGAAGCTACTGTTCAAGGAGGTGGCAATGATACTGTTTATTTGGGAAGCGGTAATAAAACAGTAATTTTGGGAAGCAGTGGCTTTGCTACAATCTATGGTTTTGATAAGAAGGATCGTTTAGATGTTAGCGGTTTAAATGCCACTTTCACGCAAATGGGAAATGACACACTCATCAGTTCAGGTGATCATTCTTTGGGAATTATCAAAGACTACACAGGTTCAGTAGCTTTGGTTTAACAGTTAATTCAGAATTAGATTGAAAATGCCTAAAGCCACTGAGGAAGGCGGGAAACCCGTCTAGCACAGTGGCTTATTAGGTAACTAAATCTTGGTGGGAGTAGATTATCATCTCAAGGCTTCGGCTAAGTATAAACTATTTGCTAAGGAACAAAGATAGCTTTTGCTTGATCCGTAATACTAGGTTTTGAGCTTGTAAAAGTTAAAAGAAGCTTGAGGATGAGTGACGGATGCTAAGAAAATACACTGGCAATACTAAAGCAAAAAATCTAAAGCAGTTTTTCATAACTCTTACCTTTTTAACTCCACTGTTAATTACAATTCCGGTTTACGCCAGCAAGCCGGAACATATCAAACAACTAATAGATACAAATAACTGTGCGAAATGCGATTTAAGCGGGGCAAATTTTAGCTGGAAAAATTTGCTGCGTGCTGATTTATCGGACTCTAATTTGAGTGGTGCGGACTTAAGTAATGCAGATTTGAGTGGCGCTAATTTGCGTAATACTAATTTAAGTAAGGCGAAACTATCTCGCGCTAATATTTTTCGGGCTAATTTGGAAAAGGCAAACTTAAGTGATGCTGATTTGAGTAGCACTAACTTGAGTGGTGCTGATTTGCGGAATGCGAATTTAACTCGTGCTGATTTGACTAATGCTGACTTGAGTGGTGCGAATTTAAATGGGGCAAATTTGCAAGATGCTAACTTGCGGGGTGTGCGGTTTGATAATGTCAACCTCCAAGGTGTGAATTTGAATGGTGTTGATTTAAGTAATGCAGATTTGCGGAATTTTAACTTCCGTGGCGTGTCGCTAAATGGGGTTAACTTAAGTCGGGTGAATTTGAGTGGTTATAACTTGAGGGGTATAGAACTGAAAAATGCCAATCTCAGTTATGCAAATTTACAAAATGCTGATTTGAGTAATGCCAGATTGAATAATACTGATTTGCAGAATGCTAATCTCTACAATGCAAATTTGCAGGGTGCAGATTTGATTGGCAGTAAACTTAATAGTGCCAATTTGGATAATGCAGATTTAAGGGGTGCAAATCTGGATGCTGATAGTTTACCTCAGAATATTCGTGCTGATGCTTTGGATTACAGCCGTTGGGGAAATACACTCAGTGGTCAAAGAAGATATCAAAATGCGATCGCCTATTACAACAAAGCGATAGAATTAAATCCTAGAGATGCTCAAATCTATACTAGTCGCGGTTCTGCTCACAGTAAGTTGAAAAATTATCAAGCTGCGATCGCTGACTACAACAAAGCAATTGAAATTGACCCTAGTTATGCAAAAGCATACAGCAATCGTGGCTTAACTCGCATTGAACAAAATGATTATCAAAGTGCGTTAACTGATTTTGACCAAGCCATTCGCTTTGACCCCAACAATGCGGAGGCTTATAACGGACGCGCCACCATTCGCCGCATTCAAAAAGATTATGCCGCAGTGATTACCGAAGCTTCCCAAGCTATTAGAATTAATTCTAAATTTGCCGAGGCATACAATAACCGAGGGTTAGCGCGGTTTGCTATGCAAGATTATCAAAGCGCGATTCAAGATTATGATAAAGCTATTGATAACTCTAGTGGTTGGGCTTGGGCATATTTTAACCGGGGACTTGCTCGCGCCGCTATCACTCAGCATAAAGATGCAACTAAAGATTTTGACCGCGCTATTGAAATTGATGAGAATTATACTGAAGCTTATTATCAACGCAGCGTTGCTAGGTTTAATCGTAAACGATATGAGGATGCAATTAAAGATTGCGATCGCGTCATTCAAAGAGACCCCAATTATGCCGCAGCTTATGAAAACAAGGGCAATTCTTTATTAGCACTGAAAAAGAAAGCGGAAGCTAAACTCGCTTTTGAACAAGCGATGAAAATCTATTCGCAAAAACAAGATAACCCTAGTTTGGAAAGATTACAGCAAATCGTTGCTGGATTGTAGGGAATACGTAAAAGAATGAAGAAACGAACCGCAAAGGACGCAAAGGGCGCAAAGTTATAAGAGTTTAAGAGAGTTTTAGCTTAGTCCGCGCAGGCGGACTTTGTTTTTATAGCCGCGAATTTCATTCGTTAGGGCTATGTGCTTCTCCCTTCCCTTGTCCTCCTTGTCCCCCTTGTCCTCCTTGTCTCCCTTGTCCCCCTTCCACTTACACCCCCTCCGCGCCTCTGCGTCTCTGCGTGAGACAAAAAACCGAGTTCCCGCATTTCTCATGTGAGAGAGATGCTGAGATTTCTATATATTGAGATTATAGAAATATTGAGAACACAAATTTGGCTGCCACAATGCTTTGGAAATGGTGCTTAAGACTCTTCGTAATACTCTTGGGACTGTGGCTGTTATTAGATTTCGCTTCCCGTCTAGGCGCAGAAATTTTTTGGTTTCAAGAAGTCGGTTATTTGCAAGTATTCTTATTAAGGTTAGTTACTAAGTTTGGTTTAGTATTATTTGTCACGGTTGTGAGTGCGGTCTATTTATGGGGGAATTTATGGTTAGCACAAAAGCTAAAATATCCCGCATCTTTGAAAATTGCTCAAATCAAGCGTGAAGAAGCTGGACTGAGTGCAGAGTTAAAAAATTTGCTCAGTCCGCAATATGCAAAATATGATAACAGTCAAATCACTTACACAGGTGTATTACCAATTAAACTGCGCTGGCTTCTACCTTTAGTTGTCATCTTCAGCTTGTTAGTGGGGTTAATGTTGGCGCACTACGGTCAAATTTCTTTTGCTTATTGGCAAGCTTCGGCTAACAAAGCTAGTTTACCTGTGATTTCGTTGTTTCGCCTAGAAACAATTTGGGCGTTGGGAAGGCAAATTACAACTCAGGTTTTATATGGTGCTTTAGTCGGGGGTGTAGCGATCGCTATTTTAATGTATCCACGCTGGTTATTAACAGCGATCGCGGGTACATTTAGTATTTTATTTGGTTGGATAATGCACCAGAACTGGGGAAAGGTTCTGCAATATTTTTATCCCACAAATTTCAACTACTCTGAGCCATTATTTAACCAAGATATTAGTTTCTACATCTTTTCTCTACCAGTTTGGGAATTGATGGAACTGTGGTTAATGGGTTTATGTTTATTTGGGTTCCTCGCCGTTAGTCTTACCTATCTGCTTTCGGCGGAGAGTTTAAGTCAGGGAATTTTCCCTGGGTTTTCATCCCAGCAACAGCGTCATTTGTATGGGGTGGGTGGCTTGTTAATGCTAGTTGTCGCTTTGAGTTATTGGCTGAGTCGTTATGAACTTGTTTATTCTCAACAAGGTGTGAGTTATGGCGCTAGTTATACCGATGTGACAACTCAGTTACCAGCTTACACCGTGTTGTGTGTGTTAGCAGTGGCGATCGCATTTTACTTATTAGGGCGGACAATTTTCTGGCGACCAAAATCAACTTATCGCAAATTTGTAGGTTACGGGTTAAGCGTTTATTTAGCTGTAGCTGTGGCGGCTGGCGTGATTTTACCCCAGGTAGTGCAGTATTTAATCGTGCAGCCAAACGAATTACAGCGAGAAGAACCTTATATTAAACGGACTATTGCTTTAACTCGCCAAGCTTTTGATTTAGAAGCCATTGACGCAAGAACCTTTAACCCCCAAGGTACTTTAACCGAAGCTGATATTAAAGCCAATGACTTGACAATTCGCAATATTCGTCTGTGGGATCAGCGTCCACTTTTAGATACTAACCGCCAACTGCAACAAATTCGTCCTTACTATCGCTTTCCTGGTGCAGATATTGATCGTTATACTTTAGAAGCAGAAGCAAATGCACAACGACCAGGTGCGCCTGCAACACCAACTGCACCAAATGAAGCAGCAACAGAATTAATAGAACGGCGACAAGTTTTAATTGCAGCGCGAGAATTAGATTATGGTGCTGTACCCCAACAAGCGCAGACATGGGTAAACCGTCATTTAATTTATACACATGGTTATGGATTTACTTTAAGTCCGGTGAATACAGTCGCCCCTGGGGGACTACCAGAATATTTTGTTAAAGATATTGCTGGGACTGCGAATGAAGCCCTAACAACTTCTAGTACTGCAATTCGAGATAGCATCCCGATTGGTTTACCCCGGATTTATTACGGAGAAATTACGAACATTTATGTAATGACTGGTACTAGAGTCAGAGAATTAGATTATCCTAGCGGTAGTGATAACGCTTACAACATCTACGATGGTTCAGGTGGCATTTCTATCGGTTCTCTGTGGCGACGTTGCTTATTTGCAATGTATTTAAAAGATTGGCAAATGCTGTTTACGCGGGACTTTTTGCCAGAAACCAAGGTATTATTTCGCCGCAATATCAACCAACGCATTCGCGCCATTGCACCTTTTTTAAAATTTGATAGTGACCCTTACTTAGTCGCGGCTGATCCTCGCATTGGTACTGGGTTTCCTGGTGCAGAAAATTATCTATTTTGGATTGTTGATGCTTACACAACGAGCGATCGCTATCCTTATTCTGACCCAAATAACGATGGAATTAACTATATTCGTAATTCCGTTAAAGTCGTGATTGATGCTTACAACGGCACTGTTAATTTTTACATTGCCGATGCTACAGATCCCATCATTCAAACATGGGCTAACATCTTTCCCAAGATGTTTAAACCTCTGAGTGCTATGCCTGCAACTATCCGCAATCATATCCGCTATCCAGTGGACTTTTTTCAAATTCAAGCGGAACGGTTGATGACTTATCACATGACAGACCCCCAGGTATTTTACAACCGTGAAGACCAATGGCAAATTCCTAACGAAATTTATGGTGATAAAGCGCGACCAGTGGAGGCTTATTATTTAATTACTGGTTTGCCGACTGTTCCCTTTGAAGAATTTATCTTACTGTTACCCTACACTCCCAAACAACGGACAAATTTAATTGCTTGGTTAGCAGCGCGATCAGATGGCGATAATTACGGTAAGTTATTGTTATATATTTTTCCCAAACAGCGCCTCATCTACGGTACAGAACAAATTGAAGCACGCATTAACCAAGACCCCGTAATTTCTCAGCAAATTTCTTTATGGAATCGTCAAGGCTCAAGAGCGATTCAAGGAAATTTGTTAGTCATTCCCATCCAGCAATCATTATTGTACGTCGAACCAATATATTTAGAAGCAACTCAAAATAGTTTGCCCACATTGGTGCGGGTGGTTGTCGCTTACGAAAATCGCATTGTCATGGCGCAAACTCTCGAACAAGCACTAAAAGCTATCTTTCAACCAGAAGTCACGCCAGAACCTGCTATTGTGCGTCCCTTTGAAGAAGGAACTTCAACTAGCCAGTAATATTGTGACATGCAACGTCTATAAAACTTAAGCAGCAATTTGGTATCAATTTTATTCAATTGTTAAATATCTGCCATGCACCATTAACAAATTCATGATATTTATGAAAAGCATGAGTTGTTGTCATTCTGACTGAGAAGCAAAGTTATACTCTTGCTTGGTTATTCATGTTTACCCCTAATACTAAGTTGCGTTTAAACATAATTTCTGACTCCCTCTCACCCCATATAAAGACGTTGTATACAACGTCTCTACAACTTTGATTGCAACTTAGTATGAATTAGGAATGCTATATGCTAACGCTGCTGACATTTTCTCAGAACCACTTAGAAATATTTTCTGGTAAAGATGTTAATGCCATCCTGAAAAGAATTGATGGTTCGCATAATATTTGGTTACGCTGTCTTCATTTCCGCGATCGCACCGGAACCGCTAAAATTATCAACCACTTTCACCTCGACCCATCCCGCATCGACATGATTTTTAACCATTCCTTCACCGGAATTGATGAAGACATGGAAGATTGTTTATTTGATGGCTATGAAATTTTAACTCACCAAATCAAAAATCGGGAATTTCAAGTGGCGCGGGGTAGTATTGTTTTAGGGCGTAACTTTATTATTACCTTTGAAACCACAGAAATTAAAGTTTTAACTATATTGCTAAATAATATTCAAAAGCAACACATAGAAATTCAAAGTTGGGGTGTAGATTACCTGTTATATTTAATCTCGAAAGATATCTTAAATAATTACCATACTGTATTTGATTATATTTCGCGGCAACTTGATGATTTAGAAGATGAAGTCTTAGCCAACTCTGGCAATGAAACAACTTATCAGAAAATTGCTGCTATGAGACAATCTACACGTTCTGGGCGGCGCAATTTTCAAAATATCAAATCACTGCTGGCAATGATGAATTATGATGATATTCAATGGATTAGCCAACCAGTCAAAGAATTATTCCATCAAGAATTAGGATATCAAATTGATAACCTCTGGCAAGAGTACCAAGCTTTACGCGCTTGGATGTCAGAATTAATGGAAATTCAACGCGATAACATCGCCAGTAAAACCAGTGAACGCATTAATCGCTTAACTATTCTTTCCACGACATTCTTACCCATTACCTTTATTACTGGCTTTTATGGCATGAACTTTAAATACATGCCAGAGTTAGAAAAACCTTGGGCTTACCCAGTCGTAATTAGCGTCATAGTGTTAATTGTGATTTGTAGTATTACCTTTGCTAAACGACAACGTTGGTTGTAAGTATGAGTCCTCTAAAAAATAAATTGCTTGCAATCACAATGTGAAGCAACGCATTGGCAATGCGAAGTGACACATTCGCATTGCAAGGCGACACATTCGTAATGTAAGACGACACATTCGCAATGCGAGGCGACACATTCACAATGTGAGGCGACACATTTACATTGCGAAGCGACACATTCACATTGCAAGGCGACACATTCACATTGCGAGGCGACACATTCACATTGCGAAGTTAAAAGGAATATTCTAAAACAAAGTCAGAATATACAAGAGCGAAAATAGGATAATCCAGATAATATCTACAAAGTGCCAGTAGATTTCTGCCATTTCAATGCCAGTGTGTTTAGTAGCAGAGTAATGACCAAGACGGCGCGATCGCCACAGTACACCCAGTATCAACAACAACCCAATAAATACGTGCAAGCCGTGAAAACCTGTCATTAAATAAAAACAGTTGGCAAACACATTAGTAGTTAGCCCATATCCCAAAGTCCAATACTCATATACTTGACCTGCTAAGAAAATCGCTCCCATCATTGCAGTGATACCATACCACAACCGCATTCCCGTGACGTTGTTTTTCTTAATTGCTGTATCACCCAAATGAATCACAAAACTACTAGAAACTAAAATGATAGTGTTAATGGTTGGTACAAGTAATTCAACTTCTGTACCTTCTGGTGGCCAAACTGCGGTAGCACCGCGTAAATAGAGATAACTGGCAAAAAAACCACCAAACATCAATGACTCGGAAATTAAAAATGTCAGCAGTCCAAATACTCGCAAGTCTGGATGTGCTTCGTGGGAGATTTCTGGTGTGTTAACAGTTTGCATAAATTTTTAATTGTGTTCAAAGTTGTCATTTGTCATTTGT
This sequence comes from Nostoc sp. FACHB-280, assembly GCF_014697615.1. Classification (GTDB taxonomy): domain Bacteria; phylum Cyanobacteriota; class Cyanobacteriia; order Cyanobacteriales; family Nostocaceae; genus Nostoc_B. The sequence goes on along the minus strand of NZ_JACJSD010000007.1, from coordinate 34,058 downwards.
CATTTGTCCTTTGTTCTTTGTCAATACAAATGACGAATGACAAAGAACCAGGACTTACGCAAAAATTCCTAAAAGGCTTAATTTATCGAACCGCCAAGTCGCCAAGAACGCCAAGAAACTGTAGAGTCTGCGTAAGTCCTAAGAACAAAGGACAAGTAGTTAAACAATTTCAAGTCACTGGTGCAAGATTGGAATTAACCTCTTCACTGCGACCGTAATCATAAGGGCCGTGAGTTACTACAGGTAAAACTTCCCAATTTTCAATGGCTGGTGGTGAACTGGTTGTCCATTCTAAAGTCATGGCATCCCAAGGGTTATCTGTGGCTTTTGTCCCATACGCCCAACTCCAAATAGCGTTGAAGAAGAATGGTAGTACAGAGATGCCCAGAATCATTGCGCCAATAGTACAAAGATGATTGATTCCCGCAAATTGAGGGTCATACATAGCAACTCGGCGTGGCATTCCTTGTAACCCCAGTTGGTGCATTGGCAAAAAGGTGAGGTGAGTACCGACAAAGGTTAAAGCAAAATGAACTCGTCCCCAAGTTTCATTCATCATCCTGCCTGTCATCTTAGGAAACCAATGATAAATTCCTGCATAGATGCCAAACACTGAACCGCCAAATAAAACGTAATGAAAGTGACCCACAACATAATATGTATCGTGGACATGGAGGTCAAAAGGTGCTGTACCCAAGGTTACGCCACCCAATCCGCCAACGACAAACATCGATAACAAGCCAATTGCAAATAACATGGCACTGGTGAAGCGAATTTTGCCACCCCAGAGAGTCGCCACCCAACCAAAAATCTTCACACCAGTGGGAACGGCAACAATCAAAGTAGAGATGGTGAAGAACATCCGCATCCAAGGGGGTGTACCACTGGTAAACATGTGGTGTACCCAAACAAATAACCCGATAATACAGATTGCCAAGCTAGAATAAGCGATCGCTTTATATCCAAATATCGGTTTACGTGCATGAACAGGAATCACCTCCGACATAATGCCGAAAATGGGCAGAATCATTAAATATACTGCGGGGTGAGAATAAAACCAAAATAAATGCTGATAAAGTACAACATTTCCCCCAGCATCGGGTTTAAAGAACGAAGTGCCGAAATTAATATCAAATAATAACAGTACCAATCCCGCCGCTAATACTGGGGTAGAAAGCAAGGCTAAAACGGAAGTTGCTAAAATTGCCCAGCAAAATAACGGCATTTGCGTCCACTGCATACTGGGGACTTTCATCTTTAAGATGGTGACGACAAAATTTAACGCCCCCAAAATTGAGGAAGTTCCCACCAAAACAATTGCTAAAATCCACATTGTCTGAGCAGTATTAGCTGTAATTAAACTCAATGGTGGGTAAGCAGTCCAGCCACTTTGAGAACCACCAAAGAAGAAGCTTCCTAAAAGTAAGGCACCTGCGGGTGGATTCAACCAAAAAGCGATCGCATTTAACTTGGGAAACGCCATATCTCGCGCCCCCACCATCAACGGGATAAGAAAATTGCCAAATCCACCAATGGCAGCCGGCACAATCCACATAAAAATCATCAATGTGCCGTGGTTGGTCATGAAGGCGTTATATAAATTGGGGTCGAGGAAATCTGCATCGGGTGTATTTAATTCGATGCGGATGGCCATCGCCATCAATCCGCCAATTAGATAAAACACAAAGGCGGTCACTATATATTGAATACCGATGACTTTGTGATCAATATTAAAGGTGAAGTAGTCGTACCATTTCCAAGCTTGTGGGTGATGGGTAACTTCTACTTTGGTTTGTTGAGTTTCTAATTGTGTCATAGGGAAAAGGAAGACAAGGGGGACAAGGAAGACTTAGTAATACCAATCCTGTATGAAGATGCACTGAATTAAAGAACGAACCACAAAGGGCGCATAGACGCGATAGCGGCTTCCCGCAGGGTAGGACACAAAGAAAGAAAAGATAAAAGATTAAATGTAGCCTCACATAAAATTGGTATAAGTATTGACTTTCGTGTAGCGGAATTAAGGATTTACAGCGACGGTTTGATCAATTTCTGGCTGTTGGGCGACTTGGTTTTCTGCTAACCAGCGATCGTAATCTTCTTGGGTGTGGACAACTACAGAAGTACGCATACTGCCGTGATAGCCACCACAAAGTTCGGCGCACACTATCGGGTAAGTTCCTGTTTTAGTCGCCGTAAATCTTAACTGTGTAGCTTGTCCAGGGATTGCGTCTTGCTTTAACCGGAACTGCGGCACCCAAAATGAGTGAATCACATCATTTGCAGAGATGTTAAGTAATACATCTTGACCGACAGGAACGTGTAATTCTCCAGTGTTGACATTGCTATCGGGATAGTTAAATAGCCATGCGTACTGTATTCCAGTGACGTTGACGACAACAGATGGTGGTTTACCTTCGTTTACAGGTGTAGAACCAATCCCAATTGAGTTAGATTTTGCTTCTGCCATCATTGCTGTGTGACTCATACTGTGATGGCCAATCTCATCCATGCCCCCCATTTCTGTGTAAACATCTACACTGTAAATTCCTAGTCCAATCACAATAATTCCAGGAATGAGAGTCCACAAAATTTCTAGGGGAAAGCTACCTTCAATAAATGCACCATCGCTATTATCGCCACGACGACGGCGAAATTTAATTACAGAAAATGCGATCGCTCCTTGTACTACCAAAAATAAAGCAGTACCAATGGCTACCATCACGTTAAAGAAATTATCTACTAAAGGCGCTTGCACCGAAGCTTGTTCTGGCAGAAGATGATTATTCTGTCCCACCCACAAGCTAATTAAAGTAATTAAAATACCTGCGATTAAAGTTATAATCCCAAGGGGAATTTGTTTCATAAAATTATTTCCTCTGGATAAGGACTTCTCTGCCAGATTCTTTCCAACATTTCAACTTGTCTTTGTAGCACAGCCGCACGATAAATCAGATATCTGTCGTACAATACAATTCCTAAACCAAAACCTATAGGGGCAAAAAACATCAACCATAGCACAACATTGATAATTGTCTTGTTAGCATCAGTAATTAATTGTTGGCTATCTTTTACTACATAAAGTAAATGTTTTGTTGCCATAAAATCGAGATGTTCTTGCCAAACCACGCTTATGACTCCCAAAGCCGGAGAAAGCACTACTAAGGTTAATAAGCAGACTTTTAGAAAATTCAAAAGTTTGGGTTTCATCTTGGCACTAATTAGCTTTAGCACTTTGGAGATAAACAGTGTTATATCAGCTACTTCATGGCTGATTAGCAATTATTAAGCCTGTACTCAACTGTTTAAATCTTTACCTGATAAGGGTTCAAAAGTTTTTTTAGTGCGGGGTACTAGTATTTTTCTGCTATTTACGAATATTTACATACAGAGTTACTGGTGTCTCTGTACTCAATCCAAGGTCTAAATAATACTTATAATTTTGTAATTTTTGTATAAAATCACACAAAATATTAAAATACACTTAATATAAATTCAATAAATTAAGTAACTCTCACAATATGCTTTTAATCTAGGGAAAAGTTACTTATAAAATCAATTACAAATTTTCAATTAACGCAACTTCGATATATTCGGAAAAATTATCTTTAAACCTGTGAAAGTGAGAATTAGATTGTCAAAAAATGGATATTTAACTGTTGACAACTTTTGTTTTATTTATAAGATGTAAAATGAGTATCAAACTTCAGAGCCAATCTGGGCTGGGAATAAGCTGATGAAAATTGATTAACTGCGTTGTAGATTCCGATAATGTTAAAAGAATATAAAAATTGGCTTAGTCGTTCAATACAAACAAAATGATTTTGATTTGTTTGTTACAAAAGTTACTAATATCAATATTGAGGATAGTGCTAATTAGTAATAATATTGAATGATTTCAATAAGCAATTTTGTGGCGATCGCCCAGAAAATTTACCCGAATATTGATCTACAAACAGAACCACCATAAAAAATGATTTATAAAATAAACCTTAAATTTTAAGTGATTTTCTACAGACAAAACTATAAGGACAGAATGAAAATTACTCTATTGTCTTAAAAAATGACTTGTGAGTTAAACGCGCAACCTTTTTCAGTTTTTATCTCCCTTTTTTAATATTCACTTGAAAAATTGCCTCTAAAGCTCGTAAATAAAGCAGATTGCAGGTAAATGAGGTACAAATTTTAACAAAAAAGCTATATACCAAAGTTTTCAATTCTGCCTGTTTCCTGCTATACCTACAGCTTTAGTTAGCAATTAGCATTGCTACCTGAAAATCACTATTACAAGACTATGCCTTACGCTATTACTAATCGCTGTATTCAGTGTGATAATTGCCTTCCTCAATGTCCTCAAGGTGCAATCAAACTTATGGAAGGTGAGTACTGGATTGACCCGATTTTGTGTAATGACTGTCAAGGTTATTCCATACCACAGTGTATAGTTTCTTGTCCGGTTAACTCTCCAGTGCCTTATCAAGCAAAAAAGGGCAGATGCAAGAGTGATGCGAGAATTACACCTAGTGCCAAATTGTTTGCTGACAGTAAAAGCCATCCTTTTGCTTCATCGATTATTATTTGGGAATTGTGCAATGTTTTGGCACAGCGACAGTCTCTTTTGTGGGAAAGTAATACAGCCGGAGAGTTATATTATCAACGACAAATTAATAGCGGTAAAGGTACGATCGCTGTTCAAATTACAGACAGTATAGAACAAGAAGCGCCAATTGCCCTGAAAGGTACAGAAGCCTTATCTGCGATCGCCGCATTTGATATAAGATCAGCTTGTATGCACTTGATTTATGCGGCTCATGCCACTAACCTAGATCAGCCTTGGCAAGAAGAGTTTATCATTAGCGATCGTCAAATTGAAGAATATCTAGGACTAGAAAAACGCAAAGACTTAAGCAAATCTGCCAAACTGGCTTTAATTAAAGAACTAGCTCAACAACCATGCAAACTTATAGCTTCTATTAACATACCTCCCCAAAGAAAAATTAAAGGAGTATTTTTAGAAAAAAGCCGCTTGTGGCATTTATTAGAAATTCAACACCACTTTCAAGCAGACGAACTAGGATGCAAACATCTGATTGGATTAACTTTCAAAATTAAAGCAGGAAAGTGGGCGCAGTATTTTCTTAATAGACAAGCTTGTAAAGAACGGACAGCTTTTTATCAGTATGGTAATTTGCCCAAACCTCTACTCAGCGCAATCATGAGCATTTGGCAGCAGCATGAAGGTGCAGCGCGGATGATGCTGTGGTTATTATTTAAAACCAAAATGGGTAGGGAACAACGCATTACAATTCCTACCCTGATGAAAGTTGCTTACGGCGAACAAAAACTTAGCCAAGTCGCTTTGCTACCAGAACATCGCCAACGTTTATTAAGAATATTTGAAAGTGACTTAGAAGTCCTCAATCATTATGGACTCAAACCTCTATTCGACCCAGTTACCTATCCTTTAGAAATTCAACCTTTGTGGACTAAGCTAATTGATATTCCCGAAGATGCAGAGGCAGCATTAGAATTTTGGATAGATGATGCTAGTAATGGTAATCGCTTAACCGATGCCGCTCCTCGTGGTAAATGGAATCGCTTAATGAATGCCCGCATCTTATATTTTGAGATGCCATCACAATGGCAAAAACAACTGACGAAGTCTAAAAAGAAGCGAACTAGTCACCGCAAAACCAAGTTAAAACCGCAAATTGCCCTCTCTAGAGAAAATATTCTGGAGTCAAGAAAAAAGTTAGGGTTAAGCCAAAGAGATTTAGCACAACTCACAGGCAAAAGTCAGAGTTGGATTCGTGACATTGAAAATGGACGTTTTCAAGCTAAGTTAGAAGACTTAATGTTATTGAGAAAAGCCTTGGGAATGAATTAAAAAATGGGTGTAAGGGTTTTGAACACTTACACCCTTACACCCAATATATTAATAGCCAATCAAGTGTAGGACATCACGAACTACGCTATAGCCAGCTAAGTCCCACAGTAAATAAGCCAAAAAACCAATTGCAGCTAAACGGCCATTCCAGAGTTCGGCTTGGGGAGTCCAACCAAACAAAAATTCATTGCGATCGCGTCCATTATAAGCATTAGCAACTGCTGGTAAATCTGTAGAGGAACGAGTTTCACGAGTTTCCATGATTTTTCTCCAAAATTAAGCTAATGTTGGCAAATTTTTCTTTAGTAACCAATTAGATGTAAGACATCGCGTAGGACGCTATAACCTGCTAAATCCCACAGTAAATAAGCGACAAAACCAATTGCGGCTAGGCGACCATTCCAGAGTTCGGCTTGGGGAGTCCAGCCAAAAATAAACGCATTGCGGTCTATGCCGTTATACTCTGTAGCAACTGGTGGTAAATTCGTGGAGGAGCGAGTTTCCATTTGTTGATTCCCAATTTATTTGTTACTTAACTTTACGTTAGCTATTTATCACTAGCCTGCTTTCCGTCTGGAGGAACAAACTCTAGCCACCTCTCATGGACGATACAAAAAGCTGGAAACTTGTAACATCTATTTCTTTAGATGGTGATCAGATTCATATTTGTAAATAAATGTAAATTGCTATTAACTAATTTCTGGATAATTTAGGATGAAATCAGAGGATTTCGCCAATATTAATCAATAGAAATTAAATACCGAAATATCTGTCATTACAGGTATTTGGCTGTCATAATTCCAGCGTTCTCCCAAAATTAAATCTTTCGGTTCATCAAACTTCTATCCGACGCTAGATATATTATTCAAACTTGAGATGGATGATCAAATCGCCTAAATTGCCCGATTCTGAGATTTACAAGAGTTAGGTATGGCGATTGTTAACACATATTAATTGCATAGTTGCTGCTCAGATGATTCTGATATCTCTCCAAAGTTAAACATTAAAAAATAAGGAAATACAATGATTCAAAGTACAGGCATTATGTTGGGACTCTACAAACCATTGTTATGGGTAGCACAAATTTCTGTAGATCCCTCCAACGTCACGCCAGCGCAAGCATCGGTGCTAACTTCCGGGCCGCGCTTTTTTGTCGCCTTAATTTCCGGTGTGATTTTGGCTTTTGCTTTTCAATTAGTGCTAACCAATCTCTCCGTGGCTGCTGGTATTTCCTACTTAGGACATTCCTCAGATTCCGATTCTAGTCATGGGGAAACAGGCAGTTTTGGCGGTACCATTCGCAAAATTGGTACGGCTGTAGGAATTTGGACGCTAGTTACTGTTACTATTGCCTTATTAATTGCCAGTTTCCTAGCAGTAAAATTAAGCTTAGTGATTTTTGACCCCAGATTAGGGGCAATTCTAGGGTTAGTGATTTGGGGTGCATATTTCTTATTACTAGTGTGGGTTAGTTCCACTACTGTGGGTTCCTTAATTGGTTCAGTGGTGAATACTGCTACCTCTGGTTTTCAGGCGATTATGGGTACTGCTACCGCCGCTTTGGGTGCGAAAGCCGTGAATCAGCAAGTGGTAGCCACCGCCGAAGCCGCTGCCGCTGCTGTACGTCGAGAATTAGGTAGTGCAATCGACCCAATTAGCATTCGAGAAAATGTTGAAGATTACCTAGAAAAACTGCGTCCACCAGAGTTGGATATCTCGCAAATCCGGGGCGAATTTGAAAAATTACTCAATGATCCACAATTAAAAGCGATCGCCGGTAGCCCTGATTTACGCCACATCGACCGCCAAAAATTTATTGATTTAGTCAGCAGTCGCACCGACCTTTCTAAACGCGACGTTAACCGCATTGCAGATACACTACACAATGTTTGGCAGCAAGTGGTAGGACAACAGCCGCCTGTTCAAGACCGTTTAGGGGAATTAGTTGACTATCTCAAATCTTTACCACCAGGACAAACTAGAACCGACGAACTCAACGCCAAACTAGAACAGTTAATTGCGGAAAGCCGTTCCGCGAAACAAGCTGACCAAAAAGCCACACCAGGCCCCATTCAGCAGACACTCCAGCAAGGTTTAACGGCTTTAACTGGTATTGTTTTGGGACGCACTGATTTATCAGATATTGATGTGGAAAAGATTTTACAGTCTCTAACCACCGCCAAAGATAAAGCCACAGAACAAGCTGATAAATTAGGACTTCCCGTACCTTCCCAACCTTACAGCCCAATTCGCGCTGACATCGAAAATTATCTGCATAACACCTATGCTTGGCAACTCAGCCAAGAAAGAATCGCCCAAGAATTCCGCGATGTGATTTATGACCCAGCCGCCGACCCTGGCATAATTAAAAGAGAATTAGACCGCCTGTCTCGCAATGATTTTGTGAGGATTCTGCAAGATAGAGGCTTACTTACCCAAGATGAAATTCAACGCATCGCCGACCGTCTAGAAGTTGTACGTCAATCAGTCGTAGTCACAGTTACAGCCGAAGAAGAAAGGGAAATCGCCCAAGATTTGCAACGGCGAGTCGAAAGTTATTTGTTGGTGACACCAAAATCAGATTTAACTGCGGAAGGTATTGAACGGGATTTTCAGTCTTTGTTGTCCGATTCTGATGCAGATGCTGAAACACTGTCACGCCGTTTTGCAGTGATTGACCGGGCAGAAATGCGACAAATTCTGCTGGAACGCAACGATGTGCAAGTATATGAAGTTGAACCAATTTTAGATGAATTGGAAAGACAACGCGATCGCGTTTTAATTACTGCCCAAGGTATAGCAGAACAGGCAAAATATCAAGCAGAAACCCTGTGGTTGAATGTAGAATCATATCTGCGGAACACAGGTAAAGCAGAATTAAACCCTGATGCAATTCGCGCCGACCTCAAGCGATTATTAGAAGACCCCCAAGCCGGGATGAGTGCGATTCGCGCCAGATTGTCTCGTTTTGACCGCGATACTTTAGTGCAGTTATTAAGTCAGCGCCAAGATTTGAGCGAAGACCAAGTTAATAACATTATTAATACTGTGGAAGATTCTTGGCACAGTATTCGTCACGCACCCCAAGCCGTCGCTGACAAAGCCAAAGAGCAATATGATTCTGTGATGACGACAATTACAGATTATCTGCGGAACACTGGCAAAGCAGAACTCAACCCCGAAGGAATTCAACGAGATTTAGATCGCTTGTTTGCCAATCCCAGAGAAGGTGCGATCGCTTTGCGGCGACGTTTATCCCAAGTAGACCGCGATACCTTAGTCAAATTGCTGAGTCAACGGCGAGACTTGAGTGAAGAACAAGTCAACCAAGTGATTGACTCGATGCAAACATCCATCCGCAATATTGTACGTGCGCCCCGCCGTTTGGCTACTCGTACTCAGCAAAGAATGGATACATTCAAAGCTTATCTAGAAGAATATTTGCGACAAACTGGCAAAGAAGAACTCAACCCCGAAGGTATTAAACGTGACTTGCAATTATTGTTGCATGATCCACGGGTCGGAGTAGAAAGTTTGAGCGATCGCTTGGCGCATTTTGACCGTTCTACCATCATCGCCTTACTGAAAATTCGGGAAGATATGAGCGATGAAGAAGCCGCCAGAATTGCAGACAATATAGTTTCTGTCCGGGATCAATTTGTCGAACAAATACGCAGTATTCAACGCCGGATACAAGATGTCGTGGATGGGATTTTTGCCCGTATCCGTAACTATCTCAATTCTTTAGATCGCCCAGAACTCAACTATGATGGCATTAAACGGGATGTGCGTCAGTTATTCGATGATCCACAGGCGGGATTTGATGCCTTGCGCGATCGCTTATCTGCCTTCAACCGTGATACCCTAGTCGCCATCATGAGTTCCCGTGAAGATATCTCCGAGGAAGATGCAAACCGGATTATCGACCAAGTGGAACGCGCCCGGAACACAGTCTTACAACGCGCCGAACGCATCCAACAAGAAGCACAACGCCGTTTAGAAGAAGTCAAACGTCAAGCCCAAAAGCAAGCCGAAGAAACCCGTAAAGCCGCGGCTACAGCCGCTTGGTGGTTATTTGCTACCGCCGTTGTTTCCGCAATTTTCGCCGCCTTTGGTGGTGCGATCGCTGTTTTGTTTGTCTAGCTTAAAAACTATCTCCGCTAAAATTTTAGCCTCTCACATTGGGAGGCTAAAATTTTATGGTGGAAATGTGCTTTAATTTATGCCACAAAGAGATACTATTCACACTCTTGTTAAACAAGCTATCATCAAAGATGGTTGGACAATTACCAACGATCCATACATAATATCCTACGGTGAACGATTTTTATTTGTAGATTTAGCAGCAACAGAGTCTAGTGACTCTCATAAAATTTCATCACCATTTATTGGTGCTGAAAGGCAAAATCGCCAGATTGCGATAGAAATTAAGGAATTTAGAGGTAAGTCTGTAATTGCCGACTTAGAACAAGCAATAGGTCAATATACTCTGGCTCTCCTAGACTAGCTATAGCAAATTAATACTTAATATCAGGTTAAATCCTTACATAGTCTGGGATTCAGGAGTAATAAAGTAAATTTTTATTAAATCATTGTTTTTATATTAGCGAAACCTTGTTATATCAATCATTTGAGCCATTTTTTAGTGTTAATTTATCAACCCAAGTCTGGGAGAGCCTATACTCTTTATCAACTTTTACTCAATCAAGTTGATCCAGAAAGGGAAATATATCTTGCTATTACAGACATTATCTACGAAGAAATATTTAGTGAACCTATCGGTCAATTGGTTATTAGTGAATTACCTATGAAATTACTGGTTATAGATTCAAATAAAGTTGAGGTAAAACAATGGATACCACCACGCATTATGCAGGAATTATAAAACGAGTAATTCAGAAATATGCCCAATTTACTCCATCTCATGGGCAAATTCGGCTGGATACTGTTTTTGATGAACAGCAAAATCGGTATGCCTTAATGCAAGTAGGCTGGGAACGAGGCAGAAGAGTTAGAGGCAATATAATTTATGTAACTCTTCATGATCAAAAAGTTTGGGTAGAATACGACGGTATTGAAACTGGCATTATCACAGATTTAATCGCAGAAGGAATACCAGAAGAACACATAATTTTGGCTTTTCTACCCGAACGACAATTAGCCAAGAATATTTAAACCGATTTCTGCTTTACCGATTTTCCAAAAAATGGAGAATTGGTAAAGCCATTAAAGTAAGTATTTAGAATACAGAAGTCAGAAGTAATCACAGTTTGATATTTCATAGTTTTAGATTTTGAGAATCTCTGCCTAGCAAAACCTTGATTTATTAATCATTCTGGATTCTGACTCCTGAATTCTTAACAATTAACTAAATCCGCGAATAACGCAGACGTACTCTCAAAAGACGCAACCACCGCAGCCAAACTTGTGCAGGTTGCTCAAAGAAAGTGAAAATATCGCCAAAGCCCAGGTTAGTTTTATTATGATGCAGCCAGTGTCTTTCGGGAGTGGTGATGAATAGAAATTGGCACACAACATTGATAATCTTTGGAGTTTGCCAACCCAAAACACTAACATGTCTCCACCATACATGAAACTGACCTAATAGCAATCCTAAAATCACACCAATGGGAGAGAAAGACCAGAAAATAAATGCCATAATTATATAAGGCAAAGCTCCCAAAATTCCATCTAAAAGTACCTGAAGATTTGCAGTTAATATGGCATAGTGGCGAAAATCCTTCTTCCAAGAATGATGTGTTCTTAAGTGGAGGCTACCAAAAACATGCTCAGGTATGTGATACACGAATGTAGATAAAAAATCACCAAAAAATAATAACAGCCAAGCAACAACGATAGCCTCAAGCATTTGTACTCCTCACGTTCAATTAAACAAATCCACACAAAAAAATCCCAAAAAGACAGTTGATGCAGCGCCGCATCTTGTCAATTTTTCGGGTGACATTACCGTAATATTTAAAAGTTTTATTGATGTGCGATTGTCAGTTTAATCAATCACATTCATGACTCCTTTTTTCTTCTGTCAGAAAGAAATTAGTCAATACATCTAAAACTTGATAGATTTAGTGTATTTTAATATTGTTACCCCATAATCTTCTTATGAAGACAGACAGTATGAGCAAAGAACCAGTTAAAATTAGTACAAATTTAGGTTAAGAATTTCTGCACAGTTATTTAGCAGAGATTAACTACAAGTTATCTGGCATTGAGAGAAAATTTTACTAGTTGACTGAAGGATAAATCTATCTGCGGTTAATTATTTTTATCTATAACTCACTAAGTTAAGAAAGGCGATGAGATATATCAAAAATTGATGTGTCAAATATTACGTAAAAAATAAAACTATGGCAATCATACAACAACAGATTCCGATTATAGATATCAGTGCCTTAGTGACAGAAAGTAGCGATCGCCACCTGACAGCAGCAAAAATTGGTCAAGCCTGTCGGGAATATGGATTTTTCTATATTATTGGGCATGGTGTAGATACAGACTTGCAGCAGCGCCTAGAAGATTACAGCCGTGAGTTTTTTGCCCAAGATTTAGCAACCAAAATGCAAATCCCTATGGCTTTGGGTGGAAAAGCATGGCGGGGTTACTTTCCTGTGGGTGACGAACTCACATCAGGAAAGCCAGATTTAAAAGAAGGGATTTATTTTGGTGCGGAATTAACTCCATCACACCCGCAGGTAAAAGCTGGTACACCCATGCACGGTGCAAATTTGTTTCCGCCTAATCTGCCACTATTTCGTGAGACAGTACTAGAGTATATGTCTGTAATGACCAAGCTGGGACATATTTTAATGACAGGTATTGCCTTAAGCTTGGGGTTAGAAGCATCTTACTTTAGCGATCGCTACACCAGCGACCCCTTAATATTATTTCGCATCTTTAACTACCCCCCTGATCAGTTATCAAGCAACGACGAAATTCGCTGGGGAGTGGGTGAACATACAGATTACGGTGTATTAACTATTCTCAAACAAGATAATTTAGGTGGTTTGCAAATCAAATCAAAATCACGCTGGATTGATGCGCCACCTGTACCGAATTCCTTTGTGTGTAACATCGGCGATATGCTCGATCGCATGACAGGCGGATTATATAAATCTACACCCCATCGGGTACAAAATTTTAGTGGACGCGATCGTCTATCCTTTCCATTCTTCTTCGATCCCAACTTTGATGTAGAAGTCAAACCGATTGAATTAAATCACGTCGTCCAAGAAGATTCTCAAGAACGCTGGGATAAAGCCAGTGTGCATAACTTTCAGGGAACCTATGGTGATTACGTGCTGAGTAAAGTAGCCAAAGTTTTCCCAGAGTTACAGCGCACAGTTTTGTAAATCAAGGATTTGCACAAGAGTGTATGTATACAAAACCCTTACACCCCTACACCCTCAACAGATAACCTTTGTGCCTTGAAAGCGTTACCCTAGATGGTAAAGCTCAAATTTAGACTATGACACCTGACGAAATTGCGGTAACACTAACAGAATTTTTTGGTACAGAAAGTATCGCTGCGATCGCACCTGGATCTTGGCAAGTAGACTCACCTAGTTTTCGGCTGTTAGTGCTGCTGTCAGAAGACCAAACTTGGCTGCGAGTGCTATTGCCAATTGTACCGCTACAAGAAGCGGAAACCTTTTTAACCCAATTTTTAGAAGCCAACTTTGATGAAACTCAAGAAGCCCGTTATGCAGTTTATGACGGAGTAGTTTGGGGAGTCTATCACCATAATATGGGTACATTAGTGAGTGCGGATTTTGCCAATGCTATTTCTAGACTGCTTTCTCTACATAAAGCTGGTTTAAATGATGTCTTCAATCGATTTATTGAAAACCGCCTCCGCAAAATTATTCAAGCCGCAAAACAGCAAGGACAATCTCTACAAGCCACAATGCAAAACTTAGACAGATTTTATGCAGAAGGCTTAATGGGTGAAATTAACCAATCTGCTAACGATAGAGAACAAGTATTAGCAACTTGGCAATATCAACTAGAACGCCTGTGGAATGAAATATAGCAAAGTGCTGAGTGCTGAGTGCTGAGAAAAAATACGAATCCCTAGTCTCTAGCCCCTAGTCCCTACTCCCTACTCCCTTTTTTATTCATGGATATTATCGCAATTCTCAAAGAAGATTATCAAAGATTTCCTGAAAATCAAACATATTCAATTTACGCAGAAGATGTTTATTTTCAAGATGCTGTTTTCAAATTTCGAGGACTTAAACTTTATCAGTGGATGATTAAATTTATCCAAACTTTCTTTTTAAATCTCAAAATGGATTTACATAGTATTCAACGTTTAGAAGACACAATCAAAACTGAATGGACACTGAGTTGGAATAGTCCCTTACCTTGGAAACCCCGCATTTCTATCACTGGCTGGAGTGAATTAAAACTCAACTCTGATGATTTGATTATTTCTCACATTGATTATTGGAATTGTTCACAGCTAGATGTAATTAAACAGCATTTTTTTTCACAAGCTTAGGTTCGTTACGAAGAAAGAAAACCCAGTAACAATAATTTCGGTAATTGCTTGGTTTTCTTAATTACATCTATTGATTGATGAGAGCGATCACTTTGAATGATGACAAGTTTATTCTAATGTGTAACTTGATATAGCAATCCTAAATCATTTGTGAAATTCTCTTTCTTTTCCTTCTTTGTGTCCTTTGCGTCCTACCCTGCGGGAAGCCGCTTGCGCGTCTATGCGGTTCGTTAAAAAGAATACTTTTTCACAAATCAGATATGATTGCTATAGTTAAGTACCATTCAGTTTCTAGTCAGCACTTTTAAGCACTCATTTCTAACATCCGTTGCATAGGACGCAGCGCCGCTAGTCGAATTTCTTCCGATATGGTAATTTCAGGAGCGCGGTTTTTCATCGCTAAATATAGTTTTTCTAATGTATTGAGTCGCATAAATGGACACTCATTACAGTTACAATTATTTGTGGGTGGTGCAGGAATAAAATGCTTATCTGGGGCAAATTTTTGCATTTGGTGAATAATTCCTGGTTCTGTCGCCACAATAAATTCTTTGGCAGGGCTGGTCTGACAATATTTGAGTAAAGCTGCCGTCGAACCAATATAATTAGCGTGGCGCAAAACGCTGGTTTCACATTCTGGGTGCGCGATCGCCTCCGCTTGGGGATGTGCTATTTTTAACTGGACGATTTTCTTTTCGGAAAAGGTTTCATGGACAACACAGCTACCTTGCCACAATACCAAATCTCTGCCAGTTTGTTCCATAACATAGCGCCCTAAATTCCGGTCTGGGGCAAAAATAATTGGCTGATCTTTGGGTATCTGCTGCACAATTTTGACAGCATTAGAACTAGTGCAGATAATATCGCTCATTGCCTTAATGTCAGCAGAGCAGTTGATATACGAAACCACCAAATGATCAGGATAGGCTGCTTTAAACGCCGCAAATTCCTGTGGTGGACAACTATCTGCTAAAGAACAACCAGCCGTTAAATCAGGTAACAGTACTAACTTATCAGGATTGAGAATTTTGGCTGTTTCTGCCATAAAGTGTACCCCAGCAAAGACAATTACATCTGCATTTGTCTGGGCTGCGGCTTTCGCCAGTTGTAACGAATCACCAATAAAATCTGCAATATCTTGAATATCTGGTTCTTGATAGTAATGCGCCAAGATTACCGCATTGAGTTCTTTTTTCAAATCCTCAATAGCAGCAAATAAATCTCGTGGTAGCTCACCTGATTGGGTTTGGTTTTTTGGTGCAAATGCAGTTGTAAACACAGTTAGGGGTTGCTTATGGTTGCAAGTATTTTATCCAGTGGATTCAATTATAGTAGTTTTTACCAAAAATAACAGGCAAGAAAATTAAAGACTTTTTGAATTATTACGTAAGTATATGAGAGCGTATGGTAATCTAGACTAATTTTGGCAATCCTCTGGGCAATCAGGGCGTAGGCAGTGGGGAATCCTGATTTTTCCGCAACCACGATGAGTTCTATGTGCGAAAAGTGATGAAAGGTTGAAGGGTGAGGTTAAGCAGGCGATCGCAGCAGTATTTTATACAAAAATCTTATGACTCAACTTTAAGGAATGAAAACTCGACCAACTCCCAGATAGTTTTCTAGATCAAATACAATCTCAATCAAGCGAGTTGCACATTTTTGCCGATAGTTACTTTCATCAAGTCTATCCGGGTTTCCGATTGTCAAAATTGGTAGGGAAGTTGGTTGATTTTCCTCACGTATTGTCTGTTCTAGAGAATCATCACCCTTCATATTTCGATTCGCTGTAATCAAAATCATCTGGTTGGTTTGAGCAAATTGCCAAACAACTCGGTCGCTACTATTCATCGGTAAACCAACTTCCTGAAATGTGCAGAAGCGGATAGGTAACAAATCCAGCCATCCTTCCGCAGAGAGTGTTCCCCAGAATAAAACAGCATCGCCCGTCAAGTTGTAGTCAATCAGAAAGTTCATGACTGCGCTTCAATGCGAGCTTTCCAGGCTTGTAGTTTTGCACGTAGGGCTTCTTGATCTGATTTAGGAGGCATTGCAGAGATTTTTGCAAAGTGTTCTCGATTTCGCTCTTCCCAATATTGCCGAATTTCCACTGCTGTTTGCAGACATTCCTGGTATTCTGCCTCAACTTCTGTCTGATGAGTTTCAATGTATGCTAACGCTGAATTAATCTGCTCATCATTGAGACCAAGCTTCTCACGAATCAGTTTTGGTGGATACTGAGCTTTTAGATAATCCATCACGTCGTAAAGTGTAATGCGTGTACCTGCGATCGTCAATCCACGCTCTGTGCGAATGATTTTTGGTTCTTGCTTGGATGCTGCTACCATAAAGATTTCTCATCAGAAGCTAATTTCATCATATCGCCAATGTAACTTTCCAGCAGACACAGGCGATCGCTATTGGGTTTTGATTGAGATTTGGAAGTTTGAGGGGTGCGATCGCTTCACTTCACTTGTGATGCTATAAATAGTCAATTGGTTAATGATACATCTCTGCCGATGGGTAGTGAATCTCTATGGAACAGGATTGAGTATGGTATCATCACAGGTTGGTAACCATCTTGAACCACCAAATCCACCGCTAACAGCACTTCTGGTAAATTCGGAGACACTCTGATTAGTCACTTTAACAGTCAAATTGAGAATTCCCCCAGATTTGATTCTACCTCTAGGGACATCAGCCCATTGCCCAGTGACAGTGTTTCCTTTTTTGACTCCCTTGAATACGTTTGTCCAGGTTTTTCCATTATCACTGCTCATACCAACCCACCAAACGTCATTGCCAATTTGCCTAACATAGTAGGTACCCCCATCATTTGCCCTCCAAATTCCATTGAGGTCTCTAGGTGCAACACATAGTGCAAGAGTTCTATTTGGCATCGCACAAATCATTGAAGTTGAGGCAAAAAGAGAAAGAGAAATATATTTGCCTGTTTTCAAAAGATTGCACTTCATACAGTGAAGTATCGATTTAACTATATCTACATCAAGACTTTACACCATAGTTATGAAATGAATCAATCTGAAGTTTGCGTTTGGTTAATTAGCCTAGAACTTTAGTTATAGGCGAAATATTTTTGCAGCATAAAAATTTTGACTTTGTATCTACAACGGAACTCCGCGTTGAGGAGAGGTTGATCGCACTTATCTTAAAACATTCTAGCGATCGCTCCCGGAACTGGCACAAGTTGAGTCAAGATATACTTTACCCTAATCAAGACTTAAGTATATACCTACACGGCTGCTGCTTATGTCATCTTCTCCAGAGCGTCCGTTAAAAATTCACATCACCCTACCATCATCCCATCCGCAATTATTAGAGGGATTGGATTTGTGGCTGCGCTTAGGTTTGATATCTGATGCCCAAGTTAGGCAATTGTGTAAAGAATACCTCAGTTGTACGGTGGTGCTACAGCCGCAAGTCGAACCGGAAGCAGTGGTAGCGGGTGCAACTCTCAAACAGCCAGCCAAGCCATTAATTGCTTATTCGCCAGCACCGCCAAAACAACCTTCTCAACCCAACTTTGTCACGAGGATGTTGCAATCTTTGGGGGAAGAACTGAGTGTACGCTGGCTACTATTTTTAGGTGTATTTTTAGTAGTGCTGTCCTCTGGGGTATTGGCTGCAAGTCAATGGGAAAGATTTCCCGCATCTGGACAGTATGGGGTGTTATTTGCTTATACTTTAACTTTTTGGGGTTTCAGCTTTTGGACTGGGAGACAAGCAAACCTGAGATTAACTACTCAGACGCTATTAATTGTCACGTTATTTTTAGTGCCTGTGAATTTTTGGGCAATGGACAGTTTTGGATTATGGCACAATCCGCTTAACTGGTTGACAGTTGCGATCGCTGCTCCTACCCTGACTTATATTACAGTTTTACTATGCCGTAATCGTACAGTTTTTCCCAACTCCCCCACGAGAAAGTTACCACTAATTAATATCCTGGCGCTGAGTTATTTACATTGGGGTTGGAAAATCGCAGTCTTTCCTTTAATTGCTGTGTATGCAGCGATGATAGGCACAACGCTACTAACTATCTATGACATTCGTCGTCAGCGACGTAATACCAATGAAAACCAACTCAATTTATTTGCCACCGTCATTGTTTACTCGTTAATTGTACTGTTGTCACGGGCAACTTTTGTTGCTGGTGTAAATGTCACCCAACTAGGGTTAGCCATTGGGATTTGTGGTTGGTTGATTACTTGGTTAGTACAGCAGGGAAGGGTGCAGGGGTACAAGGGTATAGGGGTGCAAGGGGGACAAGGTGGACAAGGTGGACAAGGTGGACAAGGTAGCTATCTTTCTCCCTTGTCTACCCCCTCTCCCTTGTCACCCCCCTCACCCCCCTCTCCCTCATTCCCTTGGGAAATCTTAGGTAGCCTTTTACTCTTCCTCGGTTGGGCTGTGGCGGTAGCAGATTATCCGGGACAAGCTTTGGCGGTGAGTGGTTTGGCTTTGTGGTATGTGAGTCAGCGTTTGCAGAGATATAGCCTCAAGCTTGATTTAGCGGTGCTGTTTTTGGTTGGCTTACAGTCGATTTGGCAGGGTTGGCGAGTTGTACCGCAGGGAACGCGACAATCGATAATTGCCACTGTGGCAAATCTCACCCAGGCACAAAATGAACCTTGGGCGTTGCTGAGTGTGGCATTATTTCCTTATTTAATATTTATGGTATGGTTTTGCGATCGCCTGCGTCATACCGAGAAACGAGATTTGGCAGATTTTGGTGAAGCGATAGCCGTAATGTTTGGCAGTTTTTTAACTGTCTTGTCCACAATTAATCCTACCTTGCGATCGCTTAATTTGGTTTTTTCTACCATTACTTTGGTTGTTGTTACTAAACGCCGTTCGCCATCTTCCACGCCGTTAATTTACCTGACTCACTTCATCGGCTTACTGGCACTTTTCTCAGTCATAGACTGGTTTTTCCCCAATCTCCCCCATTATCTCTGGGCAACGGTGATCTCAGTTGTGATGGTAGCAGAATGGGGATTTAGTCTTGGCAATGGTAGCTGGCAAAGTAGTGCATGGTATTTCGGGTTAGTATTATCCATTGTCAGTTTTAGTTTATTTTTTGATGCCACTGTTAACAAACAATATTGGGGCGTGATTTGGTTAATTACACCCTTATGTTTGACTTTTTTAGCGAGTCGTACCACAGGCAAACCCCGCACCATCAGGGCTTTTTTGAGTAGTTTGGCTGTGTTTGCAGTGCAGTTTTTAACTATTCTTGTACCAGAAACTAGATTTATGAGTTTGGCGGTGGGTACGGGTGTAATGTATCTCAATACCCGCTATTTACGAAATGAAGGATCTGCCGCTTTTACCATTGGTTTAGGACTGAGTTTTGTAGCGGCGTTGCTGTGGGAAGGAATACCAGGATTACCCCGCCTAGCTATTGCAGGTTGGTTAGTTGTAGGTGCGATCGCCACTTTTAGTTTATGGTTAATGCGGAAATTATTACAACAACGCAACCATGAATTAGCAGATATATATGCAGATGCTAGTGATAAATGGGCGATCGCTTTATGTTGTACTGTACTCTCAACCCTGACAATCCACTCATACTTAGTTTATGATGCCGTCGTCATTCCCGGAGTTTGGTATTTAGTTGCCAGTGCCATTACTTTACTCGCCATTGTTTACCGTAGCTGGCGTGAACCCACAGATTGGGCATTTTACGGTATTGGTTGGTGTGTAGAATTATTCATCGCCGAAGTGTTGAGCTTTGGGGAACGTTCTACAATCAGAATTGCGATCGCTAATATTGCTTTAGGTTTATTCACCCAACTTTTAGGCGAATGGTGGAAAAGACGATATCATCCCGCCGTACTTCCCAGCAGTTTACATATTCTGCCCTTAGTTTATGGTGCATTGAGTGTTGTTCTGCGGTTAAACGTTTTTACTGAGTGGACTGGTTTATCTAGTTTGGGTGTAGCGTTAATCATCATCGGTATCGGTAGACGACAACCAAACTTTAAACCGCTACTGTACTGCGGCATTATTGGCGTATCAATTTCATTTTATGAACTATTGTTTTATCAAATGTCCCAAGCTAAAGGCGGTGCATTGGGTGATGGCTTAATTGCTATGTCCACTTTAGGGACAAGCATCATGCTAGTTTACAACCGATTAGCACCGTGGTTGAGCCGATATTTACGCCTCAGTTTGCTAGAAATCAAAGGTATTGCTCATCTGCACTGGGCTTGGAGTAGTGTATTATTAACCCTGGCCATTGCCTTGCCAATTCAAGCTAACCGCCTTGTTGGGTTGGGTACAGGGGGATTATTAATTATGTATGCCATCTTTCAAGGAAGAGGGACTAGTAATACACCAAGGGTTTTTGGCAGAATCACCACAGAAGAAATGTGGGTGTATCTTGGCTTATTAGAAGTATTGGGAATGCGGGTTTATTGGCGAGAAACCGCCGTCGGACAGTGGTTAGCCGGGCCGTTAGTACCTTGGAATGGTGCGATCGCTTGTGTGATAGCCTACTTCTTATACAGCTTACCCTGGGAAAATTGGGGTTGGTCAAAAAGACCTTGGCAACTCGCCGCCTACATTTTGCCATTAATGATTTTGTGGGAAACCAAACTGCAAATTTACCCCATTACTCTTGTCATCGCGGCTGGATTTTACATCATCTTAGCCAAGGTGAGTGAAAATATCCGCCTCACATATATTAGTATCGCCTTAATTGATTGGGCAGCCTGGAAATGGTTATCCCAATTAAATATTACTGACCCCTTGTGGTATTTTACCGCCACTGGACTTTCACTGTTATACATTGCCCAAGTTGATCCACAGCTAAAACAGCCAGAATCAAAATCATCGCGGCACATTGTCAGGCTGGTAGGTATCAGTTTAATTTGTGGATGGGCTGTGGTATTTCATCAAGATACAGTCATCATTCCCGGAATTTTCAGCCTCATCGCTATTTTTGCCGGATTAACTTTGCGTATTCGGGCTTTTTTATATGTTGGTACAGGTACTTTCTTAGTTACTGGTATTTACCAATTAGTAATCTTCAGCTTACGTTACCCATTTTTAAAATGGATTATTGGTTTGTTAGTTGGCATCTTACTAATTTATATCGCCGCTAACTTTGAAACTCACCGCACCCAACTTAATAGCCTACTTCGCAACCGCAGTCATGAATTGGATGAATGGGAGTAGTTTTCCGCCATACACGATAATTTGCACCTGGCCGCGATTTTAATCTTCAGGTGCAATATTATGTGGGTATTTCTAGGGTTCTCCAAAATTTGCGATCGCACTACATCCAAATCTTGCTCATTTAATATAATCCCTTCACCCACTGCCATTCTTGTGTTAATCCCTCCCGCAGCGAAACTTGTGGCTGATACCCCAAAATTTTCTGCGCTTGGGATATATCCGCAGCCGTGTGTCGTGCATCTCCCATTGCTTTTTCAATGTAGTTTTTCTTAATTGGTTGACCAACAATTTCTGCCATTGTGTCTAACACTTCAGTTAACACAACTCGGCTACCACCGCCAATGTTAAAAATTTTACCCACAGCTTCTGCTGCACTCGCCGCCGCCAAATTTGCCGCGACAACATCACTCACAAATGTAAAATCCCGTGTTTGCTGTCCATCCCCATAAATCGGAATAGCTTCATCCTGTAAAATAGCCTTGAAAAACTTATGAAATGCCAT
Source organism: Nostoc sp. FACHB-280 (assembly GCF_014697615.1). Lineage (GTDB taxonomy): Bacteria > Cyanobacteriota > Cyanobacteriia > Cyanobacteriales > Nostocaceae > Nostoc_B. Next base: position 11,951 of record NZ_JACJSD010000007.1, on the reverse strand, counting down.
ATCTGGGCGTTGTCTCGGCCCATAAACTGTAAAATAGCGCAATGCCACAATCGGCACATTAAAGTTCTTCTGATAAAGCCCACACAACCTTTCGGCGGCTAACTTGGTAATGCCATAAGGTGAAACTGGATGAGGACAAATACTTTCGTGGGTGGGTAAAGTTTCCGCATCACCGTAGACACTAGATGTAGAAGCAAATACTAATCTTTTCAGATGTTTTGCATCTTTAGCTGCTTCTAATAAAACTTGTGTAGAATTGATATTCCGTTCAGTGTAAGCACGGAAACCATCACCCCAACTCGCCCTAACTCCAGCTTGAGCTGCTTGATGATAAATAATTTCTACATCTTGGAGTAAATTTTGCCAATCTAAAAACTGAATATTTCCTTCAATTAATTTAAAGTTAGACCAGCAGTTTAAAAGAGCAATGTTCTTACGTTTTAATATTGGATCGTAGTAATCATTAAATTCATCAATCCCAATTACTTCTGCTCCTTGTTGTAGCAGTACCTCTGCAATATGAGAACCAATAAAACCTGCTGCCCCCGTCACAATAATTTTAGCCATGTTCTCTCTTGACCCGTTTTTTGATATTTCCCTGATCGCAATATTCACAGGTTAATACTTATCTTGTATAAACGTCATCATTTAGCAGTAATGTTTAAATTAATCATCTAAACATCGCAGAATTACTTACGTATACTTATTGAGATTTTCTGATAAAAATTTAATTTTCAACCTAGGAGCTAGTACCGCTACGCGGAAGTTAAAAGTCAATATACAAGGTTGGGGACTTGCATCAGTACCTAAATTAGTGAAAAATTGATCCGCGAGTATTTCTAGTACAGCATGGCGGTAATCTGGCCGCCACTGTCAATGGTACAAGAGTTAAAAATTGACTTTTGACTCCCTAGTACAAGTCGGCGAAAATAAAGCACCCATTATAAATTGCTGCAAAGCTCACTATAAGGGTTTCTTCATTTCATACTTTAGACTTCATACTTCAGCCTTTTTGTACTAGACTTTTCTCGTGTCACAAGGCACGCAAGAGGAAATCCGTGAAAGTTTTAGTTGTAGGTAACGGCGGGCGTGAACACGCTCTAGCATGGAAATTATTGCAATCCCCGCAAGTTGAGCAAGTCGTTTGTGTGCCAGGGAATGGCGGTACAGCTAATCTGGCAGGTTGTCAGAATTTACCCTTGGCTGTGGATGATTTTGCGGGAATCAGCCAATATGCCCTAGCAAATCATATCTCTTTGGTAGTCGTCGGGCCAGAAGTTCCACTGGCGAAGGGAATTACAGACTACCTGCAAGCTCAGGGACTCATGGTATTTGGCCCTGTTAGAGCGGGGGCGCAAATTGAAGCCAGTAAAGCTTGGGCAAAAGCACTAATGCAAGAAGCTGGGATTCCTACAGCTAAGGCTGCGGTATTTACGGAAGCGGCAGCAGCTAAATCTTATGTGAAAGCTCAAGGTGCGCCGATAGTGGTGAAAGCTGATGGCTTGGCGGCAGGGAAAGGCGTAATAGTTGCTACAACGATAGAACAAGCTGAGAGTGCCATTGATGCGATTTTTCAAGGGCAGTTTGGCAGTGCTGGTGAGTTTGTTGTGATTGAAGAGTGTTTATTTGGGCAAGAAGTATCAGTGTTAGCTTTGACCGATGGGTTAACAATTCGCCCCCTACTGCCAGCACAAGACCATAAGCGAGTCGGTGAAGGTGATACAGGTGAAAATACTGGCGGGATGGGTGCATACTGCCCAGCGCCCATTGCCACACCAGAATTAATGGCTAGGGTGCAAACAGATGTGTTAGAAAAAGCGATCGCCACTCTCCGCAGCAAAGGCATAGACTACAGGGGTGTACTTTACGCCGGGTTAATGATTACCCCCGAAGGCGACTTTAAGGTGTTGGAATTTAACTGTCGCTTTGGTGATCCCGAAACTCAGGTAATTTTGCCATTGTTAGCCACACCCTTATTAGATTTAATTCTGGCTTGTGTCGAACAGCGTTTAGGCGAAGTCCCCATTACTTGGCACAGTGGCGCAGCAGCGACCGTTGTGGCGGCTTCTGGCGGTTATCCAGGGGATTATCAAAAAGGCAAAGTCATTACAGGCATTGACGCAGCCGAAACAGCCACAGTCACTGTATTTCATGCCGGGACAAAATTGAACGACCAGCAGCAAGTAGTAACTGATGGCGGAAGAGTATTAAATGTGACAGGCACAGGGGAAAACTTTCAACAAGCGATCGCCCAAGCCTACACAGGGCTGAAATCTATCCAGTTTGAAGGAATATATTATAGGAGAGACATTGGTTATAGAGTGTTGAGTAATGAGTGCTGAGTAAAAAACTTTTCCCCTAGCCTCTAGCCCCTAAACTCTAGCCTCTAACCCCTACCCCATTGGGCAAATTAACTGTTAATTTTTTAGTTGTTGGGGTTTATTACAAAAACTACTAACAACTTGATTGAAAATGTTAGCTCTGTTAAAAACAATCCGAGAAGCGATCGCCAATTGGTGGTCAGATTTCACCCTCCAAACTAAGCTGTTAGCTGTTGCCACTTTGGTGGTTTCTTTGGTGATGAGTGGTCTGACCTTTTGGGCTGTAAACACAATTCAGCAAGATGCGCGTTTGAATGACACCCGATTCGGCCGCGACTTGGGACTGCTGCTTGCTGCTAACGTTACTCCCCTCATTGCAGAAAATAATCTCACTGAGATTGCCCAATTTTCCCAAAGATTCTACAGCAGTACTTCCAGTGTGAGGTATATGCTTTACGCTGACGAAGGCGGCAAAATCTTTTTCGGGATTCCCTTTTGGGAACCCGAAGTGGAAAACTCTTTATTGACAATTGAGCGGCGGATACAATTACCAGAAGATTACCCTGGTAATGACGATAAGCCAATGGTGCGGCAACATAACACCCCCGATGGCATTGTCACTGATGTATTTGTCCCCCTTATTGTTGATAAAAAATACTTGGGTGTCTTGGCGATTGGGATTAACCCCAACCAAACAGCCGTAATTTCTACTAATTTCACCCGTGATGTTACCATCGCCGTATTTATCACAATTTGGGTAATGGTGATTTTGGCAGGGGTAATTAATGCTTTAACCATCACCAAGCCGATTAAAGAACTGCTAGTCGGGGTCAAACAAATCGCCACCGGGAATTTTAAGCAGCGCATCGATTTACCTCTAGGCGGCGAACTTGGAGAGTTAATTCTCAGTTTTAATGATATGGCAGAGCGTCTAGAACGCTATGAAGAACAAAATATTGAAGAATTAACCGCCGAAAAAGCCAAACTCGAAACTTTGGTTTCCACCATTGCCGATGGTGCTGTGTTGATTGACAACAACATGCAGGTGATTTTAGTCAACCCCACAGCCAGAAGGATTTTTGCCTGGGAAGGTAATGATGTCGTCGGTAGTAATGTCTTGCATCAATTACCCTCCGCCATTCAGATGGAAATCACCCGTCCCTTGTACGAAATGGCTGCGGGTGAATGCGATAGTGCTGAGTTTCGCATTCATCTGAATCAACCAACTAAGCGCACCATTCGGATTTTATTAACCACGGTGCTGAATTTACAACGAGAAAGTATTAAAGGAATTGCGATTACTGTACAAGATATTACACGGGAAGTAGAACTCAACGAAGCCAAAAGCCAATTTATCAGCAACGTGTCTCATGAACTGCGGACACCGTTATTCAATATCAAATCTTTTATTGAAACTCTGCACGACTACGGCGAAGACTTGAGTATAGAACAGCGTCAAGATTTTCTCAAAACCGTTAACCATGAAACCGATCGCCTGACTCGTTTAGTTAACGATGTTTTAGACTTATCTAAGTTAGAATCTGGTCGTAGTTATAACTTTGATGGTGTAGACCTCGCTCAAGCCATTGAACAAACTTTGCGAACTTATCAACTCAACGCCAAAGATAAAGGGATTGAACTCATTCAAGAAGTTGCCCCTAGTTTACCGCTAGTCATGGGTAACTATGATTTATTACTCCAAGTCTTAGCCAATTTAGTCGGCAATGCTCTGAAATTTACCAAAGCCGGCGGTCAAGTCGCTCTCCGCGCCTACCAATTAGATCCCAAACCCCAGTCCCAAAATCAATCTCCCCGTGTGCGCGTGGAAGTGTCTGATACTGGAATTGGGATCGCACCGGAAGACCAACAAGCCATTTTTGACCGCTTCTTCCGCGTCGAAAACCGAGTCCACACCTTAGAAGGTACTGGTTTGGGTTTATCCATTGTCAGAAATATTGTAGAAAGACATGGTAGTAAAGTTAACTTGGTTAGCGAAATTGGTGTAGGGACAACTTTCTGGTTTGATTTAACTTTATGTGACTAGACGTTGATAACAACATTTAGAAATGATTTCTAAATGTTGTTTCGCAGTTTATCAAAATAGAATTCAAGATTCATATCGTGTCCGGCAAAAGACTTAATCATTAACATCAAGTTCGGGTAATCAGTTATGATTCAGTCAATCTGTGCAGACAACAAAACCCTCTCCCCTGCTTCCTCTGCTCCCTGTCGCCGAGCGAAGTCGAGGTGCTGCTGCCCCTGCGGTCTTAATCATAAGTCTTTTCCCAGACACAATACTACTCTGCACCTCCGCGTCTCTGCGTGAGAATATAAGTAAGTTTACTCAATATTTGATTCTTAATATTTGTAATAGCATTCACTCACTAATTATCGATTCATTTATTTAGTGACTCATTCTCAATAAAAACAAATTTATTTCTCTGATAATCATCACCAATTAATTAATTATACTTAGCGTGTGATTTTAGATAATGCCGACAAAATCAGGCAGTTAAAGATGATTAATTCAAACTTGAGCATCTTAATTATGATGATTCGTAACTTTAGTCAATTCAATTATTTTTCTAACTGTTCAACATAAACTGTCATAAATCTCAGGAATTTGTTACACATTAGTTAAGAATGATTACAAAGCTCTTAACCCAAGGGAATATTAATTATGCAAGCTTCACTTGAGAATCATCAACCACATCAGGTTGTCATAGTTGGTGGTGGCTTTGGTGGACTATATGCAGCAAAGGCACTTGCCAAAGCTAATGTAAATGTTACTCTGATCGATAAACGAAATTTCCATTTATTTCAGCCACTTTTATATCAAGTTGCGACAGGTGCGCTGTCACCTGCTGACATTTCTGCACCATTACGTTCCATCCTCAGCAAAAGTAAAAATACGAAAGTGGTGATGGGAGAGGTAAATGATATTAATCCCGCAACCCAAGAAGTGATTCTCAGTGAAAGAACAATTAAATATGACACATTAATTGTTGCTACTGGTGCAAAGCATTCTTACTTTGGTAAAGATGACTGGAGAGAAGTTGCACCTAGTTTGAAAACCGTGGAAGATGCGATAGAAATGCGTCGCCGGATATTTAAAGCCTTTGAAGCCGCAGAACATGAAACTGATCCTGAAAAACGTCGTGCTTTATTGACTTTCGTGATTGTGGGTGCAGGCCCTACCGGGGTAGAATTAGCAGGTGCGATCGCAGAATTAGCATATAAAACCCTACAAGAAGACTTCCGCAACATTAACACCTCAGAGACTAGAATTTTACTACTACAAGGTGGCGATCGCATCCTTCCCGCCCTTGCACCAGAGTTATCCCAAGAAGCGGAAGCATCGTTAACAAGACTGGGTGTAGTTGTTCAGAAAAAAACCAGAGTCACAAACATTGAAAACGATATCATTACCCTGAAGCAAGGTGATGAATTCAAAGAAATTGCCGCTAAAACTGTATTATGGGCAGCAGGCGTGCAAGGTTCACCAATGGGTAAAGTATTAGCCGAAAAAACTGGTGTAGAATGCGATCGCAGTGGACGAGTGATTGTTGAACCAGACTTAAGCATTAAAGGATACAAGAATATTTTCGTTGTTGGAGACTTAGCCAATTTCTCCCACCAAAATGGTCAACCCCTCCCTGGAGTCGCACCCGTCGCCAAACAAGAAGGCGAATATGTCGCCGCATTGATTCAAAAACGTCTGCGCGGCAAAACTCTGCAACAATTTAAATATACTGATTATGGCAACCTAGCCATGATTGGCAAAAATTCAGCCGTTGTAGACATAGGGTTGATTAAATTAAAAGGCTTCTCTGCATGGGTATTCTGGCTATTAATTCACATCTACTTCTTGATTGAGTTTGACAGTAAAGTCTTAGTCATGATTCAGTGGGGATGGAATTACCTCACTCGCAGACGTAGCGCCAGATTAATTACCGAAAAAGAAGCTTTAGCATTCGCTAAATTTGAAGATAGCAGTCACAGAAATCATTACAATCCAGCTAACAATAGACAGCCGCTAAATGCTTAATTCATTGATTAGGTAGTTTGTTTGATTGAATCTCTCTGTGTAAATCCTAAATTTATTGCGACATTATATATATTAGCAGTCTCTAAATTTATTCATCTGATTTATTTTGCATCAACCTTCAACATTCATTCGCCGTTTTTTCCAACTTGCATCTGTAAATGTGATTTCTAACTTAATGGTTCCCCTAGCTGGACTATTAGATGTCATGTTTTTAGGACATTTGACAGAAATTCGTCATTTAGCAGGTGTGGCATTAGCAACCATTTTGTTTAATTATATTTACTGGACATTTGGTTTTTTACGTATGGGGACAACTGGAATGGTTGCCCAGGCGATCGGACGTAAAGATAATCAAGCAGTGGTTTTGATTGGGTTACAGCATGGAATTTTAGCCTTACTATTAGGGATTACCATTATTATTTTGCAGCAACCTTTACAAATATTAGGTTTTGCAATTTTAAGTGCAGCGCCAGAAGTCAAAAAATCTGGTATGGAATTTTATAATGCTTTAGTTTGGGGTGCGCCAGCTACGCTGATTAACTTTGTTTTGATTGGTTGGTTTTTAGGACAAGCAAAGAGTAGCAAAGTTTTGTTACTTTCAGCTATCGGTAACTTTAGTAATGTATTACTTGATTATCTATTTATTGTGCAATATGGTTGGGAAAGTAGAGGCGCAGGTTTAGCCACAGCCATGAGTCAATATCTCATGTTTACAGTAGGTATTGGGCTATGTTATCAAGAACTTTCATGGCAAAATATACAAGCTTTCAAGAAAAAAATCTTTGACATATCTGCTATAAAAACAGCCTTAATGCTCAATGGAGAAATTATTATTCGGACTTTTGCCTTGATATCAACAATGGCAATGTTTACTAATTTAAGTTCAAGTTTAGGGACTGAAACTTTAGCAGCCAATACCGTACTTATGCAAATCGTTGGCTTGGCAGCATATTTCATTGATGGTTTGGCATTTGCTACTGAAAGTTTGGCAGGGATTTATCAAGGTAGCGGTAATACTAGTTATTTGAAACAACTGTTAAAGGTTTCTTTGATTAGTAGTTTAATTATAGGACTAACCTTCGCCACTATATTTATTTTGGCTCCCGAACAACTTTTAGGATTCCTGACAAATCATGTTGAAATTATTCATAAATTGCGGGTTTATGTTCCTTGGTTATTACCAGTTTTAGGATTTGGTTCAATTGCTTATGCACTAGACGGTTACTTTTTAGGATTAACTCAAGGTCATATTCTACGCCAAGCAATGCTAACAGCCACAGCAATTGGTTTTATCCCCTTAGCGATTACAGCTTGGTATTTTCGTAATAGTCATCTGCTATGGCTGTCTATGTCTTTATTTATGGCAGCAAGAACAATAACTTTAGCACGGCACTTACCAACAACATTCAGTCAATAGGATAAAATAATGCAGTGATTTTCTGACAATGATAATGTTGAGTTCGGCAGTTATGAAAAATTGAGTTGTCATTTGTTAGTATCAGTTAAAATCGCTACAATGGTATTAGTAATCATAGAAAAAATCTCAGTATCTTGCAAATGGCAAAACAAGAAGCTCCACTTGTTGGTGAAGCGTTAATAAAAGAAGTCTGTCGGCGAATTCGTGTAGCACGTAGCTATTGGGATGCTCATAACAATGCTGCTTGTCGAGGTGAACGTGAACGAGCATTAGCTCTTTACAACAAATTAACTAAGGAAGAAAAAGAGCAGGTTCCGCAAGTGTTACGTGTATGGTTACGTTATCGGAGTGAGAAATACTTTGGGGCGCATAGAACACCACCTAAATCGAGGCGCAAAGCAAAATATAGCAAGTCGGTTTGATTTTTTGAATGTACTTTTTATTTCAGAAATAAAATATTAGTTTTATATATGAATAGTTTAACAATCAAATCAGGGTTGCTCCTAGCTATTTTGACAACAAATTTAGGAATGAACGCGCCTGTAAAGGCTAATACTCATCAAACTATCAATCAACAATCATTAGAGCTAAAAAGAAAACAGGTAAAAAGACAGTCAGCTTCTCAAGAATTGTGGGAAAGATTTAGACAGCGACAAGATGAGTTTAGATTGCAACAACATCATCAAATCGAACAATTTCGCTTAGAAAATCAACTTAGACAACAAAAATTTGAGCAGTTAGACAGAGACAGACTCAGGCTACAACAAAGACAAGAAATAGATACACTCAGATTACAACAAAAGCTGAGAAATCCATATTGATATATGAGTAAAATAGACAAGGTAGATAAAGGAGACAAGGTAGACAAAGGAGAAACTTTTTTCATAGCTAAGTATGAAAGTGTAAATAGGATTTTTACTCAGCACTTTCAAGCTAGAGATTTGTTTATAACGTTTACTGATTAGCTTTGCAGCAATCCATCTAAATTCCAGGGCGGAGAATTTTCTCAGCGACTTGGGGAAACCAACGTTGAAGGAAAAACAACAGTTTGGTTTTACCGATTCGCATTTCATAGCGATCGCACCTAAAATTATGCCAGAATTCATCCGCCAATGCTTCCGGTGAAATTTTCCCTTTACCTCTACCTTGAGTCATTGGTGTATCAACTAAAGGGGCAATAATTTCAAATACTTTAATGGATGTGGTTTCCAGTTGCCAGCGCAGGGCTTTAGTGGCAATATGTAATCCGGCTTTACTACCGCAATAAACAGGCGCAGTTTGTTTCGGTACTAATCCCAAGCCAGAAGATACATTCACAATCGCAGCGTTTGGCTTAGTTAACAAATGCGGTAACATCAGTTTAATCAATTGCAATGGTGCAATTAAATTGGTGCGTAATTCTTCCTCAATTAAATCAGTTGAAATTTCTGGATTAGCAAATTCATAGTTGTATTGAATCCCGGCATTGTTAATCAATATATTTACATTGGGATAGCGATTAACAAGCTGTTGTAAAGCATTAAAATCTTGTAAATCAGCAACTTCAGTAATAATTTCCGGCAAGATTTTCTTGACTTCAGCGAGTTTTTTGGCATCACGTCCAGTAATAATCACTGTATTTTGGGCTTGAAGAAACTTTCTAGCCAATGCAAAGCCAATTCCTGATGAACCTCCAGTAATTAACACTGTATTGCCTTGAGTTGGCATAGAGGATTTCTGCACTGATGGCTTAACAGCAACCGCAAGAGCGATCGCAAATGTCGGCATAATGGGATTTATGACTCCAAAGCCCAAAAATGCCAGAAAGCCTGTGTAGAGGATAAAAGGATGTAGTTTTGTCTTCACCATTGCCTGTTTTGAGCGATCGCATTTCATAACATCTTGTTTAGATGTAATCTCAAATCATGGCGAAGTCATTAACCTATGTTAATTCGGCTGGAGAATTTTCCGAATCCGACTGAGGGAGACAGGCGAAATTCCCAGATAAGAGGCTATATGATATTGCTTAACTCTATGTTCTAAATTAGGATACTCTTGCAAAAACTTTTGATATCTTGTTGTGGCATCATCTATAAGTAATTCCGCCTCCCGCCTCTCTTTTTTAATAAATAACGCCTCAACTAACTTATGATTAACAGCTTCCCAACATGGATTTTCTGTACATAATTGTACGTATTGATTATAATCTACAACTAATAATAATGAATCTTCTAAAGCTTCAATAAAAAATTGAGCAGGTTGTTTTAAAATCAGCGCACTATAGGCAGTTACAAAATGATTTTCTGGACAAAATGACTTTGTGAATTCAGTCCCTGCTGCATTCACATAATAAAGACGAAATATCCCGGAAACCACAAATCCAATTTGCTGAGGAACTTCCCCCGCACGCATGAAAAACTCTCCTGTTTTGCAACTGAATGGTTGAAAGACTTGGGTTAATTTTGCAAGTTCATTCTCTGGAATCTCAACCAGGGTGCGTAAAACATAACTCAGTTGAAGATAAGCAGGTGGAAACATAACGAAAGGAAGAGGTGAGGTCATAACTCTACTATGCAACATCTCACTACTTCCTTCATACTCGTGGGGATTAGGGTATGAGGGTGTATGCAAAATCCCTATACCCCATCTTTACAGACAATTTTGGTGGCTGAAGTTAACCGTTAACAACTTCTCCACCATTTACATGAATGACTTGACCAGATATGTAAGAAGCGTCATCAGAAGCTAAAAATACATAACTAGGTGCGACTTCTTCTGGTTGTCCGGCTCTTTGCATAGGTACTTGTTTACCAAAAGTCTCAACCTTTTCTTCAGGAAAAGTTGAGGGAATTAATGGTGTCCAAATAGGGCCGGGTGCTACTGCATTAACCCGAATTCCCTTTTCTACCAAATTTTGGGATAACGAACGAGTAAAAGCGACGATCGCACCTTTGGTAGAAGAGTAATCTAATAGTTGGGGACTGCCTTTATAAGCAGTTACGGAGGTAGTATTGATAATAGCACTACCTTTTTTCAAATGTTTTAATGCTGCTTTGGTTAAATAAAACATCGAAAAAATATTAGTGCGAAAAGTCCGCTCTAGTTGTTCCTTGGTAATATCTTCAATGCTTTTTTGGGGGTGTTGTTCCGCCGCATTGTTTACTAGGATATCCAGTTTACCAAACTCCCCTAAAGTTTGTTGAATCGCGTTTTGGCAAACAGCTTCATCGGTAATATCACCCGCTATCGTTAGCGCCCGCCTTCCTTGTTCTTCTACCAAACTTTTGGTTTCTTTTGCATCCCCGTGTTCGCTGAGGTAAACAATCACTACATCTGCACCTTCTTTAGCAAATGCGATCGCTACAGCCCGACCAATACCACTATCTCCACCTGTAATCAATGCGACTTTATTTTTTAATTTACCACTACCGCGATACTGTTCATCATCAGCTTTAGGTCTCGGCTGCATCTCAGATTCTTTACCCGGTGCTTGTTGCTGCTGTGGTGGTTGTAATGTTTCTTTTTGTGTTGATACTGTCATCGCATTGTCCTTACAATTAATATTGTGCCAAAATTCGCCCATATAAAAGTCAGAACTAAAAGCCTTCTTAAAAATGAATAAATAAACCTTGGATCGAAAATTCAAGCCAAGGTTTATTGATAGATTTTGCTTTCACTTACATCTAGTAAATGGCTGCATTTTTACCCCGGATATTAGCCAAATTTCATCTACTGACATTAATTCTCCCCACACCCTAAAAACGCTCTTATTCTGACCACGGAAAACAAAGTACACAACTCTACTTATTGATAAAGCATTAAAGTCTCTTTATCTGTTTTTAAGGTATCTATTAAGTTATGAGTATTAATCACTCTCTAGGTGGAAAGCGATTATCTGCTAACTCAATCTGAAGGGTGAAATGATAGCAGTTGTATTTGGGATAAGGGGGACAAGGGAGACAAGGGAGACAAGGGAGAGATGTTTGTAAATGATTTAGGATAGTTATATTCAGTTTCAACTGACAATCTTGGAGCTTATTCCTCAGTAATTTAAAATTGCTATAGCAATCCTAAATAATATATGAGAAAATACTGAGAGAGCAAAAAGTAAAATTTAAAACTCAAATATACTAGCAGTGATGTGGATGCAATTACTAGAAGATTTTATCAGAAACAGTAAAGAGCC
>NZ_JACJSD010000069.1 GCF_014697615.1 Nostoc sp. FACHB-280 | reverse complement strand
ATTTAAGTCTGTGGGATAAGACTTTCGTGCCATAAGCAATTACGTAAATACACTGCATATCAGGTATTTTAATTCTTGCCGTCATCCCCTCCTACTCGCCTTTAGATTTACTTTATAAATAGCCTCTTATTACTATTAGTTGAATCTGCCCAATACTTGATAACTCAAATCGAAAAACATTCTGATTACCAAGCACTTGATTATCAGCCAGACTTAACTATAGGTGATGCTCAAACAGCACTTTCTTACTTGAAATGCGAACTGGAGAGCAAACAACAATCTTTTATTAACTTAGAGACTTCTTCATAAAAAGATGAACACCTGAACCAGCCTTTTCAGGTGTTCGCCAATTATTTCAGGTATGTGTCACAGAAAAATTATTATTGCACACTCAATAAATGCAGAGGTTAAGGATGAGTAATGAGATCAAACTAGGCTTTTGCAGTCCACCAGAACCAGTTTATCTTTATGTCAAAAATGGTGAATCAAACGGTGAATCATATCTTTGGTATCACTTCATCATTGACCAAGATAAAACTATTCCAGTTCAACAACGTGGATTAATAGGTTATCTATCAGAACTGCGAGTGACAGCCAAAGAATTCAAGGGTAAGGACAATATTAAGTTAGATATTGTTGTTGCGGCTGATGAAGTTTATGTAATCCGAACTGGCATTGAAACTAATTTCGCCAAGACATTTTTATTAGCTGCATCACTTGTACAAGATTTTTCTAAACCCTTGACTATTGCTGTTACCAGTGGTGAAGAAAATACGGTGTTCTGTCGATTATATGATGCGACTACTAAAGTCAGAATCCGCAGAGAATGGAATGCAAACGCTGACTGGGGATCTCTGATTACCGAAATTCAATCACGCTTAACTGGGACATCTGCATCCCTTTCATTAACCCCAGAACAACCACCACATCCGCAAGATTTACGTATAAAACAGATTCGGACTTTGTTGAATTATCCGCTTGATTTAGTGCGTGAATATCTGCAATTTCAAGATGTTGACCGTCCGAGTTTACTTCCTGTCAGCAAGATTGATTCACTGGTAAAAACAATGTGTTTGGCTTGGGCTGCTGATAAGTTTGAAAACCCTAACGATGCTGAATCTTCTTATCAAAAGCAAGTGATTGATGCGATCGCAAGTGAGGTTGATGAAGTAGTAGCAATTAAGACTTGGATGCAGCAGTTACAAGGGGTAAAAGCTGGAGTGGCTTGACTAAGGAAATAAGTCAGGGGCTGGAAGTAGACAAAGAATCTCAAAGTTTCTTCTGACCACTTTCTTCTATTTCTAAATCTTAAGGGGCATCAAATTTAAGAGAGGTATTTATGGCTAAAGTCTTGATTGATTCAGACAACTATACCTGTCATCAAATCGCTAGTATTCTATCTCTGAATTTATCAATAGTTCGCTTTTGGATTCAGCGTGGTTGGCTGAAAGCTAACAAACATACTCCCAAGCATTATGAAATCGGGATTGGACACCTCAAACAATTTCTAGAAAATCCTCCACATCAAATTAGAAAACGGATTACTGCCCTTGATTCTCAAGCCATTAATTATCTTTTGAAGGGAAAGCGTAATGGAATCAATCACTGATTTAGAAAGATGTTGGTTCTTATCTCCGCCTTGGAAACAAAACATCCCACCCGTTGAAGTCAACTTATTTGAGAAAGTTTACCTGAAAACCAATCGTACATTCGGCTACTGCTTAGGTGTGCAGTGGGATAAAAGTTGTTGGAATTACGTTATCGAGGTCAAAAATGATTTCCACTATGCAACTAAACATCAAATTATTGCCACTGGTAATATACAACCCAGAACCGTGAAAAAACCTGCTTTCGTGTTGGGAGAACGCGTACTGTTGAAAATTCCCAATCACGGCACAAACCAAAGGCTAATTCTGGGGATTGAGTTAATCGAGAAGTCCTGGTTCTATCTGGTGGAATTGGCATTACCTACTTTTAAACAACCACTCATCACCACCAATCGCTTTTCTTTGGTGCGGGAAGAAGACCTAGTGAGAGTAAATGTCTAAGTCCAAACACAACACTTTGTACTCATCACACAAATAAAACTATGTCACAGATTGAAGTAGCCCAAATCATCGAACAGATTAAACAAGAGATTTCTGTTGACCCCAATGGACAAGGGAAGGCCAGTATTCGGGCAACAGCCAGATTAGCTGATGTTGATGCCACTGGATTAGCCAGAAGTCTTAAAACTGCCGTAGACAATTCTCGTTCCAAATTGGTTGAGAAGCTTATCCGTAAAGGGTTTGAAGGTGTAGACATTTTAGATTGGGCGCAGTCTGGTATCCCTGATGTCGCTGTTGCTGCTATCCTCCATTACTACGGTTATGAAGCAGGCAAGAGATGTAGCGAACAAGCAAGATTAGCCTGCGAAGCATTTGAAAGTGTTGGTGTTCGTGTATGGATGCAGGATATCACCGGCTGGACAAAACCCACAATGGCTAATGAATCTGCCCTCACCCAGATACAGTTACTCGCCGCGATCGCCCAACAAATGGCCGAGCAAGAACAACGTTTACTCCAACAGCAACAACAGCAAGCCGAAATCTTGCACCGGCTTAAGGATGTTGAAATTGAACAAGACCGCTTTAACACTCCCTCCGGCCATAAATACAGCATCGTGGGTTTCGCTAATCTTCAAGGTTTAGAAATATCAGCAAAAGAAGCAAGTGCTAAAGGAAAAAAAGCCAGTGCCTTGTGTCGTAAGCAGGGCATAGAAATTGAACGCATTCATGACCCCAGATTTGGCAGAGTCGGCTTGTATCCCGAAAGCATTTTGATTGAGGTGTTTTCCAGTGGTCAAAACTAGTACATCACCCAACAACAGTACAGCAACACTAAAGCAGGCTGGGGCTTTGAGTAATAACAAGAAGGGGATGCGGCTGGTGAAAAAGTAAAAAGCAACCGCCCGCGCGATCGCTTCAAATACCAAAGGAAAGAGTGGTTAAAACACCATTCACAAGCTAACACATCTCTTTACAAAACTTAAAACTTGCTTGACGTAGTTGCAATGCTTTCAAACTCAGGAGAACCATAATATGCAACAACTCACTTTATTTCCCGAATCCACGCCAGTTCTACCAGTCACCTATTACCCAGAATTCCTAACCACTCAAGAAGCAAACGAACTCTACCAACACTGTCTGCACCTGCAATGGCAACAGAATCAAATACGAATGCTGGGGAAGACAACTGATGTTCCTCGATTAGAGTGCTTGTATGGTGACAAAGGCTGCAATTACTTTTACTCAAAAAGCGTACTGCTCAAACCTCTGCCCTGGACAGAAAAGCTTGCCGAATTGAGAGACAGAATCATCGCATTCACCGGATACAGCTTTCGTATAGTCATCGGCAACCAATATCGAACAGGCTCTGATTCCATCGCGTGGCATTCGGACACCGATTCATCAATGGGACTTGACCCTGCGATCGCATCAATCAGTCTTGGTGGAGTACGAAAATTCCAGATTAAACCGATAGGTGGTAGTGCCACTGATTTTTGGTTGGAACACGGCAGTCTGCTGTTGATGCACCCTGGATGTCAATCGACTCACTTACATCAGGTTCCGAAGACAAACAAAGTGGTGTGGACGAGGATCAATCTGACTTTTCGACCGCACACCGGGGGCAGATAAAAACTACTTGTTCAATCACGCCTCCTTAATTGTTTTGAGTTTCAACCCAATTTTTCAGAATGGCGTAAAGTATTTGTGACTTAGTTCGGATGTACTACTTAATTTAGTTTTCTAGTTAATTTCTGTTTTTGTTCTAGCGGTATGCACTCATACCGCTAACTCTGTCGTGCGTCTATCGGAGGAAATTATGAGTCTCGAATCTCATCACTTGCAAGAATGGTTCAAGAGTGGCGTTGACGAAGAATTGATTTCTCTCAACGTGCGATCACTCTCCGGTACAACACCTTATGAATACCTGTTGTACAGCGATAAAATCTCCCGCCGCAACGACGGACGACTGCGGGACAGGGACTTGAAGAAATACCAGCACATTGAACTCGGCGGTTGGTGGTGTAGCGGCGTTGACCCACTCAACGACTATATTCTAATGATGTGGGGTTGTTTCAAACCAGACAAGCCCCGGCGTGACCCGCAGAAAATACACAAGCACATCAAGTATGAGCATCCTTACAGGGAGCAAACACGCGCTTTCTTTCTCCAAGTCACCAAGAAGATTTGGGTAAAAGTGTCGAATCGTTGCGGCATTCCTATCACCGACAAGGATTTACAGCATCCGGGCGGGTTCTGGCATTGGGTTTGGACGAACAACGTTCCTGTGGTAATTGTCGAAGGGGCAAAGAAAGCCGCTTGTCTGTTGAGTGCTGGTTATGCTGCGATCGCCATCAGTGGTGTTAACGCTGGCTATCGTACACCAAAGGAAGAGGACAAGGGGCAGGGTGCGGGGGGCAGAGGGGAAAATCTCTCTCCCATGCTCCCTGCTCCCTGCTCCCCTGCTTATCCAATTGGTAAACCATCTCTGATTCCCGATTTAAAACATTTCGCAACACCCAACAGACAAGTCAACATTTGCTTTGATAACGATACTAAGCCCGAAACAGTCCAGCGAGTACGAACCGCTATCAGCCGTATGGGGCGATTGCTGATTGCTGAGGGTTGTCAATTGCGAGTAATTGACTTACCAGGAACCGAAAAGGGAGTTGATGATTTTGTCGTTGCCCAAGGACAAGATGCTTTCCACGCCCTGTACAACACCGCCGAAACTTTGGAGTTATGGGAAATCAAGCTGTTTACTCTACTCACATATCCTCCAGCGATCGCACTCAACCAAAGATTCTTGGGTGGGCTGATTGCTCCTGAAGGCGAAAAGCTCATTGTCCTCAAAGCTCCCAAAGGCACAGGTAAAACCGAGTGGTTGTCCCAGGAAGTGGCCAAGGCACACGACCAGGGGCGACGAGTGCTGATTATCACCCACCGCATACAACTGGGTGAGGCATTGTGCGATCGCTTCGGTGTTGATTACGTCAGTGAGATTAACACCTCTGATACAGGTGGTTTGTTGGGGTATGGCGTGTGCGTAGACTCGTTGCACAAAGATAGTCAAGCGCGATTCAACCCCAACGACTGGTCAAACGATGTCATTATTATTGATGAATGCGACCAAGTTTTTTGGCATTTGCTCCACTCTACGACAGATGTGGCCAAGCGACGGGTAGCGATACTGCGAAATTTCAAGCAGTTGGTTCAAAACGTCTTAGGTAGCGAACACGGTAAAATCTATCTGTCTTCTGCCGATGTGTCCGATACCGATATCAAGTACATTCTTTCTCTGGCGGGAGAATATCGAGTTAACCCTTTCGTGATCGTCAACAAATACCAGTCAGTGTCTGGCAAATGTTTCAACTACTCTGGCAGTAATCCGAAGAATCTGATTGCATCACTAGACAAGGCGATCGCTGCTGGTGGACATCATTTACTATGTTGTTCGGCTCAAAAAGCAAAGTCTAAATGGGGAACCCAAGCTCTGGAACAACGGTTTCGGCAGAAATTCCCCCATTTACGGATTCTCAGAATTGATAGTCATTCAGTTTTAGATCCAAAACACCCAGCCTTTGAGTGTATTGCTCATCTCAACGAAATTCTCACGCAGTACGATTTAGTGATAGCCTCGCCCAGCTTGGAAACTGGTGTCTCCATCGATATTAAAGGTCATTTTAGTTCAGTCTGGGGGATATTCCAGGGAGTACAGCCTGTGGACTCTGTACGCCAGATGTTAGCACGGCTGCGGGAAACAGTTGACCGTCACATCTGGGTTAGTCAATACGGGATGGGGACTGTGGGCAATGGTTCAACTTCTATGGGTGGATTATTGCGGAGTCAGGATATCGCAACCCAGGCAAATATCGCTCTTTTGTCTGCGGCTGACAATGATGATTATTCGTTCATTGATCAGAATTTCCAGCCCGAATCGTTGCAGACTTGGGGTAAGCGTGGTGCTGTGATCAACGTCGAGATGCGCCGTTACCAGGAATTTGTGCTGAAGGGGTTGGAAGTCGATGGCTATACCGTGATTGATGCCGACGATTCTGACCCTGACGAAACCAAGGAAGTTGTTAAAGAGGTGAAAGCAGCTTCCAAAGAATTATATTCTGGTCAATGCCTGGGAGTTTCTAAATCTGATGATGTGTCTGATGCCGAACTGAAGAAGTTGCAGGAGAAGCGGGTGAAGACTGAAGAAGAACGTTATCAGCAGCGTAAGGGTGAATTGTCCCGGCGTTATGAAGTGGAGGTTACGCCGGATTTGGTTATGAAGGATGATGACGGCTGGTATCCCCAACTGCGGCTGCACTATTACTTGACTGTGGGGCGACAGTTTTTAGCCAGTCGGGACAGCAAACGGGCTAAGGGGCTGGCTGAAGCTGGGGAAAATGCGATTTGGAAGCCTGATTTTAACAAGGGGCAGATGTTGTCTTCGGTGCTGTTGCTGGAAGAACTGAAGCTTTTGCAGTTGCTTACGCTTGGGGAGAAGTTGCGGGGTTCGGATGAAAAGATGCAGGAGTTTAAGGTTCGTGCGGTGAAGAATCGGTACTTGATCAAGAATTATCTGAACGTGACTGTTTCTGAAAAATTTACTCCGGTGGCGATCGCACAGAAATTGTTGGACAAGATTGGTCTGCGGTTGTCGTATGTCGGTCGGTTGGGGCCGCGGGGGAAGCGGGAGTGTGTTTATAAGTTTGTTGCTCCTGATGATGGGCGGGATGGGATTTTTGAGAAGTGGTTAAATCGGGAGTCGGTGTCAGTCACTAGTAATATAAATGTACCAACACCAATCACTGACATAACACCACTTCCCAGTAATCAGGATATGGAGGGACAGGAAGCTGCTTGGTGGCAGCAGATTAAATCTTACGCTGCTGGGTTTATGGAACGGGTTGAATCTGGCTTAGAAGCGGCTAAAGAGTTCCTCTCTACCCTTAGCAGTGATGAAAGGTGGGGTGTGATGATGCAGTTTGAGGAGGCGGAGCCTGTGGTGTTTGGGGAATTGGTGGCGGCGGCTCCCGATTGGGTGGAGTGGATGGCGTAAGTTGTTTGGGGCAGTGGCAAGTATGAGTGAACTTTGGGGACGGTTGTAAGTCTGTGGGGTGCTATTGGCGGTGGTAGTTTAGTTTGCGTTGTTATCAGGCTTGCTGGTTTAGCCAAGCTTCTAAATCTGCCACAACGGAAAAATCTAATAACGCCTCTGCTAAAAGAGACAATTGCTCAATAGATAATCCTCGAATTCGTTCAATCAACGCTGAATCAATTTCACCAAAACGACGATTTAGTAGACGTAGAATTACATCCTGCTGTCCTTCTTGTTTGGCTCTTTCGCGGTCTTGCTGATACAGTGGTTCTAGTCGCATAATTAACTCTCTGTCATCTGATTCTAAATTTTGATTGATCCTTAAATTTTCCCGCAGGTTGTAAACTAATTCTAGCGTCGCTTGCTTGTATGGGTGATTCAATGGTAACGCTGATAATTCCAAAATCGCCTGTGACTTTTTTTGAATTCAAAATTCAAAATTAGTAAGAAAATTAATTTTGAATTAAGGTAATTTTGAGTACAGGCTCCCACTGATTTTTATAATCAGTGGTTCATAATTAGTTGTGGGTTCAATCCCCGACTGATTTGAATTTTGAATTAATAATTTTGCATTTTGAATTGATTTGACTGAACATTTCCCCTGCCCAGAATTCTCAGCCACAACGTTTCCGGTGTTAATGGTAGCTGATGTCAATACCTCTCGGTTAAGGAATTAGGAATGACTTTTACTCACGAATTTATCATAGTTTCAAGCGTGCAACCTGATCCATTTTTGACAGGATGAGAGCTTAACCGAAAAGTATTGGCTTGAATGGATAATTTATTTTGCATAACTACTTAATTTAATGATGAATAGTCATAACACCAGACGAATCAGACTAATTGCTGAAGTTCAACAATGTCTGTTATTAGCTGTGCCATTAGCAGCCGCACAAATAGCAGAATCGGCAACTGTTTTTGTAGATACAGTTATGATGGGCTGGCTCGGAAGTCAGAGCATTGCTTCTGGTGGCTTGGGTGCTTCCATATTTATATTTTTTTTGCTGATTACTACAGCGACACTTTCTGCTGTCAGTCCCTTGGTTGCGGAAGCCTATGGAGCCGGAAAGCCAGAACAAGTAGGTTACATAGTAAGACAAGGCTTAGGGATATCTCTACTGTTAGGAATACCAATTACAGTTCTACTTTGGCATGGAGGAACTTTACTGGTGTTGTTGGGACAGAATACAAACACAGCAACGTTAGCACAAACTTATTTACGAGCGATCGCTTGGGGTTTGATACCTGGTTTGGGTTTCGCTGTGTTGAGAAGTTTTCTTGCCGCGATCTCCCAACCGCAATTAGTCATGGTAACTATTGTCTTAGGTACACTGCTCAATTTTATCGCTAACTATGTTTTAATGTTTGGCAAATTGGGATTACCCGTTATGGGATTAGCTGGTATTGGTTGGGCAAGTACACTTTCACTGTGGAGTATGTTTCTTGCTCTGGTGATTTATATCTTGACTCAACATCGCTTTGCAGTTTACAAAATCTTTCAACTTTCACCCAACTATAATTTTACCCAACAGCAACGCCGTATTTTATGGCAAATTTTTCAGGTAGGCTTGCCCATTGGTGGACTTATGGCTGTGGAAGCAGGATTCTTTACTGTTGTGATGTTCATTATGGGAAAATTAGGGACAACTGCCTTAGCTGCCCATCAAATCGCGTTGCAAACAGCTTCCATGTCATATCAAATCGCTTTAGGCATTTCTCTGGCAACAACAATACGCATTGGACAGTTACTTGGAGAACAAAAGGTAGCTGTTGCGAGACTGGCTGGATATGTGGGAATTGCCCTGGGAGCTTTATCTATGACCATCACTGGGATTATATTTTGGCTAGTGCCGCAGTTGGTTGTTTCCCTTTACCTTGACATCAACAATCCCAATAATCAAGACGTAGTTATCTTGGCAGTGAAATTGTTAGCAGTAGCAGCCATTTTTCAAATTGTTGACGGGATACAAATCACTGCTGCTGGAGCGTTACGCGGGCTAAAAGATACACGCATCCCGATGTTAATTGGGATTGTGGCTTACTGGTGTATTGGTTTAGTGATTGGTTACACTTTGGGAATTTGGTTTAATTATGGCCCAATTGGTCTATGGTGCGGATTAGCAATTGCTTTAGCTATAGCGGCGACAGTTTTAACTGTGAGATTTAGGATTTTGTCATCTGGGTGGAAAAAGGAAGTAGTGAGTCGGAATGAAGTTTGACATCTTGTCTTTTGACGCAGGTAAAAGCTTGATTCAGTATATACAGTTAGTGTCCGTACTTGAAATTTAGCTGCTAATTTCTTCAGTTATGAATTTTTTGTCAATTAACTGAGCATGAGTAGTAACTGGTGTTACAAATGGGCAATCAACCTTTAGAATTACCAAACAATTTTTCTAGTTTTGTAGAAATTCTGCGTTTTCGAGCCAGCGAACAACCTAAAAAAAAAGGGTATACTTTTTTACGTGATGGAGAAACAGCAGCAGCCCATTTGACTTATCAGGAACTTGATTGTCAAGCTCGAACTATTGCAGCTTTACTTCAAAATTGTGTAGCTAGTGGAGAGCGTGCTTTACTACTGTATCCGCCAGGACTAGAATACATTGACGCATTTTTCGGGTGTCTCTACGCTGGAGTCGTTGCTGTTCCAGCTTATCCGCCTCGGCTGAATCGACCCATGCCCAGACTAGCAACGATCGCATCTGACGCACAAGCAGCTGTAGTACTGACAACCACCAAAATTCTTGCTCAGATAGAACATCAGTTGCAGCAAACTCCCAACCTCAAATGTATGCGGTGGGTGACTACCGACAATCTTCAGAATGGACTAGAAAATAACTGGCAACAGACTCAACCTAAACATGATACATTAGCATTTTTACAATACACATCAGGCTCCACTGCCACACCCAAAGGTGTAATGGTGAGTCATGGGAATTTGCTGCATAACCAATGCCTTATCCAGCAGGCTATGGGGCATAGCTCCAAAACGATCTTTGTCGGTTGGTTACCACTGTTTCATGACATGGGACTAATTGGGAATATGCTTCAGCCTTTGTATTTGGGCATTCCCTGTATTCTCATGTCTCCGACAGCATTTCTACAGCGCCCTGTACGTTGGTTACAGGCGATTTCCCGATATCAAGCAACTACTAGCGGCGGGCCGAATTTTGCGTATGATCTATGTGTGAATAAAATTACTCCCGAACAACGAGCGACTCTTGACTTGAGTAGTTGGAAAGTCGCCTTTAACGGAGCAGAACCTGTCCATGCTGAAACTATCGAACGCTTCGCCGCAACTTTTGCTGACTGTGGTTTTCGCCGCCAAGCTTTCTATCCCTGTTACGGGATGGCGGAAACCACTTTGATGATTTCTGGTAAAACCAAAACAGCCGTACCAGTACTACAATCTTTCCAGCAAAAAGCACTGGCTCAAAATCAAGTCGTCCCGGCTGTTGGAGAAGGAATTGACAAAAAGATACTAGTCTCTTGTGGTCAACCCCTAGAGGATATGCAGATTGTCATTGCAAATCCTGATACTTTGACTCGTTGTAGTAATGATGAAGTGGGCGAGATTTGGGTTGCAGGTGGGAGTGTCGCTCAAGGCTATTGGAACCAGACAGAACAGACAGAGAAAACTTTCCAAGCTCACCTGCAAGATATTGGAACAGTCCCTTTTCTACGAACGGGAGACTTGGGATTTTTACACCAGGGCGAACTATTCATTACTGGTAGGCTGAAAGACTTAATTATCATCCGAGGGCGCAACCATTACCCTCAAGATATTGAACAAACAGCACAACAAAGTCACTCAGCACTGCAACCAAGC
Organism: Nostoc sp. FACHB-280; assembly: GCF_014697615.1. GTDB lineage: Bacteria > Cyanobacteriota > Cyanobacteriia > Cyanobacteriales > Nostocaceae > Nostoc_B. The sequence goes on along the minus strand of NZ_JACJSD010000069.1, from coordinate 17,178 downwards.
AGTAGTGCAGCATTTACTGTTGAAGTTGCTGATGAGGAACGGTTGATGCTGGCGATAGAGGTGAAACGCACTTATATCAAGAATTTGGATGGGGATGAAGTTATTAGAGCTATCCGTCAGGCAATAGTAGAAGAACATGAACTACAAGTTTATGCAGTGCTATTGCTGAAAACTGGCTCTATTCCCAAAACTTCTAGTGGTAAGATTCAGCGTTATGCTTGCCGATTAGGATTTATTAATCACAGTCTAGATGTTGTACATAGCAGTATTCTAGAACAGTCTAATTCTATAGTTAGCTTGTTGAGCCGTGAAACTCAACAGTCAGAGTTAGTTGCTAGTTTACAAGAGTTAGTAGAGCAAGTTCTGAAAATAGAGCGATCGCACTTAAATTACCACCAGCCTTTGAGTAATTTAGGTATCGACTCTTTAACTGCTATTGAACTACAAAACCGCATCGAAAATCAACTAGGTGTTATTTTACCAATGGCGGATATTCTCGCAGGTGCTTCGATTGCAGATTTAGCCAGTTTAATACAGATATCAAAAGAAATTGCGATCGCTCCAACACCACAAGCTGTCACTGAATACCCCCTTTCATACAGTCAGCAGGCGTTGTGGTTCCTGCATCAACTCTCACCCTCCAGCCCCGCCTACAATATTGTCAATGCTGTACGTCTGCATGGTGAACTCGATATTACTGCTCTGCAACGTACATTTCAAATATTAGTAGAACGCCATCCTTGTTTACGAACTACCTTTAGTGCGAACCAGGGAATAGCCACGCAACATATCCACGAACACCTAGAGGTTTGTTTTCAGCAAGAAGACGCTGCAACCTGGAGTGAGGAAGTTCTCAAAAACCGCTTGCTCAAAGAAGCTCACCGTCCCTTTAATCTGGAAACTGGCCCTTTACTGCGGGTGCTGTTGTTCACGCGGTTAAATAATGAACATATCCTGCTGTTAGCTGTACATCATATCATAGCTGATTTCTGGTCTTTAACTGTGCTTGTCGATGAGTTGAGAATTATCTACCAAGCACAAAAAGCTGGTGAGCAACAAACTCTCATTCCCCTCAGCCATTCGTACATAGACTATGTTCGGGCTGAGAGAGAAATGCTGGCGAGTCCCACAGGTGAAAGGCTTTGGGCATACTGGCAACAACAACTCTCAGGGGAATTACCAGTTTTAAATTTACCTACAGACCGACCCAGACCACCTGTGCAAACTTATCAAGGGGCTTCGCAGTTATGCAAACTGGATGCAGATTTAACACAAAAACTCAAAGCTCTTAGTAAAGCTCACAATGCTACTCTTTATACAACCTTGTTAGCAGCTTTTGTGGTGCTGATTTACCGTTTATCAGGTCAAGAAGATATCTTAGTAGGTTCGCCAACCACAGGTAGAAGTCGGGCAGATTTTGCTTCATTAGTTGGGTATTTTGTCAACCCTGTGGTGATGCGAGCGCAGATTTCGGGAAATCCCAGTTTTGAGGCGTTCCTCAAGCAAGTGCGCTCTTGTGTACTGGATGCTTTCAAACATCAAGATTACCCTTTTGCGCGTCTAGTTGAGCAATTACAACCAGTGCGCGATCGCAGTCGTTCCCCACTGTTTCAAGTGATGTTTGTCTTCCAGCAAGCGCACCTACTGAACGAACAAGGTTTAGCAGCATTCGCCTTGGGAGAAACAGGCGCAAGGATTAAATTAGGGGATTTAGAACTAGAATCTCTGCATTTACCTGGGCGGATAGCTCAATTCGATTTAACACTGATGATGGCTGAGGTAGATGGCGCGTTATCTGCTTCTTGGCAATACAATACAGATTTGTTTGATGCTGCTACTATTGCTCGGATGTCCGAGCATTTTGAAACATTACTAGCAGGAATTGTTGTCAATCCACAACAACAGATTGCAAATTTACCACTGTTAACTCATTCCCAACAACATCAACTCTTAGTAGAGTGGAACATTATTCAGGCTTATCAAAGTGATTTGTGTCTGCATCAACAGTTTGAGGTTCAGGTACAACAAACACCAGACGCAGTTGCAGTGGTGTTTGAACAAGAACAATTTACTTACCGAGAATTGAACCAACGAGCGAATCAGTTAGCCCATCATTTACAAGCTTTAGGTGTGAAACCAGAAGTATTGGTGGGTATTTATCTAGAACGCTCAATGGAGATGGTGGTGGGGATTTTGGCAATTCTCAAGGCTGGTGGTGCTTACGTTCCGCTAGATCCCACCTATCCCAAAGAACGTTTAGAATTTGTGTTAGATGATGCTCAGGTTGCAGTATTGTTAACTCAGGAGAAATTGCTGGCAAGTTTGCCTGAGTGTGGGGCGCAGGTAATTTGTTTAGACAAAGAGCGTGAAAGTTTGGAGCAACTGCCAGTAGATAATTTAATGAGTCAGGTGAATACAAATAATCTGGCTTATGTAATTTATACTTCCGGCTCGACTGGGAAACCCAAAGGTGTTTTAGTTACGCACCAGAACGTAATGCGGTTGTTTGCTGCTACTCAGTCGTGGTTTAATTTTAGCGATCGCGATGTCTGGACAAATTTTCACTCTTATGCTTTCGATTTCTCAGTTTGGGAAATTTGGGGTGCGCTTTTGTATGGTGGACGGTTGGTGGTGGTTTCCTACTGGATTACCAGGTCGCCAGAGGCATTTTATCAGTTGTTATGCAGCGAACAGGTAACAATCCTCAATCAAACACCCTCGGCTTTTCGTCAACTTATATGTGCAGAAGCAGCAGCAGGTGACACTCAAACTTTGGCTTTGCGAACAGTGATTTTTGGTGGTGAAGCTTTGGAACTTCAGAGTTTACAGCCTTGGTTTGAACGTCACGGAGATAGAGAACCGCAACTAGTCAATATGTACGGGATTACAGAGACAACGGTACACGTCACCTATCGTCCCATAACTATGGCAGATTCAAACCAAAAAGCCGGTAGTCCCATCGGGTATCGGATTCCTGATTTGCAAGTATATCTATTAGATTCACAACAGCGACCGGTTCCCATTGGGGTAGCAGGTGAACTGTATATTGGTGGTGCGGGTGTAGCTCGTGGTTATTTGAATCGCCCAGATTTGACTGCGGAACGATTTATTACTAATCCCTTTGGGGGTGTAGAGGGAGTATTAAATACTGAGAACTCAGCACTCAGCACTGTCAAAAGTCGCTTATATAAAACTGGCGATTTGGCTCGTTATTTACCCAATGGCGAACTTGAGTATTTGGGACGTATTGATCAGCAAGTGAAAATTCGCGGTTTTCGGATTGAGTTGGGTGAGATTGAGGCTGTTTTGTGTCAACATCCAACGATTCGAGAGGCGATCGCTTTAGTTCGAGAAAATCACCCTAAAATGTGGGGGAGCGAGCATGAGCAGGAGGACTCAGGAGCGATCGCAGATTTACGCCGCTTTATTAAGGTGCGATCGCCACAATCCACATCTGAGTCTAGCAAGTTATTAATTGCATATTGTGTTTATCATCAAGAAGCAAAACCCAATGTGACGGAATTGCGCGGCTTTTTGCAAGAGCGATTACCAGACTATATGATCCCGGCGGCTTTTGTAATGTTGCAGGAATTTCCCCTCACAGCTAACGGGAAAGTAGACCGGCGTGCGCTTCCGAATCCCAGCAACTTTCGCCCTGATTTAGCAAAAGTATTTGTCGCTCCCCGCACTTTAGTAGAAAAGACTTTAGCTCAAATTTGGTCACAGGTTTTAAATGTGGAACCTATAGGTATACACGACAATTTTTTTGAGTTAGGGGGCGATTCTATTCGGAGTATTCAGGTAAGAGCCAGAGGTATTGAACAAGGCTTAAACTTTTCGCTGCAACAACTTTTCCAGTATCAAACTATCGAGCAGTTAACGCAAGTGTTGGATTGTGAATTTCATAGTTTGTCAACGCCGAAAACCACAGCATTTAGTCTCATTTCGGATAGCGATCGCCAAAAGCTACCCAACAATATAGAAGATGCTTATCCGTTAGCGAGGATTCAGGCTGGAGTCATATTCCACAGTCAAGCTAGTCCTGATTCGCCGATGTATCATGACATCTTTCTTTATCATCTGCGGGTTGGTTTAGACACACAGCTTTTGCAAAAGGCTCTAGAGCAATTAATTGAGCGTCACGCCATCCTCCGCACTTCATTCGATTTGACAAACTTTAGCGAGCCATTACAGCTAGTTCATCGGACAATTTCTATCCCATTTCATGTAGAAGATTTGCGCTTGCTGTCACCAGATGAACGCTCTAGAGCAGTAAAAGACTGGATAGAAGTGGAAAAAAGCCGAAATTTTGATTGGAATTGTCCTCCCTTAATTCGCTTTTTTATTCATCGCCTCACAGATGATTCCTTTTATTTAACTTTGAGTTTTCACGACGCGATTCTAGATGGCTGGAGTACAGCTTCTTTACTCACAGAATTGTTGCATCGTTATGATGTTCTGTTGAGTGCAGAAATCTATCCGATTGATTCACCGCCAACTATTGCTTACCGAGATTTTATTGCTCTGGAACGTTCAACTTTAAAGTCTAGAGAATGTCAGGAATACTGGGAAAAGAAATTGCAAGATCATATCATTACAAAATTACCTCGTTGGACTTCTAGTCGTAGTAAAGCTGGAAATCCCCAAATAGGCGTTCTCAATGTACCGATTTCACAGCAGCTTTCTGACGGACTGAAGAAATTAGCGCGATTAGCAGAAGTTCCGATTAAACACGTCTTACTGGCTGCACATATAAGAGTGATGGCTTTGCTCAGTGGTGAAACTGATATCCTCACAGGTTTGGAGTCTAACGGACGACTGGAAGAACAAAATGCAGAGCAAACGCTGGGTATTCACCTCAACACAGTTCCCTTGCGTCTGCAACTAAGAGGCGGAACTTGGGTAGAGTTAGTGCAGCAAGTCTTCGAGGTGGAACGGGAATTATTAACCTTTAGACGTTATCCCTATGCTGAGTTGAAGAAGCTTAACAGTAATCAGCATTTATTTGAGACTGTTTTTAATTACACACACTTTCATGTTTTCCAAAGCTTGCAATCCTTGAAAAATATAGAAATTTTAGGAGCGCAAGGATTTGGTGAAACCCACTTTGCTTTAAGGGTTGAGTTTAATCGTGATGCAATTTCGGAACGCATACAACTCGATTTGGAGTGTGATTTAACAGATATAGACAATGCACAACTAGAGGCGATTGGCAACTATTTCAGCGAAACCTTAACAGCAATGTCTACACAGCCCTGGGAGCGTTATGAGTCCCAATGTTTGCTTCCAGATAAAGAACAGCAGACTTTGTTAGTGGATTGGAATAATACTGCAACTGAATATTCACAGGATTTATGTATTCATCAACAATTTGAAATTCAGGCTGCGAAAACCCCTGATGCGATCGCTTTAATTTTTGAAGACGAACAACTCACCTATCAACAATTGAACGATCGCGCCAATGCAGTCGCCCATCACCTACGTAGTTTAGGGGTGAGTAACGATTTACCAGTAGCAATATGTGTAGAGCGTTCTCTAGACATGGTAGTGGGTATTTTAGCTAGTCTGAAAGCTGGCGGTGCTTATATTCCACTAGACCCAGCGTATCCTATAGAACATTTATCTTTCATCCTAGAGGATGCCCAAGTACCAGTTTTGCTGACTCAAGCACATTTGATAGCAAAACTTCCTACTCATCAAGGGCAAATAGTGTGTCTAGACTCGGATACCTGGACTCACGAGAGTACAGAGAACCTGATTAATAATAATACGCTAGAAAATCTGGCATATATTGTCTACACCTCTGGTTCAACAGGTCAACCCAAGGGAGTGTTAATCACTCACAACAATTTAATTCACTCAACCAGTGCTAGGATGACCTACTACCAAGAACCCGTTAGGAGTTTCTTATTAGTTCCCTCCTTCGCCTTTGATAGTTCAGTAGCCTGCATTTTCTGGACACTTTGTCAAGGTGGAACCTTAGTACTGGTGAAAGAGGGTAGCCAAAAAGACATCTGGCAGTTGGCAAAGGCGATCGCTAAACATCAGATTTCTCACTGGTTGAGTGTGCCTTCCTTATATAACGCTTTGTTAACACAGATAGATCCGACCGAGTTAAATTCTTTAAACACCGTCATTGTCGCTGGGGAAACTTGCTCTGCTGAGTTAGTCAAACGTCACCATCAACTACTGCCTTCGACATCCCTATTCAATGAATATGGGCCAACAGAAGCAACAGTCTGGAGCAGTGTCTACAATTGTCAAAACTATGATTGTACAACTCCTGTTCCTATTGGTCGTCCAATTGCCAACACCCAAATATATTTGTTGGATTCTTATGGTCAACCAGTACCCATTGGAGTTGCGGGAGAACTACATATCAGTGGTGGCGGCGTAGCGAAGGGATATCTTAACCGTCCTGAACTGACAGCCCAAAAGTTTATTCCCAATCCCTTTAATAATTCCAAATTGTACAAAACTGGGGATTTAGCGCGTTATTTACCTGATGGCAACATTGAGTTTTTGGGCCGTAGCGATCATCAGGTGAAACTGAGAGGATATCGGATTGAACTCACAGCAATCGAAGCAGTTTTATTACAGCATCCTCTAGTCCGTGAGGCTGTTGTCATCGTCACGGAAGAAGATTCAAGCAAACGCCTAGTTGCATATTTGGTATCTCAACAAACATCAGTCCCCACAAAAGTTGAGTTGCAGAGTTTCTTAAAACAAAAGTTACCAGAGTACATGATTCCCGCCACCTTCGTCATGCTGGATACCCTACCATTAACTCCTAATGGGAAAGTCGATCGCCGGAATTTGCCAACATCCCAACAAACCCAATCTGAGGAACAAAAAATGGCTGAAATTCTCAAACTTCTGGAGACTCTTTCAGAAGACGAAGTGAAAGCAATGCTTTCCCAGAAAAAATTATCGAGCAATCTCAAAAACTAGGAGAGGGGAGAGACATAAACGTTAGTTGCGCCATCCCGCCTTCTTAGCAACACTAGATACCAGATTCTTAATCTAAAATCTAAAATTTAAAATCCAAAATTCCTATGAGTGACGAACTTCTCAAGCGGATTGATTTACTTTCAACAGAAAAGCGTGAACTTCTGGAAATGCTGATGAAGGAGGACATAGTATCACAAACTACTTATGTAGCACCTCGCACACCAGTTGAGGAAGAACTGGCTAATATCTGGAGTCAGGTGTTAGGGATTGAACGAGTGGGCATTCATGACAACTTTTTGGAGTTGGGAGGAGATTCGATTCAAAGTATTCAGGTTGTAGCCAAAGTCAATCAGGTAGGTATTCAACTAACTAGCAATCAGTTGTTTGAGTATCCAACAATTGCAGAGTTAGCAACAGTTGTGGGGATCAATCCTGCTTTGCAAGCACAACAGGAGTCGGTTATTGGGCCAGTACCTCTAACGCCTATACAAAGGTGGTTCTTCGAGCAAAACTTAGAGGAACTTCACCATTGGAACCAAGCTGTTTTACTAGAGGTACAGCCTAATCAAAACCCAGCATTGCTAGAGCAGGCTTTTGGGCAATTGCTAATTCAGCATGATGCGCTGCGTTTGAGATATGAACAAAAACAAGGAATCTGGCAGCAAAGTAATCAAGGTCTTGGGGAGACAGTATCTTTTTCCCAGTTTGATTTATCCCAAATTGCTGAATCAGAGCAACCGTTGGCTATTGAAAGAATCGCCACAGAACTACAAAGTAGCCTGAACTTGTGCGAAGGGCCACTAATGAAAGTGGCATTCTTTAACATTGGGGATCAAAAACCCGATCGCCTGCTCCTGATTGTGCATCATTTGGTAGTGGATGGAGTTTCTTTCCGAATCATGTTAGAAGATTTTCAGACAGTTTATCAACAACTGACTCGTGGGGAGGCAATTTTCTTGCCACCGAAAACGACTTCTTTTCAGCAATGGTCTGATCTGATGACGGAGTATGCTAACTCACAAGAACTCAAGCAAGAATTGAATTATTGGTTAACACAATCTAGACAGACTCAGCCTATACCAATAGACTTCATAGAAGGAGCTAATACCGAAGAATCAACTGGTATTGTATCGGTATCTTTGACACCACAAGAAACGCAAGCTTTACTTCAGGAAACTCCAGCAGTCTATCGCACCCAAATTAATGAAGTGTTGTTAACATCTGTGGTGCAAGCTGTTTGTCAATGGACAGGGACGCGTACTCTTTTGATTGACTTAGAAGGTCATGGACGCGAAGCAGTAATTACAAGTGTGGATACTTCCCGCACCGTAGGCTGGTTTACTTCTGTATTTCCTGTACATTTAAATTTAGAAAAAGTTGATGATTTACTGAATACATTAAGGTCGGTTAAAGAGCAATTGCGTAGCATTCCCAATCGAGGTATTGGTTATGGCTGGTTACGTTATTGCAGTAGTGATCGAGAAATTATTGATAAATTATCAGCACTTTCCCAAGCAGAAATTAGTTTAAATTATCTAGGACAATTTGATCGCGTCTTTGCTGAATCCGCAACTTTTCAAGTAGCGCAGGAATCTTATGGTGCGACTAATAGTCCGAAAGCAACTCGTTCGCATTTGCTACAAATTATCGGCAAAGTGATAGGAAGAGAACTACAAATTAACTGGGTATATAGTAAAAATATTCATCGACGCGATACAGTAGAAAATCTAGCTCAGTGTTTTATAGAGACATTGCGATCGCTAATTAACCAAAGTTATTCTAATAGTTCAAATAGCTTCACGCCATCCGACTTTCCAGAAGCGGAGTTAAGTCAAGAACAACTCGATCGGCTTTTCAGAAATTAAACCTCAAAATCTGCTCAAGCAAACAATAATTTAACTATGGAAGCTAAAAATATCGAGGACATCTATACACTCTCGCCGACACAACAGGGTATGCTCTTCCATGTCTTGTCTGCTCCCGATTCTGGCATATATATTGAACAAGCGATTTGTATCCTACAAGGAGATTTTAACATTTGCGCTTTTGAACAGGCTTGGCAGTCGGTTATACATCAGCATTCGAGTTTAAGAACAGCTTTTGTGTGGAAAAATTTGGATAAACCAATTCAGGTGGTTTATCGACAAGCAAAATTGCTAATTGAGCAATATAATTGGTGTGAATTTTCAACTAATGCTCAATCAGCACAATTACAAAATTATCTACAAACTGACCAAATTCGTGGCTTTGACATTTCTGAACCACCTTTAATGCGTTTGGCTATCATCAAAATTGCAAAAGATACTTACAAAGTAATTTGGAGTAGTCATCACCTAATTCTTGATGCTTGGTCTAACACCATAATTTTGCAACAGGTTTTTGCTTTGTATGCAAGTTTTTGTCAAGGTAAAAATATCCAATTAAAACCTAGCCGTCACTATCGAGATTATATTGCTTGGCTGAAACAACAAGATTTATCCCCAGCAGAGAATTTTTGGCGACGATTTCTGCAACCTTTGACAGCACCTACTCCCTTAACCATAGACCAAATTACTCATAATTTAGAGTCAGAATATGGTCAGCATCATATAAAGCTACCAATTGCAACTACAACAGCATTGAAATCTTTCGCACAACAACAGCAATTAACGCTGAATACATTGATGCAAGGGGTTTGGGCTTTGCTTTTAAGTCACTATAGTGGCAAAGAAAATGTTGTTTTTGGAACAGTTGTATCAGGTCGTCCGCCTAGTTTGCTAGGGATAGATTCGATGGTGGGACTATTTGTAAATACTCTACCCATGAGGATTGATTTACCTAGCGAACAGTTCTTAATTTCTTGGTTAAAAGACATACATTCTCAGCAAATCAAACTACATCAGTACGAATACACTCCCCTAGCACAAATTCAGAAATGGAGTGAACTACCCAAAGGAAAGCCTTTATTTGAGAGTATTTTAGTATTTCAAAATTCCGCCATTGATATTTCTCAACTATCAACAGCAAAGCTAAAGATTGATTATGTTGGTTCTATAGGACATTCCAACTATCCACTCACTATTAGAGTCACACCATCACCAGAGCTATTACTGGAGGTGATTTATGACTCACGACGTTTTGCGATCGCTACAATCACCAAAATTTTAGAACAATTTGCTGCACTCCTTGGCTATATGGTGACACAGCCCGATTGCCAATTGAGTACCTTAATAGAAATTCTCAATCAAACTCAAAGGGAAAAAAAAGCCACAGTTCTCAAGGAACGCCGACAGGCTATCGCCGCAAAGTTGAATAATTTACAGCCAAAGGTTGTCAAGCTATCACACGGAGAATTAATTAAAACAAGTTATTTAGAATATCAAAATACATTACCTCTAGTAGTACAGCCCAGTTTACAAGATTTGGATCTATTGGCTTGGACTAAGAACAATTTGGAATTTATCGAAAGACAACTTTTGCAATCTGGAGGAATTCTTTTACGGAACTTCAATATAAATTTAATATCTACCTTTGAACAATTCATCAAATCCCTTTATTCAAACCTTTTACCATATCAAGAACGCTCTACACCCCGAACAGAAATTGGTGACAATATTTATACTTCAACCGAATATCCAGCACATCAACATATTGCTTTACATAATGAATTTTCTTATTCATATACTTGGCCAATGAAAATCTGTTTTCATTGTATTAAATCTGCTGCTAAAGGTGGCGAAACTCCTATTGCTGATAGCAGGAAAGTTTTTCAATTGCTCGATCCAAAAATCAAAGAACGATTTATACAAAATAAAGTTATGTATGTGCGAAACTATGGTACTGGAATAGACCTTTCTTGGCAAGAAGTATTTCAGACCACTGATAAGTCGGTTGTGGAAGATTACTGCCGTAAATCAACCATAGAATTTGAGTGGAAAGGTAATAATTTGAAAACTTGGCAAGTTCGTCATGCTGTTGCCGAACATCCGCAGACAGAAGAGATGGTATGGTTCAATCAAGCTCATTTATTTCACATATCGAATTTGGCAGCAGAAGTGCGTGAATCAATGCTGCAAGCTTTTCCAGAAGACCTTCCACGTAATGCTTATTATGGCGATGGTTCAAAAATAGAAACATCTATATTAGATGAAATTCGTGAGGCTTATCAGCAAGCAACAGTCAGCTTTTCTTGGCAAGAAGGAGATATATTACTGCTGGATAATATGTTAGTTGCTCATGGTCGAAACCCATTTGTAGGTACAAGAAAAGTCGTGGTGGCTATGGCAGAGCCATTTACACAAAAGTTATAGTTTTAACTTTAAAAGAAAGCCTTACCAAATATTAATATAAAATTCAAAAAGTCAATAGATAAAATTTTCATTCTCTGCGCTTTTACGTGAAATAAAAATATTCAAAAAGGAAAGTATAACGTGTGTGGCATAGTGGCGATATTTTCAAAACAGGAACCCATTTCAACAGAGGTTTTGGCGCAAGCCACTCAACGGTTACACCATCGTGGACCAGATCAACAGTGCCAGTGGGTTGCACCTCATCAACGAGTAGGGTTAGGTCATACTCGACTGAGTATTATCGATTTGACGACAGGAGAACAACCTATAGCGAACGAAGCAGAAAACCTGCGAATTGTTGTGAATGGTGAGTTTTACGATTTTGAAAGAATTGTGCGTGAATTGAAGCAACGAGGACATCAATTTCGTACTGGTTCTGATAGTGAGATAGCACTTCACCTTTATGAGGAGATGGGTACGCAATGTTTAGAACATCTGCGCGGTGAATTTGCTTTTGTATTGTGGGATGAATCAAAAGAACTTCTGTTTGCGGCACGCGATCGCTTTGGCATCAAACCACTTTATTATGCGCTCGTAGGCGACACAATCTATTTGGCATCTGAAGTCAAAGCCTTATTTGCAGCAGGTGTACCAGCAAAGTGGGATCGTGAATCTTTTTTCCAACAGCTGTTTATCTATTTGAACCAAGACCGCACATTATTCGCAGGTGTATATCAAGTGCCGCCGGGTCATTATCTTCTGGCAACGCGCCAGGGCGTACAGCTTGTTCGTTATTGGGATCTTGATTACCCAATACCGGGTACTACTACTGGGCGCAGCGATGCTGAATATATAAAGCAACTTCACGACACATTAGCTGAGGCGATCCGAATTCGTCTGCGAGCTGATGTACCAGTTGGGTGCTTTCTTAGTGGCGGCGTTGATTCGTCTACAGTACTTGGCATGGCAGCAAAATATAGTTCTGAGCCGATTCGTGCCTTTACCGTCAGCTTCGATGGTACAGCTTATGACGAAAAAGCGATCGCTCGTGAGACAGCAGCGTATGTCGGTGCTGATTTTCAATCCATTCCACTCAATCAGTCAGATTTCGCCAATCATCTTGCTGATGCAATTTGGTACGCTGAAACCCTCGCTATTAACCCTCATGGTGTTGCGAGATATTTACAAAGTCGTGTAGTGCATAATTCAGGTTATAAAGTCGTATTATCTGGCGAAGGTTCTGACGAAATATTTGCCGGATATAGCCATGCACGACAAGATTTATTTTTCAATCAAACAAGTTCTAATCCTACACCAGTCGCCTTAGCAGGAGTAGAAAAAATATTAGGTTTTATTCCTTATTGGCTCAAAGAAATAGCAATCACTAGGTCATTATTTCATCTTCTGCTTGCACCTGATTATGCTGCACAATTTGTTGACCAAGATGCCTACAGCAGCTTTTTAAAACAGTTTGATATACCAGGGCAACTTACAGGACGGGAGCCTGTAATTCAGTCACTTTATTTATGGTCTAAATCAATTTTGCCAAACTATATATTGTTTGCTGAACGTTTAGAAATGGCACACGCTGTTGAAGTTCGTTTACCATTTTTAGATCATCATCTTTTTGAGTTAGTGCGTCAGATGCCAACTTCACTTTTGATTCGGGGAATGAAGGAAAAATATATCCTACGAGAAGCTGCTCGACCTTTTTTAACTGATACAGTTTACGCTCGTCCAAAACAGCCATTTACTGCACCACCCGCAACTCTCACAACGAACAATAAACTTTACACATTAATTCAAGACTCCTTACGTAGTTCAGCTATGAAATCATTACCATTCTTTGACCAAGCAGCAGTTATTACATTATTAGATAAGCTTCCTGAAATGAATGTGAATAAACGCATAGCTCTAGACTCAATCTTACTGATGATATTGTGTACATATTTTCTTCATACTAAATATAATTTGTAGATAAATTACTTAAACAAAATCTATTTTTTGAATGATTTAAGGGAGCAAAGCAAATGAGCAATTTAATTTTTAAACGCAGAGGATCGCGGAGATTTTATTAGAGCTTGTTTTCAATCATTCATAAAAACTTTTCTTGATTCTCTGTGTTCTCTACGGTTCGTTAAAAAATAGGTAATATCAGGGTATATGTCAGATAATTTTATTGAAGGATATAAACTTTCACCTCAGCAAAAACGCCTTTGGTATTTCCAGCAAAATAATCTAGCTTACCATGCTAAATTAGGTATTTTGATTCAAGGAAATCTCAACATTCAGCTTTTAAAAGAGTCTTTGCATCAGATGATAAAACGACATGATATTCTTCGCACAGCGTTTCATCAACTTTCGGAAATAAAATACCCAATTCAAATAATAACTGCTTCTGCTAATTTACTATGGCATGAGTTTGATTTGAGTCATTTGGATAATGAGCAACAAGAGCAAAAAATAGCAGAATTATTCACAGAAGCAGAGACGCATTATTTAAATTTTGAAAAAAGGTTACTTTTGCGTTTTACTCTGTTGACTCTATCAACACAAAGACATATTTTATTTATTACTCTACCTTCTCTATGCGCTGATGCTCAAACGCTAAAAAATATTGTTAAAGAAATTTTCTATTTTTATACTAAATCTACCACAAATTTAGAAGAACCGATTCAATATATCCAATTTTCTGAATTGCAGAATGAATTAATTGAATCGCCAGATACAGAAATCGTAAGAGAATATTGGCGCAATAAAAATATTGATGAGCTTCTCAATATAAAGCTACCCTTAGTAAATCAAGCTTCTGTAAAAGTAGAATTTTCACCTCAAATTGTTAGCTGGACAGTTGCACCTAATTTATTACCAAATATTGCAGCAATTATTCAAAAATATAATATTTCAATTTCTGTATTTTTTCTAGCTTGCTGGCAGGTCTTACTTTGGCGTTTAACTGGACAGTCAGATTTGGTAGTTGGCTTTTATTGTCATGGTAGAATTTATGAAGAATTGGAAGATGTAATTGGATTGCTGGCAAAATATTTACCAGTACATTGTCATTTAAAAGAAAATTATAAGTTTAGCCAGTTTCTCTTGCAGGTGAATGAATCAATCAACGAAGTAGAAGCATGGCAAGAATATTTTAGTTGGGAACAGGTAGTTGAAGATACAAAACAACTAGAAGAATCACCTTTTTTCCCGTTCTGTTATGATTTTGAGGAACAGTCAGGAAAGCATTGTGCTGATGAGATAGCATTTGAAATTTACCAACAGTATAACTGTATTGAAAAATTTCAAGTTAAATTATCCTGCCAAATTCAGAAAGATTCTATAATTACAGAGTTTCATTACAATTCTAATTTATTTACACAACAGCAGATCGATTATTTAGTTAGACAATTTTACACATTATTAGCAAGTATTGTCAGCAATCCAGAAACATTGATTGATAAATTAGAAATTTTGAGTGATGTTGAGCGAGAACAACTGCTGTTTAATTTTAATGATACAGAGACGGATTACCAAATAATTGAATGTATCCACCAACTAATTGAGCAACAAGTAGATAGGACACCAAATAATTTAGCTGTAGTATTTCAAAACGAGCAATTAACTTATCGAGAACTAAACGTTCGTGCTAATCAATTAGCACATTATCTTCAAGCTTTAGGAGTAAAACCGGAAGTACTGGTGGGAATTTGTGTGGAACGCTCTTTAGAAATGCTGGTGGGGATATTAGGTATCCTCAAAGCTGGAGGAGCATACCTACCAATCGATCCGACTTATCCTGTGGATAGGTTGGCTTATATACTAGAGGATTCCCAAGTACCAGTACTATTAACTCAACAACATTTGCTCCAAAATCTGCCTGCTCACGGAGCGCAGGTACTCTGCATAGATGCAAATTGGAATGCTATTGCTAGAGAAAGTGATGCTAATCTTGTTAACGAAATAACAACTGATAACCTAGCCTACTTAATCTATACTTCTGGATCTACAGGGAAACCAAAAGGAGTGCAGATAACGCATCAAAACTTGGTTCACTCCATAAATGCTCGGATTGTTTATTATCAAAAATCAGTTAGCAGTTTTTTATTAACTTCACCTTTTGCCTTTGATAGTTCCGTTGCAGGTATCTTTTGGACTTTGTGTCAAGGGGGAATTCTCTCACTACCACCAGAGAATTTTCAATTAGATTTTAGCCAAATTATAGAGGCGATCGCTCAACAACAAATTTCTCATTTATTATGTCTGCCATCTCTCTACAAACTCATATTGGAGCAAGCCCAACCGCAGCAACTACTTAGCCTGCAAACTGTAATTGTAGCCGGAGAATCATGTCCACAAAAACTTGTAGAGCAGCATCGTGAATTACTGCCTGCTACATTACTATTTAATGAATATGGCCCTACAGAAGGAACAGTTTGGAGCAGTGTATATGATTGCCAAAATCATGATTTGAAAACTGTTGTACCCATTGGTTGTCCAATTCCCAATACCCAGATTTATATACTGGATGCTCATTTACAACCAGTTCCAATTGGAGTTGCTGGTGAATTGTACATTGGCGGTCTTGGTTTAGCAAGAGGATATCTCAACCGTCCTGAATTAACTGGCGAAAAGTTTATTCCTCACCCCTTTGAAAAGGCAAGGGAGCAGGGGAGCAGGGGGGCAGAGGGAGAATTTCTCACTCCTTACTCCTCACTCAGCACTCATCACTCAGCACGGGCTGAACGCCCCGCTTCCGCTAACAGCACTCTTAAAAGTCGTTTATACAAGACAGGAGACTTAGCTCGTTACTTATTAGATGGCAATATTGAGTTTTTGGGACGAAGCGATCGTCAAGTAAAGATTCGGGGTTTCCGCATTGAGTTAGGAGAGATTGAAGCGTTACTGACTCAAGACCCACTTTTACAGGAAGTCGTAGTTTTGGCTCAGGAGGACAACATAACTAATAAACGCTTGGTTGCCTATATTGTTCCAAAGCAAGAGTCAGCACCAAAGGTTAGTGAACTGCGTAGCTTTTTGAAAAATCACTTACCTGATTATATGATCCCGTCCGATTTTGTTGTATTGAAGGCGCTACCACTGAATCCCAATGGTAAAGTAGATCGCCAAGCACTACTAACTTATAAGCAGGAAAAGTCAGAACTGGAGGTAGGATTTGTTGCACCTCGTAACTCAGTTGAAAAAGCATTAGCTCAAATTTGGTGTCAAGTGCTGGGTTTAAAACAAGTAGGTATTTATGATAACTTCTTTGAGTTGGGAGGAGATTCAATACTACTAACTCAGTTAATTTTTCGAGTGCAGAAAAATTTTCAAATAGACCTACCCTTGCAGAGTTTGTTTGAAATGCCAACCATATCAAGCCTAGCCGAAAGTATTGAGATGTTTCAAGATACAAGTTCTGATAATATTGCTGGGAAAACTGTTGTAGATTTACAAGTTGAAGCCGTCCTCGATTCCACAATTAACATTGAAGCTATCCAAAAAGAATATATAGATGAGCCAGTAAATATTTTCTTAACTGGAGCAACAGGCTTTTTAGGAGCTTTTTTACTTGATGAACTTCTGCGAAAAACTCAAGCCAATATTTATTGTTTAGTACGTTCGGCTAACCTTGAAGAAGGGAAACATCAAATCCGCAACAAGCTAAAAACATATTCACTTTGGAATGAAAATTTTAGTTCGAGAATCATCCCCGTTATTGGAGATCTATCTCAAACATATTTCGGACTTTCTGAAGCAGAATTTCTCATATTAGCAAATAAAATAGATGTGATTTATCACAATGGGGCTATAGTTAATTTTGTTTATAGCGTTTTCCAGTCTAATGAGATACAGTAATTAGATAAGATATAGATTATGAGAAGATATAAATGAAAGCATACTCACTTGACTTTCGGCAGAAAATAATTGATGCGTACTTAGAGGGTGGGATCTCACAAAGACAGTT
>NZ_JACJSD010000068.1 GCF_014697615.1 Nostoc sp. FACHB-280 | reverse complement strand
AATTTTGGGCTGATTTAGCTGATGAATTGATGCGCCTCAAGCCCCATAAACTACCCTATTTTCAGCAAGGTTTACGGGCTATGACTCTTATCCAGTCTGCTTTATAACTTCTCTGTCACCCCTTCAGGGATTAGAGGCTAGCAGGACTTACGCAGAATCATGAAAAAACGAACCACAAAGGGCGCAAAGGACACGAAGTTAAGAGGATTCGAGAGGGTTTTTGCGTAAGTCCTAGCTAGTTAGAAAATGTGGCGTTGCTTAAAATATTTCCTCTAACCTCTAAGTAACCTCTAACCTAATTCTTCCAATGCCCCAAGTTTAACCATACCCGGCCAAATCTTAGCTACTGCCAGCACTACTAAAATTGTGCCAACTCCGCCACCAACAACCGCCGCAATGGGGCCAAATATGGCCGCAGCTAGACCAGATTCAAAACCACCCAACTCGTTAGAAGCACTGATAAATACGCTATTAATTGCCGCTACCCGACCACGTAAATGATCGGGTGTTTTAATTTGGACTAAAGTATGGCGAATCACCACACTAATACTATCTAACGCCCCACTCAACACCAACATGAGTAGGGATAGCAAAAACCAACGGGACAGACCAAAAATAATTGTAACCACGCCAAAGCCAACAACTGACCAAAGTAAGGCTGGCCCGGCTTTGCGTAATGGGGGTAGATAGGCCAAACTCACAGCCATAATTAATGCCCCAATAGAAGGGGCGGCTTGCATATATCCTAATTCCACTGGGCCGACACGTAAGATATCTTTGGCAAAAATCGGCAGTAGTGCGATCGCACCACCAAATAACACCGCAAACATATCTAAGGTAATGGCGGCTAAAATTAACTGATTCTCCCAGAGAAATTTCACGCCGGCGGAGAGTGCTTGCAAAGAAAGTGGTTCTTTAGCGCGAATATTTTTTTGCTCTTTAATTGTGGCTGTGAGACAGAAACATAAAAAAGCTGCGATCGCAGCTAATATATATACCCCTGTAGCACTTCCCAGTAAAGCAATGCCAAAACCACCCAAAGCGGGGCCAATCACTGAGGCTAACTGAAAGCTACTACTATTCCAAGTGGCAGCATTGGTAAAAGCACTCACAGGTATTAACTGCCACATTAAAGCATCACCCGCCGGTTTGAGAAATGCTCTAGCAACGCCAGATAATACTAAGCAGGCATAAATTAAAAATACTGCGCCCTTAGTATAGGAAAGTACTCCTAAAGTCAGGGAACAGAGAGCGAGTAAAATGACTGAAGCTAAAACAGTGATTTTGCGATCGCGGCGATCAGCTAAATCTCCTGCAACTAAGGTGAGGGCAATAATTGGTAAGACTTGGGCCAGTCCCACACCGCCTAAAGCCAAAGCTGAATCAGTCCGTTCATACAGTTCCCAGCCGATAGCGACTGTTTGCATTTGCGAGCCAATAAATAGCAGCAAGCGCCCAATGGTAAACAATCTATAGTCGCGGAATCTTAAAGCTGCAAAGGGATCGTGTTTTTCAGCCTGATTGCTGTTAGGAGTTAATTTCCGTTTGATCGAAGACATTTTTTAAGAAGGTTAACCCTTGTTCAATCTGAGAATATTCCTCGGCTGACAAATTATTGAGAATGTCAGCAATTTGAGCGCGAGTATGATTGAGGGATTGCTGAAGATGGTACTTACCCTCGTCAGTTAAGTTGAGAACTATCCGCCGTCGCTCTTGGGGATGATGTTCGCGTTGTACTAAGTTGCGCTGTACTAGCCGTTCTATGGTCGCGGAAGCTGTGGCTGAGGTGACACCAAGATGTTCTGCTAAACCAGATAGTGAACCACCAGGATTGCGGTTGATAAATGCCAGCGATCGCAACTGGGGAATTGACAAAAACCCGGCGTTATGCGCTCGCATCTCCTTCCTGATAAACCGCATCACTAATGGAATGGTCTCCATGACTTTGGCTGCACATTCTTCAGAAGTAGCAGCATGTGAGGGTTTATCGAGCTTCATGGGCTAGTTATTCTCCTAGTTACATCGCCACCCGTGGATAAAGTTTGCCACAGATGAGGGTTAATATTATTAATGTTAGTAGGAGAATTGTACAATCCAGACTAAATCCATAAAGACTTGTACCGTTGAGTAGCATTTTGCCGCGTAAAGCATCAACTTCATAAGTTAAGGGGTTGATGTGAGAAATAAATTTTAGCCAGTTTGGCATTAAGGAAATCGGATAAATCGCATTACTGGCAAAAAACAATGGCATAGTTAATAACTGTCCAATCCCCGTCATGCGTTCTCTGGTTTTTACCAAACAACCAATAATCAGGGAAAAAATACAAAAACATCCCGCACCCATAAACACAATCAGTAAGACTTGGATAATTGCCAAGGGATGTAAATTCAGCTTGACCCCTAATAAAAATGCCAGTCCGTAAATAATAAATACCTGTGACAAGCACCGGACTCCACAAGCCACTGCTTTACCTAATACCATTGCAACGCGGGGTGTCGGACTGGCTAAGAATTTATGCACAATTCCTAAATCCCGTTCCCAAATTAAAGTCATTCCCCCAGTGAAAATGGCGACAAACAAAACACTCTGCGCCAAAATCCCTGCGGTCATAAAATCTAAATAAGGCAGATTTCCCCCAGTTGGGATGGCTCTAATTTTGGAGAAGACTTGCCCGAATATAAGTAACCATAGTGCTGGCTGGACAGCTCTCACGGCTAAATCGGTGGGATCATGGCGGAGTTTGCGAACTTCGAGTTCTGCGATCGCCAATGTTTTGATAATTAACTCACTAATTGCAGAGATAAAATTATGCTTGCGCGTCGCTTTGGTTCTAACCCAACCGTTGAGCAGTACGCCTGGTTCTTGCTGTGTCACGGTAGTTAACTCCTGATACTAATTGGTCGCCTGTGTAATGAATAAAGACATCATCTAAAGTTGCATTCGGCTTACCGAGTGAGGCTTTGAGGTCTTTGGGTGCGCCTTGGGTAATTTCTGCGCCGCGCTGCATAATTACTACTCGGTCACAAAGATTATCGGCTTCTTCTAAAAAGTGCGTAGTTAAAAATATCGTGGTGCCAAAATCAGTACAAAGTTTCTGTACCAATTGCCAAACTTGAGTGCGTGCAAGGGGATCGAGTCCGACTGTAGGTTCATCTAAAAACAAAATTTGCGGCTGATGCAAAATCGATTGAGCTATTTCTAGTTTGCGAATCATCCCACCAGAGTAATTTCTGACTAAGCGATGGGTGGCATCTGCTAAACCCATAAATGCCAGAATTTCCTTGATGTATCGTTCTCGATGCTTGGTAGGAATTTCATACAACTTGGCAAATATCAACAGATTTTCGTAACCGGTGAGGCTACCATCAGCAGAAAGGGCTTGCGGTACATAGCCAATCACCCTTCTCACAGGTGTAGATTGATGGGTGATATCATAGCCGGCTAAGGTTGCTTTCCCTGCACTGCTAGGTAACAAAGTCGTCAACATTTTAATTACGGTACTCTTACCAGCACCATTCGGCCCCAGTAAGCCAAAAACTTCCCCTTGTTCTACAGAGATGCTAAGGTCGTCAACCGCCGTAACCTTACCAAAGCGGCGTGTGAGTCCTTGGGTTTCTAAAATAATCGGTTTCGGTATGCTGGCAGGTATTTCCGACCGATTTGCTTTTTCTGTCAGTCCTGTCACAAGTTTATCTACTCTCTTATAATTAGATAAACTAAATATTAGGTTTACAATATATACCTGTCAATAGCTCATGGCATAAAAGTTAATGATTGACGCACTCCCCACTTTCAAGTCCTGATGTAAACGATTGAAAAGAAAAATTCCCCAAACTGCCAATTACTAGGACAATTTGTCCCAGTAATAAAATTGGCAAGACTCCTCCATGAATCCACGCTACTCATATATCAAAAGCAGAAAAAAACGTTGGTTACGCCAAGGACTCCAACTTATCGTAATTACGCTGCTAGGATTGGGGCTATTGGTAGGAGGATTTGCCATTTATACTGTGCGGCGTTCTTTTCCCCAAGTAAACGGCACAATTCCCCTACCTGGACTAAAAGCAGAGGTGACAGTCCAGCGAGATCAATGGGGAGTTCCCCATATATATGCCAGTAATACCCATGATTTATTCATGGCACAGGGTTACACACACGCCCAAGACAGATTTTGGCAAATGGACTTTTGGCGACATATTGGTTCTGGGCGGCTGGCAGAAATTTTTGGTCAGTCCCAGGTAGAAACAGATAAATATCTGCGGACAATGGGTTGGGACAGAGTAGCACAGCAAGAAATTCAACAAATGGATGGGCAGATGCAAGCTGATTTGCAAGCCTATGCTGACGGTGTGAATGCTTATTTGGCAGACCATCAAGGTAGCGCCTTGAGTTTAGAATATGCTGTGTTGCAGTTACTGAATCCCCGCTATAAACCGGAACCTTGGCAACCCCTACACTCTTTAACTTGGGGTAAAGTGATGGCTTACGATTTGGGGAGGAATTTTCAAAGTGAAATTGAACGGACTATTTTGTTAAAAAGTCTGTCACCACAGCAGGTTGAAGAATTGTTTCCACCTTATCCCAAAAATTTACCTGTAATTTTGCCAGAGTTGCAAACTGAGCCAGTTGATAAAGTCAAAGAAAATTTACCACCTAATTTCCCAATTGCGATCGCCTCTACTCTAAAATCCACTATCCCCGCAATCAAAGCGTTGGAAAACCTCATCGGTGCAACGGGAGTTGGTATCGGTTCTAATAACTGGGTAATATCTGGTGAACGCACAGTTACTAAGAAACCAATTTTGGCTAATGATCCACATTTAGCTGTACAGATTCCTTCGATTTGGTATGAAGTGGGATTGCATTGTATTAACAAGAATGCTGAATGTCCTTATAACGTGGCTGGTTTTTCCTTTGCGGGAATGTTAGGAGTGATTATTGGTCATAGCGATCGCATTGCTTGGGGTGTGACTAACGTACAATCTGATGTGATGGATTTATACATTGAAAAAATCAATCCCAATAATCCCAATCAGTACGAAGTTAACGGGAAATGGGTAGATATGCAGCTTGTTCCACAAACTATCCAAGTTGCAGGTAGTCAGCCAATACTGCACACAGTCCGCTACACGCGACACGGGCCGATTCTTTCCGATGTTTCACCCAATTTGCAAAAATTTCAACCGCAGCCATCAGTCCAAGTCCCACAACAATATGCTGTCGCTTTGCGTTGGACAGCTTTAGAACCTTCGAGATTAGCCTACTCCATTACTGGTATAAACCGCGCCCAAAATTGGCCAGAATTTCGCGCTGCGGCGAAGGATTTTGATATAGCTGCTCAAAATTTAGTTTATGCAGATATTGATGGCAATATTGGCTATCAAATGCCCGGTAAAATGCCCATTCGCACTCAGGGAAATGGGCGTTATCCGGTTCCAGGTTGGACAGATGAACATGAATGGCAAAGCTATATTGATTTTGCCAAGTTACCCTATAGCTTTAATCCCCAACAAGGCTATATTGCTACGGCTAATAATTTGGTAGCAGAAAACTATCCTTATGTGATTACAACCGATTGGGTCTATGGCTATCGGGCGGCGCGAATTACAGAAATGATTAACCAACAAACTCAAGACATTTCCATTCAAGATGTGCAGGAAATTCAAGGAGATAATAAAAATTTAACTGCACAAATTTTAGTGCCATTGTTGCAGAATATATCTTTGGATAACCAGAGATTAGAAACAGCACGAAAGTTACTAATAGATTGGAATTTCCAGCTAGAAATGTCATCACCAGCCGCAGCCTTATTTGAAGTTTTTTGGAAACATTTGTTAGCAGAAACTTTTCATGACCAGTTACCAAGTGAATTTTATCCTGATGGTGGCGATCGCTGGTATGCTGTCGTACAGAATTTAGTCAATCAGCCTAATAGTTTTTGGTGGGATAACAGTAAAACACCACAAAGAGAAAACCGTGACCAAATTTTGCAGCAAGCTTTAAAAGATGCGGTGACAGAATTAGAGAAACTTCAAGGTAAAGATGCACAAAAATGGAATTGGGGGAAATTGCATACGATTACTTTCCGTCATGCAACATTAGGTAAATCTGGTGTTCCCCTACTTGAAGCATTATTTAATCGTGGTGCTTTTGCAACGGCGGGGAATGGTGAAACTGTTAATGCTAATCGTTGGCGAGCGAATAAATCTTTTGAAGTTACCGATATTCCTTCTTTGCGGATGATAGTAGACTTGGGCAACTTAGATCAATCACTTGCCATTCATACACCCGGACAATCTGGACATGCCTTTCATCAACATTATGTAGATATGGTAGAACCTTGGCAGAAAATTGAATATCATCAGATGCTTTGGGAAAATGAGACTATTAAAGCGCACACAGCGACAACTTTGCAGTTAATTCCGAAATCTCATTCTATGTCAAGGCAATAAAAGCGAAAATAACTATTAATCATTGACCCTTGACCAGTGACAAATGACCAACGCTGATCTGATTGGACTAGCCGCTTCTTACACCTACGCTATAAGTTTATTAGCCCTTGGTGAAGGACTGCGAAAATTTTGTGGTATTCAGCCAGACTTAACTCGCAAAGTTATCCACATCAGCGCCGGAATGTGGATTTTTGGTGTACTGCTGCTGTTTAAACAATGGCAAATTGGGATTATTCCCTTCGCTACCTTTATCGGTGTTAACTATTTGCTTTACCGTTATCGAATTATCGGTGCAATGGATACTGAAGATAGTTCCCCAGGGACAGTTTATTTTGCAATTTCAGTCACGCTACTTTTTGGGTTATTCTGGCGACCAGATAATTCAGTTGATCATGTCCCCATTGCTGTGGCTGGAATTATGGCTATGACTTGGGGAGATGCTTTAGCCGCATTAATTGGTAAAAGTTTTGGACAACATAAATACCAAATCGGTTCATCTGTACGTTCTTGGGAAGGTTCACTGGCGATGTTTTTAGCCAGCACAACAGCAATATTTTTGGTACTGATATTTTTACCCGGTTCTTTTTTGAGTCCTTTTGCTGTACCTTTGAGTGTGAGCAAAGCTTTGTTAACAGCGTTAATTAGTGCGAGTTTCGCCACTTTAGTTGAAGCCATCTCACCCCACGGTACAGATAACCTCAGTGTGCCACTAGTTACCGCAGGTGTAATTTGGGCATTGATGCAGATTTCAGTATAGTAAAGTGCTGAGTATACACACCATATCTTCTGCTCACTGAGCGCAGTCGTTCGCGTTAGCGTCTCCGCAGGAGAAGTGAGCCTTCTTCCATTGATTATTCCTTTCTGTCAAATGATGGGTGTATTCTCGCTTTACCCCTTGTATTTTAAAAGTTGCCACCCTAAAAGTCTGATGTGGAGAAAATCACCATGAGTACAAACCAAAAAATTGCCGTCGTCACTGGTGGAAATCGTGGTTTAGGCTTTGAAGCCTCTCGTCAATTAGCTAAACAAGGCTATAAAGTAATTCTCACTAGCCGGGAAGAAGCTAAAGGTCAAGCCGCAGCGCAAAAGTTACAGGCTGAGGGTTTAGATGTCATTGCTTATCCTTTGGATGTTAGCAGTAATGAAAGTAGTCAAAGTTTAGCTGAGTTTATTCGGCAGCAGTTTGGCAAAGTTGATGCACTGGTAAATAATGCTGGTATCTATATTGATACTGAAGCAGGAAGCAACAGTATTCTAAATACAAAAATTGATACTTTGCAGACAACAATTGATACAAATGTTTTTGGTGTAGTGCGTGTTACCCAAGCATTAATTCCCTTAATGAAAGAACGTAATTATGGGAGAATCGTGAATGTTTCTTCAGGGATGGGACAGTTAACAGATATGGAGGGAGGTTCCCCTGGATACCGCATTTCTAAAACAGCTTTAAATGCCGTCACCCGAATTTTTGCTAGTGAATTAGTTGGCACAAATATATTAGTTAATTCTGTATGTCCTGGTTGGGTGAAAACTGATATGGGTGGCGCAAATGCACCACGTACACCAGAACAAGGGGTTGATACAATCGTATGGCTGGCAACCCTTCCAGATGATGGTGAGACTGGAGGATTTTTCCGCGATCGCCAACCAATAGCTTGGTAAAATTTTGTATTTAGTTATGAATCGATACAAAGAATTCATGATAATTAATCAGCCAAAGTTGGCAAAAATATACACTTTTCTTGACATGGGGATCACTAGACAAAATTTATTCAGTAATCTCAAAAAACTGTGTGGGCTGATACAGTAATTTCTGAATGGCTATTATATTGTTTATAAGCCCTTTACTTTTACCCTTATGGCGGAAATATCCGCTACAAAAGCACCAAAGCATATAGATAATTTCTCCTAAGAAAGTAGGATTGATAAACTTCAACCACAATGTTTCTGTAACAACATAGGAAAATTTCTATGCTTTGGTGATTTACTTAAAATTTTGTCACTAATCAATAGTCAGTTCTATTTTTGAATAAGTATAGGTTCTGAAAAATAAATATTAATCACCATAAAAATATAGCAATCCTCAATAATTTACAAACCTATCTCTCCCTTGTCCTCCTTGTCTCCCTTGTCTCCTGTTTTCTTGACTACACCCCTACAGCTTTTAAGTTTCTCCAGCGATCGCACACCCTAATTCGCCCCATTCGCTATTACAATCGAGTTGCTGGGATACTCAGCAGGATTGCCATTTTTATTGTTTTAGCCTGTGCTTACTTCTGGATTACCGACTATCAACGTCCTCAAGCAACCCACCTCTGATGCTTGGGTAGAACAAGCGATCGCAAATTTAGATATTATTTTGCTTGACCATTCCCACTGCGAACGCAAAGCCGCAGGGGTGGCGTTAAATTTTATGTTTCGCTATCCTTCTAATACTAAAATGGTCAGGGAATTAACTGCGATCGCCCGTGAAGAATTAGAACACTTTGAACTTGTCAACCAGTGGCTAGAACGTCGCAAAATTCCCCTTGCACCCTTATCGCCGCCTCCTTATGGTGCAGGTTTAAAAGCCGCAGTCCGTCCCAACGAACCAGAGCGTTTTTTAGATTCCTTACTCGTCACCGGCTTAATTGAAGCCCGCAGTCACGAAAGACTAGGACTGTTAGCTGCACATTGTCCAGAACCGCAATTAGCTAAATTTTATAAAAGCTTAATGGCCTCAGAAGCCAGACACTTTGGTACATACTGGGTTTTAGCAGATACTTACTTTGATCGCCAAATCGTCCAGCAAAGACTTAATGAGTTAGCAATTGTTGAAAGCGATCTCCTGGTAAACTTGCATCCAGAGCCGAGAATTCACAGTTAGTAGAGCAAAGTGCTGAGTATTAACCAGTTAAATTCAAGGCTTTGAGAAATTAAGACTGTTCTAACCTCAGTAACGAAGGCTGTATATTCACTAATAGACATCATACTTTATCATGATTCAGTTAACACATATCAGGCTGTTAGTAAACAACTACAAAGATTGTTTCTTCTTCTACCGTGACGTGCTGGGCTTTTGGATTGATTGGGGCGATGAAAATAGCGGCTATGCTGAGTTACACACCGGAGATAACCTCAAATTAGCCTTATTTAGAAAAGATTTTATGGCGGAAGCAATTCCCAGTGCTTATTTACCTTCAGCTTCAGACTGTCACAATAAAATGGCTTTGATTTTCGCCGTTGATAACGTTGATGAAGTGTACGAAAAACTCAAAGAACGCAACGTGACAGTTGTCACCCAACCTTTAGACCGTCCAACTTGGGGACTCCGCACTGCTCATTTTCGTGACCCCGATGGTAATTTAATTGAAATCTTCAGTAATTTAGGAACTGTAAATTAAAGTTGTCAATAGGGGTGAAACTGTTACTTGTTTCCTACCCCCACCCAAGAACTTTTTCAACAAACCCTAGATATAAAGGAAAAGTTGTCTGCAAATAGCAAAATTAGCTAACCTAGTAGGCACTTTAGAACCTTTTAGAACTGGTAAGCGGAGAAATTTACCTGTTAGTAACCGTGCTATTCCTTTTATTCTTGCTTGTAGCCTCACTGAGAAGAAAGTGAAATAATTTACGCCTTGATTTGTAGCATACATCGGCGTAAAAGCCAGTCGATTACATAGCACATCTGCTCTATGAGTTTTACTTAATCCGTGACGAGAATGTTCTAAATTAGGTAAGCCGCCATGCTCTCCATAATTGCGGAAGGGAATATAGTTTTTTAACTTGTGACGACGAAGAAAACTATCAAGATAAGTATCCCAAGTAGAATAAGCATTAGGCTCCAAGTTATTTATGAGTTCTTCTGCAAACTTAATTAATTGTGCTGCTCCTTGGGGAGTAACAACGTAAGCAACGGTTGATACAGAAAAACCTTCTGCATAGCCATCAGCAGAAACACTATATATTTGAGATGCACAAGTATATAGCCAACACATGCCCACATCAGTTTGATAAGGGTTAAAAGGTAGGGGAAGTTTGCCAAACCCAACAACAGGTACAAAATCTGCCTCAACAATTAAAGTGGGTTGATTTTCCCTGGCTGCTATTTGCCAAGCTCTTAAGTGATTGAGTAAACAGAGATAACTGGGAGAAAAATGTTTATATTGCGGTTGGTGTCTCTGTCTGAGGACTTCACACTGTAACCCTTCCTTAATCAAGGATGTTTCTAGTAAATTAGTTTGTTCCTTATAGGCAATAATAAAAGCTCTGCCAATAACATCAGCAATTTGTAAAGAAGGAAAACTTTTGTTTTGGGATTCTCTTCGGGAATATGCAGAATCTTTGAGAATTTTTTCAAGTGTGACTTGAGACTTAAATGTTTTCTTATTTTCAAGGGTTAACTCTAACATGGCAGTGTTCCTGATGACTATTAATAATGTTTATCTACCGAGTAAATAGGAAATAATATGTATTGGCGCAAGGATAAGAGCTACAAGCTGAATGATTATTTCTTACTTGTTAATACTTACTGTCGCTGTTTATTTCCCAAACAACTAGGGTGGTCATACTTAGATAAATTCAAGAATCAATGAAAGGTATTTGATTTTTAAGTATGCTAAAATAGCGAGGAATTCACTTTTACTTGCTTATCTTTTTTAAAATCTTTAAATTAAAATTTGGCAATGAATGATTTAATTACTAGGTAAAAATTATTTAGCTATCGTCTGTTGTGGAATATTTATCAGTCATCCACATTTGGTAAATAGTGCTTTTTTCTATAAACTTCTGTATTTCTATGTCCGTATAATTACTATGTTAGAAATAAAAGTATTTTCTGGTTATTGATTTAGATAGTAAATACTAGGACAAGTCTCGAAAATTCATTGTAATTTAATTGATGAATATCGTAATCTCTACATTGACAGTTAAAAATTTGGTTCTGTTAAGTAGCCAAGAATGATTTTCCTGTAAATTAATTGACAATTAATATGATGGTAGTTATATTTGATTCAAGTACGTCGCTGCATCTACCTGAATTCTGAGAGCATTTACCTAAAAATAGATAACAGTCTTAGGCACCATATTTTGCCTGAAAAGAAGCATAATTATAACCAAAAATCTTCTGAGAGTGATTTTAATCACTAGATTCACTCTCAGAAATAAATACATTAGATTTCGGAATGAATACTGGAAGATGAAAATCGTTAATAGACAAACTAAACTTGTCTGCCTAGGCAGACTTTGTTTGTCTAGAGCAAGACTTTCATCCAAACGGACTATTTTGGAATTAAATATTTGCATCGATGCAAACTTTAAAAAAAGCTCTTGAACATAGGAAAATGTAAATTTTGTGTATTGCTTAGTAGAAACGTCTGGATGTAAAAAATATTGCTATGAAGAGCATAATATTCAATTTAAATATTCAAGTTTAGTTCAGACAAGGGTGTTTTAAATAATCATGATTAGTTAGCGTCAATCATAAATTCTCCTCATTGTAATTACTGATAATTGATTCTTTTGGCGGAAAAATAGGTTTTTTAATTTAGCTATGAAGTTCATAAAAGACTGGAAGCAGAATCATCTTCTTCTGCTGGTGTTGCTTCCTGGAATTTTTTCTGTTGGCATATCAGCCGTAATTGCTGATGAAACTACTAATACAGCTGTGTTGGGAGGCGACAATATTCAGCCTGTTACTTCCAATACTGTGTTTTTTACTAGAGGTGCAACTGCATTAGAGATTGTCAAAACTGCCGATCGCATCGCCGTGGAACCAGGTGATACTGTCGTTTATCGGCTGGTTATCCGCAACACTGGTAACTCTCCCGCCAGCAATATTACCCTGACTGATACTCTCCCCCTCGGCTTGAATTTCGAGACGCGATCGCTGCAAGTATCTTTAACCAGCAATAATACCACCACACCCGTAACGGTATCCAGTAGCCGAGATAACCGCACAGTAACTATCAACTACGCTGGTACTATCCCTGCACAGGGAACGATGAATGTAGCCTATGCAGTCACCGTCACGCCCGATGCTGTTCGCGGAAGCGGGAAAAATCTCGCAGTCGCCGCCGCGGGTAGCATCCGTAGTAATACAGCCAGCCACTTACTCAAAATTCGTCCTGGTATTATCTCCGATTGTGCAACTTTAATTGGACGAGTCTTTATTGATAAAAACTTTGACGGTGAACAACAACCAGGAGAACCAGGGATACCCAACGCCGTAATTTACATGGATGACGGAAACCGCATCCTTACTGATGCTAACGGGATGTTTTCTCTGGCTAACGTGATTGCTGGTAATCGGACTGGAACTTTAGATTTAACCAGCCTACCCGGATATAGTCTTGCACCCAACCTCTACAACATCGAAAAAAATAGCCAATCGCGTCTCGTCCGACTCGCACCCAGAAGCATGGGACGGATGAATTTTGCAGTCACACCAGCATCAGGGGAGGCGCGTAAGTAAGATGACACAAACTAGTGCTAGAAGAACTGTATTGACCGTTTGTAGTGCCTTTCCGATTCTCCCGGTTGCGAGTGCTGTTGCACAAACACCCCCACAAACTCAGCAAAAAGTTGAATCGCCTAACCTACCAGAGTTAATCGCACCTGTAGAAGATGATCTGGAAGTTGTTTTCTCGCCACCAAGACCAAGCCAACCTGACAAATTGATAGTTGCAAATGACAAAGAGGTAGATGCTGAATTATCTTCAATTTCGTCAGATCATATAGATGTTGGAGAGAAAGCCGCAACTTCTATTAACTCAGAAATTCGCATTATCACACCAGTTGCAGGTGTAACGACTGCCAAAATGACTAACTTGGGAGTTCAATATCATCCTGATAACCAAATCACGGTGACATTGAATGGTAAACCCATTGATGCGTCTATCTCCCAATACTTGCATAAAGACGAAGCGCAAAAGTTAAACACCTTAATTTGGTATAACGTGCCGTTAAATAAAGGTGAAAATACTATTACTGCTCAAGGTGCTGATGGTAAATCAACCAGTGTGAAAGTCACTGTTGAAGAGGTGCAGAAAAAAATTGCGATCGCACCTACCCAAGAACCGAGAATCCCTGCCGATGGACGTTCTCTCATCACCTTAGAAGGTAAAATTACCGACGAAAAAGGCGAAATCATCACCGAAGATATTCCTGTCACCTTAACAGCTAGTGCTGGTCAATTTGTCGGTGCAGACCAAGATAAAGATGCAGCAGGGTTTCAGGTACTCGCGCGGAAAGGTGAGTTTACAGCCACACTGCAAGCAGGTTTAATCGCTCAAAACGTGAAAATCCGTGCAGCTATAGATCAAGATGCAGAGATTGAAGCTTATACCAATGTAGAATTTATTACCAACTTACGTCCTTCATTAGCCACAGGTAGTATCAATCTTAGAATTGGCGCAGGTGGTACTGATTACCGAGGTAGTTTCCGCGACTATCTCAACCCCGATAAAATCGGTCGCACAAGTGTAGATGTAGATGCAGCCGTCTTCGCTACAGGAAAAGTTGGAGATTGGTTATTTACAGGCGCATTCAATAGCAAACGTCCCCTAAATCAAGACTGTAACGGAGAAAATCGCCTGTTTGGTGGTATCCAATCTTGTGAAAAAGACTATCCAGTTTACGGTGATAGTTCTAGCTTTACTAACACTGCGCCTTCTACAGATAGTGTCTATGCTCGCATTGAACGCACACCAGACATCCCCGGTGCAGAATCAGACTATTTTATGTGGGGTGACTACAGCACCGAAGAGTTTGCCAGATCATCCCAGTTCTATACAGCTACCACCAGACAACTCCACGGCTTCAAAGGTAATTACAACTTCGGCAACCTGCAACTAACAGCCTTATATGCCAACAACATTCAAGGCTTCCAACGCGATGCAATTACCCCCAACGGAACCAGTGGTTACTACTTCCTCTCTCGCCGTTTAGTTATTCCCGGTAGTGAAAACGTCTTTATCGAAGCAGAAGAAATCAACCGTCCTGGTACAGTCTTGGAACGTAAAGCCTTATCTCGTGGTTCCGACTATGAAATAGATTACGATCGCGGTACATTATTATTCCGTCGTCCCATCTTCGCTACAGAGTCCAACCCCTTCGGTAAAACTTTGGTACGCCGCATAGTTGTTACCTATCAAAACGACGCTGGAGAAGACAGCAAACTTTACGCCGGAAGACTGCAATATAATCTGAGAACTTCCGAAAATACTCAAAACGGAAATCCATTTATCGGTGCAAGTTACCTCAAAGAAGACCAAGGACAGCAAAATTTTGAACTATACGGATTTGATTTCTTTGCACCTTTAGGTAATTCTGGACAAATTATTGGGGAATATGCACACTCTCGCCACAATACCCTCGCCTTTGGTAACATCAGTGGTTCCGCGTACCGTTTAGAAGCCAGCGCGAATCTCGGTAAAAACTTCCAAGGACAAGCTTACTATCGTTCTGTCACCGAGAACTTTGCCAATAACGCCACTTGGAGTTTCACACCTGGACAAACTCGCTATGGTGCAGCCTTAACTGGGAAACTGGAACAAACCACCAGCTTTAGTCTAGGGTACGATCGCGAAGACAATTTTGGTATCGCCCCAGCCGAACGCACCCAGTTAATTGACTTATTCAACCCCCAACCCCAAGCCGCACCAGGAAGCAAAATTAATAATTCCCTCACCACCATCCGCGCAGGTATTCAACAAAAAATCGGTCAATCAGATTTAAGCCTAGAATACGTCAACCGTTCCCGCGAAGACCGCATTACTAACCAATTCAACGGAAACGCCAGCCAGTTAGTCTCTCGTCTTGACGTTCCCTTATCCGAATCACTGACATTTCACGCGCAAAACGAACTTAACTTAGGTAAAAGCGACCCACTCTATCCCAACCGCACCACATTTGGCTTAGATTGGGCATTGTATCCTGGCGTAAGTATGCGACTAGCACACCAATTTTATGAAGGTGGCTTATTACAAGGCAATGGCATCACCAGCCTAGATACAATTGTCGAACATAAATTTTCCCCAGATACCACCGTTAGAGGTCGTTACTCAATTTTAGGCGGTGCGGATGGAATGACTGATCAAGGTTCAGTATCCCTCAATCATGGTATTCGCCTCGCGCCAGGATTAAAATTAAGCCTTGGTTACGAACACATCTTTAAAGATATTTTTGGTGACTCCGCCACAGGTATCAGATTTGCTCAACCTTACGCAGTCGGACAAACTGCTTCCTCATTAGGTTTGTTTGCGGGTGATGTTTACAGCATTGGCTTAGATTACACCGATAACCCCAACTTCCAAGCCAACGCCAGATTAGAACATCGTAGCGGTAGTGAAGGCAATCAGACAGTAATTTCCGCCGCCGCATCCGGTAAACTTTCCCCAGCTTTAACTGCGGCGGTACGCTATCAACAAGCAGGTGGCGCAAACCAACTCTTACAAGGACTAGGAGACACCGCAAATCTGCGCGTTGGGTTAGCTTACCGTGACCCCAACGACGATAAATTCAACGCTTTATTAGGATACGAATATCGCCAAAACCCCGCCACCACACCCGATACCTTATTAGCCGGTAGCGGTAACGGTTCCATAGACCATATTTTCTCCGCCGAAGCGATTTATGCACCCAACTGGCAATGGGAACTGTATGGTAAATACGCCTTCCGCAGCAGTTCTACTTCCCTATCCGAAGATTTTACCAACCATAGCAGCGTTCACCTAGCACAGTTACGCACAACTTACCAACTAGGCTACCGCACAGACTTAGCCGTAGAAGGACGTTGGCTAGGTCAACCAGAACAAGGCTTCAACGAATTTGGTTTAGCTGTCGAAGGTGGGTATCATTTAACACCAGATTTACGAATTGGTGTAGGTTATGCGTTTGGGAGTGCAGATGACCGAGATTTTAGCGGTTATCGCTCCGCCGGTGGCCCCTACTTGAACATCAGCTTTAAACTCAACGAACTTTTCGGTGGTTTTGGTAGGCAAAAAGTAGTACCACCACAACAGCAAGAGTCAGTAATTCAACCAGTAGCCTTAGAGTCGAAGTGAGGAGAACAATGATACCAAAAAACCCCCCTAATTCCCTAAAACCCACGAAAAAACCCTCTCTTCTTCCTCTTCCTTTGTGTCCTTTGCGCCCTTTGCGGTTCGTTCCTTTCTTACTTATAACCCTACCCCAAATTGCGATCGCTCAATCATCCCCTACAGCCTTCAGAGTCATAGTCAACAGTAACCAAGACGGACAAATACAACCAGACGACAAACTCACCTTACGCGAAGCCATTGCCTTAGTAAACGGTAATCTCTCCGCAGAAAAACTGAGTAACCAAGAAAAAGCGCAAGTACAACCCAGTAACGACAACGCGCGAATAGAATTTAACTTACCGCCAAATCAAACCACTATCCAACTACAACAGGAACTACCACCTCTAGCCACACCAAAATTAATCATAGACGGTACTAGTCAACCCAGTTACGATGCTTCCCGTTCTGCAACGGCGGAAATTGCCATCCCTCAACCAATAGTTGCTATCACTCCCGCCGCCAACCAAGAGATATTGCGTGGTTTTACAGTAGTTGCTGATAATGTGCAGATTCGCGGTTTAAGTATCTACGGTTTCCGTTCCCTGAACCAAGGCGCAACCTTAACCACACCACCAGCTGATATTTTTATTTCCCATCGCTTACCACCTCCCAATACCAAACAGCAACAACTACCAAATAGTAACTTTCCCTTTGGAGACAAAGACATCCCCCCCAAAGGCGTGGTAATTGAAAACAACTGGTTAGGCATTACCCCAGATGAGAAAATGCCAGAGAAAACCTCAGCTTTTGGTGTCTACGTTTTTAACAGCACCGGGACAACAATCCGCCGTAACCGTATTTATTACCATGAAGGTAGTGCAATTATTACCTCAGTCCGTGCCGAAAATACCTTAATGGTAGAAAACATCATTGTTGGTAACGGTATAGCCGGAATGCCTGATGCTGTGAGATTAGAAGGCGTAATTGCCAATTCTCAACTGCAAGGAAATTTGATTTGCGGTAACGATGGGGCTGGTGTTTATTTATTCAAGCCCACAGGTAACGTCAAAATTCACGATAACCGCATCACCTTTAACGGTAGACGTTTGCGCCGCGCCGCAGTTTACTTAATGGGGAACGAAAATCAAGTCAGCGATAACGAAATTCGCCACCAAACCGGGCCAGGAGTAGCAGTGACAGCATTTGGTACTCATGGTACTTTTGGGAGTGCGATCGCAAACATCATTCAAAATAATCAATTTAGCGACTTAGAAGGTTTAAGTATAGACCTCAACACCCAGCAACAACTAAACATCAGCGACTTTCAACGGGGAGACGGCCCCAACCCCAAACGTAACAGTCCCAACCGCAGACTTGAAACAGCCAATGGCGCGGTAAATGCACCAGAGTTTGCCAGTTCTCAATTATTGCTAGTGAACGGTCAAGCCTTAATTAGCGGTCAGGCCGACCCTGATACTCAAGTGCAGATATACCGCGTCCAGGGAAACGAGAACTACGGCCCCTTGAGTGAACCACTTACAACATTAACTGCCGATGAAAAAGGTAACTTTAGCGGTAGTTTAACAGGTTTGCGGGCTGGGGATAAGATAAGTGCGATCGCCACCCATCCAAAATACGGGACTTCCGAACCAGCTTATAACGCAGTCATCACAGACCCCTCAGCAAAGAACGACTCACCCTCTCCCGTAAAAAATTCCCCACCGCCCAAATGTGTCAGCGCACCACCACAGCCTGAACCAACCCCACAACCCGAACCAAAACCAGAACCCATCCGACTAAAAGTCCCCCGCATCATTCACTTTGCCTTAGACAAAGACTTCATCAGCCAACAAAGCAGCACAGTTCTTAACCAAGTTGCCCAAGTCTTACAACAATATCCCTTCATTGTCATTGAAATTGAAGGTCATACCGATATTCGCGCCAGTCATGCCTACAACTTAGACTTAGGCAAACGCCGCGCCATGTCTGCCAGAAACTACCTCCTAAAACAAGGAATTGCCGCCGAAAGAATGACCATTCGTTCATTTGGCGAAAAACAACGCAGAACCTCCGGTAACACCGTCATCGATACAGCCAGAGATAGACGAGTAGAAATAATTTTCAAAGATACCAGAGGACTAGAAATCATCCTTGAAGAACAAGAAAAAGACTTGCAAATAGAAGCCATCAGAGGCGGCAGGTAACAGGTGACAGGTGACAGAGTTAAAAGTTAGGACTTACGCAAGAACTCTCTCAAACTCTTATAACTTCGTGTCCTACCCTGCGGGAAGCCGCTATCGCGTCTATGCGCCCTTTGCGGTTCGTTTTTTCATAATTTTGCGTAAGTCATGATCCTCCGTGACCTCTGTGCCTCTGTGGTTCGTATTTCTTTGTGTCCTTTGCAGTTTATTTATTCAAAATGCTAAAACACCAGACCTCTCACAACCATTTCCTAAAACTAATTCGTAGCGTCACCCTCATCCTCACTACCCTCAGCTATCAAAGCCTCATATTACTCACCCAAACACCAGCCACAGCCCAAGTCACACCCCAATTATGTGCCACCCCTGGCAAAGATGGCCCCAGCAGCTTAGGTGGCATCATCAACACTTATTACCCTGGTGCAACCAATACAACCGTTGCCGCAGGCTCAACCTCCATCCCCGTCGGCGCAATTAACCCCAACGGTGCTACCACTCCCATTACGGCTGGTGACTTGTTGCTCATCATCCAAATGCAAAGCGCAGATATTGACTCCAGTAACACAGATAGTTACGGTAATGGAGTTTCTGGCGGTGGCAATAATAGCAATGTTAACCTTGCTCCCGCCACCACAGGTGCTAGTGGCAACCTTAACAATGCCAACTTCACAGCTGGTAATTACGAATATGTTGTTGCTACCGGGCCGATATCTGCTGGTTCCATCCCCATTCAAGGCATCAATGGCGGAGGATTAATTAATTCCTATAGTAATACCCCATTCGCTTCTCAAGGACAAAGAACCTATCAAGTTATCCGTGTACCGCAATATTCCAGTGCCACCATGAGTTCTAGTCTCACCGCCGCACCTTGGAACGGTGCTTCAGGTGGAATTTTAATTTACGACGTTGCAGGCAACTTAAATTTAGCCAGTGCCACTGTAGATGTGAGTGGTATTGGTTTCCGTGGCGGTGCAGGTCGTAACCTAACTGGTGTTACTGGCCTCCTGCGTACAGATTATGCAACTTTATCCACTAGTGATGCCAACGGTTCTAAAGGAGAAGGTACTGCCGGCACACCCCGCTATGTACTAAACTCAGCCACCATCTCAGCCACTGATACTGGGGTTGAAGGTTATCCTGGCGGGAGTTACGGCCGTGGCGCACCTGGTAACGCTGGTGGTGGTAGCACCGATGGTCAACCAATTAACAACAGACATAATTCCGGTGGTGGTGGTGGTAGCAACGGCGGTACTGGTGGTTTAGGCGGTCGTTCTTGGACATCTGGAGTGTACGTTGGCGGTTTTGGTGGTGCTAGTTTTCCTGCTAACAGTAATCGTGTGGTTTTAGGTGGCGGTGGTGGTGCTGGCACCACAAATCAGGCAACTAGCGCAACTACAGGTGTTCCGACTAATGGTATTGCTAGTAGTGGTGCTAATGGTGGCGGTATGGTGTTAATCCGTACTGGCAGTGTCAGTGGTAGCGGGACTATTAATGCAAATGGAGCTACTGCTTTTGATGTGCGTCAGGACGGTACTGGCGGTGGTGGTGCTGGTGGTAGCGTGGTGGTGATGGCTGCCAATAATAACCTTGCTGGATTAACTGTAAATGCCAGAGGTGGTAATGGTGGTAATGTCAGATATAGCAATGCGGCTGAACCTTTTGGTGGCGCTCATGGCCCTGGCGGTGGCGGCGGTGGCGGAGTTGTTTTTACTAGTGCTGGTGCTAGTGTTAACGTTACAGGTGGGCAGAGTGGCACATCAAGAGACCCCATTGATCCCTCTGACCCTTATTTTGGTGCTACCGCAGGTGTAGGTGGTATCAGCCAAGCTGTTGGTGCTATCCCTGGTGCTAGTTCTGGCGCACAATGTATTCCGCAATTAACTATTACTAAAACCACTAGCACGCCAGGGCCAATTATCAAGCCAGGTAAGGCAACTTATACCATCACTGTTGCCAATGCTGCTAACCGAGCTACTGCTACCAATATTGATATTACCGATCCTTTGCCGAGTGGTTTTAGTTTTGATGGTTCTGTTACTCCGACTGTAACATTGAACGGTGGTGCAACACGCACTAGTGTGAGTAACCCAACTGCTGGTGCAACAACGCTGAATTTTGGTAGCTTCAATATTCCCGGTGGCGCAAGTGTGCAGATTACCTTTACTACCGATGTAGCTGCTAGTGTGCCTGATGGAGTGTACAACAATGGTGCCACTGCAACTTATCTTGACCCTACCCGAACAATAGCAAATGGCACAACCAGCGTCACTTACGACCCCGCAACAGTAGGAGAGGAAGTAGCAGTAGGTTCTGCTACACCCACACCAATTGTCAGGTTGCGGGGTGTGAAACGAATTACCAATGTTGTCAGAAATGGTTTGCCTTTGAGTGGCGTTAACTTTGGGAGTTTTATTGATGATCCTAATGACCAAAACGATAACGCTTCAGGTTGGTCTCAACTTTCCCCAGTCGGAATTATTAACTTGAGTTCGCAATTCACTTTACAAAGTGGCGATGAAGTGGAATATACAATTTACTTTCTTGCCGATGGCAACCAGCCAATACAAAACGCCAGATTCTGTGACCCTATTCCTACAGGTACAACATTTATTAGTAACAGCTTTGCTTCCGCTAGTGGAATTTTAGTAAATTTAGCTAATACAACTACACCCAGAACTAATGCTGCGGATGGCGATAATGGTAGCTTTTTCTCGCCTTTAGCTCCTTTAAGTGCCAATAATGTGTGTCCTAATCAAACTAATCCCACAGGTGCAGTAGTTGTGAATTTCGGCATTCTCAACTATACATCAGGTAGTAATTTCGGTTTTGTACGTTTTCGTGTCCGTGTGGATTAATAGAATGATTGGGAGAGTTCACAACACTTAACTGCTACAGAAGGATAGCATTTTTGATTGAGAAGACTTCAAATTAACAAAATTTTCCATCATCCAGGAACAAGGAGGACAAGAAATAAAGATGTTCTGAAATTATTGAAGATTGCTATAGCAAGACTGTTATGTAACACCTATTTATCCTCTTCTTTTTCATCTTGCATCATATTCTAACTTACTGATATAGTTAATATATTCTTCATGGTATTCTCGCTGTTCTAGTAGCCTGTCTACTCCCTGAATATTAACTTTTTTTAGAATTTCTCTTGCTATTTCCATAGCCCTTTTATTCATCGTTAGAGTTTTTTTGCTGTCTGATAGTTCTAACAATCCCTCTTCCACCAATTCATTAATTATCTCGAAATCAAATCCATTCCAGCCACTAATGCCAGTAAAATTTTCTTTAGATTTATCACGACTGTTGTTGATGTATCGATTGTGCTGATCTCCGCTTGAAAGGTATATAAACATTAAATATAAAGGTTTCATTACTGCGTAATATTCCATAAAAATTCTTCGACTTTCTTGTTGTTTTTCAAATTGATCTACAAGGTTACAAGCTTGACTATAGGCATCGCCTTGAGTATTACAAAACCAAGGAGTTTGTAGTAACTCTTTATCTTTATTGCTGCACTCTGCTATAAATTTTTTGCTAAATGTTATATCTGATTCTGGAATTTGAAATACAGTGATTTTCCATCCTTTT
The DNA here is from genome assembly GCF_014697615.1 of Nostoc sp. FACHB-280. GTDB lineage: Bacteria > Cyanobacteriota > Cyanobacteriia > Cyanobacteriales > Nostocaceae > Nostoc_B. The sequence continues at coordinate 7,003 of NZ_JACJSD010000068.1, read as the reverse complement.
CTGTTTTTAGTGAATATTTCTTTTTTGTTTGCAAGTAACCTTTATTTTTCTGCTTGCTATTTAGCTTGCTTCTCTAACAATAACCGTTCACGTTCTGCTTTTTCTCTAGCTTGTTTGTTTTCATAAGCATCATCGGGAATATTTAGCTGTTTATTAACCTCTGCCCAGAATTGACTATCTTTTGCATATAGACCTTTTTTAGTCAAGCTATCAATAAATTCTTGCCCACAGGCTTGAATAGCATTTTTTTTCAATGCTGCTAAGTTAGTAAATGCTTCAAAATTATTCCTATCCATTTTTCTCAGCCAAAATTAGAACTTACATTAAGTAAGTCTATGAATTTATATTCATTAATTTTTATTTGTGTATTTTTAGCAATTCACATTTGAATACAAATAAAATATTATTTTAATATTTATTTAAATAAATATAATAAACATAAGATTTTCCTGCCTTGACAGATTAGACACATTTAAGATAGAAAAAATATGTAGTCCATTTGCTGAGGCTGTAGAGTTCAAGCAAATGAAGCAGTCGCAAGACTGAATTATTAAGGAAAAAATATGGTGTCACAAGGTACTGGCGCACACGTTGAACCGCGTTCACTTAAGCCTTCTATTGACCTCGCTACAGTCATAGAATTGCTTGCTCAAGCTATTTCTCCTAGCAGTAATCAGGCAAATTCAAACCAGCTAAGTCCCAAAGGGATGCAGTTGTTTGAATTTGATGACAAACAAAATAAACGGTTGAGAATACGTACTTCAGCCGTAATGTACCGCTTATTTACACAACCTAAGTTTAAAGAGGCTTTTAACCCTACTAGTGGTAGTGGATTTATTCAAAATTTATCGATGCCTGCAAATGGTAATAGGTCGCGTGTTGGCGGTTGTTTGAGTGATGGCAATGCTACAAAGTTACCAGGTGCAATAGACAGATTAATGGCTGCTGTTGACGAGGCACTAAATCATGCTGTACCTTCTGACAGCTTATTATCGACATTGCTGTTAAATGACCCTGATCAGCAACTCGAAAAACTGGCTATAAAAGCAGGTACACGTTTCCAGAATATATCTAACACTGGCAACCTCGTACCCATAGCATTTAAAGCAGGAGATACTAAAGATAGCAAGTCTGTGGCGACAGTTATTTCTGCACGAGAAAGAGTTGAAAATACTGATTATTTTGAGCAAATGTGCAGTGCTGCCGCACAATATTTGAAAGACGAACGCGACAATGATGAAGATGATGTTGATTCATCGATCGCAACTTTAGAAGAGGAAAAAAATCGATACGATAGCCAAATTCAGCGTTTTTTAAATTTTATAGACGATGAAGCATTGTCACGAGTCCGATTAACAATTAGCTTTCGGATTATGGAGGCGATCGCAGAAAATGCCAAATCAATTAGCGAACTAGAGTACCAACTGTTAGCAGAATATGTCAATCGAATACTCATTCTAGTGACATCGGCTCAAGAAGAGGACTATACATTTGATTTAACAGCTCATTTTGGTAGTGCATCTGAATTCGACTTGGCTGATGAACTCAGTAAAGCAACCTTTTATTATTGTCTAGCTGTTTGGCCTGAGTGGAAAACTCAAATTTTTGAGAAAAAGACTGACAATCAAGTTGAGCGTGAAGTATGTTATCGTTTTCGGGTCAACGGAGACAACCCAGAATCAGGTAAACCTGCTTTTGAAGTACGCATTGAGAACATCAAAGAATATTTATTTAGTGATGATGAATCTTCCTTACAAAAACCTTGGGAGCTTCGTCGTCGTTTAGCTCAACTCATTTTTTTGGCAGTTGTTGTTCCTAAAAAAGATGAAGCCTCGCTAACTAAGGAATCACTCACCAATGTAGTGACTGAACTCCGAGCAAATTTTCAATCACAGGGTAAAGACGCTATTCGCCAGACTTTAGAAGGATTACAAGAACGCTCAGAGTCAATGAAGTTGATTGCCAAAGCACTGACGAAAGTATTGCGAGACAAGAGCCAAAAAATTATATCCCAAGTTAAAAATCACTCCTCACAACAATTCATCTGTGTTAAAAACAGCATCATTAATTGGGATCGGCTAGAAGGAGCAACACCAGGTGTAAGAAAGTTGCTTGTAGAGCCACAACAAAATTCCAGCGAACAGGTTGAATGGTTTAAACACATTCAAATTTGTGAGCAACCAGCAAAATCTCTATTTTCGGTTAAGGTTACTACTGAGCTTTCGGAGTATGACTTAATAGCCAAAGGCGCACACAGTCAAATAAGAGCCAAGCGTTTATTGTCGCAGAAACTCTTGCAAGTTTGTTGGGTTCCTCGTTCTTGGCAGAAGGGACAGGATGGGAAATTGACTTATGAGCTGTCTACAAATGCTTCTCAATTTGCTGGGTGGGCATTACCAGCTGCAATCATAGTGGAATACGATGTTGAAACTGTGAAGCGGCGAGCGAATACAAAAGAGGCTGAGGAAAATAAGCAGTATCATGCAGCCGCAGTCACCGCCTTTACTGTGCTAGTTTACTGCTGCTTGTGGCAGATCATTACACGACTACAAAAACGTGGTCAAAAGGAAAAATCGGTTGACTTTACAACCTTAATGTTGCGGCTACAAGAAACCGGAAAACAACTAGGTGAAGATAAGGACAAGAGTGGTGATGCTTATGTTTACGCAGCCGCGCAAACTTTGGAAGCTATATTAGGCGAAGATACCCCTATCCGAATGCAGGGACTTATTCTAGAAAATCTGGCAAAACAATCCAAAAAAAACCAAGATTTTATTAAATCCGGGACTTTTAAAGCCTTATTAAGTGCATTTCCACTTTGTATTAGTTGCCCAAATTCCGCTTCTGCCCCCAAGATTGGTTTAATTTCCTACGCCAGTCGTCCCTGTAATGAGGGAAATTCTCTGAATGATGAAGAAAATGCCTATCTTTTTCTGACTCAGAGTTATATTGCTACAGCTGTTAGTGAACCGTTTATAGGTTATGAACTCAAAAGAGAACGGATGCAGTCTGATGTGCTTGATTCTCCGGAACAATTGAAAACGCAACGTCTAGTTCAAGAAGAAATTCGTCATCTCAAAGCCCAAGGATGTCAGCACATTATTTTATTAGCTCATGCCTATGGCGATCGCCGCATTAATCGAGCCGCAGATTACAATTCTTCTTTAATCCCTACAGAATTTTTAGAAGAAGTCTTTCAAACATTTCCTGATATCAACATTTACCCAATGGTGCGGGATGTGTTTCCAGCTACACGTCTGCGCGATCGCGGGTACAATGAAGCAGCATTTGAAATTTTGCAAGCTGAAGACCATACAAGTTTCTGGAGTTCTGTTGCGACTTCCGAAGATTTTCGTGATTTTATTCCGGTTTATACCTTTGCTACACTTTATGCTATTCAAGCAGAAGAACGCATACAATCTGGTTTCTGCATTTATTTTCTGGTTTCGGATACAAAAGTTCGCAGCCTTAACTCAATTCAACGCTCTCGTCAGCATTTGATTAACCCTGATTTAGACTCTCCTATTCATCCCTGCTTACTATCTGTACTCCGGGGTTTGCATTTTATTGAAGCTGAACGAGGCGTGTATAAAGGTCAACTTAGCCCAGTGCTAGACCCATTTAGTTGGATCTCGCCTAATACAGTTGAAGAGGCTGGTGAAGTCAAAGTTCTTCATACCCGCCGCAAAGGACAGGTATTGCTTAATTATCGCGCTGTACTCACCCACGTTTCTCAAGTTCTGCACAGGAAGTAATGGAATTATCTTTTTTAGAACAAGCCTCTATTTGGGGGCAGGTATTTGAAATCGCTGTCAAACGCGGTGTTTTACAACAGTTAATTCACCAAAACTTACTCTTGCAAGATAATAAGGTTTTCCAGCTTTGGCAATCTCACAAAAATAAAGATATCTCCCAACAATTGGTAAAAGCATTCAAACTGACAGATGCTAATACTAAAGAATGGGTAGAGACAATTCTGCGTCATCTGCTGGTACTCGGCTATGGTTTAGGTTGGACAGCAATGCGTGAGTGTCTCAACCACAGTCACATTAGAAAACCTAAACTCAAAGCAATTTGGTGTCCGTTGACATTTCCAGGACAGCAGATGCAACGGGATGAAGAAAAAGAAGCGACAGCAAAAGCATTTCAAGAAACTTTCAACATACCAGGGAAACCAGATGAGAATTTAGTTAACCGAGGACAACCAGCCAGAGCCGATTTTATTTTATGGTTGTCTAATGAATATATCCTTCACAGAAACACACAAGAAGAGGAAGTTATACCCTCTAAAGACTTTAAAACTGATTTCTCCCAGCCAAAAGATCCAAAACGCAAAAAAATTGAGAACTTAATTATCTGCCTAGAATTTTCGTATAACGCACCCATCAAATTTGCAGATTTTCAACATGAAATGCCTCATACAGAAGAAATGAGCCGCTATGCTCGTTACATTGAATCACGAGGGGTCTTCTCTAGAGTTTGTGCAGAGGTTGAGGGTGAAGAATTTTCAATTTCTAAAAGGTTAGAAAACTTTCTTTCAGCATTTAGCGGTCAAGATAAACCTTTATTCAAGCTCTGTCAGGCATCATCTTATACAGATCGCCTGATTCAGGAGTTACACAAGCATAAGCTATTAGAAGGAAGTTGTCATGCTAGAGCGATGGCTGTCACATCCAATGGTATTGAAAGTCTTGTTGCTCATTTCTGGGGTGTAGAACCAGAACCAGATACTAGAGCCGAGTTAATGAAATCATTGGGACAAGCATATCGCCAGGCTAAACATTCAAATGATGATGTGCCACTCGATCTAGATGCAGAAATTCGTTTAGTGTTCACAAAGCTAGTGCGATCGCTACCGTCTGCTTTTAAAGAACAAGCACAACATCTAGCTGACAACCAAACTCTAGGTCAATACTCTCACTTTCTCTTTCAGGAGAATGTGACGGACTTTTACAACCCAATGGATGAAATTAGCAAAGCTGAGGCGATCGCATCTATTGAAGACCACGACGCATTACATCAGTTTTTTGGAGGCGACCCCAGCTCACAAATTGCCAACTTTGTCAACGACATCAATCCCAACCAGGAAACAATTCGTCTACGAGAAGTACATGAGGCAGCAGTTTTTGCTGGTATCACTGCTGCTCAAGTTGGTAAAATTAACGTTCTAGCGTTGGAAGGAAATCCGGGTATTGGTAAAACTACTGCTGTGATGAAATTTCTCAAACAGCAAAAGCAGCAGGATCGAGGTTTTTTATTTTTGTATCTCAGTCCACGAGTTGTAATTAATCGAGATGTCACCGATAAACTTGCTAGAGAAGACAACAAGCAACCTACTGGAATATTAACCATTACCAGTAATAAAAATTTGATTGATGCCGCTCCCGAATGGTATAAAAAACAAGTTCAGCAAAATAATTTTCCACCTCACAATATTGATAGTGCTGTTGTTATTGATGGTATTGAAAACCTCATACCTCCTCCTAGCAATATCTTCTTCCTCACTCCAGAACAAGAACTTGATATTGATTGCAATATAGTCGGTTCGACTCGCTTTAAACGCCGTCTTAACGAACGGGATTACAGCGTAGAATCTCTTTATAGTCCTGGTGTATTGGGTACGATAGCAAAGTCAGCCCAAGTTTTGCTCAAAGCTAACCCCCAATTGAAACAGCTGGTAATGACTGCTGCCATTCAAGGTTATCGGACACTCAACGATCAATCAACCACAGTTAATGCTTTCAGCAATTTGTTTGTACACAAAGATGCCAGTAAGAAGCTTGCAAAGAAGGAACGTTCAGAATTTGCAAAGAGAATTCCTACTATAGTTGTCATGGTCGATGAACTCGCTGGTGATGGTGCAGGCGCACCCTTTGTCCGTAAGTTAGCAGAATGGTTAGAACAGCAATTTATTAAACCGTTTGATACAAATCAATCTCCATTTAAAATTGTGCTGATTCTGGCTGATGCTTCACTCAGCAATGAAGTTGTGTTGGATAGCTTTTTGAACTCAGGCGATCGCGCTCCTGATAAAGTATTAATTAGTCAAAGTCGAGGGGAAGCACCATTTCGGGTGACAGGGAGCGATAGAAAAACTGGCTTGAAATACCCAACGCTACACGTCATGACAAATAGCTACCCCGCTAGTAAACTCACCATTGATTACAGTATTAGGTTGTCTCCCATTAAACCAGGTCAAAATAGCGACGGCACAGAGCAGACAATTAGACAAGCAATTAGAGAAAAATCAGAAGAAGAAACGCTAACAAATGCGTACTTAGAAATCAAGGATGGGTTAAACAAGGGAGCAGAGCAATTGATTTTCTTTGCTCAGGATAAAGCGTTTCTACGTCAGTTACAAGAAAAATTGACCAGTGGTAAAGAAGCTCTCCTCAACAGGGAAGATGTGGAGGTTTTGGATCAAAGTGTATCACCCGATCAGCGATTGAAATTAGTAAAGCCGCCACGACGCGATGAAGTCCGAGTTTTATTGATGACTTCTTCAGGTGCAAGAGGTGTTTCTTTCCCGAAAACAGATTGCATTATAGCTGCAATTCCCCGATTTAATATCGAAGCCGCTTTAATGGAAGTCGCGCAATTAATTTATCGAGGTCGCGGAATGTATACACACCCAGAAACCGGACTGCCAGTTTCTGGAGATAACAAAGCAAGACGCTTAGTTATGCTCATCAATGATTTCATCATTGAAAGAGAGGATATTGACCCTAAAAGGCTATGGTTGCGTCAGTCAAGTGATTTATTAACCTTGTTGGTAATGTTACGCTCTACAATTCTTACACGCATCAAAGGTGATGCAGGACTTAATAAAAATAGAATTGCATTTGTTCCCGTTGGCTCTGTTGGGGATGAAGAATTAGAGACCATTTATAAAGTAAATCTTTAGACGGCTAGACGACGTAACATAATACGAGTCATAACGGCATATATAGCAGCTTCACTCATTTCAGGAAGACGTTCGTAATCCTTACTCAAACGATGGTAC
>NZ_JACJSD010000067.1 GCF_014697615.1 Nostoc sp. FACHB-280 | reverse complement strand
TGTTTATATTGCCAATTGCTTGTATAACTCTTTCCCTACTTGGGCTTTTGCCACCAATTACTGCTAATTCTATTGAATTATACTGATTTTATTCATGCTATTCTAGCATAGCTACTCTGGGAGAGCCAAGATATTAAAGAAGCTTCGGGATTTGCTGCTGGTGGTGCAGTCGCAGGAGCAGGTTTGGCTGCCGTAGTTGGAAATATGGGATTAGCCGGAGCATTTGGTGGTATTGCAATTGGAGCAGCACCAGTTATAGCTGCTGGTACAGTAGTTGGACTAGCGGCTTATGGCGTAAAGAAATTATTTGATTAATCAATAATAAATCAGGAAATTAACAAATGCTCAACTCTAATGACTCGAAAGCTATGGGTGCTATCATTGCAGCTTCATCAGCAGCAGCTAGTTTAGGCTCAGTTACAGTTGCTACAGTGACTTCTACTGCTCCTGGAATATTGGGTGTCATAGGATTTACAACAACAACTACTGTGGCTCTACCAGTAGTAGGTATTGTAGCTACGGCTGGACTAGCAGCTTATGGAGTTAAGAAAGTCTTTTTCGATTAATTTTTAACGATAATTAGAGGCTAACAGGCTATCATCAAAAGCCCTTCTGTAACTTCACTGAAGGGCTTTCACTATTTCCTATTTCCCTAAGCATACTGAGAAAAATTAGAAAGATGATGATTCGCTAGACAATATCATCCTGATGTGAACAATTCTGCAAATGCTCAAGCATCGATGCAAGTCATAAATCAGGCTTATCAAAGGTTTCAAGCGCAACGGAAGTTTAGATGAAGTGCGATCGCTCTTACGCTTCAAAAATATTAATTATTTTTTACATTACTTAAAAGTGTGATAAAAAAGTTACTGTAATCCTTAAAAAATGTTGAATATTTTATGATTAACGTCAGCGAAGCTCTAGAGCCTCTTGCAGCTTGGTTCCGTTCTTTGGGAATACCCCAGCCGATTGTGGAATGGGGGCATCCTGTGATGATGGGAATTGTTGTGGTAGTGATGGGTAGCTATGTTGCCTGGACTGGCTGGCGAGGGAGACTGGCACAGGATAAAGATGTGTCTTTTAACAGCCGGATGAGTCATCGTCTTCTAGCGCCTTGGATGTTTTTATTTTTAGCGGCTGGTTATCCTGGTGGGGTTTTATCTTTAGTGATGCAGCGTCACCCAATTTTTGAAAGTCCCCATTTTTGGACAGGTTCGCTTGTACTAATACTTTTATTAATTAATAGTTTATTGACGTTAGGTGGCTTTGGTGGTGATAAACCTGCTTTACGTACTACTCATGCTTATTTAGGTAGCGGAATTTTGGGGCTGTTGCTTATTCACGGTGTGTTGGGGTTAATTTAATCGGTTGAGAATGGGTGTAGGTATGCAAAATCCTTAGACTCTATACCTTGATTTTTCACATTGCTGCGTCAATTTTATTTGTTTAGATACACGAAGCCCGCAAATGCGGGCTTTGTTTGTATGAATCTAATAAACTATACTTCACCAACAGCATCAATTTTGAGTGCTGCCAGTTGAGAGTTTGAATTGTCTTATGCTTCAGACGAGTGGTGTGATTATTTGCCTTGGTTATATTTTTGGGTTGTTGTTTACAGCTGTTCCTTGGGGTGGGGTATGGGTTTTAATTTTGGCGATAGTGGGGGCAGTTTTTTTGCGAAAGCGCAGCACACCGCCCCAACCCAAAGAAAGCATTGTCAGCAAGAGTAAAGCCACACCCGATATTTGGCAATCATTCCCTCATCCACGAGCTTGGTTAGTTGCTGGTTTGGTAGGATTGTTAGCAACCTTTTATTTTCAATTGCGATCGCCACAACCCAGTATCAAAGATATTAGTCAATTTGTCCCCGCCGATAATGTGGCAAATCAAGAACAATTATTTATTGTGCGCGGTGAAGTAGAAACTAGCCCCCGGTTAACTCGCAGTCAACGGGGACAATTTTGGTTAGCAGCGACTCAGTTAGATGAAATTAAAAATGGCAATGGCCCAGCCAGCGTACCCAAAGGTGTTACAGGTAAACTGTATGTGACTTTACCACTGCTGCAAGCAACTGGCTTACATCCTGGGCAAGAAATTGCTGTCACAGGGATTTTATATAAACCAAAAGCCGCTTCTAACCCTGGTGCATTTGACTTTCAAAAATATCTCAAACAAGAAGGCTCATTTGCTGGTTTGATTGGAAGGCAAATCAATATTGTCAATGATGAGGATACATGGGGATGGTGGCAAGTTCGGGAGCAAATTCTGAAATCATTAGTGCGGAGTTTAGGCATTCCCGCAGGGCCACTTGTAAGTGCAATGGTTTTAGGTAGTAAAGCCGTTGATTTACCTTATGATATTCGGGATTTATTTGTCAAAGCTGGAATGGCTCATGCTTTAGCTGCATCTGGTTTTCAAACTTCGTTAATTTTGGGCGTAATCTTACAGCTAACAAAACGCACAAATAAAGCAATTCAATTTACACTCGGTTTTTTAGGTTTAATTATTTTTCTCAGCTTATCAGGATTTCAACCTGCGGTAATGCGAGCCGTAATTATGGGTAGTGCGGCGTTAGTTGGGTTGTTATTAGATAGAAAAGTCAAACAATTTGGTTCCCTTTTATTAGCGGCAACATTACTATTATTATTTAATCCTGCGTGGATTTGGGATTTAGGTTTTCAACTGAGTTTTTTAGCCACATTAGGATTAATTGTTACTGTTCCTGCAATCACAGAAAAACTGAATTGGCTACCACCTGCGATCGCATCTTTAATTGCTGTACCTTTAGCGGCAACAATTTGGACTTTACCTGTACAACTTGCGGTGTTTGGTGTAGTTCCGGCTTATAGTTTGTTGCTGAATATGATTACTACGCCATTTATTTCCGTGATTAGTATTGGTGGAATTATTAGTGCGATCGCAGCATTAGCATCATCTCATCTCGGTAGTATTTTAGCTGGAGTATTACAATATCCTAGCGATTGGCTAATTCAGTTAGTAGAGTTTTTTAGTAACTTGCCCGGAAACTCATTAGTAGTGGGGAGTATTTCAACTTGGCAAATGTTAGGCGTTTATGCTTTAGTTCTTTTAGTTTGCTTAGTTAAATGGTGGCAAAAACGCTGGTGGTTTGCTGGGTTAATGATATTTGGTTTAGTAATCGTTCCAGCTTGGCATTCGGCAAACACATTATTTCGGATTACTGTGTTAGAAGCTGGTTCAGAACCAGTTGTTGTCATTCAAGACAAAGGTAATGTCACATTAATTAACAGTGGTGATGAAGGTACAGGACGTTACACAATTGTACCATTTTTGCAACAGCAAGGTGTGAATAAAATTGAATGGGCGATCGCTAGTGATTTTGATAATAACGATAATAATGCTTGGTTAGAAGTAGTACAAACTATCCCCATCAAAAATTTCTACAAATATGCTCTCAAGCCAGAGACTAACCTCACAAACCAAGAAATTCAACAAGAAATTCAAAAGCATCAAGGTATTTATCAAACTGTTGTTCCAGGACAACAAGTAGTTACAGGTTTAACAGTTGCCCAACTAATCAAAGAGAAATTACCTGTTTTATATTTACAAGTTCAAAATCAAACTTGGTTATTAGTAGGTGATGTAGAACCTCAAGAACTAGAAAGATTAGCTAAAGCTGGCAATTTACCAACTCCCCAAGTATTATGGTCTACGCCGGAAGCTTTGAAAGATTTAATTAAATTGTTTCAGCCAAAAGTAGCTATTGCTACCTCTACTAACCTTGAGCCAAAAATTCTGAATGAACTCAGCAAAAACACAACCCAAGTATTTTTAACCGGACGTGATGGCGCAATTCAATGGACACCAAATAATCAGTTTGAATCATTTATTCAAGAAACAGAAAATAAATCATCTGTTTTATAGACAGGAATTATGCACAAATATTTTCTGTGGAGACTGGGTTGAGGATCTGTAGGGTGCAAGGTGTAAATATATCCTGGTTACTGAGTGACTTGTACCGAGGGAAGTTGAGGTAAATCAAAGTACACCCTCTCCTTAACCCTTGATTTTTCGTTTTTATGCGTAAGTTTTAATATTTTTCATCAACCTCTAGACACCCAATTTCTACAAAAGTTGGGTGTCTAAACTATTTCAATTTTGCAGTATTTATGATGATGTTGAAAAAATGCAACAAAGTTATAAGAGAAATAGTGTCGGTTCAAAATACGTCCTAAACTAGTTGAAAAAATATTAAGTATATGCAAAAGCACCGCTTAGGGAAAGTAGTGGTTTTCTTTGGCAACTTTCCTTTGACTATTCGTGTACCCGCAGCACCACGGAATGAGCAGTTAAATTTTTTGCGCGATCGCATAATTTTTCATGCTAATAATCTTGTAGAGCATGGATTATGGGAAGAACCACTGAGTGATTGTGAACTGGAAAGAATTATGGCAGATGTGGAAATTGAGCCAGTGTTTTTTCCCCAGTTTTGTGATGTTATTTCTGTATTAGCTTATCCTGGGCAGATATTGAGAAAATTATTTAGAAATTAAATAAAAATCAAAAATCAATTAACATATTGCCAAAATCTTGATTTACAAGCTTTTCCTTGCGCTCATAGGTAAACCAAAAAATTCAATTCTAAATTCTGACTCCTGATTTCTAACTCCTGACTTCTAATTCTGCTAAAGCCACTGCACCCCACAGTGGTGCATCATCACCTAAAGCCGCCGGAAGAATTTCAAAATCTATTTCTGGTAAGGCGGTTTCACGGGCTGTTTTCTGTACAGTATTCCACCAAATTTCTCCCGCTTTGGTCACACTACCGCCTAAAATAAACCTCTGTGGGTTAATCAAATTCGCCACATTCCCAATACCCACACCCAAAGCCCAAGAGCCACCTTGCAAAATATTAATTGCTAACTCATCACCTTGCGCCGCAGCGTCACTGATAATTTTGCCAGTGATTAAGTTTAAATCGTCATTGACTAAGCTACGTAATTGTTTACCTTGCAAGTTATTTACTGGTTTTAATAAATATTCTTTGGCATCTTGAGCCATATAAGGGCCTGATGCTAGTCTTTCTACACATCCTCGTTTACCACATAAACATCTTGGCCCCGCAGGATCAACTACTATATGTCCAATTTCACCAGCCATACCTGCATTACCACGCCAAGGTTTACCATTCAGTATCCAACCACCGCCAACACCAGTGCTGATGGTGATATAAAACAAGCTATCGTATTCTTGACCAGCACCAAAGCGACATTCACCCAAAGCGGCGACATTGGCATCATTATCTACACTTGCAGGTACACCAAATTCATTCTCTAGCAAGTGTTTGAGAGGTAGATTTTCCCAGCCAGGAACATGATGCGAAAGTCTGACTGTTCCTGTAGTAAAGTCTACAGGGCCGCCAAAACTAACACCAATAGCTGCGGGAGTTTCACCTTGGAGTAAATTATGGATGAGCGATCGCATAATTTCTAAATCAGTGGTAGCATTAGCGCCTGTGGGTGAGAGATGACGTTCATAACGCAACCATTGACGCGAACCAAGTTGAGTTACGGCTGCGGCTAACTTAGTACCACCAAAATCAAGAGCTAGAATTAATGTCATTTGTTTGAATAAGCTAAATGCGATCGCTTATTCAGCTTACTAGTACAGCAAGGCAAAAGTAAGAAGTCAAAAGGAAAAAGAAAGAATAGTGATACCACAAGCCTTTTAGCAATTCCTTATGGTCACTGAGCGTACTTGTACTGAGCGCAGCCGAAGTAGCCGAAGTGTAATCTGTTTATTTACTCCAAGCTGTACTAGCAATGCAAAATGACAATCAAGCACACAGTCTACAAGGTTTTTTGGCTGTAGATTTTGTTAGGGTATATATTCTCAAAATAAGTAATAGCAACTTCACCAAATACCTTAACAGCAGTCGCCCCAATTACAGGTTGCACAACTTGTCCAATACCAGGAACCCACCCTGCAATCATACCGCCCATTTCAAATAAAAATTGTCCACCACCCATTGCGATGATTGCAGCGGCTGTTGCGCCAGCGCCACTAGCAGGAATTAAATTCACACCATAAACTTGAGCAATTCTACTCACAACAGCCGCCTGTACACCAGCTAAACCAGCTTGAAAAGTAACTACACCAATCATAAAAGTTCCACCAGCAATTCCAGCTGCTGCTCCCGCTCCCATCATTAACCAAAGTTCATCTCTAGCTTGGTCACGACAATATTTATTCATAGCAGAAGTCTCGCTACCAAAAAGTATTTCTTGTCTACTCAGAAAATTTCAGAGCCAAACTGGGTAGATGCAGCGAGCAGCATTGGCTCTCAACATACTTTGCATTTCTAGCCGTTATAGGAAGGAATAGATAATACCAATTCTATAAGAAACTGCACTCAATAAACCCTGTAGAAATTTTGTATATAACCTCTCTCTAACAACCAGTAAATTACATCTTGATCAAGAAATAGTATATGACTCATATTTGATTTCTGAAAAACCAAATTGTCTAGAAACACATTTATGATATTGTCTAAGGATATTGGCAATATCCATCTATAGGTATGATCAATTAAGAAATAAAGCTATTTTTGATACACTTAAATAGTTTGTTTAAAAATAATTAATTTTTTCAATAGAGATGTGTAAATTCACATCTCTATTTTTGAGTTGATTTAACGATTTTTTGTTTCTAAATCTCTCAGCCGCACTTCATTTTCCCGCTTACCAGTTCTGAGGGAATCTTCATAATTTCTGGTAGCTTGTGACTGTTGACGTTCTTTAGTAGCGTAGTAAGGTTTAATAGGTTCAGTTTTACCTATTTTACGGTCTTTAGCGGTGTAATAAGGTGATGTTGTTTCTACTCTATGAGTTTTGACAGCATAATAGCCATCAGCCAACACAGAATTACTAGGTAAGCTAATCAAAATCACAAAGGCGGCAAGGATAAATACGGCTATTTTGCTCATTAACTGACTAAGAACAGTTTGTATGTTTAGCATGGCAAAAATTCTCCTCTGTCGGAAACAAATGTCTAAATGCTAAAAATACTAATTGTGATTAACGTCTTCCTCTAGACTAATTATCTGTATATAAAAAGGAAGGTGAATACTTATCACCTTCCTGAATTAAAAATCCTATTGCTTAATTTTAGGCAATAGTTACATCTGGTGATAAATAAACATCTTGAATGGCGTGAAAGAGTTTCACACCTTCTTCAAATGGACGCTGAAAAGCCTTCCGTCCCGAAATTAAGCCAGTACCACCAGCCCGTTTATTAATGACAGCAGTGCGTACTGCTTCTGCAAAATCATTTTTACCAGACGCGCCACCAGAATTAATTAATCCTGCCCTGCCAGCATAGCAATTTAACACTTGATAACGAGCTAAATCTATAGGGTGATCAGTTGTTAAGTCTGTGTAAACTCGCTCATTTGTTTTGCCATAACTTTCACCTGTGGCTTTAGCAACTGCACCATAGCCATTATTACATTCAGGCAATTTCTGTTTGATAATATCGGCTTCAATGGTTACACCCAAATGATTTGCTTGTCCAGTTAAGTCAGCCGCCAGATGATAATCTTTATCTTGTTTAAAAGCATTATTCCGCAAATAACACCAAAGAATAGTCACCATTCCTAATTCATGGGCGCGTTCAAATGCACGACTAATTTCTTGAATTTGTCTGGTTGATTGTTCGGAACCAAAGTAAATTGTTGCGCCGATGGCGACTGCGCCTAAATTCCAAGCTTGTTCAACACTAGCAAATAAGACTTGATCAAATTGGTTGGGAAAGGTTAAGAGTTCGTTATGGTTGATTTTGACAATAAAGGGAATTTTGTGGGCATATTTGCGTGAGACAATGCCTAATACTCCCAAAGTTGTGGCAACAGCATTACAACCACCTGCTATTGCTAATTTGACGATATTTTCTGGGTCAAAGTAGATAGGATTTGGTGCGAAAGATGCCCCAGCCGAGTGTTCAATACCTTGGTCAACAGGTAAAATTGAAAGATAGCCAGTATTTGCCAAACGTCCTGTAGAATAAAGTTGTTGGAGATTTCGCAACACTTGAGGATTGCGATCGCTATTTAGCCAGACTCGATCTACAAAGTCTGGGCCTGGTAAATGTAGTAAATCTTGAGAAACTTTGGCTTTATAATTCAGCAGGTCTTCTGCTTCTTTACCCAACACTGACTCGATAGAATTAGCCTCGATCAATGTAGTAGTCATAGCACTTTCCTCAAACTTGAGAAAATAAGTTGGCCTTTACCCTAGCATTCTGACATTTTATCTCTCAGATAACTGGCTATTTCAGCAAAAACTTATTTTTAGAATCTCAGATAAATTTTTTATATTTTTTAGAATAAAAATTTTTATGAAGTAATCAGATAAACACCGATAATTTATCTGTGTTTACCCGTGATTAATATTAACTTAAGTAGGATTCTAGCCGATAAATTTAAGTTTATATTTAGTTTTACAAATTAGTCATATACCAGAAGATACAAACATTTATATTCATAGCAGTTTTATTTGCTAGGCGAAGAAAATAGACAAGGGAGACCAGGAAGAGAAGAAAGGCAAGGGAGAGATATGTTTGTCAATCATTCAGGGGTTTCATAAAGGTAAATAATTAATCAGCATCTATCAAAAGTTATATTTAATAGTAAAAGTTCTAAGCAAAATCAATATTAAGTTTTTATGGTGGACTAACACAGATAATTTAGTGAAAAAATACAGTTATTGTGGGATGGGCATCTTGTCCGCATCGGACGGGCAAGATGCCCATCCCACAAGAGAATGATAATGCAACATTTGATTTATCTCAGTCTATTAAGTTAGTTTTCTTTTGACTTTATAAATACTCTCTAAATCTGGCAAATTATTGTTATGGAGAGTAATTATATATTTAGTTATGTTACCTAAACCCAAGAAATATTGGACACCACAGCACTGGGCAAGTTGGAAGCCATTTGGCATTGGCGAACAGTACCCGAATAACTATTGGGAGGTATTTCGAGCTATTTGGTTGTCACGGCATAAATTACCTTATGCGTGGAATATTCTCAATCAAGGCGTGTGTGATGGCTGTGCTTTAGGCACGACGGGAATGAAAGATTGGACACTAGATGGGATTCATCTCTGCAATGTGCGGTTGCGGTTGTTGCGAATGAATACGATGTCAGCGTTAGATCCGCAGATACTCGAAGATGTATCGCAATTACAAGCACAAAAAACTTCTCAATTACGAGACTTGGGGCGACTTCCTTACCCAATGATGCGCCAACGTGGAGAAAAAGGTTTTCGTCGTATTAGTTGGGATGAAGCTTTAGATTTCATTGCCCATCGTATCCGCGCCACCACACCTGACAGGCTGAGTTTTTATATTACTAGTCGCGGTACTGTCAATGAAACTTATTACGTTACCCAAAAAGCTGTCCGTGCAATGGGTAGTAATAATATTGATAATGCAGCTCGCATCTGTCATTCTCCGAGTACCGCAGCCTTAAAAACATCGCTGGGTGCGGGTGCTACTACTTGTTCTTATAAAGACTGGATAGGTACGGATTTATTAGTGTTTATTGGTTCTAATGTCGCCAATAATCAACCAGTTACTGTGAAGTATCTTCACTACGCCAAAAAAGCCGGTACAAAAATAGTGGTGATTAATACCTATCGAGAACCAGGAATGGAACGGTATTGGGTTCCTTCAATTGTCGAAAGTGCTTTATTTGGGACTAAATTTGCCGAAGATTTCTTTTTGGTAAACACTGGCGGTGATATGGCATTTTTGAATGGAACCATCAAGCATTTGATTGCTTATGGATGGGTAGACAAGTCATTTATCGACAGTTACACCACAGGTTTTGCAGAACTCAAAGCATCTCTAGAACAACAATCTTGGGAAGAATTAGAACGTCTTTCCGGCGCATCTCGCTATGATATGCAAGCTTTTGCCCAGATAGTTGCAGCAGCCAATAAAGCTGTGTTTGTTTGGAGTATGGGCATTACGCAGCATGAATGCGGTGAAGATAATGTCCGCAGTATTATCAATTTGGCGCTGACTAAAGGTTTCGTCGGGCGAGAAGGCTGTGGGTTAATGCCTATTCGCGGTCACTCTGGGGTGCAAGGCGGCGCAGAGATGGGATGTTACGCCACTGTATTTCCTGGTGGTAAACTGATTAACCCAGAAAATGCTGCTGATTTAAGTCAAAAATGGGGCTTTGAAGTACCAAGCACCAGAGGGTTAATTGCACCGGAAATGATTGATGCTGCTTACGACAAGCAATTAGATGTGTTGTTTTCTGTGGGTGGGAATTTTTTAGAAGTTCTACCAGAACCAGATTATGTGGAAGGTGCTTTGCAACGTATACCTTTGCGGGTACATGCTGATATTGTGCTGTCTAGCCAAATGTTAGTGGAACCAGCAGATACTGTAATTTTATTACCTGCCACAACGCGCTATGAAGTACCGGGGGGTGTGACGGAAACTTCTACAGAACGGCGAATCATTTTCAGCCCAGAAATTCCTGGCCCCCGTATTGGTGAGGCGCTACCAGAGTGGGAAGTATTTGTGGAATTGGCAAAAAGAGTGCGTCCAGATTTGGCAGAGAAGATTGATTTTGAGAATACGGCGGCAATTCGGGAAGAAATTGCCCAAATTGTGCCATTATACGCTGGGATTCAACATTTACGGCAGGCGGGCGACCAGTTTCAATATGGTGGTTCGCATTTGTGCTTTGGCTGGAATTTTGCCACACCTGACGGGAAGGCACACTTTACAGTTTTATCGCCTGCACAAAAGGAAATACCAGAAGGCTGCTTTTTGGTGGCGACACGGCGGGGTAAGCAGTTTAATAGTATGGTGCAAGAACGCAAAGATGCCATTACTGGGGCTTTGCGTGAGGCGGTGTTAATGAATGTGGTTGATGCTGCTAAGTTGAATTTAAAAGATGGAGATCAGGTCATTTTAAAAAATGAATTGGGTGAGTTAACTGGCAGAATTTATCTAGCACCAATTCAGAAAGGAAATTTACAAGTTCATTGGCCAGAAGGGAATGTATTGCTTGATAAAAGTAAGCGATCGCTCGAAGGAGTCCCAGATTACAATGCTGTCGTAAGGCTGGAAAAAATTACCTAAATTATCTTCCAGAAGATTAATATGTTAGGAGCGATCGCAGGTGATATCATCGGTTCGGTATATGAAGTTAACAATATTAAAACCAAGGATTTTCCCTTATTCGATAGGCAATGTCGTTTCACCGATGATACTGTGCTAACTGTCGCAGTAGCGGAAATGATTCTCGATGGTGCAGACTTTCTCGACAGCAGTCAATACATTGAGCAATTTAAGTCTTATTTCCGCCGCTATCCCTACGCTGGTTATGGCAGTACTTTTAGAAGTTGGGCAAATTCTAACGATAGTCAGCCATACAATAGTTGGGGTAACGGTTCGGCAATGCGCGTTAGTCCCATCGGTTTTGCTTTGCATGACTTAGATACTGTCCTGGAAGCCGCTAAAAGTTGTGCGGCTGTGACTCATAATCATCCTGAAGGTATTAAAGGCGCTCAAGCCACAGCCGCAGCTATATTTCTAGCGCGTACAGGTGCTGATAAACCAGCAATTAAAGCTTATTTGCAAACTACCTTTGGTTACGATTTAGCAATTACCCTGGACGAAATTCGACCAAATTACAAGTTTGATGTTTCTTGTCAAGGTTCCGTCCCCCAAGCAATTATCGCCTTTTTAGAATCAACCGATTACGAAGATGCAATTCGGAATGCAATTTCTTTAGGCGGGGACAGTGACACCATTGCTTGTATTACAGGTGGTATTGCTCAAGCATATTATCATGGCTTACCCCCAGCGATCGCTGACCAAGCACTATCTCATTTAAATGATCATTTATTTACAATTACTCAAAGGTTTATGTTGCAGTACTGTAACTAGTGCAACAAGGCAAAAGGAAAAAGGCAAAAGTAAAAAGAAATAATAACGATACCACAAGCCTTTTAGCAATTTCTTATGGTCACTGAGCGTACTTGTACTGAGCGCAGCCGAAGTAGCCGAAGTGTGGTCTGTTTATTTACGCCGTATTGTACTATTGCAAAAAGGCTGAAGTTCTGACTCAGTAATTTGTCGTAGCTTTTTGAGTTAACAAATACTCATACACTATACAAACTGTCAACCAAATTAAACCTGCGGCGTAACCAGCAATTACATCACTAGGCCAATGTACGCCCAAATACAACCGGCTAAAACCAATAGCCAAAATTAAGATTACCGTCAAAGTGAAAATCTGCGATCGCCATTGGGGAAATTCTTGGGATAAAGAATAGCCGATGCAACCATATACCACTATTGACACCATTGCATGGCCACTAGGAAAACTGTAATGATTCACATTAATAATGTAATCCCACAGTGCCGGACGCGCCCTGACAAACAATTCTTTCAACAGAAAATTTAAGCTGATTCCACCAACTGCTGCCATCCCAAAGGTAGTAGCTTGGAGGTAACGGCGGCGATGCAGCAGAATTGCCTCCCATGTTACACAAGTCAACAATAGCAATGGTGGTTCAGCGAGGGAAGTGATACCCACCATAATTTTGTCTAGTAAAGGCGTGTGGAGTTTCTGAATTGCTAATAAAATCTGGGTGTCTAAATTATTGGTGTTTAAGATAGCTGTCCCCAAGGATAAAGCCGAAAAAGCTGCGGCTACGGGGATGATTTGATTCCGCGATTGAGTTATAGCAGCATTTGACTGCACAAATAAAGTAATGCTTTTACTGGGAATAAATTCTGGTGCGGTGCTGGGGGGTAATTGTTTATTAGTTCTTGTGTAGTCTAGAACAATATTTTCTAGCATCCAGGCGATCGCATTTAGACTAAAATCTGGCTGAAACAGTACCAAAACATTTCCTGTTAAATGATTTGCATTGGCTTGCAAAATTCCTTCTTGCTGGGATAATCGCAATTCTAGATATTTTTTGAGAGTTAGAGAATTATGCAGTCCCTTGACTTTATATCTAGCTCTACCTTGGATAGAAGTATGTACTGCCCGAATTAAAGAATTTTCCCCAAGAAGGCTGCCAAAATCAGTGTTCATGTTTCTGCTTCACAAATTTTTGTACTAGTTAGCAAAGTCAAGAGACCAGAAAATCCCTTGCTCACATCCTATCAAGCGTTTCCCACTCTTCACTTCCTACCACAATAGTTATCGAAAAATAAATTTTGTGGGCAAATTTTGACAAGTAGTTGATAATTGCGTCAAAGTATCATCAGGAGGAAACATGAGTTTCTATCGTAGTCGGAAAATTGTCGCAGCGTTGTTAATCTCAGTATTATTACTGACAACAGCTTGTAGTCCCAAAACCCCAGGACGGTTTGACCAAGCGCAACAAGAAAGTACTAAACAAAAAAGTGGTCAAGCAGTTGCTAAGACTGCTACCCAGGGAAGTGAATTTAACAAGTTCTTCCCCAAATCGGGTGGTGGTTACGATAGCGTGTTCACCCAAGAGAAAAAAGGTTTTGCAGAAGCCAAGCTGAAAAAAGCTGGTAAAGAAGTAGCGATGATGTCAATCTCGGATACCAGCAGCACCCCAGAAGCAGCAGCTAAATTCTCTAAAAGTACCAAAAAGATTGCAGGATATCCGGCTGTAGAACAAGGAAAAACCGCAACGGCAGTTTTAGTAGGTAAATATCAAGTCAAAGTTCTATCCAAGGGTACAACATTTACAGCCAGCGATCGCGCTGATTTGATTAGTAAATTCAACCTGAGTGGTTTAGCCAAACTTAAATAATCGCTACTCAAAATCTTTAGATATAGCAATTGCAACCAGGCGAGGAGATTTTTGTGAACAAACCTATTTTTGAATTAGTTGATCAACTACCTACTGGTGGTTTAACTGTATCTGTGTTGAAGGCTTTAGATTTTGTAGCTCCTGGTGAGTGGCAAAATACTGTTGGTTTTGTGAACACCATCAAACATGTGACTGGTGAAGAAGATGAAAGTTTAATTCAACAAATCGGCGAACGGGCGATTTATCTGTATAATGACCGTTCCCAAGGCTATCAACGCGCAATGTGGCTTTATCAAACAGTTGATGGTACTGATAAAGCCCTCGGTGCAGCAGCTTTAGCCAACAAAGTCGGTGAAACAATTCCGCTTTTGGGTTTTCTCAACTCTGTGACTCCCAAACCAGATAAAGCACAAACCATCGATTTAGCCTTAAAAGTAGTAGCTGAATTGGTGGCTTTCTGCCAAATTAATGGCATTCCTGGAGACAGCATTGGCGATTTTGTTGGTTCTTTAGGAGAGTATAGTGGTGAGTCACTCATCCGTCTGGCAGCATTAGTTTGTATTGATGGTGTCATACCTTTAGGCCCAGATTTCATTCAGAAAGCACTAAATTTTATCAGCCAAATTAGTCCCCAGGAACTATCACAAAATACAACTTTTAACACCATTCAAGATGCAATTCCAGGTAACAGTCCTGGCGGTAAACTCGACTTTATCGGTCAAAGTCTTGATTCTGTTAAAGGTTGGATGAATGGATTTGTTGCTCAAAATAATTTAACTCAGCAAAATGTTACCAGTCACTTGAAAAGTTTTGTTGAATTCAGCGACGACAAGTTAGATTATTTGGCAGCTTTCTTAGATGTATCTACCAATTATTATGAGCATACAGGCACACAAACTTTAGCACGTCGTTTAATTGAACGCGCCGTTGCTGAAATTTAGTTAACGTCAATATCAGTCATTAGTTATGGTTATTAACAAATGACCAATGACTAATGACTATTGACCAACTATAGATTTAAATTTTCTGCGATCGCACTCAAATAAGGCTGAAAAATTACTAAATTTTCCAACTTTTCAAACTTACCTGTCACCGCGCCAGGGTCAAAAGCTGTACTAATGATATAAAGTGAATTTCCATCAAAAGCCGCATAACTAATATATTGCTCTTGTAACCCACCTTCAGCTTTAATTCCTGTAAAGCCATAGCGGATTCCTGGTAGTTGACTAATTGATATTTCTTCTAATGGATGAGTTGCAAAAATAATTTTATTACCGTTGCTTTTCTGACGGTCTTTACTCAAAGAAGTATAATAATCTCCTGCCCAAGCTTTCAAGGCTGTGATAGCTTTGCTGTGGTTAGCCGAATTTTTATAATCTAATTTAGAGTCTAGGGGAACGCCTGCATCAGCAAGATGCTTTTGCAAGTTGGGATTTTTACGGACTTGAGAAACACTAATCTCAACTGTACCTAAAACTTCACCTTGAGCAGATACACACAACAAAGAAGCATTACCCTGACAAGGAATTACTTGCCAGCCACTAGGTACGACGATATTTTTGCCTAAAACTTTTTGCCACAAATTTCCTGATGTGGGCTGAGAAGTTTCTCCCGCAGCAATTTGAGTAGCTGTTTTAGATGCTGTCGGTGTGGCTTGATTTTTGGTTTCTACCTTAGTTCCAGCAAAGTAGGGAAGCACAAATTTTGCCCCCACTGGCATTAACAAAAGTAAGATTACAGCGATAAACAGATGATAAACACG
Source organism: Nostoc sp. FACHB-280 (assembly GCF_014697615.1). GTDB lineage: Bacteria > Cyanobacteriota > Cyanobacteriia > Cyanobacteriales > Nostocaceae > Nostoc_B. The sequence goes on along the minus strand of NZ_JACJSD010000067.1, from coordinate 14,589 downwards.
CAACATTTTGGGAAAATCCAGGGGCAGAAATTACCGAATCAGGCTACAGACTATAACGTTTCTAAGACTTACACACCAAGATTATCTGTGGAGAATGGGTGTAAGGGAGTAAGGGTTTTGAACATTACACCCTTACAAATAAGTCAAAAGTTAAAAGTTAAAAGTAAAAAACTCTTTTACTTTTGAATGTTTACTTTGGACTTTTCTTATTAAAAATCATCATCATAATTTCTCATAGTTTTAGGGTCAGGCGCAAAGGCTAACCACAAAGGGAATTGCAGTATGCCTAAACTGATTTGTTCTTCGGAATCGTCAATGATAATTAAAGGTAATTGATTGGCTTTTACCAAACGGTCGGCTTTTTGGGCTAAAGCGTCTGGCGCTTCAAATAATACAACGCCCCGGTCAGGGCCAAAATCTGGGCGACCGATACCCAAACAGTCTTGCAAACCCCGCCGCCATTCACCCAACCGTTCTGGTGTGTTAGCTAAAACCAAAGTCCGGACGCGATCGCCATACAATTTATGTAATACCGAAATAATTGCCGAAGCAATCAAAGTATTCTGCAACCTGCTACCCATTGTCCGCAAAGCACCCCGTCCTCCTTGGCCAAAAAACCAATTCGAGACTCGTTCTGCATGAACTGGTTCAAAGGTGCGGCGTAATTGCCAAGCCGGGCCATAATAATCTGGTTTGTTGCGATATTGGTCAATCAAGCGGCGGACTTGCTTGGCTGTATCTTGAAACTGCTGTTGGGCAAATTGGGGTGTAATTGCTTCTGGTTCGGCTGGTTTAGCTTCTTTAACAGTTGGCTTTTCCCGTTCTTTAACTTCTGGTACTAGTTGTAACTGCTCGGCGGCGGCGGCTAAGTCTTGTAAGCTACCAGTCAGATAATCTTTAAAACCTTGCACACGGATGGCCAAATCTTGCGATGTACCCGCAAACGTCGTTCGCATTTCGTTGCGGATGCGTTCTTGACGGCGTTCTAACTGTTCTACAGAAATTTGTAGGGCTTGTTTGCGTTGTTCTAATTGTGCTAATGATTCCTGCACAATGCGCCCCAGTGCAGTTTGCGTTTCACTTAACTGTGTTTGCAGCGTATTGTAAGTTACTTGCAAACTCGCAATTTCGGCTTTGAGTGCAGCTTCAGTTTCTTGCAACTGAGCTAACCTTTGCTCTGCATCTGCGTATACTGATTCTGTTTTTAACCCTAATGCAGTTGTTTCCGTTACTATGGGAAATTCTGGGTCTGGTTCATCTGTCAAAGTAGCCAATTCTATACTTGTGTTGCTGGGTTCTGTGTCAACTGCTGAAGCTGGTGCTTCTGTTTCCAGAACTGACTCTACAGATGAATTGTCTGGGTTGTCTGTTGTCGGGTTTTCTGGTTGTATTTGTTCTAACCACTCATCTATTGGTTCTGGAGTTTGAGATGACTCAGGGTTCATAAACAATAATCTAATTCCTAGACGCGAATAAATTTTTTGGTTATTTGTCAATAGTCATTTGTATATGATTTAAAACTCTTAACCATTGACTATTGACTCAGACTTAAATACGGGGACAGCGTTCTTCCAAACAGGTTTTTAAGGTGTTGGGGTCGAACAAAATTGGTAAAAAGTGAATACTGTTAATTTCTTTAAAATAAAACAGAACCGGAAACCCATTCCAGAATATCCGCCAGTTTTGCCATTCTCGGTAGGGAAAACGCCGAATTAACTTCTCACCTCTGTAAATATCTAAGTCGGTGGCAGTAAATTGCAAGCGTAACGTTACAGTTTGAAACAAAAGAAACAAACCAAAAACTGCGATCGCTCCTCCCACCAAAGGTTGCACAATTACAATGGGAATCGCTGCCAGCACCAATACAACAGGGATATTGTAACTAGGTTTGAGTTCCACTGTGGCTGTAGAATTAGGCGCAAATGAACTGGTCACTGTTTCAAATCCTGCTTCGGTAGTAGACATCTTTTTTATTTTAGGATTAGGGGCTAAGGACTAGAGATGAAAAAATAATTTTTACAGTACTTAATTTTGCCTCTAACCTGTCACCTATAACCTATAACCCCTAACCTGTAACCTGTCACCTGTCACCTATAACCTCCAACCCCTAACCTGTAACCTCTAACCTGTCACCCGTCACCTGTCACCTGTCACCTCTAATTTAAAACCCTTTAACAAACGCACTACCCGCACCTTGAAACATCAACCACGATAAAAAGAAGTTGCTAATAAATATCAGTAGCAAAGCAGTCACCACAGCAGTTGTTGTTGATTGTCCTACGCCTTTAGCGCCGCCTGTGGTTGTTAAACCCCAACTGCACCCAACAACCGCAATTAATAAGCCGAAGAATACAGCTTTTACCAAAGCACTACCAATATCCCAAGTGTCTATGAGGTTGCGAGCAGAGTCTAGAAATACTGTATCAGCCAGTCCGTATATATGAGTGGCAATAATCAAGCCGCCAAACATCCCGGTGACTAACGACAAAAGTGTTAAAACTGGCAACATTAAACAGCAAGCAATCATTCGCGGAATCACTAAATAATCAATGGGGTCTGTTTTTAACACCAAAAGTGCATCAATTTGTTCTGTTACCCGCATTGTGCCGATTTCTGCGGCAAAGGCTGAACCTACTCGCCCTGCTAAAATCACTGCTGTAAGTACAGGTGAAAGTTCTCTAGTTAAAGCCACCGCCAATACACCACCCACAAGATTACCCGCACCAAAGTTAATAAACTCTCGCGCTACCTGAATGGTAAACACAGCACCCACAAAAATTGCAGTTAACAAAGCAATAAATAAAGAGTCTGGCCCTACGGCTGCCATTTGCTCTAAAGTGTTACGCCAATGAATCTTGCCGCGTAGCAGGTGAACTATTACTTGTCCACCCAGAAAAATCGCAGCCAGCAATCGCTGACCCCACGCTGCTAAATTGGAATTAGATGTAATCTGGCTCAATGTTCTGTAGCTAACTCGGTAATTGCCTTAAGAATAGCGAAAGTTTATAGCCAATAGTCAATATTCATTTCTTAATACTCCCTACACTCCCCACCCTTCCCACACCCCTACACTCCCCACCCTTTCCCCACGCCCTCCGTTATCGTTAACTTACTTTAAAGTTGCTCTCATAAAATAAAGCTTTACCTCCAGATATTTACAATGTGTGGTATTTAGTAGAGATAAGCTCAAACCCTTAATTAGCAAAGATTTTATCGCTGCTCAAGTTGATTTTTCTTTGGAGCAGCTTGTGTTGTTACTGTCTGTTTTTTTAATGAAAACTTAAGATTTTTGACATATTGGCCTCCAAGGGGCGATCGCACGTATTGTAGAAGATGAAAGATAGTTATTAGGCCGTTGTGCGTTGTCTTCCTGGAGGTTGTCTTTCATGACTTTTTTGCTTAACTTTCTGCGTTCCTTATTAGTGACGGTGATTTTTAGCTTTGTTGCACCAATATTTTTAATCGGTGGTATTTTGTTGCTGTTAGCTGTGATTGGTTATTTGCCAGGGTTGCAAACAATCACAGAAGCTAGTGCCACAGGGATATTAAATTTTCTGGCAATTTTTGGTAATGGTACACCCCTGCGTGGGTTGGTGATCATCGGTTTAACCTGGAGTTTTGTTGGCGCATTATTTGATTCTTATGCGTATTATCGTTGTCAAATTCTCCGCATAGATTCTTAAAAAAATTGCGTAAATCGTCAGTTTTGAATCAGCTAGTAAAAAGTTGAAAAATCAATTAAATTAAACATCGCAGATTTTAAATCAAATCCTATTTAGAGTAGGAATTATAAATTTAATTTGTAAAATTAATTACTTTATTATTAATCATCACAGTCTGAGTTAGGTAAAACTTAGCAACTGCGATCGCACAATAGCTCACAAAGAAGTGCTGAGTTAAAGAAGAGATATTTACTCAGCAACGCCAGTCCGCTCAAGTCGGGAGACCCGCCCACGCGGCTGGCTCCTCAGCACTCAGTACAGCACTCTATTTGTATCTGCTATAAAATGCTTGAATAGCGGAATGCCCATTTATTTTAAGCTCTGGGCATTTTATAGTGGGATTATATACGAGGTTTTTTGACTGCTCATGGTTTGGCCGTTTAAATCCAAGTTTCGTAAACAAATTGCGCGGATTGAAATTACAGGTGCGATCGCAAGTGCTACTCGCAAACGTGTATTAGAAGCCCTCAAGACCGTAGAAGAAAAGAAATTTCCGGCTTTGCTTTTACGCATCGATAGCCCTGGGGGAACAGTAGGCGATTCCCAAGAAATTTACAGCGCCCTGAAGCGACTACGCGAAAAAATCAAAATTGTTGCTAGTTTTGGTAATATTTCTGCCTCCGGTGGCGTTTACATTGGTATGGGAGCAGAACATATCATGGCTAACCCCGGAACCATCACCGGTAGCATTGGTGTAATTCTGCGTGGTAATAACTTAGAACGCTTGCTCGACAAAATCGGTGTTTCGTTCAAAGTCATTAAGTCAGGGCCTTACAAAGACATTTTGTCGTTTGATCGGGAATTAACAGAACCAGAACAACACATTCTGCAAGAATTGATTGACACCAGTTACCAGCAGTTTGTCCAAACTGTAGCCGAAGGCCGTTCTTTAGCTGTAGAAACTGTGAGAAGTTTTGCCGATGGCCGGATTTTTACCGGACAGCAAGCTTTAGAATTGGGTGTTGTAGACCGCTTAGGAACAGAAGAGGATGCGCGTCGGTGGACAGCAGAACTAGTTGGTCTTGACCCCGAAAAAACCCCATGTTTTACCCTCGAAGAACCAAAACCTTTGTTAAGTCGGATTCTACCGGGGAGTCGTCAGGTTTCATCAAGATTGAGTGCTGGTGCTGACTGGCTAGAATTTGAAATGTCTACCAGTGGTCTGCCATTGTGGTTATATAGACCATAAATGTCATTGGTTATTGGTCATTAGTCATTTGCCCTTTGTTAATGACTTTTGACTTTTGACCTTTGACTTTTGACTTTTAAATTAGGAGGATATTTGGCGTGGAATGGCAAATGCGAGCAATTCGTGGAGCAACAACTGTTTCAGAAAATACAATTGAAGCCATGCGAGAAGCAGTTACAGAACTGCTTGATGAATTAGAACAACGCAATAAAATTCAACCACAGGACATGATTAGCGTGACTTTTTCCGTCACACGGGATTTAGATGCGATTTTCCCCGCAGCGATCGCCCGTACACGTTCTGGTTGGGATAATGTAGCAATGTTAGATGTACAGCAAATGTACGTGGAAGGCAGTTTACAACGTTGCGTCCGCTTCTTAATTCATGCTTATTTGCCAGTCTCTGCGCCAATTCATCACATTTATTTACGTCACGCTTCTAATTTACGTCCCGACTGGAGTTTACCCCAGACTCTACACGCATCACAGCCAGCAATTGAAATCCTGAACTCCTAACTTTTACTTCCCTACCTGGGACACTCACATCCTTGCACTATGGGAGTTTCATCAATGCCATCCCCCTTTCCTGGTATGAATCCTTATCTCGAACTGCCTAGTTTGTGGCATGAGTTTCACAACCGCTTGATTGTGGCAATTTCGGATGCGCTGACACCCTATTTGCAACCCAAATATTATGTAGCTGTAGAAACTCGCACCTATCTGGATGATGACAACCCAGAATTATTAGTGGGAATTCCCGATGCAATTGTGTTAACAACTTCCAAAAATCCTGTAGCACAGCCTCCAACAACCGCCACACAAACTCGTCCAAAACAAATCAGACTCCCCATACCAATCGAAGTTAAAGAACGCTATTTAGAAGTACGAGAGGTAAGTACTCATCAGGTAATTACAGTGATTGAGGTTCTCTCACCAAAAAATAAGCGTAAAGGTGACGGGCGAACAGCCTATGAGAAAAATTTTGTTTTTGTTCAGTCAGGAGCAGTTTAGTTGATACTTCCCCATTAACCCTGAGCGCAGCCGTATGGTTAAATTCCCTAACTTTATTTACCGTGATGACCTCCGTTCTCCTGCCTCCTTAATTTTGCCTTCTGAGGAAAAATTTTGCTGAATGGGAATTTGAATAAAAAATTTAGTTCCTTTTCCTAAAATAGATTCACACCAAAGCTTTCCTTGATGTTTTTCAGTAATGATTTGATAACTAATTGACAAGCCTAATCCTGTACCTTTACCAACAACTTTAGTTGTAAAAAACGGATCAAATAATTTAGATTGAACAGATTCTGGAATACCTATACCATTATCTGTAATAGTAATTAAGATATCCGTTTCAGATTTTCTTTGAGTTTGAATCAAAATAGTTAGAGGTTGGTCTGGGCTTTTTTGATGGATTTCCTCTAAAGCATCGATTGCATTAGTCAGTATATTCAAAAATACTTGGTTGATTTGTCCGGCATAACATTCAACTAAAGGTAACAAACCACATTCTTTAAAAACCTGAATTTGTGGATGACTGGGTTGGTCTTTGAGACGATATTGCAAAATCATTAAGGTGCTATCAATACCTTCGTGTATGCTTACCTCTTTGAATTCTGCTTCATCCAAGCGTGAGAAATTTCGTAGAGATTTGACAATTTCTCGGATACGAACAGCACCCATTTCCATTGAATGAACAATTTTTTGTAAGTCTTCATGTAAAAATTCTAATTCTAGTTCATCAACTTCTGTTTTCAATGCTTGCGGTGGATTTGGATAACATTCTTGATAAGAACGAATTAATTTTACTAAATCTTGAGTGTATTCTTTAATATAATTAAGATTGCCATAAATAAAGCTCACCGGATTGTTGATTTCGTGAGCTACACCTGCCACCATTTGCCCTAAAGCCGACATTTTTTCACTCTGCACCATTTGAGATTGAGTGCGGTGCAATTCTTCTAAGGTTTTTTGGAGATGTTGATTATTAGCTTGTAACTCTTGAGTACGTTGAACAACTTGATTTTCTAAATATTGATTGGCTTTTTGTTGTTCTGCTAAAAGTTGTTTAATAGATTGAATTAGCTGATTAAATGAAGTAGCCAAGACACCCACTTCATCTCCAGCCGTCACGGCTACTTGCACATCAAAATCCGATGTTTGGAGAGAATGCTTTACTGTCTGGGTGAGGGTTTGAATTGGCTGCGCGATCGCCCGACTGGTATAAAATGCTAAAAAGGCAGCCAGCAGTACAGATAATACTAAGCTAGTCATAATAATTTGCGATCGCAATTTTTGAGCCGATGCGAGAACCTCCTCCGCATCACCATACTCACCCGCAGCCCGTTCCACCATCTGGGTTAGAGCCTCAGCAAAATTGTTAATCTGATATACAGCTTGACTACGACCGAAGTTAATTAATTGTTGTTCTACTTTCTGAGTATTTTTTGGCTGCCAATTTTCTTGCTTGAATGAAGCTAACAGTTCCTCAACTTTTTGCAGATAAGCTTCTGGTACTCCCCGATAAGTCTGCATAAAGTCCTGCACTATGGCAATTTCTTCCTCTGAATCTCCGTGTTTGGTGTATGTATTGCCTTCCAAAACTTGCAATTGTGACCATGTTTTCCTAAACTCAGTTATGGATTGTCTCAGTTCTAGAACCTCCTGTTGTAAAAGTTGGGGATTATCCAAATAAGTAATTAACTGCTGGCGTTTATTCCTAGTTGTTAATTCCACTATTTTCAGGTGATTAATCAACTGAATCTCTTGTAAGGCATCTTTTTGCGCTTCCAGGGCTATCTGGTTGTGATAATCTCCCAACAGTGAACCAGCCAAGGTTCCACCAACAGCCACACTCAAAGCTATTCCATACCCGCAAGCAATTTTCTGCCCTACCTGCAAACGTTGTGGCCATTGGAGGATTATTGATTTAGCTTGTGTAATGTAATTAGTTTTTTCGTTTGATGAGCTTGAATTGAGAACAGCCATATTCAGAGAGTCAGGATAGTTGGTAATTTGAATTGTCAGTCTGTGCGAATATGTTCGTCACCTGAAAATAATTACCTTTAGTATTCCCATAAATTAACTATAATCAACAAATAAGTTACACCTCTTTAGAAAATCAGTGCGATCAAGATAACCCTGAAAAGCCTAATAATGGAGCCTTCCAAAATCCAAAATGATATTAGGCTGGTTATATCACCGTCAGATTCTGATAGTGATAGCTCAGTTAATTAATGATTTAGATGTAAACATATTTGCATACAAGTTAATATGAAAATCACAAATTTTTCTATTAAGATTTCATGAGTTATATACATAATTATGTTTACAAAAATTTTCTTGTATGCAAAAAGTCCCAGATTTTATGAATTATGTTTTCATACTAAGTCGCTTTCAAAACTAGTAGTCTTATATCATGTCTGGTTAATTAATTATGACTCCAGAAATCTATGCAGAAACGTTCAAATCCTCTGCTCCCTCTGCGGCCTTAATGATAAGTCTTTTACCAGACACGATATTATTCCCCACTCCTGACTCCCTATTCCCTGTCTACCCAACTAGATTCGGAAATTAAGCAGGATGCCTATAGGTTAATTAGCAGCTACTTCCCTACTATTAACAGGCAAAAAACCAGCTTGAGCGATCGCTCTTTGTCCTTGTTCAGTCAGCAATAGTTTGGCGTATGCTTCTCCAACTTGTTGTGCTTGACCTTGGTTTTGCTGAATCATCACAAATAATGGCGAAGTTAATGGATAACTACCGTTTTTGATGACAGATAGATTTAATTGATTGCGTTGTCGAGGACATTGATTTGGCTGTACAACTGGTTCACGGTAGAGAGACACAAACTTGTCGGAACTTACCCCCAAAGGTAGTAGCTTGACACCACATTGATTGATTACCCCTCTAGCAGAAGCATAATAAATACTACCAGGAGTTGTTTTGAGGCGGCGTAATGCTTCTGTTGTTGAGTAAACATACTCTACCTGTGAACCGAAATTTTGCTGATTTGCTGGTTTATCAGTAAATAAAAGCGTGTCGGCATTTTCAGGCGATTGCGACAACGGTACAATTGGCAAATCTGTTCCGCCTACTTGTTTCCAGTTAGTAATCTCTCCCAAATAAATTTTTTGTAACTGTGCAACTGTTAAACCAGGTACTTGCAATTCTGGGTTAACTACTACAGCAACTCCATCCATCCCGACTTGACGTTGTTCAATAGTGACACCTTGTTTTTTCGCCTGCGCTTGTTCTGCATCTGTTAGGGGACGAGATGATTGAGTAAAGTCTAATTCTCCAGCTAATAACATCCTAATTCCTGCACCCGAACCAGGACTACTATCTGTAGGATTGACGTAGAGCAATTGAAATTCAGGACGGGTATATTGAATCTGTGAATCTACTAATTGTCTAATTGATGCCCAAGCTGTACTTCCACCATAATTGAAAGCACCAATTGGCATATCGTTCACATTAGCAAATGTTGAACCCGTAAGACTACTGACAGTGGCAGGATTCTGACTAGAGATAGAATCTGGACGATTACTAACAAATAAGCGTGGTCTTAACCACAACCACAGCCCACCAATGAGTACAATTGTAATGACTTCACCAATGATTAGCCCTCTGATCATCTGGATAGCATCTGTGCTGAGTGAAACAGCTCTTCTATTACTGTTGCTCATTAGATTGAATTTTATTAACTGTCTTTAATCAAGAATATATATTAAGAATATAAGTAAATTATAAGTAAATCTTTTTAAGCAGAATTACGGAAAACAACCGTCGGGTAAATCGTAACATGTTAATAAAGTTACTAAGTAAACGTTACCAGGTTGTGCAAGTTTTAAGTCAAGGAATGTTTTGTAAAACTTACGTGGCTGAAGACACGCATCTTCCGCACCGTCCCCTCTGCGTTATCAAACATTTTTTACCCGGTAGCGAAATTTCTATCCCTGTAGAAATCCGCCGACGGCTATTTAATCGAGAAACACAAGCACTACAAAAACTCGGCGACTATGATTTAGTACCTCATTTGTTGACTTATTTTGAAGATGACCACGAATTTTATTTAGTACAACAATTTATTGCAGGACATACATTAAGTACAGAACTTCAGCCTGGTTGCTGTTGGACGCAAAGCCAAGTTATTCAACTTTTGCGCGAGGTTTTAGAAATTCTCGATTTTGTTCATAGTCATGGGTTAATACATCGAGATGTCAAACCCAGCAATATTATGCGCCGAACCTCAGATAATCGTTTAGTTTTGATTGATTTTGGGGCAGTGAAACCAATTTTGACGCAATTGGTGAAAAACCAAAAAAATTTAGTTCCAATTGAATATTCTACAATTGCGATCGGTACACCAGGATATATGCCGAGTGAACAACAACGTGGCAGGCCAAGACCTAATAGTGATATCTATGCTTTAGGGATGATTGCAATTCAAGCACTCACAGGCGTACATCCCACACAATTACCAGAAAACCGCAAAACAGGTGAAATTATTTGGCAACATTTAGCTAAGGTAAATGTTGAATTTGCGGCGGTAATTAATAAAATGGTGTGTTATCACTTTCAAGACCGATATAAATCCGCAAAGGAAGTATTAGAAGCACTATTACCACATATCAATAATCAAGATGCGACGCTGCTATCAACTTTTTCGTCTCAAAGTACTTTATCCGTATATCAATCTCATTCAATATTGAGCAATACCATATCAGCACCACTTTTAGAAAAACCAACTAGCATTCCTGAAACTTCTGTTATTCCCAAAAATTCACCTTTAGTAGTTGGCTTAGTAATTGGTGTAGTTTCTGGTTTAATTTTGATGGTTGTGAGTTATTGGTCTTTGCAAATAATTTCCCCTGAACCTAATATTCAAAATTCCTTACCCACACCAGGGAATATCAATCGTTAAAGCAACGCGCAACGCACCAATATCATCCGGTGCGTTACGGCTAGATATGATTTGTCCACACTCCCAAATCCTTACACAGCAGTAACATACCCCACTTAATATTTACTTCAACACTTAGCACTTTGCATTATTTGCGATTGATTATAGTTTGGTTGGGTGCTGTCTCTGTGAATTAAAAACGCCACAATTGCCAGCACGGTTAAATTGACAGCTAAAATGCCAACAGCACTCCATACCCAAATTTTCATTTCAGCCTCCGAATTGTTAGTTATCAGTTGGCTTGTGATGATGAAACCGAATTCCTAAAAAAATGTCGTAAACAAATTCAAAAAAATCTTTCTTTTGTAATAATCCTGAAGTTTGATAACAGCCTTTTGCATCTAAAAGCGGCTTCATCACATAATATGCTGGTTGATAATTGTACCAGGGAATTGAAGGCCAAAGATGATGCACGAGGTGATAATTTTGTCCCATAATCAAGAGATTGAGAATGGGATTGGGATAGACACGCGCATTTTTCCAGCGATCGCGCTCCACAAATGGCCGATGTGGCAGATAATCAAAAAATAATCCCAATGCTATACCAACTATAAAGGCGGGAATAAACCAAAAATTGAGAATGTAACCTAAAAATCCATACTGAACGGAAATATAGACAATACTCACAACAATCAAGCGGCTGATAAACCACTCTAATAATTCATATTTTCGCCACAGTTTTCTTTGAAAGAAAAACACCTCATGGTATAAAAACCGCACTGCAATCAACCACAAAGGCCCCCCTGTAGAGACATAATGATCTGGGTCATCTTGGGGATGATTGACATTACCATGATGTTGCAAATGTACGCGCGTAAACACAGGAAACGCAAAAGCCAATATTAAAGCACTACCATGACCCAACATCGCGTTGATGATCCGGTTACGATGTGCAGACTGGTGACAAGCATCGTGAATTACACTCCCAGAGCCATGCAAAGCTAGGGTATTAATACAAAAGCATAACCAATGTGGCCATTCCCACAACCAGTAGCCAAAATTTGATAACACCAGCATCGTCACAGCAGACAAAAAAATTAACATTGTCGGGCTGAAATTACCAGGAGGCTCTAAAAATTCCTTGGGTGGGATTTTCAATACTTTCTGTTCTGCCTCCAAAGCCAGCATTCTTTACTCCTTACCTGCTCAAACATTACGAATATACGATCAATATTAGTAAAAAATAAAGTTTAATGAAGTTTTGTATAGCAATTTTTTATCTAAACATCTGCTTCACAGCAGATGAATAACGCTATGATTCCAAACGAAACCCAAGTATTTGCTGATGATTAGGGTGTGTCCCTCAGTTATTCAAGAGTAGAGAGAAAATATATTCCTGGGGAGAGAGGGCATCAAGTTTAGTGTACGATAACTATTCTGTTCCTTAGTTCCTGGGAATAATCAAAGGGAAAACTCAGCAATTAGCATTCAAAATCTTTTCCCAAATTTACTCTTTATCTGCCACGCGCTAACTGCTTAAATTTATTGGTGTGGCAGTAACTGAATACAGCATCTCCCTTAACTTACTATGACTGCTTACTAAGCTCCCTAAAATCAGCCCCTATGCAATTAAGAGATTCTCTACGTCGGACAAAAATTGTCGCTACAATTGGCCCCGCTACCAGCAGCCCAGAAATGCTCAAAGCGATTATCGAAGCAGGAGCAACCACGCTGCGCCTTAACTTTTCTCATGGTACACATGCCGACCACCAGCGAAACATTCGCTTAATTAGGCAAACTGCTTTTGAACTTAATCAGCCAGTGGCAATTTTGCAGGACTTGCAAGGGCCAAAAATTCGCTTAGGGCGGTTTGAAGATGGGTCTATAGTTTTAGCAAAAGGCGATCGCTTCACCTTAACTAATCGCCAAGTTGTAGGTACACAAGAAATTAGCTGTGTAACTTACGAATATTTGGCAGAAGAAGTCCCAGCCGGTGCGAAAATTCTTCTCGATGATGGACGAGTCGAGATGGTGGTGGAAGAAACTAATCGGGAAAAAGGCGATTTGCATTGCCGTGTAACAGTCGGTGGCAAATTATCTAACAACAAAGGTGTAAACTTTCCTGGGGTTTACCTGTCCATTAAAGCCATGACCGACAAAGACCGCGAGGACTTGATGTTTGGTCTCGACCAAGGCGTAGACTGGGTAGCACTTTCCTTTGTTCGCAACCCCCAAGATGTCATCGAAATCAAAGAATTGATTTCTAGCACCGGTAAACAAGTACCAGTCATTGCCAAAATTGAAAAGCACGAAGCTATTGAACAAATGGAAGCCGTTCTAGCTTTGTGTGATGGCGTAATGGTTGCTAGAGGAGACTTAGGGGTTGAACTACCAGCCGAAGATGTCCCTGTATTACAAAAACGGTTAATTTCCACAGCCAACCGCTTAGGGATTCCCATTATCACCGCTACTCAAATGTTAGATAGTATGGTGAGCAATCCCCGCCCCACCCGTGCCGAAGTATCAGACGTAGCCAACGCCATTTTAGATGGTACTGATGCAGTCATGCTTTCCAACGAAACAGCCGTTGGTAGTTACCCAGTGGAAGCAGTCGCTACAATGGCGCGGATTGCTGAACGTATCGAACAAGAACAACGCAACTCAGATATTCGCCTACAGCGAGATAGTAGACGTTCCATTCCCAACGCCATCAGCCAAGCCGTTGGTCAAATTGCTGAAAACTTGGGAGCCTCCGCAATCATGACCTTAACCCAAACTGGGGCGACTGCACGTAACGTGTCTAAATTCCGTCCCCATACCCCCATTTTGGCGGTGACACCCCATGTCAACGTAGCGCGACAATTACAACTGGTTTGGGGTGTGAAACCACTACTTGTATTGGGACTACCTTCCACTGGTCAAACCTTCCAAGCAGCTATCAACGTCGCTCAAGAACATAAATTACTGTTTGAAGGCGATTTAGTAGTAATGACCGCTGGGACATTACAAGGCGTGTCTGGTTCCACAGACTTAATTAAAGTTGAAGTAGTGACAGCTGTATTAGGTCAAGGAATTGGACTGGGACAAGGTTCTGTGAGTGGTCGCGCCAGAGTTGCTCAAACAGGAATGGATGTCAGCAACTTTAACCCTGGCGATATCTTAGTCGCACCCCGCACTGGTGCTGATTTTGTCGAAGCCATCCGCAAAGCATCTGGTATTATCACTGAAGAAGAAAGCTTAACTTGTCACGCCGCCGTGATTGGCTTACGCCTGGGTGTACCTGTAATTGTTGGTGTGAAGAAAGCCACTCAAGTTATCCGTGATGGAGCGATTTTAACTTTGGATGTGCAGCGTGGTTTAGTTTACTCCGGCGCAGTGGGAACACCGTAAAAAGGCAAAAAGGCACAATAACTACTCTGGTTGAGATTCAAAGTTAACTCGTTCGTAAATCTGGCGATGGGGAATTTGGCAGTTAGCAGCAACTAAAGTTAAAACGCCATCTTCATCGTCAGATTCTCTAAATAGCCAATTGCCATCAGGCGTTTTGCTAAACTGCTCAACGTGGAATTGATATTGGTCAATCAAAATATATTCTTGAAATTCGGGAATGGAGCGATAATAAGTAAATTTATCCCCTCTATCTCTACTACTAGGGTGTGTCATCAATTAGATAAACTGGAATCAAAACTGTTGAAGAAAACATAAATAACAGAAAAAGGATGACACGCCGATACGCACTACGAGATGACCAGTGGGAGAGAATCAAAAACCTGTTGC
>NZ_JACJSD010000066.1 GCF_014697615.1 Nostoc sp. FACHB-280 | reverse complement strand
AATTTTGGGCTGATTTAGCTGATGAATTGATGCGCCTCAAGCCCCATAAACTACCCTATTTTCAGCAAGGTTTACGGGCTATGACTCTTATCCAGTCTGCTTTATAACTTCTCTGTCACCCCTTCAGGGCTTACGCATAAAAACGAAACATCAACGGTTTGGGGAAGGGTGTACTCAGTAAGCAGGGTATAGGGGTCTATGTATTTAAAACCCTTACACCTGTACGCCCAAAAATTATGAGTATTTGCTAAATCTTGACCCATTTCAATACTTTCGGGTCTTTGTTATAGCTATAAATCTCACCGTCTTTTCCAGTGATAGATTTTCCTTGGCTGGCTCGGCTTCTAATTGTGCCAAGTGAATAGTCTGTTAATGTCTGCATTTCTTTGTGAGAAAACCCAGCAATTGTGTTTGTGATTACACTGGTTTCTGTGGGCAGGTTATTGATGGTGATGGGAACATTTTCTTGAGGAGGATTAGCAAAGATTTGTTTCTGCTTTTGATAATCCTCCACAGTTAAAAGCCGCCAAGTAGAATTTTCCGATAATTCTAGAACCCACTGATGATATTGAAATAGACTTTCTCGATGTCCAACACTAATAAATGTTGTTTTGTTCTCTTGTAATTGTTGATATAAATGCCCTTCGTTAGTTAAATCTAAAGCACTCGTCGCTTCATCTAAGATAGTGAAGCTAGGATGAGTAATTAATAGTCGTGCAAATGCTAGACGTTGTTGTTCTCCCAGCGATAATATATTCTCCCAAGGAACTTCTGTATCAAAGCCTTCGACTCGATTCAGCACATTGTGTAAGTTAACTTTTTGTAAAACATTTTTTAGTTGTGCATCGGTCAATTGGAGATTGGTATTAGGATAAAGTAACTGTTCGCGCAGAGTTCCTAAAATTATGTAAGGTCGTTGGGGTAAGAATAAGACTTGTTCTAGAGGAGGTCGGACTAAACGACCTGTTCCGGCATTCCATAAACCTGCGATCGCTCTCAATAAAGAGCTTTTTCCCCGACCACTAGGCCCTACAATTAATAAACCCTCTCCTGGCTGAACAGAAAGTGATAAATCCTCAACAATCACTTGTTCAGAGTTGGGGGTTTGTAAGGTGACATTTTCAAAAGTGAGATGTTTTTCTTCTACCGTTTTGATAGTAGTGACATTTTCTTGTTGTTTAGCTACTTGTTCTAAAGCATTGGTAAACTCAGCTAACCGCTCAATATAACTAGAAAACTGTCCAGAAATGCCAAACTCATTGATCAACTCTGATAAGGAATTAGAAAAAAGATAAGCAGTTAAAGAAGCTTGGCTAATTTCTCCAAATCCCAATTGATTGGTAATATATAAAGGCCCAAGTATTAAAAATGGAAAGATTTCAATTACAGCCTGGTATCCTCTATTAAAGATATCTATATTTCTTTCCCAATTAATTTTTTGTTGATAGTTTTTTATGAAATTAGTAAACCTGCGACCAATAATATTTAATTCTTGTTTTTCTCCTCGAAAAAAAGCTATTGATTCCGAATGATTGCGAACGTGAGTCAAACAATAATTGTATTCTGCTTTTGATTGAATTTCTTCTTGATTACGCTTATTTAATTCTTGAGTCAAGTAACCAGCAAGCAAATTACCTATAACTGTATAGACAAACAAAATAATTGCAACTTGTTGAGAGATTGACCAAAGAATAATTAGAAGAGCAGTTAATTCCAATACTTTTTCTAGAAAGGTAGCTGAAAAATTTAAAGCATTTCTGGTGATAGGTTCAATTTCTTGAGATATACGTTGATCTGGATTATCAATATTCGATTTAAAATTTATTTTATAATAGGCTTGATTGCTTAAATATTTTGATAGCGTATGATCGTTTAGCCATTGATACCAATCAAGAGCAATTTGTTTTCTGAGCAATTTAGCAAACCCTACCAAGAGAGTTACTAATACCAGAGCTACACCGTAAAGTAATATAGTATCAAAAAACCTCGAAACATTTTTTTCGACAATAATAATATCAACTAAATAGCGATTAATGAAGTTAGTAAATACATTTATAGCTACAAGGGAAATTATTAATAATAATAGTAAAATGAGCATTCCCCACGAGCGAATCACGTCTGAAAATGCTCTTCCCCCTTCTTTGGTTGGATACCAATAAGGTTCAGTAATAACTTTGACATTTTCCCAAAATTGTGAAAAATCAGAAAAATAATTTTTTGAGACTTGAGATTGAATAACTTGGGTCGGCATATTTGAAAAATAAATTAAGTTTCTAAGAATTTAATTTAGTAATTATCAAAATAACACTAAATAAAATTGCTGGTTTAACTCATATTACTTAACTGTTGAGTACGGCTAAAAGCAGTCAGCACCGCATTAGCAATAACAGTTCGTAGACTGCCTTTTTCTAACTCGTAAAGACCAGCAGCCGTTACTCCTCCAGGGCTAGTTACCTTGTTGCGTAAGACGGCTGGATGTTCATGAGTTTGAAACATCAGTTCAACACTGCCAGCAATTGTATGCAATGTCAGTTCTTGGGCTTGTGTGCGAGTTAAACCTATTTGAACACCAGCATCAATCATCGCTTCGATGTATAGAAACAAAAACCCAGTACCCGCACTACTTAACGCCGTTGCCATATCCAGGTAATGTTCACTTTGAGTAGCAAATTCTTTACCTAGTGCTTGTAAAATGACTTGAGTAAGCGATCGCTGTTTTTCTGTTACACTCGCCGACGCGCTCCATACCGTAGTTCCATGACCAACCTCCACTGGCAGATTAGGCATGGTACGGACTACAGCAGCATGATTTAACCCTTGGCACAAAGATGGAAGACTTGCTCCAGCCACAATACTAATTACTAAAGCTTCAGGTAAAATTTTATCTTTAAGTGTAGCCATCACAGCAGCTAAAACTTGCGGTTTCACTGCCAATATCACAATGGATGCGCCTTTTATTGCCTCTAAATTGCAGCCTGTAGTGCTGACACCATATTTCTTTTCTAAATGAAGGCATCGTGTAGCAAGTGGTTCACCAACTATAATTAGCTTTGGGTTATCAACAGTTTTTGTTGCTAATAATCTACTAATTATAATTTCGCCCATCGTGCCACCGCCGATAAAGGCAATTTGTAAATCTGTGAGCATATATTCTCTTGATTAACCCAAGTTGTTAGTTATCTTATTCAGACTAGTAATTGGTAATTGGTCGAAAATTTTCCCTGACTTTAGGCTTTGTTAAGAATTAGGCTGAATCACAGCTTTCAATACAGAGCCATACTCTACATCAGCTAATGCTTGATTAATTTCTCCTAGTGTGTATGAACGACTAATCAGATTTTCCCAAGCAATATTTTTTCTAGAATCACTATGTCGTTTTAGTAATTCAATCATGCGGTAAAAATGACTAAAATCAATTCCCCAAGTCCCGCGAATATCAATATGTTTTAAATTAATTTCTAAGTGTGGATTAATGAGAATTTCACCTGTGTTAGTGTAATGTCCAACAATCACATAACGACCGCCATTTCTCGTCATCGCCAAGCCTTCTTTAACAGCGATGGGTACACCTGTGGCTTCGATAGTGACATCAGCACCATGTCCGTTAGTTAATTCCAAAACCCGTTCAATATGTTGTCGGGGATTATCGGCCTGAATTGCCAGGGTTTCATCTACTCCAAAAGATTGAGCAACTTTTAAGCGACTCTCAAATTTATCAATAACAATCACTTTACCTGCACCTGATAGCAAGGCGAGAATTGCTGCACTCAAGCCCACAGGCCCCGACCCTTGAACAACCACAGTATCACCAATTTGAATCTGCGCTCTGTCTATAGCGTGTAGTGCTGTTGGTAAAGCACATCCCCCAGCAATAAATTGCTTTGGTGAGACTGCTTCAGGTAAAGTGATTACCTTAACTCCTGGTTTGAGGTAAATTAATTGAGACCAGCCACCTAATAACCCATCGTTGGCTGAGTAGGTGACACCATAAACCTTGCGCTGTGGACAGCGAGTGGATGCTTTAGCAACTAGACAATACCAGCAGTTGTAACAGGTTTCATGAACATCCAGAAAAGTGGCGATCGCACCAGGGCGAATTAATTTACCATTAACATCATGTACCTGCCCTCCTGTTTCCACCACACGACCCACAGAAAAATGTCCAGGGATGATGGGATAAGGTACTCCCTCTAAACGTCCATGCAGTAAATGTACATCAGTGCCACATACCTCAGAATATAAGGTTTCAATTACGATTCCCCCCTTTTCCAAAATCGGGTCTGGTAGTTGTTGCACCTCTACTGGTTGGTTAGGTGCGCTCATTACAGCTGCTAAAGGCATAAATTATTTCCTCACTGTAAGTAGTCGTGCAAAATAAATTTTATAGTTGGCACAGAGAACAGGGAATAAATCAAGTCAAAAATCAAAATTAAATAAATTCTGCCTCCTGCCTCCTATCAAGACCACAAAATAATTTCACCATTAGGAAGTAAACCAATTGCAGAGGTGAAAGTTACTCGTTGTCCATCCATTGGCTCAACAGTGTGAAAATTACGGGTATTAAAAATGAATACATCCCCCACATAAGGCTCGAAGGTAATCATATCTGTTGCATCTGCAATCACTGTATCGCTATAGCCGTAGGAGTCTAGTTTATATTGGTCATTGCCTGGTTCCCATTGGCGATCGTAAATACGAGTTTTACCCGTAATTGCTTGACTTTGGCCAAGCCCAAGACGATTATTAGAAGAAAATTTCAAGTATAAATTCCAAGAAAGTTGATAAATTACCGTACCAACTTCCCATTCAGATTGTTCTGAGGGAGCATAATCAATATGTAGTTGAGTACCCTGCTCTATTTTTCTAATCAATCCCGCATAATAACTGCCATATAAGGGTTCCGAAGCAATCCGCACAGTAGCACCTGTACAATTACGAATTTTCTCCATTAACCGTTCTAAGGGATTGAACGAGGCTGCCATAATGGAGTTTCTGAGTTGGGATGTGCGCTCTACTGCTTGAAAATAGGCTGCTTTACTAATGTGGTTATATTCAAATACAGTGATACCAATCCGCTCAATTTTCGGATATACATCTTGATAATAATCAAAGTTAAATAATTGAGCCTGAGCAACTAAATTATCACACTCTTCAACAGTGGCAAAATTTCTTATACGTATTAAGGGAATGCGGTTTTCCCACAGCATTTTTAATGATTCTTTCGTTAGAGAATGCTCTTGTTTACTTTCCCAAATCTTATTTTTAATCTGATTAGAAGTAATCATTTTCTATTTCCTAATAATTTGCAAATTTAATAAAAGCTATCCAATTGGTCAAAGGCAATTAAGCCTAATTGGATAGCATAATCCAAGCTGATTCGGGCTTATATGCCATCATCTGTAATTTTCAGTACAGGCGATCGCATCGACATTTTTATCAAACTACAGAGTTGATATGGTTAGTTGCCCTTATTACCAAGTGCCATTTGTTCTGTTAGTAATTGGTCATCTATAAAACCGCTACTTATGAAATAGGAAATGTAAGTCTTTAGTAAATTTTGGTCTAAGACAGGATACATGATATTAGTATTTACTAGCCCATTCATGGTGTTTTGATAGTCGATTTGTTGTTCTTGGTAATTTTCTATTGTTGTTTTGGGAATAATTTGAGACAAAAATTTTAAGTTATCTGGATCAGAAATATTACGATAGTGTGAAATTTCCGAGTGCCATTGCTCTACAGGAATTAGTTGTAAAGGGTATCCTAAAGAGCGAATTAAGTTAAACAAGTTCTTGAGCGGAGTAGAGTCAGGGTTAACTAAATGAAAAGCTTTTCCAAGAGACTCTTGTTGATGTGACAGATGCACAATTATCTTGCTGACATAGTCTACAGGAGTTAAGTTATCTTCTAGGTGAATATCGGGAGCTATTTTCATTTGTAAACAACCTTTCACTAGTCTGCAAAATAAATCATCTGTGTTACTAATTCCAGTTTGGCTATGTCCTGTGATTCTTGATGCTCGATAAATAGCTACAGGAAGTCCTAAATTACGAGCTTGCATGACTAATTTCTCTGCTACCCACTTGCTTTGGATATAGCCATTTTCTAGGGTTTGATATTGCTCCAGAGAATCTGATTCAAGAATTAATTTATCCTCATTGGGAGATGATGCTGATAAAACAGATGTTGTGGAGATAAAGTGTAAGGGTTTGACCTTGATTTCGCTGGCTAACCGAATAATTTCTTGAGTCCCCAAGACATTAGCAGGTTTTAAAACAGAGTAAGGATAAATAACATTAATCCACGCACCGCAGTGATAGATGACATCTATCTGACTAGCTAACTGTTGAAATTCTGATATGGAAAGACCTAAATAGTTTTTTCCCAAATCTCCAACCACAGGAATAATGCGTTCCCTATCAACTCCTGACCAGAGTTTGTAGAATTTGAGTTGATTTTGTAGCTTTTGTTGTGCTTGTTTAACATCAGTAGCACGAATCAAACAATAAATATCAGCCTGGGTTTGTTGCAGGAGTTCATACAGTAAATGACTACCTAGAAAACCCGTCACTCCCGTTAAAAAGATTCGCTTGGGCTGGTCATTGTACTTATATGTAACATCTCTACGGATATAAATGCTGGGTTCTAAGACGGCTTCTGCTTTTAAATCGAGGTTAGTGGTAGTAATGCTATCGGTCTTGTTTGTTGGTAAAGAAGTTGTATACAAACTCTCTACTAAGCCGTCCGCGAGTTCTGCCACTGTTGGATTTTCAAACAGATAACGGAGGGGTAACTCTATTTGCAAAGCCTCTCTTAATCGAGACATCACTTGAATAGCACGTAAAGAATTTCCCCCCAGATCAAAAAAGTTATTGTGAATGCCTAACTGTGTTATTCCTAAAACACTGCTCCAAATATCTGCTATCAGTTTTTGTGTTGGAGTATGGGGTAAAACAATGTTGGTTAAGTTAATGTCTTGTTGTGGTGAGGGTAGGGCGCGACGGTCAACTTTTCCATTAGCATTCATTGGCAAAGCTGCCAACATCACAAAAGTTGTTGGCACCATATAGCTGGGTAACTTTTGTTTCAAGAAGCTTTGTAAGTCATTTTGGTCTAAGGATGGGTTACTAGAGACAATATAGGCAACTAACTGCTTGTGGCCTGGTTGGTCTTCTCTTAGCATTACCACCTGGGCGATGACATCAGGATGTTGAACTAAGAGACTTTCAATTTCTCCAAGTGCAACACGAAAACCTCGAATTTTCACCACATCATCAATGCGCCCGATAAACTCGATGTTACCGTCAGGTAAATAACGTGCTAAATCTCCAGTTTTATAGAGACGATGGGATTTTTTATCTTTAAACGGGTGAGGAATAAATTTTTCTTGTGTCAATTCTGGAAGGTTGAGATAACCCTGTGCTAACCGCACACCACCAATGTACAATTCACCTTTAACTCCAATTGGTACTGGTTGGAGATTGTAGTCCAGGATGTAGATTTCAGTATTGGCAACAGGACGACCAATGGGGACTGTATTAGTTTTTTCAGAGAAATTCTGCACATCATAAACTACGGCTGTAACTGATGCTTCGGTAGGGCCGTAAGCATTGAGGCAAGTTATTCTATCGCCTACAAATTGCTGCCACATAGCTACTGTTTCTGGTAAAACTGTATCCCCGCCCACAGTTAATAAACGTAGACTTTGCGGCACAGTGGCATAGGATTGAGATACTGCTATCATCCATTCATGCCAATAGGCTGGAGTCAGAGTCAAGACACTCAGCTGTTGTTGTTCGATAAACTGGGAAAAACTGGCAAAGGAAGAAAATAATTGCGCTGGTCTTAATACGACTGTTCCGCCTTTAAACCAAGTGGGGAAGATTTCTTCGACTGCGACATCAAAGCCGAAAGCCGCAAATTGTAAAACGCGATCGCTACTCGTCAGTCCAAAGGCTTCACTAATGGCACTACAATGATTTACCAAGGCTGTATGAGTCAACATTACGCCTTTGGGTCTGCCGGTAGAACCAGAAGTGTACAACACACAAGCCAAGTTTTCTGGTGCTACGTTACTGACCGGATTTCCTGGACTTTGGGAATTGAGTACCTCACATTCTTTATCTAAAGCAATCACTTTCACCCCTGCAACTGGCAAGGAATTAAGTAAAGTTTCCTGTGTAATCAATACAGAAATTTCGGAATCTTCCGATATGTAAGTTAATCGCTGCTGGGGATAATCAATGTCTAGGGGAACGTAACCGCCACCAGCTTTGAGGACAGCTAACAATGCCACAGTCATGGATAGGGAACGCTCTAAATAAATCCCTACCAACTCCTCTGAATCAACACCCAAAGATTGTAGATAATGCGCT
This sequence comes from Nostoc sp. FACHB-280, assembly GCF_014697615.1. Classification (GTDB taxonomy): domain Bacteria; phylum Cyanobacteriota; class Cyanobacteriia; order Cyanobacteriales; family Nostocaceae; genus Nostoc_B. The sequence goes on along the minus strand of NZ_JACJSD010000066.1, from coordinate 23,156 downwards.
AATTGATTCGCTTGGATGTTTAACTGTTGATAAGTTAGTTGTTGATCATCAAACACCACTGCAACTGCATCTGGTGTCAGTTCTGCCTGTTGTTCAAATAATTGATGGAGACATTTCCCTACAGGATAATCAGCCTGAGTGTCATTCCACTCAACCAGTAACTGCTGTTGTTCAACTGTTGTTAATATTGGCAGTTGGTCAATACGCTCTTGGGGATTATTCACCACTGCTTCCAGCAAAGTCACAAAATGACCAATCATCCGCTCGATGGTGCTGTGGTCAAACAAATCAGTGTTGTATTCCCATACTCCCACCAGTCCGTTAGCAGTGTTCTGCATGGATAAGGTAAGATCAAATGCTGCGGTGACACCTTTGATTGGTAGTGAACTAACAGTTAACCCACTTAATTCCAACTCAGACACAGAGGAATTTTGCAGGATAAACATTACTTGGAATAGTGGCGTATGAGCTAAATCCCGTTCTGGTTGCAATGCTTCCACCAACATTTCAAAAGGCAAATGTTGATGAGCATAAGCTCCGAGAGCCATTTCTCTCACACGAGTCAGCAATTCACTAAAACGCGGATTACCTGCCAAATTAGTACGCATCACCAATGTATTGACAAAAAAGCCAATTAACCCTTCTATTTCAGTGCGATCGCGGTTAGCAATGGGTGAACCGACCAAAATATCTGACTGTCCGGTGTAGCGATAAAGCAAGGTGTCATAAGCAGCCAACAAGGTCATAAATAAGGTGACACCTTGCTGCTGACTCAGTTTCACCAATTTATCAGTTAACTCAACTGACAAGACAAAATCTTGATGTGCGCCAACTACAGTTTGTACAGCAGGTCTGGGTCGGTCAGTGGGTAATGATAATACAGTTGGTGCATCTTTAAGTTGCTGTTCCCAGTACGATAGTTGACTTTGTACCACCTCCCCTTGCAACCATTGTCTTTGCCAAATCGCAAAATCTGCATACTGAATTGATAAAGGCGGTAAAGGTGAGGGCTGACCTTGAGAATAAGCATTATATAGTTGTGTGAGTTCAGATACAAACACACCCATTGACCAACCATCAGAAACAATGTGGTGCATACACACTAACAATACTTGCTCTGTCTTGTTCAGTAAGACTAGCTTCACTCTAATTAACGCTTGTCTTACCAAGTCAAATGGCTCAACTAGCTGTTGTTGCGCTAATTGTTGTACAGCTATTTCCTGTTCTGTTCTGGCTAAATGCTGTAAATCAACAATTGATACTATTCCCTGTTTGATATTTTCTATTTCTTGCTCCCTGCTCCCTGCTCCCTGCTCCCTGCTTCCTGTTACCTGTTCCCTAATAACTTGAATTGTTTTTCCATCAAAGGTGATGAAATTAGTACGTAAAGCTTCGTGGCGATGAATAATTGCTTGTAAACTTTGTTCTAATGCCGTAATTTGCAAATGCCCTACCAAACGTAAAGCGGTGGGTATGTTGTATAAGACACTGTTGTGATCAAATTGGTCTAAGAACCACAAACGCTGTTGAGCAAAAGACATTGGTAAGTCTGAATTTTTTGCTCTTGGTAAAATAGGCGGTGCAGAGATTTCTAACTTTTCTTGTTGCAACTGCCCAATGATATGCGCTAACTCACCAACTGTAGGGGCAGTAAACAACTCATACAATGGTAGTTCTACTTTGAAAATGTTGCGGATGCGTGAAACTAATTGTGTGGCTAGTAGCGAGTGTCCCCCCAATTCAAAGAAGTTATCATCAATACCCACTGGCTCTACTTTCAGCACTTGCACCCAAATTTGTGTGAGCAGTTCTTCTATTGGGGTACGTGGGGCAAGATATGTATTAGAAGTAGTGTTTTGGGCTGGTGCGGGTAATCCACGACGGTCTACTTTACCACTGGGAGTTAGTGGTAAGGACTCCATGATCATAAAAGCACTGGGAACCATATACTCTGGCAGTTGTGCTTTCAGAAACTGCCGCAGTTCAGCAACTGTGGGTGTGTAATCCTGATGTGCGACTACATAAGCAACTAAGCGTTTATCGCCAGGGGTATCTTCACGGGCAATGACACAACACCCTTCTACACCCTCAAACTGACTCAGTGCTGCTTCCACCTCACCTAACTCAATGCGGAAACCACGTATTTTTACTTGATTGTCAATGCGTCCTAAGTATTCAATATTGCCATCTGGTAAATAGCGAGTTAAGTCTCCAGTTTTGTAGAGGCGACCAGCACTAAAAGGATTATTGATGAATCTTTCCTGTGTTAAGTCTGGGCGGTTAAAGTAGCCTCTAGCCAAAGTGACACCGCCAATGTACAACTCTCCAGGCACACCAACGGGTACAGGCTGTAAGTGCTTGTCTAAAATATGAATCTGTGTATTAGAGATCGCCTTGCCAATGGGAGGCAGTAGCGGCCAAGTATCCACTGATTTTGACAGTGTAAAAGATGTGACTGCATGACTTTCTGATGGCCCATAATGATTGTGCAGAGTACAATCATTCAATTTGCTAAACCATTGAGAAATCGCCGGAGTAATTTGCAACTGTTCACCAGCTGTAATGATTTCTTTGAGGTGAGTTGCAAACAATTCACTATCAACCGCTACTTCCGCTAGTTGTTGTAAGGCAACAAAGGGAACAAACAATCTAGCAACAGCTTTTTCTTCCAGAAAACCTAATAAAGCCAAGGCATCCTGGCGTAATTCATCTGTAATTAACACTAATCTACCGCCAGAACACCAAGTAGAGAAGATTTCTTGGAAGGAGACATCAAAGCTAATAGGCGCAAATTGTAGAGTTTTTGCACCCTGAGCAACTGTTGTATTTTCCAGTTGCCACAGAATTAGATTACACAAGGGTAAATGATTCATGGCTACACCCTTGGGTTTACCTGTGGAACCAGAGGTATATATTACATAAACTAAATTATGGGTTTGTACCGCAGAGATGGGATTTTCTTGACTAAATTGAGAAATTACTTGAGCGTTAGTATCTAAACAGACAATTTTTGGCTGATAAGAAGCAGGGGAACTCAAAACCTCATCTTCCCCTTTAATTGAAGCCCCATCCCTTATAGTTACCTTTCCCCCACTGCCCTCTGCTCCCTGCCCCTCTGCTTTTTCCTGCTGGGGTAGTCTGTTGAGGAGTGACTGCTGGGTTAACAATACAGACACTTGGGTATCTTCTAACATGAAAGCCAAACGCTCAGTCGGATATTCTGGGTCAAGTGGCAGATATGCACCACCAGCTTTGAGAATACCCAAAAGTCCCACAACCATTTCTAAAGAACGCTCAACGCAAATACCCACCAAAGCATCGGGTTTCACGCCCAAAGACTGGAGGTAATGCGCTAACTGGTTAGCACGGTTATTTAATTCATAGTAGGTTAGTTGTTGATTGCCACACTCCACAGCTATAGCGTTTGGTGTCCGCTCTACCTGCTCCTCAAATAACTTATGGATACACTTATGGGGATAGTCTATAAAAGTATCATTCCAATCAACTAACTGCTGTTGCTCAACTTCAGTTAGCAGTGATAGTTGAGAAATCTGTGCTTTGGGGTTAGCAACAATGCTTGTGAGCAGTGTTTGGAAATGTCCTAACAAACGAGCGATCGCAGCATCATCAAATCGGCTAGTATCATAACTAATCCTCACTAGCAATTGCTTACCAGGAATCACAATCACTGTTAGAGGATAATTCGTTTGCTCAATAGCCTGAATATTCCCTATCGAGAAACCATAATTGTTTTCCTGGGTTGCCTCATCAACTGGATAATTCTCGAAGACAACAAGGCTCTCAAATAAAGGCGTTCCTTTAGGAACATCACTCAAACCTTGAATATCTACCAATGAGCTATATGAGTATTCCTCAGATTCGACTTGCTGCATCTGCAAATCTTTCAACAAAGCCAATACTTCCGTCTCGGCTGCAACCTCAACTCGCACAGGCAAAGTGTTGATAAATAGTCCTACCATCGACTCTACATCAATCAAAGATGGCGGACGACCGGAAACAGTAGCACCAAAAACTACATCTGTTTCTTGACTGTAGTAACACAGTAGTAATGCCCAAGTTCCTTGCACTAAATTATTCATCGTCAGTTGATGCTTTCGTGCAAAATTCTGTAGAGCAGTTGTCGCTTCTGGTGTCAGTTGGATTTTTTGTTCGTTGTAACTAGAATCTAACTGTTTGCGGTTTGACGATGGTTTATCAATTATTAAAGGAGTCGGTGCAGTAAAACCTTGGAGTTTTTGATGCCAAAATTCTTTAGCTTTGGCTAAATCTTGTTGCTGTAGCCAAGCAATATATTTGCGGTAGTTTTGGGCTGGTTGAAGTGTCTTAGTTTCACCTTGAGAAATTGCTTGGTAAAAATACAAAAGGTCTTTGATAATCAAAGATAACGACCAGCCGTCAAACAATATGTGATGAAAACTCCAAATAAATTGAACGTTATCCTTACTCAATTGAATGAGGTCTAGGTACATCAGTGGTGCAACAGACAGTTGGAAACCTTGTTGTCGCTGCGACTGTAAGAAAAGCTTCAATTCTTGTTGCTGCTCTTGTGCAGATAGCTGCTGCCAATCATGCTTGTTGAGGTTAATATCCACCTGCCGATACACTGCTTGCAGTGGCTGTTGCTCATTGTCCCAAACAAAAGCAGTCCGCAAAATTGAATGCCGTGCTACCACTTGCTGCCAAGCTTGCTCAAAAGCTGCTAAGTTCAACTCACCTTTTAAAGCGAAACTTAACTGCTCAAAATATACTCCTGTGTCTGGAGCATACAAACTTTCAAAGAGTATACCCTCTTGCATCGCAGAGAGCGGGTAAATATCTTCAATATTTCTGAAGTTAGTTTTGCCCAAACTTACCAACAGTTGGTCTAATTGTAATTGATTGAGCTTGACTAACTCAAAATCTGAAGGTGTATAGCCTTCACTTTCAGGTGATGAACAATGAGCAATCAGTCCTTGTAATGTGTTGACAAGTTCTTGCGCCAGACTTTCGATTGTGGCTTGCTGGTGGAAATTTGTGTTGTAAGTCCACTCTATGTACAACTGTTCTCCAGTAATAATGCTATTAATTTCTAGGAGATGAGTGCGGTTATTTTGCAAACCGTGGATGTGTCCGGCAGACTCATTTGCTGGCTGTATCCAAGAAGATGTATTGAACAGTTGATCGAATTGACCTAGATAATTGAAACTGATTTGGGCTTGCGGTAATGCCTGTAGTTGGTTAGCAATTTCTGTATCTTGACTCAGATAGCGCAATAAGCCATAGCTGATTCCTTTATTGGGAATAACCCGCAGTTGCTCTTTGACAGACTTTAAGGCATCTGCTGGATTGTCTGTGGCTGGGAGTTTTATAACTACAGGGAAGATAGTTGTAAACCAACCGATGGTACGTGATAAATCCACACCATCAACAATATCTTCTCGCCCATGACCTTCTAAGTTAAACAGCACACTCTGAGAGTTAGTCCATCTGCTCAAAACCAACGCTAGGGCAGTCAGTAGGACATCGTTAATTTGTGTGTTGTACGCTTTTGGTACATCTTGCAGTAACGCGCGAGTTTCCGCCTCACTTAAAGACAATAATACTGTGTTAGCTGCTGCAACAGTGTTTGCCCCTTTTATATAGTCCACAGGTAGGGGTGGAACTGCGGCGCGAGGTTCATTCAACCAATAAGCCACTTCCGATTTGAGGGCTTGTGATTGTGCATATTCGGTTAATTTAAAAGACCAATCTTTAAAAGAAGTTGTTTTAGCGGGAAATGTAATGACTTTACCTTGAGCAAGTTGCTGATAAGCTGTTTGTAAATCTTCTAATAAAATCCGCCAAGAAACACCATCAATGGCTAGGTGGTGGATAATGATGAGTAATCGCGCTCTGTTGTCAACACCCAGATAGAAAAAGGCGACTTCCACTAGATTTTCTGAAAGATTTAAACTTCCCTGCAACAAAGTCGCCTTAGCTTCAATAGCAGCTTGTTGCTCGCTTTCTGGAATTGTCGATAAGTCTATATGAGAGAAAGCAACGCTATCATTGGGAGTAGAGTAAATCTGCTGCCAAGTAGAGTCAGATTGTGTAAAACGTAAGCGCAAAGCATCGTGATGTATAAGTAATTGCTGGAATATTTGCTTTAATAGCTCCGACTTGAGGTCAGATGGTACTGAGAGCAGAAATGCTTGATTGAAGTGGTGCGGCTGGGAAAGATTTTGCTCAAAGAACCAATGTTGAATTGGTATCAGTGGTGCTGCTCCTGTCACTAAACCTTGTTCTACCACAATTGCTTTAGTTGTCCCAGTAACGGCTGCTAAATCAGATATTGTCTGATACATAAACAGATGTTTGGGACTGAGTGTAATTCCTAGCTGATTTGCTCTAGCAATAATTTGAATGCTGAGAATAGAATCTCCGCCAAGTTCAAAGAAGTTATCATGTATGCCTACTTGCTCTACTCTCAGCACTTGCGCCCAAATTTGTGCCAATATTTCTTCAGTGGGAGTGGCAGGAGCGACGTACTTTTCTAGCAGTGTGCTTTCTAAGTTTGGTTCTGGTAGGGCGCGGCGGTCTACTTTGCCGTTAGGTGTCAGGGGTAAGGACTCTAAGATTACAAACGCACTTGGTATCATGTACTCTGGCAGTTTGGTTTTCAGGAAGTTACGCAGTTCTTGGGCTATGGGTTTAGAGTCTTGATCTGGCACAACGTAGGCGACTAGACGTTTCTTACCAGGGCTATCTTCACGGGCGATCGCAACAACTGATTTAATTTCAGAATATTGGCTGAGGACGGTTTCAATTTCTGGCAACTCAATGCGGAAGCCCCGAATTTTTACTTGGTTATCAATACGCGCTATGTATTCAATATTACCGTTTGGTAAATAACGTGCTAAATCACCAGTTTTATACAATTTTGAATTATCAAAGGGGTTGGCGATAAATCTCTCGTTAGTCAATTCAGGACGGTTGAGATAGCCCCGCGCTAGTCCGACACCACCAAGGTACAATTCTCCTGGTACACCAATGGGTACTGGTTGTAAATGTCGGTCAAGGATATAAATTTGCGTATTTGCAATTGGTCGACCGATGGGAATAGTTGTGGCTGTGGCCGTTAAATCCTCTACTAAGTACCAAGAAGAAAAAGTAGTATTTTCCGTTGGGCCATAAACATGGAGCAAGTATCGAGGCGCTCCTTTTTCTAAGACTTTCTGCACCCATCTGGGATCGACTGCTTCCCCACCAAATAGTAAATATTTTAAAGAACTAAATGCTTGTGGGACAAGACTAGCTAATTGATTGAATAAGGCTGTAGTTAAGAATAAGACACTAACTTTATGTGAATGAATATTGACGGCAAATTCTTCTGGAATCAACAATATGGATTTAGTGATAATAACTAGCACAGATCCGTGTAGCAATGCTCCCCAAATTTCAAAGGTGGCTGCATCAAAAGCAATATTTGCGGCTTGTGCAACACGGTCATTAGGTGTTAATTGGATATAGTTAGTGTTTAAAACGAGCCGATTTACGGACTGATGAGTGACGGTAACTCCCTTGGGTATGCCTGTAGAACCAGAGGTATAAATTACATAGGCTAAACTTTCTGCACTGACTGTGATATTGAGATTATCCTGATTTTTCAGGGATATACTATTCCAGTCGGTGTCTAAGTAAACGACACGTGCTTGATGTCCAGGAAGAGACTCTCGTAATTTCTCTTGAGTTAAAAGCACTTTTATCTGAGTGTCTACGAGCATAAAACTTAAGCGTTCAGCAGGATAATCAGGGTCAAGTGGTACATAAGCCCCACCCGCTTTGAGAATCCCCAATAATCCCACAATCATATCTAAGGAACGCTCTACACAAATCCCGACTAGCGTATCTGGTTTTACACCCAATGACCGCAAGTAATGAGCCAACTGATTAGCTCGACAGTTCAATTGTTGATAAGTAAGTTGTTGATTTTCAAACACCACAGCCACAGCATCCGGTGTTTTCTCAACTTGCTCTTCAAATAACTGATGAATGCACTGATCAAAAGGATAATCAGCTTGGGTATTATTCCACTCAACTAACAATTGATGCTGTTCTGAGGGGGTAAGTAAAGGTAATTCCCCAACTCTCTGATGAGGGTCTTTCACTATTGCTGCTAACAAAGTCTGGAAATGACTTATCATCCTCGCAATGGTATCGGCAGCAAAAATATCGCTGTTATATTCCCAAGACCCAATTAATCCCTTTTGAGTCTGCCATATCGACAGGCTCAAATCAAACTTAGATGTACCCCGCTCTACCATCTCTGGAGTCAGATTAACGCCAGGTAACTCTAAAGTATCGAGAGAGAAATTTTCGAGAACAAACGACACCTGAAATAGGGGGTTGTAGCCAAGAGAGCGTTCTGGCTGTAGTGCTTCTACCACCTGCTCAAATGGTATTTCCTGGTTTGCATGGGCATCCCAGACAACAGAGCGGACTTGTTCGAGTAACTGGGAGAAACTAGGATTATCTGCAATATGGGTACGCAGCACCAATGTATTGACAAAAAAGCCAATTAATGGTTCTACTTCGCGGCGATCGCGGTTAGCAAAAGGTGAACCAATGCAGATATCATCTTGACCACTGTAACGATGCAGTAAAACAGCAAAAGCCGTTAGCAGAGTCATAAACAAAGTCACTCCAGACTGTTGGCTGAGGGTGACAAGTTGAGAGGTTAAATGTGCGTCGATGTGAAATTCTGTGGTAGCACCAGCAAAAGTTTGTACTGGAGGGCGAGGATAATCTGTTGGTAACTCCAACAAGGGTGGTGCGCCAGCTAAATGTTGTTTCCAGTATTCCAGTTGCTTATCTTGAATTTCTTGAGTTAACCATTCACGTTGCCACAAAGCAAAATCAGCGTATTGTATTGTTAACTCTGGTAAAAGATTTGGTTTTCCTTGAGTAAAAGCTGAATAAAGTGCTTGTAATTCTTTTAAGAATACCCCCATTGACCAACCATCCATAATGATGTGGTGCATAGTTAAGATCAACAGATGGGATTCTGGTGCTTGCTGTAGTAGAATCGCTCGCACTAGGGGATCTGTGCCTAGGTCAAAGGATTGACTAATCTCCTGAGTGATAATCTGTTGTACAGCCGTTTCCGTGAATTCCTGCACATCTATCACAGGGATGCTGATAGTTAAATTAGGTCTAATAACCTGAAAGGGGACACCTTCTATCGTAGGAAAATTAGTTCTTAAAGCTTCATGACGGCGGATAATTTCGTTAATACTCTGTTCTAAGGTAGTTACAGAAATTTTACCAACAATTCGCAGTTGAAAACTTTCGTTATAAAATGTGCTTTCTTCATCTAATTGAGACAGAAACCACATTCTCTGCTGGGCAAAAGATAAAGGTAAATCTTTATCTCTGGAAACAGGAACTAAAGATAAAGAAGTTAATTGTGTAGCTGTTTGCGCTTCCTTCAGAAAGGCGATGATTTCTGTTTTCTGTGCTTTGATTTGCTGCTTGATATCGTCTGTCATTGCTCCTTTAGGAGCGCGATAGCGTAGCTGATCATCCTCCAGCCAAATTTTGATATCTAAACTATTGAGTAAGGATAAAAATTCAAATATAGTCATTTTATAAATAATCCTCTTCATATTCTTCTGCTAAGGTTGTAGTCAAGTTATTGTTACTTTGGATTACTGCTTGAATTGCCTCAATCGCCTGAGCTAAACCAGCAATAGTGGGTACTTGAAACAAACGCTGGAGAGACAATTCTAGAGAAAAACTTTCTCGTAATCGCCCAATCACCTGACCAGCTAATAAGGAGTTTCCTCCTAACTCAAAAAAGTTGTCGTAAATGCTTAAAAGTGGCACTCTCAGAACTTGTTGCCAACATTGGGTAATTTTCAACTCTATCTCATTGCGTGGTTCTATCCACTTCATCATTTCCTGATTGTTAATTCCCCGAATAAGTCTATCCCGATCTATTTCGCCATTTTCCAAACAAGGCATTTGGGGGAGTTGTACTAAATTATAAATACAAGAATTTCCAAAACGGTCTTGTACTGGCAATTTTGGTAATTTCACAATCTCGTGAGTTTTGGCAGTGAAATAGGCAGTTAATTTCTGCAAGTTAAAGGCTGATGACTGCAAACTTTGAATGTTTTGGTTACTACCATCTAAACCAATAAATAGATGTCTTTGTTGATGTTTTAAGCTGGCAAGCATTGAAGATATGGCTTGAAAGGAAGACATAACATAGAAACCTTTGGCACGGATCAGATTTTTCATCTGATATCCCTGACTCATCCCTGTATCATCCCACATACTCCAAGCAAAACAATAACTTGCTAATCCAGTGTGAGAATTTTGATAATGGGAAAAGCAATTGAGAAAACTATTTGCAGCGGCATAAGCACCAACAGCAGTGCTACCAAAAAAACCATGTGCCGAAGAAAAGTTGATAAAAATACTGTCTGGATTGTCTTTTACCAATTGATGCAGTACCCAAGTACCCAAAACCTTGGGACGTAGTACAGATGCTAAATTATCCTGAGTTTCTTCCAGTACAACTTCTTCGTGAAAAGTTCCTGCTAAATGAAGTATGCCATCCAAATTATTTACCCAACCGGATTTATATTTTTCGACTATAATCAGCAACTGTTTTAAGTCACAAATATCAACAGCTTCGTAATTTACCTCTCCCCCAAACTGTTCTAATTCTTGATAGATTTTTATGTGTCTTTCTGAAGTTAAAGGAGTTCTACCCACTAACAGTAATCTAGCTTGGTAATGTTTCAGCAAATACCGCGCAATTTCAATACCTATACCACCAAGTCCACCGGTGATTAAATATGTCCCTCCTTGTTTGAAGGTAATCGAGGATTTAGATTTGCTTGTAAAATCAACTTGTTCTAAGCGAGGAACGAAACGCTGCCCATTTCTGTAAGCTACTTCTCGCTCTTTTGAGGAAATTTTTATTTCTTGGAGAATATAATCCCTATTTTTTTCAACTTCAGTAAAAGGTAAATCTATATGGCGACAGTTCAACCAGGGTAATTCTTGAGGAATGGTTTTGAGTAGCCCTAATACTGCTGATTTTTCATAAGCTATTCGGTCATCTGGGCAAATAGACTGGACATAAGAAGAAATAAATAGTAATTGCACAGAATTATCAGCACCCTGAACTTTGGCTAAGGCTTGAACAAGGAATAATAAACTGTATATTCCCTGTTCTTGTGCTTGTTCGAGTGCTGCTTGGTTTTTGACTTCGCCAATATACTTGTCATAGCTCCAGAGATGAAGAATCTGCCCAATGATAATATTATCTGCGGCTAGAGATTCAAGTAAAAGTTGGTAATCTTGAGATTTTCCAGGAGTAATTGTGTAGTGTGAGCGATTGATTTTTTGGAAATATTCTCCGGCTGAAACAGTTATATATGACAGGTTATTTGCTGATAATGTTTGACATATATATGCTCCCAAAAAGCAAGAATCTAGAAATACTAGGGTGGAATTAGTAGCAGTTAACTGAGAATTAAGAGTAATGGCACGTTTAGATTGCCAGACTTGGCGATAGAACCAATCAGGAATGGTATTGGCGTTACCTAGTAATATATCAATTCGTTTAATAATTGATTTAAATTCACCTGTTTGGAAACGCCGGCTGAGTTGAGAACGTTGGATTTTACCAATAGCAGTTTTGGGAATAATTTCTTTATTGACTGGAATTAAATAATCTGGATTTATCCCTACCTTATTCACAACACAAGTGCGAATTTCTTTAAGCAGAGCTAATAAACTTTTATCATCAATAATGGAAGTATGGAAAAAGATAGCCAGTTTATCGGTATTAATTCCTGGTTGTCTGACTGCACAGGCAGCTGTAAAAGAAACTTCTACTCCTTTAAGTTCTTCAACGGCAGCTTCGATTTCATGACAGTAGTAGTTTAATCCATTGATGATAATTACATCTTTGATTCTTCCAGTAATCGTTAACCGCCCTTGATGCAGAAATCCTAAATCTCCGGTATTAAACCAACCATCGACAGTAAAAACCTCTTGATTTGCTTGATGATTCTGATAGTAACCAGAGGTAACAGAAGTACCTTTTACTTGTAAACGACCAATAGTATTTTCTGCAACTATCTGTTCATTTTCATCAACAATTCTTAGTGCAGCACCAGCAATTGGCAGCCCTAATTCTACAAATGAGGTCTCATCCGATGAAGATTCTAGAGAAAAACTATCAGAGTAGGTTATACCAGAAGAAGTTTCGCACATCCCAAAAGCTGGGTGAATAGCATTACTCACTAAACCGTAACGACCTAGCAGCTTTAAGAAATTCCTTGCTGTTTTAATGACAATCGGCTCTCCAGCGTTGATGATAAACTTCATGGAAGATAAATTCCATTGCTGGCACTGGCAATTGATATCAATGGCACTATCTGAAAGATTGTCAAGGGCATCGCAGATGAGGGAAAAGGCAAAGTTAGGAGCCCAACTAATCGTAGCTTGATGTTGATCAATCAAATCTAGCCACTTGAGCGGATTCTGCACAATCAAGTTAGTGGGTATATGAATTTGTTGGCAACCTAAACTTACGGCCATGATACTCAGAGAAACTAACGCACCCACATGATCTAAAGGCATCCAGTTTAAAACACTTTCCTGGCTGGAAAAATGACCCATTAAAATTAAGCCAGTTGTCATACTCAATATATTGCGATGATTCAACATCACACACTTGGGTATTCCAGTGCTGCCAGAAGTTAGAAACAAAATTGCTAAATCCTCTGGTTGACTAGGATGCAATTTTAAATCTGGTTCATATTGACGCAACTGGTAAACAGTTACAATTTGAAAGTTTTCTAAGTTTAGAAGTCTGAAAAAATTATCAATGTCAGGAGCTAAATTAGCACTCGTTAGGACAAGAGGTTTTCCTAACATCTGCCAAGTGTTTTGTAATTTGCTGGCGTTACTGTTGGCTGGTTCATAGTTAGGTGTGATGGATACTGGTACCGGCACAAATCCCCCTAATACGCAACCCCAAAAAGCACAGATGAAATCTTGATTATCTTCTAATTGAAAAATTACTTTATCTTGAGGTTGGAGTCCTAGTTTTCTCAATCCCGCTAAAATGCGTTGGGCATCTTGCCATAATTCTCTGTAAGATTGAACTTGCTCACTTCCATTAGATTTAATGTAGCTAATACCTCTAGTGGAATTTGTAGCGGCTTGCTTTAATACTTCTGTTAAAGTTTGAGGAGCATCTTCAGAATATTTGAGTACTTCACCGTGACTAATAGCTAATTTTTTGAGTGAAGAATAATTCTTGTTTTCTCTTGTCTGAATACGAGTGTTTATTTGTACTTTTTCTTGGATATTTTCATCGAGAGTTACTTGAATCTCACCTAGTAAATCATCTAAATGTAGAGGTGGAATTTTGTTAACAACAGGTTCGGCAACCACAGCAACAAGCTCAATTTCTGATAATGACTCTAATTGCTCTTCTAAATTACCCATTAACTCAGAGTCAAGAACTTCTAAATTGGCTAGAGTAACTTCATCTACCTCACCTCCTACCGTTAAAGGTATGGTTGAGATTGGCACAAATGCTGTAGGCATCAATTCTTTAGGCAGAATTGTTTGCAGATGAGACTTTAATTGTTCTGGTATGAATAAACCTGATGGAACGATATAGGCAACTAATTCCTGTTTCAGCTTTTGTGTTTGTTTCTCCCGAATTACACAATCACTTACAGTCAAACTCGACAGAATAGCAGCTTCTATTTTTTTGTATAGAAAAATTTTATCACTTGTGATTGTTAAAACTTGACTATGATTATTTAACTGCATCAGGTTTGATATCCTTATTATTATTATTATTTATAAACTAAGGTTATTTTAGGTTTGAAATTATTATTATTTTTACTTATGTATGATTTTTGCATCATTCTACAGATAGATAATCTCAGTTTTATCAATAAAATGCAATAGTAGTTAAGACAGTTAAGAAAATAATTAAAATAGTTAGATAGACAGTTAAGACATTTAAAAAGATAGTTAAGACATTTAAGACATTTAAGAGGACAGTTAAGACATTTAAGGGAATAATAAAAATATTTAAAATTAGGATTTACGCATAAAAATTGGTCATTCAGACTAGGTATAGGGAAATAGCTCGACAAAACTTGTACACGATGTAAACCCATAATCCCTTTTCAATTACTGGGTTTTTTGTATCGCTGTGTGAGTCTAACTTGAAAAATGATTGCTATGGATATAGGTGACATTGGGGGACATCGGTATAGTCTTTCCAAGAGTAATACCATTTCACTTTAAAAATGATACACAGACGAAATTTGTTCGTATATCATATAGGATTGCTATATCACCCATTACGCGATCGCAACCCCAACTACCAACCATCCTAGAGTCTCAGACTTGCTTTGAGAAGATGTTGAGCAAGATGTCAGGAAGGGGTTTATTGAGTTTGTGTCTGAATTTTGAATCCTAGAAAATATCATCAAGCAAATTTTTACCTGTATTTTATATCTCTTTATTCTCTAAATTTAAACTGTTGCTGAAAATATGCTCACTCAACACATTTTTATTTTGAGATATTGCTTGTGATGAACAAAAAAAAATGCCATTTTCGCTATTCTCAAATTAACTAATGATGGTAATTATGGCTTACGAATCTTGGTCACAAGTTGTAATTCGTACAGTTCTGGAATGGGAAAGACGTAACACAGGGGTAAAATCTACTTTGGTGATTCCAGAACTGAAGACAAAATCAAAACGTAAAAGTGCTTAGTAACGATACTCAATGGCTGTGACAAAGTTGCCATCTACACATATTTTTTTGATGCAGCCATTGAGTATTAATCGTTTATCTTGGGGTTGTAATTCTTGCCAGTAACTTGTATTAGCAAAAGCCTGGATAATTCTGTCTTTAGCAATTAGAGATTCTTTAGCTGCATTATTTTGTGTTCCTAGCGCGATCGCAATTTGTTCTTTCAAGTCATTTTTGATTTGTTCTATCGCTAAACTTGGTGGTAAGGTTTCCAAAGTATTCAGCGATGCACGCAGGGTTTTGACTTCTGCGGGTTCCTCTATTGGTAATGGTTCATCTGTTTCTACTAAGTTCGCTAACCGTTCGGCTTCTTGTGCTAAAAAATCTACTACTTGGATATCTAATACTTTTGATGAAATCATATTTTTATTGCTACAGTTGCCAGCTTTATACAAACGGCACTGATAATAATAGATAGCTTCCCCATCTTTATTTACCCTTTTTGCATGGCGCGTCATCGAACCTCCGCAATGAGCGCATTTGATTAAATTAGCAAATGGGTTTACTTCGTTATCTTCTCTAGAAGCCCATCGGTTATTGCGATTTTCTCTAATAATCTGTTTTACGCGTTCGTGTTCTTCATAGGTGATAATTGCTTCATCATCATGAGTTCCCCATTTTACTTTCCACTCGTCAAAGTTTTTGCGTTTCCCCTTTGATTTAACGTAAGTATCATAAGGTAAACCCCCTGCGTAAACAGGGTTTACTAATAATGCTTTTAGACCTGCGATCGACCATCTTAACCCAGACCAAGGATAACGTAAGGGGTGGTTAGCTTTATTTGGTGTAAATACAATATTATCCAAGTCATCATCATTGACAATTCGTGAAGATGTTTCTGGCTTATTCAAATCAAAAGCTTTTGTTTCTATACCGAAATCTGCGTGCAACTTCCGCACAGTCGCCGCTACCGAACCACACTCAAAAAAAGTGTTAAAAATATATCTAGCTACATCAGATACAGTTAATTCTCTGCGTCCTTCCAACAAACAAACACATGGTGAGCGATCGCAGATATATTTATCTTTGTCGATACGATATCCTAATGGGGCAACTCGGTGACTTTTGCCTTGGTTCACCCGATGACGACGTTCACTTTTTAATCTCTCTGTCACCATTCTGACCTCAAATTTGGCAGCCGCCAACAACATATCTATGGTTAATTCTCCGCCAAGGCTGTCAGGGTCTACTCCTTGATCTAAAGCTACTAGTTTAATTCCCTTGGAACGCAACACCTCCAACAATGAATAAAACAACCGCGATGATGAACCAATCCGGTCAATCCGGGTAAATTGCAGAGATTTAACTTTTCCCTTGGGCGATGTTTTCAAATCATTAATTAATTGTTGCAGTCCTTCCCTGACTTCTGTTGTCCGCGATTGAATATCCCAATATACTTTGGAACATCCTGCACCGCGCAAGCGTTCTATTTGTTTACGCAACGCACCTTTATCTGTTTGCTGTTCTTCACCGCTGACTCTGGCATAACCCCAACTTTCCATAACAACGCATAGATACGACTTTCAATTATATTTGATAGTAAATACTTCTAGTCTCAGAAGTTCTCTGAACAAATGCAAAAGCATCAGGGTGAAATCCTAGGGGTATAAATAATGAGCGTCATTTATCTAGATAATAATGCGACTACTAAGGTAGACCCACAGGTTTTAGAGGCAATGATGCCTTATTTAACCGAATATTACGCCAACCCCTCAAGTATGCACACCTTTGGCGGGCAACTGGCTAAAGCAGTGAGAACAGCCAGAGAACAACTTGCCGCCCTCTTAGGTGCAGATGAATCAGAAATTGTTTTTACCAGTTGTGGAACCGAGGGAGATAACGCAGCCATTCGCGCCGCTTTGTTAGCCCAGCCAGAAAAGCGCCACATCATCACCACCCAAGTAGAACATCCGGCGGTGCTGAATGTCTGCAAACAACTAGAAACCCAAGGTTACAGTGTTACCTATCTTTCGGTAAATAGTCAGGGGCAGTTGGATCTAGATGAACTAGAAGCCTCGCTGACAGGGAACACCGCCTTGGTAAGCATCATGTATGCTAATAACGAAACAGGTACGGTTTTCCCGATTGAGCAGATTGGATTACGCGTTAAAGAACGCGGCGCACTGTTCCACGTCGATGCAGTGCAAGCAGTGGGTAAACTGCCACTGAACATGAAGACCAGTACAGTAGATATGTTAACTATGTCTGGTCATAAAATTCACGCACCCAAAGGTATTGGCGCGTTGTATGTGCGCCGGGGCGTGAGATTCCGTCCCCTGTTGATTGGTGGACACCAAGAACGCGGTCGCCGGGCGGGTACAGAGAATGTTCCAGGTATCGTTGGTTTAGGTAAAGCAGCCGAGTTGGAATTGCTGCATTTAGAAGAAGCAACTAAGAGAGAAAGACAGTTGCGCGATCGCCTGGAACAAACTCTCCTCGCTAAAATCCCTGATTGTGAAGTTAACGGGGATGTTAAGAACAGATTGCCCAACACCACCAACATCGGTTTTAAATATATCGAAGGTGAAGCAATCCTACTTTTGTTAAATAAACACGGTATCTGTGCCTCATCTGGTTCCGCTTGCACCTCCGGTTCACTCGAACCATCCCACGTTCTGCGGGCAATGGGTTTACCATACACCACTTTGCATGGTTCCATTCGCTTCAGTCTTTGTCGCTACACCACCGATGCTGAAATCGATCGCGTCATTGAAGTCATGCCCGAAATTGTAGAACGTCTCCGCGCTCTGTCGCCATTCAAAAACGACGACGCAGGTTGGTTGCAATCGCAGTCATTAGTCAATAGTCATTAGTCATTCGTCATTGGTCATTTGTCATAACACACAAATGACTAATGACAAAGGACAAATAACAAATGACGACTAATCCAAAATCCAAAATCCAAAATCTAAAATAGACCATGTGGGACTACACAGATAAAGTATTAGAACTGTTTTACGATCCCAAAAATCAGGGAGTCATCGAAGAAACGGGTGAACCTGGAGTTAAGGTTGCAACGGGAGAAGTAGGAAGTATTGCCTGCGGTGATGCTTTAAGACTACACCTGAAAGTAGAAGTAGAATCTGATAAGATTCTGGATGCACGTTTCCAAACCTTTGGCTGTACCAGTGCGATCGCTTCTTCTAGTGCATTGACCGAAATGGTTAAGGGTTTGACTTTAGATGAAGCCTTGAAGGTATCTAACAAAGATATTGCAAATTACCTCGGCGGCTTACCCGAAGCCAAAATGCACTGCTCAGTTATGGGTCAAGAAGCCCTAGAAGCCGCAATTTATAACTATCGTGGCATTCCTTTGGCTGCCCATGACGATGATGACGAAGGCGTTTTAATTTGCTCCTGCTTTGGTATCACTGATACAAAAATTCGCCGCGTAGTGAAAGAAAATAACCTTACTACTGCGGAGCAGGTAACAAATTATGTCAAAGCTGGTGGCGGATGCGGTTCCTGTTTAACAAAAATTGATGATATTATTAAAGATGTAGAGCAGGAAGTCGCCACAGCCAGTAAAGACAGCATTAACGGCATAAAAGCTCCAGAAATTCTTAATAACGGTCAAATAGCCACAGCCACAAGACCACTAACAAACGTTCAAAAGATTGCCTTAATTCAAAAAGTTCTCGATGAAGAAGTTAGACCCGTCCTGATTGCAGACGGCGGAGATGTCGAACTGTACGACATCGAAGGAAATATCGTTAAAGTCATCCTCAAAGGTGCTTGTGATTCTTGTCCCAGCAGCACCGCCACCTTAAAGATAGCGATTGAATCGAGACTGCGCGATCGCATCAGTAAAGACATCGTAGTTGAAGCAGTCTAATTAACCAGTTGACAGTTAACAGTTAATTGTCAACAACCAAAAGAACTTTCACAACTTCATAACCAACTAAATGTACATTATGCCAATGCGATTTTCGGTAGAGCGATCGCCACCGGCGGCGTTCTACAACCACTCACAGCCATAGCTCAACAGGCGTGAGATTCTCAAACAAAAACAAAGACCCATTAACCAACCAATTGTAGGAAAAGAGAACCATGACTGACGAAAAAATTAGACAGATAGCTTTCTATGGTAAAGGCGGTATTGGTAAATCTACCACCTCCCAAAACACCCTGGCAGCTATGGCAGAAATGGGTCAACGCATCATGATCGTAGGATGCGACCCTAAAGCAGACTCTACCCGTTTGATGCTCCACGCTAAAGCACAAACCACCGTATTACACTTGGCTGCTGAACGCGGTGCAGTAGAAGACCTAGAACTCGAAGAAGTAATGCTGACCGGTTTCCGTGGTGTTAAGTGCGTAGAATCTGGTGGCCCAGAACCCGGTGTAGGTTGCGCTGGTCGTGGTATTATCACCGCCATCAACTTCTTAGAAGAAAACGGCGCTTACCAAGACCTAGACTTCGTATCCTACGACGTATTAGGTGACGTTGTGTGCGGTGGTTTCGCTATGCCTATCCGTGAAGGTAAAGCACAAGAAATCTACATCGTTACCTCTGGTGAAATGATGGCGATGTATGCTGCAAACAACATCGCTCGTGGTATTTTGAAATACGCTCACTCCGGTGGTGTACGCTTGGGTGGTTTGATTTGTAACAGCCGTAAGACAGACCGGGAACACGAACTCATCGAAACCTTGGCAAAACGGTTGAACACCCAAATGATTCACTTCGTACCTCGTGACAACATCGTTCAACACGCTGAATTGCGTCGTATGACCGTCAACGAGTACGCACCTGACAGCAACCAAGGTAATGAATACCGTGAATTAGCTAAGAAAATCATCAACAACGACAAGCTCACCATTCCTACACCAATCGAGATGGACGAACTAGAAGCACTGTTGATTGAATACGGTATCTTAGATGATGATTCTAAGCACGCAGACATCATCGGTAAGCCCGCAGAAGCTACCAAGTAAGTAATTCCCTAATTAGGAGTCAAGGAAAGTATGAAGTATGAAGTGTGAAGTATGAAAATTCCCTTCATTCAGCTTTAGCCTTCAGCCTTCATTCTTCTCCTCTCCCTTTTTTCCCTCCATTTCCCCATCTTTAACTGTTACCGAGGCAGACTATGACACCTCCAGAAAACAAGAATCTTGTAGATGAAAATAAGGAACTAATTAAAGAAGTTCTGCAAGCTTATCCCGAAAAAGCTCGCAAAAAACGCGAAAAACACCTCAACGTCCACGAAGAAAGCAAATCTGATTGCGGCGTTAAGTCTAACATCAAATCCATTCCTGGTGTAATGACCGCCCGTGGTTGTGCTTACGCAGGTTCTAAAGGTGTGGTTTGGGGCCCTATTAAGGACATGATCCACATCAGCCACGGCCCCGTAGGATGCGGTTACTGGTCTTGGTCTGGTCGTCGTAACTACTACGTAGGTGTAACAGGTATCAACTCTTTCGGTACCATGCACTTCACCTCCGACTTCCAAGAACGCGACATCGTATTTGGTGGTGACAAAAAACTAACCAAAATCATCGAAGAACTAGAAGTTCTCTTCCCCTTGAACCGTGGTATCTCCATTCAATCTGAATGTCCCATCGGTCTAATCGGGGATGACATCGAAGCTGTTGCTAAAAAAGCTTCTAAGCAAATTGGTAAGCCAGTTGTACCCCTACGTTGCGAAGGTTTCCGTGGTGTATCTCAGTCTTTAGGCCACCACATCGCTAACGACGCTATCCGTGACTGGATTTTCCCTGAATTTGACAAAGCTAAGAAAAACAATACTCTCGACTTCGAGCCAAGCCCCTACGACGTAGCATTAATCGGTGACTACAACATCGGTGGTGATGCTTGGGCAAGCCGGATGTTATTAGAAGAAATGGGCTTGCGTGTTGTAGCTCAGTGGTCTGGTGACGGTACACTCAACGAGTTGATTCAAGGCCCTGCTGCTAAATTAGTTCTCATCCACTGCTATCGTTCTATGAACTACATCTGCCGTAGTTTGGAAGAACAATACGGTATGCCTTGGATGGAATTCAACTTCTTCGGCCCCACCAAAATTGCTGCATCTTTACGCGAAATTGCAGCTAAATTTGACTCTAAGATTCAAGAAAACGCTGAAAAAGTCATCGCTAAGTACACACCAGTGATGAATTCGGTACTTGAAAAGTATCGTCCTCGCTTGGAAGGTAACACCGTAATGTTGTACGTAGGTGGTCTACGTCCTCGCCACGTTGTTCCCGCTTTTGAAGACTTGGGTATCAAAGTTGTCGGTACAGGTTATGAGTTCGCTCACAACGACGACTACAAACGTACCACCCACTATATCGATAACGCCACCATCATTTACGATGACGTTACCGCTTACGAATTCGAGGAATTCGTTAAAGCTAAGAAGCCAGACTTAATCGCTTCTGGTATTAAAGAGAAGTACGCCTTCCAAAAGATGGGTCTTCCCTTCCGTCAAATGCACTCTTGGGATTACTCCGAACTTGGCGACGGGGCGAATATGTCAGGTAAATCAAGCTTTTCTTGTGACGGGAGAAAAAAGAGTCTATTTTTAGCCTAAATGCAGGTTGTAGGGTTATCTGAGAACAATATATTTTTGCGGCTTAAGACAATATAACTCTTATATGGTATGTTTTTTGGGTTTTGGTTAGATTTTTGTTACTTTAAAAGTGTAAATTAAAAAACTATTTTAAATGATATTTTTTAGATTAATATGGGCGATCGCTTCAATTCTAAAGAACAATTATTTTAGATTATTTGAAATAAATGTCCGTTGTTATATTACTGGAGAGATACGATAGATAAGCTCGCCTCTCAAGATGAAGTTAAAAAATTTAGTAACGTGGATCGTAGTCATCCCTCCAATCTCCACCCAGATATAGGCCACCATACTCTAATGAGTTACCATGATCAGTTAATGAAGATATATCATTAGAGTACTTAAATCCAAGCTTTTCTCTCCATGCTTGAAGTACTTCATATTCCATATTGCCATCGAAGTATAAAATCCTAGCTGCTTCAAGAAAAGAATCTACAAGTTGCTTATGAGCCTCTAAAAATCTTTCATCTGGTTGGTTTAATAAATGAAGAATAGTGTCTGGAACTTGTATCAGTTTGTTAAACTGTGACTGATTTAACTTAAAGACTTGGCTATTGACCTCTACATCATATTCATTATTGGAATTAGCAATTAATTTTCCTATTACACCTGTCCTTGGAGATGCGAAATGATTGCCAACTGTAGCTGAGTTCATAGTATTTGCTTAAAAATAGAGAATGGTAAGTTTAATTGCGCTAAAAAGTGAATATCTGCCAACTATTCACCAATTAATGGATGTTGTCTGCTTTTACAGTTCTAAAAATTTTTAGGTTTCAGTGTAGTTCAGCAAATGTATGCTTATGAAGAGAATACCCAGAAACTGCTGATGTACAATCACCAAATTATACTGAAACTTTCTAGATAACCTTATCAATTGTTCATGTGTGGAATAAAATTACCACCGTAGGTGATCGCACTTAGCACTCAAAAACTAATTAAACTGTCCAATCCTCTATTAACAATCCCGGTACTTTGCTAAAATCTCGATGATTGCGTGTTAATAAAACTAATTTACGAGATAAAGCGATGCCTTCTCTTTCAGAGACGCTACCGCGAACGGCGGGCTACGCCAACGCGCCAAGCAACTATAGTAAGCGATCACTCCAAGTACACAAGACATGCGATCGCAGATTCAATCAAGCAACTAACTACTCACTACTGAATTGCTGAACAATTGTCTGCACAATGGCCAAAATTGCCCCTATGTTATCCAAGTAATATCTCTGCTGATCAAGGAAAGCTATTTTTTGGGAAAGTTGAAGAAATTGCCATACTTCTCCTGTTGTCACACATCCATACACAGACTTTTCTGCTTGGTTAGCTGAACGATTAAATAAATCTGCTGCTACCATTTGGGCGATACATTGCCCTAACCCAGCTTCAACATCATTTTTCTTTGCTTCTACAATGGTGATAATTGGCGATCGCAAAGGTGGTAAAGGTGGAGCTAATGCGAGAATAAAATCACATTCTCCTATCAAACCTTGTGCAGGATCAACATCAAGTCTTTGTCCAGAAAAAATAGCTAACCTATCTTGGCTGATATCTCGGCAGGCTAGTAAAATCGGTGCAATAATAAACTCGCTCCGAGCTTTTTCACTAATCAAAAATATAGCGGTTCTCAGTTGGGTGCAATATAGTAACAACAGTGAGTAAACCATCCAATAATGTCTTTTTTAGTCACTGCATCTAGGGCATTTGTGATAGCTTGATCTAATTCTTCGTAGGTTCTAGCA
>NZ_JACJSD010000065.1 GCF_014697615.1 Nostoc sp. FACHB-280 | reverse complement strand
TCCAGTTTTAAGGCTTTTTGTAGTTTCTCTATTTGCTGAGAAGTTAAATGATTTTTTGCTGGCATTATTCCTTTTTTTTACTTAATTCAGCTTTCTATTATACACAATTTAAATGCTGAACAGCTTACTCTTGAAGGATTAATAGTAGCTATAGTTAATGGGCAAGAGAATTTGGATAAAATTAACCGCAGATAGGCATTTATGAAACCAGTAAATTTAGCGGAAGTATTAGCCAAAACTGATATTGAATTGCACCGTTTAGGTTGGACACCGGAACAAGGAAGAGATTATCTTATTAAAACTTATGGCAAGAGAGGGCGGACTTTATTAACCGAATCAGAATTACTGGATTTTCTGAGATATTTGGAAACTCAACCTACGCCATCATCACGAGAAGATTTTTTTGTTCAAGTTATCGCTAAAACTGATCAAGAAATGCAGCGATTAGATGTCAGTGTAGAGTGGGGAAGAGATTATCTCATGAAAACTTATGGTAAGCGATCGCGCCATTTATTAACCCAAGAAGAATTACTCGATTTTCTCAAATACTTGGAATCTCTAGCCACACCCATAATTTAGCAGGGTGGGCATAATACCCACCCTACAACTAATAACCAATGACTAATGACTAATGACTAAACCACAGCCATCGGACGACTACCCGCAGAGTGACGGTCAATTACTTGGTCAATCAAACCGTATTCTCTGGCTTCATCGGGTGACATGAAGAAATCGCGTTCGGTGTCTTCTGCAATGCGCTCAATGGGCTGACCTGTGTGGTCGGCGAGAAAGTCGTTGAGTCGCTTTTTGTGATACAAAATTTCCCGCGCTTGAATTTCAATGTCGGTGGCTTGGCCTTGTGCGCCGCCTAAAGGTTGGTGAATCATAATGCGGGAATGGGGTAGACTCATCCGCTTACCTTTGGTTCCAGCACTGAGGAGAAAAGCTCCCATACTTGCCGCTAATCCGGTACAAATGGTACAGACATCAGGGCGGATATGCTTCATAGTGTCAAAAATACCCATACCAGCAGTTACCGAACCGCCAGGGGAATTAATGTACATATAAATGTCTTTTTCTGGGTCTTCTGCATCCAAGAACAGCATTTGGGCAACTATTAAGTTAGCTAAGTTGCTGTCAATCTGTTGTCCCAAGAAGATGATTCGCTCACGCAACAGTCGTGAGTAGATATCAAAGGCGCGTTCGCCCCGACCCGATTGTTCAATAACGATAGGAATCATGCAGCGTTCCTGTAGCTAATTTACATCTATTTTATCGATGACAACCTGCTAATGGCTGTCGTCATCCGCCAGAGAGCTAATTTTCTCTTCTATCTGGCAGATGTAAATCATAACTCAGGCACTTTTTATAGGGGAAAGCGTCTAGAAATTTGACTCGGTTCGTGCCAAGAGAGGCGCAATAACAAACTACAACTGCGATCGCTCTGACCATGAAACTGTCATACCATTAGCTATAAATTTGGATTTTGTCAAGATTTATTTACCAACTATCAAGGCAATTTTCCAGAAAACCCCGTCAAATTACGAAATTTATGAGTACGGGGTGTATTTAGAAAAAGGATTTTACTTGCAGTGCTATCACTTGAGGGAGACCTGCCATGCTCGAAAAACTTGTGCAAGCCGCCATCATTACTTTCTTGCTCCATCTGATAGCAGGAATTAATTACAATACCAAAATTCAAGCCCAGGTTAAACCACCCGCACCAGAGATGTCAACAACTATCATCAGTTTTCTGTGGCGCTCTTTGCCTTAGTACAACAAGGCAAAGGAAAAATGTTTGATTAGCTTTTCAACTGTTCTCACACGCTTTACTAACCTGACTGTTGAAAACCTGTGGTGTAAGTTTTGTTTTTTTATGTAAGGAGTAGTTCTACTCCCACATTCAGAATGTAGACTGGGCAAAGAAGGCATCTATCCTCACACAACAAGATCATGACTAATCGCCTTGCCCAAGCCAAGAGTCTGTACCTGCGTAAACACGCCGAAAATCCTATTGATTGGTGGCCTTGGTGTGATCAAGCTCTCGCCACTGCAAAGGCAGAAAATAAACCTATCTTTCTTTCCATTGGTTACTCTAGTTGCCACTGGTGTACTGTGATGGAAGGTGAGGCTTTTTCTGATGCTGCGATCGCAGATTATATGAATGCCAATTTTCTGCCTATTAAAGTAGACAGAGAAGAACGCCCAGACATCGATAGCATTTATATGCAGGCGTTACAGATGATGACTGGTCAAGGTGGTTGGCCGTTAAATGCCTTTCTTTCTCCTGAAGATTTGGTTCCTTTTTACGCTGGGACTTATTTTCCGGTTGATCCCCGCTACGGCCGTCCTGGTTTTTTACAGGTGTTGCAAGCTTTACGGCGCTACTACGACACCGAAAAAGAGGAATTGCGCCAACGCAAAGCGGTCATTTTAGACTCGCTCCTCACCTCTGCGGTCTTGCAAAATGATGATCCCCAGTCAGTTGCAGAACATGAATTACTGGGCAAAGGTTGGGAAACTAGCACGGGGATCATTACTGCTAATCAATACGGTAACAGTTTCCCGATGATGCCTTATGCTGAATTGGCACTGCGGGGAAATCGGTTTAATTTGCCATCTCGCTATGATGGTCAGCAAATTTGTACTCAGCGCGGACTAGATTTAGCCCTGGGTGGGATTTATGATCATGTAGGTGGTGGCTTTCATCGCTATACTGTTGATCCCACCTGGACAGTCCCTCACTTTGAAAAGATGCTTTATGACAATGGGCAAATTGTCGAGTATCTAGCAAATTTATGGAGTGCGGGTATCAAAGAACCGGCTTTTGCTAGGGCTGTGGCGGGAACTGTACAATGGCTGCAACGCAAAATGATTGCCCCAGAAGGCTACTTTTACGCGGCTCAAGATGCAGATAGTTTCACCAAAGCTGATGCAGTTGAGCCAGAAGAAGGGGCTTTTTATGTGTGGAGTTACAACGAACTCGCACAGTTATTAACACCAGAAGAATTAACCCAATTACAACAAGAGTTTACAGTTAGTTCTCAAGGTAACTTTGAAGGGTTGAATGTCTTACAAAGGCGCAATGCTGGACACTTGAGTCCAGAAATAGACACGGTATTAGGGAAATTATTTACAGCGCGTTATGGTGATACAGCAGAATCATTAAAGACTTTTCCCCCAGCCCGGAATAATCAAGAAGCCAAAACCCATAATTGGCCGGGGCGTATTCCCTCGGTGACGGATACAAAAATGATTGTGGCTTGGAATAGTTTGATGATTTCTGGGTTAGCGAGAGCCAGTGGGGTATTTCAATCACCTCTATATTTGGAATTAGCCGCACAAGCCGCTAACTTTATTTTAGAAAATCAGTTTGTTAATGGACGTTTCCACCGACTCAATTATCAAGGTGAAGCGACATTTTTAGCGCAGTCCGAAGACTACGCCTTTTTTATTAAAGCGTTACTGGATTTGCAAGCTTGTAGCCCAGAGGATAAACAATGGTTGGAAAAAGCGATCGCTATCCAAGAAGAATTCGACGAATTTCTCTGGAGTGTAGAACTAGGAGGATATTTTAACACATCTAGCGATGCTAGTCAGGAATTAATTGTCCGCGAACGCAGCTATGCTGATAATGCTACACCCTCGGCGAATGGAGTAGCGATCGCAAATCTTGTCAGGTTATCTCTACTCACCGATAATCTGCATTATCTCGATTTAGCCGAGCAAGGTTTAAAAGCCTTCCGAAGCATCATGGCTAGTCATCCTCAAGCTTGCCCCAGCTTATTCACAGCTTTAGATTGGTATCGTAACTCTACCCTAGTTCGCAGCACCACCGAGCAAATTCAATCTCTCATTCCTCAATATTTGCCAGTAGCAGCGTTTTCTGTAGTATCTAACCTCCCAGAAGGAAGTATCGCCTTAGTTTGCCAAGGTTTAAAATGTCTTGCACCAGCCACCAGTGTTGAGCAAATGTTACAGCAAGTGCAGCAAAGTCAAACGAGAGGATGATTCATTTTTAATACCAATTCTGTATGAATATGCACAGAATTAGAGAACTAACCACAAAGGGCGCATAGACGCGATAGCGGCTTCCCGAAGGGTAGGACACGAAGTTAAGAGGACTTGAGAGGGTTCTTGCGTAAGTCCTAAAATAAAAAAATCTGGCGTTGCATAAATGCAGGATGAATTAAGCCTTTTCAGCAAGGTTAACTATCGATTTTTCGCGTCTTTGCGTCTTTGCGCCTTTGCGCGAAACAAAAAACATCCCTCTAATTATCAACTCCACAAATCTCAGGTCTAGAGACAAAATTCAGGCGTGGTGCAAAATAGGGACATAGAAACACAAATGACTCAGCACTCAGCACTTTTATCAGCCATTGTATTGGCTGGCGGTAAAAGTTCGCGGATGGGACAAGATAAAGCATTGCTGACTGTTGATGGTGTACCTTTATTACAGCGAGTTTGTCAGATTGCGGCGGCTTGTGCTGAGACTGTTTATATTGTCACTCCCTGGCCGGAACGTTATCAAAATTTAACTTTACCTCGTTGTGAGTTTATTTTAGAAGCACCTTTAAATCAGGGGCCGTTGCTGGGGTTTGCACAAGGACTTGCACAGGTACAAACTGATTGGGTGCTGTTACTTGCTTGCGATTTACCCAAGTTGGAGGTTGAGGTACTGCAAGGATGGAAGGCTGAACTTGATAATGTGGGGGATGATGCGATCGCAGCTTTGGCACATCATACTAAAGGCTGGGAACCTCTGTGTGGTTTTTATCGCCGTCAATGTTTACCGCAACTACTAGATTTTATCAACCAAGGCGGGCGATCGTTTCAGCAGTGGCTTCAGCAACATTCTGTACAAGTTTTAGCTGTGCCTGATACCAAGATGTTACTTAACTGTAATACTCCTGAAGATTGGGCATTAATACAGTAAAAACAACATTTCAGACAGCTATTAAACCATTATTTATAAATCTTTCTCACAAGTAAAAAGTTTTACTATAAATTTTTTACAAAAACAAACAAATGTTATTTAATTAACAATAGTTAAACAACATACTAATGTATAGTGTGTAAAGCTTTTCTCAATAAACCTTGTATACTTAATGGCGAGGTAGCATAGCTATAAATTCTTGGGGGAATTTTTACTATGTCTACACTCGTCATTTTTGTCAGTAAATTTAATAGTTACCATAGGTTTATTCTTATATGTATCATCGTTTAATATTATCAGCATTAGCAATTCTCATCAGTATATTTTTAATGGCTTGTAGCACTGCTACAACTCAACAACCACAAGTACAAACACCTGCGATTACAGAAACCACTAATAATCAACAAACAGCCAAAAGAGTAGTTAGTCTTTCATCTCTAGCCACAGATATTATTTATCAACTCGATAAAACCAAACTAGTAGGTATCGCTGGAAATTCATTATTTAAAAACGAACCTGGGTTGAAGGATATTCCTCGCGTTAGTGAAGGTCAAACTCCTCCTAATTTAGAAAAAATTGTGGCTCTCAAACCAGATTTAGTCATTGGTATCGAAGGTTTTTCTACCCAAGTAATTCAAAGATTGCAAGAATTAAAAATTCCGACTTTACTGACTCAACTTAAAACATGGGATTCCTTAGAAAGTCTGACTCAAAAACTGGGTGATTTAATTGGTGTAAACCCTGAACCTTTGTTAACTCGCTACAAAAGTTTTTTACCAGAAAAACAGGAACAAAATATTTCTACTTTGGTGTTAGTGAGTAATCAACCAATTCTCACACCAAATAAAAGCAGTTGGGCAGGAAACTTATTAGAAAAATTTCAACTTAAGAATGTCGCCGCCGAATTACAAGGTAAAAGTCCTTTTGGTGGTTATGTGACTTTATCAGCAGAGAAAGTTTTAGAAGTTAATCCAGACACAATAATTGTTATCAACCCTCCCCAAGCAACATCCAATAAAGAGATTCTGGAATCCTTTAGTAAAGAACCTTTTTGGCAAAAACTCAAAGCAACACAAAATAACCGAGTTTATATTTTTGACTATTATGGATTAGTAAATCCAGGTAGCATCAATGCCATTGAGAAAACCTGTCAGCAGCTTAAAAAAGATTTATTTACAGCAAATTAATCCAAAATGAATAATCTTGTTAGTACATACTGGTTAAGCTATCGAGAAAAGATTCACAATAGGTTTCCTGAATATTACAAGTATCTCAACCCACCAGCAAGTGAAGAGGAAATTTTACATTTACAAATGGTACTTGGTTATGAAATTCCAGCAGAGATGCAAACTTTATATCGACTCAATAATGGAGAGTCTAGAGAAGGACGAGGTATTTTTTACGGGTTACAATTTCTCTCACTGTCTGAAGTAGAGCGAAATTGGTTAAGTTGGAAGAAAATCATTGAAGATGGCTTAGAAGGTTTAAATGATTTCTGCACATCTTATCCAGAGAGCGTTATCCAAAGCGTCTATGCACATGAAAAATGGATACCTTTGATGCACGATGGAGGAGGAAATCACATTGGTATTGATTTAGCACCTGATGTTAATGGATGTATTGGGCAAATTATCAACTTTGGTGCGGATGAAGATGAAAAGTATGTGTTAGCTCCTAACTTGGGAGAATTGTTGCAGCTGCTAGATGCAAAATTGGCGGAGAATATTCAAGTAACTACTGAAGTGGATGATGATGGAATTGAAATGTTTGCACTTGATAACACACATTTATCAGATGCTTTAAAAACGATTGTTAAAAATAAGTAGGGTGGGCATTTTTATGCACACCCTACAATAGATTTAATTATCAGTTTATTTTTGGAAAAGAGAGACATTTTTATTAGGTTTTGGAGTTTCACCACCTAAACTACGGAAATATAACCAGCCAACAGTTAGCAAAAATAAAACATATCCCACTGCTTGCACAATATATAGATGTTCTCTATAACCAAATAAAGATTTCAGAATAATGCCAGGGAATTGATCATCAGGCAAAATACTAGAAGTATTCCAAACTATCGGCCCTAAAATGCAAGAGTGGACTTTAGTAAAGTGTTCATAGTAAAAACACAGGCTTTCGGAAGCGCGGCTGCTGAGGGCTAAGTTAGCAAAAGCATCGTCAAAGTGTTTTAATGCAGAAACGACTAAGCCAGCAACAATCAACACTAATAAAACGCCCATAACTTGGAAAAACTGGCGGATGTTGATTTTAACACCTAATTTAAATAACAATACGCCAATTGTGGCTGCTACTAATAAACCACCAAGAGCGCCAATTGTGGGAATTAAACCTTGCTGAAAGTTAGCCGCAATGAACAACACGGTTTCAAAGCCTTCGCGGACTACGGCGATTAAAATTAAACTAAAAACGCCCCAGCCAGCATTGCTGTTTTGTGTGAGTGCTTCGGTGACAGCGCCTTCTACTTGAGCTTTCATAAATCTGGCTTGTTTCGTCATCCAGATTAGCATCCAACTGAGCATTGCGATCGCCAGCACACTAAACACACCTTCTAGTCCAGGTTCAACTACCGATGTGTATTGTGGATTAATTTGACCTAATGCTTTAATCACCACACTAAACAGTACACCTATCAAGGCGCTGACAACAATACCAACGCCGACACCAGCATACACCCAAGAATTAAGTCGAGATTGTTTGGCTTTTTTTAATAAAGCCAACACTATCCCCACAACTAAGGCGGCTTCTACTCCTTCTCGGAGTGTAATTACAAAAGTAGGTAAAGCAGTACTAAAATTCATTTTTTGTCCTTTGTCATTTGTCATTAGTCATTAGTCACTAGTCATGACAAATGACTGATGACTAATGAATATTAACTATTAGCTAAAATCTCGCAGCATTTTTTTCAATTCGAGATTATGTAGTTCTTCTTGTCCAATCATGCCACGGGCAAATTCCTCTAAATAGACACTAGCATTGCTGACAGTATCTAAGAGATTTTTGTACAATTCCAATGCTTTCTTTTCATGAGATAAGCTTTCTGCCAAAATATCTTTGACTGAATGCTTATAAGTTTCTTCCATTGGAGCAATTCTCAGGGTGGGATGTCCATCTAAACCTGTAAGAATTTCCCCAACTTGTTGAGCATGAAGTAAAGATTCACTGGCTTGGGCTTTAAAAAAAGCCACAATGGGAAGACGGTTCGGCCCAGTCACCATCAAGGAATAATGTGTGTAGCGTACTACTCCTGCTAACTCAAATTCCATTATGGTGTTGAGGAGTTCTATAGTCTTGGTTTGGTCAAGTTCTTGCATCAGTTGTTAAGTTCGGCAATATACAAATGGAGCCTGATGAGTCATTAATTAAGAAGCACGAGAAACTTTTACGTTTCATTTCTAATTATTTGCTCATGGCTCACTTATTTTAAACGTTTGACTCTCTACTTTTTTGTTAGTTTAGAGTCTATCGTTGTGCCTGTGTATTTGATTTATCAATGACTGTTTGAGAATTTTGCTCAATTGTCTTGATTAACTGAGTCACTTCCACAGGTGTCTTCACTGGTTTAGCAGGAGGAACGGCGCTAGGCCAGACTTTTAGCAGTTCATTGAAACTAGCTTCTATTGCTTTTTGTGCATCAGGACTGCTTTGCGCTACTTGGTTAGAAATACCCTTATATAAGTCATCGGCATAAACTACAAAGCCACGAGAGTCTTGATATTCAATGGCTGCGGCTATTTTACCATCTGCGATCGCCGCCCCATATTCAGAGTTAGCTGCATCTAACAAGCCATTAACTACCTGAAGCACAAATCCGGGCTTTGTGCGTTGGGCTTCTGGTAGAACAGCGATCGCACCATCTACAGATTCCACGGAAGCGGTAAAATTGGTTTTAACTTTGGCATTCTTGGGATTTGATTTGACTAAATCTTGCAAACTCACCAAAGTTGTCTTGAATTCTTTAACTTTGCGTTCATTTAGTTGTTCTTCGACATCCACATATATTTCCTCAACTGGGTGTCCAATATGAGGTTCGGCTTGTTTTGGCAAGTTTTTGTCTAACAATTCTTGAGCTACTAACAGGTGTCCTTTCATTAAGCCTAACTTTGTCATGTAATCAACATCTTTGGCTTCACCTGTTAACACAACTTCCTGAACCGTTACTTGGTCTTTAATTTGGTCGAACTGTTCTTGTGTAATTACTTTCTTAGTCACTAAATCTTCTGGACTAGCATAAGGACGACTAGCCTGAATTTTGTTAGATAAAGCTGGTACACCTAATTTTGCTTCAAATTTATCTAATTCTGACAATATCGCTGTATTGATATTAATTTTCGCTTTACCACCATGACCGCTGTGAGTTGTAGCTTCTGTGACTTGGGCTGTTGATGGTGAAGTAGCTGCTGGTGCAGAGGGATTTTCTGCGGTTGGAGTGTTGTTACAAGCACTCAGGCTGACAATTGCAGCAGTAGCAATAGTTAAACAAAAGTATTTAAATTGTTTCATGTTTTTAACAGCTTGTATGACTTAGTGTCGTAGATTTGGCTATGCTCATTTTCCAGGTAATGCCATACTTTAGCAACTACTGGTTAAATTTTTGAACGTAATTTAATATTTTTTTCAATTTATTTGAGATATAAAGTTACTAACATTACTGTTTATGGTTAATTTGACGTGAATTTCATAGCTAAATCAGCTAAGAATTTTGGCGAGTAGTTTGCGAAGAATTATCAGCAATTACTTCAAATTGACCCATACAACCATTTTCTGCGATCGCATCTTGATGCGGATGGAACATATACTTGCCTGGATGGCGGAAAGCAAATTCTAGAATATGCCTTTCTGCAACACCCATCGTAATCACATCCGTCTTCTCGCTGGGAGTCATGGTCATTCCAGTGCGGTACACATCAAAGAAGTTGGCGTGTAAGTGAAAAGTCACCGCCGGATCATATTCAATGATGTTAAGAACATATAAACGAATCAATTGATTTTGATAAATCGGGATGGGATTATCCATGAAGTGATGCGGTAATCCGTTAAAAGCATAATATTCATTGTGGCTGTCGTCATTGACATCATACCCAGCCATGACTAACACCATTTCATCAGCCGGGGGACGCGGTGTGGGAGGATCAATAATAAACATCCCATACAAACCCTTGGCAATATGACGAGTTACTGGTGCAATATGGCAGTGGTATAAGTGAACCCCATAAGGTTCTGCATCAAATTCATAAATTGCCGCACTACCATTACTAACTGGACGAATACCATCCATCTCTGCGGGATGAACACCATGAAAGTGCAGCGAGTGGGAATGTCCCGCCTTGTTGAGAAATAGTATCCGCACACGTTCGCCTTGCTTCGCCCGTAACGTCGGCCCTGGAATACGACCATTTAAATCCCAAACGTTATAGGAAACAGCACTATTAAGCTGAATGACAGAAGTCCCCGCAGTTAACTGAAATTCTCTAACAGTCCGTCCGTTCTCCTGCTTAACTACGCCATAATCGAAATTTCGTAGCATCTGCATAGGATTTACAGCTTGGTTTGTTGCTGCTATTTCCAACGGCGGAACTTTAACTATTGACTTGCTTTGTGCATTCAGAGTATGCCAAAGTGCGGCAGTACCAGCAACCCCAGCACCACATATTCCCAGTTTCAGCAGTTGACGACGGCTGAATATCTGCTCTTTACCCAGAACCAAGTTGTTGGGCATCACCTTAAAACCAAAAAATGGCACAAAAAAAGTTGCAAATCTTTTGCAACTACTATTTTAGATAGTATAAGAAGTAATAATTATTGTCAATAATTCCTGTTTTTATACTGCATCTATCTTAGGTAGTAAAGCTGAATGGCAGATATTAATTTTTATAAAGGCGATCGCAGTAATTGTATGACTCTGCTGAAGAGATTATCTAGACATCAATAATAATTACAAAAGCTGAGATGTCGCTATAAATTATCAATCGTCACTAAACCGCCTTCTGTAAACTGGATATTTAGTTCACACCCACGCAATAAACCAGTTCCCAATAAAGGCCGTCTTCCTGTTGCAAGTATATTAATTTCTCTTTCCTCGCCATTCCAAATTATTACAGCTTGATGTAATGGTATTATGACACTACTATTGTCAGCCAAATTTGCATAAACATCATATAGGTAGGGTAGACCTAATACAGCTACTGCTGCTTGCGGTAGACACAGATAATCTGTAAAACCTGTGTCAATCACAAATTCAATCGAAAAATCTGGTTGATTGGGTAGGCGAAATACAACATTAACAGTTGCGCGTCCATTTTTCACAATACCAGAAATCACTTAGTATCACGCTCCAGATAGCCGTTAAACGAGACAGCGACTTTGTAGCCAATACGAATACCAAACAGTCGCGCTAATGGGTTCTTTTTTCGTAAAAAATGTGCTGACTCTATGCCTAATTCATCAACTGCATATTCGCCAGTTTCTATATCGATAATCACCATTTTACCGATGTTTTCATCAGTTTCTACTTGCTGACGAATGCCATTTTCGTAGAGTTCTCTGGCGCGTTTGCCAACTTCTTCACGGCTTAAAAGAATAGCTTGCATGGTCTTGCTCCTTTATGGCGATCGCTTACTTATTTTACAAGTGTTTTACTCACAAGATTTTATTGCTGTAATCGTATCAAGCTAAAATATATGTAATAGTTGAATTTACATTTAACCCAACATTAATATTCCATTCGGAAAGTTGACAGATAGCGGCAATATTTTCAACCACTGTAAACCTAAAAGAGGCTCAGGAATTCCATCTCCAGCCAACACAGGAATAATATATTCCTGCCCATCTAACTTAACTTTGCCTTCATATATATCGAAAATTGCTTCACCACGTACCATTTGCATAGTGCGATTTTGTTCAATTAAATTCCATCCCAGGCTGGCGATATCTTGAATATCAATTACTAACCAACCTGTCGTAAATCCTGTATCTAATAACAAGTCAATTGAATACTCCTCTCCGTC
This sequence comes from Nostoc sp. FACHB-280, assembly GCF_014697615.1. Lineage (GTDB taxonomy): Bacteria > Cyanobacteriota > Cyanobacteriia > Cyanobacteriales > Nostocaceae > Nostoc_B. The sequence goes on along the minus strand of NZ_JACJSD010000065.1, from coordinate 21,784 downwards.
AATAGCTATTAGCTCTATCTCAAAAATTAACTCCCCAATTTCACCAAACCTGCCTGAAATCATATCCGTCCACAAGCACCTGTTTCATTGAGACGGAAAGTAACTAGCCAGCCAGTCGGATATTTTTGGCGTGCTTTTTGTTCAGCAATCTCTATATCTGGGTCAATAAAATAATCACCACTGTTTGGTTCAATCACAATAAACCAATTGTAATGTTCATCTATTAATTGCGGACACATTCTATCAAAAGTCACACGCGCTTTTTGTCCACGAGCGTTTCTTTCTTCTGCTCGTCTAGCTAACTCTTCTGGTGGTAAAGTAAATTCTGGAAAGATTCTTCCTTGTTGACGACGGCGAACAGGCTTTGTATTAGTCATAGTTGCTTTACGATATGCTTGTGTTTATCGTAGCTTATGAGAGTATGCTGTGCGATCGCTCTAGTTAGAGTAATCAAAAAATGCTGAGATAAACAAGAAATGTTGATCAAAAATATTCAACTACCCCAGCAATGGCTGTAGCTATTTCTTCCATAAATTCACTTGAACATTCTCCAACTTTGCGGATTAATCTTTGCACATCCATACCGCGCAATTGTAAAACATCGACAGCAGAAGTTTTTGTTAAGTTATTAATGGTATCTGGTTCAAGTTTGACGTGCCAAATATTACCAGCGTAGTATTCTTTCCAGTCTGTGATAGGTGCAATTAATTTAATTGGTAATTTACCAACACCATCAGAACTGACCACCACAGCAGGTCTGATTTTTTTGATTTCTGCTCCTAGTGTTGGGTCAAAATTAACCAGCCAAATATCACCCCGTCTAGGTGTAGAAGAGCTAGTAGTCAAGCAAGTCTCCTGTCTCTAATTCTTGCCACTCTTTATTTTGTTCGTAATGTAATAACATTTGCTCGGCTTGTTCTGCTAATATGCGTTGTCTTTCTTCTAATGACAACTTCATAAACTCGCGTCTGTTGATGGTTTGAGGTTTCACGGATATGGATTTTGTCTCAATTTGTGTGTTTTCTATCTCAGAAGTTAATTTTGATATTTCCATAAATTAACAATAATAGCTGGCTTGTGTTTATCGTAGCTTACAAGAATGTTATGGGCGATCGCTCCAGTGAGAATAATTCATCAGTCAATAACCTTGTTACACTGGACTTCATGACTGAGATGGAAAAACTTCATCGAGAGGTGTAATTTCTCCAGCTGCAATTTCTTGGCGTACCATCTCAGCTAAACTATCCCATTGATGATCTGTTGTGGCTTGAAAGCGAATTTTCCAGTTTTGCTCGTCTTTTAGTTCATCTAGAATACGCGTAGCGATCGCATTTTGTTATTATGCTAGTAATTTTTCAATTTCTGCGATCGCAAGCTGTAGTAATTCAGTCATAGTTGAGGAATTTGAATAGCTTTTTACCATTGATGATATCAAGTATTTGGCTGAAGCTGAAGCCTTATTCTCTAATCCTTCTCTGCGGAAAAAATAAATACCTCTACTGATGTAGTTGTCCAAACAAACAAGTTTTGCTTGTCCATATCCAAATCTATCGCCACTGCTTCTATTTGATAGATATTGCTATCTTCATCTCTGTATTTAACTAAAGTAGTGAATTGACCAATTTCTAAACTTGGTTCGGTAATTCTAAATTTTACTGATTGACTACTATTTTCTGGTTTCCATCCAGCTATGCCAGTATTTTTGATGCTATCTGTCTGATATAGTTTCATCAATTTATTATCTAAATTGCTCCACCATTCAGTAATTATCTGAGATTGTTTTTGATATTTTTCTGTATTATTGCAATACCACCGAATAGAATTATTACTATATCTAACTGCATCTGCAATTTTTTCTTCCAAATTTTCATCATTTGGGTTTATAGTAACCATACGCCCTTCAGTTTTTGAGCGATCTACATAAGCATAAAAAGCCTCAGTATCTTCTCTATGCGTGAGGACATAACGACGTAGTTCATCGAGATTCATACCTTGATACTTTGCTAAAGTCATGCTTGTTACTCCAATTATTTATATTCTCCACTCGGTTCAATCTCGAACTCTAGATTGTCTCCAGCCAGTACATATAAATTACCTGTACGTTCGTCTAACCTTACCAATTCTATACTTTTATAAATTTTTGTAAGTTGATAACAAATTCTATAAAGTGTTTGAGTTTGTTCGTTTGTGGGTTTCATGTACCCTGTGCTTGGTATATTTATTATAGATTTTTCAATTAACAGTATACGGGGTTACGAGAGTATGTTGTGCGATCGCCTCTCGTGCTGCATAACTCATCGCTCCAGTTAGAATAATTCATTAGCCAATAACCTACCTTCAACTGGTTCATATTCATCCTCTAATAACCACAACTTAGCTGCTTCATAATTGCTACTAGAAAATATAACTTTATAACCTTGTGCTGGGTCATAAATTTGACAGTTTTGCTCACTATCGCAGAGTAATAAAAGAATATATGGAGGAGACAACATAGGATCTATCCATACTTCTGCAAATTCCCAGTTATTCCTGATCAGAAAAATACTAACTCCTTGCTGCTTCTCTTACTCTTTCTATATCTAGTTTTAATCTTTCAGCTATTTGCTGGATACTTAATCCTAATTCCAGTAAAACAGGTACTATTTCTAACTTAGCTTGTAGTTCGACTTCTTCAAATGCTTACTGATAAATTCTGGTATTCCGAATCAGGTCTACATTCAACATTATTTCTACTTCCTTACTACTGAAATTAGGAAACTTAAAATTGTTTATTAAATGCTAATACTCTTGAGCGGAATAATAATAAGTTTTATTGCCGTAAGTAATTATACCAAATTTTTGTCAGAAAGACCCTCGCTTAAGAACAGTAATAACTCGGTGGCACAGAAATAATATTACAGAGATGATGTAATTTAGGATGCAAATTTACTTAGTTATTTAGCCATTCAAAATAGGTTATTTGCATTCGTATTTTCACTATTATCATCTACTAAAAATATGGATTTTATTGATCAAATAAAAGCTGTCTCTCAGCAAATTCCAAAACTAAAAGAGCAAGTCTTGACTGAAGAAGCTACCAAAAATGCTTTTGTCATGCCTTTCATTAATGCACTAGGGTATAACGTTTTTAATCCAACAGAAGTTTGCCCAGAGTTTACGGCTGATGTACCTGGTTTAAAAGGAGAAAAAGTAGATTATGCAATTAATATGAATGGTGTTCCTATCATTCTTATTGAATGTAAATGGTGTGGCGCGAGTCTAGAACATCCAAAACATAGCTCACAATTACACAGATACTTTCACGCTACAGAAGCTAAGTTTGGTATCTTAACTAATGGTATTCTCTACAGGTTTTACACTGATACAGAGAAAACTAATGTTATGGATGAGAAACCATTCTTTGAGTTCAACATGATGGATTTTAATGAATCTATGGTGAATGAGCTTAAACGGTTTTCTAAAATAGCGTTTAATCCTGAGCAGATGGCAGATTTTGCCAAAAATCTTCTTTATACAAAAGAGATTAAACGCCTGATGGCAGAACAGCTGACTGAACCATCACCAGAATTTGTTAAATTCTTTGCCAGCCAAGTATACACAGGAAAATTAACAGTATCAGTCACAACTAAATTTACAGAAATTACAAAGCGGTCGCTCAAAGAGTTTATTAATGACAGAATCACGGATAGATTAAAATCAGCTATTGATCTTCCTGACACTATAACTTCAGGCGCACAATCTACTTCTAATCAAGACACAGAAGTAGACACAGAAGCAGATTCTTCCTTATCTGAGAATGAAATTCCGATAACAGAGGAAGAAATGGAAGGTTTTTTAATTGTGAAGGCTATTTTACGAGAAGTTATTGATATTAGTCAGCTTCAATCTAGAGCTACAAAAAACTATTTTGGCATTAACCTTGATAATAAGGTATCTAAAACTGTTTGCCGACTCTGGTTTAAGTCCAATAAAAAATATATCGGCATTATTGATGTGGATGGTAAAGAAGCTAAAAAATCCATTTCAAGTCTAGATGAAATTTATGGATTAGTAGAAATTCTAAAGGATAGAGCTAAATATCTAACTCAAAATAGTTTAAAGCAGCCAAAATCAGTAGAGCTATATGAGTCATAGTAGCTGATATCAAGTGAATCAAAAAAATAAAAACGGTAGAGTGTTAATTGCTCTACCGTTTTCTCATATTTATTTGAGACTCAATCCCAAATATTAATTACGACTCAATTCCTTGAGGTAACAATTCCCGGCGCTGTTGAGAACTAACTTGCACATTGCCGTTTTCATCGACATCAACTAAGGCGGTATCGCCATCTTTGATGCGACCAGACAGAATTTCTTCTGCGAGGCTATCTTCTAACAAGCGCATAATTGCCCGACGTAACGGTCTTGCACCGTAGCTGGGGCTGTAACCTTCTTGGATGAGACGGTCTTTGAAGCGTTCGGTGACTTCTAAGGTGATACCTTTTTCTGTCAGGCGACCAAAGACTTCTTTGAGCATGATGTCGGCGATTTGGGTGACTTCTTCGCGGTTGAGTTGACGGAAGACGATGATTTCATCCAAACGGTTGAGGAATTCTGGGCGGAAGTACTGTTTGAGTTCTTCGTTGACCAGAGTTTTAATGCGGTTATACTGCGATTCACCAGCATCTTCATTAAATTCAAAGCCGATTGTGGAAGCGCCTTTTTCAATTACCTTGGAACCGATGTTGGATGTCAAAATCAGCAAGGTGTTCTTGAAGTCAACGGTGCGACCTTTAGCATCGGTTAACCGACCGTCTTCTAAAATTTGCAGCAGCATATTGAAGACATCGGGGTGGGCTTTTTCGATTTCATCGAACAGCACCACGGTATAAGGACGACGGCGCACAGCTTCGGTTAATTGACCGCCTTCGTTATAACCAACGTAACCTGGAGGCGAACCAATTAGTTTGCTGACTGTGTGGCGTTCCATATATTCCGACATATCCAGGCGGATCATTGCTTCTTCGGAACCGAAGAAGTAAGAAGCCAAGGATTTTGCCAACTCAGTTTTACCTACCCCAGTCGGCCCGGAGAAGATAAAGCTGGCAATGGGTCGGTTGGGGTTTTTCAAACCGACACGCGCCCGACGGATTGCCCGTGAAACTGCTTTCACTGCGTCTTCTTGTCCGATGAGGCGCTGATGCAAGGTGTCTTCCATGTGCAGCAGCTTTTCGGATTCGGACTCGGTGAGCTTGTTGACTGGTACACCTGTCCAGGAAGCAACGATGTGAGCAATGTCTTCTTCGGTAACAACTGGTTCTACACCGTCACCACTTGCACCGTTGGTTTTGCTTTGGGCGATCGCGCGGATTTCGGCTTTGATTTCCATTTCCCGATCGCGCAGTTCCCCAGCCCTATCAAAGTCTTGGGAACGCACTGCATCATCTTTTTCTTTTAAGATTTGGCGCAGTTCTTTATCTAACTCTTTGGCTGCGGGGGGCAGTTGGGAGTTGATTAACCGCACGCGCGAACCTGCTTCATCAATCAAGTCGATGGCTTTATCTGGCAAGTAGCGATCGCTGATATAACGGTCAGACAATTTCGCTGCTGCAATCAAAGCTTCATCAGAAATTTTCAACTTGTGATGTTGCTCGTAGCGATCGCGCAATCCATGCAATATTTCTATAGTTTCATCGACTGTCGGCTCACCTACCATCACTGGCTGGAAGCGGCGTTCTAAGGCTGCATCGCGCTCAATGTGCTTGCGGTATTCATCGAGGGTGGTCGCACCGATACACTGCAATTCACCTCTAGCCAAGGCTGGTTTGAGGATATTTGCTGCGTCGATGGCACCTTCGGCTGCACCTGCACCAATTAGGGTGTGTACCTCGTCAATTACGAGAATCACGTTACCCGCCTGACGAATTTCGTCCATGATTTTCTTCAGGCGTTCTTCAAATTCACCCCGGTATTTGGTACCTGCTACCAGCAAACCGATATCGAGTGTGACTACGCGCTTGTCTTCCAGGATGTCGGGGACATCTTTGTTGGCAATGCGGCTCGCCAAACCTTCGGCGATCGCGGTTTTACCAACCCCTGGTTCACCAATCAGCACTGGGTTATTTTTTGTCCGGCGACCCAAGATTTGAATTACGCGTTCAATTTCTTTTGCGCGTCCTACGACTGGATCAAGTTTGTTGTCCGTCGCCATCTGGGTTAGGTTCGAGCCGAATTCATCCAAGGTAGGAGTCTTAGTGCGTCCCGATTGCCCGGTCGCCGAAACCTCTGCTGTTTCTCCCAGCATTCGGATGACTTGGGTTCTTACCTTAGATAGATCCACCCCAAGGTTTTCTAGCACCCTGGCTGCTACACCTTCCCCTTCCCGGATCAGGCCCAACAGCAGATGCTCGGTGCCAATGTAGTTATGCCCTAATTGGCGCGCTTCTTCTAGGGATAGTTCCAGAACCCGCTTTGCCCGTGGCGTAAACGGAATTTCCACGGCCACAAAGCCTGAACCCCGGCCTATGATTTTTTCTACTTCAATACGGGCATCTTTGAGATTGACACCCATTGATTTCAGCACCTTGGCCGCAACTCCTGTGCCTTCCCCAATCAGACCCAGGAGGATCTGCTCGGTTCCCACAAAGTTGTGACCTAAACGGCGGGCCTCTTCTTGGGCCAGCATGATTACCTTAATGGCTTTTTCTGTGAAGCGTTCAAACATGGCATTTTTCCCATCACCTGCGTCGTGCCGGTACGCTGATTTTAGCACAGGCTAAGGTTTTGGGTGTCTGTATCACAAATAATAGACATCCAAGGGAGACTACTCAAATTGATGGGTGGATTTGTCAACTGTTGATGAATTTTGCTACGGCTACCGAGTTGAGGAGCTTTGATTTACTGGCTTTTCAGCTTGAGTTGTAAATAGTTAGCCGTTGTTATGATAATTTAATTTTACCAGTCACAAATACTAATTATTAGCACATTTTGAATTCAAAAGTCAAAATTTTTCTAAAAATATTTTTTATTTAAAATATAAAAATTTTTCTTATTAAAAATTCTAATGAATTAACTGGGGTTAGGGACTAGGGGCTAGAGGCTAGGGACTAGATTAAGATGGTTTTCTAGTTTGGTTGTGAGTTTTCTCCTGAATAGCTGATACTATGTCACCAAAAAATGAGCTAGATACGTAAGTTGTGCCTCAATCTCAGCTTTCAATATCATTCCTGCTAACTCTTAGCTTCTAGCCTCTAACCCCTAGCCTCTAACTAATCAATTGCCAAGAAAATAGGCTCAACTGTTGGCTGACAATGGTGTGCCACTGGTCTAAAGTTTTTTGAAAATGTGGATATTGCAATTCTGATAACCACAAAATCAAAGCATCTTCGTCGTTGTCTTTGTAATAACGCCGTCGCCGTCCCGCAGTTTTAAAGCCAAATTTCTCATATAAGGATATAGCGGCAACATTAGAAGCTCTTACTTCTAGGGTGGCGCGTTCTAAACCGCGATCGCAGGCTGTCTTCAAGAGAGCGTACAATAAAGCCTGCCCCAAACCTTGACGATGATATTGGGGATGAATCGCCAATATAGTAATGTGGGCTTCGTCAACAATCGACCAAAAACAGCCCATACCCAAAAGTTTAATGCTCGACAATGGTGCAAACAAACCCAATAACTCGCTGTTTGGGCTTTCTAATTCGCGTTGATAACCTGCTAAAGTCCAAAGACCACCAAAACAAGTTTGATCGAGTTCGAGGATGGTACTAAGGTCATCGGTTGTGAGCGATCGCAATTTTAATTCTGATGAAATCACATTTAACTAATCAAAATTAAGTAAGTCTGTGGGAAAAAACCTAACTATGTTACGGAAGATTAACTAAGCTAAAAGCCTCTTTACTCCTGCCTTCTGCCTCCGGTTAATGAGCGAACTTGTACTGAGCGCAGTCGAAGTAGCCGAACCACTGCCTCCTGCCTTATCCTGACGATAAATATTCACGACGACCTACTTATAAGGGGGACTTACTGGCAAGGTTTTCAACAAAACTTTGGTGTTCTGGACTAGCCAAACCTTGCTGCAAAACTGCTAAAACTTTTGCTAAATTCCCGGCTAATAATGCTGCTTTATCTAAGCATAAACCCGGAAAGATATGAGAGTAAATCACACCCTCATGATTAGGCGCAAGTTTGATATATTCCCCTTGCTCTAACTTGAACCAGTCAAAGTCATTATCATACACACGCCAGACTAAATATTCTTGCACTTGATTGCGGCGGTATACTTTTAACTTTTCGTGCAAATCCAAAGAAACACTACTAGCGGCAACTTCTACAATTAACTCTGGCGCACCTTCAATATAATCATCGTCACTAACGCGCGTCTGTCCGCCATTGGCAATTCTCAAGCATACATCTGGTTGGGGTTCATTATCGGCATCTAAGCGGACAGTGGAATTATCAGCCAGTTTAACCCCAGGTGTAGCTACTTTATAAAGTCCCAACCAAATGATAACGTCAGCATGGGGTTCACCATGACCTGTCACTCGTAACGGAGATGCCATATAAACAATGCCTTCAATCAGTTCCGCTTTTTTCACTTCCGGCATAGCATGATAACGACGCTCAAATTCTATACGGGTGAGTTTGTCACCGTTTTCCAAAGGTGGCAGGGTTGATAGAAGAGTCATAGGAGAACTAAGCGTCATAATTTTTTCTCCAAAACTTTGACCGTGAGCCATAAACCCTAATAATCAATAGATTAAAAGGATTATGGTGAACTGAAACAGCGTTGATCAAAAGTGCTGCGTTCACACTAACTGACCTTAAGAGTTGATTTCCGGCTATGGGAAACTTTTCTTGTACTTTTTACTCAGCACTGAGTTGGTAAACTGAAAATCGGGACACTTCCTCAAGCTCTTAATTTGTATAAGGACAACTTAAATAGTTATGGTATCGACTCACCCCACTGAGGTTCAACATACTGGGACTCAGTATTTGCCTCAAAAGCGTAACCCAAACGAAACTATTTCGCCGAACCAGGAACTGTTACCTTTAACAGCTAGGGTTAACAGTAATGACTGTCTGGAAATTGGTGGGTGTGATGTCACAACCCTAGTACAGCAGTTTGGTTCGCCACTCTATATTTTAGATGAAGAAACTCTCCGTGCGGCTTGTCAGCAGTACCGAGATGCTTTTAAGCAATATTACCCTGGTGTATCTCAAGTATTATATGCTTCTAAAGCCTGGAATTGTTTAGCTGTTTGTGCGATCGCAGCCTCGGAAGACTTGGGAATTGATGTCGTCTCTGGTGGCGAACTTTACACAGCTTTAGCTGCTGGTGTTAGTCCTGAAAAAATTTACCTCCACGGTAATAATAAATCCCAGCCAGAGCTAGTTTTAGCAATTGAATCTGGTGTGACAATTGTTGTCGATAACTGGCAAGAATTACACAATTTGGTGGAATTAACCCAAAATACCCAGTCAGTTCGGATCATGCTGCGGCTAACTCCGGGTATTGAATGTCACACCCACGAATATATCCGCACCGGACATTTAGATAGTAAGTTTGGCTTTGACCCCAACGACTTAGACGAAGTATTTAGCTTTGTGAGCAAGCAACCTTCCTTAAACTGTATAGGTTTGCACGCCCATATTGGTTCCCAAATTTTTGAACTGCAACCCCATCAGGATTTAGCGGCTGTCATGGTGCAGTGGTTCCGCGATACTGCTAAGTATGGTTTAAGTTTAACGGAACTAAATATTGGTGGTGGATTAGGTATTCGCTATACAGAATCTGATGATCCCCCAAGTATTGAAGATTGGGTAAAGGTAATTTGTGAAGTTATTCAAGAAACTTGTGCCGCGGAAAATTTGCCTTTACCAAAGCTATTATGTGAGCCAGGGCGATCGCTAATTGCGACATCTTGTATTACTGCCTATACTATTGGCGCAACCAAAGTAGTACCAGAAATTCGTACCTACGTATCTGTTGATGGTGGGATGTCCGATAATCCCCGACCAATCACTTACCAGTCAGTTTATCGGGCTGTAGTTGCTAATAAAATGTCTGCTAATGTAACAGAAACAGTCACCGTAGCTGGTAAACATTGTGAATCAGGAGATATCCTAATTAAAAATGCCCAACTGCCCAAAACTGAACCAGGAGATATTCTGGTGGTTATGGCGACTGGTGCGTACAATTACAGTATGGCATCTAACTACAACCGCTTACCCCGACCCGCAGCAGTAGTAGTAGCCAATGGCGAAGCAAATTTGATTTTGCAACGCGAAACTTATCAAGACTTGATTCGGCAAGATTGTCTACCAGAAAGACTAAAAATTAGTCATTAGTCCTTAGTCATTAGTCATTTGCAAAAACTAATGGCTAATGACAAATGACAAATGATTAACCTTATAGATACAGAAAGATAATCCAGATGTCATGAAAGATTGGTCAAAGCATTGGCTGACAAACCTAGGATGGTCGCAGTCCTTGCTACTTGGGACTCTGGATATAGTATTAGTGCTGGCGCTGACGTACATGATACTAGTGATTATTAGTGAGCGCCGGACACTATGGATGGTGCGAGGATTTATTATTTTAATGTTGGCATCGGCACTCAGCGGTAGATTAGGCTTACCACTGCTGAATTTTGTCTTGGAAAAATTAGTGATTGGTTGTGCTGTGGCAATGGCAGTAGCCTTACAGTCAGAATTTCGGCGTTTTTTGGAACAACTAGGGCGGGGAGAATTACGTCAGTTGTTTCAAACATCAAGTTTATCCATCCCCAAATCTGATAGTGTGATTGATGAAATTGTCGATGCGGTGAAAGAACTTTCAAAAAACCGAATTGGAGCTTTGCTAATTCTAGAAACCACTGGCCCAATTGACGAGCGAGATTTTTCTGTGCCTGGAGTTAAGCTGAATGCCGAGGTCTCTAAGGAACTTATACAAACAATTTTTCAGCCAAAAACTTTGTTACATGATGGAGCGACATTAATTCGCGGCTCACGAATTGTATCATCAGGTATAATTCTACCACTTTCGGGACGCACAGCCTCGCGCCAGTTGGGTACACGCCATCGGGCAGCGATGGGAATTACTGAGCGGGTCGAAAATTGTATTTGTGTAGTTGTATCAGAAGAAACAGGTTCTATTTCCTTAGCGGAACGGGGAACCCTAAATAGACCACTGACCATTAGAAAACTGAAAGAGTCCTTAGAGGCTCGATTATCTCCAACTGTAGATCGGGAAGCAGTTGCTCCTGGTCTATTAAGCTGGGTGCGTCAGATTGGTAGTAAGGCACTGGTACTATTTTCACGTTTACTTGGATTACCATCGACCGCTTCACGAGACAAAAAATGACTGTACAACAAACTGAACTGCTATATTTGCCTCCCGACTTGAACCGGGAACTACTGCCCAAACACGTTGCGGTAATTATGGATGGCAATGGTCGATGGGCGAAACGTCAAGGTTTACCGCGAATTATGGGACATAAGCGTGGTGTAGATGCTTTGAAGGATTTGCTGCGTTGTTGCAAAGACTGGGGAATTGAAGCACTGACAGCTTATGCTTTTTCTACGGAAAATTGGAAAAGACCGCAGGAAGAAGTGGATTTTTTGATGACTTTATTCCAAGTAGTTTTACGCCAAGAACTGCGGGAAATGGTCGAGGAAAATGTGCAAATTCAGTTTGTGGGGAATTTGCAGGCTTTACCAAAGTCACTGCAAGAAGAAATTACCCGTTCAATGGAAGCGACAAAGAATAATCGCAGTATTAAATTTTCTGTGGCAACTAATTATGGTGGACGGCAGGAAATTTTACAAGCTTGTCGAGCGATCGCCGAAAAAGTCGAGCAAGGTATTCTCAAACCAGATGAAATCGATGAAGCGGTATTTGAAAGCCATCTGTATACAGCCGGAATTGATGACCCTGATTTATTAATCCGTACTAGCGGTGAAATGCGTCTTTCAAATTTCCTTCTCTGGCAAATGGCTTATGGAGAAATTTACATTACTGAGACGCTTTGGCCAGACTTTGACCGCACTGAATTTCACCGAGCTTTGTGTGCTTATCAGCAACGCGATCGAAGATTTGGGAAAGTTTAGAGGCTAGGGGCTAGGGGCTAGGGACTAGGGACGAGTATATTACTGACTCTAAATTTTTGCTTACTTTACTAAATTTAGATTTATTCTTCTTTTTCTCTAACCTCTAACCTCTAACCTCTAGCCTCTAATTCACGGCCCAGAAAATACCGCTTGTTCGATATCTTCCCGGCTGAGAGAATACTTGAATGAGCGTTGGATTTCTTGACGATTTTCGCCAGCTTCGAGATATCTAACTACGATTTGTTCAATATCTAACCAAAGTTCAGCTTGCCAATCAGGTCTTTGCACGCGCCAACAATGAAGTTGTGTTTCATCTTGTTGACAACCTTGGTCTTTTAGCCATTGCTCAATTTGTGGCAGAGGATGATTATATAAAGGGGTATCTGCTGGCAGAAGAGACATAAGAATTTGAGATGGTGCGTTAGGAAATAGTTGATTTGAAGATGGAAAAGTTATAGTTTAGCAATTCCCCAGAACTAGGGGATTGGGTAAGGGAAGAAATTTGCTGTTTTGGGGTTGGTTGGGGTGATTGAGTTTGAAAAGCTGCTTCACCACGAGCGAATCCAATAGCTATCGCCAGTAACAAACATCCCACAAAAGTCAGCCCCAGAATAAATAAAGCGAAAATTTCCCCAGAAGAAAGGGGGCGATCGCTGGCATCCAAGTATGCCGATTTCGAGTAATCATAAGAATAACGCACCGGACGATGCAAATCCGCAGGTGCTTGAATTACACCAAAGCGGGAATAACCAATTTTCAAATCATAACTGAGTCGCCTGTCTGGATGGCTTAAAGTAGCATAAGCTTCATTAATTTGCTGAAATTTAGCAGTAGCAAGGGACGCAGGTAATTCTGTAGTGTCAGGATGATAGCGTTTGCTCATTTCCCGATAAGCACGGCGAATGTCGATTACCGATGCTGAGGGATGCAGTCCTAATAAAGAATAGTAGGAGGTTTCACTACTTTGTGGCATTGCCCCGTTTTGGTTCACGGCTGTTTGAGGTTTGCAATCAAGTTTTTTCTAATATTGTAAACCTGCCTGCCTGTTACACAGAGGGAAAAATCATTAGATTTCAAGGCTATTTTTCAGCACAGACTCCTAGCAAATCCAATAATTGTCAGAACTTACTGTTTTTTGAGAATGGGTGTAGGTATGTAGAATTAGAAGGAGTGACAAGGGAGACAAGGAGGACAAGGAAGATAAGGTAAATTAAGAGGGAAATTAAGATAGATTATCTATTGGTATTGCTGAAAGCAGTGTGAACCGATGCAAAAAATTATCCCCACATTCAACAATACCAATAGTATTTCGATACTTATCTTATTTTTGCTTCATTTCTCGGCGCTTTTGTTCTAAAGCAGCCAGTAATTTCAGCACAGGCGTTTCAAATTCGGCATTTCTTTTGTTGACGGCTTCAATAGGTGGTAAAGAAAAAGTATCGGGAAAATTGAAAACTAAATCACCAATACGGATTCCTAAAGGTCTTAAATGTCCACCCTTGAGTTTTTCGCGTAAACTTTCCGGGGGTTTTTGCAAGTCATTAAAAAACCATTCCCTTGTAGATTTGCCAATATTGTCTAAAGGAAAATAAACCAAACCCAGCAAATTAAACAAATTACTGTTTTTAATTAAAGCCTCGGTTTCTTCGGGTGTTGGTTTAACGTTAAAACCCAGACTGATAATAAAATCTGCTAAAGCTTTGGGTTTAATGGCGCTGTCTAGTCCAGTATTCACTGGTGCTAATAGTAGAGATGCTTGGCTTTTAATAAAGATGCTGTTAATTTTGACATTCGATGAATCAAAATCTGTTTGGTTTTGGTCTAAATCTTGATTAACATAATAGGAAGTTAATTCTTTAGCCTTTTTACGTTGCTTTTCTAGGTCACGAATTAGGGTTACTAAATCGTTGACAATACTTTTAACTTTTTTAGCTTGTTTTTCTGGCGATAAATTTCCTGAAGTTTCTTTGACTATTTTCCAAACAAAAGCTTCTATTTTTTCAGGCTCTTTAGGCAAAGCACTAAAAGCTTCTAAAAGTGCAATATATTTACAACCAATACTGTGACCTATCCAAGAAAAGTTAGAATCATCGAGATAAATTTTATAGTCATAACCTGCTACTTCTGCCATTCTGACTAGTTCTGGTATGAGTTTATATTGCTCTCGAATAAGAAACCCTGCCTCCCTATAATGGTCAAAAGTAAAGTTAAACGGCAAGAGAATAATTGTATAGCCTTGCTGATATAAGCATTCCAGCAAATAGCGATAAAAGAACATTGGCCCAAACGTGCCGAAAAAAGCCCCACCAATGAATTGAATTACGCCTTTAGGTTGGGGATGTAGTGCTACCCAGCTAAAGGAAACAGGTTTAAATCTCAACTTTAAATTTGTCATGTTTGTGCTTGGTAAATAGTAGAAATTGAGGTGTTTTGATGAATCAAAACACGCCTAATAAAGATATGCTGAGATGGCTTCTCAGCATCTCATTTGATTCGGAAGTAGCAGTAATTTACAGCAGATGATAAGTGACTGAAGTACACAGTTTAGTTCTCGAATTTAGATAGAGAGACTATTGTGTGTGATTCTGAATTTTGCTGTACGTTCGTGGTTTGTCATTAAATACTGCACGTTAAGTAATAATTACGTTAACTGTAACTTTTCTTTACAATTGATGATATTGTCTTGTAGTGTCGTTATCTAAACGACTGTGGCAGATAGGTTGATAAAATCTAGACTTAGACAGCAATTATTCATTAAAAATAGTAAAATTTGGAGATTTTATGCCCAAGCTCAACGTTAAACAGAAAAATTGGTTACTTTCAGCCCATGTTGCATTCGGTAGTATTTGGTTTGGTACGGCTTTGAGCATGATAGCGATCGCCTTAAAAAATAGTCATACTACTAACGGTGATGAATTGTATGCGGTTAATGCTGCTTTGAAATTGCTGGATGATTTTGTGATTATTCCCTCTGCTAACCTGTCTTTATTGACTGGTGGATTGCTCTGCTGGTTAACAATTTGGGGATTTTTTAAACACTATTGGGTAATCTTCAAATGGGTGGTGACAGTTAGTTTGATTACGACTGGAACTGTGTGGTTAGGGCCTTGGTTGAACGCTGCTACTAGTATTTCAGATATTGAGCGATCGCAAGCCTTGAGCAATCCCCTGTACAATTTTGATATCAAAGGTGTTTTAATCGGTGGTGCTATTCAAACAGGCTTTATACTTGCGATTATTGGTGTTTCTGTATTGAAACCTTGGGGTAGAAGAGTTATCAAATCCGCAGAAGCTTCTACTGCTTTAAAAACTGAGACGAAAGTAAATTAACTGTCGAAATTTAGGAGTCAGAATGTTGAATGAATCATTCTGACTTCTGAGTTCTGAATTCTTACATTTTTTGATAGCGCATTCCTGGGAGTTGGGAAACCAAACCCATGAGTTCTAGTTGTAATAACAAACCAGACACAGAACTAGCGGGAATGCCTGTTGTTTGGACGATCGCATCAAAGGGTACAGTATTACAGGCGATCGTATCAATTATCTGTTGCATTTGCGGTGATAAATTCGGCAAATTTAACTGTTCTGCGCTTGGCGAAGGCGCGACTGTATCTAATTGGGGTACAGCACCCAACAAAGTTAATAGTTCATCTAATTCTCGAACAATCATCGAAGCGCCTTGGGAAATTAACTTTAAACAACCTTGGGATGGATAATCATCTAATCTTCCTGGTAGTGCATAAACATCTCTGCCAAAATCGTTGGCGTAGGTAGCAGTAATCAACGCCCCAGATTTTAAAGGTGCTTCCATCACCAAAATTGCCCGACTTAAGCCAGCAATAATTCGATTACGTCGGGGAAAATGAGTGCGTTCAGGTGGGGTTTTGGCGGGATATTCACTTAAAACTAAACCTGCATCTAAAATCTGTTTGTACAAATCCCGATTTTTGTGGGGATAAATCACATCTACACCCGTTCCTAAAACTGCGAGTGTACGTCCACCAGCTTTAATTGTGGCGCTGTGGGTTTCGGTATCAATTCCCTCCGCCATACCAGAAACAACAGTAAAGCCATTTTTTGCCAAAGCTGTGCTGATTTGGCGAGTCCAACGAATCCCATACTCTGAAGGTTGACGAGTACCAACAATTCCCACCATCGGTTTTTGTCCGAAGTTTTCAGATAAATCAACTTCACCCCGATAGTACAAAACAGGCGGCGGACTGGGTGTTTCTAGTAGTAAGCGGGGATATTCTGCATCGGCTGGTGTCCAAAAATGCGGGTTTTCTTGTTGGTGTTGGGTAAGTAATTGTTCTGGATGTAACTGCGATCGCATTTTAATTACTTTGCCCAAAGTTTGCAAACCAAAACCCTCAACTTCCCCTAATTCAGCTTTACTCGCTTCCCAAGCTGTAGATAAACTACCAAAACGCTGTTTTAAACGTTGCAATAAAACTGGGCCAATTCCCGAAATTTGCCCCCAAGCTAACCAATATGCACGTTCTTCTACCACTGACTGATCCTCACACCCATTCTCGTTGAGTATTCCCAAATCATTCACAGTAGCTACAGTTTTTTCAAAAAGAGGGGATAGGTTATAGGTTACAGGGGACAGGTTACAGTTTATAGGGTTGTTATGACTGTTATTGCGAGTGCAACAATGTGGCAACACCCTAATTTTTAACAACTTTTAAAGTTTGCAAACTTGGATCTGCACATCCACTGATTATCCCGCCCATCGCTTGAATTTGTTGGAGATATGATATGGCTGCTTGAGTAATTAATTCTCCTGGCATTAAAACCGGGATTCCGGGAGGATAGGGACAGACAATTTCGGCACAAATGCGATCGCTTGTTTGTTCTATTGGTAAAGTTTCATGAGCAGCAAAAAAAGCATCACGGGGAGATACCTGCACCGTATACTCAGCAAAATTCTGCTCAAGAGTAGTCTTGATAAAAACTTTCTTACAGTTATACTCTTCGACAAGAATTTGACAAGCTTGAATTAATTGCTCAATATCGTTAATGGTATTTCCCAAACTAATAATAAAAGTCAAATTATGTAAGGAAGAAAATTCCGCAGTTACACCCAACTTTTCATTTAAAATTTCCTCCGCCTCAAACCCAGTTAAACCTAATTTACTGACGTTAATTGTCAACCGAGTTCTATCTAATTCCCAAAAACCAGGTGATAGTTTTGGTGACAAAATCGATAACCCAGGAATTTGGCTGATTTTGTTTCTGGCTATATCTGCAAGTTCCAAAGTCTGCGACATGAGTTGTTCACCATTCAGCGCCATTTGTTGACGTGCGGCATCTAACGAAGCTAAAAGTATGTAACTCGGACTGGTAGACTGAACTAGTTGCAAAGCTTTACTAATGCGATCGCGATCGATTATCTCTCCTTGAATGTGCAGCATCGATGCTTGTGTCATCGCACTGAGGACTTTATGAATTGACTGGACAGTTAAATCTGCACCTGCGGCTAAAGCTGGAGTAGGTAATTCATCATGAAAAGCGAAATGTGCGCCGTGGGCTTCATCGACCAACAAAGGCATATTATATTGATGGGTGATGTTGGCGATCGCACCCAAATCTCCACAAACACCATAATATGTGGGATACACTGTCAACACCGCTTTGGCATCGGGATGCTGTTTTAGGGCAGTTGCGACAGCTTCGGGCGTGATACTGTGGGCAATATCAAAAACTGGGTCATATTCGGGATTGATAAAAATTGGCATCGCCCCAGAAAGAATTAAACCCGCGATCGCTGAAGAATGCACATTGCGGGGCAAAATAATTTTATCGCCAATACCACAAGTAGCCAGAATTGCCGCCTCAATGCCACAGGTAGAACCATTGACAAGAAACCATGTTTGTGAAGCACCAAACGCCTGTGCTGCTAATGCTTGGGCGGCTTGAATTACACCTTGGGGAGAAAACAAACTATCTAACTCAGCCAATTCAGTTAAATCTGCCCGAAATAACTTTTCACCCAGTAAATCAGCCAATACTGGCGATATTCCTTGACCCCGCTTATGTCCAGGAGTGTAAAACGGCGAGTGAGGCTTGATTGTACAAGCTTTGAGCGCATCTAATAAAGGTGCTTCCTTTTGGTTGAGCATTAATCTATAGCAATCTTATTTGATTGATGAGAATCGAGAGGCTCAGATCCCCGACTTCTTCAAGAAGTCGGGGATCTTTGGGTTCACTAATGATTTGGGAATGCTATGAAAGTTTCAGACTTCACACTTCATACTTTTAATTTTTTCTTAATCTGTGCTTGATTGTCGGTTGATAAGTTCATCGCATTTATACGGCAAATTCATTAAGGGTGGATATGGATTTTATCAATTGCGATCGCCTCTTATCAAATCGTTATAGACGGCGGAGTGTTTTGCTGGGTGCGGGATTTTTTACAGGTTTAGCATTAACCAGCCAATGGCAACCAGCATTAGCAACATCCAGATTTTCTAGCTATCCCTTTACCTTGGGTGTAGCATCTGGCGACCCTTTACCAGATAGTGTGGTGTTATGGACAAGGTTAGCACCAGACCCCTTAAATGGTGGTGGAATGCCACTAAGAAACGTGGTGGTACATTGGGAAGTCGCCCTAGATGAGAATATGCGAAAAGTTGTCCGACGTGGTAGAACTTTAGCGATCGCAGATTTAGCCCACTCAGTACACGTTGATGTTCAAGGCTTAGAACCTAACCGTTGGTATTGGTATCAGTTCCGCGTCAGTAATGAACTTAGCCCCATCGGACGGACTCGCACAGCACCAGCATTTCATAGTTTGATCAAACAACTAAACTACGCTTTTGTTTCTTGCCAAGATTGGCAAAATGGCTTTTACACCGCCTACCGCCATCTAGCAGCAGAAGATATTGAGTTAGTTGTACATCTGGGTGATTACATTTACGAATACGGGCCAGAAACAGGCGGGCCGCGTCAGCATAATAGCCCAGAAATTATGACTCTGACAGACTACCGTAACCGTCACGCACTTTATAAAACAGACCCAAATTTGCAAGCGGTTCATGCAGCATTTCCTTGGATAGTCACCTGGGATGACCACGAAGTAGAAAATAACTACGCCAACTTAATTTCCGAAGATAACGTTAATCCAGAAGTCTTTGCCCAACGTCGCGCCAATGCCTACAAAGCCTACTACGAACACATGCCATTGCGTCTGTCTTCATTTCCTAATGGTGCAAACCTCCAGCTTTATCGGCGGTTGAATTATGGCAATTTAGCTCAGTTCCACGTTTTAGATACTCGTCAATACCGCACAGACCAACCTTGTAATGATGGACTCAAGCCCCGGTGCGTACAAGCCTTTGATGAAAATGCCACAATGACAGGCTCACTACAAGAACGCTGGCTATTCAACGGCTTAGACCAATCCCGCGCCCGTTGGAATATTATTGCTCAACAGACAATGTTTGCTCAATTTGATTTTGACCCTCGCCCAGAAATCGGAGTATTCAATCTAGATCAATGGGATGGTTATGTAGCTGCACGTCAGCGAATTGTGAATTATCTCAACTATCGCCGACCTACTAACCCTGTAGTCATTACAGGCGATATCCATTCCAGTTGGGTACACGACATCAAACTTGATTTTAATAATCCTGCCTCTCCAACTGTAGCGACTGAGTTCGTCGGTACTTCCATCACCTCAGACTTCCCCACCTCATTCATTGCACCAGTCCAAGCCGCCTTGAGAAGTAATCCCCACACCAAGTTTTTCGATGGTGCATTCCGGGGTTACGTCCGTTGCCAAGTTACTCCTAAACAGTGGCAAAGTGATTATCGAGCAGTTTCTAGCATCGTTGACCCCAATGCTTCTATCAGCACCCTAGCTTCCTTCGTTGTCCAAGATGGGCAACCAGGAGCATATCGCCAAGCTTGATTCATATCCTGCACAATTCTCAACCATAGGGTGGGCAATGCAAAAAAATTGCTTAAATTCTCATTTTTACATCGTTAGCATTGCCCACCCTACTGGCTGGCTTTGTGTCTTCTTTTTGCGTAATTTTATAGAGGAAAATATGAAATTTTGTTAAGCAATGCGTAATTCTTCGGTGTCACTTTGAATTTATAAATAGAGAGAAAAGTTCACGCCTCAAGCTCGTGACTTTTAACTCAGCAATGCTAAACAGCTAAATTCATTTGTCTACTAAATTAAAAGGTCAACCTAAATCTATGCAATCCCAAGAAACAGAACCAACAGTTCTTGATTCGCAAATATTACCAGAGTTACACGCTGAGTTGTCCAAAGAAATATACAGTAGTCTAAATCATGATAAACTAGTTGAATTATTAGAAAAATATGGTCTTTCAGATTTAAAATCCTTTCAATTACAGTTCTTAATCGACCTAAGTCAAGTTAAATCTAGCCAAGAAAATCAAGGAATTTTGCCCAGTATTACCCCGCCCAAGGTTAAATTACAGTGTTATTACCAGAATGGACAATGGTATGACTGTGGTTTTCCTTAAAAATACACTGCATCTTGCTCATACAAGGCAAAAAAGCAGATTGGGAAACATTTTTCTGTAGTAAATATTAGAATGGGGTAATCTTTCTTTTACTATTACTAGTAAGTTACGAAAACAAAATAAAAATTTTCTCAATCAAAAAAGCGGTGCTATCCTTAATAAGGATAACACCGCTTTTTTTTTATAAATTTAGTACTCTTTTATAAAACTCTTTTCTCTAAAAATAAAGTTTCAGAATAGTATTAAAAATAAACGTTTATAAGAATCATAACAAGCGAATTTTGTCAATTATTCAACAGGTGATTGCATTTTGAAAGTACAATCACAATTGTTCAGTGAGTTGTGTGGAGATATGAGCAATCTTCATTGGTGGTCAAGAATTTTAGGCAGTGCAATAGGTAGTGTTATGGCTTTTTCTGCTAACTCAACTTCTGCCCAAATCATGCAGGATGGGACATTGCCCACCAATTCTCAAGTCACAACACAGAACAATACTACAATAATTACAGGGGGTACTCGCCTCGGTGATAACCTCTTCCATAGTTTTTTGAATTTTTCTGTTCCTGCTAATACTACAGCTAGTTTTCAAAATACTGCTGGTATTCAAAACATTATCAGCCGCGTAACAGGTAATTCTGTTTCTGAAATTAATGGTACTCTCCACGCTGGAGGTACAGCTAACTTGTTTTTGATTAACCCCAACGGAATTGTGTTTGGGCCTCAAGCTACATTAAATATTGGCGGTTCTTTTCTGGCAAGTACAGCTAATAGGATTAACTTTGCTGATGGTAAGACATTTAGTGCCACAGATACACAAGTTCCATCTCTATTATCTGTCAGTATTCCCATTGGTTTACAATTTACAGCGATCGCAGCTCCTATCCGCAATTTATCTCAAGCAAGTCCCAATGAAGCAATGAATGTGATTGAGCAACCTGTTGGCTTACAGGTGCAGTCAGGTAAAACATTAGCACTAGTAGGCGGTAATTTATTCTTAGATGGAGGAAATATAACAGCGAAGTCGGGAAATATTGAATTAGGAAGTGTTGCTCCTAATAGTCTAGTTACTAAGCTGTTCAGCATTTAAATTGTGTATAATAGAAAGCTGAATTAAGTAAAAAAAAGGAATAATGCCAGCAAAAAATCATTTAACTTCTCAGCAAATAGAGAAACTACAAAAAGCCTTAAAACTGGA